>JADJII010000005.1:0-416546 GCA_016707075.1 Candidatus Egaibacter danicus
GCGGCAATGGCCTGGAGCGTGATTGAGTACATTGCCATCGAAGAAGATTTCCGCGTTGCCCGGTTTGAGGCTCTGCGCCTGGGGCACACGCCTGGCGACTACCAGCGCCCTGACATCATCTTGCTGACGCAGCTTGGCGCGCTGATAGAAGGTCCCCGCATCGTGCCAACTCCTGACATGAATGCGGAGCGCATTGAATTGGTCCGCAGGATTGCCCTGCGCTTTCCGGGTTCGGCCACCCAAAACCGATATGCTCTTGCCCTGGCATTGAACGGCAACCCCGAAGAAGCCATTCGACAACTCAAAGTGATACGTGCCATGCACGGCCAAAAAGCCTATCTCGATATCAAGGACCACTGGGAAACTCTGGCAAGAGAGAAACACCCGCAACTGGCGCAACTGAAACTGCCGTGAAATCTGCAGGCCTCTCCGCCGTACCCATGCTTGTGCCTGTGGCCCTGCTGATTCCGTGGCTCAATCCATTTGCTGGCGGGCCATCACCTGCTGTTACGCCATGGCTGGTATCGGCTTTTTGCGCGGCATTCGTTTGCCTGCTTCATGCGCGGCTCACCGCCCGATCCGTTGCCGTCTCCTGGTTGCTGGCGGCTGTATTGAGTGCACTCATGGGGCTGCTTCAATATTTTGGCCTGACGCAAGGGTTAACCCCATGGTTGCATGCCGCCAGTTTGGGCGAGGCATTCGCCAACCTGCGACAGAGGAACCAGTTCGCCACACTCACGAGTATCGGCCTGCTGGCCTTGTTGTGGCATGTGGCGCAGTGGCGCTTGCCCGTACAGGAAGACACGGGCGAAACAGACAATCGCGGATACAGAATTTTGGCCGGGTATGCGTTGGTATTGCCACTGGCGCTCGGCAATGCGGCAAGCGGTTCCCGCACGGGCTTGCTGCAGTGGCTGCTGGTGACTGCGCTGACATTTCTGTGGCACCCTCGAAGCCAATGGCGACTGGTGGGCTTGAGTGTGGCGGCGCTGGCGATGTATCTGCTCGCCGTGTTGGCCTTGCCCGTGTGGCTGGAGTGGGCCACCGGACAGGCAGGTGGTGGCTTGATGAAGCGGATGACGGAAGACATGGGGTGCAGCAGCCGGCGTGTCATGTGGGCTAACGTGCTGCATCTCATTGCGCAAAAGCCGTGGTGGGGCTGGGGGTGGGGCGAACTGGACTATGCCCACTTCATCACGCTCTACCCCGGTGAGCGGTTCTGTGAGATTCTCGACAATGCGCACAATCTGCCGCTGCATCTGGCAGTGGAGTTGGGTGTGCCACTGTCGCTGGCGGTTTGTGGTGGTGGCCTGTGGCTTGTTTGGCACGCTCAGCCATGGCGGGAGCGGGATACTACACGCCAGCTGGCTTGGGGCGTGCTGGTCGTGATTTTGCTGCACAGCTTGCTGGAGTACCCCTTGTGGTACGGGCCGTTCCAGATTGCGTTTGGCCTTAGCGTCTGGTTGCTGACTGCCGGTGGGCGTACCGCCACTCCCGCACGACAACAAATCATGCCCAAGGCTTGGGCCCGGCAAATGCTCGTCGCCGCATTGCTGATGGCGCCCATAGCCTATGCTGCCTGGGATTACCACCGCATCAGCCAGATTTACCTGGACCCCGAAGTGCGCGATGCCGTTTACCGTGACAACACGCTGGGCAAACTCAAGAGTTCCCGGCTTTTCGCGGATCAGGTGAACTTTGCTGAATTGACCACCACGCCCGTTGAGCCGGAAAATGCCGCCCGGCTCAACGCCATGGCGCATCAGGTGCTGCATTACTCACCGGAAGCGAGGGTGGTGGAGAAGCTGGTAGAAAGCGCTACCATGCTGGGCCGCAACGACGAGGCCTTGTCTTACGTACAGCGCTTCAAGATTGCGTATCCACAGGAGTACGAGCGTTGGGCAAAGGGAAATGCCAACGATGACGCTGACTAAAGACATCTAGTCGGCTACAAAGCTCCCTGATTTGCCACCGTGCTTCTCCAGCAGCTTGACGTCGTTGATGGTCATGCCGCGGTCCACGGCTTTGCACATGTCATAAATGGTGAGCAGTGCCACTTGGACTGCGGTGAGGGCTTCCATCTCCACGCCGGTAGGTCCGACAGTTTCAACTGTTGCAGTACAAAAAACGTGACTACCTGCCATTGATTCTGCGTGAGAAGCTACAAAATCAATAGCAACTCGTGTCAGGGCCAAGGGATGGCAAAGCGGGATCAGGTCACTGGTTTTCTTGGCTGCCTGAATGCCGGCAATTCGGGCAATGCCCAGCACATCCCCCTTTTTGGCGGTACCGGCCTCGATAATCGCCAGCGTGGACGCAAGCATGTCAATGCGCCCGCCCGCCACGGCGATGCGATGCGTGCTAGCCTTGGCGGCCACGTCCACCATATGGGCTTGGCCCTGGGCGTCAAAATGGGTGAGGGAACTCATCGGTAAACTAACTTTACAAAACGTTTATTTATGTCCGGCATCATACGATCATGACGAGTTCAGCCCCTTCTTTCTGGAAAGACCGCTTCAAAGCCAGCGGCATCCACCTGGGCATCAGTTTGGTTCTGGCTGTACTCGCCGGTGCCTTGGTGTTTGGGCTGTGGTACCCGTATCCCTATCGTGAGATTTCCGGTGGGAGGGAGTTGTTTTTGCTGCTGGTGTCGGTTGACGTGGTTTTGGGCCCCCTGATCACACTGGCCATTTTTGACCGGCGCAAACCCGGGCGTGAACTGATTCGCGACCTGACCGTCGTCGGGCTGATTCAGCTTGCTGCCTTGGGATACGGCCTGTGGTCCGTGTTTGTGGCTCGCCCGGTGTATCTGGTTTTTGAATACAGTCGTTTTGTTGTGGTGCATGCGGTGGACGTGCCTCTGGACATGCTGGGTCAGGCGCCTGCGAATCTGCAAAGCCTGCCGCTGATGGGCCCCAAGCTGCTCTCGCTGCGTCCGTTTAAAGACAATAACGAGAAAGTAAATGCTACTCTTGCTGCGTTGCAAGGGGCAACATTGAGTGCCCGACCGGATTTTTGGCAATCCTATGCGGCGGGAACAGCAGATGTCCTGCAAAACGCCAAGCCGGTAACCGGGTTGAAGTCCCGTTTTCCAACTTGGGTGGTTGCCATTGATAGTACGCTGGCCGCTACGGGGCGCAAGTCTGACACACTGGTTTACGTGCCCATGATCGGTCGCAAGTCTTACTGGACTGTATTTTTGGACCCCATTTCCGCCGAGGTGGTGGGCTTCATGCCGCTGGACTCATTTTGATACAAAAATACCAGAGAAATCAAGCCTCAGCCCTCACCAATATTGCGTGGGGAGCTACTCTTTTAATAGCGATTGGCGGCTTCTCCAGCACGTTGTCCCAAGCACAACCGGTGCACCCAGCGGGTACAAATTCGCCAGCCGCGCCAGCTGCTACTGGCTCCCAGCTCCCCAACCTGGGTGACGGTAGCGAGATGACCAGCAGCGCCGAGAGGCGACTGGGTGACAAGATTGTCCGGGAGTTGTATCGGGATCCGGACTATATCGACGACGCGGTTCTGGCTGAATATGTGCAGGACATCTGGCAGCCCCTGCTGGCCTCTGCCCGTGCGCGGGGTGATTTACAGCCGGAACTGGATCAGCGTTTTGCCTGGGAGATCTTGATGGGGCGTGATCGCACCATCAATGCCTTTGCCCTGCCGGGCGGTTACTTCGGCCTTCACTTGGGGTTGATTGGCGTGGTCACCAGCCGTGACGAACTGGCGTCGGTTCTGGCGCATGAGCTTAGCCACGTCACCCAACGGCACATCTCAAGGCTGATCTCCAAGCAAAGCGCCCAGACCCCTTGGCTGATTGGCGCGATGATTCTGGGCGCTCTGGCCGCGAGTAAAAACCCCGAGGCGGCGAATGCCATGATCGTGGGCGGGCAGGCCGTTGCAGCGCAAAACCAGCTTAATTTTTCACGCGACATGGAGCGTGAGGCTGACCGCACAGGTTTTGGCGTGATGACGCAGGCGGGTTTCGAGTCTCGGGCCTTTGTGACCATGTTTGACAAGCTGCAGCAGTCAGCGCGGTTGAACGACAACGGCTCATTTCCCTACCTGCGCAGTCACCCGCTCACGACCGAGCGTATTGCCGACATGCAGGCGCGTCAGCCCGCCGGGGTATCGCCATCTCTTTCTTCCGGGGCGACGCTGGAGCACGCCATGGTGGCTGCCCGCGCCCGCGTGTTGTCGAACCCGGGTGTGGATGCCCTGCGCGCCTGGAGTGCGGATGCAGACAGCAAGAATCTGGCGGGTGTCGCTGCACCCCGACAGGCTGCAGCGCTATACGGTGCTGTCCTGGCGGCAACCAGATTGCGGGACTTCATCCAGGCAGAAGGCCTTCTGGGCCGATTGACCGAACTCACCCGCGCGGATGCACGCGCAGCCCGCCAGACACGCCTGCTGGCGGCCGAGCTCGCGCTGACCGCAGGAGATGCACGCCGCGCTTCATCCATGCTGGCTGCTACCGCAACGGGCCGACCCGATCTGTTTTTGTGGTCGCAGGCAGCGATGCGCTCTGGTCAGGCAAATGCGGCCGCTCAGCGCCTTCAAACCTGGGTGGCCACGCATCCCCGGGATGCCGGGGCATGGCAGTTGCTGTCGGTAGCCCATGCCACGCAAGGACAAGCTTTGCGCGCCATTCGGGCGGATGCCGAAGCAAAAGTCATTCAGATGGATTACGCAGCAGCAGCCGAGCGACTCAAGGCTGCGCAAGAGCAGGTGCGCAGCGCCAAACCCGGCGCGGGCGTTGACCACATCGAGGCGTCCATCATCGACACCCGGGCGCGGGAAGTGCAGGCCTTACTTCGAGAACAGGCGCTCGAGCGCTGATTCGATCACGATGCCCATGGCTGAATAAATCAGCGAGCCCAGCAACGCCGCGCCAAAGCCGCTCACGTGAAAGCCGTCCAGCACGCTGGCCGCCGCCCAGAACATCAGGGCGTTGATGACAAACAGGAACAGGCCCAGCGTGACAACCGTCACCGGGAGCGTCAACACGATCAGCAGGGGGCGCAAAATCGTGTTGAACAGGCCGAGTACAAATGCTGCAATCAGTGCGGACGTGAAGTTGGTGACCTGCACGCCGTTGTACAGATAAGCCACCGCCAGAAGGGCGGCGGCGCTGAGCAGCCATTTAGCAATGAGTTTCATGGCCGCAGCATATCACCGCGGCCCGAAACCTGTACAGCCCAGGACAGGGCCGGTTGCCGGTCAGATTCAGTCGCTGGCCAGTACCAGCAGCGCACCCATGCCGGCCACTGCCCCCGGCACACTCCAGCGGCTGTCGTGTCCGGTGGGTTGGTCTTTGGTGACCGGTGGCAGATCCTGGCCAAATTTTGCATGCCGGGCATCCAGCACGCGCGCTCCACGATGTTGGGTCAGCAGGCGTTCGGTCAGCGTGGGCAGCGGGCCCTTGGCAACCACGGTTGTGACCGTATCGCCCTGGGCCTTGAGTACGGGCACGATCTGGGCAAACAATTTTTCGCTCCAGCTGGCACGCCAGTTCTCGCGGGCGCTATGGCTCACCCATTTGCTGATGTGTCGGGTCATGCGCGGCGCGCAGGCTACCAGCACCCACTGGGTCGTCTGCATCTCGGCGTTGGGTTGGGCGACGTTTTTCATGGGAACCAGTTGTTGCAAAGCGTGATCGGCGTCGTCCAGATAAACAATGATCTTGTCCATGATGTGTTCCTTTAAAGTATGAAAAGTTGAGAACGGGGTGAAACAAGGGAGCAGAGGTCACGCAGCCTGCTGGTTTTGCTGACTGTCGTCGTCACGCTGGAGATTGCGACGGGCTGTCCACCAGCCTGCAGCCAGTACGCCTGCCACCGCCACAGCGTAGGTAGCCCAGCGCGCAGCGGTGTGCACAAACTCTGGTGGATCAAACACGCCATCCAGCAGGGGTTCATTGACAATCATCTTGGCCGCAGTGAAGGCCAGCACGCCAGCGCCGATCTGGATGATGGCGGGGAATCGCTCCACCAGTTTGAGCACGACCGAGCTGCCAAAAACCACAATCGGCACGCTGATCAGCAGGCCGATGATGACCAGGTCAAAAGCACCGTGGGCAGCACCTGCCACACCCAGCACGTTGTCAACGCCCATCAAGGCGTCGGCCACCACGATGGTTTTCATGGCGCCCCAGAACGTGTTGCTGACCGGCCCGCTGTGTTCGTTGCCGTCGTCGTCAGCCAGCAGTTTGTAGGCGATCCACATCAAACCGAGACCACCCACCAGCATCAGCCCCGGAATATTGAGCAGCCACACCACACCAATCGTCATGACCGAGCGAACGGCAATCGCGCCCACTGTGCCCCATATGATGGCTTTGCGTTTGAGTTTGTCCGGCAGGTGCCGGGCAGCCAGCGCGATGACGATGGCATTGTCGCCAGCCAGTACGAGGTCAATGAGGATGATGGCCAGCAACGCCGACCACCAGGGGGCGGAAAGAAATTCCATGACAGTGAGTTCTCCGAGTCGTTTCGATTAACAACCCGTGATGAATCAGTCAGTGGAGATCAGGCGGTATGGAAATACTGCCAGAAACGCCTCGACCGAACCCACTACGGGCTCCAATCGAAGGTCTGGCTCGACATGGAATCATGCGATATGTGCCCAACAAGCCGGAAGCTGTACATGTTTTGTATTGCTTCGTAATGACGACTTGTCGATACCTCCTGCAACGATGTCCGTTTTTGGCCACCTCCCTGTGCTGCAAGAAGCGGGAGCTACTCCCCTTCGTGACCGAATTGAAACACAGCCGGCTTAAACCCTGCAAGTTTTATGGCTTTGAGGGCGCTATCATGCCTCTCCCTCACTCCCCGTGTATCCCCGTTACAACGCATCCCATGGCTGGCATCCACATCACCGATATAGAGTCGGCCATCAATTACTGGCGCGACAAAAAGCCGTCGCCGGACGGGTTTTCGCTGGAGCCGGAAATCCGTGCGCTGGCCGAGGTGTATGCGCTGATGATTTTTTATCACGAGGTGGAGGCGGATGAGTTCTCCTTCCCCCCGCAGGCGCTGGCGGCCTGGCTGGCCTGGTACGAAACCACGCCCGACACCCCGTGCATCGCCATCTGCTCCACCAGCCAGGGCGACGAGATGTGCAAGGGCTGCGGGCGCACGTTTGCCGAGGTGCAGTACTGGACCGAGATGCGCCCGGTGGAAAAACGCCAGACCTGGCGGCGCATCACGATGGATGGCACCTCCTGGCGGTTCAACAAATACGCCGAGCGGGCAGCCGAGAAGTTCGCAGAGTCGCTATAAAAAGAATAGCTGCTTACGCATATTGAATAAGGTCTGGAGGCCTAAAAAGGCATCAAAAAGGGAGCTATTTCCAGCGCAGTGGCTCAATGTCCACCGTGCTCGTACCGTCACCCAGCATCAGCACGCCTTCCTGAATCGTGGCCTGTAGCTGCATGCTGCGCTGGGCCAGTGCGATAAGGGATTTGGAGGTGTCGGTCGGCACCCGGTAGACGCGCAGGTTTTGCGGCCGCGAGAGCTTGCTCTCCATCGTGCGCCACCAGATTTCGGCCGAGCTGCTGAAGCAATACAGCACCACTTCGTCGGCCTTGCCACACGCCTTGATCAGCGGTTTGTCTTCAGGCTGGCCCACTTCGATCCACAGCCGCGTCTGGCCGGTGAAATCACGCAGCCACACATCGGGCTCATCGGGGTCAGACAGGCCCGCACCAAACGCCAGTGTCCCATCGCCTCCGCACACGGTTTGCACTTTGTGTGCATTCAAAGCCAGCGCAGCCAGGCGAACCATCATGCGTTCATCGGTCTCGCTGGGGTGGCGTGCCAGCGTCAGCGTATGGTCGGCGTAGTAGCTGTTGTCGATGTCCGCAATTTGCAGACTGGCTTTGAAGATGGTGGATTTGAGGGCCATCAGTCCCGCCGCCAGGCCGCCCTCAGGCGGGACAACCCCCTCGGGGGGCAGAGAGGACACGAAGTGCCGAACGTAGGGGTCATCTTTAAACCCGACGCGCCAACTCGGCAGCCTTGCCGGTGTAGCTGGCCGGCGTCATGGCCAGCAGGCGCTGTTTCTCGGCTTCCGGAATCGCCAGATTCGCGATGAAGCCCTGCATCAGCGCACGCGTCATCGGCTCGCCGCGGGTGAACTTCTTCAGTTGTTCATAGGGCTGGGGCAGCCCGTAGCGGCGCATCACGGTCTGGATCGGCTCGGCCATCACTTCCCAGGACGCATCCAGATCAGCGGCAATCGCGGCTTCGTTGATCTCCAGCTTGCCCAGCCCGGTGTTCAGCGACTGATACGCCAGCACAGCGTAGCCCAGCGCGACACCCATATTGCGCAGCACGGTGCTGTCGGTCAGGTCACGCTGCCAGCGGCTGATGGGCAGCTTTTCGCTCAGGTGGCGCAGCATCGCGTTGGCCAGGCCCAGATTGCCTTCGGCGTTCTCGAAATCAATCGGGTTGACCTTGTGCGGCATGGTGGACGAACCCACCTCGCCGTCCTTGAGCTTTTGCTTGAAATAGCCCAAGGACACATAGCCCCAGACGTCTCGCGACCAGTCGATCAGGATGGTATTGGCGCGGGCCACAGCGTCAAACAGCTCGGCCATGTAGTCATGCGGTTCGATCTGGATGCTGAACGGCTGGAAGTTGAGCCCCAGGCCCAGTGGTTCGGGTGTCTCCACCACGCGTTTGCTGAAAGCCTCCCAGTCGTAATCGGGCCAGGCCGAGAGGTGAGCGTTGTAATTGCCCACGGCGCCATTCATCTTGGCCAGAATCTTGATGCTGGCGATGCGGTCAGACGCCGTTTGCAGGCGCACCACTACGTTAGCAATCTCTTTGCCCACAGTGGTGGGGCTGGCGGTCTGGCCGTGCGTGCGGCTGAGCATGGGCACATCGGCAAAGGCGTGGGCCATCTCGCGCAGTTTCAGCAGCAGCCGGTCCAGCGCAGGTAGCAGCACCACGTCGCGTGCCGAACGCAGTTGCAGCGCGTGGCTGGTGTTGTTGATGTCTTCGCTGGTGCAGGCGAAGTGCACAAATTCACCAGCGCGCAGCAGCTCGGGCCGGGACTCGAATTTGGACTTGATCCAGTACTCCACCGCCTTCACGTCGTGGTTGGTGGTTTTCTCGATTTCCTTGATCGCCTCGCCATCAGTTTCTGAAAAATGCTTCACCAGACCCATCAAATAGGTACGCGCGCCGGGTGACAGGGGCTTGAATTCGGCAAAGCCACAGTCGCTCAGGGCGATGAACCAGGCCACTTCCACCTGAACGCGACGGTGCATGTAGCCCTGTTCGCTCATCAGGGGGCGCAGGGCATTGAGTTTGCCGGCGTAGCGGCCGTCCAGTGGCGAAAGGGCAGAAATGGTGGAAAAAGTCATACCCCGAATTGTAGGATGCAGGCCCATACGTGCCCATTTCCAGCAAATTTTTGTACCCTTTGGCTAGAATCAGTCACAAGGGAAAATAAACAAACCATGAAATTAATCGGATCCACCTCCAGTCCCTACGTGCGCAAGGTCCGCGTTGTCATGGCTGAAAAAAAGCTGGACTACGCTTTTGTGACCGACAACGTCTGGGGCGCTGACACGAATATCAGCGAATCCAACCCCCTTGGCAAAGTGCCTTGTCTGATCATGGAGGGCGCGGAAGCCCTGTTTGATTCGCGCGTCATCGTGGAATACCTTGACACCCTTTCTCCGGTGGGCAAACTGATTCCGACGGTGGGGCGTGAGCGGGCTGAAGTCAAAACCTGGGAGGCGCTGGCTGATGGCGTGCTCGACGCATCCATACTGGCGCGGCTGGAGGCCACCTGGGACGGCCGCACCAAGGCACAACGCAGCCAGGCATGGATTGATCGCCAGCTGGGCAAGGTGGCTGCCAGCCTCAAAGCCATGAACAAAGGCTTGGGCGACAAACCCTACTGTTCAGGCATTCACATGAGCCTGGCCGATATCGCTGTGGGTTGTGCTTTGGGTTATCTGGAGTTCCGCTTTCCCGAAATTGCCTGGCGGGTGGACTACCCCAATCTGGCCAAGCTGCAGGACAAGTTGATGTTGCGCCCCAGTTTCATGGATACGATACCCGCCTGAGTCGGGTCAGGCGCCCGGCCTAGCTGTTCGCCCGCTTTTTCAGCCAGCGCATCAAGCCGCCAACCACCGGCAATTTTTCGTACAGCTCTTCGGCTGCATCCCAGTAGTCGCGGTGCAGCGTGATTTGCCCGAGTTCATTCAGGACCAGGTGCGAGCCCCCGCAAATGGCCTGGTCGACATCTCGTTGAAAGTTACGAAACCGGAATCTGAATTCCCACGTCAGAAAACACTGCCCCTTGTCCACCACCTTGTTGGTGACCACGAAGCGCGGCGAATCGAGCGCCACATACATATGACTGAAAATTTGCTGAATGGCAGTCAGTCCCTGTACGTCGTTAAACGGGTCTTTGAAACGCGCTTGCCCAGCATAAATGTCGCCCAGAAGTTTTACACGCTGTGGCGACAGCGCCTCAAACGCATCGATGATGCGTTCAACAGAAAACTCCGTTGGGTTGTTCGCAGGGTTCATAGGTTGGTGAATCGGCGTGTGAGGGTGAAGTACAGCCGGTAGGGTAGCAGTTGCAGCGCCTTCATCCACAGCGTGAAGCGTTTGGGGAAATGCATTTCAAAGCGGCCCTGTGCCCAGCCTTTCACGATCTCGGCCGCTGCCTGCTCGGGGGAAATCAGTGCCGGCATGGTGAACTGGTTGCGTGCGGTCAGGGGCGTCTCCACAAATCCGGGGTTAATGATGGACACGCCGATACCCTTGTCATGCAAGTCCAGATACAGTGTCTCCGCCAGGTTGATCAGGGCCGCCTTGGTAGGGCCATAGGCCAGGCTTTGGGGCAGACCCCGGTAACCCGCCACGCTGCCCATCAGGCTGATGTGCCCCGGCTTGCCCGCCAGCGCCTGAGCCAAAAAGTGCGGCAGCACGGCATCGAGCATATTCAGTGCGCCAAAATAATTGATCTGTACGTGGCGCAGCATGTCGGCAAGGTCCAGGCGCTCGGCGCGCATCTCGCGATAGTGGCCCGCGCAATACACCACACAGTCCAGCGGGCCCCGGCTCAGGATGATGTCGGCGGCAGCTTTCATCGATTGCGCATCCGAGGCATCCAGCGGCTGTGCGACGGCGCCCACGTGCTCTGCCACAAAGCGGTTCAAGCCTTCGGCACTGCGGGCCGACACAACCACCTTGGCGCCCAGCTGGTGCAGCGCGGCAGCGGTTGCCCGGCCGATGCCGGTGGACGCACCCACCAGCCAGACGACCTTGCCTTGCCAGTTCTGTATTTGCGGATTCAATGACATCAAGCGTTCCCCGGAAAATGATTGCTATTGTTTTAGTAGCTATTGACGCATATCGGACGGGAGCTAGAGTCTTCTTTAACGCTTGAAAAACGACAAAGTGACCTCGCCGAGGTGGAAACCGAATTTGCTCATGACTGCCTTGTTGAGCATCACCTTGTCGCTCACCAAGTACATCCAGTCGTCAAAGTCGACGTTGTAAACCTTGCCATCCACAGGCAAAGCCATCGTGTAGGTCCAGTGAAAGGCGTTGCCCCGCTCCTGCCCGCTGGCCGTGCCCACCACGTCATCGGCGCGGCCGGTGTATTGGCTTTGCCCTTGTGCGTCCGTCGTGCGGGTGAGCCGCCAGATGCGCTTTTGCTTCGTTCCATCGGAGTAGGTGAAGTCTTCATCCAGCACGCCTTCGTTGCCCTGCCAGCTGCAGTTCATCACCACGGTGAAGCGTTTGATGACGATGCCCGAGCGGTCGGTGAACACACCATAGGCGTCCAGCGTGCCGTTGAAATACTGGCGCAGGTCCAGCACGGGCTTTTCCCGGGCGTAGTCGGTGATCTGCTGCGAAGCGCAGCCCGTCAGCGCGCCGGTCAACGTGGTGGTTGCGGCGATGGCGCCGCCCGAGAGAATGAGTCGTCGTTTCATGGTGTTGTTCCTGCGGGGGCATGCGCGTTTGCGGGCCGGATGATCAGAAAATACAAAGCCGCCGAAGCCGCCAGTTTGAGCAGGCAGGGCAGCACGCAATACGCGACCGTGAGCGCCTGCAAGGCGGCTTCGTTGCTCACACCGGGTGCATAGCCAAACAGCCCGAGCAGTGGCAAGGCCAGGCCAGCGGCCAGCGCCAGATTGAGTTTGGTGGCGAAATTCCACCAGCCAAAGTAAGCCCCCTCGGCGCGACCCCGGTCACCGGCATCTAGAATCACACCGGCAAGCAGGGCACCCGGCAAAGCCAGATCAGTGCCGAGTGCCACGCCAGACAATGCACAGACGATGACGAAGGCGACCGTGTCACCGGCGCCCAACTGCATGGCCCAAATGAACACGGCTATTGCCAGTACCATGCCAGTCAGCCAGCTGCGCGCCAGCCCGATGCGCTGGACGACTTGCAGCCATAGGGGAATGGAAAGGGCTGCGCACAGAAAGTAGCTGCCCAGAAAAACTGGTTCCATCTCTCTTGACGCTTGCAGGCGGTCCTGCACAAAAAACAGCACCAGCGTGGCGGGCACCGCGCTGGCAATGCCGTTCAGCACAAAAACGGTGATCAGGCGGCGAAAGGCGGGTCGACTGAATGGCAGCCAGAGGGTTGGTCGAGCCCCGTGATGTTCGGGTGAATGAGCTGTCGGCAACCGTTGTACGACGGGATGCACAGCCGAATACCAGGCCAACCAGCCAACAACCAGTGCTATCCAGAAGATAGTGACCATCGCAGGCAGTCCGAAGGCTACAGGTGCGATGGATGCCAGCAACACGCCCACAAGTCCCAGGCCTTCACGCCATGCCACGATGCGGCTGCGCTGGGCCTCGTCACCGCCCAACATGGCGCCCCAGGACTGATGGGTCACGCTCACGGCGCTGTAGGCGGCGTAAGTCACCACCAGCCATGCCGTGGCATACAGAACCAATGCGCCGGGCTCTCGGGTCGGCGGGAAAAACAGCAGCGCAAAACCCAGCGCCAGAACCAGAGCCGCCACCGCACCAAACATCAGCACGCTTTGGATGGACCGCGCATACAACCGATCGCTCCAGCGGCCGATCAGCGGGTCAATGAATGCGTCAAACAACCGCGCACCCAGCAGCACGGCGCCCAGCGTGGCCAGCGGCATGCCAAATTCACGTGCATAGTGGTTGGGCAAAATCACATACAGCGGCAACGCCACAAAGGCCAGCGGCAAGCCCAGCAGGCCGTAGCGCAGCCCCTGTTGTGTGGTGAACGCGCCCGGTGTTGTCATGGAGTGGCTTGTGCGAGCAGGGCCTGGCGAAGACGGGGCTCGGAGGTGTCGGGCAACAGCCAGATGCCGAAGAACAGGCGTGCAAACTCAACGTCGCGAATGTCCCCCGTCAACTGGCCATTGGTCAGGAACTGCACGCCCATGCCAGGCCGGTTCACGCCCGATATCCGGTCGCCAGCCTTGACGCTGGGGAAGGCGTCGCGCAAGGCGCGTTCCCACTGCTGGGTCCGGGCAACGGGGATGTTTTGCAGACGCCGCATCTCGTCCAGAGAACGGCGGGTGATGTCTTCGCTGCTGAAGTCGCGCAGGTAACTCAGCTCCAGAGCAAACGCGTGCCGTTCATATTCCGTGGCCTTGAAGCCTGGCGTCACCCACAGGCTGGCGTTGTAGACGTCAAAGCCCCAGTACGTCAGTTTGGAAGAGCCCGCCAGTGTGGCCGAGGGCAAAGACCCCCGCAACTCTGCAGGCATGGTTTGCGCCGAACTTTGCATGCTAAAAAGCATTCCAGCCCATACCAATATTGCGTGAGCAGCTATTTTTTTCATAGTGATGGCTTGACCAGTGTGTATTGCACCAGATCAATATTGGCCTTGTCGAAAGCTGCTTCGCAGTAAGCGAGGTAAAACTCCCAGATGCGCAAGAAGCGCTCGTCAAAACCCAGCGCCAGGATTTGCGGGCGCTTGGCCAGGAAGGCATCGCGCCAGCGTCGCAGGGTTTCGGCGTAGTCCTGACCAAAGGCGAATTCGTCTACCACCTGCAAGCCCGCTGCTGCAGCCTCACGCCGGAATTCGCTTGGGCAAGGCAGGCAACCGCCGGGAAAGATGTATTGCTGGATGAAGTCTGTGGAGCTGATATAGCGCTCAAACAGTGCGTCGTCGATCACGATGCTCTGGATGCAGGCGCGGCCGCCGGGTTTGAGCAGTCGGCTCACGGTCTGGAAGTAGGTTGGCCAGTATTCGCGGCCCACGGCTTCAACCATCTCAATGGAGCAGATGGCATCAAACGGCCCGTCGGTGATGTCGCGGTAGTCCTGCAGCCGCAGGTCGGCTGTTTGTCCCGGCCCGTTGGGCACGGCAAATCGGGCCATGCGCTGGTTGGCAAACGCCAGCTGCTCGGTGCTCAACGTCACGCCGGCCAGCGTGGCTCCAAATTCGGTGGTGGCCATCTCGGCCAGCGCGCCCCAGCCGCAGCCAATTTCCAGCACCCGGTCGCCGGGTTTGACGTGGGCCATGCGTAAGGCCCGGCGCACTTTGGCGAGCTGCGCGTCGCGCATGGGCTGGGTGTGACCTTCTTCAAACCAGGCGGACGAGTAGTTCATCGTGTCGTCCAGCCACAACTCATAAAACGCATTGCCCAGGTCGTAATGCGCGTGGATGTTTTTCTGGCTGTTGGTGCGCGTGTTGCGGTTCAGCAAGTGCTTGATGCGGTACAGCAGGCGCCCGGCCCAGGTGCCGTAAATCACGTCTTCCACCTCTTGCCGGTTGGCGATGAACACCTTGAGCAGATCGGTCAGGTTGGGGGTGGTCCAGTCACCAGCGATATAACTTTCTGCAAAACCGATGTCGCCTGACTTGAGCGCCGCGCTGCATACGTTCCAGTTGCGAAGGGTCAGCGCGGCGGCAGGGGCCTCGCCGTGCGCCACGACATGATCAGTATGCGTGCCGAAACACTGCATCGAGCCATCAGGCAGTTGCACCGTGAGCGAGCCATGGTGCAGACGCTGCAAGAGTCTGAGCGCGGTGCGTGCGGCGGCAGCAGGCGCGTTTTTTGGAGCCGGGAAGCTTGGATCGACGGTCGTGGTATTCATGCTGGAGAGTGAGGGTTGGCCGGCCGTTATCGGGTGACAAAGGTGTCAGGTGGTTCAGGTTTGTTGAAAAACTTCACGCGCTTGATCCACAGGCGCAAGGCTTGCGAATGGATGTGAAAGACCACACCCAGCGTCATGGCCGGGTAGCGCCACAGCGCCCGGGAAATGGCTTGCCGGGTTGCCGGTACCAGCGTGCCGCTGACGCTGGTCTGCAGCAAGGGTCCCGTTGCGTCGTCGTAGTCGATGCGCGCCACGGTCTTCTCCACACCTTCGTGCGTTGCCCGCATGAACCTGAAACGATACGTGCCTTCCACCTTGCAAAACGGCGATACATGAAACACTTTGGCCGCGCGCAGTTCAGCACCCAGCTTCGGCGTATCCAGCAGGTAGCAGTGGCGCTCGCCAAACGTGTTGTTCACCTCCACCACGATGGCGCGCAGCGAGCCGCCATCGTCATCAGCGTGGCGATGGCAATACCAGAAGCTCACCGGCTTGAAGGTATAGCCCAGCACGCGTGGATAGCAGTGCAGCCAGACTTCGCCGGTGGCATCCAGAATGCCTTCGCGCTGGAGCAGTTCGTCCAGCCAGGTGATGGCGCCACCCTGCTCGGGCGTGCGTCCATCACCGTGGTCCCTGTCAAAGAAGCTCAACGCTGCACGCCGGTTGATGGCAAGTGTGTGTGGCACCGCAGCCGCCTGCTGATGTTGCAGGGTCCGCATGGGCAGCATCAGAAAGTAGGTTGCGTAGGCGAAAGCGTTGTATGCCGGACGCAAGCGCGTATGGCGTACCTGGCCAAAGCCGATCAGCGGGATGGCTGGGTTGGATGTCATGCTGCCACTGCCTCCGGCCTGGCCACTTTGCGTGCCACGCCAGATGCCGCAATCTCACCCAACAGCAGTCGTGCAACGCCCAGACCGGCCTTGACGCCATCTTCATGGAAGCCGTAACCCATCCAAGCGCCGCAGAAATAGGTGTCTCGCTGGCCCTGCAATTGCGGTACCTGTTCCTGTGCTTTTACGGCGGCCAGATCGAAGACGGGATGTGCGTAGTGGTATTCACCCATCACGTTGTTGCTCGGGATTTCGCGTAATGGATTCAACGACACCACGACAGGTTGCTGCCAGGGCAGTGGCTGCAGCCTGTTCAGCAGGTAATGCAGGCAAACCTGGCGGGATTGCTCGCTCGCGCTTGAGGAGCGTTCGTAATTCCATGCAGCCCAGGCGATTCTTTTTGCAGGCAAAACCGAGGGGTCGGTGTGCAGCACGGCACGATTCGCCTGGTATTTGATGGCGCCCAGAGTCCTGCGCTCCTGTGCCGTGGGTTCACCCAGCAGGGCGAGGGCCTGGTCAGAATGCGTGGCTACCACCACTTTGTCAAAGTGCTCGATGGCCTGGCCGGTGAAGATGCGCACGCCACCTCCTTGATCAGCACGGAGCCGTTCGATCCGCTTTACCGGTGCGTTCAGGCGTTTGTCGGCAATTCTGGAAACAATTTTGTCCACGTAGTGCCTGGCACCGCCCTTCACCGTCCACCACTGGGGGCGGTTGCTTACCTGAATCAGGCCATGGTTGTGACAGAACCGGATCATCGTGGATACCGGAAACTGCAGCATCTGGTTGGTGGGGCAACTCCAGATGCAGGCCATCATCGGCAGGAAGTACCAGTCACGAAACTCCTTGCTGAGGCGATGTTCATTCAGGAAATCGCCCAGCGGCTGTGCCAGCTGTGCTTCCTGATTGCTTTCGGCGATACGTGTGCACAGCGCGTTAAACCGGGTCAGATCGCGCAGCATGCGCAGAAAGCGCCCGTTCAGCAGATTCCCCCGCTGGGCGAAAACCGTATTCAGGCTGGAGCCACTCCACTCCAGTTTGCGCGCGCCATCCGGCGCTTGCACGGAAAACGACATATCCGATTTGGCGGTTTCCACGCCCAATTCGGCAAACAGGTTGATCAGGTTGGGATAGGTGCGCTCGTTGAACACCAGAAACCCGGTGTCCACGCCAAACGCCCTGGGCTGACCAGTCCCGGCAGCAGGCAGCGTGACATCGACCGTGTGGGTGTGGCCACCAAAATAGTCGCCGGCCTCAAACAGCGTGATGTCGGCTTTTCCCTGCAGCTTGTGGGCAACCGACAGGCCAGAGATGCCTGAGCCGACGATGGCGACCTTCATGGCCGCCGCTCCAGCGCGACAGAGAAAGGGAAAATTGCCGCGAAGCGCCCCGAAACGAACAAGGGGGAGGAGGAGAAAAACCGCCTCGGGGTTGTGCCCGGGCCTGAGGCGCCGGCACGGCTTCGCAGCAGAAAAACAGCGATGGGTCCAAACGGGCCCCATCTGTCACATGATCCGGTTTCGACACCCGTTCCTCGCCGAGAGTTCCCCGTTAGGGCAACCGGTGTTGATACACGCTGTAAATACCTTTTTGTACGCATGAGGCATATTATATACTGATTGGTATAAAAAAGACCGAATAGTAATTTCAAGCCGTATTCAAGATGGGCTGCTGATCAGGGGGTGGCATGAATCCGGTCCGGTACCGTTCGTATCCTCACGCGAAGCACCAGCATTTGTAATGGTTTATTCATGCTGGCAAACTAGAATCAATTCGTATGACCGCAGTACAAGAGACAACAACCCAAAGGCGCACCATGCTTTACCCTGAACTTTTCAGACAACTCGAATCAGTTCGTTGGGACATGGAGAAAGACGTTCCATGGGGCTCGTTTGACGCCACCAAACTGACGGACGAACAGGCACAAACCATCCGGATGAATGCGATCACCGAATGGTCAGCACTGCCTGCGACCGAGATGTTCCTGCGCGATAACCGGGAAGACTCCGATTTCTCGGCCTTCATGTCGATCTGGTTTTTTGAAGAGCAAAAGCACTCACTGGTGCTGATGGAATACCTGCGGCGCTTCCGGCCGGAGTTGGTGCCCACCGAGGAAGAGTTGCACGACGTGCGGTTTGAATTCGACCCTGCGCCGGCGCTGGAGACGCTTATGCTGCATTTTGCGGCGAAATCCGCCTGAATCACTGGTACCGCCGCGCCAGCGAATGGCATACCGAGCCGGTCATCCAGAACATTTACACCAAGCTCAGCCAGGACGAGGCGCGTCATGGGGGTGCCTACTTGCGTTACATGAAGCGGGCCATCAATACTTTTGGTCTGGAGGCAAAAACCGCTTTTGCCAAGGTGGGTGTGCTGATGGCCAGTGCCCGGCGTACGGCGCAGGCGCTGCATCCGACCAACCTGCACGTGAACAAGATGCTGTTCCCGCGCGACACCATTCAAAGCCGGCTGCCCAACCCGGAGTGGCTGGAGCACTGGCTGGACAAACAGATCAACTTCGACGCCGTGTGGGAGACCAAAGTGGTCGAACGCATTCTGCACAACATGAGTCTGCTGCTGGATCGCAGCTTCTCCACGGTGCAGGAACTTAACAGATACCGCAAGGAACTGGCCCGTGAGTTGGGCTCATCGCTGGCGCCCGCAGCGCTACCAGGGGCGGTCTGAAGCCGCTGGCAGCGTCAGCGGCATGAGCCGTTCGAGGTTGATCTTGATTTTGACGTCGCGTTGTGAAACGCTGGCGACGATGTGGAAAGCCGGTTGGCTGGTGTCTCGGGTGCTGTTCTCCAGGGTTGGCATGCCTTCCTTGTTCACCAGCACCGCTACCTTGGGCGTCGCGGCATTGAGCCCCCGACGGACCACTACACCAATTTCGTGGTTCGCCAGGCGCACGAAGGATCCCGGCGAGTAAACGCCAACTGCCTTGATCAAGGCTGCCCCCGCGTCATCAATTGCCTTGTTTTCGTCAAAATAACTGGCCTGCATGGCCGCTGCAGGAGCAATGGGCAGGCGAGAGGCCCGGGGCGCCAGTGATGCAGCAAACAGATCGGCACGCTGGATCAGGCGACCCATTTGCTGGCCCGGTGACCGGGGCTGCAAAGGACCTGGTGTCTTGTTGTGATGCTCACGCACAGCTTCGAGCCAGGTGGCATCGGTCACACCCATCTGCACCAGCAGATCTGCGGAACGAACAGCATGTTCATCAACTATTTTTCGCTGTTCCGGGCGGGGCGGTTCCATCTGGAGCGCCAGGCGATCCTGCAATTCGATCATGCCGACATTCATCGTGAGTGCGGCTTTGCAGATGGAGGCTTCCATCTCGGGTGACCACTTCAGCACTTCGCGCACGGCAAGACCGCACATCACGCTCACCAGCATGGCTTCCGTAGCACTGTACAGGCGCGGTTCCGTGGCTGACAGATAAATCAGGGCAAACAGCGCGCCATCCGGGTTCCGGTGGGAATGGTGGCTCAGGTTGGCCTGGAGTTTCTCCAGGCGTTCCAGAAAATGGACCGGGTTGTGGTCGCGCAGCAGGGCATTGGTTTGTACCTGCAGGTCCAGCCAATTGGGCCCGTCGTCTGCTGAAACACGTGGCGTGTCCAGATCGCTGGTGGAAAGCTGGGCTACAGCGATCTGCCCCAGCGGTTTGTTCTGACGCACCAATGCGTGCAGCTTGCCCACGTAGGCGCGGTGATGGCTTTCGGATTCAGTAACGTCCACATACAGATTGAAACCCCGCCCCACCATCGCCTGCAAGTCACGGCGTGACTGGACCACAAACCCTTTGTGGGCGAGTAACCTGCCATCTTCGCTGCGCAGTGCAAAAGGAAGAGGCTGTCCGATCCGGACGGACTCGACATTGACCGTAATGAGGTTCATGAGTTTGTCGGCTTCATGTCCCTGTCATCGACACATCGCAACCAAGCTTGAGGCGCGTAGTTGCTGCAACTCAGGCGAGATCAGGCGGATGGAGGCCCGAAGACCGCAGTCCAGACGGCCAGGATAGCATCCCGCTCCACTTGAAGTGAGTCAGTGCTGACTTGCGTTGGTTCCTCATTGAGTCGCGCACGGTGCTGCACATGGCGGAGCTGCCGGTAGGCATTCGCCGCTGCATCTCCCGCGCCGTTGGGCAGCAGGTCGCAACGCTGGGCCCGTTGCAGCAGCGCAATATTGCCCACGTTGGGCAATAACTCCGGATGGTTGCGTGCCTGGGACAGTACCAGGAACTGAACGGCAAATTCGGCGTCCACCATGCCACCGGGGCTGTGCTTGACATCAAACATGTCGCTCTTGACCGGATGCGCCGAGCGGACCTTCTCGCGCATGCTCACAATTTCCGCGGCGAGGCCATGCGCATCGCGTGGCGCCTCAATCACGGCTTGACGGATGGCGTCAAAGCGCCGGCTCAAGCGAGCATCACCGAGAACAAACCGCGCGCGGGTCATGGCCTGGTGTTCCCACGTCCAGGCCGTGTTGCTGCCGCGCTGCTGCTGGTAGTTGGCATAGGCGGCAAACGTGGTGATCAATAACCCAGAGTTGCCATTTGGCCGCAAGGCCGTGTCGATTTCGTACAGATCGCCTTCACCCGTCTTGACGGTCAGCCAGTTGATCAGTTTTCGCACCAGGGTGGCGTAAACCTCACCGGCGCGCTCATCATCGTCTTCATAGACAAAAACGATGTCCAGGTCACTGCCGTAGCCCAGCTCCTTCCCGCCCAGCTTGCCATACGCGATGATGGCGAACTGGTGGTTCTCGCGATGCCGGTTTTTCAGACGGCTCCAGCACCACTGCGTGGCCACGCGCAGCACCGAGTCGGCCAGTGCGCTCAAATCATCGGCAACCTGTTCGACGGTGAGCTTTTGCTCCACGTCGCGCGCCAGCGTCCTGAACACTTCAGCGTGGTGGGCCCGTCGCAACAGATTCAGCAGTCTTTCCTCGTCATCTTCTCCGGTAACCCGCAGCGATTGACGCCGCTGCTCCAGCTCGTTTTCGAATTCAGCCGCAACAAACCGTTCTTCCAGCATGTTGTCGCCAGCCAGCTCATCAATGACCCCGGGGTGTTTGAGCAGGTAGCGCGCAGGCCATCTGGCCGCACCCAGCAGGCGCAATAAGCGCTCATGCACCAGTGGCCGCTCCAGCAGCAACGCCAAGTAACTCTCGCGACGCAACAACGGCTCGATCCAGTCGGCGATGCGCACGGCAGCCTCCTCGCTAACCTTGCCCTCCCGCAGCCACTGGCCCGTGCGCCCCACCAGCCGAACCAGCCGGGTGCGGGACTCTTCTTTCAGCGCCAGCACGCGGGGGTGGTCACGCCACAGCGCCACCCGGTCCCGGAACGCTGGCGGAAGCTGCTCGAGCAGCTCATCCATGTCAGTTGCCGTGGTGGCGCCGGCTTTGCCGCCGTTGCAGTTTTTGCACTCCTTTTGACCGCCACCCAGCAGGGAGTCAAATTCCTGCGCGATCAGTTCGCGCCAGGTATCCAGCTGGGCCAGGAATGGCTGGGCTGAGTCAAACAGCATCGTCCGGGCTATCCAGGCCAGATCGTCGTCCTGTGTGGGCAGCAGGTGGGTTTGTTGGTCATCCAGATACTGGATGCGATGCTCCACCTGTCGCAGGAATACATAGGCCTGCGATAGCGCATCAGCAGTGGTCTGCGGCATGAGGCCCGCTTTGGCGAGACGTTGCAAGGCGGCCAGAGTAGGTCGTGTGCGCAACTCCGGAAATTGTCCACCGCGAACCACCTGTAGCAACTGGACGATGAACTCCACCTCCCGTATGCCACCCCGTGACAACTTGACGTCGTTTGCCCGCTCCGGGCGTCCGGCGCTGCGTTTGGAAGCGTGATCACGGATCTGCTTGTGCAGTACGCGCAGCGAGTCGAAGACGTTGTAATCCAGATATCGCCGGAAAACGAATGGCAGTACCACGTCGCGCAGCCCCAGGACGGATCCCTCCGACACCGCGCTGGCGGGTGCAACCACCCGGCTCTTGAGCCAGGCAAATCGTTCCCACTCGCGGCCCTGAACGTGAAAATATTCCTCCAGTGCACCCAGTGACAGGGCTGCAGGGCCGGAATTGCCATTGGGCCGCAAGGCCAGATCGACGCGAAAAACAAAACCGTGTTCGGTCGTGTCACCAATCAGGCTGAAAATTTGCCGCACGGCCTTGGTGAAGTACTCATGGTTGGAAATCCTTCCGCGCCCCTCTGGGCTGCTGCCGCTGGTTTCGCCATCCTGGTCGTAAACGTAAATCAGGTCAATGTCGCTGGAGACATTCAGTTCCCGGGCGCCAAACTTGCCCATCCCCACGACCCACAGGCTGGCACGCCGGCCTTGCGCTGTCAATGGAGCGCCGTGTACTTCGTCCAGTGATTGCAGGGCGTGGGTGCAGGCCTGATCCAGTGCAAATTCCGCCAGGTCGGTCATGACCGATGTGACACCCTGCAACGAGGCTGCCTGGTCGCAGTCCAGTGACAGCAGGCGCTCCAGCACCAGTTGTCGCGTGATGCGCAGAGCCGCACCGGCTTCGTTCGACTGATGGCGAAGGGCATCAAACAGTTGATGCATGGCCTCCCGGTCCGGCAGGCCAGCTGGCAGCAGCGCCAATTGGTCCTGGTAGCGTCTGCGGACACGCTGTGCAAAGCGTGAGTAGTTTGACAGGCTGGTGCGGGTCATAATTCCAGTTACCCTGCCCGGTACCACATGATTGACCCAACGCCCCTACCATCACGGCTTCTGAGAATCTCTGCTTTGGCGACCAAATGGGCGCTGTGGTTGCTGGTGTCAGCCTGGCTGGTGTTCATGGCGGGATGGGGTGTGCTGCACGCCGTGATTGTGCCGCGAATTGGAGAATGGCGCCCCCAACTGGAAACGCGGGCTTCGCAGGTTCTGGGGGTGGCGATTCGCATCGGGGCCATCAGCGCACGATCCTCCGGCCTGATCCCCTCGGTGGAACTCACGGATGTCCGCCTTTTTGATGCCCAGGGACGTGAGGCCTTGCGCCTGCCCCGCATTCTGGCTGCCTTGTCACCACGATCCCTGTTGGGCCTGGGGTTCGAGCAGCTCTACATTGATCAACCCCAGCTCAGCATTCGCCGCTCGCCCGAGGGTCGCATCTTTGTAGCAGGCCTTGACTTTTCCAGTGGTCAGGGCGACGACAACACCGCTGCGGACTGGTTTTTCTCCCAGTCCGAATTTGTCATTCACCAGGGAACGATTCAATGGTCCGACGAGCAGCGCGGCGTGCCTGCCCTGACCCTGGGGCAGGTTGATTTTGTGGTTCGCAACCAGGCCCAGAACCACCACCTGAGGCTGGACGCCACGCCCCCGCAGGAATGGGGTGAGCGCTTCCAGTTGATGGCGGCCTTCAAGCAACCCCTGTTGTCACTGAACAAAGGCCGCTGGCGGGAATGGAGTGGTGAGATCTATGCCGCGTTTGACCGGGTGGATGTTTCCCATCTGCGCCAATATGCCGACCTGGGCATCGATGTTGCGCAAGGTGCTGGCGCCGTGCGTGCCTGGGTAAATATCAACCGCGCGCAGGTGGAGGGCGCTACTGCCGACGTGGCGCTCTCCAGCGTCAGCACGACGCTGGACGCGAAGTTGCTGCCGCTCGAATTGCTGTCGGTATCCGGTCGGCTGGCTGGCGGTTTTTTGCCCAATGGTTTTGAGTTTTCGACACAGGGGCTGCAATTCGACACCCGTGACGGCCTGCACTGGCCCGGTGGCAATGTGCGGGTGGCCTATCGCGGAGGAAGCGGGACCACGCCAGCCAGCGGCGAACTTGCTGCTGACAAATTTGATCTGGCGGCGCTGGCGCAGATTGCCAACCGCATTCCCCTGAGTGACAACGTTCATGAGGCCATCGCCCGGTATGCACCCACCGGCGTGGTCGACGAAATCAAGGCAAGCTGGCAACGCGAAGCCGGTACGCTCGGTAAATACCAGGCCAGGGGCCGGGTGACGGGGCTTGCCATCGCGTCGGTCCCCGGTGTCATGGCGCCTGGTGCACCCCAGACTGAATTGCCGATCGGCTCTCCCGGCGTGAAGGGGATGAACATCACATTCGACCTGACGCAGGCTGCAGGCAAGGCCAGCCTGAACATGCAGGATGGCGAACTGGATTTCCCCGGTGTCTTTGATGAGCCCGTACTGCCCTTGGCCCAGCTCTCAACGGAAGTGCTGTGGACCGTTCAAGGTGAAAAAATTGCGCTGCAGTCGTCCAGTCTGAAGTTCGCCAACGCTGACACCGAAGGCGAGGCGCAGTTCAAGTGGCAAACCCGTGAAGCCGACAAAACCTCCGGTGCAGCGCGCTTTCCCGGCATTCTGGATTTGCAGGGGAGTTTGAGCCGGGCTGACGGCACGCGCGTGCACCGCTATTTGCCGCTGATTCTGGGGCCAGACGTCAGGCAGTATGTACGTGACGCGGTTGTGACTGGCCATGCCACCGACGTGAAATTCAAGGTGAAGGGCGATCTTCATCAACTACCGTTCAAGGACCCCAAACAGGGCGAGTTTCAGGTGTCGGCCAAGGTGAGCGATGCAACATTTGCTTATATTCCACGCAGCTTCCAGCCCGGCGATTCACAGCCCTGGCCGGAACTGACGCAACTCTCCGGCGACTTGCTGATCAACCGCAAAACATTGCAGCTCAGGGGCGTTCGGGGCCGGATCGGTACCGGCACCGGGCTGCAGCTCACCAAGGCAGAAGGGCAAATACCGGACCTGTTTCAGGCAGTCAACATCCAGGTGAATGCGGAGGCGAGTGGCCCGCTGACCGATGCACTGACGGCAGTGAACACGTCACCACTAGGCCAGATGATTGGACAGGTTCTGGAGCGCACCAGTGCCACGGGCAATGCCGACTACCGCCTGAAACTCAACGTTCCACTGGCTTCGGTTGACAAATCCACCGTTCAGGGCAGTGTGATCCTGAGCGGCAACGACATCCTGATGTCCGAAAACACGCCCAGACTATCGGGTTCCAGGGGCGTGGTGGGCTTCACGGAGCGGGGGTTTTCCATCACCGGTGGCCAGGCCCGCATGTTGGGGGGTGACCTGCGACTGGAAGGTGGCACCACTGCGGCCAGGCCCTCGGGCGTGACAACCGTTCTGCGGGCACAGGGCTCCGTTACAGCAGATGGCCTGCGTCAGGCCAAAGAGCTGGGCTACTCAGCCCGACTGGCCCAGTTCGCCAGCGGCAGCACGGCTTACTCCGCCGTGCTCACGTTTCGCGGAGCCGTGCCGGAACTGCTGGTTTCCAGCAGCCTGCAGGGTCTGGGGCTGAATTTGCCGGCACCGTTGAACAAGAGCGCCGAGGCAACTTTGCCGCTGCGATTTGAAACCGCCCTGCTCAATGGATCTGCTTCCAACGGTGCCAGCACGCCTTCGGGATTGCAGCGGGTGCAGCTGGATATCGGGCGCGTCGGGTCACTCACCTACGTGCGCGATGTTTCGTTGGTGGACCCCCGCGTGCTGCGTGGGGCCCTTGCCATAGGTCTGTTGCCAGACGAATCAGCGCCGCTGCCGGACGAAGGTGTTGTTGCCAATATCAACCTCACGGGGGTGGATCTGGACGCCTGGAGCGCGGTGTTATCCAGGGTGGCAGGCGAAACTTCCAATGGATCAAACCCGGTGGCCCTGGTTATCTGCCAGACATCTTTGCCATCCGGGCTCGCGAGCTCAAGGTCAGCGGGCGCAAGCTCAACAACATTGTGGTGGGTGGCTCGCGCGAAGGTCTGACCTGGCGAGCCAATATGGACGCACAGGAGCTCAATGGCTACCTCGAATACCGCCAGGCCGCGGGCGCCAGCCCGGGGCGTGTCTACGCCCGGCTGGCCCGCCTGACGCTGGCGCAGTCCTCCGCGCAGGAGGTTGAAACCCTGTTGGACGAACAGCCCGCTTCCATCCCTGCGCTGGATATCGTGGTGGAAGACCTTGAGCTGCGCGGCACACGCCTGGGTCGCGTCGATATCGAAGCGGTCAACCGTGGGGCTGCCGCTGCAACGCGTGACAGTGGTGTGCGGGAGTGGCGACTTAACAAGTTCAACATCACCACGCCGGAGGCCGTGTTCACCTCGTCGGGCAACTGGGCCACGGTCAATGCGCTTGCGGCTCCCGCTGCTTCTCCAGCGTCACCCGGCGCCCCGCGAAGCAACACAACCGAGCGGCGGCGCACCGTGATGAATTTCAGGCTCGACATCGCCGACGCCGGTGGCTTGCTCACACGGTTTGGCATGAAGGATGTGGTACGGCGCGGAAAAGGCAAGATGGAGGGCCAGATCGCCTGGCTGGGATCGCCGTTGCAGCCGGACTATCCGTCAATGAGCGGCGCCTTTGGGGTGAACGTCGAAACCGGCCAGTTCCTGAAGGCTGATGCGGGTGCTGCCAAGTTGCTGGGCGTGCTCAGCCTGCAGTCACTGCCGCGCCGGCTGGTGCTGGATTTCCGGGATGTCTTCAGTGAGGGGTTTGCGTTTGACTTCCTGCGCGGGGACATCAGCATTGAGCAGGGCATCGCCAAAACCAACAACCTGCAGATGAAAGGCGTCAATGCTGCCGTGTTGATGGATGGCCGTGCAGACATTGCCCGGGAGACACAAGACATCAAGGTGGTGGTGATACCGGAAATCAATGCCGGAACCGCCTCACTGATTGCCACCGCCATCAACCCCGCGATTGGTCTGGGCAGCTTCCTGGCCCAGTGGTTCCTGCGCAAACCACTCATCGAAGCCGCCACGCAGGAGTTTCATGTCGATGGCTCCTGGGCAAATCCCCAGGTCACCAAAGTGGAACGCAAGACAGCTTCCCAAAGCAACCCGCCTTCAAAAGCAACCAGCGGAAACCAGCCGTCAACACCATGAAAGTAGCCGCAATACAAATGGTCTCCAGCGCGCAGGTCGAGGCCAACCTGCGCAGCGCCGGGCGTCTGCTGGAGGCTGCCGCCGCAGACGGTGCGGAGCTGGCGGTGTTGCCCGAATATTTCTGCCTGCTCGGCCACCGCGACACCGACAAACTGCAGGTGCAGGAAGCCTTTGGTGATGGCCCCATCCAGCAATTTCTGGCAGACACCGCCCGGCGCCTGCATATCTGGATTGTGGGTGGCACCCTGCCGGTTTCCAGTGACGTGCCAGATTCGGCAGACGCTGCCAGCCGATCGCGCGTGCTCAACACCAGCCTGGTTTTCTCGCCCGGGGGGCAGTGCGTGG
The DNA here is from genome assembly GCA_016707075.1 of Candidatus Egaibacter danicus. Classification (GTDB taxonomy): domain Bacteria; phylum Pseudomonadota; class Gammaproteobacteria; order Burkholderiales; family Burkholderiaceae_C; genus Egaibacter; species Egaibacter danicus. Next base: position 27,134 of record JADJII010000005.1, read on the forward strand.
CCCGGTACGACAAGATGCACCTGTTTCGCTTTGACAACGGGCGCGAGCGGTATGACGAATCGCGCGCCTTGCTGCCGGGTGCGCAGCCGGTCACCTTCGAGTTGCCCTCGCGCGACGGCCATCGGTGGACGGTGGGCATGAGCGTTTGTTATGACCTGCGTTTCCCCGAGTTGTACCGCCGCTACTCGGCAGCGGGGCTGACCTGTTGCTCGTGCCCAGTGCATTCACCTACACCACAGGCCAGGCGCATTGGGAGCTGCTGCTGCGCGCGCGCGCCGTGGAAAACCTGGCTTTTGTTGCCGCACCTGCGCAAGGCGGGCTGCACGAGAACGGCCGGCAGACCTGGGGCCACTCCATGCTGGTGGATCCCTGGGGCCGCATTGCTGCCGAACAGGCCGAGGGCGAAGGTGTGGTGCTGGCCGAGCTGGACATCGCGCGTCTGCGCGAGGCCCGGCTGCAACTGCCCGCGCTGGAGCACCGCGTTCTGTAATGGGGTGGGTTGCACGCATTGCCGGCCCGGTGAACCCGTCCACGCGGCGCTGGCTGCTGTGGGGCGCGCTGGTGCTGCTGATTGCCGGTCTGCTCACCATTCTGGTGTGGCTGGCTGGACGCTACGAGGCCAGCCAATTGCAGGACCGCCTGGACCGCGACGCGGTAGACGCTGTCAGCGACGTTCGCACCGGCCTTATCCGTAACGTGCAGGCGCTACAAGCCCTGCAAACTTTCTCCGCAAACAAGCCGGACGCCTGGACGAACGATACCACCGTGCTGTTGCGCGCGCACCGTGAACTGCTTCGCCTGGAGTGGCGCGATGCGTCGCATGCGATCCTGGCAGCCGCTGACAGCCCCTTTCGCACACCGGTGTTCAACCGCCTGGGGCGCAACAGCTCGCTGACGGACGTGCAGGTGGCCTGCAACAATGCGCTGCGCACCAGCGGCGCGTCCTACGCGGCCAGCTATTTCTTGCCCCAAAGTGACGGTCTCGGGCTCGAAGTCATGGACATGTGTCTGCCCGTCTCTGCGGCGGGTAGTCTGGGTGGCTATCTTGTCGCCACCTATTCGCTGCAGGACATCCTGGCCGAACTCGTGGGCCGGCAGCTCTCCCGCAGCCAGGACGTGTCGTTCACTGAAGCGGACGGCGCACGGCTCGCCTTTCATGGTGTCGCCCGCCGTGGCAGCCGGGTTTACACATCGCGCCAGTTGCTTGACCTGCCCGGCACCACCCTGGTGCTGCGGATCGACAGCTGGCATGGTGCACCGGACTTGTTCCCCAACCTGCTGACCGCCATCGTCACCGCCATGACGCTGGCGCTGGTGGGTGTGCTGGTGCTGTTGGCACGCGACACCCGCAGGCGGCTGCGCGCCGAAGACGGCCTGGCTGACGCTCTGGCCTTTCGCAAGGCGATGGAAGACTCGCTCGTGACGGGCTTGCGCGCGCGCGATCTGCAGGGCCGCATCACCTACGTGAATCCGGCCTTTTGCCAGATGGTGGGTTTCACTGCGCAGGAGTTGCAGGGCACGGGCACCCCCGCGCCTTACTGGCCGCCCGAGCTGGCCGACGAATACCAGCAGCGCCAGGCCATCCGCCTGGCCGGCAACGCGCCGCCGCGCGACGGGTTCGAGTCCGTCTTCATGCACAAGGACGGCTCGCGTTTTCCGGTGCTCATCATCGAGGCGCCGCTGATCAACGCCGTGGGCAAACAGACCGGCTGGATGAGCGCATTTCTGGACATCCGCGAGCAGCGCCGGGTGGAAGAGCTGTCCCGCGCGTCGCAAGACCGCCTGCAGGCCACTGCGCGGCTCGCCACCGTGGGTGAAATGGCGTCCCTGCTCAGCCACGAGCTCAACCAGCCACTCGCCGCCATCTCCAGCTACGCCACCGGCTCCATGAATTTGCTGCAGGACGGACCGCCCGCCAAGGCCGATCTGGAGCTGGCCATGCGCCGCATTGCCGAGCAGGCCGAGCGCGCGGGCAAGGTCATCAAAAGCGTGCACGACTTCGTGCGCCGCCGCGATCAGGCACGCGAGGCCGTTGCGCCGCAAGCGCTGCTGGACGCCATCATGCCGCTGGTGAATTTGCAGGCGCGCAAGCTGTTGGTGCGGGTGGAAACACGGCTGGAAGATGATCTGCCCAACGTCACCTGCGACCGGACCATGGTGGAGCAGGTGCTGCTGAACCTGGCCCGCAATGCCATGCAGTCCATGGACCAGTCCGCCATTCGCGACCGTTCGCTGGTCATTCAGGTGAAGCGCGCGCCGTCCAGCGAGCGCACCTCACACACGAGCGGCTGGCTGGAATTCTCGGTGGCCGACGTGGGCCCTGGCATCTCTGCCGAGGTGGCCAACAAGCTGTTCACCCCGTTTTTCACCACCAAGCTCGAAGGCATGGGCCTGGGCCTGAGCCTGTGCCGCACGGTGGTGGAGCAACACGGCGGCTTTCTCGGGTTTGAGGCCAATTACCCGCAGGGCACGGTGTTCCGGTTTACATTGCCGGTGGCTTGAACCCACCCTCAGCCCAGGCCACCGCACTCGCGCGGTTCAGCTTGAACGATGCCGCCACGCGCACCTGCGCCAGCAGATCGCCGTCCTCGTCACTGTGCGCACTGAGCAGCGCCTGCGGGTTCTCGTCATCGGGCTCGATGTCCAGCGACACCGTGATGCGTGCAGACCGGGCCGCGACAACCGTAATGCTCTGGTGCAGCGAGGCGTGTAGCTGCTGCTCGTGGCGTCGCACAAACTCCGACGCGGTTTTCACCAACGTGCTGAAGGCGGGGCCATCCAGCGGCTTGGGGTTCTTCTTGTCGCGCCCCATGGTCCAGGGGCCGACCAGCGCGGGCTCCGGCTCGCCGTCCTTGATCATCGCCACAGCCCAGCCGTCATCGTCTTCGTTTTTCAGCACCTGCGCCGTCCAGCCGTCGCCGCACCAGCGGCGGGGTTCTTGTAGTTTGGGGGAGTCGTCGGTCAAGGGGCGGTTGCTCGGGTTGGAGGGTAAAAATGCTTCATTTTAGGTGCCAAATTGGCCTCTAGCCCTCGTGGAATATTCGTGAATAGCTATTAAATAAGTAGCGCGCGTGACCTGGATAAATGTTTCAAATACAGAGGCCATATCTCAAAGAGCAGATGTATCTCTATCCCCGAAATGGGAGCGAAACTATGAAGATGAGGTGTGGGGCTAGTGACTTACTTTGAAGCTGGTTATTCATACAGTATAGCTACTCAAAACACAGTCAACATGCTGGTTTCGGGAGAAGTCCATATCCCGAATATCGTGTGAGCTCCAGCTTAAAGAACGGCTCTTTCCCAAAATATTGAGTTGGGTATCAAAAGTACACTCCAAGCGATGCACACCTCACTTCTACGCTCTCAGAAAAATCAGATCTTCCTGGCGATCAAAGAGTTTGATCTGGATCCGTCTGATTTTGAGTGGTCCACTACCGCTCCCAGATTTATAAGATTTGGTGACAAGCCAGTTGAAGCGATTACGCACAAGCCAACGGACTTTCGATTCGTTTTTGACCGCTACGAAAGCGATGCATATCCGCGCTTTTCACCAAGTAAAGAAAGCACAGGAGAACAACATGGCGGACGTTATGAGCGATGGGAGCAGGTATTCGAACTCGTCAAAGTTTGGCTCGCAAACGTCCAGCGGGAGTATCTTGAACCCGATATGTGGGAACTCTCAGCCAGTGACAAGAAGCTTGTGGCAGGAGACATTGATGACATCGATAATTCCTTCTTCAGTGTTGACGAAAAACTCAGATTGAGCGTTGCCGTAAAGGAAATTGGCGAATACCTAAAGTCTGACAAGACGCATTCACCAGATCAAATTGCATTTATTGATTCGCGTCTAAAGCATCTGGAAGACGCAGCGAACCGTTTGGGTCGCAAGGACTGGATTACCCTTGCAATGGGGACATTGGCGAATATTGTCGTGGGAGTAGCTCTGGCTCCAGAGGCTGCTCGCGAGTTGTTGAGGGCCGCAGGCGCTCTCTTGGGCTGGGTTACGGGTAGCGCGCGCTTGTTGCTCTAGTCACTGGATGCAAGTTGACACTTAATCCTTCGGTCGCCCCCCCCACGCCCTACAGAAAATACCCATGCCAACCAAATCAGAAATCTCCGCCTTCATCAAACAGGAATTCCCGCAGACCAAATGCACCATCGAAGCGGTGGGCGGCATGTCCGCAACGGTCCGGCATGCGATTGGCGTCGATGAGCTGCGCCCCGGCGGCACGGTGTCGGGCCCGGTGCTGATGACGGTGGCGGATGTGGCGCTGTACATCGCCATCCTGGGCGAAATCGGCATTGTTCCGCTGGCGGTCACCACCAACCTGAGCATCAACTTCCTGCGCAAACCGTCGGCGGACAAGGCCATCATCGGCGTGTGCAAGCTCATCAAGCTGGGCAAAACACTGGCTGTGGGCGAGGTGTCGCTGTATTCGGAAGGCAGCGACGAGCTGGTGGCGCACGTGGTGGGCACCTACGCCATCCCCAGAGATGTGAAACGCTAGACTTGCGCCATGATGAAGCCTGAGATTACTGAGATCAATCAGTCCCGCCGCCGCTCGTTTGTCGCTTTGGCTGCGGGCAGCACAACCGCGCTGGGTGCCGCTTTGGGTGTTTCCGGCTGTCAGCAGCAAGGAAGCTCCGTGAACGACGACCGTCAACTGCAATTCCCGTCACTGGCCGCCGCCGAAGAAGAACTTGCGCGGCTGGCCCAGGCCAAACAACTGGCCTCTGGCGCCATCTGGAGCTGGGCGCAGACGCTGGCGCATTGCGCGCAGAGCATCGAATACTCGATGACCGGGTTTCCGCAATCCAAATCGGCGCTCTTCCAGCGCACGGTGGGCGCGGCGGCCATCGGTGTTTTCGCCTGGCGTGGCCGCATGACGCACGACCTGGCCGACCCCATTCCCGGCGCGCCCGCGCTGGATGCCCAGCTCGATCCGGCCCAGGCGCTGGAGCGGCTGCGTGCCTCCATCCTCAGTTTCCGGAATTGGTCGGGGCCGTTGCAGCCGCACTTCGCGTATGGCGCGCTGGACAAAAAGGCGTTCGAACTCGCCCACGCCATGCACATCGCCAACCACCTGTCGGCCTTTCGCAGCGCCTGACCCGAATACACGACGCCCGCCGCCATGCAGCCCACTCTCAACGCCACCGTTTTCATCGTCGATGACGACGCCAGCGTGCGCGAGGCGCTGGCCTGGCTGCTGCGCGGCGGCTGCCGAGCGAGGCGTTTGAGAGTGCGCAGGTGTTTGATGACCAGTTGCGCGCGGGCCGAGTGCGAACCACAGACCCCTGCTGCCTGCTACTGGACGTGCGCATGCCGGGCCTGAGCGGGCTGGCGCTATTTGATTCGCTGATCGAGCGCAGACTGATTCAGGCTATGCCGGTGATCTTTTTGACGGGCCATGCCGATGTGCCGACCGCCGTGGACGCCGTCAAGCGCGGTGCGTTTGATTTTTGCGAGAAACCGTTTTCCGACAACGCGCTGGTGGACCGCATCGAGCAGGCGATCGCGCTGTCGGGCCAATACCTGCAAACGGTGGGCAAAAAGGCGCTGGTGCAGCGCAGGCTGGCCGAGCTGACCGAGCGCGAGCGCGGCGTGATGCGGCTGGTGGTGGAGGGCCTGCCCAACAAGCTGATCGCCGACCAGCTGGACATCAGCGTGCGCACGGTGGAGGTTCACCGCGCCCGCGTGTTTGACAAGATGGAAGTGAAGTCGGCCGTCGAGCTGGCCAATTTGCTACAAAATATATAGCTAATCACGCATATTTAGTGAGGGCTGGAGGCCGATTTGGCTTCTAAAATCAGCCAAAATTTCGCTTTGAACGGATTTTGTCAGCCGGCATCGTGATCGTTGGGAATGTCATGCTCGCGGGTCTGCGGCAGCTCGCCTTTTTCGCGCCCCGAGAACATTGTCCACCAGACGATCAGCACCAGCACCAGCCCGGCACCCAGCGCTTCAAGCAAAATCAGACCCATGAACCGACTCCTGTGGCAAATTCCGCAACTGATTTCGCGGCGCATTCGCATCACCCTGATTGTAGGAACGCTGGCCGGTTGCAGCGCCATCTCGGTCCATGTCCCTGCGCCCGACATTGCCGGGCCCACCCCGTCCACCAGCGGCCTGCCGTCTGACACAGCTCCCCTGCCCGCCGCGCTGCAGCAAGCCAAAAGCCGCTGGGTGCCGGTGCGCTGGGCCGAGCTGCCCGGTTTTGGTGACGACAAACTCAATGAGGCCTGGAACGCCTGGACCAAAAGCTGCGAGCGGCCCGGCCCCACGTTTGCCCCGCTGTGTGCCGACGTTCGCCGCCTGAGCATCGGCACTGAGCAGGAGCAGCGCGCATGGATGATGCAGCGGCTGCAGCCCTACCGTGTGGAGCCGCTCAGTGCGTCTGTCGGCGGCTCGGCGCAGGGGCTGCTCACGGGGTATTTTGAGCCGATGATCGACGCCTCGCGCGTGGCCAAGCCGGGTTTTCAGGTGCCGCTATACCGCGTGCCGACCACGCTGGCCAGCCGCAAACCGTGGTTCACCCGGCAGGAGATCGACACCCTGCCCGAGGCCAAGGCCGCCTTGCGTGGCCGCGAGATTGCGTACCTGGCCGACCCGGTGGACGCGCTGGTGCTGCAGATTCAGGGCTCGGGCCGTCTGCTGGTGACCGAGGCCGATGGCTCGCGGCGCACGGTGCGCGTGGCGTTTGCCGCGTCCAACGACCAGCCGTACAAAAGTGTGGGCCGCTGGCTGCTGGATCAGGGGCTGATTCGTGACGGAACCTGGCCCGGCATCAAGGCCTGGGTGGCGCAAAACCCGCAGCGCGTGAACGAGATGCTGTGGGCCAACCCGCGCACGGTTTTTTTCCGCGAAGAGGCGCTGACGGATGCGGACGCCGTGTTTGGCCCCAAGGGCGCGCAGGGCGTGGCGCTGACGCCCGGGCGCTCCATCGCGGTGGACAAGGAGAGCATTCCCTATGGCACGCCGGTGTGGATGGCTTCCAGCGGGCCGGCAGTCAGCCTGCAGCGGCTGGTGCTGGCGCAGGACACGGGCGGCGACATTGTGGGCGCGGTGCGGGCCGACTACTTTGTGGGCACCGGCGCGCAGGCAGGTGAGCTGGCCGGGCGGCTGAAGCAGCCGTTGCAGTTGTGGGTGCTGTGGCCGAAGTAGGGTCGAAGTAAGGTTTCAGCGCTGCTTCAACGAACGGTCACGCGCAGCTGAACCTGCACCAGCGCCTGGCTGGACCACCGGCCACTGCTGGCGAGGGCGCTCTGGTTGCCGCTGCCCTGCGAATCCGAATGCGCCACGGTGATCCACTCGCCCACCGGCACCAGCAGCGAGGTCGCGGTGCTCGCGGTTGGCGACATCATCGTGCCTTTGCCCTGCGAGGCGTCCAGTTCCAGCTCCACCAGGTCGCCGCCTTCCCAGCGCGCGATGGCATCAAACCCGGTGCCGGATTCCAGCAGCACCGTGCCGGGCACGATCACCAGCACGCCGTTTTGAATCACGGCCTGCACCAGTCGCAGCGGCACGCTGTTGCGCAGGCCCACGGCCACGCGCCGGCCGTTCAGCACCAGCACCTGCTGCAGCATGTTGGTGTTGCTGGACTGCTGGTCTTGCCGTGCGTTGACGTCCGCATTGGCGGACGACGCGTTGGGCCGCAGCCGGATGTTGCCCCGGGCTGAGATACCCGACTGCTCGGCGCTGGTCTGGTTGATCTGCCGCACCTCGATGCTCAGGTTGCGCAACGGCAGCGTGGAGGTGATGTTGCCCTGTGCAGAGTTGGTTGCTCCTGAATTGATAGCTGTTTGCGCATAACCGACGAGGGCTAGAGGCATAAAACATGCATAAAAGAGGACGTTTTTGAGCGTCATGGCGGGTTCACCTCCTGAACGGGCGGGCCCGCAGTTCAGAGGGCTGCGAGGTCCATGTACACGGGCCAGCCCAGTGCTGGCGCCGGGCTGGCAGGCCTATTGTCCTTCAGGCTGAATTCATGCTGCAGCGCCACGTCGTACCGGCCTGCGCGGTTGGCGCAGATGCGGTAGCCGCCCTCAGAGGGCTGAATCCACACGCCGGTGCTGCCGCTGGCCAGCACCTGCCAGCCCGTCATGCCGGGCTGGGTGAGCCGCAGATCCATGCAAAACCCCTTGCGCAGGGTCGATACCAGCACCACGCGCTGCAGCGCCGAGATGCGCCCGGTCTGCGCATCGGCAGCGGGCAGCAGGGGTGGGTAACTGTTTTCGACGACGCGCAACACCGGGGGGATGATGATGCGGAAGTCCAGCGAGCTGCTAGTCTGGTGACCGTTCAGGCTGAGGGCGCCGTCAGCGCGAGCGGGCGATACGCCGCTGCCCGTCCCCAGCCCGAAGGCCAGTGCCGCGATCAGGAGTCTGTGGTGGGCCATGCCTGCCTATCGGCAGGTGAGGGCATTACTTGAGTGGGATCACGTTTTCCCGCCGGGCCGCACACGAAGTGGCAAGCGTGGGGCAGTATCTTCAATCACTTCCCTGGCGGACCACGCCAATGCTAAGGCGCGTGTCTTCCCGCACACGAACCTCAACCGATGTGCCGCCATCTCCAGCCGCGGCCCAGGGCAAGGGCAGAGTCTCATTGAGCACGGTGACCACGTGGGGCCCGGCCGAGACGAACGGAAACTCAAAACGCCCCTGGCTGTCGGTTCGCACTGCGTACAGGTTGTCCAGGTACACGGTGGCATTGGCGGCGCTGACCTCGTTGGCCTCCTGGCGGCCATTGCGGTTGGCATCCAGAAACACCGTGCCTTCGATGCGGCCACCGCCGTCCAGCACGCGCCCGCCCAGTGGTGCGCTGCGGCTGCCGGCACGGTCTTCAAAGCGCAGCACCATCAGTATGGCGCGACTGCTGTTCGCAGAGACCGGCAGCAGCGTGGGTGGTGCCAGCGGATCAATCAGCACGACGGTGCGGCCCTGGCCCCGGGCGTAGTTGTAGCTGCTCTCCAGGCTCCAGCGCGGGTTGATGCGCCAGCTCACATTGAGGCTGGTGCTGAATTGGGAGGCGCCCGCGCTGGTGCGGTCGGTGCTGAAATGACCCCGCAGCAGGGTGCTGGCGCTCACCGGCCCGCCCAGCGAGGCGGCAGCGGTCCAGCGGTTGTAGCTTTGCAGCGCGCTGGCTTCGTGGCCCGCGCTCAGGCTGGTGTTCAGGGACCAACTGGTGGGCAGGAGCCAGTCGTGGTCCAGCGTCAGCGTTTGGGAGCGGGTCTGGTCCAGCTCGCTGGCCAGACTCAGGCGCGCACTGCTGCTGCCCCAGTCGTTTTGCCAGCGGGCATCGGCATACGTTGTCCAGGCGTTCCCATTGAAATGCCGCACGGAGCCGCCCAGGCCAAAACTCAGGTCGCGGCTGTAGCGCCCGCGCAGACTGCCGGTGGCAAACACGCCGGTGATGTCGGGGCTGGAGACCGAGCGCAGCCAGTCCAGCCCGCCTTCGGCGGACCACTGACGCGTGTGCCAGGTGGTGCGCACGTAGGCGCCCGAGGTGTCGTTGACCATGGGCTGACCGGCCCAACTCAGGTCGGTGTCCAGCCAGTACAGACCCCAGCTGTAGTTGCCGGAGCCCTGTTTCCATCCACCATCCAGCCAGACGCCGCTGTGCTGGCCGCTCACATTGCTGGCGCGGGTGGTAATCAGGTTGGCCTGCAGGCTGAGGGCGTCTTGCTCGCGGCGCACTGAAACCTGGGCCGACTGGGCGTTCAACAGGTCGCTGGGCAATACAGGGGTGTCCAGCAATGAGATCTGGTCTGCGCGGGTGAGGCGTGCAGCCAGTTGCCAGGCGCGCTGTCCAGTTGTGTGCCCATCGAGCTGATGTGCCCGGTCTGGGCGCGAAAACCGCTGGTGGGCGAGCCTTCCAGCCGACCAGGCTGCCCGCTACTGGCTTGCAGTTGCAGGCCGCGGCCCGCGTTGCTCCATTCCGTACTCAGGCCTTCAACCAGGTTGCCGGGCACATACACGCGCGAGGGCAATCGGGTGACCGGGGGCGCCAGCGAGCCCAGCACGCCCGCTTCGTTGTTGACGCGCCAGCCACCCTCGACCGGCAGGCCGCGCTGGCGCAGCGTCAGCGAACCCTGTCCTTGGGCAGCCGCGTTCACGTCGGCAGATAACACGCCGTAATTGGGGGTCTCTATCAGCCCGTAAAACGCCAAACCAGCGGAGGTTTTCCGGTCATCAAATGGGTCAGTGCCCAGGCGGGTTTCAAACCGCAGGTAACGCGCCCAGCCGTCCGGGTTGTAGAGCGCCTCGTCGCCATCGGCATCTGCGGCTGCCGGGCTGGTCAGGCCTTCGATGACGCGGTCCTGATAAACCGGCGAAGCGGGTGCAGGTGCAGGCGTGCCTGCGGGCTCAGCGACGGTCGGAGTGGTCTGCGCCCATGCCGTGCATCCGCCTGCCAGGACCATCAGCGTGGCGATCGCACGCTTCATGGCGCGAAGCGTTGCTCCAGCGGAAGGCGGATCTTGCCCCACTCCAGTGTTCCCTTGACCGCCAGTGGGTACTGGATGATGGGTGGCTTTTTGCCCTCCGCGATCACCGGACTTAGCGCAATCAGGCGCACATCGCCCGGCAGGATGGGGTTGTCAGCCGGGGCCATCTCGAACTCTGCACCCGTAGCGTCCTTGCCAGTGAGAAAACCGTCCAGTCGGCCATGTGCGTTGCCGCTGTTGCGGACTTCCAGCACAGGCAATTGCTGGCCATTCACCAGAGCCACGCGGGTGCTGACTATTTCCAGCCGGGGCTCGGCCCCTCCGATGGAGGCGTACACAATCACTGCAATGCGGCCACCCACGGGGAAGTTGAGGTTGTCCTTCGCCACGCGGGTGGGGTCCAGCCCTTCAATCATGATGGCGAAGCGGCATTCGCGGGCCGGGGTATCGGGCGGGGGCGTAATCTCAAAACGGAAGCGAAAGCGCGCACTGGGCGCAATGGTCAGCTCGCGCCGCTCCAGCGCCACCCACGGCCTGCAACTGTCGGCGGCCAGCTCGTCCGTGAACGCGGCGGTGTTGTCGGGGCGGTAGGTCCAGTCATTGGTGTAGACGCGGTAGTGACCACTTTGAACACCGACGTGCTGAATGTCAATCACCTGGCGCTGCATCTGGCCTGCCTTGAGCTGCACCTCAAAGCGCGGCGGCGAGATGTAGGCCGCAAAACCTTGGGCCTGCGCGCGTGAACCCACTAGCCCGCTCAGTATCATCGTCGTGACAACGAGCGTCATCAGGGTGACCGACAGATAGCCCCGGCAATCACGATTCAAGTCGGTAGTGCGTGGCATGTTCAGTCTGTATCGAGTTCGAAGTGAAAGGCCAGCCGCCGTGAGTTGCTCATCCAGCGGCCATCGGTGCGCAGATACACCAGCATCTGATCTTCCAGCAGGGGCTGGGTGATGGGCCCTGCGTAAACCAGGCCACGTTCTCCCGAAACCAGCCGACCGGCAAGCAGCTTTCCCTGGGTTTGCCACTGGGCTGTCATGCGCGGGCCGTCGTCCTGCGGCAGCACCATATAGATACGACCCGCGCGGCCCACCCACGCTCGGGTATCGATACGGATGTTCACGCGAATCAGGGCTTCGACATCGTGGTCGGCCGCGCGGCCCGGCGCGAGTGAGCGCCACTCCATCCGGGCGTTGGGAGAGATGACCTGACTGGCCGAATCGTCCAGGCGATGGGTTGCAGCCCCGACGGGCGGGAGCTGGCAGGCCATGCCGAGAAACAGCGCTGCAACGAAAAGTGTGCGTGACAGGGAATTTCCCGACGTGAGGGCCAAATTCATGGGGACGTCATGGTGTAGGTCACCCGGCCATCGTAGGTTCCGGCGGCGCGCACGGCGGTGTTGGCGTATGAAAACGTGTGGCAGTTTTCCACATACGTATTGGCGGCGATGGTCCGCAAAAACTGCGTGCCGCCGCTGAACGTGCCGGGAGGGATATCCGCCGTGGCATTTCCCAGCGCCGTGCTGGTCCAGCTGATGGACGTGAAGGGAATCACATCGCCACCTGCGCTGGTCAGGTTGGCGGGCGAGGTGACCTGCAGCGTGGCCGAAGCGGCCTGTGCATTGTTGGCGCGCCGGTAATAACCACCCACATAAACCTGTCCCGAGGCGGGGACACACACGTTAAATCCATCCCAGGGGCTGTTGGCCTGCGTGCTGTTGCTGGTCATGGGCAGGGCGGTGCTGTTGCCCAGTTGGGCTGCCGCGATGCTCAAACTGACCTGATTGACGGTTGCGACATTGTTGTCCAGCGTGCCGTTGCCTACCTGCAAAAAGAGTCGCCTCGACCCGCCCGCGATGGTCAGCACCCACGCCTGCGCTATGGTCGCGTGTGTCACGCACACCGCCATGATCATCCAGCAGATCAGGCGGTAGGTTGAACGGTTTGCCGTGTGCATGGCTACAAAGTGTAGGAGAAAAAAAAGGAGGCGCGCCGCGAGCGGCACCCTCCGTGATGAACACCCCGATGGCGTCAGCGTGTCATGTCATGGGCTGTAACCGCGTTACAGCATCGATGCTGTGTAGGTTACCCGGCTGTTGTTGGCTGGGGTCGCGCCGTAAGTACCGGCTGGCACCACGGTGGTGTTGGCATAGCTGTAGGTCCAGTTGGCGGTCCGGTTGGTGACCTTGCCGCTGCTCACAGCAATGCTGGCAGCTGCACCAGCACCCGCAGCGGGAATACCGGGATGTGGGAAGTTGGCGGCGTCGCTGGAGGTGGCGGTAATTTCAGCCCAGGGGATGGTGTCGGTGACGACGCCATTGGTGAGAGCGCCCACGGTATTGGCTGTGACCGTGATGGCACCGTTGTTGCCCACAACGCGCACAGGAACCACGTTGCCGGTGATGGCGCCTGCGGCGGCGCCGGTACCAATGGCGGCTGAATTGGTGGTGTAGTCGAAGGTCACGAGGTCAATCGTGCCGTTGGCCGTCAGCGTTGTGCCTGCAGCACCCGAGCCCACGGCGAGAAACAGCACTTTGGGGACGATGATCCGGAAGTCCAGGCGCGCGTTGGCCGTGATCGTCCCGGCACCGGTGGTGATCGCGGATTCGGCTGAGGCCAGCAAGGGCGTAGCCAAAGCGAGCGCAATGGCTGTCTTGACCCACAAATTGTTATTCATCCCATCATCCTTTCGAACGGCGTTTATGCCGAAACTGTATTAAAGAAAAAGCCTCATCTGCCGAAGCGGTGCGCGAATGATAGGGTTGGGGCGTGGACATTGCAATTGCAGAGATGTGGAAAAGTCCACAAAATCAATCACTTGGACTGATTAGTTGCACAAACGGTAGAGGTTTGCCGATAAGCGGTTTAGGTTCGCGCTCAAGTTTTCCGCCGTCATGTCGAAAAGGGGCTTCCAGAGGGATCTATTTGCCCACGCGCTGCAGATGCCCCAGCGGCAGCGCGCTGTAGGCCTTCACCTCGCCCAGCGAAAAGCTGGTGTGCAGGTCTTTCACGTTGGGCAGGTTGATCAACACTTCACGCGCAAACTGGCTGAAGCTGTTCAGGTCGCGGCTCACCACCTGCAGCTCGAACGTGCCGGTGCCGCTGATGTAGTGGCAGCTGATGACTTCGGGGATGGTGCGAATGGCTTCTTCCAGCGCCTGCAGCACGTCGCCGCTGTTGCGGTCGGCGTCCAGCCGCACAAAGGCCAAAACGCCCAGGCCGATCTTGTGGCGGTCAATTTCCGCCCGGTAGCCGGTGATGAAGCCACCTTCTTCCAGCGCCCGCACGCGTCGCCAGCACGGTGCCGCCGACAGGCCCACGCGCGAGGCCAACTCGGCATTGGTCAGGCGGGCGTCCATTTGCAGCTCGCCCAGAATGGCGAGGTCAAACTTGTCCAAAGTTTCCATGATTGGCATTTTCGCGCAAGATTCTTTCTCAAACAAGCGTTAATCGGGCAAAGAAAGCAAAGACATATCAGCGCCGCACGCATACACTTTCCCTCCAGATAGAGAGGCAACCCCACCTAAGTTGCTGATCGTTTTTGACCGCTCACGAGGCGGTTTTCGTCACATTCTGGAGAACCTTCGCCAATGAACGCACCGCTACCCGAGCACATCCGCAAAGCGCTGGAAACCGTCACGCTGGATGACAAATATTCGCTTGACTACGGTCGCGCCTTCATGAGTGGCGTGCAGGCGTTGGTGAAGCTGCCCATGCTGCAGCGCCAGCGTGACCAACTGCAGGGTAAAAATACGGCGGGTTTTATCAGTGGTTACCGCGGCTCGCCACTGGGGGGTTATGACCAGGCCTTGTGGAAGGCCGAGAAATACCTCAAGGCGCAGAACATCGTGTTCCAGCCGGGCGTCAACGAAGAGCTGGCGGCCACCGCCTTGTGGGGCACGCAGCAATTGGGTTTTGCCCCGCCGGGCAGCAACAAATATGACGGTGTTTTTGGCATCTGGTACGGCAAGGGCCCGGGTGTGGACCGCTGCTCGGACGTGTTCAAACACGCCAACATGGCGGGCACCACGCCTTGGGGCGGGGTGATTGCGGTGGCCGGTGATGACCACATCTCCAAAAGCTCCACCGCGGCGCACCAGAGCGACCACATCTTCAAGGCTTGCGGCTTTCCGGTGTTCTTCCCGGCAACCGTACAGGAAATTCTGGACCTGGGCATTCACGCCTTTGCCATGAGCCGTTTTTCGGGCGTTTGGGCGGGCATGAAGACGATTCAGGAAATCGTGGAGTCCAGCGCCACAGCAATGATTGACCCTGAGCGTGTGCAGATCAAGATTCCGACTGATTTCCAGATGCCGCCCGGTGGCGTGCACATCCGTTGGCCCGACCATGCACTGGATCAGGAGGCACGCCTGTTCGATTACAAGTGGTACGCCGCGCTGGCCTACATCCGCGCCAACAAGCTGAACTACAACGCGGTTAAAACGAAGCATGACCGGCTGGGGCTGATTGCCAGTGGCAAGGCCTGGAACGACACGCGCCAGGCGCTGGTTGATCTGGGGCTGGACGACGATGCCTGCCGCCAGCTCGGCATTCGCGTGCACAAGGTGGGCGTGGTGTGGCCGCTGGAGGCGCAGCTGACCCGCGAGTTCGCCACCGGCCTGCAAGAGATTCTGGTGATCGAAGAGAAGCGTCAAGTCATTGAGTACCAGTTGAAGGAGGAGCTGTACAACTGGCGTGCTGACGTGCGGCCCAATGTGCTGGGCAAGTTTGGCGAGGTGGAAGGTGATTTCAGTGGCGGTGAGTGGTCGCTGGCCAACCCGTCGGCCCACACGCTGCTGCGTGCCAACGCGGACTTGTCACCGGCGCTGATTGCCAAGGCCATTGCCCAGCGCGTGAAGAAAATGGGTGTGGATGGTGACATGGCCGCCCGCATCGATGCACAGCTGGCCATTCTGCAGGCCAAAGAACAGTCGATGAAAGCTATCGAAGTGCGCGGCGTGCAGGGTGCAGATCGGCAACCATGGTTTTGTTCAGGCTGTCCGCACAACACCTCTACCAAGGTGCCCGAAGGTTCACGTGCCATGGCTGGCATTGGCTGCCACTTCATGGCGACATGGATGGACCGCAGCACCATCGGCTTCACGCAGATGGGCGGCGAGGGTGTTCCATGGGTGGGCCAGGCGCCGTTCACGACGGACCATCACATTTTTGCGAACCTGGGTGACGGCACGTACTTTCACAGCGGCTCGCTGGCCGTGCGCCAGAGCATCGCTGCGGGCGTGAACATCACCTACAAGATTTTGTACAACGATGCGGTCGCCATGACGGGCGGCCAGCAGGTCGGTGAGCGGCCTGAAGGCCACAGCGTGGTGCAGATTGCGCAGAGCATGCGGGCCGAGGGTGCGGCGAAGATCACCATCGTGACGGACGAGCCGGAGAAGTACGACGCGGTCAAAGGTTTGCCAGACGGCATCACCATTGAACACCGTGACCGGCTGGATGCGATCCAGCGCGAGTTCCGCGAACTTAAAGGCACGACCGTCATCATCTATGACCAGACTTGCGCCACGGAGAAACGCCGCCGCCGCAAGCGCGGAACGATGGTGGACCCGGCCAAACGTGTGGTCATCAACGAGCTGGTGTGTGAAGGCTGCGGCGACTGCAGCGTACAGAGCAATTGCCTGAGCGTGGAGCCGCTGGAGACCGAATTTGGTCGCAAGCGCACCATCAACCAGAGCACCTGCAACAAGGACTATTCCTGTACCAAAGGCTTTTGCCCGAGCTTCGTCACGGTTGAAGGTGGCCAGCTCAAGAAAAAGGCCAAGGGCAAGGCTGCATCACCGTTCGAGCTGGGGGTTTTGCCCGAGCCGGTGATGTTACCCATGCATGCCGCCAGCGGCAACGTCTGGGGCATTGTGGTGGCCGGTGTGGGCGGCACGGGCGTCATCACCATCGGCCAGTTGCTGGGCACGGCAGCGCATATCGAAGGCAAGGGCATCGTCACGCAGGACGCGGGCGGTCTGGCTCAAAAGGGCGGCGCCACCTGGAGCCATGTGCTGATTGCCGACACGCAGGAGCACATCCGCACCACGCGGGTGAGCATGGCGGCGGCGGACCTGATCATCGGCTGCGACCCGTTAGTCACGGTATCGAAAGAGACCACGCAGCGCATGCGCGCTGGCCGCACGCACGTGGCCATCAACTCGCATGGCACGCCGACAGCGGCTTTTGTGCGCAATGCCAACTGGGCCAATCCGTCAGAAGCCTGCGTGGCCGAGATCGGGCAAACCGTGGGCGAAGACGGTGTGGGTGCGTTTGACGCGGACGGCGCCGCCACGCGCCTGATGGGCGACAGCATTTACACCAATCCCATGATGCTGGGTTACGCCTGGCAAAAGGGATGGGTGCCGCTGTCACGCGATTCGCTCATGCGTGCGATTGAACTGAACGCCGTGGCCGTGGACAACAACAAGACGGCCTTTGAATGGGGCCGCCGTGCTGCGCATGACTGGGCGTCGGTAGAGAAGCAGATGGCCCCAGCGCAGGTGGTGGAATTCAAAAAGCGCGAGACACTGGAGACCGTGATTGCGCGCCGGGTCGAGTTCCTGACTGGCTACCAGAACGTCGCGTATGCCAAAACCTATGAGGCGTTTGTGAACCGGGTTCGGGCTGCAGAAGCACCCCTGAACAAGACAATGTTGACCGAAGCGGTAGCGCGGTACCTGTTCAAGCTGATGGCCTATAAGGATGAGTACGAAGTGGCGCGGCTGCATACCGACACGGCTTTCCTGGGCAAAGTCAACGCCATGTTCGAAGGCGATTTCAAGCTGAATTACCACCTGGCCCCGCCGATCATGGCGAAGAAGAACGACAAGGGTGAAATGGTCAAGCAGTCCTTTGGCCCCTGGATGCTGACCGGGTTCAAGCTGTTAGCCAGGCTGAAGGGGCTGCGCGGCACGGAGCTGGACATCTTTGGCAAAACCGAAGAACGGCGTACCGAGCGTGCGCTGGTTGGCGAGTACAAGGACAGCATGGAAGAGGTGCTGGCCTCGTTGAATGCCGCCAACCACGCCACCGGAGTCGAGATTGCCCGCATTCCCGAGCAGATCAAGGGTTATGGGCACGTCAAGGAGCGCAACCTGAAGGCAGCCCGTCTCCAGTGGCAGGCACTGTTGGTTCAGTGGCGCAGTCCCGAGGTGGTCAAAAAGACGGCTTGAAATCGACAGAAACCCCCGGGTAAAAGGCCTGAAACCGGGTGCGGGATTGCTATCCATGGGCCTGCAATAGCGCCGCATACAATGCAAGGTTAACTCCCGGACGCAGCTTTGGTTGCGTCCGGGAGTTCCAATTAACTGTTGTTGTGGAGTTATCTGTGTTTATTTCTTCAGCTTATGCCCAAACCGCCCCTGCAGCCGCAGGTGGTGACATGCTTTCCAGCCTCAGCAGCATGTTGCCGCTGGTGTTGATGTTTGTCGTGCTTTATTTTGTCATGATCCGTCCCCAGATGAAAAAGCAGAAGGAGCATCGCGCCATGATTGACGCACTGGCCAAAGGCGACGAAGTGGTGATGGGCGGTGGCATGTTGGGCAAGGTTTCCAAGATGGGTGACAACTACCTGGGCATCGAGATCGCAACCGGTGTGGAGATCCAGATCCAGCGCGCTGCCGTGGTGCAGGTTTTGCCTAAAGGCACGATCAAGTAAAGATAAAACGAACAACGCAAACCGAGCAGCGCGAACATGAACCGATATCCGGTCTGGAAGTACGCGATCCTGGTGATCGCGCTCCTGGTGGGGCTGTTGTACACCCTGCCCAATCTCTTTGGTGAAGCTCCTGCGGTGCAGGTTTCGGCTGGCAAGTCCAGCGTCAAGGTTGACCTCACCACCCAGGCAAGGGTGGAAGAAGCACTGAAAGCTGCAGGTATTGCGGCTGATGCCATCACGTTCGACGGCAACTCCATCAAGGCCCGATTTGCGACAACGGACGTCCAGTTGAAGGCCAAGGACGCGATCCAGAAAAGCCTGATTCCTGACCCGGCCGACCCCAGCTATGTGGTGGCGCTGAACCTGCTGTCCCGCTCGCCAGCCTGGCTCTCGGCGATGGGTGCTGCACCCATGTACCTGGGGCTTGACCTGCGCGGTGGTGTGCACTTCATGCTGCAGGTGGATATGCAGGCTGCACTGACCAAAAAGGCGGAAAGCCTGGCGGGTGATTTGCGATCTGCCTTGCGCGAAAAAAATGTTCGTCATGGCGGTATCAGCCGCAACGGACAGGCCATCGAGTTGCGTGTGCGGGATTCCCAGACGCTGGAAGCTGCAAAAGTGGTGCTGGCTGACCAGTTTGCCGATTTGCAGTTTGTCGACGCGCCTGACGGTACGGAATACAAGCTCACTGCGACCATCAAACCCGTAGCGGCCCGCCTGGTGCAGGAGCAGGCCGTGAAGCAGAACATGGTGACGCTGCACAACCGGATCAATGAGCTGGGTGTGGCCGAGCCGGTGATCCAACAGCAAGGGCCTGACCGCATCGTGGTGCAGTTGCCCGGCGTGCAGGACACCGCCAAAGCCAAGGACATCCTGGGCCGGACCGCCACGCTGGAGATGCGCCTGGTGGATGACAGTGCCGAGGCGCGTGCAGCCGAGAGCGACACCGGGCCGGTTCCGTTTGGCATGGAGCGCTTCAAGGAGCGCAACGGCCAGTCCGTCATCGTCAAGAAGCAGGTCATCATCACCGGTGAAAACCTCACGGATGCGCAACCTGGCTTTGACTCACAGAACCAGCAGCCTAAAGTGGATTTGACGGTGGATGCCAAGGGCGGCCGCATCATGCGCGATACCAGCCGTGAAAACCTGAAAAAACGCATGACGATCCTGCTATTCGAAAAAGGCAAGGGCGAGGTGCTGACGGCACCCGTGATTCAGGGTGAACTGGGCAACCGTTTCCAGATTTCCGGCTCGATGACGGTGACTGAAGCCAATGATCTGGCTTTGCTGCTGCGCGCAGGTTCGCTGGCTGCACCCATGGAAATCATCGAAGAACGCACCATTGGCCCCAGTCTGGGCGCCGAGAATATTGCCAAAGGCTTCAACAGCGTGACTTGGGGTTTTCTGGTGATTGTGGCGTTCATGTGTGTGTATTACATGATGTTCGGTCTGTTCTCCGGCATTGCACTGGGTGTGAACCTGTTGTTGCTGGTGGCGGTGCTGTCCATGCTGCAGGCCACATTGACCCTGCCCGGTATGGCCGCCATGGCACTGGCGCTGGGTATGGCCATTGACTCCAATGTGCTGATCAATGAGCGGGTGCGGGAAGAGTTGCGCAACGGCGCCTCGCCGCAGGCCGCCATCAACGCGGGCTACGACCGGGCCTGGGGCACGATTCTGGACTCCAACGTCACGACGCTGATCGCCGGTGTCGCTTTGCTGATTTTTGGCTCGGGGCCGGTGCGCGGCTTTGCTGTGGTGCACTGTATTGGCATCTTGACCAGCATGTTCTCGGCGGTGTTTTTCTCGCGTGGACTGGTCAATTTCTGGTACGGCCGCCAGAAGAAACTCAAGGGTGTGTCCATTGGTACGGTGTGGCGCCCCGATGCGGGCACTGCAGTGACCAAGGCCGAATAGGAAAAGACGATGGAATTTTTCAAGATCCGCAAAGACATCCCGTTCATGCGCCACGCGCTGGTGCTGAATGTGGTGTCGTTGGTGACTTTCCTGCTGGCGGTGTTTTTCCTGTTCAGCCGGGGCTTGCACCTGTCCGTGGAGTTCACCGGTGGGACGGTGATGGAGGTAGGGTACTCGCAGGCGGCTGACGTGGGCAAGATACGCGGCGTCATCTCCGGGCTGGGCTACACCGATGTGCAGGTGCAGAACTTTGGCACGGCTCGTGACGTGATGATTCGCCTGCCGGCCCAAAAGGGCGTCAGTTCTGCACAACAAAGTGAAGCGGCGCTGACTGCGTTGAAGCAGGCCAATCCCGACGCCGTTTTGCGCCGTTCCGAATTTGTCGGTCCGCAGGTTGGCGAGGAACTGGCGGTGGATGGCCTCAAGGCATTGGGCATGGTGGTGGTCGGCATCATGATTTACCTGGCCATCCGGTTTGAATGGAAGTTTGCGGTGGCAGCCATCGTTGCCAATTTGCACGATGTGATCATCATTCTGGGCTTTTTTGCCTTCTTCCAGTGGGAGTTTTCACTGCCGGTGCTGGCGGCGGTGCTGGCAGTGCTGGGGTACTCGGTTAACGAATCTGTGGTCATATTTGACAGAATTCGCGAGAACTTCCGCCGTTTTCGCAAGATGAACACGGTTCAGATCATCGACAATGCCATCACTTCGACCATCAGCCGTACTATCATTACGCACGGTTCCACCCAGATCATGGTTTTGTCTATGCTGCTCTTTGGCGGTCCAACCTTGTATTACTTTGCGTTGGCACTCACTATCGGTATCTGCTTTGGCATTTACTCGTCGGTGTTTGTGGGCGCGGCCATTGCCATGTGGCTGGGCATCAAACGCGAGGACCTGATCAAGGGCGGAGGGTCCAAGGCGAATGACCCGAACGACCCGAATGCGGGTGCTACGGTCTGACAAAACCCGCGCATGGCTACCACCTCAACCTTTGCACAACGAGACGAGTACGCGCACGAGACACGTGAGCGTCTGGTCCGCGAAGCGGGCCGTGCCATGGTGGAGCTCAGTGCTGCGGTACAGGACCGGCTGACTACTTTGATGAACGAAGCGGCCCCATCGCGTGAAATGCAGACACGCCGTGATGCCTGGACGTTTTATCAGCGCCTTCGTTCAGCCTGGCAGGATGGAACTTTGACTGACTGGCAGGCCGCCATGCGCCCTGCTCCTGCAAAACCAAAGGACACGCTGGAAATGGCAGGGCTCCAGCTGGTGGGCGAGGATGTGGCTGACAACAAGATCATGGCCTCCCGCATCGTGCTGGGGATTCGTGACAAGGTGAACGAGCAGCTCGAAGACCTTCGGTTGCGGATTCTTTATCTGGAAGGCACTGACGAACTGAGCCCTCAGGACATCCTGCGCCCAGACGTGCTCGTTCTGCTGATTGTAGAGCGCTGGGTCAGCGTGGGCATGCCACGTGATTCCTGGCCGCTGGTGACCGATGTGGCGCAGCGTGTGCTGGCCGAGCGTTTGCCCGCAGCATACGGGAAATGCAACGAGTACCTGATCAACAAAGGCATCATGCCGACCATTGAGCTGAAAGACCGGGTCAAGCGGTCAGCAAAAGGTCGGAGTGGTGGCGGTGGTCCCAGGCCTCAGGGGGGCGAGTCCGAGTTGCCACCGACGACCGGCGGCTACGGAACCAGTGGCCATGGCGCATTGGGGCCGCAAGGTGGTGGCGGGTCGGGCTCTTATGGAGGCGGTGGTGGCTCGCAAGGACGCCAATCTGGCCCCAGTGGATCATCGCAAGGCGGACCTTCATCGTCGGGAGGTGTCACGCCGCAACGGCCCAGTGGGGCATTTGGTGGGCGACTGGGCTGGGGTGCTGACCGGGATAGCTCGCAGCCAAGCTCGGGACCCGGTTCCAGTGGCCCATCCCAGCCGCCAGGCATGCGTCCCTCCACGTATGGCGGGGCCCACGAAGAAACCCGCATGATGACATCGGCCACGCCGCTTGCCAGGGCGCGCAGTCGTGCTCTGGGGGTCATGGGTCAGCTCAAACGCCTCCTCGTGGGTGGAGCCGGGACTGATTTCGAAGCGACCCGGTTTGAGCCCGCGTCACCGGCGTTGGCGGCGGCAATGGCGGTCCGGCCATCGCCGCCGGGTGGTTCTGGCGGCGATGCGGCATCCGGCAGCGGCACCGTCATGGAAGATTACAGCCCGGCGGGCGTTGCCCGGGTAGCCGGACAACTGCGCGAGCAGACCACCGAGCTCAAGAAAAAGGCTGAGACCAAGAGCGAAAAGGCCACAATCGAAATTGTGGCACTGATGTTCCAGGCCATCTTGCAGGAAGAACGCATTCCACCGGGCATCCGGGTCTGGTTTGCCCGGCTGCAAATGCCGGTTTTGCGGGTTGCCCTGGCTGAACCGGATTTCTTCGGCACGCTGAATCACCCGGCCCGTCAGTTGATTGACCGCATGGGTTCATGCGTGATGGGTTTTGACGCCGCCAACATCCGTGGCGGGGCGCTGGAACTGGAGATCAAGCGCATTGTTCAGGTGATCGAGCAATACCCGGAGACGGGCAAGCGTGTGTACCAGTTGGTCTACGACGAATTCCAGAAATTCCTGGCCAAGTTCCTGACCGAAAAATCTACCACGCAAAAAGTAGTCGGTGTAGCGCAACAGGTTGAGCAGCGGGAGACGCTGACGATCCAGTACACCATTGAGATGCGGAACATGCTCAAGGATATGCCGGTGCGCGAGGAAATCCGCACCTTCCTGTTCAAGGTCTGGGCCGAGGTGCTGGCCATGGCGGCGGTTCGCAATGGGCCGCAACATGCTGACACCCTGGATCTCAAAAAGTCATCTACTGATCTGGTCTGGGCCGCCAGTGCCAAACCCAACCGTAATGACCGGGCCAAGGTAATTCAGGATTTGCCCAAACTGCTGCAGCGCCTGCGTACGGGCATGACGCTGCTGGGGTTGGCCCAGGCCGATCAGGACGTGCACATCAAGACCATCAGTGACACGCTGGCCGACGCATTCCTGTCCAAGACGCAGGCCATTCCGCAAGCACAGATTGACGTGATGGCCGAGCGCCTGGCCAATCTGGAAGACTTCGTATCCGAAGACGGTATGGGTGATCTGCCGCTGGATGCCGAAAGTATCGAACTGATGCTCGGTATCGATTCGTCAAAAATTGCCGTGGTGGCCGATGGCGGCTCCAAACCAACTGCCGCGATGCAGGCCTGGGCGCAGGAATTGCAGTTGGGGTCCTGGTTCACGCTGGACCACAACGGTCAGATTCGTCAGGTCCAGTTTGTTTGGCGTAGTGACCGCAAGCATCTGAACCTGTTTGCCTCCAGTGACGGTTACAGCTACCTGATTCAGGCGGGGCGTTTGGGTGCCTATTTGCAGGCGGGATTGCTGTTGCCACAGGAAGAGGAAACACTGACCGTACGTGCGACGCGCGACGCACTGGCCAAACTGGAAGCCAATCCCGAGCGTTTGCTGGATTGACCCGACTCCGGCTAGTGCCCGATGGGCAAATGGGTTAATGTGCTATGCGATCTGTTGTGTCGTCGCACAACTCGTCCAGAACCAGCGCATCAGGCTCTTCACCCAGACTCCAGTACACCATCAGGATGATGATTTTCAGGTCATCCAGACAAACCGGATCGCCAGGTGCCGCCATGGCACGGTCAATCACGATCTCCCGCATGCTGGCAGGCAGCACGCCTGCCGATTCCAGAAACGTGAGAAAACCCAGACACTCGGAGCCAAGATGGTCCTGCTCGGCAACCGAGTAGATACGCATGCTTGTGGACGATTGAACGGGCAGGGCGTCAAGAGAAGCCGTTACCGGCAATTGAAGTGGCGGCAACTTCCTGGCGTCTTTGTCGCCGTTTGCTCCGGGGGCTTGGCCCACGATTTGTGAGCCTTGAGCGGCCAGACTCAAGCCGCTGAGCCAGGTCAGCGCTTCCTGAATCTCGTCGGATTCAAAGCCGACGGCGTTTAGTTTACGTTCAAGGTGCTCCCACTCGGGGCATGCGTCACCTCTCCAGTAGTTTTCGTAAACGTAGACGAGAACTTCAAACATGCAACCAATATAGCGCAGAAAACGATCCCGGGGTTCAGCCCGCTGGACTTCGGGTTCATTTCCGGACTTTGTTGTGTTTCAGACCACGGTCAGGCGTTGAAACAGCCCGCCTGGCAGACGCGATACCAGACCTTCCAGTTCGAGCGTCATCAGATCCGCCTGGAGTTGCGCAGTGGGTATGCCGGTTCGGGCTTGCAGCGCGTCCAGCCCCACCGGGTCAAACCCAAGGGCGGCCAGCAGGCCATTTTCTGCGTCTGACAAGTCGTCGGCCTCCGTGGAGTCTTCGTGAGACGCGCTTGAACTGGCAGTGCTTTGTTTTGGGAGGGGAATTTTCAGTTCTTCCAGCACATCCTCGGCCGACTCCACCAGCTTGGCGCCCTGACGGATCAGGGCATGGCAGCCTCGCGCCTGCGTGGAATGGATGGAGCCGGGAATGGCGAACACGTCCTTACCCTGCTCGGCAGCCAGCCGCGCGGTGATGAGTGAGCCCGACTTGAGCGCGGCTTCCACCACCAGTGTGCCCTGCGCCAGCCCGGCAATCAGCCGGTTGCGTCTGGGGAAATTTTCGGCCAGCGGCGGTGTGCCCAGCGGGTATTCGCTGATGATCAGGCCGTTTTCGGCAATGCGGTGCGCCAGATCGCGGTGGCTTTTCGGATATACGCGGTCCAGACCGGTGCCCACCACGGCAATCGTGGCCAAGCGGTTGTCGTTAGGACCCAAGCCGTCCAGAGCACCTTCATGGGCTGCACCGTCCACGCCCAGCGCCAGGCCGGACACCACGGTCAGCCCTGCTTCGCTGAACGCTTTGGCAAAGTGCCTGGCGTTGGCTGCGCCCTGCGGCGTCGGGTTTCGGCTACCCACGATGGCAATACCGCTGGCCAGGCTGTTTGCTATTGAATTAATAGCTGTTTGCGCATATTGGACGAGGGCTGAGGGGCTATTTGACCCCTCATTTTCGCTATTTCCCGTGGATTCGTTGCGCTGACCGCCCAGCAGGTAAAGCATCAGTGGTGGGTCTTCAATCGTGAGTAGGGACGGCGGATAGGTGGGGTTACCCAGCACCGCGATGCGCCGCCGCTGGCGATCGGCTTCCAGCCAGCTCCAGGTGGTTTCCAGCAATGCGGTCAGTTCAGGTGGTTCGGTATGAAGGCTGGTGGCCTGCTTGCGGCTGACCACCTGTGCCAGGGTGGAGATGGGTTGGGTGAAGATGGATTCCGGCAGCCCAAACGCCGCCAACAGCTTGCGAGCCGACCCGTTGCCAACACCTGGTGTGAGCGTCAGGCGCAGCCATGCAGCGAGTTCTTCGCGCTCCATAAGGTATTGTGGGGAGGTACCCAGCGGGTGAGTTCAGACCACCGCCGGCGGTCTGAACTGAATCGCCGTATTAGCGCGGGCTGCCCAGCCGGTCACCAACGCGAATGACTTCTGTCACTTCCAGAACCAGTGCGTAGGAAACGCGGTCAAACGTGCGGAACACCATCAGCAGGCCGTTACGCTCGTCTGGCAGCTTGATCTGGGGCTTGGTCGCATCAGTCTTGTCCTGCATGCGCAGGCCGTCTTTCAGGATGGCCATGACATAGCCGTTTTGCATGCCATCCCTGGTGCCGCGATTGATCACGACAACCTGATTTTGCGCCGCATTGACCACGGCGCTGCCATAGACCGACACAATGCGGCCATCCACGTTGCCTTCAGGGGCGCGCGGGGCGTAATTGGGGAACTGGCGCTCAGGTTCGGGCACCAGGCGGTCACCAACACGCATTTCTTCTTTCGCCGAAATGATGTCAATGGTTGCGGGCACGATGTCGGTCGTGGTCTTGCCGTCTGTAGCCTTGGCCTGCTGGGTGGATTCGCTGCGAACCAGCGTGGCACCACCAATGTACTGCGCTTCGTAAGCCAATATTTCGCCAGTACCGGGGTCTTTCAGGGGTGTGGCGTTTCGGAAGATGCGGTATTGCTTTTCCTTGCGTTGGTCATCCAGCAGCGGCGCATCGGCAGGGCCGCGGGCATAGGCGCGGTCTCCCTTGGTCAGCAGCACCCGGCCTTCGCCCTGCTGAGCTCCCGCCACGATGCGGGGCGCGGCAGTCAATCCCTTTTCGTCCACCACGATGGGCTCGGCCAGGAACGATTCGATCTGGTTGAAATCAATGGTGGGCAGGGCACCACCGCTCAAAGCTTCATACCGGGTGCGTGGCGACACCTTGACGGTATCGGTAGGGGCATCACCGGTACCCGACGCGCCGGTACGCAGGGTGGCGCGGCCGTCTTTCTTTTCCAGGAATAGCTGTTGTCCCGGGTAAATCAGGTGCGGATTCTTGATTTCTTTGAGGTTCATGCCCCACAACTCAGGCCAGCGCCATGGGCTTTTGAGGAAGATTTTCGAGATGGCCCACAGGGTGTCACCCCGTTTGACGGTGTAGTTGTCAGGCGCGTTCGGTGCCAGTTCGCTTAAGGGGACGCCAGCTTGGGCCACCTGTTCGGCGGTAGCTTTCTGCCCGGCCGTGATGGGGTAGTTCTGGGCCAGAGCGGGCAATGCCAGCAGGGCTCCGGCCGCCAGCATCAGGGCAGAACTTGCAAATCGGGATGTCGTCATCATGTGTTTGTTCATATCTTGCTGCATTACAAGTGCCTTTCCGGGCACTTCAGGTTGACGGTCAGACGGGCCACGGTTGGCGCTCAAATCCTGATAAATCACGCACGATTTTGCGCTCAAGTCCTTGATCGGGCAACGTTTTCGGGCTTTGGCCCATGCGAGATGGCTGAAAAGTAGCGAAAATAACGACATCTTTGAGACGAATTCATGGCTTTACTTCCCATTCTTTGTTACCCCGACCCCAAATTGCACAAGGTGGCCAAACCGGTGCCACAGGTCGATGCGCGCATGAAAAATCTGGTTGCCGACATGCTGGAGACCATGTACGAGGCCAAGGGCATCGGTCTGGCTGCCACGCAGGTGGACGTGCACGAACGCCTGATCGTCATTGATGTGTCGGAAGAACGCAACGCGCCGCTGGTACTGATCAACCCTGTATTGACCTGGACCAGCGCGGAAAAACATATCAATGAAGAAGGTTGCCTGTCCGTTCCCGGCATCTATGACGGCGTGGAGCGTTTCAACGCCGTCCATGTGACTGCACTGGACGATGGCGGGAAATCCCGAATCATTGAGGCTGAAGGTCTGCTGGCAGTATGTATCCAGCATGAGATGGATCATCTGATGGGTAAGGTGTTTGTCGAATACCTGTCACCGCTCAAACGCAACCGCATCAAGACCAAAATGCTCAAAGCCCAGCGCGAGGAGCGCGCTTGAGGGTCATTTTTGCGGGCACGCCTGAGTTTGCCCGCGTGGCGCTGGAGCGGTTGCACGCGGCCGGGCATGAAATCGTGTTGGTGCTCACTCAGCCTGACAGGCCTGCTGGTCGTGGCTTGAAGCTCCAGGCTTCGGTCGTTAGAACCTGTGCGCTGGCGCACAACCTGCCGGTTGCCCAGCCCCGCAGCCTGCGTCTGGACGGCAAATTCCCGGAAGAAGCTGCGGCTGCCAAAGAGGCGATTCAGGCTGCGCGAGCCGAAGTGATGGTCGTCGCGGCCTACGGTCTGATCCTGCCGCAGTGGGTGCTGGATGAGGTGGCTTGCCTGAATATCCATGCCTCCCTGCTCCCCCGCTGGCGCGGTGCCGCGCCAATTCACCGGGCCATTGAAGCGGGTGATGCCGAAACGGGCGTGACTATCATGCAGATGGATGCGGGGCTGGATACCGGCGACATGCTGCTCGTCCAGAGCCTGCCCATTGTTCACCGCGGTCCGCAGGCCGACACCACCGGCAGCCTGCACGACAAGCTGGCCGCACTGGGTGGCGATCTGATCGTTCAGGCCCTGAAACTGGTCGCAACCTCAGGTCTGAAGCCACAAGCCCAGCCGTTGGACGGTGTGACCTACGCACACAAGATCGACAAGGCAGAAAGCGCGGTGGACTGGAGTCAGGATGCCGATGTGATCGAGCGGCGCATCCGCGCGTTTAACCCCACGCCGGGTGTCTCCACTGAACTGGGGAACGACACGTTTAAACTCTGGCGCTCCGAAATTCATAGCTACTCACGCAATGTGGACGAGGGATGTGGCACTATTTTAGAGGTAAATTCGGCAGGAATTGACGTGGCATGCGGTTCGGGCGTGCTGCGCCTGACCGAGCTGCAGCGCGCGGGCGGCAAACGGTTGGACGTGGCCGATTTGCTGCGCGGTGCGACCGACATCCAGCCTGGTGCCCGATTTGGAAAGCTGGCGGCCTAGTGTTTTTCCGGCGCGTTCACTACACCCATCCCGCATTTCACCAGGGTGTGCGCGATCTGTCGGGCATGGCCCCCGGCATCGCCGCCTGGGGGCTGATGACCGGCGTGGCCATGGTGAAGTCCGGCATGAGCGTGGCCGAGTCGCTGCTGATGGCGCTGATCGTTTTTGCCGGCAGTTCCCAGCTGGCGGCCATTCCGCTCATCATTGCCGGGGCACCGATCTGGATCATTTTGGCTACCGGGTTTTGCGTAAACCTGCGTTTTGTCGTGTTTAGCCTGCATTTAAGGCCTTATTTGATGCATTTGCCGCTGTGGGAGCGCCTGACGCACGGCTACTTCACGGCTGACCTCAGTTATGTGCTGTTCACGCGCCGGTTTGCGCACCCGGCCACGGAGCCGGCCGAACGCCTGGCGCAGGACGCTTATCTCAGTGGAAATTGTTTCCTGAACTGGATGAGCTGGGTGGGCGCCAGCGTGGTAGGGGTGGCGCTGGCCAATTTCATTCCGCCAGCCTGGGGGCTGGGTTTTGCCGGCATCCTGTGCCTGATCGGCATTCTGTGCAGTCTGGCCACCACGCGGCTGCGGCTGCTGTCGGCGGCAGTGGCTGGTGTTGCGACTGTTGCCACGTACGCATTGCCTTTGAAACTCAACATCCTGGTGGCGATTGCCGCCGCAGTGATCCTGTGTCTGACGATTGAAGACCGCATGCCGTCTTCCGCCCCTAACCAGCAGGCGTCATGATGGACTTTGATCTCTATACCCTCACGGTCATTCTGGGTCTGGCCTGCGTGACGGTGCTGGCGCGCGGTTTCTTCCTGATTTCCAAAACCTCATGGAACCTGCCTCATTGGGCGCAGCGGGGCCTGCAGTACGCACCCATTGCCGCACTGGCTGCAGTGGTGTTGCCCGAGGTGGTGATGACCCAGGGGCATTTAGTGAGCACCTGGCAAGATGCACGCCTGTTTGCCGCGGCGGCGGGAGCGGTTGCTTACTTCTGGCGTAAAGACGTTTTAATTACTATTCTTGCAGGCATGGGGGTCTTCATGCCCTTGCATCTTGGGCTGGGCTGGTAGCGGCGTAAACCTGATTAAGGCGCGCTTAAGTACGCCGCGTTAAGGTCTCCTGTTTGTGCGCGTTCACAAGCTGTGCAAACTGAAGAAATGAAAGAGGTCTCGAACTTGTTGTTGAACATTTGTTCCCCCATTTACCAAGGCACATGTCTGGTTGCGGCATTGGGAGCGCCCGTTTGAGTGCACGCTCAGGCGTTGCCGTGTCACGGCCATGGAGCCCGCCCATGCTGGCTTTGGTGGTCAGCGGCTGGCTGGCCACAATGGGCAATGTGCCGTTGTGGCGCGCCCTGTGGGCTTTACCCGAGCACAGTGGTTTGCGCGGCCTGCTGTTTGCTGCCGGTTTTGCGGGTGTGATCGGGGCTGCCACGATGGCCTTGCTCAGCCTGCTGGCCTGGCCCCGGGTTTTCAAAGTGGTGGCCAGTCTGCTGTTGATTACCGCGGCATCCAGCACCTATTTCATGCTGCAGTACGGTGTGGTGATCGACGCCACCATGATGGCCAACGTCATGCACACGGATGCCCGCGAGACACGCGACCTGTTGTCCTGGTGGCTGGCGCTGAGCCTGGTGTTGATCGCCGGTATTCCCATGATCTGGCTGTTCCGGCAAAAGCTGGTCGAGCGCTCACTTTGGTCGCACGCATGGCGTAACGTGCTGGCTGCGTTGGCGGCCGTGGTCGTGATGCTGGGGGTATTGCTGGCGTCGTATCAGGACATGGCGTCGCTGATGCGCAACCACAAGGATGTTCGTTACCTGATCAATCCGCTCAATGCGTTATACGGCGTGGGCAAGCTGGCGGCTGATCAGGTGCCGCGTACCCAGCAGGTGCTGCAGTCGATTGGCGAGGATGCCCGGCTCGGCGCAACCTACGCCGCCCAGAAAACGCCTCCAATCGTCGTGCTGGTGATCGGTGAAACGGCGCGGGCTGCGAATTTTTCGCTGGGCGGGTATGCCCGTGATACCAACCCCGAGCTGTCCGAGCTGAAGAAAACGGGTGATTTGACTTATTACAGTGCCGTACGCTCTTGCGGTACCAATACCCAGGCATCCGTGCCCTGCATGTTTTCGCATATGGGCAAATCTGACTACGAGGCCAGCCCCCAGCGGTTTGAAAATCTGCTGGATGTTCTTCAGCGCGCCGGGCTGGCGGTGTTGTGGCTAGATAACCAGTCGGGATGCAAGGGGCTATGTGATCGAATCCCTAACGTCGTGACCCGCACACTGGAGGAGCCCGGCCTGTGTGAGGGCGGCGAGTGTTTGGACGAGATCATGCTCAAGGGTCTGGACGAGCGTATTGCAGAACTGGACCCCGCGCGGCGTTCGCGTGGCGTGGTGATCGTGATGCACCAAATGGGCAGCCATGGGCCGGCTTACTTCCGGCGCTCACCTGTCGCCTTCAAGAAATTCATGCCCGAGTGTGCGACCAATGTGCTGCAGGATTGCCCGCGTGAGCAGCTGGTCAACGCGTTTGATAACACGCTGGTGTATACCGATCACTTTCTCGCCAGCGCCGTGAAGTGGCTGGATCAAAAAAGCCAGGCCAGCCAGGCTGATACAGCGCTGGTCTATCTGTCAGACCACGGGGAGTCCCTGGGGGAAAATAACCTGTATCTGCATGGCCTGCCCTACGCGCTGGCCCCGGACTTCCAGACCCATGTGCCCATGGTGACCTGGCTGTCGGGTGAGATGCAGAAGCGGGCGGGCGTCCGTCAGGACTGCCTGAACCAGCACGCGGATACGCCGTTGACGCACGACAACCTGTTTCACGCCATGCTGGGGCTGCTGGATGTGCAAACGCAGCTTTACAAATCCGGGATGGACTGGTTTGCGGCCTGCCGATGATCGTGTTTTGAAGGGTTGGGCGGGCCTACAATTTCAGGGTTTTCCACCTGCCTCCATCCCCCCATGAAATTCATCCGCTTTTCTGATCTGTGTGCCCAGGGCCAAGTGGCCGGCAAACGTGTTTTTATCCGTGCCGATCTGAATGTGCCGCAAGACGATGACGGGAATATCACCGAAGACACCCGCATTCGCGCCTCGGCACCGTGTATCCAGCAGGCACTGGATGCAGGTGCCGCGGTGATGGTGACCTCCCATCTGGGCCGCCCGACCGAAGGCGCCTTCAAACCGGAAGACTCGCTCGCGCCCGTGGCCAAACGCCTGGGGGAATTGCTGGGGCGTGACGTGCCGCTGGTGTCGAATTGGGTGGACGGTGTCAAGGTCAACGGCAAGGCACTCGCGGCGGGTCAGATGGTCCTGCTGGAGAACTGCCGTGTCAACCCGGGCGAGAAGAAAAACAGCGAAGAGCTGTCAAAAAAGATGGCTTCGCTGTGCGACATCTTTGTACACGACGCATTCGGCACGGCTCACCGCGCCGAAGCCAGCACCTACGGCATCGCCCAGTTTGCACCGGTAGCCTGCGCCGGCCCGCTGCTGGCCGCTGAAATGGATGCGATCTCGGCCGCCCTGCTGGCGCCCAAGCGCCCGCTGGTGGCCATCGTGGCGGGCTCCAAAGTCTCTACCAAACTCACCATTCTCAAAAGTCTGGCGAATAACGTCGATCAGCTGATTGTGGGCGGCGGCATCGCCAACACCTTCATGCTGGCCGCCGGCCTGAAGATCGGCAAGAGCCTGGCCGAACCCGATTTGCTGGCCGAGGCCCGGGCGGTGATTGAGGCCATGAAGGCCCGCGGCGCAGCCGTGCCGATCCCCACCGATGTAGTGACAGCCAAGGAATTCAAAGCCGACGCCGTTGCTACCGTGAAGCGGGCGACCGACGTGGCGGATGATGACCTGATTCTGGACATAGGCCCTGAAACCGCGAAGACGCTGGCGGTGCAGCTGATGAAGGCGGGCACCATCGTCTGGAACGGCCCGGTGGGGGTGTTTGAGTTTGCTGCGTTTGAGAATGGTACCAAGGTGATTGCCCACGCTATCGCGGACAGTGCTGCCTTCTCGATTGCCGGTGGCGGCGACACGCTGGCCGCTATTGCCAAATACGGCATCGAAAAGCAAGTGGGCTATATCTCCACCGGCGGTGGCGCGTTTCTGGAAGTGCTGGAAGGCAAAACCCTGCCCGCGTTTGAAATCCTGCAGCGCCGTGCCGCAGGCTGATTTACGGAACTATTTCACGCATTTCCAGCGTGATTTTGACTTTGCACAAAGCGCGGCCTTCGAGCGGGTTGATTTTTGGAATTTTTGAGGGTAAAACATTAAACATCTGGCGGCTTTAGCAGCCGTTCGGATGTTTTGTCACGTGTAGTCATGCGTTCGTTTTCTTCAATTCGTTTCTCAGCCGTGCTGCTGATGTTCTGGGTGACGGTGATGTCGCCGGGGCAGGTGCGTGCTCAAGGGGAGTCTGAAGTGTCAGAAAGCACGCTGGCTTCCATCTTGCGGAAAGAAGCCATCGCCTACGAGAATGGTGAAGGCGTGCCTCGTGACCTTGTTCTTGCTGCTACCCTGTACTGCAAAAGTGCGCGCTTGGGTGACCCGGAAGCGCAGTACAACCTGGGGTGGATGTATGCCAATGGCCGCGGCCCTGAGCGCAATGATGTTGCGGCAGCCTTCTTCTTCCACGCTGCCGCAGAGCAGGGGCTAGAGGCTGCGAAACGCATGTTGAGCAGGGTGGGTGGTCCTACATCAGAGGTGCCCGAGTGCATGCGCGAACCTGCTCCGCGTTCCGCTGCGCCAGAGGCTGTGGCAAGGCGCCTGCCACCAACTCCCGCGAAACCACCCGTTGACTATGCGGCTATCGCGCCCAGGAACATTTTTGACCTCGTGATGAAAATGGCACCCCAGTTCAAGGTGGAGCCCCAACTCGCATTGGCAATCATTGCTGCTGAATCCAATTTCGATAGCTTGGCGTTGTCACCCAAGAACGCAAGAGGGCTGATGCAGCTCATTCCGGAAACCAGCGAACGCTTCAATGTCAGGAATGCATTCGATCCGGCCCAGAATATCCGTGGTGGCCTCACTTATCTTCGTTGGCTGCTGGCCTATTTTGAGGGTGATGTGGCGCTGGTCGCCGCCGCCTACAACTCGGGAGAAGGTACCGTTGAGCGTTATCGTGGCGTTCCACCTTACCTGGAGACACGTGCCTATGTGCAACGCATTCTCAAGTCAGTGGGATCCAGAGCACATCCCTTTGATGAAGCGGTGACTCGCCCTTCAGCGTCGTTACCCTTGATCAGGGTTTCCTGGCGTGCGAAGTAAGTTCGTCAGTTCGTATTGCCGCCAAATCTGCTCTCCGCCTGTTTGCGGAGCTCTGAAGGCGTGGTGCCCTTGACATAACAGATGTTGGTGATGGTCATCACGTCGAACTGACCGCCTTTGGTGGCAATGTCAGTCGTCACACGTTGACGCAACACGCCTTCTTCCAGCGTGACCCATTTGAGGGTGATGCCGGGATTGGCAGCTTCAAATGCCTTGCTGTGTTTTTGCATTTCGATCATGTGACCGTTGTTCACGGTGGCAATGACGAGTTCCGTTGCAGAGTGGGCCATTCCGGCGATCAGGCCAAAGGCCAGTGCCAGCGATGCTTTTAGTTTCATGAATCTGTCTCCTTATGTGGTTTCGGGTAAGAAGCCGATGTCAGCAGCTCATCGACAGGCGTGAATATAGGATTCGACCGATCTCCATCTTGATACTCTTGCGGCAAAAAGATGTACTTTCATGCGACATATAGTCAGGGTTTTCCTATATGTGCGGAATATCGTATTGATCTTGAGTGTGAGGTGAAAGATTGGTGCACTCTGGTAAGCGCAGCACCCGCTTTACCCGGATTCGATCCGTACCTGACATGTAACTGCATTTCTGCCAAAATGCGAAACTAAATTACATGGAGACAATGCTCATGCCCCGTCGCGCCACCAAAATCGTTGCCACCCTAGGCCCAGCCTCCAGCGACCCCGCATTGCTGGAACAAATGATCCGCTCAGGTGTCAACGTGGTGCGGCTGAATTTCAGCCATGGCAAGGCGCAAGACCACATTGACCGCGCCAGGCTGGTTCGCGAAGCGTCCCACCGGGCTGGCCGCGAAGTGGCCATCATGGCCGATCTGCAGGGCCCCAAGATCCGGGTTGGCAAGTTCGCGGAAGGCAAAGTCATGCTGGTGCCGGGCGAGAAATTCGTCCTGGACGCCGCACGGACCGAGTTGGGTGATGTCCACGCTGTCGGGCTGGACTACAAACCCCTGCCGCGCGAGGTCAAACCCGGCGACATACTGCTGCTCAACGACGGATTGATCGTGATCGTGGTGGATTCCGTTGTAGGTGAGGCCGTGCATACCACCGTCAGAATGGGTGGTGAATTGTCCAACAACAAGGGTATCAACAAGCAGGGCGGTGGACTCACTGCGCCTGCGTTGACGGCCAAGGACATGGAGGACATCAAGACGGCGATGGCCTTCCAGGCTGATTATGTGGCGGTGAGCTTTCCGCAGAATGCCACGGACATGGAGATGGCCCGTCAGCTCTGCAATGTGGCCGCAGAACAATACAACCACAAGCCGCACCTGATCGCCAAGATTGAGCGCGCCGAGGCCATTCCCAAACTACTGGAAATTATTTTGGCCAGCGACGGCATCATGGTGGCGCGAGGTGATCTGGCCATTGAAGTGGGCAACGCAGCCGTCCCTGCCCTGCAGAAGCGCATGATCAAACTGGCGCGCGAGCACGACCGCGTGGTGATCACGGCCACTCACATGATGGAGTCCATGATCAGCAACCCGGTGCCAACCCGGGCCGAGGTGAGCGACGTGGCCAATGCCGTGCTGGATGGCACTGATGCGGTGATGCTCTCAGCGGAAACTGCCGCTGGCAAGTACCCGCTGGAGACGGTGGTAGAGATGGCCAAGATTTGTCATGCTGCCGAGAACGCTGAGGATGTTGAGCTTGACGGCGACTTCACCGGCCAGAAGTTTGATCGCATCGACCAGTCCATCGCTATGGGCGCACTGTTCACGGCACACCACCTGGGTGCAAAGGCCATTGTTGCGCTGACGGACAGCGGCTCCACCGCACTGTGGATGAGTCGCCACCGGATCAACGTACCTATTTATGCACTCACGTCAAAAGTAGCGACCCAGCGAAAAATGACCCTGTACCGCAATGTGCGTCCGCTCCTGCTGGATTCCAGTGGTGACCGTGATACGGCCCTCAAGCAGGCGGAAGGCCACCTGAAGAAGTTTGGCATCGTTCAAGGCGGCGATGTGTACGCCATCACCTGTGGCGAACCCATGGGCGCGCCGGGTGGTACCAACATGCTCAAGATCTGCCGCGTGGTCTGAACACCGGAAGCAACAGCATGCCGTGCTGCATGACGGCTTGCTGAAGGCCCCATGCCAGTGCGGCCGTTGTCCAGCACACCCATGCCGTCCAGAGTGTGTGGCTCATGAAATGAGCTCCGCGTAGTTGCTGCGTCAGTCCCAGCATCAGGCCGGCCGCCATAACCCCCAAAAGCCAGGCCCGCGCAACGCGCGGCGCTTTGTCCTGCAGCCAGAAATAGCCTGCGACAAATGCGAAACCTGCAGAGGCATGGCCAGCGGGGAAGCAGCGGCCGCCACCCCCATCGGTCACACCAAACGCCCAATGGGTAACGTAATGGGCCGCCCCGCCAAACTCTGCAAGATCCCAGGGGCAGCTCGTGTGGCTGGCACTCTTCAAGGCCGAGACCGCCAGTAGCGCCAGCAAGGTTCCTGAAACCAGGCCTGCACGCTCACCACGGCTGAGTTGTCGCAGGGCACCAACGGGCCACCAGATAGCGAGAATCAGCGCAAACATCAACACCCAACTCAGGCGGCGCGCATCCTCATGCAGCACGGTGGACAGCAGCCAACTCTCCCGCAAAGGAAAGCCGAGTGAGGATCCCGAAAGCCTCGCCAGTGGCAAATCCAGCGCGAGTGCGTCCCAAGCCAGCACCAGCAGCAGTGCGCTGAACGTCCAGATGGCAAGGCGAAGATGGCGATTGACGGGCATTTAACCGGATCGAGTGGCTGTGCAGGTAGTCACACCGGCAGGTTAGGCCAGGCACCTTAAGGCAGGATTAACGTGTGCCTGTCCGCAAAGGCGAAGCCATCGCTGCAGGGTTGGCGGATCAGTGAGGATTCGGTGGGTTTCGTGACTTATTTGCGATCGCATCGAAGCGGGTACGAGCCTCTTGTGGAGCCGTCGGCGCTAGAATTCGCCCATTCGGTACTCAGTTACCAAGCGGTTACCAACTTCCCTGAGGATCTCAAAATGGCACTCGTTTCGATGCGCGAGCTGCTGGACCATGCAGCCGTCAACGGCTACGGCATTCCAGCCTTCAACGTGAACAACCTGGAGCAGGTGCAAGCCGTGATGGAGGCGGCCAAGGAAGTCGGCGCCCCGGTCATCCTGCAGGCCAGTGCGGGGGCCCGCAAATATGCCGGTGAGCCTTTCATCAAGCATCTGATTCAGGCCGCCATAGAGGCTTATCCACAGATTCCGCTGGTGATGCACCAGGATCATGGCCAGAGCCCCGATGTGTGCCAGGGTGCCATCAACCTGGGATTCAGCTCGGTGATGATGGACGGCTCGCTGATGGCCGATGGCAAGACCATCGCCAGTTACGACTACAACGTGGAAGTTACGCGCAAGGTGGTGGACATGGCCCACGCCACGGGCGTGACCGTGGAGGGCGAACTGGGTTGCCTGGGATCGCTGGAGACCATGAAGGGTGACAAGGAAGACGGCCACGGCACCGATGCCACCATGACCATGGATCAGCTCTTGACCGACCCCGAACAGGCGGCCGACTTTGTGAAACGCACCCAGCTCGACGCCTTGGCCATTGCCATTGGCACCAGCCACGGTGCCTACAAGTTCACGCGCAAGCCCACCGGCGACATTCTGGCGATTGAGCGAATCAAGGAAATCAACCGTCGCTTGCCCAACACGCATCTGGTGATGCATGGCTCGTCCAGCGTGCCGCAAGACCTGCTGGCCATCATCAACCAGTACGGCGGCAAGATGAAGGAAACCTACGGCGTGCCGGTGGAAGAAATCCAGAAGGCCATCCAATTTGGCGTGCGCAAGATCAACATCGACACCGATATTCGCCTTGCCATGACGGCTGCCGTGCGCAAGTTCATGGCAGAAAACCCGGATAAATTTGACATGCGCGACTGGCTCAAGCCGGCCCGTGAAGCCGCCAAACAGATCTGCAAGCAGCGTTACATGCAGTTTGGCTGTGAGGGTCAGGCCGCGAAGATCAAAGGCAACAGCCTCTCGGTCGTGGCGGGCCAATACGCTCGTGGTGAATTGGCGCAATTGGTGAAATAAGAGGCAGTCCGCGCCTTGCGATAATCGGGGCCTGCAGACGGCACATATGCTGTTTGCGGGCTTTTTCGTTTGGGTTCGCGATATGCGGGCATGATTCAATCCTTTCCCCCTGATGGCTCCGACATGACTTCCCCAGCTTTGTCAGTACACACTTCTGCTCTTCACAGCCTCCCTTTGCTCGCGCGTGGCAAGGTGCGCGACAACTACGCCGTGGGTGACAGCCGCATTCTGATGGTGGCGAGCGACCGCCTGAGTGCTTTTGACGTGATCATGGGCGAGCCCATTCCCGGTAAAGGCGTTCTCCTGACGCAAATGGCGCTGTTCTGGTTTGACAAGCTGGGCTATGTTTGCCCCAATCACCTAACCGGCGATGCGCCCGAAAGTGTGGTCGCTGCCGATGAGGTGCCCCAGGTTCAGGGCCGCTCCATGCTGGTCAAGCGGCTGAAACCCCTGCCGGTGGAGGCTGTGGTGCGCGGCTATCTGGCGGGCAGTGGCTGGAAAGAATACCAGGGGAACCAGGCGGTTTGTGGTGTGAAGCTGCCACCGGGGCTGAAGAACGCGTCGAAATTGCCCGAGCCCATTTACACGCCTGCCGCCAAGGCTGCTGTGGGCGACCATGACGAAAATATCACTTTCGAGAAAACGGTCGAGATGATCGGCCTGGATCTGGCCACCCGCATCCGCGACATCAGCATTCAGCTCTATAGGGCCGCCTGCGAGATTGCCATCAAGAAAGGCATCATCATTGCCGACACCAAGTTTGAATTTGGTCTGGACACCGATGGCACGCTGACGCTGATGGACGAGGTGCTGACGCCTGACTCCTCCCGCTTCTGGCCCGCTGAGAGTTATCAGGAAGGTGTCAACCCGCCCAGCTACGACAAGCAGTTTGTCCGAGACTGGCTGGAGCAGGTGCGCATTGACGGCAAGCCCTGGAGCAAAACCCCGCCAGCGCCCCGCGTGCCCAACGAGGTGATTGCCAGAACGGCCGCGAAATACCAGGAAGCACTGACGCGGCTGACCAGCTCTTGACAGCTCGCAATCAGTTCAGCGCCATGCTGAGCTTGCGCCGGTAAGCCGACACCAGCTGGGCCTGTGGGTCCTGTTCGGCCACCACCTTGCCGGCGATCTCGATACCGCCTGCGGTCTTGCCCATGTCCTGCGGGTTTGCCTTGGGTTTGGGCGGCGTCAGCAGCTCCAGAATGGCCACGAACGTCTTGCGTGGCACGGCGTCGCCCCAGGTTTTGTCGCGCATGATGATTTCCAGCAACTCGTCCATGGCCCCTGTCCAGTTGCCACTCACCATCAGCACGCGGGCTTTGGCCATCCGGGTGTCAAAATCACGTTTATTGGCTGCAATCAGGGCATCAAATTGCTCTGTAGCCCACGTCCCCTGTGCGTGAGTAGTTACAAATTTGATAGCATTCAGAAATTGCTCCAGGGCATCAAAGCGCAGCTGGCGGGGAATGGCGGCCAGCGCCGGTGCCAGTGCGGCTTCGGCGTCTTCCAGCAGGTTGTTCTCGATTAGCAGCTTGACATAGTCGTAGCGCGCATCGTCATTGCCGGGGTTGATGGTCAGTGCCTCGTGCAGCTTGTGCAGGGCGGCGTGTGGGTCACCAGCGGCGATGAGGGCCTGCGCGTCTTCGGCGTCTGCTTCGGCTTCCAGTTCGCCCAGCGAGGGCACATGTTTGTCCAGAAACGTCTTGAGCTGACCTTCGGGCACGGCGCCCATGAAGCCGTCCACCGGTTTGCCGCCCATCATCAACACACAGGTGGGGATGCTGCGGATGCCGAATGCCTGGCTCAACTCCTGCTGCTGGTCGGAATCTATCTTGACGAGCTTGAAACGCCCGCCGTAGTCCACTTCGGCCTTTTCCAGCAGCGGGCCGATGACCTTGCAGGGGCCGCACCAGGGTGCCCAGAAATCGACCAGCACGGGGGTGGTCATCGAGGCTTCAATCACCTCGGCATCAAAGTTTTGTACGGTTACATCAATCATTCGGCATCACTTGGGGGTGAAAAAGTAAAATCAAAGCTAAATATGGGGAGCCAAGCCGCTGCTGCTGAGCATATTGCCACAGCCACCCGGTCCTCCAACAATCCTATGAACATTCAAATTGGCGTGGTGATGGGCTCCAGTTCCGACTGGGACACGATGCAGCACGCAGTCGAGATTCTCCAACAGTTTGGCGTGACCTACGAAGCGCGGGTGGTTTCAGCCCATCGCATGCCCGACGACATGTTCGCCTATGCCGAGAGTGCCGGCACGCGCGGCCTGCAGGCCATCATCGCGGGTGCGGGCGGTGCGGCGCACCTGCCAGGCATGCTGGCGGCCAAAACCACGGTGCCGGTGCTGGGCGTGCCCGTTGCCAGCAAACACCTCAGCGGCGTTGATTCGCTGCACAGCATTGTGCAAATGCCCAAGGGTGTGCCGGTTGCCACCTTTGCCATCGGGGCGGCGGGGGCAGCCAACGCCGCGCTGTTCGCGGTCGCCATGCTGGCGCTGCACGACGAAGCACTGAAGGCGAAGCTGGAAGCGTTTCGCACGAAACAAACGCAGGCCGCACGGGACATGATCGTGCCACCGCCGGGTCCTGGCACCAAGGCTGGCGCATGAGCGCGCAAACCATCCTGCCGGGCACCACCGCCTCGGGGCAGCAGACCACGCTGGGTGTGATGGGCGGTGGCCAGCTGGGGCGCATGTTTGTCCATGCTGCCCAGCGCATGGGGTATTTCACGGCGGTGCTGGACCCCGATCCGGTCAGTCCGGCCGGGCTGGTGAGCCACTTTCACATCCAGACCGACTACCTGGATGAGCAGGGACTGGCACAGCTGATGCAGCGCTGCGCAGCGATCACCACCGAATTTGAAAACGTGCCGTCACCGGCGCTGTTTACGCTGGGCGCCCACCGTCCGGTGGCGCCGGGCGCGAACGCTGTCAGCATCGCGCAGGACCGCATCAAGGAAAAGGCTCATTTTGTGCGCTGCGGCGTGCCGTGTGCACCGTATGCCGTGATCACCACAGCCGAGCAGCTTGTCGGAGTGGCGGATGGCTTGTTGCCCGGTATTTTGAAAACCGCCAAGCTGGGTTATGACGGCAAGGGGCAGGTGCGGGTGGCCGATCGTGCGGCGCTGCAAGCAGCTTGGGCCGAGCTGAAGTCGGTTCCCTGCGTGCTGGAAGCCATGCTGCGCCTGCAGGCCGAGTGCTCGGTGATCGTGGCACGCGGCTGGGACGGTGCCATTGTGAATTTCCCGGTGCAACTCAACGAACACCGCGCCGGTATTCTGGCTGTCACCGAGGTTCATGAGGGAAATGTGCCCTCGGCTCTCGCCAGTCAAGCGGTAGATGCTGCAAAATCCATAGCAAACGAGCTGCAATATGTGGGCGTACTGTGCGTGGAGTTTTTCGTGGTGGCGGGTGAGAATGGCCAGAGTGCGCTGGTGGTGAACGAGATCGCCCCCCGCCCGCACAACAGCGGCCACTACACGATGGACGCCTGCGACGAGTCGCAGTTTGACCTGCAGGTGCGCACGCTGGCCGGTTTGCCGCTGCAACAGCCGCGCCAGCACAGCCCGGCCATCATGCTCAACCTGCTGGGTGATTTGTGGAAAGACGGCGTCACGCCCCCGTGGGACCAGGTGCTGGCACTGCCGGGCACGCATTTGCACCTGTATGGCAAGCTCAAGGCCAGCAAGGGCCGCAAGATGGGGCATCTCAACATCACCGGCGCCACCATCGGGCAGGTGCGTGATACGGCTGCGCGCGCGGCCAGTCTGTTGGGCATCGCCTTCGCGTAACCTGTCGTTGTGAAGTACCCATGATTCTGGACGGACGTCTTGCCGGGTCGATAGCCCGTGGTGCTGACGCGGCGGCCCGCGGCGAACTGGTCGCGTTTCCCACCGAGACGGTTTACGGACTGGGCGCTGATGCGGGCAATGACGCTGCGGTTGCCCGCATCTTCGCGGCCAAAGGGCGCCCCAGTGACCATCCGCTGATCGTGCATGTCACCGATACCGATCAGGGTGCTGCTGGCGTGGCGTATTTCGCCGCCGGGGTGCCGGAGTTTGCTCGTAAGCTGATGCAGGCCTTCTGGCCGGGGCCATTGACGTTGATTTTGCCGCGTCGTGCGGACCGCGGTGCGGCAGCAGCGGGCGGCCAAGATTCCATTGGCCTGCGCTGCCCGTCACACCCGGTGGCGCAGGCCCTGCTCAAGGCGTGTCTGGATGCGGGCGTGATGGGCCTGGCTGCGCCCAGTGCCAACCAGTTTGGCCGCGTGAGCCCCACGACGGCTGCTCATGTGCGCGGTGAATTCGATGACAGCTTGCTGATACTGGACGGTGGCGCCTGCGCAGTGGGCATTGAGTCCACCATCGTGGACTGCACGCGCGGCGCGCCGGTGTTGTTGCGCCCCGGTGCCATCACCTGGGAGCAGGTTCAGGCAGTCTGCGGTGAGTCTGCGCTATCAAATGATGAGGGGTTCACGCAAAATCTACCTGTCCCCCGGGCCTCTGGCACGCTGGAATCGCACTACGCGCCGCGTGCCCGGGTTCGCTTGATGGACGCAGCCGCGCTCCAGGCGGCGCTGGATGTGCTGGGTGCCGAAATCGACGGTACCGGCACCGTGATTGCCACGTATTCCCGGGCGATTTTGCGGTCGTCTTCGTCCAAAGTTTTACGTCGGCGCATGCCGGACGACGCTGCTGCAACTGCCCAACAATTGTTTGCCGTGTTGCGGGAATTTGACGACAAAGGCGCGAAACTCATCTGGGTGGAAACGCCACCCGATGAGCCCGAATGGGCTGGTGTGCGTGACCGGCTGCAGCGTGCAGCAGCGACTTAGCTCCGCTTCCACACCGGGGCAAACGGCAATACGTCAGTTGTCTTTCCAGGCCCAATCCATCAGTGCTTCAATGGCCGGTCGCGTGGCGCCGGCGTTGGCATGGTTGGTAATGGCCACCAGCACATAACGTTTGCCACTGGCCCCATGAACATACCCTGCCACACCCGTCACGTCACGCAGCGAGCCGGTTTTGAGGTGCGCGCTGCCGTAGGCTTTTGCACGGCTGCGGCGCAGGGTGCCATCCACACCGGTGACGGGCAACGACGACATCAACTCCGGCATCAAGGGTGATACATAGGCTGTTTGCAGCAACCGCCCCAGTGCCTGCGCGCTGATGCGCTCCACACGAGACAGGCCCGAGCCGTTGTCCATGACGGGCGCATCGTCGGTGCCGATGCGGTCTTTCCACCAGCGGCGCACCACGTCGCGCGAGGCATCCAGCGTGGCCGCGCCGCCGCCGTTCATCACGGCTCTGTTTTGCAGGCTGAGCGTCAGAAACACCTGCTGCGCCATGACGTTGTTGCTGTATTTGTTGATGTCGCGGATCACTTCGGCCAATGCGGGTGAATTCACCTCGAATACCGGTTTCATCGCCACGCCCTGCACCAGCGGCACTTTGCCTTCCCGCACCGTGCCACCGATCTTGCCGCCCATCTCCAGCCACATGCCTTCCACCGCGCGCATGGCATAGGTTTTGGGGTCGGTATAAGCCACGGGCCAGACTTTTTCGCCACAGCTCCAGGGGTAGGTGCCAGTGAAGCGGATTTGTTTGGAGTCGGCGAAGTCTGCCCTGAGCGTGCCACGGTAGTCGGCGCAGTCGCCGGCTGACAGCGGCACCGTGGTTTGCGTCTGCACGCCCGCCAGCGGTGGGTCAAAGCTCACCTGCGCGAGGTTCGTAGTGCGGTCAGGCGAGAACGTCATGACCACGGACTTGAAGTTGATCATCAGGGCATCCGGCGCCACGTTATAGGGTCGCAGGGGTTCGCCGTCGAAGTTGGCTGGGTCCTGCTCCACGGTTTCAAACGCGCTGCGGTCCAGCACGATGTCACCGGCAATCGTCTTCACTCCCAGACCCTGCAGGCGCCGCAGCAGCAGCCACATGCGCTCCAGCACGAGCTTGGGGTCACCCTGGCCCTTGATATACAGATTACCGTACAGCGTGCCCTCGCGCACCGCGCCTTCGATATAAACCGGTGTGTTCCAGGTGAAGGCGGGCCCCAGCAAGTCCAGCGCAGCGTAAGTGGTCACCAGCTTCATGATGGATGCCGGGTTCACGGGCACATTGGCGCGGTGGCTCAGGCGCGGCGGCTGCTTTGCCCTCGGCATCCACCACCAGCAGGCTGATGGCGTCGCGTGGCACCTTCGCCCGCTGCAGGGCGGCGTCCACTTCGGCCGGAAAACCGTTCTGGGCGTACAGAGACCCGCACCAGATGCCCAGCGCCGCAACCAATGCCGTGCGACGCCGGGCAAGCCACCTCCCATTCGGGAAAGAGGACGACAGCGCTGTGTGCGGGGTGGTTTGGGTTGTCAAAAGCATGTTCGAGAGAGTCTACAGCGCAGCGCCAGACGGTGAACCCAAGGGCCACCGATAATCACCCCATGCGTTTCCTCAAGGGCTTGTCCCCTACTCTGGTTGGCCGGGCTGCTGCCGTCATCACCGTCATCATCTGGACATCGTTCATCGTCATTGCACGGGCCTCGGCTGACCCGGCGCGGGGTGCGACGCTAACGCCGTTTGACATTGCGCTGGCCCGCAT
Source organism: Candidatus Egaibacter danicus (assembly GCA_016707075.1). Lineage (GTDB taxonomy): Bacteria > Pseudomonadota > Gammaproteobacteria > Burkholderiales > Burkholderiaceae_C > Egaibacter > Egaibacter danicus. The sequence goes on from JADJII010000005.1 coordinate 71,516, forward strand.
TCTGGGCGCCAGCGCTGTGTTGTTGCCCTGGGGCTGGTGGCTGGTTCAGCGCGACCGGGCGCGAGCGAACGAATCTCCCGCCAGTCAGATTGTCTTGGCGCAGGCGTCTTCGTTCTTTGGCCTGTCTCCCCTGTCGCTGCGCGTGACGGCCACGGCTGGCGTGTTTGGTGGATTGCTTTACGCCATGCTGGCCTACAGCGGTTTTGTCTTTGCGCCCGCGGCCCACGCCTCGGTGCTGATGCCGGGCAGCCTGCCGCTGTGGACGGCTCTGCTGGCCGTCTGGGTATTGGGAGATCGCATTACGTCTGCGCGTGCGATGGGCCTGGGCTTCATCGTCGCCGGTGATTTGATGGTGGGCGGCGCCAGTCTGCTGCACGCCTTTGATGGTGGAAATGTCTGGAAAGGCGACATCCTGTTCATGGTTGCCGCGTTTTGCTGGTCGGTCTACAGCGTGCTGGCTCGCCGCCACAAGCTGGATGCCGTGCGCGCCACCATCGCCATCACCGCGTTTGCTTTTTTCACCTACGTGCCGGTCTATGGGCTGCTGCTGGCGCTGCATGCGGTGCCCAGCCATTTTCTGACGGCACCGGTGGGTGACGTGCTGTTCCAGATGTTTTTTCAGGGCTGCGGCTCGGTGGTGATATCGGGCATTACCTTCACCAAAATGATCCAGCACTTCGGCCCGGTGCGCTCCACCATGATCACGGCGCTGGTGCCCGGTCTGTCGGCGCTGGCTGCCGTGGTATTTCTGGGCGAGCCACTGCACTGGAATCTGTTGGCGGGCCTCGTGCTGGTGACGGTGGGCATCCTGTTCGGTGTTCGTGCTGTTACACCGGTCGCTATAAAAAAAGAAGCTGTTCAGGCATATTCGACGGGGGCCAAGGGCTGATTTGACCCTTGAATTCACATGAATATGCTCAGCTTTGACACCTGCACCGATGTGATGTCGATTGCGCTGCAACGCGACGTTGATGGGGTGCCCCGCACCTGGCAACACACTGGCGCGGGTGGGGCGCAGGCCTCCAGCACGCTGATTCCGGCGATCCAGCAGCTTCTGCGCGAAGCTGATTTGCGTTTTGACGAGCTGGACGCAGTTGTGTTCGGGCGCGGGCCGGGCTCCTTCACAGGGCTGCGAACGGCGTGTTCCGTGGCGCAGGGTCTGGCTTTTGGGGCCGGTGTGAAGGTGTTGCCGGTCGATACGCTGCTGGCCGTGGCCGAGGAAGCCCGGTACCAGAGTGCGCCGGATGATGCCAGCCTGCGCGTGCTGGCGCTGTTGGACGCTCGTATGGACGAGGTGTATGTCGCACACTATGAATTCAATAGCGGACGATGGAAGCAACACGAGGGCTACAACCTGATTCGACCAGAGAATCTGGTGCTGCCAGCCGGCTGGCAGGGCGCAGACTGGCTGCTGGCGGGCAACGCGTTTGCCTCCTACGCCGAGCGGTTGCCCTTTGCTGCCCCGGTGCGCCGCATTCAGGCCTTGCCAACCGCGACGGCCATGTTGCGCCTGGCGCCCGCTTTGCTGGCTGCTGGCCAAGCGGTGCGCGCCGACGAAGCCCTGCCCACCTATATTCGCGATAAAGTGGCGCAAACCACGCAGGAGCGCGCCGACCAGAAAGCCGCGCAACAAGCGTGATGCCGACGAAACCCTGCTCATGAACGCTGTTGTCAAACCTCTGGAAGTCCGCTTTGAGCCCCTGCAGACGCACTGGCTCGATGCAGTGCTGTCTGTTGAGCAGTGCGTCTATCCCCATCCCTGGACCCGGCTCAACTTTGCCGATGCCGTGAGCTCGGGCTACCAGTCACAGCTGCTGATGGCCGGTGACACGCTGCTGGGTTACTTTGTGGCGATGAAGGGCGTGGATGAGGTGCATCTGCTCAACATCACCGTGGCGCCCGACTACCAGCGCCAGGGTTGGTCACGCGTGATGCTGGACGCGCTGGCGGTCTGGGCCAAGGGGCAGGGCGCGCAGTGGTTGTGGCTGGAGGTGCGGGTGGGCAACCTGCGCGCCATGCAGGTGTATGAGAGCCATGGTTATCGCCGGGTGGGCCAGCGCAAGGACTATTACCCTGCTGGTGGCAACGAGCGCGAAGACGCGCTGGTGATGAGCCTCAAATTATGAGTTCCACGCCATGATCCAGGAGCCCGGTTTGCAACTCGATGACCGCCAGCGCGCCATGCTGGAGGCCATGCACATCAAAGTGTGGCAACCGCCTGCGCGGTCCGTTGCAGTGACGGCATCTCCGCCGGCGTCGTCAACAGACGCTATTAAATCAATAGCTATTGACGCATATTCGACGGGGGCTGAGTCCATAAAAGACTCCGTAAAACCGTCTAAAACCATTCCAGTTGCTACCCGTCAGCCTGCCACCCTGCCCAACCCGCCGCTACAGGTTTGATGCAGCGCCCTGACGGTATCGATCACATGGATTGGGCGCAGCTTGAAGCCACGGTGTCGGGTTGCCGTGCCTGCACACTGTGTGAGAGCCGTAAAAACACCGTATTCGGTGTGGGCCAGATGCCTGCCGGCCCCGGTTTGGCGCCCCAGGTGGACTGGATGATTGTGGGCGAAGCGCCCGGTGAAAATGAAGACCTCCGGGGCGAGCCCTTCGTCGGGCAGGCGGGCAAGCTGCTGGACAACATGCTGCGCGCCATTGGGCTGGACCGCCACCACAACGTCTACATCGCCAACGTGCTGAAGTGCCGTCCGCCAGCCAACCGCAACCCCGAACCGCAGGAAGTGGTGCGGTGCGCGCCTTATTTGCAGCGCCAGATCGAGCTGTTGCAGCCTAAAGTCATTCTGGCCATGGGCCGTTTTGCGATTCAGTCACTGCTGCAAACAACCGAGCCAATCGGCAAATTGCGCGGCCGCACGCACCAGTACCACGGCGTTCCGGTGATCGCCACTTATCACCCGGCTTACCTGCTGCGCAACCTGCCGGACAAGGCCAAGGCCTGGGCCGATCTGTGCCTGGCCGTGGACGTGATGCGCCGCTCGGTAAAATCCTGACATGACTTTTCTGGACATGCTGCGCACCGCCGAGCGCCAAAACGGCTCGATGTTGTGCGTGGGGCTGGACCCCGAACCCGCCCGGTTTCCCGGCTCACTCAAGGGTGACGCCAGCAAAATTTACGACTTTTGCGCGGCCATCGTGGACGCCACGGCCGATCTGGTGATCGCGTTCAAACCTCAAATTGCCTACTTCGCCGCGCACCGGGCGGAGGACCAGCTGGAGCGGCTGATGGCGCACATGCGCAGGGCAGCCCCGCAGGTGCCCATCATTCTGGACGCCAAACGCGGCGACATTGGCAGCACGGCCGAGCAGTACGCCAAAGAAGCCTTTGAGCGTTACGGTGCAGACGCCGTGACGCTGTCGCCTTTCATGGGCTTTGATTCCATCCAGCCGTATCTGAAATATGAAGGCAAGGGTGCGTTCCTGTTGTGTCGTACCTCCAACCCCGGTGGCGACGATCTGCAGAACCAGCGCCTCGCCAGTGTGCCGGGCGAGCCCTTGCTGTATGAACACATCGCCGCGCTGGCGCAGGGCCCGTGGAACCTGAATGGACAGCTCGGTCTGGTGGTGGGCGCCACCTACCCGGCGGAAATTGAACGGGTGCGTGCCGTGGCGCCGGTCATGCCGCTGCTTATTCCTGGTGTTGGTGCGCAGGGCGGCGATGCCATCGCCACGGTGATGGCGGGCTGGCGTGGCGTGGCCGGGCAAACCACGGCACCCATCATCGTCAACTCATCGCGGGCCATTCTGTATGCCTCTGCCAGTGATGATTTCGTTGCACGTGCACGTTTTGAGGCACAAAAGACCCGTGATGTCCTGCAATCGGCCCGCCAGCAGGCCGTGGTTGCCAGAAGCTGAGTCATTTCCCGACGTCTTTTGCAGTCCGAACTCACGTTTGTGCGCTGCCGCTTACCACTGGTTGCACTTTTCCAGTTTTCTGCGTAATTTTGCCGTTTCTGGCGTAACAAACTGCAAGACCGCTTGGCGGGTCGAGAGGCCGTCCATAGGATCGCGTCAAATCCCAAACAGGGATCGTTTTAAAAGGCGCGAACCATGACCCAAGACCTCATTGAAGATCCGGCTATCACGGCTGTCACATCCAGGGAAACTGAACCCGGCGTAACGGAATCCGGCAGTACATCTGGCGCCGCACTAGGGGCCTCGCTTGTCGCTGCGGCTGCCCTGGCGGCTTGCGGTGGAGGAGGTGGTGGCGGTGGCACTGCCATCAGTAACGACCCAGTAGCTGGGCGTACCGTTGTTCTCAGTTCAGGTACGACCTCATTCCCTACCGCGGCCACCGACCCGGAGGCCGCACGGTTCTTGTTGCAGGCGCAGTTTTCGGCCAGTGATGCGGATATGGCCTCGGTTCGTTCTGTGGGTTTCAAAACCTGGCTGGAGCGGCAAATGGCCATGCCCGGGCCTACAGGTTGGGACTGGCTGAACAACCGGGGCTACGGCGATGTCATGAACTCCGCCAACTATTACGACAACAGTTATCCGGCTGACTACATGATCTGGAATCAGCTGATGACGGCACCCGATACGCTGCGCAAGCGCGTGGCGCTGGCGTTGTCGGAGTTTTTCGTGGTGTCGCTTGCCGGTATCAGCGTGACCTGGCCGAGCCATGCCATTGCCCACTACTGGGATACGCTGAATACGCATGCGTTTGGCAACTATCGGCAATTACTGGAAGCCATTACGCTGAATCCGGCGATGGGGTATTACCTGAATACCAAGGGCAACCAGCGGGAGAACACGTCAGGCCGACAGCCTGACGAGAACTACGCCCGGGAAGTTCTTCAGCTGTTTTCGATTGGTCTGGATACGCTGAACCTTGATGGCACAGTGCAGACTGCTGGAGGAGCCTATACGCAGAGCGACGTATCCAATTTGGCTCGCATCTTCACGGGGTACGACGTCGATACGCGCCAGACCGTTAACACTTCTGTGAGCGGGCGCAACGTCCCGGATACCAGCTCGGTTCGCCTGCCCATGCGCGTAATCGTCAGCCGGCATTCGGTATTGGCGGCAACCTTCCTGGGAACGACGATTGCCCAGCGGGCCGCTTCGCCAACTGGTAATGCCACGGAAGCGGACATCAAGGCAGCGCTCAAAACCGCGCTGGACACGATATTCAATCATCCCAACGTGGGGCCGTTCTTCTGCAAGCAGATGATCCAGCGGCTGGTGACCAGTAACCCCAGCCCGGCTTACGTCGCGCGGGTAGCCACGGTTTTCAATAACAACGGATCGGGTGTGCGCGGGGACCTGGCTTATGTATTTGCTGCCATCCTGATGGACGACGAAGCACGTGGTCCTACGGGCCTTACCAGCCCGGAATTCGGCAAGCTGCGTGAACCGATGGTCCGACTGGTGCAATGGGCACGTACGTTCGGCGTAACCTCCACCAATGGGGGATGGCAGATTCCGGATCAAAGCAATCCCGGAACCAATCTGGGACAGAGCCCCCTGCGCTCGCCCTCGGTGTTCAACTTTTACCGACCTGGCTTTGTGCCCGCCTCAACGACCCTGACGCCCGGCGTCGTCGTGCCCGAGTTCCAGATACTCAATGAAAGCAGCACCGGCGGTTACCTCAACTTCATCATGAGTACCATTTCAGCTGGCATCGGCCCGGGTAACCCCCGAGACATGAAGGCGAGCTACACGGCCGAACTGGCTCTGGTGACAGATGCGACTGCGCTCGTGAGGCGGGTTTGTCTCCTGTTGAGTGCCGGGCAGGTTTCCGCAGCCAATCAGGCTGCGATCGTCGCTGCGCTGGAGAACACGCCGGTAACGGCTGCCAGTTCATCCAGCACCAAGCTCAATCGCGTCTATGCAGCTGTGCTGATGGCAATGGCCTGCGCTCAGTATCTGATCCAGAAATAAAGAGGCCCATCATGCATTTGATCCAACCCCAACTTCACAGCCGCCGCGCTTTCCTGCGCCGCTCCGGCCAGCTGGCCATGACCGGTGCCGGTTTGCCCATTGCCCTGAATCTGGCCGCCATGAGCGAGGCTGCTGCGTTTGATGCTACTGACTACAAGGCGCTCGTCTGCGTCTTCATGTTTGGTGGCAATGACTACAGCAACATGGTTATCCCGTACGACGACCCCAACTACAACCGATACAGCACCATCCGGGGTGGTGGTGCCGGGCAAACAGCCGGCGGTATTGCACTGTCAAAAGCCAGTCTGGCGGCAACTTTGCTGAACCCCACCGTTGCACCTGTTGACAACGTAGCAGGCACCGGTACGCGCCAATATGCGTTTCACCCGTCCATGACGGGCCTGGCCGGCTTGTTCAACACCGGCAAAGCGGCGGTGCAGCTCAATGTGGGGCCATTGGTGGTCCCCATGAATCGGGCCAACTACGAGAACTCCAACCGGGTACTCTATCCACGACCTCCGCAATTGTTCTCGCACAATGATCAACAATCACTGTGGCAATCTTCATCGCCCGAAGGCTCAACTGTGGGATGGGGTGGCAACATGGGCGACCTGGCCCTCTCGGATAACGGCAACTCGCTGTTTACCTGTATGTCCGTTTCGGGCAATGCGGTGTTTCTCTCTGGTGACACGGCACTCCAATACCAGGTCACCACCAATGGGGCGATCAAGATCAGGCCCGCCACTGACAGCACCGTCTATGGGTCGACCGCAGTGAGAAGTACGCTGAATGGCCTGGTACGGCAGATGGCGAGCACCAACAAGATTGAGAACGAATACAACAGGGTGACTGATCGGGCATTGACCTATGAGTCTCAGGTCACTTCAGCTCTCGCCAGCAATGTCACATTACCCACTACCTTTCCTGCCGGCAACTTCGGTGATCAGCTCAAGATGGTGGCGCGTTTGATCAAAGGCCGGGCGGGGATGGGTAACGTCAAGCGCCAGGTTTTTTTCGTGTCAATTGGCAATTTTGACCTGCACGATGGCCTGATTGCCCAGGGGGCGGTCAACATGGACCGGGTAAGCGCCGGCATGACTGCTTTCCACAACGAAATGGTTGCGCAAGGCATTGCCGACAAGGTGACTGCCTTCACCGCGTCAGACTTCGGACGCACCCTCGCTTCCAATGGTGACGGTACCGACCATGGCTGGGGCAGCCACCACATCATGGTCGGTGGTGCCGTCAAGGGACAGGCCTTCTATGGCGCTCCGCCGCCAGTCAGCACATCGGATGTCAAGTCAGGTGGTGTCTATCTGCCAGAGAACCAATGGCATGTCGGGCAGGGGCGATTGATCCCGACGACGTCGGTGGATCAATACGCCGCTACGCTGGCCAAATGGTTCGGCGTGTCGGATTCCGAAATGCCGGGCGTTCTTCCCAAGATCGTCAATTTTGGTGGAACCGTCAATGGCATCGACTATCCGAAGGACCTGGGCTTCATGCTGTAGTCCCGTATACCGTCACACAGTTGCGCCCCTGCTGCTTCGCCGCGTAGCAGGCGGCGTCCGCTGCACGCAGCACATCGGCAGCGGAGGTGAACGTGGTGTCCACGCGAACCAGACCAATGCTGGCCCCCACGCTGAAGCTGTTGCCCTCCCACGTGAGTCGGTAGGCAACCACAGCACTTCGTAATTTCTCTGCAATGGTCTGTGCCTGGGACAATGGGCACTGGCTTAACAAGACCGCGAACTCGTCGCCACCCAGCCGGGCAACCGTATCGGACTTGCGCACGTGGGCGGCAAGCTCGTGCGCAACATCACGCAGCAGGGCATCACCCGCTGCGTGGCCACCGGTATCGTTGACCTGTTTGAAGCGGTCCAGATCAATGAACAAAGCGCAAAAGGGTTCTTGCGCAGCCCGTGCCGTGGCATCTTCGAGCAGCACTTCGAAAGCGGCGCGATTGGCCAGACCGGTCAGGGAGTCGTGGCTGGAGGTCCAGGTCAGCCGCTCGCGCTGCTCGCGTACCTCGGTTACATCTTCGATGGTCCAGATGGTGCCTTTGGATCGATCACCTGGAAGAACAGCGCGCCCCCGCATGTGGGCCCAGAACAGCTGGCCAGAACGTCGCATCAACTCCACTTCACCATCAAAGGAGCCGTGTTCCATGAATGCGGGTCTGGCGCGTTCCGACAAAGTCTGGTAGGCCGCATCAGAGGCATGAATCATCCGGGTCGGCTGACCGACAGCGTGATGCTTTTCGCACCGAAAAATATGACAAAAGTGGCGACTGACCAGCTCAAAGCGGCCGTCGCGCGTCAGCGCAATGCCTACCTCCGCGTGATCGAGCACTGCCTCAAGTTGCTCCAGAAGGGCTTGCGTTTCACCCTGTTTCTGGTGGCGTTGCTCCACCACTTGCTGGAAGGCCAGAGCCAGTTCCCCCACCTCACCGCGCTCCTGGGGCCAACCCTCGGAAGAGGGCCCCACTTCGGCCAGCATCTTTTCCGCGCGCTTTCGCAGTTCGGAGATCGGTCTCGTCAGGTACAAGGCCAGTATGCCGGCCAGCGCCGCTGCCAGCATACCGACGCCTGCAGCGGCTTTCCACGCCGTGATTCGCGCAGCGGCCACCGGCTGCAGTGCGACAGCCTGGGGCGTCAGGCGCACCAGCACCCAGTCCGAAACCGGGATACCCGCCATCGACACGAGGTACCCGTTGGACAAGGTTGCCTTGCCATCAGTATCTATCGGACTACCCGACGAATGCCATTGGTTGAACACTTCCATCAGGCCGGGTTCATCACCCGCGCTTCCCATCACCCGCGCGGGATCGGGATGTGCCAGCAGGATGCCAGAACGGTTCATGATCAGCGTGCTTGATCCGGTTTGATGAGTCTGGCGCGTGACTTCCGAAAACAGGCTGGTTGATTCCAGCGTCAATGAACCGGCAATGATCCCGGTGACTTTGCCCTCTGGGGACAGTACGGGAATCGAAATGACGACGATGGGTGATTTACTCACTTTGCCAATAATCGGCTCTGACACCACTGGTTGATCGGTTTTTAGTGCCTGCTGGAAATACGCACGGTCGGCCACATTGGGCAAACCCGATGCCGGAACGCTTTTGACCAGTCGTGCCAGCATCTCGCCGTCTGCCCGCGCCGCGAAAACGCTGTCGAATAACGCACCAATGGCCGGCTTGTCGGTCAGAAATTGGGTCATGGCAACGCGGTCTTGCCACATGGCGGGCTGCACCTGGCGTGCCACGGCGGTCAGCGTGCCTTGCAGCATGTCCATCTTGGTGGCCAGCAGTGCCGCGGTACGCTCGGAATCATCACTGTCACCCTGCATCAAAAGGCGCTGGATATCGTCCCGCGTCGTGATGAGCACCAGTTGGGCCGTGCCCACGGCAGATAACACGCCAGTGACCACCGCCACCGTGACGATCTTGAACTTCAGCGTGGAGAACCAGCGCAGCATCGATGGGGCTATCTATTGAAGTGTCATACGTTGAGTCTTGGGGCCACTTGTCAGTGCCGAAGGGACATATCTATCGCAGACAGTTCGTCAGGCAGTCCCACTGGTCTGTCCAGAATATCCGCGTGAGCTGATGTGAAGCGTGCGAGATGCAGGGTGTTTGCCAGCTATTTCCCGGAAGGTTGCAGCCTCGGGAGCTAATCGTCATTCAAAATGCTATCAAATATATAGCTACTCACGCATATTTCACGAGGGCTGGGTGCCGATTTGACTCACAAAAGACGCTGCAAATACCTGCCGGTATGACTGGCCGGGTTGGCGGCAATGGCTTCCGGCGTGCCTATTCCTACCACCTGCCCGCCGCCGGCGCCACCTTCTGGGCCCATGTCGATGAGCCAGTCGGCGGTCTTGATGACGTCCAGATTGTGTTCAATCACCACAATGGTGTTGCCCGCGTCACGCAGGTGTTGCAGCACCTTCAGCAGCAGGGCAATGTCGGCAAAGTGCAGGCCGGTGGTCGGTTCGTCCAGGATGTACAGCGTGCGGCCCGTGTCGCGCTTGCTCAGTTCCAGCGCCAGCTTGACGCGTTGCGCCTCGCCACCGGACAGGGTGGTGGCCGACTGGCCCAGCTTGATGTACGAGAGGCCCACGTCCAGCAGCGTTTGCAGCTTGCGGGAGATGGTGGGTACCGCGCTGAAGAACTCGGCCGCGGCCTCGACCGTCAGGTCCAGAACCTGGGCAATGTTTTTGCCCTTGTAGAGCACTTCCAGTGTTTCCCGGTTGTAGCGCTGGCCGTGGCAGATGTCGCAGGGCACATACACGTCGGGCAGAAAGTGCATCTCCACCTTCTTCACGCCATCGCCCTGGCAGGCTTCACAGCGGCCACCGGCCACGTTGAAGCTGAAGCGCCCGGGTCCATAGCCCCGCTCACGTGCCTGCGGCATTTCGGCCATCAGCTCCCGGATGGGCGTGAACATGCCGGTGTAGGTGGCAGGGTTGCTGCGCGGCGTGCGGCCAATGGGCGACTGGTCGACGTTGATGACCTTGTCGAAATGCTCGATGCCCTGAATCTCCTCGTGTGCTGCAGGCTCCTCATGGGCGCGGTACAACTGACGAGCCACGGCCGCGTACAAGGTGTCGTTTACCAGCGTGGATTTGCCCGAACCGGATACGCCGGTTACACACGTTAGCAGCCCCACCGGAAACGCCACACTCACACCGCGCAGGTTGTTGCCGGTGGCGTTGATCACGCGAATCGCCTGCAGGTCGCCCTGAGTGGCGATGTGCGCTGCATTGCGGTCTGCCCAAGCGAGTGCAGCCTTGCTGGGCGGTGTTTTGGAGACAGATTTTTTCTCGGGCGCGGTGGTTGCCACGGTGGGCAGCCAGGCGGTGCGTCGGCGGGGCACAGCAATCTGCAGGGTGTGGGCCAGGTATTGGCCTGTCAGCGATTCCGTATTGGCTTTCACGTCGTCAAACGTGCCCTGCGCAATCACCCGCCCCCCATGGATGCCGGCGCCCAGGCCCATGTCAATCACGTGGTCGGCCGCGCGCATCATGTCTTCGTCGTGCTCCACTACCAGCACACTGTTGCCGATGTCACGCAGGTGTTTCAGGGTATCAATCAGCCGGTCGTTGTCGCGCTGGTGCAGGCCGATGCTGGGTTCGTCCAGCACATACATCACACCCGTCAGGCCGGAGCCGATTTGTGAGGCCAGCCGGATGCGCTGGGACTCGCCACCGCTCAGCGTCTCAGCGCTGCGGTCCAGGCTCAGGTAGTTCAGGCCCACGTCGTTCAGGAACTTCAGGCGCAGCCCGATTTCGCGCACCACCTTGTCGGCAATCTCGCCTTTGGAGCCCGACATTTTCAGATTCTGAAAGTAGTCCAGACTCTCCCGCAGCGTGACATGGCTCACCTCAAAGATGGCGCGGGCTTGTGTTCCTTCGCCAATTTTTACGTGCCGCGCTTCGGTGCGCAGTCGCGTGCCACCACACGCCGTGCAGGGTTGAGTGCTGCGATATCGCGCTAGATCCTCGCGCACCATCACCGAATCGGTCTCGCGGTAGCGGCGCGCCATATTGGGCAAAATGCCTTCAAACGGGTGCTTGCGCGTGAGCTTCTTGCCTTTGGCTCCGCCGGAATCCATCACGTAGCTGAACTTGATTTCTTCTTCGCCCGAGCCGTGCAGCACCGCTTGCTGCACCGCCTGCGGCAGGCTGTCAAACGCGGCGTCAATATCGAACTTGTAGTGTTTGGCCAGACTTTCCAGCATGGCAAAGTAGTAGCCATTGCGCCGGTCCCAGCCCTTGATGGCGCCGCTGGCTAGGCTGAGCGTGGGAAAGGCAACAACGCGGGCAGGGTCAAAAAACTCCATCGAACCCAGACCGTCACACGCCGGGCACGCACCCATCGGTGAGTTGAACGAGAACAGCCGCGGCTCCAGCTCGCTGATGGAATAGCTGCACACGGGGCATGCAAATTTGGCGTTAAACAGGTGCTCTTTTGGGTTGTAGCCCTCGTCAGTATTGCCTGAGGCGCTATCCATTTCGAGAACTATGGCCCGCCCGTCTGCCACCCGCAGGGCCGCTTCGAAACTCTCGGCCAGGCGTTGAGTCAGGTCCGGGCGCACCTTGATGCGGTCAATCACCACGTCGATGTCGTGCTTCTCGGTTTTCTTGAGGGGCGGCAATTCTTCAAATTCGTAAGCCTTGCCATTGACCCGGAACCGCACGTAGCCCTGCGCCTGCATCTCGGCAAATACATCCAGAAACTCCCCCTTTTTTTCACGGGCCAGTGGCGCCAGAATCATCAGGCGGGTGTCTTGCGGCAGCGCCAGCACGGTATCCACCATCTGACTCACGGTCTGGGACTGCAGCGGCAAACCATGGTCCGGGCAATACGGTGTGCCGGCCCGGGCAAACAGCAAGCGCAGGTAGTCGTGAATCTCGGTGACGGTGCCCACTGTAGAACGGGGGTTGTGCGAAGTGGCTTTTTGCTCGATGGAGATGGCCGGACTCAGGCCCTCGATGACGTCCACATCAGGTTTGTCCATCAGTTGCAGAAACTGCCGGGCATAGGTCGAGAGGCTTTCCACGTACCGGCGCTGGCCTTCGGCGTACAGCGTGTCAAAGGCCAGGCTGGATTTGCCTGAACCGCTCAGGCCGGTGATGACTACCAGCTGGTTGCGCGGGATGTCAACGTCGATGTTCTTGAGGTTGTGGGTTCGCGCGCCGCGGATGCTGATCTGGCGGGCGTTGATCGGTATCGGCAGGCGGTCGGCTTCGGAATCAGGTAGGGGCATGGGTGGCGGGCAGCGCGTGGGCAACCCTAGATGATAGCCATCAACGGCTAACCTCCAGCAGCCACGACTGGAACAGCGCCACCACGGCGCTGTGCGAGACGTCCTGCACCCCCCGCTCGCGCGGTTCAACAAACCAGTAACCGTGGGCGTCGGTGAGCTCGTGGTCGTCCAGCCGACGCAGACGGTGCTCGGCCAGGTCGCGCGCCACCATGGGGGCGTCAACCACCGCCACGCCAGCACCGGACACGGCTGCATTGATGGCCTGGTCCATAGTGGAAAAGGCAATGCCCGGCCGCGGGTCCACGGACCGGACACCCAGCGAGGCAAACCAGTTTTCCCAGATTGGCAGGCGTTTATTGCCACTCAGAATGTGCAGCAGCGTCACTTTGGACAGGCTGGGGGCCGCGCCGTCCTGCCACAGCTCGGGGCTGGCCACGGCGATGTGCTGCTCCTGGCGCAGCAGGCGGCAATCGCATTTGGCCCAGGGTTCGGCCAGAAACATCACCAGGCAGTCGTATTGCCGCGCTTCGCGCAGTGTGGTGACAGTGTTGGTGGTGATGGAAAGATCAATATCAGGGTGTCGCCCGTGAAAGCTTCGTAGGCGCGGGGCCAGCCAGCGCGAAGCAAAGGTTTCGGGCACGTTAACCGCAATACGCTGGCGTGCGCCCAAGTGGTGAATCTGCTCTATGGCACTGGTGATGGTGCCAAACGCCATGTCCAGACTTTTGGCCAGCACGCTCCCGGCTGGGGTCAGGATCAGGCCCTGGTAATGGCGCACAAACACGGGTTTGCCCAGCCAGTCTTCCAGCTGCTTGATCTGGCGGCTGATGGCGCCCTGTGTGACATGGAGCTGGTCGCCAGCCCTGGTGAAGCTTCCGGTGCGGACGGCGGCGTCAAAAGCGCGCAGGGCGTTGAGTGGGGGCAGGCGTTTCATGAGACAGGACTCTACAAGGAGTTTGGGTCTGTGGGCCGCTCAAGCCGTACCGGCAGATCGGGGACAATGGCGGTTTTCCTTATCTGCCACCACTTTTTGTGGGTCTTCAGCGAATTTCAGGGTGACACAGTCTTCAGTTCTTTCCCCGGGGGATGCACCTGCCGTGCAAACTTCCCCCGAATCATCCAATGCCATGACGGCGCTTGAACGGCGTGCCAGCCTGTCGCTGGCCACTATTTTTGCATTGCGCATGCTGGGACTGTTTCTGGTGTTGCCGGTTTTTGCGCTGGAGGCGCGCAAGTACGTAGGCGGCGATGATCCCGCACTGATCGGTTTGGCCATGGGTATTTACGGCTTGACGCAGGGTTTGCTTCAGATTCCCTACGGCATGGCGTCGGACCGCCTGGGGCGCAAGCGGGTGATCGTCTTTGGGTTGCTGGTGTTTGCCCTTGGCAGTTTCGTGGCGGCTTCTGCTACCAGTTTGGGCTGGTTGATGATTGGCCGATCGATCCAGGGGGCAGGTGCCGTATCCGCCGCCGTAACGGCTTTGCTGGCTGACCAGACCCGGGACGAGGTACGGACCAAAGCCATGGCGCTGGTCGGTGGCAGTATTGCCTTGATGTTCGCTGTATCCCTGTTATTGGCTCCTTTGCTTGTCGTTTCAATCGGCCTGGGTGGGCTTTTTGCCTTGACAGGGGCACTGGCGCTTGGTGGGATTGCCGTGGTGATCTGGGGGGCTCCCGCCGAACCCTTGCAGCACAAGAACCTGCCGCGCGGTCGTCTGTCGGAAGTGCTGGGGCAAGCAGCTTTGTTGCGACTGAACTTTGGGGTGTTTGTGCTGCATGCGGTACAACTGGCGATGTGGGTGGCGATTCCCGCGTTGCTGGTGCAGGCGGGGCTAGCCAAAGAACATCATTGGTGGGTTTATTTGCCGGCTGTTCTGGCTTCATTTGTCGTCATGGGCACAACCCTGTTTCCACTGGAAAAACGGGGCTACCTGCGCGCCGTATTTCTGTTGGCCATTGGTCTGATTGCGCTGGTGCAACTGGGTCTGTTGTGGAGTGTGTTTTCTGGCGCCGGTGTGGTGCCTCTGTCTGTCCTGTTATTTGTGTTTTTCTGCGGTTTTAACGTGCTGGAGGCCAGCCAGCCCAGTCTGGCCTCCAAAGTGGCTCCGGCACACGCGCGGGGCATGGCGCTGGGCGTCTACAACACCTTGCAATCGCTGGGATTTTTTGTCGGTGGCGCGCTAGGCGGTTGGCTGGTCAAAAATGTAGGGATGCAAGGTCTTTTTATGGCTTGTGGTGCTGGAATGCTGCTTTGGCTGGTGGTTGCCTGGCCCATGCAAACCCCGTCGCCAAAGGCGGGATAATCATCTAATTCAGGAGAAAACCATGGCATCAGTCAACAAAGTTATTCTGGTCGGTAATTGCGGGCGCGACCCCGAAATCCGTTATCTGCCTTCTGGCCAGGCGGTAGCCAATATCAGCATCGCAACGTCCAGTCGCCGCAAGGATAAGAACACGGGTGAGAGCATTGAAGATACGCAATGGCACCGTGTGACGTTTTATGACCGGCTGGCTGAAATCGCTGGCGAATATGTCAAAAAGGGGCAACCCATCTACGTCGAGGGCCGCCTGAAATACGGCAAATACACAGATCAGGCTGGCGTGGAGAAAAACACGGTTGACATCATTGCCACCGAAATGCAACTACTGGGCAAACGCGAAGGCATGGGCGGACCCAGCGGCGACGACAGCGGTGGGGGTTATTCGCGGCCCGCACCTGCATCGCGGCCGGCAGCTTCACAGCCGCGCCAGCAGACGCCCGCACCCGTCAAACCATCCAGCGGATTTGATGACATGGACGACGACATTCCTTTTTAAACGGTCCTCG
Organism: Candidatus Egaibacter danicus; assembly: GCA_016707075.1. Taxonomy (GTDB): domain Bacteria; phylum Pseudomonadota; class Gammaproteobacteria; order Burkholderiales; family Burkholderiaceae_C; genus Egaibacter; species Egaibacter danicus. Next base: position 87,020 of record JADJII010000005.1, read on the forward strand.
CACCGTTCAAATTAAAAAAAGCCCGCAGTGCAAAACGCTGCGGGCTTTTTTTCACCGGATGACTGGTGGGTCGATACGAGGGGGTCAGTGTCAGTAGGTCCTACCCTTGGTAACCAACTCCCGCGTGATGCGCCATTCACCTTTGATGAACTCAAGTGTCAGTGTTTTTTCCACCACATCCTTGTAGTCGACAGAGCCATATTCCTGGGTGAACGCCACATCGGCGACATTAGCTTCACAGCGCAACGGTCGCATGTTCTTGAGAACGGCTTTCACCTCACCCTGTTTCGCGATCCGCTTCTTCCGTAACTCTTCCCATGCGGCGTGTGTCAGGCCTTTGGCCGGCACAAACGTGTCGCTGTAGGTGCCCAGATATGCACTCGCATCCTTGCGATTCCAGGCACTTGCCCAGGCTTCAACTGCGGGTACTACCTTCTGGCAATCGCCGCCAGCAGGGGCAGGAACCGGTGCAGGTTTGACCGGCGGCGCGGGAGGCGGAACAATCGCTTGGGTAACTTCGGCCTTGGGGAGGTTTTCTTTGTCCAGAACGATCAAGGCTGGCAGTTCGGTACTGCAGCGCTTCAGATCATCGTCCTCGCCGTTGCCTCCGGCTGCTGGAGGATGCTCGTTTTCAATCGGGCGCAACTGCAAGGCGCTCAGCAAGGTGCCTGCTGTGGCCAGCACGCGTACCTTGGCCAGTCGCAGATCAAACTCAGCGTTGCTCAGGGCGCGACGTGCCTGATACAACTCATTTTCAGTATCCAGCAGGTCCAGCAAGGAGCGCTGGCCAATGTCGAATTGCTGGCGGTAGGCTTCGCGGGCCTTCGCGGTTGACAGTTCGTGTTGTGCCAGGAAGATGATTTGTTGCTCAAGGCGGCCGACATCGTTGTAGGCAATCTGCGTGGTCTGGCGAATGTCGCGGCAGGCTTTGTCGCGCAACTCATAGGCTGCGTTGAGTCTGGAGACATATTGGCTGATGCGTGCAGTGTCGGCCCCACCGCGATACAGGTTGTAGTTCAATACAAGCTCGATTGCAGCATCGCGGTATTTTCCGGAGATGCCACTCTGGTTACGCTCCAGGCTTTGACGGGCACGCAATTCCAGTGTGGGGTAGTTGGCCGCACGCCTGACATCGGCATCCGCACGATAGGCACGAATGGTTGACACTGCGCCAAGGAATTCGGGGTTGTTCGTGATGGAGTCAGCCAGTAGACGTTCGCGGGCTGGCAGGAATTTGTCCAGGGTCGGCGTGGTTGCCAGATTCTGTGCTGGCATATCGCCAGTCAGGCGCTGATATCTGGCTGACACGTCGTGCAGATTGCTGGCTTCGGTCAACCAGTTGGACTCAGCCAATGCCATGCGCCCAGACGCCTGTTCCAGATCCACCCGGCGACCAACACCGGCCGAAACACGACTGGCGAGTCGCTTCTGGACGTCGACGTGCGTGGCATAGTTGTCACGCGCCAATGCCAGGGCTTCGCGGTAGCGCTGAACATCCAGATAGGCGCGCACGGTCTCCAGTGCAATTTGATCGCTGGCGCTGAGCAGTTCATAGTAGGCGACCTGCCGGCTGTGACCCAGACGGCGCACTTCGCTGGAGGTTGCATAGCCATCAAACAGCATCTGGCGCAACTGGATGGACGTGGTGGACCCGGTGTATGTGCGGGAGGAAATGGTTGGAGTTGAAATGCTCTCCCGGCCGAGAGCAGCTTCCAGATCAACCCTGGGCCGCCAGCCTCCTTTGGCGACATCCTGTTCGCTTCTGGCTGCTTCAAGGTTTTGATATCGGAACTTAACTTCAGGGTTTTGCAGAACGGCACGCTCAACCGCATCCTTGAGATTGCCAGACGCTTGCGCGAACGCCTGGCTACAAAACAGTCCGATAGCAGTAGCAGTCAGTAAACAGGGCTTCAAGTTCATCGTATTTCAACGCTTATCTTTTTTTATGGAGCGATATGCTTTGACCGGCATTGTGCGCCTGCCGTCCACGAGAGGAGTCTCAGGAATTATAGGAGGCACGCCGAAAATGCCCTTATGAATCAATGACTTTTCTCACAAGCTCACCATTTGTTGCAGTTTTTTTACGATTTGCCGGGGTTAAACTGGGTTGGGCAGGGCAACGTCTATTGGTGATAGTGTTTGCGTGGCTCGTGGGAACATGGTCCTATTCGGCCCCTGATTTTGACCGCATGCTCGAGTTGGTAGTTCAGCGTTGGGGCGGCACTGCTACCAATAAGTTCCAGAATTGGCGAAATCTTGTCCTGACCGGCGGGTCAGGGTCCGAGATGGAGCGGCTGTCGAAAGTCAACGAATTTTTCAACCGGCAGGTCACATTCGGGGAAGATTCGGCCATTTGGGGCCAAGCCGACTACTGGGCGACACCCCTTGAAACATTGGGCCGGGGTAGTGGAGATTGTGAAGATTTTGTCATCGCCAAGTACTTTACGCTCCGCCTCGTCGGTGTCGGACCCGACAAGCTCCGTCTGATTTACGTCCGCGCCCGCACGGGCTATGCCGAAAATGTGGCACCCCAGGCGCATATGGTGCTGGCCTACTATGCGCAGCCCGAAGGCGAGCCGCTGGTTCTGGATAACCTGATCAGTGACATTCGTCCAGCCTCACGCCGTCCGGATTTGACACCGGTTTTCAGCTTTAACAGTCAAGGCATTTTTGCCGGGGCATCCAGCACCCAATTGGCCCCGGCAGTAGGCTCCGGACGGCTTTCCCGCTGGGAAGACCTTATTAAGCGTGCTCGCGCCGAAGGCCTTGAATGAGAATGACAGATTGAGGAGTGTCTAAATGTCCATGTATCGCCAACTTTGGCTTGCGATCATTGTCAGTACGTTGCTGGCGCTTTGCGGTGGGCTGCTGGCTTCGCTGCTCAGTGCGCGTGGCTATCTGGAGTCGCAGCTTTCAATCAAAAATACCGATAACGCTACCGCTTTGGCCTTGTCCCTGAGTCAAAGTAACCCAGAGGCGGTCATGGCGGATTTGGTCGTTGCTTCGCTTTTTGATCGCGGCCATTACGAGTTGATACGTATCACTGAGCCTGGCGGAAAGCCAATGACCGAGCGCGTGGCTCCCATGGGTGATTTGGGAGTGCCAGACTGGTTCGTGAAGTTGTTGCCGATTCATGCTGAGCCTGGGGTGGCTCAAATCAACAATGGATGGAAGCAGTTTGGTACGGTCACCCTGGTTAGCCACTCCAGGTTTGCCTATGGTGCACTGTGGAAGAGTGCGTACGAGATGGTGCTGGCTCTAACGGCAGCGGGCTTGTTTGGAGGCTATCTGGGCTCGTTGGTCCTGCGCCGCTTGCGCGCCCCCTTGAATACTGTCATCGAGCAGGCGGTTGCAATCACCCAGCGCCGATTTGTGACTGTGGACGAGCCCAAAGTACCCGAGCTCAAGCAGCTTGCCGCGGCAATGAATGCGACGGTGGGGCGTCTCAAATCCATGTTTGAAGAGGAGGCGAGCCGCCTGGAAGCTGTGAGACGCGATGCCAATTGCGATGCGCTTACCGGCTTGGCTAATAGAGGCTACTTTCTGGCCCGGCTGCATGACGGCGTGACTGCGGAGGACTCAGTCGGCGGGACTTTGCTTATTGCACGCCTTGCCAACCTGTCTACCCTCAATGAATCATTGGGTCGGACCGTTACCGACGAGTTGTTGCAGGCATTTGGTCAAGGTATCTCTGACTTTTCTATGCGGTATCCGGAAGCCCTGGCAGCCCGTTTGAACGGCGCAGACTTTGCGCTGTTGCTTCCTGGCCTGGCACTGCCACAGGAGGAGGCGAATGCGCTACTACAAAACTTGATACTGGAGTCGGCAGCCTTTTTGCAAGAGCAACCAAGCACCTGGCTGGCCTGCGGCCATTTCTCCCGCGGACTCGATATGGAGTCAATATTGGCTCAGGTGGACTCTGCACTTGCCGCAGTTGAGGCAGGGGGATGCAATGGATTGCGCAGCATAGATATGCACGAAGGGGACGAAATCCCCAGAAGTGCTATTGAGTGGGCCAAGGTGATTCAACGCGCATTAGACAAGCGTTGGGTGAGACTCGTATCATTTCCCGTTACCGCACTCGATGGTCAGTTGCTCCATAGGGAGTGCCCGTTGCGGCTGATGTTCGACGATACGGGCGAATGGCAGCCGGCTGGCCGATTTCTGCCGGTGGCTGAGCGGCTCAAACTGACCCCAAGGCTTGACCTCGCCGCCGTGGCGCTGGGGCTTGATGAGCTTGAGGCCAAACCTCAACTCACAGGTCTGGCCATCAATCTCTCGGCAAGTTCTATTCAATTACCCGAGTTTCGTATCGAATTGCAGAAGATTCTCAGGCAACGCGAAAGTGCGTCTCGCCTGTGGCTGGAGGTTGCAGAAACGGGTGTGTTGGCGCATTTCGAAGCATTTCGTGCACTGTGTTCAGAACTTCGCGATATAAACTGCCGGTTGGGCATCGAACACTTTGGCAGGCAGTTCAGTGAATTTGGACGCATGCATGATCTGGGCCTCGACTACATCAAGGTAGACGCCAGCTTCATCAGAGGCCTTGCCTTCAACCCGGGCAATCAGGCCTTTCTAAAAGGGTTGTCGGTGATTGCCAAAGGAATTGGACTCACCGTGATCGCTGAAGGAGTGGATAGTGAATCCGATCTCCGAATTCTGGCCGATGTCGGGTTTGACGCAGCGACCGGTCCGGCGATAAAAGAAATCTTTTAAAAACAGATGGCCTGCCTGCCGGTGCAGCATGAAGGCCAGCCGAGCTCCACGAGGCAGATCAATCGACCTGAAGCTTGCCGTTGGTTAGCAGGTTCTGGATGATCGATTGATCGTTCAATGTGCCACCGCTGGTAAGGTCAACGCCCTGCAGCACGATGGCCTGGTCAACGTAGGCTGCGTTGTAGCCACTGATGAAGCCGCCACCACTGCTGATGTGCACGGTAGTGTTGCCTCCGCTGGTTTCAAAGTGAAGGTAATTGAGCAAATTGCCTGCGGCAACACCGGAATGACTCTCACCCTGGAGGAGGTCACGCAGGTCGAGTACATCGCCGCCAGCGCCAGAGGCGGCGTTGTCGAATATTTGTATGGTGTCGATCGCTGGCGTCCCGACCGCCCCTTTATCTGATAGCGACCACACGAATACATCCGAACCATTGCCGCCTGACAGGATGTCATTGCCGCCACCGCCTGCCAGTACGTCATTGCCGTCTCCTCCCAGAAGGGTGTCGTTCCCCAGCCCGCCGCGCAGCACATCATCACCTGTTCCGCCGGTCAGCGAATCGTTGCCAAGATCACCCACCAGAATGTCGTTCCCAGCGGCTCCGTCGATCGTGTCATCCCCGGCGCCACCATTGATCAGATCATTGGCGGTGTTGCCTGTCAGTGTGTTGTTGCCCGAATCACCCCCGATCGAGTTGGTAATGGCACGCAGTGTGAGCGTGGAACTGCTGGTGTCGCCATCCGTGTCGGTCAGCGTATAGCCAATCTCCACCGGTGCAATGGCTGCGGCAGCACTGTTGCTGATGGTAGCGTAGCTGACGGCCTCGATACTCGCATAGGCGTCGCTGTTTGCCGTGATCTCTATGCGGCCAATGTTGCTGTATTGCGTTGGCATTGCAACGTTGGCTTCAGAGTTGCTGTAGAACTGACCCAAAAGGTGTCCATCGATGTGATAGATCGAGTAGGTCAGGGCAATGGAGCCGCCAAGATTGCTGTTACTGTTATCCGGGTTGATGCTGACGTTCTCCACGCCATACGGGTTCGTTACCCGATCAAATGTAATAACCAGCGTTTCCAGGTTGCCAATTCGCGTGTTGGTGTCCGCTCCGCCACTGGCAAGATTGACGCCAACGCCATCTGCATTAGTGCGACGGACACCCGCTGTTTCAAGGGTCGAATTTCGGGCGATGCCCGTAAAAGTCAATGCTCCCACGGTCAGACTGGTTCCCGTAGCGGCTGCACCAGTCAGGGTCACGGTGGTTATGGCCCCGGACGGCGTGGAAGGGGTGTTGGCGGACGTGGGCTGATATTCGTAGAAGCCGTCGCTGTTGAACCGAAGGCTGCTGCCGTTGGTCGCGTGCGTCCAGACCAATTGGCCATTGGTAACGGTATAAGTACCGCCCAAGGCGGCAGTGGCACCAATATTCGCTGTCAAATTGAATGTTTGCCCCTGGAATACGATTGAACTGACCGTAGCGCCATCCACGTTGTTGTCGGCGCCCGATCCTTGCGCACTGAAATCGGTGCTGAGGCTGCCGACTGCCAACCCGCCGTCCGTATTGAGGCCACTGATGACATTGCCGGTGAACTTCGTTTCGTTCGCCAGCAGGGTGTCGGAATCTGGCCGAGCAACTGGATGCCCGTCCACCACACTGAAGGTCAACGTTGTTGGCGTTGTCACATCTCCATCTGTGTCGCGAGCAATAAAGCTTACGTCGAAGCTGTCTCCCTGGTTTGCGACTCCGCCGGTGAAGTAGGTATAGGCGCCGGTTTCAAAATTGAATGTCAGCGTACCCAGAGTGAAGCCTTTGCTGGCATTCAGGGTAAGCGTGTCGGCGGTTTGCGGAGAACCAGCAGGAAATCCCCCGGTCCAGCTAATTTGTCCGGTAGCGGGGTTATACGTGAATGTTACGTTTGTATCTGGCGTTCCGTTGGCGTTGGTGTCCAGTTGCACGGTAATGGACTGTACATAGCCATCGTCAGCGCCTAATGCATTGCCTACCCCACCACCACTGATCACGCTTCCACCAGTTGCAACAGGTACGGTTGAGATCAATGTGTTGCTGAGTTCGTTCAGGTCTGGCACGATGATGGCCGGGTCCACTGTGCCGTTGCTATCACTGTCGATGTTATGAATGCCATTGAGTGGGCCTGTGTTCGAAATACCGCTTCCGATACCAACACCATAAGAACTAATCCCGTTTGTATTTACAAACGTTGTGTATCCGGTGGACGTTGCAGGGCTTACTGTGTCTTGTTGGGTTGGAACCCCATCAGACAAGAAATAGGCAATATTCTGTACGGATGTATTGACCGTTCCAAAAGCAGTTTGTGCGGCTGTGAGGGCATCGGTGTAATCGGTGCCGCCGGTCCCGGTGATGGCATTGATGGCGTTGATCAACGTAGTTTTGTCCGTGTAGGCTACGTTGCCGTTGAGAATTGTTGCGGTGTCGGAGAAGGTGACCAGTTTGACTGACACGTTCTGGGCTTGGTCGTAGTACTCGGAAACCAGAGCCACCAACGCCGCCTTGGCCAGCGCCAGTCGGGTACTGATGGTGACGGAACCATCTGGATTGATCTGGCGCACTTCTCCACCTGCATTTTGCTGCGTCATGCTACCGGATACGTCCAGTACGAGCACGAGGTTATAGGATGGCAGGGCGTCTTCTGTGACTTCAATCGTGCGATTGAAGGCTTGCGGGCGATCGTCGACGATGGTGATTTGTGCGTTGGCACTTCCCGTATTTGTCGTGTAGGCAATAGCGGAAGTGCGACTGTTGTTGTTTGCGGCCGCGCTGTGATCAACGTTGTCGTTGAGCACGTAGGTGAAATTCCCCAAACCAGCACCGGCTACGTCCACGGTCATGACACCCGCATTCACAGTGCCCACCACATGCTGAACGCCGATATAACCAGCGCGGCTATCCAGGTCACCCACGCCGCCGTCAGTGATGCCACCAACGTTGGTAATCGACGTTGCGCCAGGATCATTGGTAAGCAGGTTGCCAGTTACGGTATTGACACCGCCGCCTGTTCCGTTGGCAAGAGCACTCTCGTTTACGGTGATGAGGTCGTCGCGAGTTGCGTAAGTCGTGATGTTGACAGTTGCAGTGCTCGTCTGGCCATCTTCATCGGTAATCGTGTAGGAGAAGCTTCCAACGCCAGCGGCTGACGGTGTAAAGGTGTAAGTGCCGTTTCCATTGTTGACAAGGCTACCTCCCGTGACCGTATTGGTTCCGGTGATCGCAGCATGGTCTCGCAGTGTGTCGTTGGACAGCAATTGAACTTCACTGATGATGACGGGGGTACCCAGTAAAGTCGTGAATGTGTCGGCGATTGCGACGGGTGGGCCGTCATTGACCGCTGTCACGTTGATAGTTGCTGTTGCGGGAGTCAGGTCATTCAACCCGGCGTTGTCACGGGCGGCATACTGAAAAGTCGTTGTGCCGTTCCAGTCAGCGTTCGGCCGGAAATATACGGGTCCAGTGACAGTGTTCCCGGCCGTAATGGGAGTAGTGCCGGCTGAATCGCTATAGAGGGTGCCATAGGCTGGAAGAGTCGAGATGATATAGCCAGTAACAGTTCCGTCGATGTCCGTTCCAGATAGCGCCACCGTAACCAGTGTGTCTTCATTGCCAGTAGCGGTGATGTTGTTGGTGACGGGCGCGTCATTGACGGCGGCGATCGTCACGTTGACGGTGCTGGTCTCGGTGACGCCGCCGGAGGTGACGGTGTAGGTAAAGCTATCGGAGCCGCTGAAATTGGCGTTGGGCGTGTAGGTCAAGCTGCCATTTGCCAGGAATGTGACCATGCCGTTGGCACCGTTGGTCACGGCGGTCACGACGCGCCCGGCGTTCTCGAAGTTGTCGGCGCTGGCGCCGTTGGTCCCTGTGATCACATTGAAGGTGATCGCCGTATCCTCGTTGGTTGACACGGTATCAGCCACGGTATCAGCTACTGGTGTGACAGTTATGGTGATGTTGTTACTGTCGCTGAGCGTGCCGTCCGAGGTCAGCACATTGAGTATGGCCGTGCCGTTGTAGTCGGCCGTTGGCGCGAAGGACAGGCCGTTCAAGGCGCCGTTGATAGCGGCGGCGACGCCACTGATGGTGATGGTGCCTGTGCCATTGTTGGTGATTGTGGCACCTGCAAAGGCGGTGGCTATCAGCGTTCCATTCGCAACTGAGATGGTGGTGGTGAGCGTGCCGCCATCAGCATCAGCCACCGTGATGGAGTTTCCATTGGTGCTGGAGAACACGTGGGCGGTGTCCTCGGTGGTGCTTTGAGCTCCTGGCACGGTATTGACGGGCACATCATTGACGGCGCCCACATTGAGGGTGACGGTGGCGCTGGAGGTGGAGCCATCGGCGTCGGTGATGGTGTAGGTGAAGCTGTCCACGCCATTGAAGTTGGCGTTGGGGGTGTATGTGAAAACACCGGCCGCGGTCACGGTGACGGTGCCGTTGGCCGGATCGGTGGTCTTGCTCCAGACATTGCCGCCATCGCCCGAGGGCGTGTCGTTGGAGGCCAGGCTGGCGGTAAACGGCGTGTCCTCGGTGACGCCCACGGGGGGGTCGGCCACGGCCACGGGCACATCATTGACGGCGCCCACATTGAGGGTGACGGTGGCGCTGGAGGTGGAGCCATCGGCGTCGGTGATGGTGTAGGTGAAGCTGTCCACGCCATTGAAGTTGGCGTTGGGGGTGTATGTGAAAACACCGGCCGCGGTCACGGTGACGGTGCCGTTGGCCGGATCGGTGGTCTTGCTCCAGACATTGCCGCCATCGCCCGAGGGCGTGTCGTTGGAGGCCAGGCTGGCGGTAAACGGCGTGTCCTCGGTGACGCCCACGGGGGTGTCGGCCACGGCCACGGGCACATCATTGACGGCGCCCACATTGAGGGTGACGGTGGCGCTGGAGGTGGAGCCATCGGCGTCGGTGATGGTGTAGGTGAAGCTGTCCACGCCATTGAAGTTGGCGTTGGGGGTGTATGTGAAAACACCGGCCGCGGTCACGGTGACGGTGCCGTTGGCCGGATCGGTGGTCTTGCTCCAGACATTGCCGCCATCGCCCGAGGGCGTGTCGTTGGAGGCCAGGCTGGCGGTAAACGGCGTGTCCTCGGTGACGCCCACGGGGTGTCGGCCACGGCCACGGGCACATCATTGACGGCGCCCACATTGAGGGTGACGGTGGCGCTGGAGGTGGAGCCATCGGCGTCGGTGATGGTGTAGGTGAAGCTGTCCACGCCATTGAAGTTGGCGTTGGGGGTGTATGTGAAAACACCGGCCGCGGTCACGGTGACGGTGCCGTTGGCCGGATCGGTGGTCTTGCTCCAGACATTGCCGCCATCGCCCGAGGGCGTGTCGTTGGAGGCCAGGCTGGCGGTAAACGGCGTGTCCTCGGTGACGCCCACGGGGGTGTCGGCCACGGCCACGGGCACATCATTGACGGCGCCCACATTGAGGGTGACGGTGGCGCTGGAGGTGGAGCCATCGGCGTCGGTGATGGTGTAGGTGAAGCTGTCCACGCCATTGAAGTTGGCGTTGGGGGTGTATGTGAAAACACCGGCCGCGGTCACGGTGACGGTGCCGTTGGCCGGATCGGTGGTCTTGCTCCAGACATTGCCGCCATCGCCCGAGGGCGTGTCGTTGGAGGCCAGGCTGGCGGTAAACGGCGTGTCCTCGGTGACGCCCACGGGGTGTCGGCCACGGCCACGGGCACATCATTGACGGCGCCCACATTGAGGGTGACGGTGGCGCTGGAGGTGGAGCCATCGGCGTCGGTGATGGTGTAGGTGAAGCTGTCCACGCCATTGAAGTTGGCGTTGGGGGTGTATGTGAAAACACCGGCCGCGGTCACGGTGACGGTGCCGTTGGCCGGATCGGTGGTCTTGCTCCAGACATTGCCGCCATCGCCCGAGGGCGTGTCGTTGGAGGCCAGGCTGGCGGTAAACGGCGTGTCCTCGGTGACGCCCACCGGGGTGTCGGCCACGGCCACGGGCACATCATTGACGGCGCCCACATTGAGGGTGACGGTGGCGCTGGAGGTGGAGCCATCGGCGTCGGTGATGGTGTAGGTGAAGCTGTCCACGCCATTGAAGTTGGCGTTGGGGGTGTATGTGAAAACACCGGCCGCGGTCACGGTGACGGTGCCGTTGGCCGGATCGGTGGTCTTGCTCCAGACATTGCCGCCATCGCCCGAGGGCGTGTCGTTGGAGGCCAGGCTGGCGGTAAACGGCGTGTCCTCGGTGACGCCCACGGGGGTGTCGGCCACGGCCACGGGCACATCATTGACGGCGCCCACATTGAGGGTGACGGTGGCGCTGGAGGTGGAGCCATCGGCGTCGGTGATGGTGTAGGTGAAGCTGTCCACGCCATTGAAGTTGGCGTTGGGGGTGTATGTGAAAACACCGGCCGCGGTCACGGTGACGGTGCCGTTGGCCGGATCGGTGGTCTTGCTCCAGACATTGCCGCCATCGCCCGAGGGCGTGTCGTTGGAGGCCAGGCTGGCGGTAAACGGCGTGTCCTCGGTGACGCCCACGGGGGTGTCGGCCACGGCCACGGGCACATCATTGACGGCGCCCACATTGAGGGTGACGGTGGCGCTGGAGGTGGAGCCATCGGCGTCGGTGATGGTGTAGGTGAAGCTGTCCACGCCATTGAAGTTGGCGTTGGGGGTGTATGGGAAAACACCGGCCGCGGTCACGGTGACGGTGCCGTTGGCCGGATCGGTGGTCTTGCTCCAGACATTGCCGCCATCGCCCGAGGGCGTGTCGTTGGAGGCCAGGCTGGCGGTAAACGGCGTGTCCTCGGTGACGCCCACGGGGTGTCGGCCACGGCCACGGGCACATCATTGACGGCGCCCACATTGAGGGTGACGGTGGCGCTGGAGGTGGAGCCATCGGCGTCGGTGATGGTGTAGGTGAAGCTGTCCACGCCATTGAAGTTGGCGTTGGGGGTGTATGTGAAAACACCGGCCGCGGTCACGGTGACGGTGCCGTTGGCCGGATCGGTGGTCTTGCTCCAGACATTGCCGCCATCGCCCGAGGGCGTGTCGTTGGAGGCCAGGCTGGCGGTAAACGGCGTGTCCTCGGTGACGCCCACGGGGGTGTCGGCCACGGCCACGGGCACATCATTGACGGCGCCCACATTGAGGGTGACGGTGGCGCTGGAGGTGGAGCCATCGGCGTCGGTGATGGTGTAGGTGAAGCTGTCCACGCCATTGAAGTTGGCGTTGGGGGTGTATGTGAAAACACCGGCCGCGGTCACGGTGACGGTGCCGTTGGCCGGATCGGTGGTCTTGCTCCAGACATTGCCGCCATCGCCCGAGGGCGTGTCGTTGGAGGCCAGGCTGGCGGTAAACGGCGTGTCCTCGGTGACGCCCACCGGGGTGTCGGCCACGGCCACGGGCACATCATTGACGGCGCCCACATTGAGGGTGACGGTGGCGCTGGAGGTGGAGCCATCGGCGTCGGTGATGGTGTAGGTGAAGCTGTCCACGCCATTGAAGTTGGCGTTGGGGGTGTACGTGAAAACACCGGCCGCGGTCACGGTGACGGTGCCGTTGGCCGGATCGGTGGTCTTGCTCCAGACATTGCCGCCATCGCCCGAGGGCGTGTCGTTGGAGGCCAGGCTGGCGGTAAACGGCGTGTCCTCGGTGACGCCCACGGGGTGTCGGCCACGCGGGCACATCATCGACGGCGCCCACATTGAGGGTGACGGTGGCGCTGGAGGTGGAGCCATCGGCGTCGGTGATGGTGTAGGTGAAGCTGTCCACGCCATTGAAGTTGGCGTTGGGGGTGTATGTGAAAACACCGGCCGCGGTCACGGTGACGGTGCCGTTGGCCGGATCGGTGGTCTTGCTCCAGACATTGCCGCCATCGCCCGAGGGCGTGTCGTTGGAGGCCAGGCTGGCGGTAAACGGCGTGTCCTCGGTGACGCCCACGGGGTGTCGGCCACGGCCACGGGCACATCATTGACGGCGCCCACATTGAGGGTGACGGTGGCGCTGGAGGTGGAGCCATCGGCGTCGGTGATGGTGTAGGTGAAGCTGTCCACGCCATTGAAGTTGGCGTTGGGGGTGTATGTGAAAACACCGGCCGCGGTCACGGTGACGGTGCCGTTGGCCGGATCGGTGGTCTTGCTCCAGACATTGCCGCCATCGCCCGAGGGCGTGTCGTTGGAGGCCAGGCTGGCGGTAAACGGCGTGTCCTCGGTGACGCCCACGGGGTGTCGGCCACGGCCACGGGCACATCATTGACGGCGCCCACATTGAGGGTGACGGTGGCGCTGGAGGTGGAGCCATCGGCGTCGGTGATGGTGTAGGTGAAGCTGTCCACGCCATTGAAGTTGGCGTTGGGGGTGTATGGAAAACACCGGCCGCGGTCACGGTGACGGTGCCGTTGGCCGGATCGGTGGTCTTGCTCCAGACATTGCCGCCATCGCCCGAGGGCGTGTCGTTGGAGGCCAGGCTGGCGGTAAACGGCGTGTCCTCGGTGACGCCCACGGGGGTGTCGGCCACGGCCACGGGCCATCATTGACGGCGCCCACATTGAGGGTGACGGTGGCGCTGGAGGTGGAGCCATCGGCGTCGGTGATGGTGTAGGTGAAGCTGTCCACGCCATTGAAGTTGGCGTTGGGGGTGTATGTGAAAGCACCGGCCGCGGTCACGGTGACGGTGCCGTTGGCCGGATCGGTGGTCTTGCTCCAGACATTGCCGCCATCGCCCGAGGGCGTGTCGTTGGAGGCCAGGCTGGCGGTAAACGGCGTGTCCTCGGTGACGCCCACGGGGGTGTCGGCCACGGCCACGGGCACATCATTGACGGCGCCCACATTGAGGGTGACGGTGGCGCTGGAGGTGGAGCCATCGGCGTCGGTGATGGTGTAGGTGAAGCTGTCCACGCCATTGAAGTTGGCGTTGGGGGTGTATGTGAAAACACCGGCCGCGGTCACGGTGACGGTGCCGTTGGCCGGATCGGTGGTCTTGCTCCAGACATTGCCGCCATCGCCCGAGGGCGTGTCGTTGGAGGCCAGGCTGGCGGTAAACGGCGTGTCCTCGGTGACGCCCAGGGGGTGTCGGCCACGGCCACCGGCACATCATTGACGGCGCCCACATTGAGGGTGACGGTCGCGCTGGAGGTGGAGCCATCGGCGTCGGTGATGGTGTAGGTGAAGCTGTCCACGCCATTGAAGTTGGCGTTGGGGGTGTACGGGAAAACACCGGCCGCGGTCACGGTGACGGTGCCGTTGGCCGGATCGGTGGTCTTGCTCCAGACATTGCCGCCATCGCCCGAGGGCGTGTCGTTGGAGGCCAGGCTGGCGGTAAACGGCGTGTCCTCGGTGACGCCCACCGGGGTGTCGGCCACGGCCACGGGCACATCATTGACGGCGCCCACATTGGGGTGACGGTGGCGCTGGAGGTGGCGCCATCGGCGTCGGTGATGGTGTAGGTGAAGCTGTCCACGCCATTGAAGTTGGCGTTGGGGGTGTAGGTGAAAACACCGGCCGCGGTCACGGGACGGTGCCGTTGGCCGCGTGGCCTGCTCCAGACATTGCCGCCATCGCCCGAGGGCGTGTCGTTGAGGCCAGGCTGGCGGTAAAGGCGGTCCTCGGTGACGCCCACGGGGTGTCGGCCACGGCCACGGCACATCGACGGCGCCCACATTGAGGGTGACCGTGGCCCTGGAGGTGGCGCCATCGGCGTCGGTGATGGTGTAGGTGAAGCTGTCCACGCCATTGAAGTTGGCGTTGGGGGGTGTAGGTGAAAACACCGGCCGCGGTCACGGTGACGGTGCCGTTGGCCGGATCGGTGGCCTTGCTCCAGACATTGCCGCCATCGCCCGAGGGCGTGTCGTTGGAGGCCAGGCTGGCGGTAAACGGCGTGTCCTCGGTGACGCCCCGGGGTGTCGGCCACGGCCACGGGGCACATCATTGACGGCGCCCACATTGAGGGTGACGGTCGCCCTGGAGGTGGAGCCATCGGCGTCGGTGATGGTGTAGGTGAAGCTGTCCACGCCATTGAAGTTGGCGTTGGGGGTGTACGTGAAAACACCGGCCGCGGTCACGGTGACGGTGCCGTTGGCCGGATCGGTGGTCTTGCTCCAGACATTGCCGCCATCGCCCGAGGGCGTGTCGTTGGAGGCCAGGCTGGCGGTAAACGGCGTGTCCTCGGTGACGCCCACGGGGTGTCGGCCACGGCCACGGGCATCATCGACGGCGCCCACATTGAGGGTGACGGTCGCGCTGGAGGTGGAGCCATCCGCGTCGGTGATGGTGTAGGTGAAGCTGTCCACGCCATTGAAGTTGGCGTTGGGGGTGTATGTGAAAACACCGGCCGCGGTCACCGGTGACGGTGCCGTTGGCCGGATCGGTGGTCTTGCTCCAGACATTGCCGCCATCGCCCGAGGGCGTGTCGTTGGAGGCCAGGCTGGCGGTAAACGGCGTGTCCTCGGTGACGCCCACCGGGGTGTCGGCCACCGCCACGGGCACATCATCGACGGCGCCCACATTGAGGGTCACGGTGGCGCTGGAGGTGGAGCCATCGGCGTCGGTGATGGTGTAGGTGAAGCTGTCCACGCCATTGAAGTTGGCGTTGGGGGTGTAGGTGAAAACACCGGCCGCGGTCACGGTGACGGTGCCGTTGGCCGGATCGGTGGTCTTGCTCCAGACATTGCCGCCATCGCCCGAGGGCGTGTCGTTGCAGGCCAGGCTGGCGGTAAACGGCGTGTCCTCGGTGACGCCCACAGGGGTGTCGGCCACGGCCACGGGCACATCATCGACGGCGCCCACATTGAGGGTCACGGTCGCCCTGGAGGTGGCGCCATCGGCGTCGGTGATGGTGTAGGTGAAGCTGTCCACGCCATTGAAGTTGGCGTTGGGGGTGTAGGTGTGAAAACACCGGCCGCGGTCACCGGTGACGGTGCCGTTGGCCGCCGCGGTGGTCCATGCTCCAGACATTGCCGCCATCGCCCGAGGGCGTGTCGTTGGAGGCCAGGCTGGCGGTAAACGGCGTGTCCTCGGTGACGCCCCTGGGGTGTCGGCCACGGCCACCGGCACATCATTGACGGCGCCCACATTGAGGCTGACGGTCGCCCTGATGGTGGCGCCATCGGCGTCGGTGATGGTGTAGGTGAAGCTGTCCACGCCATTGAAGTTGGCGTTGGGGGTGTAGGTGAAAGCACCGGCCGCGGTCACGGTGACGGTGCCGTTGGCCGCCGCGGTGGTCTTGCTCCAGACATTGCCGCCATCGCCCGAGGGCGTGTCGTTGGAGGCCAGGCTGGCGGTAAACGGCGTGTCCTCGGTGACGCCCAGGGGTGTCGGCCACCGCCACGGGCAGTCATCGACCAGGCCCACGTTGAGGCTGACCGTCGCCTGCGGTGTCGCCATCGGCGTCGGTGATGGTGTAGGTGAAGCTGTCACGCCATTGAAGTTGGCGTTGGGGTGTAGGTGAAGCCCGGCCGCGGTGACCACGACGGTGCCGTTGGCCGGCGCCGTGGCCCGGCTCCAGACGTTGCCGCCATCGCCCGAGGGCGTGTCGTTGCAGGCCAGGCTGGCGGTAACGGTGTCCTGGGGGGGGGGGTGGGGTCGGGGGGTCGCCTCGGCGTCGGTGAGGTGTAGGTGAAGCGTCGCCGGGGGCGGGGGTGTAGGTGGGCGCGGTCCGGCCGGCGGCGCCCAGATTGCCGCCATCGCCCGAGGGGTGCGGGCAGCGGGCGTGTCCTCGGGACGCCCCGGGGTGTCGGCCACGGCCACGGGCAGTCATCGACGGCGCCCACGTTGAAGCTCACCGTGGCGCTGGAGGTGGCGCCATCGGCGTCGGTGATGGTGTAGGTGAAGCTGTCCACGCCATTGAAGTTGGCGTTGGGGGTGTAGGTGAAAACACCGGCCGCGGTCACCGCGACGGTGCCGTTGGCCGGACCGGTGGCCTTGCTCCAGACATTGCCGCCGTCGCCCGAGGGCGTGTCGTTGCGGCCAGGCTGCGGGCTGTCCTGGCCGGTGTGGCCGCAGGCAGCATGACGGAGTGACTGCCGCGGTCGCCGTCGGCTCGGTGATGGTGTAGGTGAAGCTGTCGCCGGAGTTGGCGGGGTAGGTAGGGCCGGCGCCACCTGCCGGGCGGTGGCGCGTGGCCTAGGCGCGCCAGGCCGGGGCTGTCCTCGCCGGCTCGCGTGGTCGTCGGGGGTCGCCGTCGGCGCGGAGTGAGTACGGCAGGGGGTAGGCACCGCGGGGCCCAGATTGCCGCCTCGCCCGAGGGGTGTCGTTGCAGGCCAGGGTGCCGCTAAGGGCGTGTCCTCGGTGACGCCCCGGGCTGTCGGCCACCGCCACCGGGGGTCATCGACGGGCCCACGTTGAGGCTCACCGTCGCCGTGGTGGTGTCGCCGTCGGCGTCGGTGATGGTGTAGGTGAAGCTGTCGCTGCCGGTGAAGTTGGCGTTCGGCGTGTAGGTGAAGCCCGGCCGCGGTCACCACGGTGCCGTTGGCCGGCCGGTGGCCCTGCTCCAGACGTTGCCGCCGTCGCCCGAGGGCGTGTCGTTGCGGCCAGGCTGGTCGGGGTGCGGGCGTCTGACGGGGCGTGGGGCGGGGGGAGGGGTGAGCGGGCCGGGAAGTTGGCGGGGGGGTGGGCTGACCGCGTGCGCGCAGCCCAGGCGTGGGGGGGGGCGGGGCGTGGGGTCTGGAGGGTCGGCCGGGTCGCCGGGGGTAGGGTGGGTGGGGAGTTGGCGGGTGGGTGGGGCCGTCGGCGGACCACCCGTGCCGTTGGCCGCCGTGGCCAGGCCAGACGTTGCCGCCGTCGCCCGAGGGCGTGTCGTTGCCCGCCAGGTTGCCGCTGGCGTGTCCTCGGCCCACCGGGCTGTCGGCACCGCCACCGGCAGTCATCGACGGGGCCCACTTGAGCTCACCGTCGCCGTGCTGGGTCGCCGTCGGCGTCGGTGATGGTGTAGGTGAAGCTGTCGCGCCGGTGAAGTTGGCGTTCGGGGTGTAGGTAGGTGCCGTGCTGACCACCCGGTGCCGTGGCCGGCGGGCCCGGCCCAGACGTTGCCGCCGTGCCCAGGGCGTGTCGTTGCCGCCAGGTGCCGGAGGGCGGTCCCGAGCCCAGGGCTGTCGGGCCGCGGGGTCATCGACGGCCACGCTGAGCTCACCGTCGCCGTGCTGGCGTCGCCGTCGGCGTCGGTGATGGTGTAGGTGAAGCTGTCGCTGCCGGTGAAGTTGGCGTTCGGCGTGTAGGTATAGGTGCCGTCGGCATTGACCACCGCCGTGCCGTTGGCCGCCGCCGTGGCCAGCGACCAGAGGTTGCCGCCGTCGCCCGAGGGCGTGTCGTTGCCGGCCAGCGTGCCGCTGAAGGGCGTGTCTTCGGTGATGCCCAGCGGGCTGTCATTGACCGCCAGCGGCAGGTCGTCGACGCTGCCGACGTTGAAGCTCACCGTCGCCGTGCTGACGTCGCCGTCGGCGTCGGTGATGGTGTAGGTGAAGCTGTCCGCCCCGTTGTAGTTGGCGTTCGGCGTGTAGGTGTACACCGGCCGCGGTCACGGTGACGGTGCCGTTGGCCGGCTCGGTGGCCCAGCTCCAGACATTGCCGCCGTCGCCCGAGGGCGTGTCGTTGCAGGCCAGGCTGCCGCTGGTAAGGGCGTGTCCTCGGTGACGCCCAGCGGGCTGTCGGCCGACCGCCACCGGCACGTCATCGACGGGGCCCACGTTGAGGCTCACCGTCGCCGTGCTGGTGTCGCCGTCGGCGTCGGTGATGGTGTAGGTGAAGCTGTCGCTGCCGGTGAAGTTGGCGTTCGGCGTGTAGGTATAGGTGCCGTCGGCATTGACCACCGCCGTGCCGTTGGCCGCCGTGGCCAGCGACCAGACGTTGCCGCCGTCGCCCGAGGGCGTGTCGTTGCCCGCCAGGTTGCCGCTGGTGGTGCCGCTGTCCTCGGCCACCGTCAGGCTGTCGGCCGCCGCCGCCGGGGCGTCATCGACCGGGGTCACGCTGATGCTCACCGTCGCCGTGCTGGTGTCGCCGTCGGTGTCGGTGATGGTGTAGGTGAAGCTGTCGCTGCCGGTGAAGTTGGCGTTCGGCGTGTAGGTGAAGCACCGGCCGCGGTCACCACGGTGCCGTTGGCCGGCCGCCGGCCAGGCTCCAGACGTTGCCGCCGTCGCCCGAGGGCGTGTCGTTGCCCGCCAGGTTGCCGCTGGTGGTGCCGCTGTCCTCGGCCACCGTCAGGCTGTCGGCCGCCGGGCATCATCGACGCACGTTGAGCTCACCGTCGCCGTGCTGGTCGCCGTCGGCGTCGGTGATGGTGTAGGTAAGCTGTCGCGCCGGTGAGTTGGCGTTGGGGTGTAGGTGAAGGCGCCGCCGCGGTCACCGGTGCCGTTGGCCGCCTGGCCAGCCCAGAGGTTGCCGCCGTCGCCCAGGCGTGTCGTTGCCGGCCAGGGTGCCGCTGGGGCGTGTCCTCGGGCCCACCGGGCTGTCGGCCGCCGCCGCCGGGGCGTCATCGACCGGGGTCACGCTGATGCTCACCGTCGCCGTGCTGGTGTCGCCGTCGGTGTCGGTGATGGTGTAGGTGAAGCTGTCGCTGCCGGTGAAGTTGGCGTTCGGCGTGTAGGTATAGGTGCCGTCGGCATTGACCACCGCCGTGCCGTTGGCCGCCGCCGTGGCCAGCGACCAGACGTTGCCGCCGTCGCCCGAGGGCGTGTCGTTGCCCGCCAGGTTGCCGCTGGCGTGTCCTCGACCCCGGCTGTCGGGCCGCCGCGGCGTCATCGACGCCACGTTGAGCTCACCGTCGCCGTGCGGTGTCGCCGTCGGCGTCGGTGATGGTGTAGTGAAGCTGTCCGCCGGGAGTGGCGTTGGGGTGAGGTGGCCCGGTTGACCACCGGTGCCGTTGGCCGCCGTGGCCAGGCCAGACGTTGCCGCCGTCGCCCAGGGCGGTCGTTGCCCGCCAGGCCGTGGCGTGTCCTGGCCACGGCTGTCGGCCCGCCGCGGGCGTCATCGAGCACTGAGCTCACCGTCGCCGCGTCCCTCGGCTCGGTGAGGTGTAGGTGAAGCTGTCGCCGCCGGGGTTGGCGTCGGGGTGGAGGTGCCGTCGCGGTCACCGGCCGTTGGCCGCCGGGCCAGGCCCAATTGCCTGCCCAGGCGGTCGTTGCCGCAGGCCGGTGCGCGTCCCGGCCCCCAGGCTGTCGGCCGCCGGGGTCTGACGGCACGTGAGCTCACCGTCGCCGTGCTGGCGTCGCCGTCGGCGTCGGTGATGCTGGCGAAGCTGTCGCTGCCGGTGAAGTTGGCGTTCGGCGTGTAGGTATAGGTGCCGTCGGCATTGACCACCGCCGTGCCGTTGGCCGCCGCCGTGGCCAGCGACCAGACGTTGCCGCCGTCGCCCGAGGGCGTGTCGTTGCCGCCAGGTGCCGCAGGGCGTGCCTCGGCCCAGCGGGCTGTCGCCGCCGGGGCGGTCATCGACCGCGCGCTGAGCTCACCGTCGCCGTGCTGACGTCGCCGTCGGCGTCGGTGATGCTGTAGCTGAAGCTGTCGGCGCCGTTGAAGTTGGCGTTCGGGGTGTAGGTGAAGGTGCCGTCGTTGTTGACCACCACGGTGCCGTTGGTGGCCGCCGTGGCCAGGACCAGACGTTGCCGCCGTCGCCCGAGGGCGTGTCGTTGCCGGCCAGCGTGCCGCTGAAGGGCGTGTCTTGGCGCCGGGCTGTCGCCGCCGGGGTCATCGACGGCGCTGAGCTCACCGTCGCCGTGCTGACGTCGCCGTCGGCGTCGGTGATGCTGTAGCTGAAGCTGTCGCGCCGTTGAGTTGGCGTTCGGGGGTAGGTGCGGCCGCGGTGCACCGCGTGCCGTTGGCGCCGCCGTGGCCGGCCAAGTTGCCGCCGTCGCCCAGGGCGGCGTTGCCGCCAGGCGCTGGAGGGCGTGTCCGGCCCGCTGTCGCCGCCAGGGGGTCATCGACGGGCAGCTCACCGTCGCCGCTGGGTCCACGGTGCCGTTGGTGGCCGCCGTGGCCAGGCTCCAGAGGTTGCCGCCGTCGCCCGAGGGCGTGTCGTTGCCGGCCAGCGTGCCGCTGAAGGGCGTGTCTTCGGTGATGCCCAGTGATGGTGTAGGTGAAGCTGTCCACGCCATTGAAGTTGGCGTTCGGGGTGTAGGTGAAAACACCGGCCGCGGTCACGGCCACGGTGCCGTTGGCCGGATCGGTGGCCCTGCTCCAGACATTGCCGCCGTCGCCCGAGGGCGTGTCGTTGCAGGCCAGGCTGGCGCTAAACGGCGTGTCCTCGGTGACGCCCACCGGGGTGTCGGCCGCCGCCACGGGCACATCATCGACCCGGCCCACATTGATGCTCACGGTCGCCCTGGAGGTGGCGCCATCGGCGTCGGTGATGGTGTAGGTGAAGCTGTCCACGCCATTGAAGTTGGCGTTCGGGGTGTAGGTGAAGCACCGGCCGCGGTCACCGCCACGGTGCCGTTGGCCGGCCCGGTGGCCCGGCCCAGACATTGCCGCCATCGCCCGAGGCGTGTCGTTGGGGGGCGGGGGCCGTGGCGGGCGCCATTGCCGCGCCCGAGGCGGTCTTGCGCCAGCCTGGCGTAGCGTGTCCTGGTACGCCCAGGCTGTCGGCCGCCAGGCCTCGCGGGCCACGAGCCCCGTCGCCGGCGGTCGCCCGGGCGGGAGGTGAGTGAAGCGCGGAGGGCGGGGGGCTGCCGGCCAAGTTGCCGCCGTCGCCCGAGGGCGTGTCGTTGCCGGCCAGGCTGGCGTGGTAAACGGCGTGTCCTCGGTGACGCCCAGCGGGTGTCGGCCACCGCCACCGGCACATCATCGACGGGCTGCAGTTGAGGGTCACGGTCGCGCTGGACGTGGCGCCATCGGCGTCGGTGATGGTGTAGGTGAAGCTGTCACGCCATTGAAGTTGGCGTTCGGGGTGTAGGTGAAAGCACCGCCGCGGTCACGGTGACGGTGCCGTTGGCCGGATCGGTGGCCTGGCTCCAGACATTGCCGCCATCGCCCGAGGGCGTGTCGTTGGCGGCCAGGCTGGCGGTAAACGGCGTGTCCTCGGTGACGCCCAGGGGCTGTCGGCCACGGCCAGGGCACATCATTGACGGCGCCCACATTGAAGGTCACGGTCGCCGCTGGAGGTGGCGCCATCGGCGTCGGTGATGGTGTAGCTGAAGCTGTCCACGCCATTGAAGTTGGCGTTGGGGGTGTATGGGGAAAACACCGGCCGCACCGTGACGGTGCCGTTGGCCGGATCGGTGGCCATGCTCCAGACATTGCCGCCATCGCCCGAGGGCGTGTCGTTGGAGGCCAGGCTGGCGGTAAACGGCGTGTCCTCGGTGACGCCCACCGGGGTGTCGGCCACCGCCACGGGCACATCATTGACGGCGCCCACATTGAAGGTCACGGTCGCCCTGGAGGTGGCGCCATCGGCGTCGGTGATGGTGTAGGTGAAGCTGTCCACGCCATTGAAGTTGGCGTTGGGGTGTATGTGAAAACACCGGCCGCGGTCACGGTGACGGTGCCGTTGGCCGGATCGGTGGTCTTGCTCAGACATTGCCGCCATCGCCCGAGGGCGTGTCGTTGGAGGCCAGGCTGGCGGTAAACGGCGTGTCCTCGGTGACGCCCACCGGGGTGTCGGCCACGGCCACGGGCACATCATTGACGGCGCCCACATTGAAGGTCACGGTGGCGCTGGAGGTGGAGCCATCGGCGTCGGTGATGGTGTAGGTGAAGCTGTCCACGCCATTGAAGTTGGCGTTGGGGGTGTATGTGAAAACACCGGCCGCGGTCACGGTGACGGTGCCGTTGGCCGGATCGGTGGTCTTGCTCCAGACATTGCCGCCATCGCCCGAGGGCGTGTCGTTGGAGGCCAGGCTGGCGGTAAACGGCGTGTCCTCGGTGACGCCCACCGGGGTGTCGGCCACCGCCACCGGCACATCATTGACGGCGCCCACATTGAGGGTCACCGTGGCGCTGGAGGTGGCGCCATCGGCGTCGGTGATGGTGTAGGTGAAGCTGTCCACGCCATTGAAGTTGGCGTTGGGGGTGTATGTGAAAACACCGGCCGCGGTCACGGTGACGGTGCCGTTGGCCGGATCGGTGGCCTTGCTCCAGACATTGCCGCCATCGCCCGAGGGCGTGTCGTTGGAGGCAGGCTGGCGGTAAACGGCGTGTCCTCGGTGACGCCCACGGGGTGTCGGCCACGGCCACGGGCACATCATCGACGGCGCCCACATTGAGGGTGACGGTGGCCGTGGAGGTGGAGCCATCGGCGTCGGTGATGGTGTAGGTGAAGCTGTCCACGCCATTGAAGTTGGCGTTGGGGGTGTATGTGAAAACACCGGCCGCGGTCACGGTGACGGTGCCGTTGGCCGGATCGGTGGTCTTGCTCCAGACATTGCCGCCATCGCCCGAGGGCGTGTCGTTGGAGGCCAGGCTGGCGGTAAACGGCGTGTCCTCGGTGACGCCCACGGGGTGTCGGCCACGGCCACGGGCACATCATTGACGGCGCCCACATTGAGGGTGACGGTGGCGCTGGAGGTGGAGCCATCGGCGTCGGTGATGGTGTAGGTGAAGCTGTCCACGCCATTGAAGTTGGCGTTGGGGTGTATGTGAAAACACCGGCCGCGGTCACGGTGACGGTGCCGTTGGCCGGATCGGTGGTCTTGCTCCAGACATTGCCGCCATCGCCCGAGGGCGTGTCGTTGGAGGCCAGGCTGGCGGTAAACGGCGTGTCCTCGGTGACGCCCACCGGGGTGTCGGCCACGGCCACGGGCACATCATTGACGGCGCCCACATTGAGGGTGACGGTGGCGCTGGAGGTGGAGCCATCGGCGTCGGTGATGGTGTAGGTGAAGCTGTCCACGCCATTGAAGTTGGCGTTGGGGGTGTATGTGGAAAACACCGGCCGCGGTCACGGTGACGGTGCCGTTGGCCGGATCGGTGGTCTTGCTCCAGACATTGCCGCCATCGCCCGAGGGCGTGTCGTTGGAGGCCAGGCTGGCGGTAAACGGCGTGTCCTCGGTGACGCCCACCGGGGTGTCGGCCACGGCCACGGGCACATCGGATCCCGTGCTGGCGGGGGGTGGAGCAACTACCACGGTCAATTCCGATTTGCCCAATATCGGATTGAGGTCTTCGATTGCATCTGCTACCCGATCCAGCCCCAGCGGTGCCAGGTTCTCCACAATCCGGAGCACGCGGACGAAGCTGTGTGATTCGCTGGTATCCCCCCCCGCTTGGCCGGCCGCAGTTGGATCAAGTTCGGTGGAGAGATCGCCGCCAGATTGAATTATTCGTGCAACTTGTGCAGAGCCACTATTCAGGTCCTCGAGGGCTGCTTCAGACCGGTCAGTTGGCGCAAGGCCAAGCAAGTTGGCATCGATCAGCAGTTCACGGCCAGTGGAAACCGATACGACCTGACCGTTTGGAAGAGCCAGTTCAAGTCGTGTCCCGGTGTCGGTCACGATGACCTGACCTTCCTGTACCTCGTCTCCTACCTTCAGCAAAGCCCGGTTTCCAGAGCTGTCCAGCACCCAAGCCTTGCCTTCCAGGACAACGATAACGCCACGGGCCTGGGCAGAAACTTGACTTGTAGCCATGAAAGAACTCCGGATAGCAAAAATAGTTGGATTGATACTAGTTAGGTCATCGACATTTCGGTATTGGCCTGAAGTACAGGATGCCAACAGACCCGAGTCAGTTGATGCCGTGAACCCGGAGAGCGAGCTGGAGTCGGTCTGTGAGGTTCAATTTTTCAAAAATAGCAGCTAAATGCGCCTTGACGGTTCGCTCAGTAATGCTGCAATTCGCTGCAATTGCCTTATTTGATGCGCCATTTGCCGCTAAAACAGCAATTTCCTTCTCCCGTGAGGTGAGTGTGACATCCCATCCCCGATCCATTTCGGTGATCATCGCCCCCGCTTTGTTCGCACCCGCCAGCAGTTGTTGCATCAAGTCCCGGCCAACCCAGATCTGGCCCGAAACCACAACTTGCTGAACCTGTTTGAGGGTTTTAAAGTCCGCAAAAGCGTGAACAAATGCACTGCAGCCAGCGTCTAGCGCTTGTATCGCCGCCACATTTTTCGGCATCGAGCTTGTACAAACAATGTGGGAGGTTCTGAGCAGACTTGCCCAAATAGGTTCTTTCCATGCCGGAAGGCCGGGTAAGTCGCCATCAATCCACACGGTTGCGCCAACGGGTAGCTCTGAACCCGACAACGCAGAAAATTGTGACAGGCAAAGCGCCTTGCTCGATCCCAAAGCCTTTTTCCAGTGTTCCAGCAGCCCGGGATCGTGACTAACCAGAATCAGCTTGTCAGTCCGGATCATCGTTCAGTTAATGCGCTGGACTTGGCGCGCAGAATGGGCTTCAGCAGGTAATTGAGTACGGTTTTCTTGCCGGTCAAAATATCGACCTCGGCAACCATGCCGGGAATGATGGGTAGCTTGGTGGGCCCCAGGTCCGTCGAGGCCGTCCGCACCCGTACCAGGAAAAATGCATTTCCCTTTTCGTCGACCACAGTATCCGCACTGATGTGTTCCAGCGTGGCTTCGAGACCGCCGTACGTAGAAAAGTCGTAGGCCGTGAACTTGACCAGCGCCTTCTGACCTGGCCGCAGGAACGCAATATCCCGTGGTTGAACTCTGGCCTCCAGCAGCAAGGCATCATCGGACGGCACAATTTCAATCAGGTCCTTGCCTGGCTGCACAACGCCGCCCACGGTGTTCACCCGCAGTTGCTTGACGGTGCCGTTGACGGGTGACCGGATATCCGTCTGCTTGACGCGGTCCACCAGTGCAGTGCTGCCCTCAGACAGGGCACTCAGTTTGGCATTGGTTTCGCTCAGTTCTGATCGAGCGATATTCCTGAACGTCAGGTCCACCTCCTGAATTTTCCGGTTCGCCTCCGCGATGGCTGATTCAATCCGGGGAATGTCTGAACTCGCACTGTCGCGTTCACCCCGATAACGGGCAACATCCCGTTCCAGCCGGAGCAACTCGACGTCTGAAACAGCCCCGGTTTTCACCAGCGGCCGTGTCAATTCCAACTCTTTGGCGGTCAGTGTAAAACTCTGGGCGGCCTGTTCCCGTCTCGCCTTGACGGAAACCAGCTCCTGCGTGCGTTGCGCGGATTGTTGACGTGCCACTCCTATGGATGCATCCAGTTCGGCCCGCCGCGACTCAAACAATCGGCGTTCCTGCTCAACGATCTCAGGCGCCTCCTTGGACACGACTTCAGGAGCCACAAAGTTGGAGCCTTCCGCCAGGGCTTTCAGGCGAGCCGACTTGGCCAGAACGGCCAGATATTGAGACCTGTTCTCACGCAGGGAAGAGACCATGCGGGTCGGGTCCACCTTCACCATCAAGTCCCCAATTTTGACCGACTGCCCTTCCCGCACCAAGATTTCTGAAATGATGCCGCCATCCATGCTTTGCAGGATTTGAACCTGTCGTGATGGAATGACTTTTCCCTCACCGCGGGTGACTTCGTCCAGAGTCGCCAGGCTGGCCCAAACAATCATGACAAAAACAGCGCCTGCACTCAACCACACCATGACGCGGGCACCCCGTGGGGTTTGTTCGGCAATCGCCCAGTCGGCATTGGCATCGAAATCCTGATCCTGACCAATGTCTTTACCCATCAGCGCCAGCATGGCCCGATCAATCCAGCCAGAGCACCATCCGTAAATCGGCTGCCAGATGACTTTCGCGCGTTGAAGCAAGGCATCAAGTTTCATCATGTTGCCTTGCCGATTCGGCCGCTCTGCAGTGCCTCAACCACCTGGGCTTTGGGCCCATCGGCCATGATCTGACCGCTATCAATCACAATCAGCCGGTCTACCAGCTCCAGCAGTGATGACCGATGGGTGACCAACACGACTGTCTTGCCCTTGGCGAATGACCGAAGCCTCGTCTTGAGCGCATCTTCGCTTTGATGGTCCATCGCGCTGCTGGGCTCGTCCAGCAGCAGAATGGGCGGGTCGTTCAGCACGGCGCGCGCAATGCCGACCGCCTGACGTTGCCCGCCAGACAATGACTCTCCCCGCTCGCCGATGGCCATGTCAAAACCGCGCGGATGCCGATTGGCAAACTCGCTCACACCAGCAATTTCGGCGGCAGAAACAATATCCTGATCATTCGCAAAAGGCGCGCCCATGGCGATGTTTTCCTTGAGCGAACCGAAAAACAGGTTGATGTCCTGCGGCACAAAACCAATGGAACGCCGCAACTCCGCTGGGTCGATCTGTCTGGAATCAATACCGTCAATGAGCACGGCCCCTTCAGTCGGCTGGTACAGGCCCAGCATGATGCGTTGAAGTGTTGATTTGCCTGACCCCACCCGGCCGATGAAGGCAACACGTTCCCCGGGATTGATCTTGAACGACACCTTATTCAGCGTGAGCTGTTCATGCCCAGGATAGGTAAAGCTGACGTTTTTGAACTCAATGCCGCCCTGAAAACTGGTCCGGTGGATGAATGTTGATTCTTCGGGCCGCTCGGGTGCCTTCTGCATATGGGTCTCTACAGATCCCAGACCACTCTTGGCATAGTGAAATTGCATCAACAGACCGACGACCTGACCAAATGGTGCCATTGCCCGGCCCGCGAGCATGGACGCGGCGATGATGCCGCCCATGCTGACCTGGTTGTTGAACAGCAGGTAAACGCCTGCAATAACGGTGGCTGTGGAAACCAGCTGCGAAAACATCTGTGCCAGGTTGGATGTGACAGACGATAGCAACTTCAATTTCGTGCTGTTTTGCGCCAGGAAAACCGTTGCGCCCTCCCATTTACGCTGGATGCTGCCCTCAGCCACCATGAATTTGATGGTCTCGATGCCGACCAGGCTTTCCACCAGCGTGGCGTTTCGTTGAGCCGATGCGCGCTGCGTCACGTCAACCAGCTCCTGCATCTTTTGCTGGGCTATCAAAGCTGCGAAGATGAGGAGCACGATGCACACGACCGGCGGAATGATCAACCAGGGGGAAATCCATGAGATCGCGAACAGAAAGACAAATACAAACGGGATGTCTACCAGCGTCGTGATCGTGGCCGAAGCAACAAAGTCACGTACCGACTCGAAAGCGCGCAAGTTGGCGGCAAAAGAGCCGACGGACGCGGGCCGGTCCGCCAGCTTCAGACCCAGCACGCGTTCCATGATCTTGGCTGACAGCGTAACGTCGATGCGTTTACCGGCGGTATCCAGGATGTAACCCCGCAAGACCCGCAGCAGCGTGTCAAAAAGCATGATCAGCAGCACGCCCAGCGCCAGCACCCACAGGGTCTCTTCCGCCCGATTGGGCACCACCCGGTCATAGACCGTCATGCTGAACATGGGCGTGACCAAAGCAAACAGGTTGATCAGCAGCGCAGCCAGCAAGCTGTCGCGGTACAGGCGCCAGTTTTGAAACACCACGCCCCAAAACCAGTGCCGGTTTTTGATTTCGCCGGTTTCGGGCGTTCGTTGATCAAAGTTGAATACCGGACGTACAAAGAACACGATGCCCGCAAACAGCGACTCCAGTTCCTGCCGGGGCAGTACATCGGCCGACTCGCCGCTCTCGGGGTAGCGCACGCGTGCATCGCCGGATGGTAGCCATTCCAGCAAGATGCAGGCCTGTTTGTCATTGAGCAACAAAATGGCTGGCAGCAGGCCCGGCCGCAAGTCAGACAAAGAGCGGCGCGCCAGCCGGGCCGTCATGCCCGCGCGTGCTGCCGCACGGGGAATCAGGGCCGGTGTGATGCGGTTGTCCTCCAGCGGCAGGCCTGCCGACAGGGATTCGTGCGTGGTTGCAATGCCGAAAATTCGCGCAATCGCCACCACGCAATCGAGCAGCGGGTCCATGTGGGTCGCGTGCTCACCCACCCGCCAGGCCATGGGTGGGCTGTCAGGTGGGATGGTCAAGGTGGGCGTGGACATGTTCAAGAGGGGAAATCAGTGGACGGCCAGGCCATCACAGGATCAGGTCATCACCGCCCAGAAGGTCGAGCGCGCCACCCAGTTTGTTGCGCACGCCTTTGCGTTTCATCAGTTTCTTTTGCGCAACCACGGGGAGGTCGGTCAGGCGAATCACGTTGTTTTTGATCAGCGTATCGATGACGTCTTCGATCACGCGCACAAAATCCGCGTCCATTTCCGTGAACGCGGGCTCTCCACCTGGCGCAGCCAGAAACGCCCGGATTTCGGGGTGCCGATCATCCAGCACCTCACCGCCACCTTGCGGATGGCGGGAAATGGAGTCGATCACGCCTTCAGAATTTCGAATCACGTGAAACATCAACTATCCGTAGTAAGTGCACGCTAGCTATATCGGTCAAAGGCGCAAAGCCTTGAGGGTGGTCAGGGCTTGCAGTCTGCCCCAACAGGGTGCAGTGTCAATAACCAACCAGTTTAGCGGCGGGTCTGGGGCGCCTAACGGTTTGTAACGGTAAATTTACATGCCATTTCACGGCGTTTAACGCTCAAACGCTTCCTGACCGGACACCGCGCTGGCCGATGAATGGATGACACCGCCGCCCAGGCAAACCTCACCGTCATACACCACGGCCGATTGGCCTGGCGTCACGGCCCACTGGTTTTCAGTGAACTGCAGTGTGAATTCATGGTCGCCCAGCACCTGCAGCGCACTGCGCGTCACTCTGCCGGTAACGCGTCTTGGCTGCAAGCAGACCCGGTTCTGGCGGTGTATCTGCAATCCAGCTCGAATCCAGTGCATTCAGCTGACGTGACAACAACCAGGGATGATCGTGTCCTTGCACCACCCACAGCGTGTTGTTTTCCAGATCCTTGCGCGCTACGAACCAGGGGGCGTGCTCGCCGCCGCCCCTGGCCGCGCCTTTGGCCTTGATCCCACCAATACCCAGACCCTGCCGCTGCCCCAGCGTGTGAAAGCTCAAGCCGTGGTGCTCGCCCAGCACGCGACCGCGCTCGTCCTTGATCGGGCCCGGTTCTTTGGCGATGTAGCGGTTCAAAAATTCCCGAAACGGCCGCTCGCCGATGAAGCAGATACCGGTGGAGTCTTTCTTTTTGGCGTTGGGCAGGCCAGTCTCCGCCGCAATGCGCCGCACCTCCGTTTTGTGCAGCTCTCCCACGGGAAACAGTGTTTTCGCCAGCTGGGACTGGTTTAGCCGGTGCAAAAAGTAGCTTTGGTCTTTGGACGGATCCAGCCCCTTGAGCAGTTCGTGTTTGCCAGTGGCGCTGTTCTGGCGGACCCGGGCGTAATGGCCGGTGGCAATTTTTTCGGCCCCCAGACGCACGGCGTGGTCCAGGAACGCCTTGAACTTGATTTCGGCGTTGCACAGAATGTCCGGGTTGGGTGTGCGGCCCGCCTGATATTCGCGCAAAAACTCGGCAAAGACGCGCTCTTTATATTCCGCAGCGAAATTGACGTGTTCAATGTCGATGCCAATCACGTCGGCCACGGCCGCAGCATCGACAAAATCGATGTTGGACGAGCAGTACTCGCTGTCGTCGTCATCTTCCCAGTTTTTCATGAAGATGCCGACCACCTCGTGCCCCTGCTGTTTCAGCAGGTAGGCCGTGACCGCGGAATCTACCCCACCACTCAAGCCAACCACGATTCTTTGTTTGCCCATAGGTAGATGATTATCCCAGCCACGTTGCGTGATCACAGGTCAGTGCGAGCAAGCCACCAAAACGGGGGTTTTCGCCGATAGCAATTTCGCGTGTCCCGGCATACGCTGTGAATGTCCCAATTCCGGAGCTTCTTTATGAACACAACAGTTAAAACATCCGTTTTCTCCCGCCGCAAAGTCCTGCAGGTTGCCGGAGCCACTGCGTCAACTATCGCCGCGCCATCTGTTTTCTCCCAATCGGCCTGGCCGTCCAAGGCGATCCGGTTTGTGGTGCCTTTTGCACCGGGTGGCACCTCCGAAATTGTGGCGCGCTCCGTTGCAGCGGAGATGACCAAACAGCTGGGCCAAAGTGTGTTTGTGGAAAACAAGCCTGGCGGCGCAGGCGTTGTGGCCATGCAGGATGTGGCCAAAGCCGCGCCCGATGGCCATACTCTCATCCTCACCCATGTAGGAACCCTGGCGGTCAACCCGTACATGCTGGCCAATCAGCCGTACGATGTGAACAAGGATTTCATGCCCGTGACGCTGCTGGCCAAAGTACCCAACGTGTTTGTGATTCACCCGGATGTGCCGGCAAAAAATTTCAGGGAATTTGTAGCCTACGCCAAAGCCAATCCGGGCAAGCTCAACTATGGCTCTGCGGGTAACGCCAGCGCGGGACATCTGGCGATGGAATACCTCAAGCTGGTGACCGGCATGTTCATCACGCACATTCCTTATCGTGGCACCGGCCCCCAGCTGACCGATTTGCTGGCTGGTCGCACGCAGGCTTCATCAGCCGGCATGCCGGCTTTGGGCGCACACATCCGGGCCGGCAAGCTGCGTGCCATCGCCGTGGGCACGCATGAGCGGATTTCTGCGCTGCCCGATGTGCCGACGGTGGCCGAGATGGGTTTCAAGGATTTTGAAACCTCCCAGTGGTACGGCATGCATGTGCCCGCTGGTACGCCGCCCGACATTGTCAAACGCCTGCAGGAAGAGTCGCTCAAGGCGCTCAAATCGTCCGCCGTGACGGAGCGTTTTGCGACCGATAACGCGGTAGGCGGCGGCGGGCCGTCCAGCGACTATGCCAAATTCATTGCGGGCGAGCAAAAGATCTGGAGCGACATTGTCAAGCGAGCCAATATCAAGGCAGACTGAAACCCGGGCTAAATGGTTCGCTATATATTTAATAGCTACTCACGCATATCTGACGAGGGCTAAAGGCCAATAATGCTTGATGTTTTGGTCATTGGTGGCGGCAACGCCGCGCTGTGTGCAGCGCTCAGGGCGCGTGAGGCTGGTGCAAGTGTGCAGGTGCTGGAGGCGGCCCCCCGGGCCTGGCGCGGGGGAAATTCAGCCCACACCCGCAACCTGCGATGCATGCACGATGCGCCGCAGGACGTTTTGACAGACGCTTACCCGGAAGAAGAGTTCTGGCAAGACCTGTTCAAAGTGACGGGCGGGCAAACGGACGAGCAACTGGCGCGGCTGGCCATCCGGGAATCGTCGCAGTGCCGCGACTGGATGCGGCGGCACGGTGTGCACTTTCAGCCTTCGCTGTCCGGCACATTGCATCTTTCACGCACCAATGCCTTCTTCATGGGTGGCGGCAAGGCCCTGATGAACGCCTACTACCGCAGCGCAGAAAAGCTGGGCGTTGGCATTCGCTATGACGCACCCGTTGACCGGCTGGAATTGGAGGGTGGGCGCTTTGTCGCAGCCCATATTGGCACAGAGCGCATTGAAGCCCGCGCCTGCGTGGTCGCCAGTGGTGGCTTTGAGTCCAACCGTGAATGGCTGCGCGAAGTCTGGGGGCAAAACGAAGCGGGCGAATGGCCCGCTGACAACTTTGCCATCCGCGGGACACGCTTCAACAGGGGTGTGCTGCTGCGTGATTTGATCGATCAGGGCGCCGACACCATTGGCGACCCTACGCAATCCCACTCGGTTGCGATTGATGCCCGCGCCCCTTTGTACGACGGCGGCATTTGTACCCGGGTGGACTGCGTGTCGCTAGGCATTGTGGTGAACAAGCACGCCCAGCGCTTCTACGACGAAGGCGAAGACTTCTGGCCCAAACGCTACGCCATCTGGGGTCGTCTGGTGGCGCATCAGCCCGGGCAGATTGCCTTTTCAGTGATCGATGCCAAAGCTGTGGGCCGTTTCATGCCACCCGTATTTCCAGGAGAAAAAACGGACTCACTCGCCCAGCTGGCCCGCCAGTTGAATCTGGATGAAGCAGCCTTTGCTGAAACCGTGAATGCCTACAACGCAGCGTGTCGCGTTGGCCGGTTCGATCACGCCGTGCTGGACGACTGCCATACCGAAGGGCTGACGCCCGCCAAAACCCATTGGGCGCAGCCCATTGATACGGCGCCGTTTTATGGCTACGCCCTTAAGCCGGGCATCACCTTCACTTACCTTGGCATGAAAGTGAACGCGCAAGCGGCGGTGCATTTTGGGGGGCAGCCCAGCCCCAACCTGTTTGCAGCAGGCGAAATCATGGCGGGCAATGTGCTTGGCAAGGGCTACACAGCGGGTGTCGGCATGACCATCGGCACCGCGTTTGGCCGCATTGCCGGAGCCCAGGCCGCGAAAGCCGCCCGACATCTGGACGTGATGCATGCAACAGCTTGAAGCGCTGACCCGCGAAGCCCGCGCGCTGGCCGCCGGCGACCTGGCCCTGTTGCCGGCTGCGCCTCTGTCACCGCATGAGGCCGAGGTTGGTCGCCAGCTGCAAATATGCAACGCCTGTCGTTACTGTGAGGGTTTTTGCGCGGTGTTTCCCGCCATGACGCGCCGCCTTGAATTCGGCCAGGCCGACATCCATTACCTGGCCAATCTGTGCCACAACTGTGGTGCCTGTCTGCACGCCTGCCAATACGCGCCGCCGCATGAGTTTGCAGTCAACGTGCCTCAGGCCATGGCCCAAGTGCGCGGACAAACCTATGCTGATTACGCCTGGCCACCTACGCTGGGCAAGCTCTACCAGCGCAACGGTTTGACGGTAGCGCTTGCGCTGGCAGCCGCATTGGCGCTGTTTCTGGCAATGGTTATCTCGATACGCGGCACGTTGTTCCACGCGCCGCTGGCAGGTAATTTTTACGCTGTTTTTCCGCACAACCTGCTGGTCGCCATGTTTGCGCCGATTTTCCTGTTCGCGATGCTGGCTTTGAGTCTTGGGGTGCGCAGGTTCTGGCGTGATGTGTCACCGGGGGCCCTCAATAGCAGCGCCGTGGCAGAAGCCACCAGCAACGCCCTGCGCCTGCAGTTTCTGGATGGCGGTCACGGTGAGGGCTGCAACAACGAGGATGATGCCTGGACCTTGTGGCGCAAACGCTTTCACCACGCCACGTTTTATGGGTTCATGCTGCGCTTCGCGTCTACCTGCACGGCCACGGTCTATCACTACCTCTTCAATTGGCAGGCGCCTTACGCGATGACCAGCTTGCCGGTGCTGCTAGGTATTGCTGGCGGTATCGGGTTGCTTGTGGGGCCAGTCGGTCTGTTCCGGTTGAATTTGCACCGCCATCCGCTGCATGGGGATGCCGCGCAAAAGCCGATGGACCTTGCTTTTATCGCGCTGCTGTTTTTCACCAGCCTCACCGGTCTGGCGCTGATGATCTGGCGCGATACAACAGCCATGGCCTTGCTGCTGGCCGTGCATCTGGGTGTGGTTATGGCCCTGTTTGCCACACTGCCGTACGGCAAGTTTGCGCATGGTGTGTATCGTTGTGCGGCCCTGCTCAAGTGGGCAATTGAAAAACGGCAGCCGCTGTTGCTGAAGCTCGGGGATGATTGAACAGATGCAAATTCAAGAGCCATTTTGGCCCTTAGACCTCGTCAAATATGCGTGATAAGCTATTAATTTAGTAGCAAATCATGTGTAGACGCTGGGATCAGCGAATACCAGATCCAGGGGAAAGCAGCGCCCCGCGAGATGGTCTTCCATACATCGCAGGACCAGTGGGCTGCGGTGACGGGCCTGACTGGCCCGCACTTCATCGGGCGTCATCCACAGGGTACGGACGATGCCGTGATCGAGCTGCCGGTTGGCTTGTTCGTCGTCGACTTCACCGCGAAAAGCAAACCGGAGGTAGGTCACATCTTGTTCGGGGCCGCCAGCGTTTGTGGTCTGGCGTCGTGAGCGGGTCATGTACACCCCAACCAGCCCGGTTGGCCGGAAAACCCGGGTGGTTTCTTCCAGCGCCTCGCGGGCGCAACCATCAGCCACCGACTCGCCAGGGTCCAGGTGCCCGGCCGGGTTGTTGAGCATCAAACCGGTGGAGGTGTGCTCCTCAACCAGCAGAAATTTGCCGTCTTTCTCAATGATTGCAGCGACGGTGACGTTGGGTTTCCATTGGGTGTCCATGAGCAATTATGCGTGGCGATGTCAGCGTAGCTTTGCCATGTCAGCAGGATTACCCCGAGCAAAACCCATGGAAAATTCATGTAAGCTAGCGGCAAGAACTAAATTAACCTGTCGAGGAGTCGCTTCATGCTGATTGGCGTACCAGCTGAAACCACAGTGGGCGAGACCCGCGTTGCCGTCACCCCCGAGACGGCTAAAAAACTCAAAGCCCAGGGCCACACCATCCGCATCCAGTCGGGCGCAGGCGTGGCCGCCAGTGTGCCAGACGATGCATATGTGGCTGCAGGCGCTGAAATTACCGACATGGCAGGTGTCTATGCGTGCGATCTGGTGCTCAAGGTTCGCAGCCCGTCAGACGCTGAATGCGCGCAGATGAAGCCCGGTACCACGCTGGTAGGCATGCTCAACCCGTTTGATGCGCCAGGCCTGCAACGCCTGGCTACGGCTGGCCTGACTGGCTACGCACTGGAGGCGGCCCCCCGTACCACACGCGCCCAGAGCATGGACGTCTTGTCTTCCCAGGCCAATATCGCAGGCTACAAGGCCGTCATCATGGCTGCCGATAAATACCAGCGGTTCTTCCCCATGCTGATGACCGCCGCCGGCACGGTGAAAGCGGCGCGGGTGGTGATTCTCGGCGTGGGTGTGGCGGGCTTGCAGGCCATCGCCACGGCCAAACGTCTGGGTGCGGTGATCGAAGCGTCTGACGTGCGCCCCAGCGTCAAGGAGCAGGTTGAGTCGCTCGGTGGAAAATTCATCGATGTGTCTTACGACACGCCGGAAGAGAAGGAGGCTGCACAGGGTGTAGGTGGCTATGCCAAACCCATGCCGCAAAGCTGGCTGGATCGCCAGAAAATCGAAGTGGCCAAGCGCGTGGCGCAGGCAGACGTGGTGATTTCCACCGCGCTGATTCCCGGTCGCCCGGCGCCCACGCTCATCACCGAAGACATGGTCAAGAGCATGAAGCCCGGCTCGGTGATCATCGACATCGCCGCAGGCAAGGGCCCCAATGGCGGTGGCAACTGCCCCATTTCAGAAGCCGACAAAACCGTGGTGAAACATGGGGTGACGCTGGTTGGCGAGACCAATCTGCCCGCACTGGTGGCGGCCGATTCATCGTCGCTGTATGCCCGCAACGTGCTCGACTTCCTCAAGCTCATCATCAACAAAGAAGGTGCGCTGCATGTGGACATGAATGACGACATCGTGGCGGCCTGCCTGATGGCGCAGGGCGGCTCCGTCTTGCGCAAGTAAAACACAATCCGAGCACAAATACCGAGGCTTCTCATGGATATCGTTTCTCCCACGGTCACCAACCTGATCATCTTCATACTGGCCATCTACGTGGGCTACCACGTGGTGTGGACGGTTACCCCCGCATTGCACACCCCACTGATGGCGGTGACCAATGCGATTTCAGCCATCGTCATTGTCGGTGCCATGCTGGCCGCTGCTTTGACCGAGACTACGCTGGGAAAATCCATGGGCGTGCTGGCCGTAGCGCTGGCGGCTGTCAATGTGTTCGGCGGCTTCATGGTGACCCGGCGCATGCTGGAGATGTTCAAGAAAAAAGACAAGAAGCAGCCTGCTGGTGACAAAGGGGCAGCTAAATGAGCTTGAACCTCGTTACCCTGTTGTACCTGTTTGCCAGTGTCTGCTTCATACAGGCGCTCAAGGGCCTGAGCCATCCCACCACGTCTATCCGTGGCAACCTGTTCGGGATGATCGGTATGGCAGTGGCGGTTATTACAACCGCCGCACTCATCGTCAAATTATCGAGTGGCTCAGCCTTTGGACTGGTCTACGTGTTCGGCGCCCTGCTGGTTGGTGGCACCATTGGCACGGTGATGGCCAAGCGCGTCGAGATGACCAAGATGCCGGAGCTGGTGGCCTTCATGCACAGCATGATTGGTTTGGCAGCCGTGTTCATTGCGGTGGCTGCGGTGGCCGAACCCTATGCGTTTGGTATTGTCGCCAAGGGCCTGGCAATTCCTGCTGGCAACCGGCTTGAGTTGTTCCTTGGGGCGGCTATTGGTGCCATCACCTTCAGCGGATCGGTGATTGCGTTCGGCAAGCTCTCCGGCAAATACAAGTTCCGCCTGTTTCAGGGTGCGCCGGTACAGTTTTCCGGGCAGCACAAGCTGAATCTGGTGCTGGGCATTGCCATGCTCGGGCTGGGGCTGGTATTCACCTGGACTGAGAGTTGGCCCGCATTCTTTGCGATGCTGGCCATAGCCTTCGTGATGGGTGTGTTGATCATTATCCCGATTGGTGGGGCGGACATGCCGGTGGTTGTGTCCATGCTCAACAGCTATTCCGGCTGGGCCGCAGCGGGCATTGGCTTCTCTTTGAACAATGCGATGCTGATCGTGGCCGGTTCGCTGGTGGGTTCCAGCGGCGCGATTCTGAGCTACATCATGTGCAAGGCCATGAATCGTTCGTTCTTCAACGTGATTCTGGGCGGGTTCGGCGGAGAAGCCACCACCGCAATAGCAGGTGCTGCCGTTCAGCGCGCTGTCAAGAGCGGGAGCGCCGACGATGCCGCGTTTGTGTTGTCCAATGCGGAAACCGTGGTCATCGTGCCCGGCTATGGTTTGGCCGTCGCCCGTGCCCAGCACGCTGTAAAGGAACTGGCGCAAAAGCTCACCGAGAAAGGCATTACCGTCAAATACGCCATTCACCCCGTGGCAGGTCGCATGCCCGGCCATATGAACGTGTTGCTGGCGGAGGCCGAAGTGCCCTACGACCAGGTGTTCGAGATGGAAGACATCAACGGCGAGTTTGGTCAGGTCGATGTGGCCATCATTCTGGGTGCCAATGACGTGGTCAACCCCGCTGCGCACGTGAAGGGCAGTGCCATCTATGGCATGCCGATTCTGGAGGCCTACAAGGCCAAGACCATCATCGTGAACAAACGCTCCATGGCCGCAGGTTATGCCGGTCTGGACAACGAACTCTTCTATATGGACAAAACCATGATGGTCTTTGGCGATGCCAAGAAGATTGTCGAAGACATGGGTAAGGCGCTGGATTGATCCTCTGGTGGCGATCGGGCCATCAGCCGGGTTGAGGAATTAGGTGTGCCTCCCTATGCATACTAGGGAAAACACAGTAATCCAGCCTCGTCTGTCCGATCACAATCTCGGTTTCGCAAAATACGCTTGGAGAGTTGTCCATGACAGATCGCATGTGGCTTAAGTGCTACCCTGAAGGTGTTCCGGCCGATATTGATGCTGCCCAGTACCCGTCGCTGGTTGCCTTGATGGAGGACAGCTTCAAGCGGTATGCCAAACGGGTTGCCTACAGCTTTATGGGCAAGGACATTACCTACGCCCAGACCGACAGTCTGAGTCAGGCGTTTGCCGCTTACCTGCAGGGCCTCGGCTTGGTAAAGGGCGATCGGGTCGCAGTCATGATGCCCAACGTACCGCAGTACCCCGTGGCGGTGGCCGCGATTCTTCGTGCCGGGTTGATTCTGGTGAACGTCAATCCGCTGTACACCCCACGCGAGCTTGAGCACCAGTTGAAAGACGCTGGCGCCAAGGCCATCGTCATTCTGGAAAACTTTGCAACGACGCTGGAAAAGTGCATGACTGCAACGCCGGTCAAACACGTCGTTTTGTGCTCCCTGGGAGATCAGCTGGGCCTGCTCAAGGGATCGCTGGTCAACTACATGGTCCGCAATGTCAAGAAAATGGTTCCGCCGTTCAGTTTGCCTGGCGCAGTGCGCTTCAACGAAGCTGTGGCGCGGGGTACCAAGGGCACTGTCAAACGCGCGGACATCAAGCCCGATGACGTTGCCGTGCTGCAGTACACCGGAGGTACCACAGGTGTATCCAAGGGGGCGGTCCTGCTGCATCGCAATGTGGTCGCCAACGTGCTGCAGTCCGAGGCCTGGAACGAGCCGGTCATGAAACTGGTGCCAGCCAATGAGCAGCCCACCAGTGTTTGCGCCATTCCGCTGTACCATATTTTTGCTTTTACCGTGGGCATGATGCTGTCCATGCGTACCGGTGGCAAACTGATTTTGTTGCCCAATGCGCGTGACTTTGCAGCGGTTCTCAAAGAGTTGTCCAAGCACAGGATTCACAGTTTCCCGGCGGTCAATACGCTCTTCAATGCGCTGGCCAATCACCCTGACTTCAAGACGGTGGACTGGAGCCATCTGAAAGTGTCGGTGGGTGGTGGTTCGGCAGTTCAAAGCTCTGTTGCCAAAGTCTGGTTTGAAAAAACCGGATGCCCGATATGCGAAGGTTATGGCTTGTCGGAAACCTCGCCGTCCGCCAGCTGTAACCCGGTAACGGCCAAAGAATACACGGGCACCATCGGCGTTCCTTTGCCCAGCACCTACATGAAGCTGCTGGATGATGATGGCAACGAGGTTGCTGCCGGGCAGTCGGGCGAGATTGCCATCAAGGGCCCGCAGGTGATGGCCGGCTACTGGCAGCGTCCCGACGAGACGGCCAAAGTCATGACGGCTGACGGGTACTTCAAGACCGGCGATGTTGGCGTCATGGACGAACGCGGGTTCTTCAAGATTGTGGATCGCAAGAAAGACATGATTCTGGTCAGCGGTTTCAATGTGTTCCCGACCGAACTTGAAGACGTAGTCGCCCAGCTGGATGGGGTGATGGAGTGTGCCTGTGTGGGCGTGCCGGACGCCAAGACCGGCGAAGGCGTCAAGCTGGTGATTGTCAAGAAAAATCCGGATTTAACCGAAGCGCAGGTCCGGGCCTATTGCAAAGAGAATTTGACCGGGTACAAGCAGCCCAAGGTGATTGAGTTCCGTACCGAATTGCCCAAAACACCCGTGGGGAAAATCCTGCGCCGCGAGCTTCGCGAAAAGTAGACAGGAACGAACGCCTGTGTCATGACGGTCACCGCCATACTCAGCGCGCTCGCTGAAGAACAGCAGGGTTTGCTGGAGCAACTGCACAAGCCGCAACGCGTCAGGCACGGTGGCCGTGATTTCTGGGTGGGGGAGCTGAACAGCCATCGGGTGGTGTTGGGTCTGTCGCGCATCGGCAAGGTTGCTGCCGCCACGACTGCCACCACGCTGATCACCTGTCTGGGTGTCCATCGCATCGTATTTACCGGCGTGGCTGGCGGTATTGGTTCGAGCGTCAAGGTGGGTGATGTGGTGGTGGCTACTGAATTTGTTCAGCACGACCTGGATGCTTCGCCCATCTTCCCCCGGTATGAGGTGCCGCTGTACGGCAAAACCTGTTTTGCCTGTGATCCAGCACTCACGGAAATGCTGTTTGAAGCGTCCCGCAAGGCCCTGGCTGAAACGATGCAGGGCCACGCGCAGCTTCATCGTGGATTGATTGCCAGCGGCGACCGGTTTGTTTCAGCCGCCGACGAGAGTCGCGGCATTCAGCGGGCGCTGCACGAAGCTGGTCTGGATGTATTGGCCGTTGAGATGGAGGGTGCGGCGGTGGCCCAGGTCTGCTTTGACTTTGGCGTGCCGTTTGCAGCTGTGCGGACGATTTCCGACCGTGCCGATGACCAGGCACACGTGGATTTCCCGATGTTCGTTGCAGAGGTGGCCAGCGGTTACGCGCAGTCCATCATGACGAACTTGTTTCGATCGCTATAAAATTAATAGCTATTTACGCATATTCCACGAGGGCTGGAGGCCAAAAAGACCTCGTAAAAAGCCGATCTTCCGTCGCTGCCAGACTTCCTGCTATTTCAGCCAGCCCCGCTTTCGGAAGTACCACATCGGCACGATGGCGCTGGCCGCCATCAGCGCCAGCGCGTAGGGGTAACCCAGTGACCAGTCCAGCTCCGGCATGAACTTGAAGTTCATGCCGTACAGGCTGGCAATCAGTGTGGGCGGCAACAGTGCGACGCTGGCCACAGAAAAAATCTTGATGATCTTGTTCTGGTTGATATTGATGAAACCGACCGTGGCATCCATCAAGAAGTTGATCTTGTCGAACAGAAACGCGGTGTGCGAGTCCAGTGAGTCAATATCGCGCAGAATCTGGCGCGCTTCTTCAAACTGCTCACCGTTGAGCATCTTGCTGCGCATCATGAAGCTCACCGCGCGGCGGGTGTCCATCATGTTGCGACGGATGCGCCCGTTCAGGTCTTCCTGGCGCGCGATTGCCCCCAGTACCTCACCGGCCAGGGCGTCGGTAACATCGCCTGCCAGCACCTTGTTACTGACTTTTTCCAGCTGGTCGTAAATGCCTTCCAGCGAGTCCGCGGAGTATTCGGCGTCTGCATCAAACAGCTTGAGCAGCACCTCCTTGGCGTCCTCAATCAGACCCGGAGCCCGGCGTGCCCGCATGCGCAGCAGGCGAAAGACGGGTACGTCTTCATCATGGATTGAAAACAGCACGCCACAGCTTTTGAGCTCTGCGTTGTGCTGATTCAGAATGAAGGCCACACGGACCTGGCGTGGCTCCTCTTCATCAGCAATCAGGAAGTCGCTGCGAATGTGCAATTCGCCATTCTCTTCGGCGTAAAACCGGGCGGATTCTTCGATGTCCTCGTCCATCGCGTCTTCCGGGATCGATAAGCCGAAGTATTGTTTCACCCACCGTTTTTCTTCCAGCGTGGGCGATTCCAGATCAACCCAGATCGGCTGGAATTTGGACAGTTCCTCGAGAGACTCGATCTCTTCCTGGAAGAGTCGGCCATTGACAAGCGTAAAGATGTTGAGCATGGATCATTCAATCGGGGTCAGATTCCAATTATTCGGGGCGGCGGTTTGTCGCACACGGCAGCTTTCGAACAATTGGAATCGGGCCCCAATTAAATTTGAAAGCTACCTGCCAGGGCAGTTTTCCAAGGAGATGTCTCCGAAGTTGATTTGCGGAAATTATCGCACTGGCGTGCGTTCAAATATCGGCAAAAAACGCCAGTAATTCAGCTTTGCGCGCGAAGGCGTCACTTTCACCCATGGCAATCAGTGACTGAACAAACCCCGGTTCGAAAAGCAGGTAACTGGCCAGTGCGCCGCCCCCGCCTTTTAGCATCCCCAGCCCACCCAGGGCATTGCGCGTTGCGGTGGGCAGTTCCAGCGCATGAATCTGGGCCAGCGCGTCGAGTGAGCGGCTGGGCTGGATCGCCAGAATTTCCACGCTTCGGTATGGCAAGGCAGAGGCTGTATCACGCGGTAGCCGCTTCAGGGTTTGGGTCACCCGCTGCGCCTGCTCGACATCCGCCTGCAAGGTGTCATGAAACACACTGGCCATGGCGTGCCCGGCAATGCTGCCTAGCGTCGGACCGCGTGTCGGAAGCTGGCTGCTGCTGGCACCCAGTCCGGAGCGCTCGGGTTGCCCTGCTCCCACCACCAATACCTTCTTGGCTCCCAGATGCATGGCAGGCGAGAGGGGGGAGACCTGGCGCATGGAGCCGTCGCCAAAAAATTCCTGATGACCCTCTACCCACAGTGGCGTTGCGGGAAACAGGAAGGGAATGGCACTGGAAGCCATTAAATGCTCAATGGTGATCGGGTGGAACTCTGAACGCCGGCCGGGCCGCGCCCAGGCGTCCATCGGGTTGTCTTGCGCGGTGTGGCAAAAGGTCCAATGCACGCCGCTGGTATAGCTGGAAGCGGTAACCGCCAGCGCTTCCAGCGTGCGCGAGGCCAGGGCTTTGTCAATGCCCGGCAGTGACACCGCGCGGTGCAGGGTGTCTACCAAAGGCAGGTTGTCGAGAATCGCCCCGTTGTTTCGTGCGTGTCGTGACAGGCTCAGGGCTGTGGCGAATTTGCTCATCCGAACCCATGACGGCACCTGAAGCCGGTAAACGTCAGCTGACCGGATGGCGCCCCAGAAATCTGCCAATTGATCGAAAGCCTGAAGGCCTTGTGTAGCACAGCCGGCCAGAAATGCCGCATTCAGGGCGCCAGCCGATGTGCCAATAAGCACCTGAAAGGGGAAGGTTTTGGGTGTCTGCGCCTGCAATCCGAGCATGGAGGCCAACGCCCGCAGCACGCCTACCTGGTACGCCGTTCTGGCACCGCCACCCATCAGCACCAGAGCATTGGCCGGTCGACGGGGCTGGTTCATGCTCGCATTAATGACGGTATCCAGGCTCATGCATGAATTGTGCAGGGATGTTAAAGTGAATTGCAACTCTGTCTGAAATATGTCCAAAGCTCTCACGCCACAGCGCGAGTTGTGGCTCCTGATCACACTTGCGGGCATCCAGTTCACCCATATCCTGGACTTCATGATCATGATGCCTCTGGGGCCTCAGTTCACGCAGTTGTTCGCGATCACCGACGCGCAGTTTGGGATGCTGGTATCGGCCTACACCCTGGCCGGTGGCCTATCCGGTTTCCTGGCCTCGGCCTACATCGACCGATTCGGACGCAAGCGCCTGCTGCTGGTTCTCTACGGTTTGTTTGCGCTGGCCACGCTGGCGTGTGGATTGGCACCCACCTACATGACGCTGATGATGGCACGCATCGCTGCGGGGGTGTTTGGCGGCGTACTGTCAGCGCTGTCCCAGACGATTGTGGGCGATGTGATCCCGTTTGAGCGACGTGGGCGCGCCATGAGCATTGTCATGACGTCGTTTTCCGTGGCAACGGTAGCCGGGGTGCCGGCTGGCCTGTTTCTGGCGGCGCACCTGGGCTGGCATTCCGCGTTTTTTGGCATCGCCCTGTTGTGCGCGCTGTTTCTGTGTTTTGCTGCGTGGACACTGCCGTTACTGGACGCGCACCTGGGAGCGTCGACCGACTCTTCAGCGGTCCAGCGTATCCGCGTGGTGCTGGCGGATGCCAATCACCAAAGGGCGTTTGTTTTTTCATCGCTGATGATGTTTGCCGGTTTCATGGTGATTCCCTACATTACTATCTACATGCAGACCAATGTGGGAATGCGGCCAGATCAGATTCCGTATGTCTATTTGTGCGGTGGCATTGGTACGCTCCTGACTGCCCGCTGGGTCGGGCGGCTGACGGATCTTCGGGGCAAGCTGCAAACATTCCGTGTATTTGCCATTGCCGTCGTATTCCCCATGCTGGCAATCACACTGATGCCGCAGGCACCCGTAATGATGGTGCTGACCGTTTCCACACTGTTTTTCATGTGCATGAGCGGCCGCATGATTCCAGGCATGGCCATCATCACATCGGCAGCCAACCCGGCGTTGCGTGGCACATTCATGACTATCAATGCCGCGATCCAGTCGGCAGCAATGGGTCTTGCTGCCCTGATAGGCGGCAGTCTGATCAGTCGGGATGCGCAGGGCCTGTTGCAAAACTACTGGATGGCAGCAGTTGTCGGTGGATGTGCAAGTTTGCTGGCCGTTTTCGTCGCTACCCGGTTGCAGCTGCACAGCATGGCTGCGCCGGTTGCGCCACTGTCTGGCCATGTTCCGGCTGCTGGTGAGGCTTAGAAATTGACATCCGTCAGAAAAAAAGTTTTACCAAAAAAAGTTTTGCATCATGTTACTAAAAAGGGGGATTGCATTTCCCTCTGGTCGGGCGCATAGTAA
Source organism: Candidatus Egaibacter danicus (assembly GCA_016707075.1). Lineage (GTDB taxonomy): Bacteria > Pseudomonadota > Gammaproteobacteria > Burkholderiales > Burkholderiaceae_C > Egaibacter > Egaibacter danicus. The sequence goes on from JADJII010000005.1 coordinate 131,098, forward strand.
TTACAAGCATATAAATTTCTGATTTTTTGGTTTTTCTCCGTTTGTATTCGACAAACGGTTTTCACCCCGAGAGCACCAGGAGGCTATTTATGAACTTGACGATCAGCGGTCATCACCTCGAAGTTACCCCAGCCCTGCGTAGTTACGTCACGACCAAGCTTGATCGAATCACCCGCCACTTTGACCAGGTTGTTGATGTCAAAGTGCTTCTCACAGTTGAAAAACAAAAGGAAAAGGAGCGAAGGCAGCGCGCCGAGTGCAATATTCATGTCAAAGGCAGCGACATGTTTGCAGAAAGCTCTCATGCTGATTTGTACGCTGCGGTGGATGAACTGGTCGACAAACTGGACCGGCAGGTCGTCCGCCACAAGGATCGCGTCCAGAATCACCACCACGATGCCACCAAACGGCTGATGTAGTTCGCACACCGAATTGAGCAAAAGCCGCCCGTTCAATCGGGCGGCTTTTTTTGTGTGCATAATCTTGAATCCTCACCATGAATCGACTTGCGTCCATACTTTCAGCTGAACACGTTCTTGTGCGTGTGGACGCAACGAGCAAAAAGCGTGCGTTTGAAGATGCGGGCCTTCTTTTTGAAAATCTGCACGGCCTGAGTCGTGCGCTGGTCACCGACAGCCTGTTTTCCCGGGAGCGCTTGGGTTCCACCGGGTTGGGGCATGGCGTGGCGATTCCTCATGGCCGTATCAAGGGGCTGAAGGCACCCATGGCCGCCGTTTTTCAGCTGGCCCAGCCGATTGGTTTTGATGCACCCGATGAGCAGGCGGTAAGTTTGCTTATATTCTTGCTGGTGCCGGAAGCCGCTACGCAAAAACATCTGGAAATCCTCTCGGAAATTGCTGAATTGCTCAGCGACGCCGGCTTGCGTGAAAAGCTGGCTTCCAGCGCCAGTGCAACCGAACTTCACAGCCTGATCGCCGGATGGCAGCCCGTACCGCAGGCCTGACGGGCTGGCCGCATTGAAGGTGAAGGCGTGAAACCGTCAGTCATCAGTGCCAATCTCCTGTTCGAAGAATTTACCGGACTCCTGAAATGGGAGTGGGTGGCGGGTCTGGGCGCATTTGAGCGGCGATTTGACGAGGTTGCGGTCCGGGCCGCCCGCTCGGCGGCTGATCTGGTGGGATACCTCAATTACATCCATCCTTACCGGGTACAGATTCTGGGTGAGCGCGAGGTCGCCTACATCACCAATGCCACGCCGGAAGATTGTGCACGCCGGATTTCGCGCATCGTGACACTGGAACCGCCCGTGCTGGTTTTGGCGGATGGACAAAAGGCCCCGGAAGCGCTGTTGTCCATGTGTGAAGAGGCGCAAATACCGATGTTTGCGACGCCTGACTCGTCGGCTTACGTCATTGACGTGCTTCGAGCCTACCTGTCCAAGCACTTTGCCGACCGCGCCACGCTGCACGGCGTGTTGATGGATATTCTGGGTCTGGGCGTATTGATCACGGGTGAATCCGGGCTGGGGAAAAGCGAGTTGGGGCTGGAGCTGATTTCCCGCGGCAACGGGCTGGTGGCCGATGACGCCGTGGACCTGTTTCGCATCAACCAGACCACTATTGAGGGTCGTTGTCCGGAGTTGCTGCAAAACCTGCTGGAGGTTCGAGGCATCGGCCTGCTGGACATCCGCGCAATTTTTGGCGAGACGGCGGTGCGGCGCAAGATGCGCCTGAAACTCATCGTGCACCTGGTTCGCCGTGAAACACTGGAGCGGGAGTACGAACGCTTGCCCTACGAGCCGTTGACTGAAGACGTGTTGGGCATACCGGTTCGCAAAGTCATCATTCAGGTGGTGGCGGGCCGCAACATCGCCGTTCTGGTGGAAGCGGCCGTGCGCAATACCATTTTGCAGTTGCGTGGCATTGATACGTACCAGGAATTTGTTGAGCGCCACCGCAAGGCGATGGGCCAGGAAGCCACCTGACTACTGCGCTTCGCGGTCAGATGGCCTGCTTGTCCTGCGTGCGCGCCAGACTGGTCCTGTTGGGACATTTTTCCTTGGTGCAATTGGCATACAGGCTCAGGGCGTGGTCCGCGATGGTGAAACCCTTGGCTTTCGCCACCGACTTTTGCCGCTTCTCGATTTCGGCATCGTAAAACTCTTCCACCTTGCCGCAATCCAGACATACGAGGTGATCATGGTGCTGGCCTTCATTGAGCTCGTAAACAGCCTTTCCGCTTTCAAAATGACTCCTGCTTAGAATGGCGGCCTGTTCGAACTGGGTCAGCACACGGTACACAGTAGCCAGGCCTACGTCTGAACGCTCTTCCAGCAGGACGCGAAAAACGTCCTCGGCCGTCATGTGGCGCTGTGTGCCCTTCTGGAAGATCTCCAGTATCTTCAGCCGTGGCAGGGTGGCCTTCAGCCCGGTATTTTTCAGTTCTTCGATGTTGGCCATGGGAGTCTTTCTTCCGGTCACGCACGGGGTATCGCCGTCAGCTCAGCCGCTACAATGAGTCGATCATATCGCCTCAATCCAATCCATGCCCGATTTTGACCTTCACCGCGCCCGCCTGAGCCTGTTCCTTGTGGTCTGCGCGAGTCTGGCTGGCTGCGGCAGTTTCAATGGCGCTAGCAGCCGCATTGCCGGTCTCGTGACACCCTACAAAATTGATGTGGTGCAAGGCAATTTTGTATCGAAGGAGCAGGCTGCTGCACTGACGCCCGGCATGACCCGTGGGCAGGTCAAGGGTATTCTGGGCTCACCTTTGCTGGCCAGCATTTTCCACGCCGATCGCTGGGACTATGTGTTCACTTTCAAGCGTCAAGGCGTTGAGCCACAGTCGCGCCGCGTCACGGTGTTCTTCAAGGACGATGTTCTGGAACGTTTCGAGGCTGACACCCCGCCGACTGAAGCGGAATTCGTTGCCAGCCTGGATTCGGGTCGCAAGGCCGGGAAAGTACCGGTGCTGGAAGTCCCGGAAGAAGAGCTGAAGGCCTTGCCGGCGCCTGTCAAAGAGGCTGATTCCAAGCCTTTGCCGCCTCTGCCGGCCAGCTACCCTCCGCTTGAACAGCCTGCTCGCTAAGGAGTTGCGATGTCAACCATGACTCGCCACAAAGTGGCCATTGCCGGTGCGTCGGGGCGAATGGGCCAGATGCTCATCGAAGCGGTACTGGCGACCGACGACTGCCAGTTGACCGGTGCGCTGGATATGGCGACCAGCCCGGGGATTGGTGTTGACGCCACCGCTTTCCTGGGGCGTTCCAGCGGTGTGCGGATTGAATCCGATTTGGGTCAGGGTTTGCAAAATGCTGGCGTTCTGATTGATTTCACCCGGCCCGAAGGCACGCTGGCGCACCTGAAGATTTGTCGTGCGCTGGGCGTAAATGCCGTCATTGGCACGACCGGGTTCAGTGATGCCCAAAGGCAAGAGATCGCTGCAGCATCAAAAGACATCGCCATCGTCATGGCGCCCAACATGAGCGTGGGTGTCAATGTCACGCTCAAGCTGCTTGAAATGGCGGCCAAGGCGCTGTCCACAGGCTACGATATCGAAATCATCGAGGCACACCACCGTCACAAGGTGGACGCACCGTCAGGTACCGCTCTGAAAATGGGCGAAGTCGTTGCCGGGGCACTGGGCCGTGACCTGAAAGACTGCGCTGTGTACGCCCGGGAAGGTGTCACGGGTGAGCGCGATCCATCCTCCATCGGCTTCGCCACGATCCGTGGGGGAGACATTGTGGGTGACCACACGGTCCTCTTTGCGGGTACCGGAGAGCGCATCGAAATCACCCACAAGTCCTCCAGCCGGGCCACCTACGCGCAGGGCAGCCTTCGTGCTGCCCGGTTTCTGGCGGGTCGCAAAAGCGGATTGTTTGACATGTTTGATGTGCTGAACCTGAAGTGAACGTCTTTCAGTTTTTCACGCAAGGCGATGGTGTCAGCAAAGTAGTAACATTGTTGCTGCTGGTCATGTCGGTGAGCAGCTGGGTGGTGATTCTCTGGAAGTCCTGGCTGTTGCATCGGGCCAGTGGTGATGTGGCGCGCAGCACGGCCGCTTTCTGGCAAGCTGCATCGGTCGATGATGCGCAGCGACAAATTAAAGTATTTGACCGTGAAGCCCTCGTGATACCGTTGATCGGCGCTACGAAACTGGAAACAGCGGGGACGCTGGCTGCAGCGGGAGATCGCTCCCAGCAGCTGACCCGGCGGCTGCGTGATGCCCTTCACGCTGTATTGCTGAAACTCCAGTTCGGACAGGTCTTGCTGGCCACGGTGGGTGCCACGGCCCCATTTGTCGGACTGCTGGGTACTGTTTGGGGTATCTATCACGCGTTGATCGGCATCTCCAACGCAGGGCAGATCACGATCGACAAAATATCTGGTCCAGTCGGTGAAGCGCTGATCATGACCGCGGCGGGGCTGGCAGTCGCCATTCCTGCCGTGCTGGCCTATAACGTGCTGGGTAGGGCTATCGGCCGGATCGAGGCGGACCTGGAAGGCTTTGCACGCGATTTGCGTGAGCTGTTCGTTCATTACTCACAGGACGACATAAGCGCCGCCGGGCCGTCCCAAAGCGCGAAGGCCCCCTCGGGAGCCAGTTAGTACCATGAGTTTCGGTCGTCTGGAACGTACATCAGGCCCTCGGCCCATGAGCGAAATCAACATGACGCCGCTGATAGACGTCATGCTGGTACTGGTCGTGATTTTCATCATTACCGCGCCGTTGCTGGCGAGTTCCATCAAGCTGGATTTGCCGAAAACCGACGCCGCCAAAGCCGGTGACGTACCGACATTCGTGATGGTGGTGATCGACAAGTCCGGCCAGACCTATCTGGATGACAAAGCCGTACAGCCTGACGAACTGGCTCGCCGGTTGACGCAGATTGCCGGGCAGAACCCTGACACCGAAATTCAGTTACGTGCCGATGAGGCCGTGCCCTACGGCCGTGTGGTGGAGACCATGGGTGCGGCGCAAAAAGCCGGTCTTAACCGCATCGGTTTTATTGCCGATGCAGTTGCAGCGCCCAAATAGCGACGCAGCCTTGTTTGGGCCGTTGAGCGCCTAAAATCGACCGATTGCGGTACTTCAGCCGCCTGACACCCTGCCATGCAAGAAAAATACAACCATCTCGACGTCGAACAAACCGCCCAGACACACTGGACAACCCGTGACGCCTATCGCGTGATCGAGGACGCAGCCAGGAAGAAGTTCTACGCCTGCTCCATGCTGCCTTACCCCAGTGGCAAGCTGCACATGGGCCATGTGCGCAACTACACCATCAACGACATGCTCACGCGCTACCTGCGCATGAACGGCTATAACGTGTTGATGCCCATGGGCTGGGATGCGTTTGGTCTGCCTGCAGAAAATGCCGCGTTGAAGAACGGCGTGCCGCCCGCCAGGTGGACCTACGAGAACATCGCGTACATGAAGAGGCAGATGCAGGCTATGGGTCTGGCTATCGACTGGAGCCGTGAGGTCGCCACCTGCGACCCGCGCTATTACAAGTGGAACCAGTGGCTGTTTTTGAAGATGCTGGAAAAAGGCATTGCCTACCGCAAGACCCAGGTCGTCAACTGGGACCCGGTGGACCAGACCGTGCTGGCCAACGAGCAGGTCATCGACGGCAAGGGCTGGCGCACTGGCGCCACCGTGGAAAAGCGCGAAATCCCCGGCTACTACCTCAAGATCACCGACTACGCGCAAGAGCTGCTGGGTCATGTGCAGACCGGTTTGCCCGGATGGCCCGAGCGTGTGAAGCTGATGCAGGAAAACTGGATTGGCAAGAGCGAGGGCGTGCGCTTCGCGTTCACCCACAACATTCGCGGCGATAACGGTGCCCTGATTGGTGGCGGGCGGATGTATGTCTTCACCACCCGTGCCGACACCATCATGGGGGTGACCTTCTGCGCAGTGGCACCAGAGCATCCACTGGCCCTGCATGCCGCAAAAACCCAACCGGCCCTGGCTGCATTTATTGAAGAGTGCAAAACCGGTGGAACGACCGAGGCTGAATTGGCTGTCAAGGAAAAGGTCGGCATGCGCACCGGGCTGAAAGTGGTGCACCCGCTCAACGGACACCTGATTGATGTGTGGGTTGGCAACTACGTGCTGATGAGTTACGGTGACGGCGCGGTCATGGGTGTTCCGGCGCACGACGAGCGCGACTTCGCTTTTGCAAAGAAGTACGGCATCGCCATCGTGGAAGTGGTGCTGGTGGATGGCATGACGTATGACTATGACCAGTGGCAGGACTGGTATGGTGACAAGCAGCGCGGCGTCACCATCAACTCCGACAGCTTCAGTGGCTTGAGCTACAAGGATGCGGTCAATGCCATTGCCCACGCATTGGGGAAGGAAGGTCTGGGCGAGAAGAAGACTACCTGGCGACTGCGTGACTGGGGCGTGAGTCGTCAGCGCTACTGGGGCACACCCATTCCCATCATCCACTGCGCAGAACACGGTGCGGTGCCGGTGCCCGAGAAAGATCTGCCGGTGGTGCTGCCGCAAGACTGTGTGCCCGATGGCTCTGGCAATCCACTGAACAAGCATGAAGGTTTCCACGCAGGGGTGGTGTGCCCGATCTGCGGCAGGTCCGCGCGACGCGAGACCGATACCATGGACACGTTTGTTGATTCGTCCTGGTACTTCATGCGCTACTGCGACCCGACCAACGATCAGAAGATGGTGGCCGAAGGTGCCGATTACTGGATGCCGATGGATCAGTACATCGGTGGTATCGAACACGCCATCCTTCACCTGCTGTACGCGCGCTTCTGGACCAAGGTGATGCGCGACTTGGGTCTAGTCAAGGTCGACGAACCTTTCACCAAGCTGCTGACGCAAGGCATGGTGCTCAACCACATCTATTCCCGCAAAGGCGAGAAAGGTGGCGTCGAGTATTTCTGGCCACATGAAGTGGAAGATATCCACGACGCAAACGGCAAAATCACCGGCGCCAAACTGAAAGAGGCCAAAGGCAGCTTGCCGGCTGGCACGCTCATCACCTATGAGGGTGTAGGCACCATGAGCAAGAGCAAGAACAATGGGGTGGACCCGCAGGACCTGATCGAGAAATACGGTGCCGATACCGCCCGCCTGTACACCATGTTCACGGCACCACCCGAAGCCACGCTGGAGTGGAACGACGCGGCGGTGGAGGGCTCATACCGTTTCCTTCGCCGCGTCTGGAATTTTGGCGCCAGGCTTTCTGCTATAAATAATATAGCTAGTCACGCAATATCAACGGGGGTCGATGGCCAATTTGGCAAGGAAGCCAAGGCACTTCGTCTGGAGATCCACACGGTGTTCAAGCAGGTGGACTACGACTACCAGCGCATGCAATACAACACCGTGGTGTCTGGCGTCATGAAAATGCTCAATGCACTGGAAGACTTCAAGAGTGATGGATCGACGGGCAGCGTGATGGCCGTACGCGAGGGCTTCGGCATGCTGCTGCGTTGCATGTACCCGGCCACACCTCACATCGCGCACACCCTGTGGACCGAACTGGGGTTTGCCGGGCAGCTGGGCGACCTGCTGGATGCACCCTGGCCCAAGGTGGATGATTCGGCCCTGGTACAGGACGAAATTGAATTGATGCTGCAAATCAACGGCAAATTGCGTGGCGCCATTCGCGTTCCTGCAGGTTCGGGCAAAGAGGTCATTGAAGCCGCCGCCGTGGCCAGCGAGGTGTTTGTGAAACTGGCTGAAGGGGCTGCGCCGAAGAAGGTGATCGTGGTGCCGGGGCGCCTGGTCAACGTGGTGATCTGAACATGCGCCGCCGGTTGTTGTTGTCCCTGTCTCCTGCGTGGGCGCTGGGCGCCTGCGGGTTTCGCCTGCGGGGAGCACCCGACCTGGCGTTCCAGTCACTGTTCGTCGCAGTTGCGGAAAACTCTTCTTTGGGTCGTGAACTCAAGCGCAACCTCGCTTCCATTGGCGGTTTGCAGGTGATTGCCGATCCGGCTCAGAAAAGCAAGGCGCAGGCCGTACTGGACGTGTTGTCCGAGCAACGCGAAAAGACCGTGGTCGGCGTGAACGTTGCCGGGCAGGTTCGCGAGTTCCAGCTTCGGGTGCGTGTCAACTTCCGCCTCAGCACGCCCCAGGGCGCTGAATTGATCCCGGCCACCGAGTTATTGCAGCAACGCGATATCAGCTTCAATGAGTCGGCGGTACTGGCCAAAGAAGCGGAAGAGGGCCTGCTGTACCGTGACATGCAGACCGACATCGTGCAGCAACTCATGCGCCGGCTGGCCGCTGTCAAGTCGCTGTAGGCATTGCAGACCCATGCAACTCGCCGCTACCCAACTCCAGCAGCACCTGCAACGTGGCCTCAAAAGCCTTTACACGCTGTATGGCGACGAGCCGCTGCTGGTTCAGGAGGCGGGTGATGCGATCCGCGCTTTTGCCCGCACACAAGGTTTCACCGAGCGCACCTCACACACCGTGGCGGGCGCGCATTTTGACTGGAGCGAGGTGCTGGCGGCGGGTGGGTCACTCAGCCTGTTTGCCGACAAGCAGATTGTTGAGATTCGTATCCCGTCCGGCAAGCCGGGCAAGGACGGCAGCGCGGCGATCCAGCAGCTGGCCGAGCAGTCGAAAGACAACGACTCCACGCTCACGCTGGTGATGCTGCCGCGCCTGGACAAAATGACCAAAAGCGGCGCCTGGTTTGCCGCGCTGGAGAGTTTCGGTGTCACGATTGCCGTGGAGCCGGTGGAGCGCAACGCTTTGCCGCAATGGATTGCCCAGCGGCTGTCCACGCAGGGCCAGCGAGTGATGGCGGGCGAAGAAGGCCAGCGCACACTGCAGTTTTTTGCCGACCGCGTGGAAGGCAACCTGCTCGCGGCGCATCAGGAAATCCAGAAGCTGGCGCTGCTTTTTCCACAGGGCGAACTGTCGTTTGATCAGGTCGAGAGTGCCGTGCTGAATGTGGCGCGTTACGACGTGTTCAAACTCTCCGAGGCGGTGCTGGCCGGCCAAACTGCCCGTGTGCAGCGCATGCTCGACGGACTGCAGGCCGAGGGTGAGGCCGAGGTGCTGGTGCATTACACGCTGGCCGAAGACATTAGGGCCCTCATGCGCGTGAAAGACGCGATGGCACAGGGCCGTCCCCTGCCCATGGCCCTGCGTGAACAGCGGGTCTGGGGCGTCAAGGAGCGTTTGTTTGAGCGCGTGTTGCCCCGATTGAGCGAAACGTCGGTGGCCAACCTGCTCTATGCAGCGCATCAGGTGGATGGCATTGTCAAAGGCCTCAAACAGCCCGATTGGCCCGCCAATGGCTGGCAGGCGCTTCACCGTTTGGCCATGGATTTATCTAACCAGTGCGCGGTGCAGCCCGATTCCCGCGTGGCGAGAGCGGGCGCTGGCGCGGCGGCTGGCCGTTTCAGCTGATTTCGCGGAAAATACGCCCATGAATGCGCTCAACATCGCGGAATACGCACAGACCCTGGGTTTGCAGGCAAAAGTGGCCTCAGCCCTTATGGCCAGTGCGTCAACAGCTACTAAAAACGTAGCACTTCGCCGTCTGGCCAGCTTGCTGCGCGAGAACGTGCAGGCGCTGCAGATCGACAACGCGCGGGATATTGAGCGTGCCGCGGCGGCCGGCTTGGCCGCGCCGATGGTAGATCGGCTCAAGCTGACACCCAAGGTGCTGGAAACCTGCGCCCAAGGCTGCGAGCAACTGGCGGCCATGCCAGATGTGATTGGCGAAATCATCGGCATGAAGCAGCAGCCCAGCGGCATCCGTGTGGGGCAGATGCGCGTGCCGATTGGCGTGTTCGGCATGATCTTTGAGAGCCGCCCGAATGTGACGATTGAGGCCGCCAGCCTGTCGATCAAGAGCGGTAACGCCTGCATCCTGCGCGGTGGCTCGGAGGCGATTGAGTCCAACAAGGCGCTGGCGAAGCTGGTGCAGCAGGCGCTGGTGGAAAGCGGTTTGCCGGCCGACGGCGTGCAACTGGTGCAAAGCACCGACCGCGAGCTGGTCGGGCAGCTCATCACCATGCCGCAGTATGTGGATGTGATCATTCGCGCGGCGGCAAGGGCCTGATCGAGCGCATCAGCCGCGACGCCAAGGTGCCGGTCATCAAGCACCTGGACGGCAATTGCCATGTGTATGTGGACGATCCGTGCGACATCGACATGGCCGTGGCCGTGGCCGACAACGCCAAGACCAACAAATACAGCCCCTGCAACGCCAGCGAAGGCCTGCTGGTGGCGCGGGGTGTGGCGGCCGAATTCCTGCCAAAGATTGGTGCGATCTACGCAGCCAAAGGCGTGGAAATGCGCTGCGACCCGGAATCCCTCGCTATTTTGCAAGGAAATTGGCCTCCAGCCCCCGTGGAATATGCGCAAGCAGCTATTAACTCAGTAGCAAATGTCGCTGTAATGACTGCCGAGACTGCCAAACTGGTGCCGGCTCAGGAGAGCGACTGGTACGAGGAATACCTGGCCCCCATCATCAGCATCAAGGTGGTGTCCGGTGTGGACGAGGCGATAGCGCACATCAACCAATACAGCAGCCACCACACCGACGCCATCCTCACGCGCGACCACATGCACGCACAGAAATTCCTGCGTGAGGTGGATTCGGCCAGCGTGATGGTGAATGCGAGCACCCGCTTCGCCGACGGTTTTGAGTATGGCTTGGGTGCTGAAATAGGCATCAGTACCGACAAGTTTCATGCGCGCGGGCCCGTCGGCATCGAAGGGCTGACGTCACTGAAATATGTGGTGCTGGGCAACGGAGAAGTCCGCGCCTGACGCCCGCGCACGTGTGCGAGGTGCCTGAATGTCGGGTTCTCCTTGCAACCGGGCGGATTGCCCTCAACTCCCCCAATTGACCGAAAAACTGCAAAGAAGGCTGCATGGTTCCACATCTCGTTACGGCGCTCACGGGCCCCATCAATGAACTTGAACAGCGCGTGCTGGACTCGATGCCCGCCATCGAACGCTGGTTCCGGCTGGAATGGATGGAGCACACGCCGCCGTTCTACACCTCGGTCGATTTGCGCAATGCCGGCTTCAAACTGGCGCCGGTGGACACCAACCTGTATCCCGGCGGCTGGCACAACCTGACGCCCGAAATGCTGCCACTGGCAGTGCAGGCCGCCATGGCAGCCATCGAGAAAATCTGCCCGGAAGCCCGCAACTTGCTGGTGATCCCCGAAAACAACACGCGCAACACGTTTTACCTGTCCAATCTGGCCCAATTGCGGCGCATTTTTCACATGGCTGGCCTGAATGTGCGCATTGGCTCCATTGATCCGCAAATCAAGAAGACCACGACGGTGGAATTGCCGAATGGCGAGAGCATCACACTGGAGCCGGTCATTCGCACCAAGCGTCGCCTGGGGGTGAAGGACTTTGACCCTTGCACCATCCTGATCAACAACGATCTCAGCGCGGGAATTCCGGGCATTCTGGAAGACATTCACGAGCAATATCTGCTGCCACCATTGCATGCCGGTTGGGCGACGCGCCGCAAGAGCAACCATTTCCACAGCTACGAAGAAGTGTCCAAGCGGTTTGGCAAGTTGCTGGGCGTCGATCCCTGGCTGATCAACCCCATGTTCAACAAGTGTGGGGAGCTCGACTTCACGAAACCCTCCGGGCTGGACTGTCTGACTACCAATGTGGATGCATTGCTCACCAAAATCCGGCGCAAGTACAAGGAATACGGCATCAAGGAAAAGCCGTTTGTTGTGGTGAAGGCAGACAACAGCTCCCAGGGCATGGGCATCATGACCGTGCGCGATGTCAAAGACCTTGAAACTCTGGACGACAAAACCCGTAGCCTGATGGCGACGGGTAACCCGGAAGTTGGCGCCTGCGAAGTGATCATCCAGGAAGGTGTGCATTCGTACGAACGCATGAACGACGCGGTGGCCGAGCCAGTGGTCTACATGATGGACCGCTATGTGGTGGGGGCTTCTATCGTGTTCACGCCAGCCGTGGCACCGATGAAAACCTGAATGCGTCGGGTTTCAGCTTTGTGCCCCTGGCTTTCGAGCAAAGCACACATCTGCCCCAGCCTGGCATCAAGCCAGGGGCCAGCGCGCCCAACCGCTTCTACATGTATGGCGTGATTGGTCGCCTGGCCATGGTGGCTGCCAGTTACGAGCTCGAAGCAACCGATCCGGAAGCCGAGGTCTACGAGTAGTTGGGCAAAGCTGTGAAAAGAGGTCGCTGCGCTGCAACATTTTCACGAAATAGCGTTGTTTTAGAGTTGCCGCCTTGTGGTCTGGATTGCCTGGCAGGCGCACAATAGCCTCTTCCAGGTAACGGAACCTTGCCAGACAGGATGGCAAGGTGGTTTTGTGTCAGCATCCAAACCTCTCTCGCGGCGCTCACTCTGGGTGCCATCGGTGTCGTCTACGGTGACATCGGAACCAGCGTCCTGTACGCAGTCAAGGAAGTTTTCGGTTCGGGCCATGTGCCTTTTACTCCCGAGAACGTCTATGGCATCCCTCTCCATCTTTTTCTGACCCTGACGGTTATCGTCTCCGTCAAGTACGTGGTGCTGGTGCTGCGGGCCGACAACAACGGCGAAGGCGGCCTGGTTGCCATGCTGGCGCTGGCGTCTCAGGCCGTCAAGCACAAGCCTGAACTGCGTCGCATCCTGCTCATTGTGGGAATTTTTGGTACCTCGCTGTTTTATGGGGATGGGGTTATCACACCCGCCATTTCGGTGTTGTCAGCCGTTGAGGGTCTGGAAGTGGTGTCGCCAGCGTTTGGAAAGGCGGTTGTGCCAATGACCCTGGTCATCCTGTTTGGACTGTTCGCAGTGCAAAAGCATGGCACGGCGGGCATTGGCAAGTTCTTTTTGGGCCCATCACGTTGCTGTGGTTTGTCGTGATTGCCGTGCTGGGGCTGTCGCATATCGTCACCAACCCGGCTATTTTGTGGGCGATCAGTCCGCACTACGCACTGGGCTTCATGATCCACAACCCCGGCATCACCTTCATCATCCTGGGGGCCGTGGTTTTGTGCGTGACGGGAGCAGAGGCGCTGTATGCCGATTTGGGGCATTTTGGCAAGAAGCCCATTCGCCTGGCCTGGTTTGCCGGTGATGCCATCTCTCACGCTCAACTATTTTGGTCAGGGCGCATTGCTGCTGAAGAACCCGGAAGCCGTCAAAATCCGTTTTACCTGATGGCCCCGGACTGGGCACTGATCCCCTGGTGCTACTGGCCACGATGGCGACGGTCATCGCATCTCAGGCACTGATCTCGGTGCATTCAGTGTGACCAAGCAGGTGATTCAGCGGGCTATCTGCCGCGCCTGAACATCCAGCACACCAGCGTTCGTGACACCGGGCAGATCTATATTCCGCTGGTCAACTGGGGCCTGTTTGTGACCATTGTGCTGGCGGTGGTGATGTTCCGCTCATCGAGCAACCTCGCGGCGGCTTACGGTATTGCAGTCTGTACCGACATGTTGATCACGACCGTACTTACTTTTTATGTCATCCGCTACAAATGGAACTACCCGCTGGCGCTGTGTGTTGCCGCCACAGGCTGGTTCCTTGTGGTGGACTTTGCCTTTTTTGCATCCAACCTGATGAAGCTGTTTGCGGGCGGATGGTTCCCGCTGATGATTGGTGGCGCGATTTTCACGTTGATGGTGACCTGGAAAGACGGGCGCAAACTGCTCAATGAAAAGCTGCGTGCCGACGCCATTGACCTCAACAGTTTTCTGGAGGCGGTTTTTGTCAGCCCACCCATGCGGGTGGACGGTACGGCGCACCCCTGACCGCCGAGCCCGGTACCGTGCCCAATGCGATGCTGCATAACCTCAAGCACAACAAGGTGCTGCATGAAAACAACCTGTTTGTGACCGTGCGCAACCATGAGGTGCCCTGGATCGGACTGGACAAGCGGCTGGAGATTGAACCCCTTGGGCACGATTGCTGGCAGGTGGTCATTCATTATGGTTTCAAGAATGACTCCGGCGCAGCGGTACTGGCCACGGCCGGTCTGGCGGGTGGTTTTTCGATGGCCCAGGCGGTGGGCGCGTTCATGGTTTGCGCGGCATTGATCACCTTGTTTGGTGTGACGGGCTGGTTTGAAAAGCTGATGAACCGCATACCCATGGCGATTGCTGCGGCGCTGCTCGCCGGGGTGTTGGCCCGTTTTGGCCTGCAGGCCTTCGCGGCCGCTCAGACTGCCATGCCGCTGGTGCTGCTGATGCTGGGCAGCTATCTGCTGGGCAGGCGCTTGCTGCCACGCTATGCCGTGGTTGTGACGCTGGTGATTGCTATTATTTATGTAGCTGCCCGCGCACAATTGACGGGGACCGATATCGGATTCAGCCCCGCAATCCCGGTGTTTGTGGCGCCGGAGTTTCACTGGGGGGCTATCGTCAGCCTGGCGCTTCCCTTGTTTGTGGTGACCATGGCCTCGCAAAACCTGCCGGGCGTGGCCGCCATTCAGGCGGCAGGTTACGGTGGGCATGATGGCATTCCCGTCTCCAGAATCATCACGCTCACCGGGATAGCCACGCTGGTGCTGGCGCCATTTGGGGCGTTCGCCTTGAACCTGAGTGCCATCACCGCTGCCATTTGCATGGGGCCGGAAGCGCATGAAGACCGGAACAAGCGCTACACGGCGGCGGCTTCCTGCGGCGCCATTTACGTGGTGCTGGGTGTATTCGGTGCAGCCATCACCGGCGTGCTGACAGCTTTCCCCAAAGAGCTGGTGGCTGCCATTGCGGGCCTGGCCCTGTTGGGCACCATTGGTTCAGGGCTGGCGACGGCCCTGCGGGAAGAGTCGCATCGGGAGGCGGCACTCATCACTTTTCTGGTCACACTCAGTGGCGTGGTCATTGCTGGCGTCGGGTCGGCTTTTTGGGGTGTGGTGGCAGGTGCCATTGCACTGGTTGTTCAACAGTTTGGGCGTGCGCGTTGATATGAAAATCCTGTTTGTTGCTGATCCGCTGGAGTCGTTCAAAATCTATAAGGACACGACGTTTGTCATGATGCGTGAGCTGCAGCGCCGCGGGCATACGGTTGCCGCCTGCGAACCCAAAGACATGATGTGGCAACGTGGCGCAGTGGTCACAGCCTTTGTGCGCGACATCACCCTCACCGGTGAGCCTGAGCGCTGGTTCAAATCCGAGCAGACGCACCCTACCGCGCGGCCGCAGGCGCTACGCGAATTTGACGCCGTGGTGATGCGCAAGGATCCGCCTTTTGACTCTGAATATTTCTACGCTACCCACCTGCTGGAGCAGGCCGAGCGCGAGGGCGCCAGAGTGTTCAACAAGCCCCGGGCCTTGCGCGACCATCCGGAAAAACTCGCGATCATGGAGTTCCCGCAGTTCATCGGCCCCACGCTGGTCACTCGCGATGAGGACGACATCAAGCGCTTTCATGCCGAACACGGGGACATCATCCTCAAGCCGCTGGACGGCATGGGCGGCACGGGCATCTTCCGGGTGAAGGAGGATGGTTTGAACCTGGGTTCCATCATCGAGACGCTGAACCAGCGCGGTGCCCAGACGGTGATGGTGCAGAAGTTCCTGCCCGAAATTGCCCTGGGCGACAAACGTGTGCTGGTGATTGGCGGCAAGCCGGTGCCGTTTTGCCTGGCGCGTATTCCGCAAGGCGGTGAAGTGCGTGGCAACCTGGCGGCAGGTGGCAAAGGAGTGGCCCAGCCGTTGTCAGCAAGAGACCGTGAAATCGGCGAGACGCTGGGGCCCATTTTGATGGCGCGCGGCCTGTTGCTGGCCGGCGTGGACGTCATTGGTGACTGCGTAACTGAAATCAATGTCACCAGTCCGACCTGTTTTCAGGAAATTTACAATCAGACAGGGTTTGATGTGGCCTCCATGTTCGTGGACGCCCTGGAGGCTGCGGTATAACTGCGGTCTCACTTTTCTATAGGGGATTTCATGAAAGCCTTGTTTGCGGTAATGGCGCTCGCGGCGTCGGTATCAACCAGTTTGTCTGCCCAGACGCTCACCGATGTGAAACTGGACCCGGCCCAGGGCTTGGCTGGCCAAAACGTGACAGCCGCCATTTCACTGATGTGGAGAACAACGCCAACTGCGGGTTGAAAGTCCATTGGGGTGACGGTGCAACGCAAGAGATCAAGGTAACTGACAAGGCATCCATTCCCTACAAGGCAAGTCATACCTATGCCAAAGGCGGCGATTATCAGGTCATGATCGAGCCTAAGCGGGTGGGCAGCCATCTGAAATGCAGTGGCAAGAACATCACTGTCGCCTACAAAGTAGCAGCGCCGGTTGCTGTCGCGCCTGTTGCTGCCGCTCTGCGCCGATGAAGGCAGGCCCCACATGCCCTGAAGGCTGGAAACTCAATCCGAAAAGCGTGAACAAGAAGACCGGCGCTTATGGTTGCACAGCCAAAGCCGGAACCCAATTGCCTGAGAAGAAACCGGTCTGTCCGGGTAATCTGACCTATTCAGAGAATATCAAAAAAGGCATGATGGGCTGCAAGCCCTAAGCCCTAATCCCTGCGCTAGGCGGCCAAAGCCGTCAGCGGGGCTGTGAGCGGCAGGGGGCTGCCGTTCACAAATGTCATCAGCTGACCGGACGCCAGAGGCGTCCAGGTCTCATTGGTTGTCAATGGTTCGGTGACCACAATGGCCAGCCGGTCATCGGGGCCATTGAGGTCGGCCAGATCAACCTTCACGTCTTCGTCCTTGAGCTGGACTTCCGGAAACGGGTGTTCGCGCACGATGTAAAAAAGCTTGGTGCTGGCGTGTGTCCAGAGCGCCTGACCGTTGCTGAGCAGGAAGTTGAAAGTGCCATGTCTGGCAATTTTCGGAACCAGATCGGCCAGCGTCAACGTGAGCTCTTCAACACTGGGCACGCCTGCGTGGGATTTGGACAGTTCCTGCATGATCCAGCAAAAAGCGGCTTCGCTGTCTGTGTCACCCACCGGCTTGAAGGCGCCATGCAGGTTGGGTGCAAAGTCTTTCAGGTCCCCGTTATGGGCAAACACCCAATAACGTCCCCACAGTTCGCGCACAAAACGGATGGCTGTTCTCCAGCGTCACGGCGCCCACGGTTGCCTTGCGCACGTGGGCAACGACGTTGTGGCTCTTGATGGGGAATGTGCGCAGCATCTGCGCGATGGGTGAGGTGGACGCGCTCTCCTTGTCCACAAAATAGCGGATGCCCTTGCCCGGTACTGTGCCTTCACTCTCGAAAAAAGCAATTCCCCAGCCATCGGCGTGATGGTCGGTGCATCCACCGCGCTGCGAAAAGCCGGTGAAACTCAGGGTCAGACTGGCGGGCAGCCGGCTGTTCATTCCGAGAAGTTGGCACATGATGGTAGTTTACTGCCGGGTACAGGTTCTGATTCTGCAATGAGACGCAAGTTTCAGGCGTTGTCCGTGCCGGATTCACGGTTTGACGGCTTGCACCGTGGTTTTCCTGCTATTTTTTTTGCTGTTTCTCACGCAGTTGCCAAGCCGCCACCAGTGCCAGCCCGCATAGCGCCGCCAGCATCAAGAACGATTCGTCAAACGCGGCCAGGCGCGCCGGGCTACTGGCGGCGTTGGCCAGCGAATCGCCATGCACACCCAGGCGCCACTCCAGCATGATGCCGCACAGGCTCACCCCGGCAGCACCGCCGAGTGTGCGTATGAAGTTGATCGTGCTCGATCCCTGCGGAATCAGCCCTTTGCTCAATCCCCGCATGGCGCCCAGATTGAGCGACGGCAAGATGAAACCCAAGCCAACGCGCCCCAGTATGGCGAACGCCACCACCACACCCAGAGCTGTGCCCAGGTCAACCAGCACCATCAGGGCAAACGACGCGGCCAGCAGAGCAAGCCCCACACTCACCAGCAGGTGGGTCGCGTATTGATCTGCCAGCCTGCCCACGATGGCAATCGTGACGGCCAGCACCACACCGGCAGGCAGCAAGATCGTGCCGACGTGAGATGGTGAGAGTTGCAACCCCAGCTGCATGTAAACCGGCAAGAGGTAGGTAGACCCAAACAGCGCCATCCCGTAGATAAATGCCACGATGCTGCCCATGGCGAACTGGCGATGCGTGAACAGCGCCTGGTCCATCAACGGCGCTTTGCCAATTCCCTGTTTCACGGCATGGCCCAAACGCCGTTGTCGCACCACGAACCAGATGAGTGCACCCGTGGCTCCGGCCAGCAGCGCGATGACCTGCGGCGTCAGGCCGCCGTGCAGCTGCACCAGCCCGTTCAGCAGGCACAGCGTGCCGGTGCTGGCCAGCAGCAGGCTGGGCCAGTCCAGGCCCGCACCGTTGCGCGTGGCCGCAGCGCCGCCCGGTGCCGTCACCGGTACAAAGCGATAGGCCATCCATAACGAGACCAGACAAAACGGAACCACCATGAAGAAAATGGAGCGCCAGCCAAACAGGTCCACCAGCACGCCGCCGATGCTGGGGCCCATCGCAGGCGCCAGCACCACACCCATGCCAAAAATGCCGCTGGCACGACCCTGCTCATGGGGCTCAAAAGCGCGCAGGATGATGATGGCCGGAATAGGTTGCACCACGCCGGCTGCCAGACCCTCGGCCACCCGGCCCGCCAGCACCAGGCCGAAGTCAGTGGCAAACCCGCCCACGATACCTCCCGCCATCAGCATCAACATGCAGCCCACGTAGGTGCGACGGTAACCATAACGTTCCAGCAGCCATGGCGTGGTGAGCATGGAAACCGTCATGGCCACCATGAAGCCCGATGCCACCCACTGCGCCCGCTCCTGGCCCAACTGGAAGTGACGACTCATGTCCGGCACCGCCACGTTGATGATGGTGGACGACATGATGGACGCCATCGTGCCGATCATCACCGCCAGAAGCAGCAGCCAGCGGTACCGCTCGCCGTAATGCGCCTGCAGCTCGGGCAGGGTGGCGGGATGTGTCAAGTGAGGCGGTTCAGGAGCGCGGCTCGGTCCAAAGCTTGCCGCCTGTGGCCCAGTTTTCGCGCTTGACGTCGGTGATCAGCACGTCCACCGAATCGGGTGAGCCACCCAGCACCTCGACGGTGACCCGCGTGATTTCCTGAACGAGCTTTCGCTTTTGCTCGATGGTGCGACCTTCAATCATTTCGACATGGTACGTTGGCATGACTTTTTCTCCTTGGGTGTAGATGCAAATCCGTGTGAACATCATAAAAGGAATCAGCGGATGCGGCGTGAGAGGCTGCGGCACAATCACCTGCTTTCCGTGGAACCTCTCCTTCATGCCGCTGCGTCATCTCCGATCTCCCGCTGTCAAAACCGAAGCCTCAGCCCTGTGGTTGCTGGCCTGGCCCATCCTGATCGGGCAGGTGGCCACGGTGGGCATGTCGGTGGTGGATGTGGCCATGGCTGGTCATGCGTCTGCGCAAGACCTGGCGGGTGTGTCGCTGGGCGTGTCCATCTGGCACATCGTCATCGTCACGCTGATGGGGGTGCTGATGTCGGTGAACCCCATCGTGTCGCAACACGTGGGCGCGAAAGAGTTTGGTGCGATTGCCAACGTGGTGCGTCAGGCGCTGTGGAAGGCGCTCGGTGTGGGGCTGCTGGCCATGCTGGTAGCCAATGCAGCGGCACTGATTTTTGACCATCTGTCCATCGAGCCGGTGGTGCGCGCGCTGGCGAAAGATTTCGTGTTGGTCATCAGTTTCGCATTGCCCGCTTTTTGCTGCTACCGCGTGCTGTACGGCTACAGCGCCAGCTTGAACCAGACCAAACCGATGATGGTGATTGCCCTGATCGCATTGGTATTGAACGCACTGGTCAACTGGTTGCTGGTCTTCGGCAATCTCGGCTTTCCCCGGCTCGGCGGGGTGGGTTGCGCCTGGGCCACGCTGATGTGTGTGTGGTTTGACCTCATCGCCATCGTCTGGTGGATACACCGCTCCCCGGCGTATGCGCAAACCCGGCCGTTTGCGTTGGGTCGCTCCCCAGCAGCGCCTGCAGGTTTTCAGCGCCCCAATTGGCCAGCCATTCGCGGTTTGCTCAAGATTGGTGTGCCCATCGGCATCACCTACTTTGCGGAAACCAGTGCCTTCAGCCTGATTGCCCTGCTGGTGGCGGGCTTTGGCACCACGCAGGTGGCGGCGCACCACATTGCACTGAACTTTTCGTCACTCGTTTTCATGGTGCCCATGAGCCTGGGCATTGCGCTGCTTACCCGCGTGGGACAGGCCCTGGGCGCGGGCGACCCGGTGGTGGCGCGCTTTCGCTCCTGGGTGGGTGTGGGCATGGCGCTGGGCGTGGCGGCGGTGTCGGCCTGCCTGATTGCTCTGTTCAACACGCAGATCGCCTGGGCCTGCACCGGGATGTGGGCGTGGCGGCACTGGCCGCACAACTGCTGGTGTTCGCGGCGTTGTTTCAGTTGTCCGACGCCACCCAGGTGTCCGCCAGTTGCGCCATCCGCGCTATAAAGTCACCCGCCCGCCGATGATCATTCACCTGGCAGCTTTCTGGGGCTTTTCGCTGCCGCTAGGCTGTGTGCTGGGGCTCGCACCTGCCTGGTTGCCGTGGCGACGGGTGGAGCCGATGGCTGCGCAAGGCTTCTGGATCGCGCTGATTGTGGGGCTCACCATCGCGGCGCTGGGTCTGACGTGGCTGTTGAATTCGCTGTCTCGCCAGCGTGTCGTGATGGCCGCTCACACGACACCCCGCAACACGGTGTCTGGTCACTGAGACCTTGCTCTTGCGCATGTGCATGCGCCACAGCCGCAGCGCCAGCAGCATCAGCGGTGCCGCGTGCAGGCACAGGTCGAAGATATCCAGTGGGCGGGTCAGTGTTCGGTTACCGAGCATCCGGAGCTTTTCAATCAGGTGCGGCTCTGGCGTGATCGGCGCCACGCCCATCCACGCCGCGAGCGCGATCAGCAAGAGCAGGGGAATGCTGTCCAGCCAGCGCATCATGGCGCATCGGCCTGCGCACATGCAGAGCAAAGGCAAGCCTTGCCGCGCGCATGCTCCGGGATGCGCGACAGCAGCGTGGCCTCGAACTTGGCCTGACTACACCAGCATGGCGGCTGTTTGACGCCGGTGGTGCGCTCCACCTCCATGGCGCATTCATTGAGTTGCCCGCACAGCGGGCACATGTTGGGGTCAACGGGCAGGGCTACTTGCATGAAGGTTCTCCATCGCCGGGATTGCGGCATGAGGACAGTTTAGCCGCCGAGGTGTCAGACACGAGGACGTCTGCGGTTCAATGAAAACGGCACCCCAAGGGTGCCGTATTATGAGATTTCAAGTGTCAAATTGGCCTGCAGCAAACACCAATAGTTCGTAGCCAGCTATTGAATCAATAGCAAATGACAAGGCACCTCAAGCCGTCCCCGCCTTCACCTTCAGCCGCCAGGCGTGCAACAGCGGCTCGGTATAGCCACTGGGCTGCGTTAAACCCTTGAACACCAGATCACAAGCGGCCTTGTAAGCCGCTGACGTGCTGAAGTTTCCCGCCATGTTCTTGTACAGCGGGTCGCCTGCGTTCTGCTTGTCCACCACGGCGGCCATGCGCTCGAAGGTTTCCTTCACTTGTGCCTCGGTCACCACGCCGTGCAGCAGCCAGTTCGTCATGTGCTGGCTGGAAATGCGCAGCGTGGCGCGGTCTTCCATCAGGCCCACGTTGTGAATGTCGGGCACTTTGCTGCAGCCCACGCCCTGGTCGATCCAGCGCACCACGTAGCCCAGAATGCCTTGGGCGTTGTTGTCCAGCTCCTGCTGTTTCTCGGCATCGCTCCAGTTGGGCGTGGCGGTCACCGGGAAGGTCAGCAGGCCGTTGAGCAGGGTTTTGATTTCCTTGGCGGCGTCGAGTTTCTCCAGACCCTTGCACCTTGCTGACCTTACCCTGGTGGTAGTGCAGCGCATGCAGCGTGGCACCCGTGGGGCTGGGCACCCAGGCGGTGTTGGCACCAGCTTTGGGGTGGGCAATCTTCTGCTCCATCATGGCCTTCATCAGGTCGGGCATGGCCCACATGCCCTTGCCAATCTGCGCCTTGCCGCGCAGGCCGCAGCTCAATCCCACCAGCACGTTGCTTTTCTCATAAGCGGCAATCCAGGCGCTGGTTTTCATGTCGCCCTTGCGGATCATGGGGCCGGCCAGCATGGCGGTGTGCATCTCGTCGCCGGTGCGGTCCAGAAAGCCGGTATTGATGAAAGCCACGCGTGATTTTGCTGCAGCGATACAGGCCTTCAGGTTCACGCTGGTGCGGCGCTCTTCATCCATGATGCCGAGCTTCACAGTGCTGTCTTTCAGGCCGAGTACTTTTTCCACGCGGCTGAACAACTCGGCGGCAAAAGCCACTTCAGCCGGGCCGTGCATCTTGGGTTTGACGATGTAGACGCTGCCTTTGCGCGAATTGCGCACCAGGCCTTTTTCAGCATCTTTCTTCGTGCGTTTCAGGTCGTGGATGGCAATGGCCGTGGTGACCATGGCGTCCAGAATGCCTTCGGGGATTTCTTTTGTGGTGCCGTCCGCGGCGGTGTACAGCACGGCCGGGTTGGTCATCAAATGGCCCACGTTGCGAACGAACATCAGCGAGCGGCCCCGTGCGGCAGCGATACCGTTTTCCCTTTGGGTGTGGTGTACACCCCGGTCAGGGTTCAACCCGCGGGTGAACGTGGTGCCGCCTTTGCCTGACGGTTTCCGGTGGGCGTGCTTACCAGAATGCCCAGCCAGTTGCTGTAGCCCAGCACCTTGTCGTCAGCGTCCACGGCGGCGACCGAGTCCTCCAGGTCCAGGATGGTGGAGAGGGCCGCTTCCAGCACCAGGTCGCTCACACCGGCGGGGTCGCTCTTGCCGATGGCGGTGCTGCGATCGATTTGGATGTCCAGGTGCAGGCCGTTGTGTTGCAGCAGCACGCTGGACGGGGCAGACATCTTGCCCTGATAACCGATGAACTGTTTGGCGTCTTCCAGCCCGCTGCTCTTGCCGCCCTTGAGCGCCACCACCAGCTTGCCGCCCTTGACCGAGTAACCCACCGAGTCAATGTGCGAACCTTTGGCCAGCGGTGCGGTGCGGTCCAGCACGTAGCGTGCGTATTCGATCACCTTGGCACCGCGCACCGGGTTGTAGCCTTTGCCTTTTTCAGCGCCACCTGCTTCAGACAATACGTCGGTGCCATACAGCGCGTCATACAGACTGCCCCAGCGTGCGTTGGCAGCGTTCAGCGCGTAGCGTGCGTTCAGGATGGGCACCACGAGCTGCGGACCCGCCTGCTTCGCCAACTCGTCGTCCACATTGGCGGTGGTGGTCGTCACGTTTTTGGGCACAGGCACCAGGTAGCCAATTTTTTCCAGAAAGGCTTTGTAGGCTTTCATGTCAGAATCACCTGTGGTGATGGGTCCGGGGTTGGCCTTGTGCCACGCATCCAGCGCGGTCTGCAAACGGTCCCGTTCGGCCAGCAAGGCGATGTTCTTCCGGGGCCAGATCGGCCACGATGGCGTCAAAGCCTTTCCAGAACGTGGCGCTGTTCACGCCGGTGCCGGGCAACACCTTGTCTTCAATCAATCGGTACAGGTTGCTGGCTACCTGCAGGCGGTGGACGCTGGTGCGTGCGGTCATGGGTTTTCTCCTGGGAAATCAGTGGTCAAAAAAATGAAAGGACATCGCGCAGGCTGGTGCCCGTGCGGGTGGGCTGGGTGCCCAGTTCTTCAAACGGTGCGCCGGTGCGGTTCACCCACAGCGTCTGGTAGCCGTACCAGGTGGCGGCCAGTGCATCCCAGCTGTTACAGCTGACAAACGCAATTTTGCTGGCGGGCAGGCCGCAGGCCTTTTCGCCCAGCGCATAGGCATCGGGGTGGGTTTTGTATTTGCGGATGGGGTCCACGCTGATCACGTGGTCCAGCAGGTCGTCCAGACCGGCGGACTTCACCGCCACGCCCAGCATGGCGGGGTCGCCGTTGCTCAGGATGCCGGTGGCAATGCCTTTGGCCTTCAGCGCGGTCAGCACCTCGCGGTTTTCGGGGAAGGCGCTCAGGTGATGGTACTGGTTCATCAGCTGCTCAATCTGCCCATTCCACTGGTCAAATTGGCCTTCAGCTCCCGTGGAATATGCGTGACCAGCTATTTTTTTAATAGCGTAAGTGAGGGCGGCGCGCGTCAGCTCCCAAAACGGCTGGTAATGCGCCCCATGGTTGCTGGTGGTTACCAGCCGGGTGTATTCAATCTGTTTGTCGCGCCACAGCACGCTGATGGCCTGCCCGTGGCCTGGAAAAAGCTGCTCTGCCAGCAAGCCCACGCTGTACACATCGAACAGCGTGCCATAGGCGTCGAACAGCACGGCGCGCGGTTTGTCGTTGACCTTGGGCAAGATTCTGGATTTTTCCATATCCCCCACTGTATTTGATACTCAATCAAAGATTAATGACTGAGGAATCGGTTTATCCATGACCAAATTGCTGGTAATCAGCTGCTCGGCGACCCCTGTTGCAGCGTGGAGACCGGAGGTACGACAAAGCGGTAGTGTTTGGTGTTCAGGTAGCGTGCCACCTCCGTCACGTCAGCATCGTTCCAGCCAAGCCCGGCCGCTTTCTGCCACCTGCCTACTTCGGCCTGAAGACCTGGCCAATTCTTCACAACCTTCCTGTTACGCCAATGCACCTGCGTGCTGTGGCAGGCAATGCAGTGCGTCGTGTACAGCAACTCGCCGCGCGAGATGCCGTCTTTGGTTTGTGCGTTCACCGCAATGGCTCCCGCCAGGCAGAGAAGTGCCAATGCCAGACGCGATGTTTGAGTCATGCTTGCTCCCTGCCTGTCAACGTGAACGCCCGCGGGCGGGTTTGGGGCCAACCTCAGCCTCCTGGCATGCCCGGCGATAGGCTTGCAGGGTCTTCTGGGCCAGGCCCAATACGCTGCTGCGCGGGTAGGTTCCTTCTTTGTCCGCCATGCCCGAAGAGACGCCGGTCAGCAACTCGATGCCTTCGCACACGTGCTCGGCGGTATGGATATGAAACAGACCCCTGGAAACCGCTTCGACGACCTTCTGCGCGAGCATCAGATGACGGCGGTTTCGGTGTGGAATCAGCACGCCCTGACTGCCGTCAAGCCCGGCGGCTTCACAGGTGCGAAAGTAACCCTCTATCTTTTCGTTGATGCCGCCTACCGGCAAAATCTCGCCATGCTGGTTGACCGCCCCGGTCACGGCGATCCCCTGCCGCAAGGGCAGGCCGGACAGGGAAGACAGCAAGACATAAAACTCCGCGCACGAGGCCGAGTCTCCTTCCACGCCGCCATATTCCTGTTCGAACGAAATGGATGCATTCAATGCCAGCGGTGCAATGTGGGCAAACAGTGCTGACAGGTAACTGCTCAGGATGAGCACGCCCTTGTCGTGAATCGGGCCCGACATCTCCACTTCGCGCTCAATGTTGAGCAGACCTTCATCGCCGGCAAAAGTCCGCGCGGTCACACGCACCGGAAACCCGAAGCGGTAGTCCCCCAGGTCAATCTGTGTCAGCCCGTTGAGTTGCCCCACTTTTTCGCCAGAAAGTGCAATCAGCCTCTCGCCATCGGCGATGGACTCCTGCAACTGCTGCTCGGGGTAATCATGCCGCATGGCCTTGGCGCGCAGTGCGGCCTCGACATCCAGTGCTTCTACCAGGGTTGCCCCGCGACTGCGGCACAGGGTGGCACTTTCCAGAACCAGTGCCTCGGTCTGCGCGAAAATCGCGCTCTGGCGGGACTGATCGTCTGCCTCCCGGTGGGAATTTTCCAGCAGGCGTGCCACGCCAGCGGCTGAAAAATGGGGCAATCCTGTTTTTCTGCAGACATGGGCCACAAAAACGGCACAGGCCTGCCGCGTTTCGGCGTTGGACGGGAAGCTCTCTGCAAAATCCACCTTGACCCGAAAGTGCCGCGCAAACTCCGGGTCCGCTTCCTGCAATTCATAGTAGTTCTCGCTGGAGCCGATCAGGATGATCTTCACTTCAACATCCACGGCCTCTGGCACCAGGGACACGGTGGCAATCGGTGAAAGGGACAGGCCGGACTCCTCGATTTGCAGTCGACCACTTCGCAAAAGGCGCCTGAGCTTTTCCCAAACCAGTTCATCGGTGATCAGGTCGCGAAGATGCAGCATGATGTAGCCGCCATGTGCCTTCAGCAGGCTGCCGGCACGAATACGCGAGAAATCCGTCACCAGAACTTCATTGTCGGACTGGTATTCGATGCTGCCGAACAGGGAGCGGAACACCGGGTTGTCCTCAACGATCACGGGCGCACCGTTCACGCCAAAGTTGTCCACGATCAGATTGACATGCAGGCGCGACAATACGCCGCCAAGCGCCTCCAGTCGGGCCTCCTCGTCGTCTTCGGTAACCTGAAACACAGCCAGGTTGTCCAATACGTCATGCGTGGCTTGTTCCAGATAGGCATTGAGCTTGACAGAATCCTTGATCTGCTTCTTCAGGCCCACGCGGATTTCCTGCATCGCATGATCCAGCAGCGGCTTGACAAACTGGCGTTGCAGCGCCGCCAGTCCCTCATTCATGACGCGCTCCAGAGGCTGCATTTTGTCCATGAAACGGGTAATCTCGGCGCGCAGTTCCAGTTCCGCCTTGTCAATCGCGGCGCGACGTTCCTTCGACAGGGCAATGGCTTCACTTTCCGTATAGGGGCGGCCTTTTTCATCACGCAAGGTGAAAACAAGTCGCCCCGCCTCGCGGTAAAGGGTGAAGCTGCGCGCTTCCGCAAAGGCATCCAGCTCTGCGTAGGCCCTGGTTTCCTCGGTGCTGTAGGTTTTCTTGATCCGTTCGCTGTCTGCCTTGAAATCCTGCCCGTCCAGACGCTTCGGAATTTCTGACTGCAGGTTCTTCGCCATCTGTGTCATGAGCTGACGCAGCAGGCGGCCCTGTCCTGCAGGCAGGCGCAACGCCCGTGGCCGTTCGGGCGCATCGAAGTTGTGCAGGTAGCACAGATCAGGCGGCACTTGCCGGTTCACCGCCACCGTCTGCATCATCTCCCGCAACAGGGTAGATCTACCGCTGCCCACTTCCCCCAGCACGAACAGGTTGTAGCCCGGCTGGTCAATGCCGAGGCCAAAGCGTGCCGCCATTTCGGCGCGCTCCTGCCCAATCCATGGAACCGGATACTCGAGTAATTCAGAGGTATCGGTAAAGAACAGGGATGCCGGATCGATGCTGACGCGAAGGTCAGCGGGATTTACTCTGGAAATGGCCATGTCAGTCTGAAACCGGTTATCACTCGTCATCATGCACCGGAAATGCATGGTGCTCCGCCCAGCCCTTGGCGGCGGCGATGGCGATCCGGATGGCCTTGCCTTCTTCTATGCCTTCAGCCAGCAACGCATTGGCGACCTCGATAGCTTTCTCTCTAGCCACTTCACTGAGATCTTGCATGGACGGGGGGAAGCGTTTTTCATTCCATGGCACAGCCGGACTCCCCAAAAAAAATCGACCCGCCAATCCTTCCGAACCAACGGCATGGTTTCAATGTAAAAGTGAGGCTGGGTTCCTGCTTTGACAATTCGCAAAAGACCCTTTTTCCCGTGTCTGCGAATGCGAGCTTGCGGTATGTCAATGCGGCTTTCGGCATTCCCTCTATTCTGCCAACCAAGGTAGGTGTTTTGGTTTCGCTGACCCGTTCCATGAAGGGAAAAAAGACATGTTTCGTGATCGCACCGATGCAGCCAACCGCCTGGTCGAGAAACTGACTCACTATCGAAACAAGAATCCGTTGATTCTCGCCATTCCCCGCGGAGCGGTTCCGATGGCGAAAATCATCGCGGACAAGCTGGGTGGTGAACTGGACGTGGTCCTGGTGCGCAAACTGCGTGCCCCGCATCAACCTGAACTGGCCATCGGCTCTGTTGACGAGAGTGGCTGGGCCTATGTTGCCGGGTTCGCCGCCGCCTATGGCGCCACTGAAGACTACATTGAGAAGGAGAAGCAGACCCAGATGGATACGCTGCGCAAGCGGCGTGCGCAATACACCCCCATCCGGCCCCCGATCGATCCTGCTGGTCGAGTGGTCATTGTGGTGGATGATGGCCTGGCGACCGGTGCCACCATGATCGCCGCCCTGCATGGCCTGCGGGCCAGAAAACCGGCCAGACTCATTTGTGCCGTACCTGTGTCACCGCCCGATACGGTGGACAAAGTGACTGATATGGCCGATGAAGTGGTTTGTCTTGAAAGCCCTGATTTCTTTCAGGCTGTCGGACAGTTCTATCGGCATTTCCCCCAGATCGAAGACAACGAAGTGATCGACATCCTCAGGGGTTGATGGGCACTCTTCAACCCTTTGAGGGTGGTGACGGCAGATTCTGCTCAAACCAGGCGGCTGCTTGTTGTGCCACGATTTCCAGTGTTCCAGACTCTTCAAACAGATGCGTTGCACCGGGAACAATGGACAACTCATGGGGGCATTTCAAATGGGCGGACGCTTCACGATTGAGTTCGATGACCTCCACGTCCTTGCCACCCACCAGCAGCAAGGTTGGCGCAGTGACCTTTGCAAGGTCACGCTTTCCTGCCAGATCAGGCCGGCCGCCGCGGGAGACGACAGCCCTTATGTCCTGACGCAAGGCAGCAGCAGCCTGTAGCGCGGCTGCCGCACCTGTGCTGGCGCCGAAGTAACCCACCGGCAGGTCGCCGGTTGTCGGGATGGCCCGCACCCACCGGGTGGTGTCCATCAGGCGGCGGGTCAACAGTGGGATGTCAAAGCGGGTCTGGTAGTCCAGGTCTTCCGCCAGGGTGAGCAGATCCATCAACAGCGTGCCAATGCCATGCTCCCGAAGCACGCGGGCCACAAAGTTGTTGCGCGGGCTGCGCCGGCTGCTGCCACTGCCATGCGCGAACAACACGATGCCGATGGCATTGGCGGGTAGTTCCAGCACGCCTTCAATATGAACCCCGTCGACAGGTATCTCAACCAGCTGCTTCAGTTGGATTGTCATGGTCAGACTCTTCTTCAAAACATGCCGATGGCAATGGGAATCCGTTTTCTGCCGAAGTGACCTGAAGTGGCTGCAAACCTCCCTGCCACAGCCGCACCGCAGTCTGGACAATGCCCCTCTTCGTTGAGCCGATATTGCTCGATCCTGTACCAGTCGCGTACGATCAGCGGAGACCGGCAGCCCGGGCAGAAGGTGGTGTCGCCTTCCTGGTTGTGCACATTGCCGGTGTAGACATACGTCAGGCCTTCCCTGAGCGCGATGTTTCTGGCCCGAACCAGCGTGGCGGGTGGTGTGGCAGGCGTATCGGGCATCTTGTGGTCCGGATGGAAGGCCGAAAAATGCAGCGGCACATCGGAGCCCAGCGACTGCATGATCCATCGGCACATCGCGGATATTTCAGCATCCGAGTCGTTGTGCCCCGGGATCAGCAGCGTGGTGATCTCAAACCACACGTTCGTTTCATGTTTGAGGTAAACCAGCGTGTCAAGCACAGGTTGCAGATGCGAACCGGTGAGTTTGAAATAAAAGTCGTCGGTAAAGGCCTTCAGGTCGACATTGGCGGCATCCATTTTGGCGAAGAAATCCCGCCGCGGCTGGTCATGCACATAGCCGGCTGTCACAGCCACGGTCTGGATGCCGTGTGCGTGGCATGCGTCAGCCACTTCCATGGCATATTCGGTGAAGATGATGGGATCATTGTAGGTGAAGGCTACGCTTTTGCAGTTGTGAGCCAGAGCCGCGTTCGCAATGGCCTCGGGAGACGCCTGATCCATCAGCCGGTCCATGTCTCTGGACTTACTGATGTCCCAGTTCTGGCAGAACTTGCACGCCAGGTTGCAGCCCGCCGTGCCAAATGACAGCACGCTGCTACCGGGATAGAAATGATTGAGCGGTTTTTTTTCGATCGGGTCAATGCAAAAGCCTGATGAGCGGCCGTAGGTGGTCAAAACCATCTGATCCCCATCGCGCATGCGCACGAAACAGGCGCCGCGCTGTCCCTCGTGCAGCTTGCAGTCGCGCGGACACAGGTCGCACTGGATGCGGCCGTCATCAATACGGTGCCAGTAGAGGGCGGGGTGGTTTTCTGGATTCATCAGGCACCTTGCGATGAAGGCGTTGCTTCACTCCGGGGCGTCGGGCTGGCTTCCCGCCACTTGCTGACCGAGTAACGAAGCAGGCGGATCTCTTCAGCCCAGAAGGCAGGCGGCACGCCCGCCTTGTGTTTGAGGTGGGCGATGAACTCCGCTGCGTCGGGCAGCTGCTCCCAGACTTGAGGCAAAAAAGTGCTTCGGCGCGAGCCATATTCAAACACCACGCCGTCAACGCCGGGCTTGAGTTGTGACAGTGCATCAGCCTCGCTGGAGAACGTCATAGGCAGCATGGGGGACAGCAGGGAAATCTCGATGCGCGTATGGTCCAGTTCGTGGCGTTCCAGTGGGGAAAAGCGCGGGTCATGAAACGCCGCCGCAACAGCATTGCCCTTGACATCGGCAATCAGTGAGCGACGTGCCTCAAGCGAGCCGATGCATCCACGCAGCTGCCCCTTTTGAGTTAATGTGATGAAGCAGGCGCCTGGCTCCATCAGCCAGGGTGCCGACTCGTCAGAAGCGTATGGCTGACCCAGCGCGCGGGCAATTGACGCCCGGGCTATCGGCAACAGTGTCTGGCCAGCGTTAGTGGACGGCATGGGGATCTTCCGTGAAAGCGAATGCGGCATAGCCGACGACGCGGCCCCGGTCACCTGCGGTATCGCCAGAGTTGCACAGGCCCAGCAGGTGGGGTCGCAGGTGGTGTTTTTTTGCCGCCAGCAGCAGCCCGTTAATGGGCGTTCCGCCGCAGGCCTGATCGTGCGTGATCGGCCCGCTCAGGCTGATGATGCGCCGCGCAGTTTCCTGATCAATCGCCTGGGCATCCCGGTAGGGCAGGAAGTGGGAAAGGTCAGAACTGATCACGATGAGTGTCTCGGGCCCACCCCACAGCGTTTCCAGTACCTCGGCGACTTCTGCCGGCGTGGCGTCCCCCACAGCCAGTGGTACCAGTTTGAACTTGCCAAGCGCTGTCTGCAGGAATGGCAGTTGCACTTCCATGGAGTGCTCCCGCGCATGAGCTGCGGCGCTGACGACCACCTGGGGCAGGTCTGCAAGAAGGCGCGTTGCATCTGCATCCAGCTCAATCTCTCCCAGTGGCGTGGCGAAGGCTGTAGCGCCAGCCAGCGCCAGGCCACGCACAGGAACCCGGTGGACAGGCCCCAGCAGCACCACGCGTCGCACGCTATCGCGCACGGCAGAAAGCTGAGTGTAGGCCAATGCCGCCGTCGAGCCCGAGTAGATATAGCCAGCATGGGGCACGATCAATACCTTGGGTGAATCAGTCACGATTTCGGCTCGAGAACGCGCGGCGTCGAGCAACCGGGACACTTCACCCGACAAAATCGTCGCGTTGGCCGGATAGAACGAACCCGCCACGGCCGGTTGACGCACTGGATCCACGAATTCCTCCACTTCAAATAATTCCACCCGGCGAAATTGAGGGTGATCCGCTTGATATCAACCCACGAACCCCATCCATCTCCAGCATGCAGTGTCCGCCCGATACCGCACGCTCTTCCTTGACATAAGTCAAAAAGACCCGGTCAGGGGCAGGCGTTAATGACGCCAGCCATTCACATCAACAGACAGGAGTCGCTGTGGACCCGGGAACAACGGACGGACAACACACGCGGTTGTATGACACCAACGCGCTCCAGCGCGTACTGGACACCATGGCTGCGGGCGTCTCAGCCAGGCTTGCTGGCGCGGACCAGGTTTCACTGGTGGGTGTTCTCCGCCGGGGTGCACCGCTGGCTGACATGCTTCAGGAGCGGTTGGTGCAGCGACTTCCCCGGACCGATATGCAGCGGATTGATTTGTCAATCAAGCGCTATTCGGATGACCTGAAGCTGCTACATCCCCAGACACAGCTGATTGAGCAACCCGAGCACACCAACATGGATTTGTCCGGAAGGGTGGTGGTTCTGGTTGACGATGTCTTGTACGGCGGCTTTTCGCTGAACCGGGCTGTTCAATATCTGGTGGCCAAACAGGTGAAAACCATCCATACGGTGGTGCTGGTGGACCGTGTCTGCGCGACCCTGCCGATTCACGCTGACGTATCTGGCATGAAGTTGCAAGTGGAACCCGGAAGCATCGTGGAATGCCATGTCCCGCCCTATGAACCGACATTCCAGATCGTACTGGTGCAGCCCAGCGCCCAAGCTCAGGGCTGACCCAGCATCTGGTCTTTGGCCACGAAATACTTGCGGGCATAGGCGACGAGTTGGCCGTCGCTGGGGTGGTCAATGGTTTCCACTCCGACAACCTTGTCTGTCATGTTGTGGTCATGTGAATGAATATGCTTGATCAACTGCAGTTTGGCCTGTGCCGGACCCACCACCAGAATCTCCTGCGCGCCCTTCAGCGCTTCCACGATGGCGTGGTAATAGTGGCTGTCCTCGGCCTTGCGTCCTGGGCCCACGGAGCCGCTTTTGGAGTGCAGGTGCAAATGCGGCTTGGCGGGGTGAATCACGGACTTTTCCACGTCATCCGGACTGATGTGCATGACGTGCGCCTCGGAGTGATCGAGCCAGACAACGGCGTGGTAGTGGGACATGGTGAACTTTCCTGCTGAGTGAATAAAGTATCAGGATAAGCCAGCTGGCGGGTGGCATATTGATGAAGGTCAAGGAGGGCTGACTCCGGGTGTGATCGACAATACGGTTTATGCAAGTTGCTTCACCTGCGTCCCCCTGTCTGGCCCTTTCCGGGTGCCTCCTTTTTTTGGTGACCGATCCGGCGCTGATGTGCTCGCAACTGCAGGGCAACGATCTGCTTTGGCAGGAACCGGGTTCACCCGCATTCACGCTGCGCGACGATGTATCCACCGATGAAATAACGCCGGTGGCGATCCTCAGCCATTACGATAGCAAGCTGGCCCGTTTCCCCTATACGGGGCTCAAACTCGGTGACCAGCGACCTGTCGGCGTCAATGCGGTGGCGTCAGGCGGCTTTTGCGTCACCGTGGCGGGCAAGCGCTACGGCAAAGGGTCTTCGCGCGAGCACAGCCCGGCGGCGGAAAAGCTGGCGGGTATTCAGCTGGTGATTGCCGAGAGCTTTGAGCGCATCTACCGGCAAAACGCCGACAACATTGGCCTGTTCACCTCCACTGATCTAGGGCTGGTGGCGCGCATCCAGCGCGGCGATGTCATTTCGGTAGAGGAACTGGTGGCGGACCGTGATGCGCTGGCTGCCTCGATTTTGCGAAGCGGCGGGTTGCTGCGCTTTGGGCAGCTGCACATGGGGGCGGTGCGTGTAGCGGCGCCGTCACGAACCACCCGGCCGCAGACCCTGTTTGAAAAAATCATTGGGCGCCATGCGTTGAACACCTCGTTCACGAGTGCGGGTGATGTGCAATCGGCTGATATCCAGCCGGGCGGCGCGTCTGCCCCTGGCACGGGCATGTTTGTGCGGGCCGACTGGCGCTTCATCCACGAGTACTACACCGGCATGTGCGCCCACATGCTGCACGCCACGTTTGGCAAGCCGCTGGGTTTGAGCGATCCGGCGTCTGTCATCGTGTTTGAAGACCACACCTCGTATGTAACCACCAGCCCTGCGCACGTGACCGGTGGGCTGGTGCCCAACGTGCTGGCCATGTGCCAGGCGCAGCGCGATTTTGTGGCGGGCTACGGCTTGCGCTTTCACCGCACGCTGACGGATGAAGAGGCGGCGCAGGATGAAGGGCCCAACGTGGCGGCGAATATTGCCGGAATAAGCCACGCCATGATGGCCGAGCACTACGCGCTGCCCGGCCAGGTGGTGGTGGGCACCGACTCCCACACGCCGCACAGCGGGGCCCTGGGTTGCTTGGCGTTTGGCGTGGGCACGACCGACATGGCCAATGCGTTCATGGCCGGCGCCGTGCGCATGACCGTGCCGCAATCGTTGCGCATCGAGTTGAATGGCCCGCTGGCCCCGGGCATCACCGCCAAAGACATCGTGCTGCACCTGCTGGCCACACCCAAAATCAGGGCGGGCCTGGGGGTGGGCAAGGTGTTCGAGTTTTGCGGTTCTGCGGTGGAAAAACTGACCATCGACGAGCGTGCCACGCTGACCAACATGACCGCTGAGCTGGGCGGCCTGACCGGCATCGTTGCCCCCGATGCGCAAACGCAAACATTTCTGCGCGAGCGCCGGGGCATCGAGTTTGTCATCGAGCCGTGGATGCACAGTGATGCGGGCGCCACCTATGCCGACCACATCACCATCGACTGTGCCAGCCTGTCACCCATGGTGGCATCACCCGGCGACCCCGGCAACGGGGTGCCGCTGAGTGCGCTGCACAAAAGCGTCAGGGTGGACATCGCCTACGGCGGCTCCTGCACGGCGGGCAAGCGGGAAGACTTTGACCACTACCACGCGGTATTGGCATGGGCGCTGCAACACGGCCTGAGTGTGCCGCCGCATGTGAAGCTGTACCTGCAATACGGCACCACCGCCGTGCGCGACTACTGCGTTGCACAGGGCTACGACAAAACGTTTGCCGCCGTGGGTGCGCAGATGTTGCAA
Source organism: Candidatus Egaibacter danicus (assembly GCA_016707075.1). Classification (GTDB taxonomy): domain Bacteria; phylum Pseudomonadota; class Gammaproteobacteria; order Burkholderiales; family Burkholderiaceae_C; genus Egaibacter; species Egaibacter danicus. Next base: position 165,545 of record JADJII010000005.1, read on the forward strand.
CCCTCATGCGGTGCCTGCGCCAACTGCGGGCCGGGCTCGTCAACAGATGCAGCTCAAGTAACGGTCAGCGCGATCAACCGCAACTTCCCCGGCCGTTCCGGCCCTGGCCAGGTGTGGCTAGCCAGCCCACCCACCGTGATGGCGAGTGCGCTGGCCGGGGAACTGATATCGTTTGAGGCGTTGCAGGCCCGCATCGCGCAGCAGGACAATTTGCTATAAAAATAGTAGCTGCTCAGGCATATTTGACGAGAGCTAAGGGTCAATTTAACCCGTTAATTTGACCTATATTTGAACCCGGGTTCCCAGTTCGACCACGCAGTTATTGGGTAACCGGAAAAAGCCCGCCACACTGCCCGCATTGCGTGACATGATTGCAAAAAGCGCCTCCCGCCAATGCGCCATGCCGGAGCCGGGCGTTGGCACTACCGTTTCACGACTCAGAAAATACGAGGTCTCAAACAGGTTGATGGCAAGTCCTTGCGCGCGACACAGTTCCAGCGCCTTCGGAATGTCGGGTGTGTTTTTGAAACCGTAGTTCACCTGCACCCGCCAGAAGCTGCCCTGTAGCGGCACGATCTCCACCCGTTCATCAAACGCAATCCAGGGCACATCGTGGAAAACGACGGTGAGGATCAGGTTGCGCTCGTGCAAAACCTGGTTGTGCTTCAGGTTGTGCATCAACGCCTGGGGCACGGTTTCCGGGTTGGCGACCGCGTAGACGGCTGTACGTGATACGCGGTGCAGGTGATCAGCGGAAAGCGATGCGATGAATGGCAGCAACTCGGGATCATCCTGGCGCAGGCTGTCCATCAGCAGTTCGCGGCCCCGTTTCCAGGTAGCCATGACGGTGAAAATCATCAGGCCCAGCACCAGCGAAAACCAGCCGCCTTGCCAGAACTTGAGCGAGCAAGACACCACCAGCAGCGCATCGAGCGCCAGAAACACGCCGGTTGCTGCCACGGCAACAGGCAGCGGGTAACCCCAGCCATGGCGCACCACAAAGAAGGTCAACACCGTGGTGATCAGCATGGTCACGGTCACGGCAATGCCGTAAGCTGCCGCCAGCGCTGAAGAGCTGCCAAACCCCACTACAGCCAGCAACACAGCCACCAGCAGGGCCCAGTTCACCTGTGGCATGTAAATCTGTCCGGCCTCTTTGGCCGAGGTGTAGAGCACTTGCAGGCGCGGCAACAATCCCAGCTGCATGGCCTGCTTGGTCATGGAATACGCGCCGGATATCACCGCCTGCGAGGCAATCACGGTAGCCAGCGTGGCCAGCACCACGGCCGGAATCAGCCAGGCTTGTGGGTACATGCGGTAAAACGGGTTTTCCAGTGCCGACGGGTCACGCATCAGCAGCGCGCCCTGGCCCATGTAGTTGATGGCCAGCGCGGGCAGGACCAACCCCATCCACGCAAACTGGATAGGCCGTTTGCCAAAGTGGCCCATGTCGGCATACAGCGCCTCGGCGCCGGTGAACGCCAGCACGATGGCACCCACGGCCACAAACATATGCCAGCCCTGAGCTTGCAGAAACGCAAACGCATTCAGGGGGTTCAAGGCCGTCAGGATGCCGGGCTGCTGCATGATTTGCACAACGCCGGTTGCGGCCAACACACCAAACCAGATCACGATGATGGGGCCGAACAGTTTGCCCACCAACCCCGTCCCATAACGTTGCATGGCAAACAGGCCGGCCAGCACTGCGATGGAGACGGGCAGCACGTAGGGCTTGAGCAGCGGGGTGGCCACCTCCAGACCTTCGACGGCACTCATCACCGAAATAGCCGGCGTGATCACACTGTCGCCATAAAACAGTGCGGCGCCAAATACACCGGTCAGCAGCAACGCCGTGCGGCGGCGCTGCGTGGTGCCCGCGGCGTGAGCGACCAGCGCGGTGAGCGCCATGATGCCGCCTTCGCCCCGGTTGTCGGCCCGCAGGATCAGCAGCACGTATTTCAGCGTAACCACCATCATCAGGCCCCAGAAAATGACGGATACGGCGCCGACGATGTGCGATGCATCCAGGGGAATGCCGTTTGCGGGATTGAAGATTTCCTTCATGGTGTACAGCGGACTGGTGCCGATGTCGCCATACACCACACCCAGCGCTCCCAGGGTGAGTACGGCCATGCTCTCGCGGCCCATGGCCGTACTTGTTGTTTGACTCATTGCGATTCTTGATGGATGAACAAGGCTCGACTGTCGTCGCCGGTCCATCAGGAACGCATAAGGATCAGGTGTCTGCCAGCCGGTAGCCCACGCCCGTTTCAGTCAGCAGGTGCCGGGGCTCTGCTGGGTCGCGCTCCAGCTTGGCGCGCAGCTGGGCCATGTACAGGCGTAAGTAGTGTGTGTGTTCGGTGAATTCAGGCCCCCATACGTCGGTGAGCAATTGCCGGTGCGTTACCACCCGGCCCGCGCTGCGCACCAGCCGGGCCAACAGGTTGAATTCGGTCGGTGTGAGGTGCAAGGCCTCACCGTCACGTTCCACCACGCGCGTTGCCAGGTCAATGTGAAGATCTTCCAGTGTGTGGGTGGTTACTGCGGCGGCCAGGCTGGTGCCGCGGTGGCGCAGGGTGACCCGTATGCGGGCCAGCAGCTCGCCCACGCTGAACGGTTTGGTCAGGTAGTCGTCTGCGCCTGCGTCCAGCAAGGCAATCTTCTGGGCCTCCTGATGCCTGGCCGACACCACAATGACGGGCGTTGAATGCTGTTTGCGAAGTTCGTGAACCAGTTCCACACCATCGCCATCGGGCAGCCCCAGGTCCAGCACGATGACATCGGGCGGGTTGTGTTTCAGCAGTGCGCGGGCTTCGCTCAACGACACAGCGGTTTGCACGTCAAACCCTTCTACTGACAGCGACGACTGCATCATCGACCGTATTTCGCGGTCGTCCTCCACCACCAATACCTTGAGGCTCATGTTGACTCCTTGGATGGAGTCGTCAATGGAGGTTGGGGTTGCCTGGGGTCCAGAGGTAACGTCGCGCTGAAACTGCTTCCACCGCCGGAGCGACGTCTGACCGTCAGGTTGCCACCATGTGCCTGTGCAATGGCCCGGCATAAGGCCAGCCCCAGTCCGGCCCCGCGGGATTCGCGTGAACCGGATTGGTCACCGCGCCGGTAGGGTTCAAAAATCAGTTCCTGCTCGGTTGGCGCAATGCCCGGCCCCCGGTCCTTGACGAGTATCTCCAGCGTCTGGTCGGTTATCTTGACGACCAGGTTGATCTCGCCACCGCTGTACTTCAGCGCGTTGTCCAGCAGATTGCTGATCAGCTGCGCCAGCAAAACCGGGTCTGCCTTGATCAGGGGAAGCCCCGCGGCGACTTGGGACCGGATGCGCCGGGTAGGGTCACGCTGGCGCATCCTGGCCATGACCGAGCCCACAATTTCTTCCGGGGATTCCCAGTCGTGCCGGAGCTGCCGTTGTGCGCTGGTGAGCTGCACCAGCTGAAGTGTGTTTTCCGTGATGGTGGATAAATAGGACGCTTCGCTGACGATGCTGCCCAGCAGCCGTTCGCGGTCAGATCCAGACAGTTTTTCGTGCTGCGTCTGCAGTGACGACGCCGCCCCCACAATGGCCGCCAGGGGTGTGCGCAGATCGTGTGACACCGCCGCCAGAAAAGTGCTTTGAAGTTGCTGGCGATCAGCCTCGTTGCGGGCGGCCTGCACCGACGCGGACAGACCCACCCGCAGCAGGGCTTGCCCCAACATGAGGCAAATGGCTTGCGCATGTTCGCGGCCGTTGATGTCATCCGAGCGCGCAGGGCGCACACAGGCAGCCCCCATGACATGGCCTTTTTCACCCAAAGGCAAATACCAGGCATCCAGCCCAGGCCAGCGACCTGTTCCCGGGCCCAGCACCGCGGACTCGGCCAAGCAGCTGCGCAGGCCATCCAATATCACCCCTGGTAGTGACGGTAAAAGCCTGGAAGGGTCTTCCGGGCCGTTGGCTGCACCGGCGGCCAGTATCAACTCGTTGGGGCCACCACATGCGGCGTCCAGGGCGCCCTGACCCAGGGCCAGGATGCCGTCAGTTGTATCTACAACCGCCAGGCTGGTTGCCAGCACCTGTAACTGTCGGGCGCGTTTTTCGCTGGCCGCCGCGTTGCGGGACTCCTTGCGGATGCCGGCGGCCAGACGGCTGATGACCAGGGCCACCGCCAGCATCACGGCCAGGGCAATGAAGTGCTCCTGGCTCTCCACCTCAAATGTCCAGCGTGGAGGTACGAAGAAGAAGTTCAGTGCGGTCACCGCGCCGACTGCACAAACGACCGATTGCACCCAATCCAGTTTGTAGGCCGCCAGCACGACGACCAGCACGTACAGCATCGCCTGGCTGGTGAGAGACACGTGGGCGTCAAGGACTGCGCCGCAAACGGTGGCTGCTGCCAGCAGCAATGCGACAGCCGCCCAACCGCGCAGGGAGTGGATACCCTGATTGTTGATCGTGGTGGGGGTGCGAGTCATGCCGTCAGCGTATCACCCGGCGTATCAGGATTGCATCAGGAACGCAAAAACGGACTGCTAGCCTTGCATCCGAAGGTGTGTCATCAGCAACCGCGACGCAGGTGACAGGCTGGCCTCATCCCGAAAGCAGATGGCGAATTCCCGCCGGGCCCAGGGCTCGTCCAGTGCGATGACCCGCAGGTTGTGGGCAGTCGCGTAGGGCTGGGCTACCTCCTGCGGTACCACGCTGATGGCCAGGTTGGCCTTGACCACGCGAAGAGCGGCTTCAAAGTTGGAGACGATCACGCGGTTCACCAGCGTTTTGCCCAACGCGGCGGCGGCCCGTTTCAGCATCACCTGCACGGCGCTGGTGACCGGCAGGCTCACGTGTTCGTGGTCCAGCGTCTGCTCAAAACGGACCGACCGCCGCCCTGCCAGTGGGTGAGACGGATGCACAACGATGGCCAGATGGTCGCTGCGATACGCGCGTGATTGCAGCGCGCCCAGATCGGCGCCCTGGTTGCTGGCCCAGCAGATGCCCAGCGACGCACTGCCCTGCCAGACACCCCGCACCACCTCGGGGCTGATGCGCTCCTCCATGTCCACGCGGATGTCGCGGTGCAAGGGGTTTTTCAGGAACGCGGCCACGTCATCGGCCAGGGATTCCGCCATGACGGACGCAGTAGCCAGCAGCCGAACCTGCCCCCGCACGCCAGACACATAGGCCGCCATGTCCTGCTCAATGCGGTCTGCACTGGCCAGCATGGTGCGGGTGTGTTCCAGCAGTGTCTCCCCCGCGGGCGTGGGCTCCACGCCGTGCCGCCTGCGCACCAGCAGGGGCGTGCCCACGGTTTCCTCCAGTTGCGCCAGACGCTTGCTGATGGCCGAGCCCACAATGTGCGCCTGCTCGGCAGCGCGGGCCATGTTGCGGGTCTCGCATACGGTCACAAACAGCCGCAGGGTGGTGAGATCAAGGTCGCGCATGGGGTGTTCCTTGAGCAAAAACTGGAGATTAATGATATTCCAATATGGAAATTCTAGAGTTCCTAAAATTACCAATGCGATTTTTGCGGAATATCTAAAATTAACGCATGACAAGTCCCACGCCATCCAACTCGGTCCCCGCGCCGCTCCCCTTGCCACGCCACGCCATCATTCGTGAAGTGGGCCTGCGCGACGGGCTGCAAAGCATTGCGCGTGTGATGCCCACGGTGCAAAAGCGCGAGTGGATTTGCGCGGCCCATGCGGCAGGCCAGCGCGAGATTGAGGTGGGCTCGTTTGTGCCTGCCCGCCTCCTGCCACAACTGGCCGACACGGCTGAACTGGTGGCGTTTGCCAAAACCCTGCCAGGCCTGGTGGTCTCGGTGCTGGTGCCCAACCTGCGGGGCGCACAGAGCGCGATGGAGAGCGGGGCGCACGCCATGATCGTGCCGCTGTCTGCCAGCCATGCGCACAGCCTGGCTAACCTGCGCAAAACACCGGACGAAGTGGTGGAAGAAGTCGCCCACATCCGTGCCGCGCGGGATGCCGCGGGCTCCAGCATCATCATTGAAGGCGGAGTGGGCACGGCCTTTGGCTGCACCCTGCAGGGTGAGGTGAAAGAGAGCGAAGTCATCCGCCTGATGCTGGCGCTGCTGGACGCGGGTGCTGATCGCGTCAGCCTGGCCGATACCGTGGGTTATGCCGACCCCGGCATGGTGTCCCGCCTGTTTGACAAAGCGCGGGCGCTGGTGGGCGACAAGCTCTGGTGCGGCCACTTTCACGACACGCGCGGCCTGGGCCTGGCCAATGTGTACGCAGCGCTGCAAACTGGTGTGGCGCGGTTTGACGCGTGCCTGGCCGGTATTGGCGGTTGCCCGCACGCGCCCGGTGCCAGCGGCAACGTCAGCACCGAAGATCTGGCCTATATGCTCCAGAGCATGCAGATCGGCACGGGCATCAACGTCAACGCACTGCTGGAGCTGCGACAACAGGTGGCCCACTGGCTGAATGGCGAGACCTTGCACGGCACGCTGTGGATGGCCGGTTTGCCCAAAACCATGATGGCTGACGCAGCTGCCTGAAATATCAAGAAAAAATATGAGCAACGAACCAACTGACCAACGCCCGCTGCCCCTCAAGGGCCTGCGCGTCGTCGAATTCACCCACATGGTCATGGGCCCCACCTGCGGCATGGTGTTGGCCGACATGGGGGCCGAGGTCATCAAGGTCGAGCCGATTGACGGCGACCGCACACGTCACCTGCTGGGTGCCGGGGCTGGGTTCTTCCCCATGTTCAACCGCAACAAGAAAAGTATTGCAATTGACCTGCACAAACCTGCTGGAGCCGAGGTGGCGCGCAAACTCGCGGCCAGTGCCGACGTGGTGGCCGAGAACTTCAAACCCGGCACCATGGGCAAGTACGGGCTGGACTATGCCGCACTCTCCAAAGTGAACGAGCGCCTGATTTACGTGAGCCACAAGGGTTTTCTGCCCGGCCCCTACGAACACCGGGTAGCTCTGGACGAAGTGGTGCAGATGATGGGCGGTCTGGCCTACATGACCGGGCGACCCGGCGACCCGCTGCGTGCGGGCTCCAGCGTGAACGACATCATGGGTGGCATGTTCGGCGCCATCGGCGCTTTAGGTGCACTCATCCAGCGCGGCATTACCGGCAAGGGGCAGGAGGTGCAAAGTGCGCTGTTTGAGAATAACGTGTTCCTCGTGGGCCAGCACATGCTGCAGTACGCCATCACCGGCAAGCCGGCGGCACCCATGCCCGATCGCATTTCGGCCTGGGCGGTGTACGACGTGTTCACTGTGAAAGACGGCGAGCAGATTTTTCTGGCCGCGGTGAGCGATGCACAGTGGGCCACGTTTTGTGACGCGCTGGGCTTTGATGATCTCAAAGTCAAACCTGAATTCCAGACCAACAACCAGCGCGTACAGGCCCGCCCCACGCTGATGCCGCTGCTGCGCGAGCGGCTCGCACAACACCGTGCAGCAGCGCTGGCGGCGCTGTTCGAGAAAGTTGGTCTGCCATTCGCGCCCATTCGCAAACCCGAAGAGCTGTATGACGACGAGCACTTGCTCGCGACCGGTGGCCTGGCCGACATCACGCTGCCAGACGGCGAACGTGCGGGGCAGACGGCGCAGACCACACTGTTCCCCTTCACCATGGACGGCCAGCGTCTGGGTGTGCGCCTGCAACCGCCACGCAAGGGCGAGCACACCGTCGAACTATTGCGGGGCCTCGGATACAGCGCCGACGAATGCGTTGTGCTGCAGTCAAAGGCGGCGGTGGCCTGAAGAATCTCATCGATCACAATTCATAGCTGCTTTTTCGATTCATTCCACTATTACAAGGAGACATTCATGAGCACTTCCCCTTTTCAATTTACCCGTCGCCAAACCCTGGCTGGGGTAGTTGCCGCGCTGGCTACCCCCTTGGGCGCTTGGGCGCAGTCTGACAAACCAGTCAAATTCATCCTGCCGGTGTCCGCAGGTTCTGGCGTGGACGGCATTGCCCGTGCTGCGCAAAATGCCTTGTCCAAAGCGCTCGGCCAGCCAGTGGTTTTCGAGAATCAGCCCGGCGCGGGCGGCGTGGTGGGTACAGCCGCCATGATCAAGTCGGCTCCGGATGGGTTGACGCTGTCCATGGTGTCCAACAACCACGTGATATACCCCAGTGTGCTGAAGTCGGTGCCGTTTGATCCCGTTGCGGATATCACGCCCATTGCCGTCATTGGCGCTACGCCACTGGTGCTGGTGGTCAACCCCAAGGTGGCCGCGACGAACATGAAAGAGCTGGTGGCGCTGTTCAAGGCCAACCCCGGAAAGTACAACTATGCGTCCAGTGGCAACGGCACCATCCTGCATCTGGCGCCCGAACTGTTCAAGGATGTGACGGGCACCTTCTCTACGCACATCCCGTACCGGGGTTTTGGCCCCATGCTGCAAGACATTGTGAGTGGGCAGGTGGACTGGGGCGTGGGTGCGTTGCCGGCCGTCATGGGCCAGATCAAGGCCGGCAACGTGCGCGCCATCTGTGTGTCAGCCCCTGCGCGCATCGCTGCTGCACCGGACATTCCAACGTCAGCCGAGCAGGGTTACCCCGGCTATCTGGTGGAAGGCTGGATTGCGGTGGTCGGCCCGAAGGGTCTGCCTGCGGATCAGGTCAAGCGCATTCACAATGCGGTTGCGACGGCCTTTGCCACGGCTGAAGTCAAGGAAGCCATGGCCAAACAGGGCAACACCATCAATATCTCCACGCCGGAATTTGCGCTGGCGCACTTCAAATCGGAGTTGGTGAAATACGCCGGGTTGGTCAAGAAAGCGGGTGTTGTGCCGCAGTAAGTACCTGCCGGCACAGGTTCTGGCGGTGTGCCTTGAGTTTTCTCAAGGCGCTTTTCAGCCGGCGTGAAAAAATATTTCCAGATTGTCGGTTCTGGCGTCGAAACAGTTGATTGGGGGTCATTGATGAAGTTGCCGGTCAATATACAGTTTCACGGTCTTGAGCCTTCCGATGCGATGGAAAGCAGTGCGCGTGAGCATGCGCGCAAGCTGGACTCCCTTGCGCCCGACATCATGGCGTGTCGCGTCAGTATTGATCTCGCGCACAAGCACAAACATCAGGGGCGCCAATTTGGCGTGCGCATCGACCTCACGTTGCCGGGCCATGAATTGGTGGTGAATCATGTGCAGCACGAGGATGCCCACATCGCCCTTCGAGATGCCTTCGAAAAAATGAAGCGGCAGCTTGAAGATGTTGTGCGCAAGCGCCAGGCGATACAGCGTGTTGTGCCCACTCTTGATGAGTCGACCGTTGAGGACGAGAACGAGCCTGAAGAACCCGAAGCATCATGACCGTATTCAGTATGTCAAATATCAGCAAACCAGGAGGAGCGTATGGGTGAAGCCTTGAACGTCGGTGAAATTTGCACCCGCAGTGTGTCCATCGCGTTTCGACGTACGCCATTGAATGGCGTCGCGCGACTGATGCGGGAGAACCATGTCGGCTGCCTCGTTGTTGTAGATGAGGCGGGGGGCTTGCGGATCGTGGCGGGCATTCTGACTGATCGTGACATTGTCACGAGAGTGCTGGCTGCTGATCTGGACCCCAAAATTCTGTGTGCCGAGGACGTGATGTCAACCGATCTGGTCACTGCAAGGGAAAACGACTCAATCATTGATCTGATGCGAGCCATGCGTCGAAAAGGCGTGCGTCGGGTACCGGTGACCGGTTCTCAAGGTGAATTGATAGGCATTGCAACACTGGATGACTTGCTCGACGTCCTCTCCGAGGAACTTGGCCTGTTGGTGAGCGCCATCGACAGCGAGGGGAAACGCGAGCGTGAGCGGCAAATAAGCATGTAAGCGACTTGCCGCATGTTCGGCGCGCTTGAATGATTCAGTAAAATTTGCTGAGGGCGCTACAAAGAGATTTCACTCCTTGGCGCAAACCATTGCAGCCGCGCCATGAACCACACACCTGCCGTCCTGATCAGTGAAGTGGGGCCACGCGATGGCCTGCAGTCCGTCAAGGCCGTTATGTCCACGGCAGATAAATTTCGCTGGATCGACGCGTTGGTGGCCAGTGGACTGCGCGAAATTGAGGTGTGTTCCTTCGTCCCCGTGAAGTACCTGCCGCAGATGGCCGATGCTGCCGATGTGGTGCGTCATCTGCTCACCTACCAAGGGGTGGCAGTCATGGCGCTGGTACCCAATATGCGCGGCGCCGAAAGTGCCTTGAAAGCGGGGGTGCACAAAATCACCATCCCCGTGTCGGCCAGCGCGGCGCATTCGCTGGCCAATGTGCGCAAGACGCGTGAAGACATGGTGAACGAGGTGCGCGCCATTTGCCAGTTGCGTGCGGATACCGCACCGCATGTGGCTGTGGAAGTAGGCATGTCCACGGCGTTTGGTTGCACCTTGCAGGGCGAGGTAGCCGAGGATGACGTGGTCTGGCTCGCCAATGAACTAGTAGCCGCCGGTGTGGACGAGGTGGGTCTGTCAGACACCACCGGTATGGCCAACCCCGCGCAGGTGCGTCGCCTGTTCACCCAGGTGCATGCCGCCATAGGCGACAAAACTGGCTCGGCGCACATGCACAATACGCGTGGTCTGGGGCTGGCCAATTGCCTGGCCGCTTATGACGTGGGGGTGCGCACCTTTGACAGCTCGCTGGGTGGCCTGGGTGGCTGCCCTTACGCGCCCGGTGCCTCAGGCAATGTGGTGACGGAAGACCTGGTGTTCATGTTTGAGGCCATGGGCGTGACGACGGGCGTCGACATTCAAAAACTCATGGATGCCCGCGTGCCCCTGATGGCCGGCTTGCCCGGTGAACCTGTTTACGGGATGACACCGGAGGCAGGCTTACCTAAAAACTGGTGCTATTGAAATTATAGCTACCCACGCATATTTTACGAGGTCTGGAGCCATTTTCCATAGGCAATTCGGCTCATTTTTGTATCACCAGACCATTCGCAAGCTCAGTCACAAACCAAGCATGCGTTGAATTTGCGTCTTGTCTACCGAAGCCCCTGCAAAATCATCAAATGATTTGGTAGCCATGTTGATGATGTGTTTGCTGATGAACGGGGCGCCTTCGCGCGCACCATCCTCCGGGTCTTTCAGGCAGCACTCCCACTCCAGCACAGCCCAGCCCCGGTATCCGTACTGCGTGAGTTTGCTGAAGATGGCGCCAAAATCAACCTGCCCGTCGCCGAGCGAGCGGAAGCGCCCAGCCCGGTTGACCCAGGATTCGAAGCCGCCGTACACACCCTGGCGCCCAGTTGGCCGGAACTCGGCATCCTTCACATGGAAGGCCTTGATGCGGTCGTGATACAGATCGATGTATTCCAGGTAGTCAAGTTGCTGCAGCACAAAATGACTGGGGTCATACAGCAGGCAGGCGCGCTGGTGCTGCCCGACGGCATCCAGGAAGCGCTCATAACTCGTGCCATCACACAAGTCTTCGCCCGGGTGAACCTCGTAACAGACATCCACACCCTCGGCATCGAAGGCGTCCAGAATCGGCTTCCAGCGGCGACCCAGCTCGGTGAATGCGGTCTCGATCAACCCTGCCGGACGCTGTGGCCAAGGGTAAAGGTAAGGCCAGGCCAGTGCACCCGAGAAGGTGGCGTGGGCGTTGAGGCCGAGCCTGCGCGATGCTTTGGCTGCCAGCTTGAGCTGGCTCACCGCCCATTCCGTGCGTGCGGCGGGCTTGCCGCGAACGTGCTCCGGGGCGAACCCGTCCATCTGCAGGTCGTATGCCGGGTGAACGGCCACCAGTTGCCCTTGCAGGTGGGTTGACAGCTCGGTCACGCTGATGCCGAATTCGCCCAGCGTGCCGCGCACCTCGTCGCAGTAGGTGTCGCTCTCGGCTGCTTTTTGAAGGTCAAAGAGTTGCGGCGCGGTGGTCGGAATTTGAACGCCTTTGTAGCCATGTCCTGCAGCCCAGCGGGCAATGGACGCCAGCGAATTGAACGGTGGCTTGTCGCCGACGAACTGCGCCAGAAAGATGGCCGGTCCCTTCATCGAATTTGACATGATGTACTCCTGTTATCAGCGGGCGTTACGCCAGAGATTGCCGGCGTCGGCCTCACTCATGGCCGCAGGTTTGTCGATGGTGGGGGCGACGGTAATCGTGCTGCCCTCCGTGCCGGACTCCAGAATGGCATACATCACCTCCAGCACGTGCGAGGCCAGTTGCCCACTGGCACGATGCGGGGTGCCTTGCTGAATGGCGCTGGCCATGTCGGATACGCCCACGCAACGGTAGTTGGCCCGGCTGGGCCGCGAAGCGGGCCAGGCTGGTGACCGGTAATTGGCCTCGCCAAAATGCATGCTGGAAGAATCGTGGGCCTCCCACTCGCCACCACGCTCCGTCACCTCAACCAGACCATCGTAGAAGTTGGGGTCCGGGTAACGCATCGAGCCTTCGCTGCCATACAGCTCAATTGGCGGATGACCATGGGCCCACACATCCCAGCTCATCGTGAAGTTGATCTCGGCCCCGCTGGTGGAGGTCAGCATGGCCATGACAGTGGTGGGTGTCTCGACCTTGATGTGGCTGCCATTGCGCGGGCCTGGTGCCGTTACCAGACGCTCGGCAAACCCCGTGGTGGCGCGGGCCTGCACACGGCTGATGGGACCGATCAGGTTGACCAGCGCCGCGAGGTAGTAAGGCGCCAGATCCAGCACGGGCCCGCCGCCGGGTTTGTAGAAAAATTCAGGATCAGGGTGCCAGTGTTCGGGCCCGTGCGACATCATGAACAGCGAGCCGGCAATCACGCGGCCAATCGCCTGTTTGTCCACCAACTGGCGTGCCAACCTGCCTGATGCGCCCAGAAATGTGTCGGGGGCACCACCCAGCACCAGCTTGCGCTTTGCAGCCTCGGCCACCAGACGGCGGCTCTCATCGGGTGTGACGCACAGGGGCTTTTCTGAGAATACATGTTTGCCTGCGGTCAGCGCGGCATGGCTCACGGTGAAGTGGGCATTGGGCACGGTGAGGTTGATCACCAGATCAATGTCGCTGCGTTTGAGCAGGTCGTCCACGCTCAGTGCCTCGATGCCATATGCTTCGGCTTGCGCCTTGGCAGATTCGGGCCGCATGTCGGCGCAGGCAATGAGTTTGAGCCCCGCAAACAGCGGCATGTTGCGCATGTAGATGCCGGAGATGACACCACATCCAATGATTCCAACGCCCAGGTCATTCATGTTTTTGGCCATGTTCTGATCCTCTCAATCAATTCCAGGTGGCCAGCGTGGCCATGGAGCGACGTACGAAACGTGAGGCGTCAGAGGGTTTGTCATGCTCCAGCACAAACAGCTTCACACCGATGCCTCGCATGGTGCTGATCAGCGAAGGCCAGTCCAAGGTTCCGTGGCCCACGTCGGCCCAGCCGTCTTCGTCCAGGCAGGTGCCCGGCGCGGCAATGTCCTTGATGTGGCACGCCTCGATGCGTGAGCCGTAACGCTTGAGCCAGGCTACCGGGTCTTCACCACCACGAACTACCCAGGACACATCGACCTCCCATAACATGTCAGGGGCTTCGCTCAGCAGGATGTCCATCGGGATGGTGCCATCCGCCGTCTTCTTGAATTCAAAGTGGTGGTTGTGCCAGCCAAACCTCAAGCCCTCACCCGTTACCACCTTGCCAATGGCAGCGAGTTCCTTGCCGAATGCGCGCCAGCCCGCGACGTCCTTGTCGCGCTCATCCGGCGGCGGTGCAGGGGCATACATCGTTTTGATACCCAGCTCGCGGCAGGTACGGGACATGGCGGCGGCGTCATTGCGCAGTGACGGCATGCCCACGTGCGCACTGGGCGCCTGCATGCCGTGGCGAGCCAGGTTGTCTTTCAGTCGCGGGGCGTCGGCCAACAGGCCGCCCCAAGGCTCAACGCTTTTGAAGCCCAGGCTGGCAAGCAGGTCAAACTGCGCTTCCAGAGGCTCGATCATGCGGGTGGAATACAGCTGGATGGAAGTTGTTTCTGAAGGTCTCATGGTGTTTAAACGCTAGAAGGGAAAGGGTTGGTGAAAAGGTAAACACGGCGCGGCGCGTCAGGTGACGGGTACAGCCTCTGGGGCAGCGATGGGGGGATGCGGACCCGGCGCCAGCGAATGGCGCAACACCACTTGTGAATCAAAATTGCGCTGTACGCTCAGACCCGCGCCGTAACACAGGTTGATCAGGTGGCGGCAGGCGTTCGCGGCCACCTGGGTGGACGGAATGCGGATGGTGCTCAGGGCTGGTGAGGTGTAAGCGGCCAGTTCGGTATCGTCGTAACCCAGTACCGACAGGTCCTGCGGTATACGTATGCCGACGGCCTGAAGGCGTGACAGCGTGGCCATGGCAAGCACGTCCGAGACACAAAACAGTGCCGTGAAGGGCCGGTGCGCCATGCCGACAATCACGCCCGCCTTGTTCCACGCGTTGGTGAAGTTGAGCAGGCCGTCGATGATGAACTCGGCAGTGGGGGTCAACCCGTGCAGGCTGAGTTCGTGTTTGAAACCGGCCACGCGTGCTGTTACGTCCGGCCCGTGACGCAGGCTATGCATGGCAGCGATGTCCCGGTGCCCTTGTGCCAGTAGCGCCCGTGCCGCCAGCCGCCCTGCCGCTTCATGGTCCACCGAGAAACAGTGATCCTCCAGGCCTGCCACCATGCGGTTCATGACCACCAGATGGCGGACACGCTTGCGCAACAGCAGCAAATCTTCGCCCAGCACGTAGCTGTCGACAGCCAGAATGCCATCACATTCCCGGTCAACCAGGAACCGGATACCGTTCAGGGATTTCTCGCTACGGGGGCCTTGTCCAAAATTGCTGGCAGCCACCATGTGGTGGTTGCCAGCACGCAATTCGCCATCAATGGCCTGCAGGATGGGCGCAAAAAAGGTACCTTCAAACGTGGGCACGTAGACACCCACCATGCCTTGACTTCTGGAAGACAGGGAACGGGCCACCCGTGAGGGGTGAAATTCCAGGGTGCGGACAGCCTCCTGCACGCGCTCCAGCGCCACGGCTGACACCGCACCTTTGCCCGAGATGGCCCGTGACGCGGTGCCTATGCCAACGCCTGCCAGCATCGCAACATCTTTGATGGTGGCCATGCTTACGTCACCTGGCAGTCGGGCCGACGGAATACATTACGCGTCTTGTCACAGCCGGTTTTCAGTTGTCGCATCAAACAGGGACACATGCCCTGGATCCATGGCGAGATGCGCCAGGGTGCCGCTTGTCAACGCCGTTGTTGGCTCGACCTGCAGTGCCAGCGATGAACCTTGCGCGTCCAGCCAGACGATCTTGTAGGCTCCCATGGGTTCAATCAAGCCCAGAGTAGCCAGCGCGTTGCGCGGAGCATCCGCAGCCACCATGTGCAGATGTTCTGGACGAATACCCAGCACCGTGGGCTGGTTGTCGGCAGGCGGCTGCGCAAAGGCGTAGTCGCTGACATCGGCCTGAAACACCGCAGACTCAAACTGCACCCGGCCACCTGAATTGCGCAGATGCCCTTTGATGAAATTCATGCTGGGGGAGCCGAGGAAACCTGCCACAAACATGTTGGCCGGCTTGGCATACACCACGTCAGGTGCGTCAAGTTGCTGGATTTTCCCGGCCCGCATCACGGCCAGGCGTGTGGCCAGTGTCATGGCCTCAATCTGGTCGTGGGTCACGTAGATCATGGTGGCGCCCAGGTCGTGGTGCAGTTGCTTGAGTTCGCGACGCAACTCAGCCCGCAGCTTGGCATCCAGATTGGATAGTGGCTCGTCCAATAGGAACACCTTGGCCTCGCGAACCAGGGCCCGGCCAATGGCCACACGTTGCCGCTGGCCACCCGACAACTGGGACGGTTTGCGTTGCAGCAGTTCGGTCAGTTGCAGCATGCGGGCGGCGTTGTCCACACGTTTGCTGATGTCTGCTTTGGGCATGCCGCTGATGCGCAGGCCAAAGGAGAGGTTGCGCTCCACCGTCATGGTGGGGTACAGCGCATAACTCTGGAACACCATGCCGATGCCACGGTCTTTGGGGTCAGCCCAGGTAACATCCTTGCCTGCAATTTCGACCTGACCGTCAGTGACGTCAATCAGGCCGGCAATGCTGTGCAGCAGCGTGGACTTGCCACAGCCCGATGGCCCCAGCAGCACCACAAATTCACCGACTTTGATATCGAGGTGGAGGTTTTCAATAACGGACGTTTTTCCGAAAGAAATATTCAGGTCTTTGATGGATACGTTTGACATGCTTGATTACCCTTTAACCGCGCCAGCGGCGATGCCGCGCACAAACCAGCGACCGGAAACAAAATACACCGCGAGCGGCACCATGGATGTCAGCAGCGTGGCCGCCATGTTGACGTTGTAGACCTTCTCGCCCTGCGTGGAGTTGATGATGTTGTTGAGCTGCACCGTGATGGGAAAATTTTCACGTCCCGCAAAAATCAGCCCCAGGATGAAGTCGTTCCAGATGCCAGTGGTCTGCATGATGGTGGCCACTACAAAGATGGGCAGCGACATGGGCACCATCAGCTGGAAGTAAATCCGCCAAAAACCACCACCATCAATCCGCGCGGCCTTGAACAGTTCCACCGGCAAACCCGCGTAGTAGTTGCGAAACAGCAGTGTCATGATAGGCATGCCAAAAAAGGTGTGAATCAATACAATGTTCGGAATGGACTGGAACATGTTGATGGATGCAAACATGCGCACCAGCGGGTAAATCATCACGGGGTAAGGAATGAAGGCCCCCAGCATCAGGATGCCGAAGAGCCAGTTGGCCCATTTCACCTTCCAGAACGACAGGGCGTAGCCATTCAGCGAGCCCATAAAAACCGACAGCAACAGTGAGGGCACCAGAATTTCCATCGAATTCCAGAAGCCCACCGCAATACCCTTGCAATCCAGCCCCGTGCACGCTGACGACCAGGCCTGCGCCCAGGGCTCAAAAGTAATGACAAGCGGAAGCGCAAAAATGTTGCCCTGCCGGATCTCATCCATGGGCTTGATGGACGTGATGCCCATCACATACAGCGGCAGCAGAAAGAACACGGCGGCACTGATCAGGAATGCATATATACCCAGCCGAGCGGGTGAAAAGAAAGCCGCACGCGGGCGCTCCGTGCGGCGTGGCACGAGTTGGCTTTGCAGTGCGGCAGAGCCCAAAGTGGGGGGCATCGAAGGGGACACAGGGGGGGGTGAGTGGGTGACTCATGAATGCCTCGCTGCGGCTTGTGAACGCGACCGCGCATACATCAGCGGCGCAATGATGATGAGTACCGTGACCAACATGGTGGTGGAAGCGGCAGATGCCAGCCCGATGTTTTGTCGTTCAAACAGGTTGTCCATGATGAATTTGGAGGGCACGTCGGTCGCGTCGCCCGGACCACCGTTGGTCATCGCGACCACGGCGTCATACACCTTGACGACTGAGATGGCCAACAAGACCACCGCCGTACTGACAGTTGCACCCAATTGCGGCAACACAATGCTGACGTAGTAGCGCCAGCGGGGAACGCCTTCAATGCGGGCTGCTTTCCAGAGCTCTTCGTCCACACCGCGCAAGCCGGCGAGCAAAATCGCCATGACCAGGCCGGCCGAATGCCATAACAAGGCAATTACCACGCAATAAATGGCCATGTCCTGCGAGGCGATCCAGTCAAATCGGGCACTCTCCCAACCCCAGCTTTGCAATGAACGCTGTATGCCCAGGGTGGGGTTGAACATCCATTGCCAGACCACCCCGCAGGCCACAAATGAAATGGCGTAGGAGTACAGGTAAATGGTTCTAAAGACACCTTCCAGGCGCACCTTCTGGTCCACAAAAACTGCCAGCAAAAAGCCCAGAATCAGAGCGCTAGAGATAAAAAATACACCAAACTGCACCATGTGAACCATGTCGATGGTCCAGCGCTCATTGGTGAACAGCCTGACGTATTGTGTGATCCCCGCCCAATCGGACTTGGGCAACATTTTGGAACTGCTGAACGAGATGCGCACCGTCCACAGGATGGAGGCCACGTAAGCGATCAACACCACCATACCCATGGGCAGCAACGCGGACTGCGCTGCCCAGGCCGTCTTGGGGCCTTTGCGTTGGTTCTTCATGAGATGTCCTCTTGAACGACGGGGAAAGCGGGTGCAAGCCCCGCTGCACCGGGTGCAACTGGCAGGTCCCGCCTGCCAGTTGCATCGGGCATCAGTTGGAGGTCAGTGCTTTCGCAAACAGGCCTTGTGCGTCTTCTACCTTCATGTCGGTGTTCCAGAACTTGGTGATCACGTCACTCACGTTGCCGAAAATATCCGGTGCCATCAGCATGCTGGGGTCTGGTGTAGCGCGTGCCGGGTCTTTCAAGGCAATCACACCTGCCTGTGCGCAAATGTCCATGCCACTGGCATCGACATCGGGGCGAATGGGGATGGACCCCTTTTTCATGTTGAACGCCACCTGTGTGGCGGGTGACGTAATCACCTTGGCCAACAGTTGCTGGGCAGCCATGGCCTCTTTGTTGCTGGTTTTAGGCAGCACAAAAACATCGCCGCTGACCATGTAAGGTGCCTTGGGCCCCCAACCCTGGAAGCAGCCAAACTCCTTGCCAGCCGTCTTGCCTGCTGCCAGAAATTCGCCCTTGGCCCAGTCGCCAACCGTCTGAAACCCAGCCTTGTCGGTCACCAACAACGCTGTGGTGTCATTCCAGCTGCGACCTGCTACACCCGCATCGGTGTAGCTGCGCAGTTTTTTGAATTTTTCCAGCACCGTTTTGAAGGCTGGTGACTTGACCAGATTGGCATCTTTGTCGCCATAAAACTTCATGTACATGTCGCGCCCACCCATATGAAGCAGAACAGCGTTGAACGTGGCGCGTTCGTAGGACAATGTGCCGGATTGGGCAAAGGCGGTTTGCCCGGATGCCTTGATTTTGTCCATTGCCGTCCAGAATTCGGCTTCGGTTTTGGGCTCGGTCACACCAGCCTTGGCCAGCACCGCCTTGGAATACCAGAACCAGGTGCCGCTGTGAATGTTGACCGGCACCGCGTAGTAGTGGCCATTCTTCTTGATGACGTTCTTGATGGGGCCGGGCATCCATTGCTCCCATCCCTCTTTGGCGGCCACCTCATCCACATCGGCCAAAAGGCCCGCGTCGATCAACTCATGGTATTGCTTGGAGGTATTGAACTGTGACGCAGTGGGCGGGTTACCGCCTGCAATCCGGTTCAGCGCTGCGGCGCGAGCGTTATCCCCGCCAGCAATGGCGTTGTCCACCCACTGGCCACCGGCCTTGTTGTAGCCTTCCGCCAGTTGTTTGAGGGCTGCAGACTCCCCGCCAGACGTCCACCAGTGAATGACTTCAGCCTTCTGGGCCAGTGCGGGGGAAGAGATGCCCAGACTGGCAATCAGTGTTGCCAGCAGGGACATTTTGATGTTTTTCATGACTTGTCTCCACAAGAATAGTTGGAATATGGCCAATTCATTTCCTGCCGCAATGCGTCATGCAGATAGCTGATTTGGTCTGAATTGGAACCGTTTCCAATTCAGCGGTTATTGAACAGCATCAGGCCGTGCCAACCCATCGGGGTGAACCCTAATACACCGACTGGGGTTTGTACCAATCTCACTTTTGCAGAAGGCACGTACTATTTAGTTCGACCAAAAAATTAACTTGAGCCCAAGGTAACGTTCTCATGGAAAAAGTTGGCATTGGCATCATTGGCTGCGGCAATATCAGTGATGCCTACCTCAAGGCCATTGTGGGTTTTCCCTTGCTGGAGGTTCGGGGTGTGGCGGATATCCGCCCTGAAGCGGCGCTAGCGGCTGCGGCTAAACACGGGCTAAAGGCGCAAACGATGGACGCGCTGTTATGCGACGATGACATCGAAATTGTGGTCAACCTCACCATTCCTGCGGTGCATGTGGAAGTAGGCTTGCAGGTGTTGGCTGCTGGCAAACATGTGCACTCTGAAAAGCCGCTGGGGCTGACGGTGGCGGATGCCAGCCGCTTGATCGAGATGGCAGAGCGGCATCAACTGCGCGTAGGTTGTGCACCGGATACTTTTCTGGGCGGTGGTCACCAGACGTGCCGGACCCTGATCGACGGTGGTGAAATGGGCAGCGTGGTGGCCGGAACGGCGTTTTTCATGTGTCCCGGACACGAGCGCTGGCACCCCAATCCAGCCTTCTATTACCAGCCAGGTGGTGGCCCCATGCTGGACATGGGGCCGTACTACATCACGGCGCTGGTCAATCTGATCGGGCCTGTAGCCCGCGTCTCGGGCATCACCTCACGCAGCCGAACGCAGCGTCTGATCACCAGCGAACCGCTCAAGGGGCAGCTGATGGATGTCACGGTGGCCACGCATGTGGCTGGCACGCTGGAATTTGCCAGCGGCGCGGTGGTGTCAATTGCCACCAGTTTTGATGTACCCAAACACACCTGCAAACCGATTGAACTGCACGGTACGCTGGCCAGCCTGCAGGTGCCTGATCCCAACCGCTTCGGTGGTCCGATTGCCATGGCGCAGCCGGGGCAGGACTGGGTGGACCAGCCCACCACGCATGGCTACTGGGATGGCAACTTCCGCAGCATTGGCGTGGCCGACATGGCCCATGCCCTGCGCTCCGGGCGTGCCCACCGCGCCTCGGGCGAACTGGCGTTACACGCGCTGGAGGTCATGGAGGCGTTCCAGGTGTCATCAGATTCCGGTCGACATGTGCAGATTGCATCGCGCCCGCCCCGCCCGGCTCCCTTGCCGGCCAGTTTGATGCCCGGCCTTCTGGATTGAGCGCAGACTCTTACCTCAACAACACACAGGAAACCATGTGAAAAAAGCATTGATCGTCTGGGGCGGATGGCATGGCCACGAACCCGAACAGGGCTCGCAGATTGTGCGCGACATTCTCCAAAACAATGGTTTCGAAGTTCGTGTTGAGACGCAGACGGCCGCTTTTGTCGACCCGGCATTGGCGCAGCTGGATTTGATTGTGCCGATCTACACCATGTCCAAGATCGAGAAGGAGGAATGTGCCAATCTCACCGCAGCAGTGCGTTCCGGCGTGGGGCTGGCGGGCTTTCATGGGGGCATGTGTGACTCGTTCCGCGACTCGGTTGAGTACCAGTTCATGACGGGCGGGCAGTGGGTCGCACACCCCGGTGGTGTGATTGATTACCGCGTCAACATCACCAGGCCGGAGGACCCGGTGCTGGCTGGCTTGTCCGACTTCGACTATCGCTCCGTGCAGTACGACATGCATGTAGACCCTTCCAACGAGGTGCTGGCCACTACCACCTTCAGCGGCGAACACGCCGAATGGATCACCGGTGTGGTCATGCCGGTTGCGTGGAAGCGTCGCCATGGCCAGGGCCGGGTTTTTTACAGTTCACTGGGCCATGTGTCGGCAGAGTTTCAGGTGCCGCAAATGCGGACGATTTTTGAGCGCGGCATGTTGTGGGCGGCACGCTAATTGGCACGTTAACAACCTGAAAGCAAATGAGATGACGATTGAAGCTGGTAACGTGACGAAGGGAGTGACCACAAACGACAAACCCCGCCGATTGCGCCTGGGCATGGTCGGGGGGGGTGAGGGGGCTTTTATCGGTGCTGTGCACCGCATCGCCCTGCGCCTGGATGACCACTACGAGTTGGTGGCCGGGGCGCTGAGTGCCGATGCCGCGCGTAGCCATCGCTCGGGTGCCGCGCTGGGTCTGGACCCGCACCGGGTTTACGCCAGCTACCAAGACATGGCGCAGGCAGAGCACCAGCGGCCGGACCCGATTGACGCGGTGGTGATCGTCACCCCCAACCACATGCACGCGCCGGTGGCGGAGGTGTTTTTGCGCGCGGGTTTCCATGTGATTTGCGACAAACCACTGACCACCACTCTGGCGCAGGCGGTGGCGCTGCGCGATTTGGCGCGCACTTGTGGCAGGGTGTTTTGTGTGACCCACAACTACACGGGTTACCCGCTGATGCGCCATGCCCGCGAGATGGTGGCCACAGGCGTGCTGGGGGACATTAGGCTGGTGCAGGTAGAGTATCCGCAAGAGTGGCTGGCCGAGCCCATTGAACAAACGGGCCAGAAACAGGCCGAGTGGCGCACCGACCCCGCCCGCTCCGGCGCGGGTGGTTGCCTGGGCGACATTGGTACACACGCCTACAACCTGGCAGACTTCGTCACCGGCTTGAAACTTGACCAGCTATGCGCCGAACTGACGACGTTTGTGCCTGGTCGGCGACTCGATGACAACGTCAACATGCTGCTGCGTTACCAGGGCGGTGCCCGTGGCATGCTGTGGGCCAGCCAGGTTGCGCCGGGCCATGAAAACGGTCTGCGTTTGCGGGTGTATGGCACCCTGGGCGGTGTCGAATGGGTTCAGGCTGAGCCCAATGTGCTGATTCATTCGCCGCTGAACGAGTCGCGCCGCCTGATTACCCGGGGCTCTACGGCAGCGTGTGCAGCGGCGGCCCGTGTGACCCGTATCCCGTCAGGCCATCCTGAGGGTTATCTGGAAGGGTTTGCCAACATTTATACCGAGGCGGCACTGGCGATTCGCGCGGTGAATGCGGGTCGGCCCATCCCTGCCGAGGTGCATTTCCCCACGATGGACGACGGTGTCAAAGGCATGGCGTTCATTGAGGCGGCCGTCAAGTCCTCAGCCGCTGGTGCGGTCTGGGTGACACCTGACTTCGTCTAAACCACTTACTGCACCAATGATCACCAACCCCATCCTGCCGGGCTTCAACCCCGATCCTTCCATTTGCCGCGTTGGTGAAGACTATTACATCGCCACCTCCACGTTTGAGTGGTACCCTGGCGTACAGATTCACCATTCGCGTGATCTGGTCAACTGGACGCTGGTCAAGCGCCCGCTGGACCGCGCGTCACAGCTCGACATGCGCGGCAACCCCGATTCCTGTGGCATCTGGGCCCCCTGTCTGTCCCACGCTGACGGGTTGTTCTGGCTGGTGTACACCGATGTCAAGCGCTACAGCGGCTTCAAGGATACGCACAACTACATCGTGACCGCACCGTCCATTGACGGGCCGTGGAGCGACCCCATTCACATCAACTCGTCGGGGTTCGATCCGTCGTTGTTCCACGATACGGACGGCCGCAAGTACTTCATGAACATGTACTGGAACCAGCGCGCTGAAGCACCTGGCGGCCACCAGGTCACGCCCAGTTTTCTGGGCATCTTGCTGCAGGAGTGGGATGCCCAGAGCGGTCGGCTCGTTGGTGAACCCAAAAACGTGTTTCGTGGCAGCTACCTCGGTCTGGTCGAAGGGCCGCACGTGTTCAAGCGCAACGGCTGGTACTACATGACCCTGGCTGAAGGCGGCACGGGCTACAACCATGCCGTCACCATGGCGCGTTCGCGCAGCATCTGGGGGCCGTATGAGATGCACCCCCGCGTACATCTGATGACCTCCAAGGACACGCCCGATGCGCCCCTGCAGCGTGTGGGCCACGGCCAGTATGTGGAGACCCCTGACGGTGAGGTCTACCACACCCATTTGTGCTCGCGTCCTTTGCCTGGCACGCGTTTATCGCCACTGGGGCGCGAAACAGCCATCCAGAAATGCGGTTGGCGCGACGACGACTGGCTGTACCTGGAGAGTTCCGAAGGCGGCCCGATGGTTGCCAGTGTTCACGTGCCTGCGCCCCATTCCCAGGCAGTGGCGGAGCCCGCCCGGGCCAGCCACAACACGTTCACCTGCAGCGAATTGCCGATGGATTTCCAGTGGCTGCGCACGCCTTACCCGGCGCGTCTGTTCAGCCTGACTGGCAAGGCGCTGCGCCTGCATGCGCGCGAGTCGGTCGGCAGCTGGTTTGAGCAGTCTCTGGTCGCCCGGCGGCAGGAGCACTTTGTGTTCCGTGCTGAAACCGAGCTGGACTTTGACCCCCAGACCCATCAGCAACTGGCTGGCCTGACGCTGTATTACAACCAGTTCAAGTACCACGCAGTGGGTGTGACATGGCATGAGGTGCTGGGCCGCTGCCTGACCCTCGTCAGCTGCGAGGCCAACTACCCGGATGCCAAGCCCACCCATCCCCTGCCGGCGCTGATTCAGTTGCCCGCCCAAGGGAAAATTGGCTTGGCCTGCGAGGTAGACCATGGCCAGCTTCGCCTGCAGTACCGCATTGCCAATGACTGGATTGATGTGGGTCCGGTGCTGGATGCCAGTCTGATCTCGGACGAAGCCGGCCGGGGTGTACACGGCTCATTCACCGGAGCCTTTGTGGGTATGCTGGCTTTTGATCTTTCAGGTGGGGCACGGGAGGCCGATTTTTACCGCTTCAGCTACATTCCCCACAACGTTGCCACATCCTGATGGGCCTTGAAAGTTTTGCTGATGACGACCACTAACCCGACATCTGTTCATCCCACCCCTGGGCCACGGTTGCCGCAGGTGTTTGGTCTGGCCAATGGGGGTACCCATATCATGGTGACTGACCGCGGGGCCAGTTGGCTGTCGTGTGAGTTGGACATGGGCCCAGACAGTCGGCGCGAGATTCTACTGGGGCATCAAGAGCCCTTCATGTATGGCTCCCAGCCGGGTTATCTCGGCGCTATTGTGGGGCGGTATGCCAACCGTATTGCTGGTAGCCGGTTTGTCGATGCCACAGGCCAGACCCATGTGCTCACGCCAAACGAAGGAGAGGTGCAATTGCATGGCGGGCTGGACGGTTTTGACAAACGTGACTGGCAGGTGTTGTCCCGGGGACCCAGTCGGCTCGTGCTCGGGCTGGAATCGCCTGCCGGAGACCAGGGCTTTCCGGGCAACCTGCAGGCGCAGGTGACTTATGAAGTTGCGCTGGATGGTGCGGTCACGATCCGTTTCGACACCCGCGTGGATGCAGTGTGTCCGGTCAACCTGTCCAGCCACGGCTACTTCAACCTGGATGGCGCCGATGCACAGAGCGACTTTGGGGACGTGCTGGACCACACGC
This sequence comes from Candidatus Egaibacter danicus, assembly GCA_016707075.1. Classification (GTDB taxonomy): domain Bacteria; phylum Pseudomonadota; class Gammaproteobacteria; order Burkholderiales; family Burkholderiaceae_C; genus Egaibacter; species Egaibacter danicus. The sequence continues at coordinate 190,423 of JADJII010000005.1, forward strand.
TGTGGATTGCGGCGAAGCGCTACCTGCCCATCGATGCGCGCCTTATCCCCACGGGTGAGTTGGCCGCTGTTGAGGCGACACCGTTCGATTTTTCAACGGCGCAGCGGCTGCGTGGGGCGCTGGCCCAAAACCATCCCCAACTGTCCCTGGGTGGTGGTGGTCTGGATCATTGTTTTATGCTGGACACAGCCGGCCAGGCGGGCGCCCGGCCCGTGGCAAAACTGTGCGCCGGGGACGGCAGCCTGGCCATGACGTTAGCCACCAGTTACCCGGGCCTGCAGTGTTACAGCGGCAACTACCTCTTCGGTCTGCCCGGGCGCAATGGCCGCCCCTTGACGCGCCATGCCGGGCTGGCCCTGGAGCCTGAGTACTTCCCGGACAGCCCTAACCACCCGGAATGGCCGCAGGCCAGTTGCTGGCAGCAGCCTGGTGAGCTGCGATCGCACTACATGTGTTTTGCGTTCGACAAGTCTCCCTAGAGACCCCGCATAAACAGTTCCGCACACACGCCGCGTAGCCAGCGGCAAGCCGCATCGTGGTGATACCGGGCGTGCCAGTATTGCTTGACGGTAAAGCCCGGAATCTCGAACGGGCAGGGCAGCACCCGCAAACCTGCGGCGCGGGCCAGCGTTTCGCCGATGTGGCGGGGCAGGGTTGCGATCAGGTCGCTGGTAGACAGAATCGCTGACAGACCCAGAAAACCCGGTAGCTCCAGCCGGATATGGCGCGTCAGGTGCTGGGAGGCGACGGCTCCGTCCATCAGCTGGTAGCCGGTACCCGAGCTGATGCCAATGTGCGCCTCGTTCTGGTACACAGCCAGATTCCAATGCGCCGGGCTGTCGTCAATCACCCTGGGATGCTGGGCATTGGCCAGGCAAATCCAGTCCTGGGCGTACAGCGTTTGTTGATAAAACCCAGCGTCCAGCCACGGCAGGAACCCCACCGCCAGATCGGCCTCGCCCGCTTGCAGTGCCTGCGCCAGATGCCCGTCTATGCGGCTGGCTTCCAGCGACACGCCGGGGGCCACGGCCCGCACGTGGGCCAGCAGCCGGGGCAGCAGAGTGATGTGGCTGGCGTCGGTCATGCAGATGGCAAAACGCCGCTGTGCGGTGGCGGGCTCAAAGCCCTGCGTCGATTCCGTCAGGCGCTGGAGCCGAGCACCTCGCGCACGGTACCAATCAGTGCGTCGGTGCGCGGCGTGGGCAACATGCCCTCAGCCGTGCGAACGAACAGCGGGTCGCCCAATTGATCCCGCAGCTTGGCCAACCAGATGCTGACCGTGGGCTGGCTTTGCCCCAACGCCTCGGCTGCACGGGTCACGCTGCGGGTGGTGTAAAGCTGGTCCAGCAGGCGCAGCAGCTTGATGTCGAGCAGGGTGGGGTCGGTGTCCATGAGGGGTGCTTACAGGTTGAACCATTATTGCGTAGTGCAATGATATCTATTGTCATCATTGCATGGACAACATGGAAGGGGGAACCCAAAATCCGTTCCTGAATACCTATAAAAGCCAATTGAGGAGACAGTTTTGAAGATTTGCATTCTGGGCGCTGGCGCTCTGGGCTGTGCCCTCGGTGGCGTGTTGACCGAGGCAGGCAACGAGGTCTGGCTGATTAACCGCAACGCCGACCAGGTGGACGCCATGAACAGCCGCGGCCTGATCCTGCGCGACGGCGGCGTGGACCGCACGGTGGCCGTGCACGCGGCCACCACGGCGCAACCGGCTGGCGTGGTGGATCTGGTTGTGGTGCTGGTGAAGTCGTTTCACACGCAGCAAGCCATGCAGGCCGCCACCTCGCTGATCGGCCCCGATACGCTCGTGCTGTCGCTGCAAAACGGCCTGGGCCATGAAGACATCCTGGCTGACATCGTGGGCCGCGAACGGGTGCTGGCCGGCAAGACGTATGCCGGCGGATCGCAGTTGGGCGTGGGCCACGTGAACATTGGCACCAAGGGCAAAGACACACACATCGGCGAGCTGGATGGCGCGATGACCGAGCGCGTGCAACGCATCGCCGACGTGTTCAATGCTGCGGGGCTGAACACCACCGTCAGCGACAACATCATGGGCACCATTTGGGACAAGCTGCTGATCAACGTGGCAACCGGCGCCATCACCGGCATCACCGGGCTGAACTATGGCGACCTGTACAAGCAGCCCGAGCTGGAAGACTGTGGTGTGGCGGCGGTGGCCGAGGCGATGGCAGTTGCCAAAGCCAGTGGCATTCGCTTGAGCATCACCGAGCCCAGCCAGGCGTGGCACAAAGCGGGCGCTGGCCTGCCCTACGAATTCAGGACCTCGATGCTGCAGAGCCTGAACAAAGGCTCCATCACCGAAATCGACTTTGTGAACGGCTCGGTCGTGCGCTGGGGCCAGCGCTGCGGTGTGCCCACGCCGGTTAACCAGACGCTAGTGGCCTGCATGAAGGGTATTGAAAGCCGTCTCAAGCGCTGAGGCACTCCACCCCACAACTCAATTCATTCAAAGAAATACCCATGGCCTACACCAAGAAATCCTACGTCGAACACGTTGCCGTGCGCGTGAAAGATATCCAGTGGCACATCAACTTCTTCTACGAGGCACTGGGCATGGACGTGCGTGAGATCGACGGTGACCCGGCCTCGCCCAGGCAGTACTGGACGATTGGTGGCATGCAGCTCATGAGCACGCCCGACTTCGAAGCGCCACCGAGCAATGACGTGGGCTGGCTGGCCCATCTGGGCATCATGGTCGAAGACCTGGATGCGGCGATTGCCGAGTGCCACAAGTTCGGCGTGAAGCAGCTGCCGCAAGGGCGTAACTGGCTGCAACTGCCTGACGGTCTGGCGGTGGAGCTGATTCAAGCCAGCGCCAACAGCGTGGCCAAAGTGCTGGCGGTGAACCCCCGAGCCTGAATCGCTTGTTTCCCAATTGACAGACTTGAAAGAACGAACATGCCCGCCCCCAAAATTGATTTCAAAACCCCCGAAAAATACTGGGACGACGCCAAAGTGGGCGATGTCTGCGTCAGCCCCACCTACACGGTAACCGCCGAGCGCATCGACGCCTACGCCGAACTCACGGGCGACTTCACGCCCGTGCACGTGGATGAGGAATACGCCCGCAACTCACACTTCGGCTGCCGCGTGGCCCACGGCTTGATGGGCCAGTCGGTGGCCGATGGCTTGAAGACGCAAAGCGAATACCGCTTTCTGCCCGGTATGTCGCTGGGCTGGACCTGGGACTTTTTGTTGCCGATCAAGATCAACGACGAGCTGCACGTGAAGTTCACCGTGGGCAGCATGCGCGCCTCCAAAAGCAAACCCGACTGGGGCATCGTGGTGCTGCCGTCCGAGTTGATCAACCAGGATGGCCAGGTGGTGCAAAAGGGCGAACACCGGCTGATGATTCCGCGTCGGCCTGGTGCTGAGGCTACCTGATTCATCACGACTTGAAAATAATTTGCTACTAAATATATAGCTATTCACGCATATTTGACGAGGGCTAAAGGCCAATTTCATGCATAAAAACACCCAAAAACTGCCCCTGACGGGCATTCGTGTCATCGACTACAGCCACTTTCTGGCCGGGCCTCACATGTCGCGTGCCTGAGCGCCATGGGCGCCGAAGTCATCAAGGTCGAGCGTCCCGTGGCCGGTGACGCTGGCCGCGCCAGCCCGACGATGGTGGGCGGCCAGAGCGGCTACTTCATGCAGCAGAACATGGGCAAGCAGGGCCTGTGCATCAACCTGCGCGACCCGCGCGGTCTGGACATGATGCACAAGCTGACCGACAGCGCTGATGTGTTTGTGGAAAACTACCGCCCCGGTGCGCTGAACAAGCTGGGCCTGGGGTACGAGGAGCTGTCCCAACGCAACCCCAAGCTGGTGTACTGCTCGGTGTCCGCCTACGGCCATACCGGACCTGATGCGGCGCGTGCTGGCTTTGGCCTGATTGCCGAAGCCAAGAGCGGCGCCATGTCGCTGATCGGTGTGCCGGGCGAGCCGCCGCCCCTGTTTCGCATGCCGATTGCCGACATGTACGCGGGCATGCATGGTGTGTCGGCCATCTGTGCGGCACTGTTTGGCCGCGTCAGCAGCGGGCTGGGCCAGCACATCGACATTGCGCTGTACGACTGCATGATCTCCATGCACGACTTCGCGGCGCAAAGTTATTTGATGAGCGGTGGCCAGGAGCTGCCGGTGCAGACAGGTCACGACTTGCCTCAAAGCACGGTGTATGGCGTGTTCTCGGCCAAAGATGGCTATCTGGTGATCGCCGCGCAGATGACGGACACCTGGAAAAGCCTGGCCAGGCTGATAGGCGGTGACGCCTATGCGGCCGATGCGCGTTTTCACGATCAGGCCGGGCGCAACACCCATCGCGAAGCCATTTTGGCCAACGTGCGTGCGTGGACGATGGCGCAGTCCAGCGTCGAACACTGTTGTGCACAACTGGACGCTGCGGGTGTACCCGCCGCGCCCGTACAAACCATCGACAAGGTGCTGGCCGATCCGCAAACCCTGGCACGCGGCATGGTGGTGGAGCAGGACCACCCGCTGCTGGGCAAGATCAAACTGCCCAATCTGCCGTTCAACTTCTCCGGCTGCGACACCTCGCCCAGCGGGCCTGCGCCCCTTTTGGGTCAGCACAACCGCCAGATCGCGGCAAGCGTGGGTTACTCTGCGCAGCAGATCGACGCCTTCGTCAAAGAGGGTGTGTTGTACGCAGAAGAAGCGGTCAGCAGTATTTGAACGGGGAGCTCAAAATGACTGACAAATACGCCGTGATCGGCAACCCCATTGGCTTCAGTAAGTCACCGCTGATCCATGGCATGTTTGCCGAAGTCACCGGGCAAGACATGGTCTACACCGCCATTGAAGGGCCGCTGGGTGGCCAGAATGGCGGGTTCAAGGCGAGCGTGGATGCCTTTCGCGCAGCCGGTGGTCTGGGCATGAACGTTACCGCACCCTTCAAGCTGGACGCCTTTGCCTACGCCACGGAGCGATCGGAAGCGGCGCAGCTCGCCGGTGCGGCCAACGCCATGAAGTTTGAGGGTGAGCGTGTGCTGGTTCAAAACTATGACGGCGTGGGCCTGGTGCGTGATGTCGCCCACAACCTGGAAACGCCACTCAAAGGCAAACGTGTGCTGATGCTGGGGGCAGGTGGTGCCGCCCGCGGCGCATTTCTGCCTTTTCTGGTGGAAGGTCCGGCCGAGTTGGTCATTGCCAACCGCCGCCTGGACAAGGCGCATGCGCTGGTGGCCATCGGTGCCAGCAAGGGAATGGTGCGTGGCTGCACCTATGCTGAGCTGGAAGGGCAGACTTTTGACGTGGTGTTCAACGCCACATCCGCCAGCCTGCGTGCCGAGCTACCGCCCGTACCCGCGTCGGTGTTTGCCAACTGCAGCCTGGCGTATGAGCTGGCCTATGGCAAGGGCCTGACGCCGTTTCTGCGGCTGGCCCAAAACGCTGGTGTGAAACGCCTGGCCGATGGCGTAGGCATGCTGGTGGAGCAGGCGGCCGAGGCGTTTGCGTGGTGGCGCGGTGTTCGGCCGGCCACCCGTGCGGTGATTGACCGCATGACCGTGCCGCTGGTCTGACGCCATTTGTCTCACCGATGGAGAACACCGTGCTACTTGCTGTTTCGAGCCGGGCCGCTCTATACTGCGGAAATGAACGAACTAGTACATTCTTCAAGTGCACGCGTGCCATCGGCACGTGCCCGTACGGCCGTCAAGCCAGCCGCAAAAACCAAAACCGCGCGGGAAACCACCCGCACCAACGACCCGGCCCGCACCATGGCGGGCATTCTGGAGGTGGCGACGAAAGAGTTTGCCGACAAGGGTTTGAGCGGCGCGCGCATCGACGAGATTGCGGCAGCCACCAAGACCAGCAAGCGCATGATTTATTACTACTTCGGCAGCAAGGAGGGTCTGTACGTGGCGGTGCTGGAAGACCAGTACCGCCGCATGCGCAAAATCGAGGCCGAGCAACATCTGGAGGATCTGGCACCCGAGGCCGCATTGCGCAAACTGGTGGCGTTTACGTTCGACCATCACTTTGGCAATCAGGACTACATCCGGCTGGTCATGACCGAAAACATGGAGCGGGGCCAGTATCTGGCCCAGAGCAAAACCATTCAGGAACTTAACGTGACAGCCATCCAGTCTGTGCGACTGCTGTACGAACGTGGCGTGGCGCAAGGGGTGTTCCGGCCGGGGCTGGACCCCATCGACATTCATGCTTCCATTTCGGCGCTGACGTTTTTCAATGTGTCGAACCAGTACACCTTCGGTCTGATTTTCAAGACGGGCAAGCGTTCGCCAGAAGCTTTGTCAGCCCGGCGCCAGAATATTGTCGAGTTGATCGTGCGTTTCGTAAAAGCCTGAGAGCGCGAAAGGGATGTGCCGCCAGAATCTGCGGCGATATCAGGGTAATTACTAATTCATAAAAACTAACTAGTTCGTACATTACGTATGACTACGCAATAACAGGAGACATTTCTATGCTGCAGACCTGGATAGACCGGTATTGCCGACTGCTGTCGGTGCTGATGGTCGCCTGCCTTGCCCTGATGGTCGTGCTGGTGTTTGGCAATGTTGTCATGCGCTACGCCTTCAACTCCGGATTCACGCTGTCTGAAGAGTTGTCGCGCTGGCTGTTTGTCTGGATGACATTTCTCGGGGCCGTGGTGGCGCTGAATGAACGTGGGCATCTGGGTACGGATTCGCTGGTGGCCCGACTGTCCATCCGGGGCAAGAAAATTTGCCTGGGGCTGGGTCATGCCTTCATGCTCTATATCTGCTGGCTGGTTTTTCAGGGTGCGCTGGAGCAAACCAGGATCAACTGGACGTCCACCAGTGCCGTCATGGAGACATCCATGGGGTATTTTTATTCGTGCGGTGTGTTTTTCGCCGTGTCTGCCGCTGTGATTCTGTTGAACGACTTCTGGCGCCTGCTGTCAGGTCAGCTATCCGACGAAGAACTGGTCGGTATCCGCGAATCTGAAGACATGCCGCACGGCGACCCCCAGCCGCTGCCCACTCAAACTACACGTTGAAAGCAGAGGCATCCAAATGACCATCGCCATCTTTCTGGGTTCCCTGCTTGCCGCCATGGCAATTGGCATTCCCATTTCGTTCTCGCTGCTCCTGTGTGGCGCCGCCCTGATGTGGCATCTGGACATATTTGATGCCCAGATCCTCGCGCAAAACGTCATTGAAGGCGCCAACAGTTTCCCCTTGCTGGCCGTGCCATTCTTCATGCTGGCGGGTGAAATCATGAACGCAGGCGGCTTGTCCCGCCGCATCGTCAACTTTGCCATGTCCCTGGTGGGGCATATCAAGGGTGGTCTGGGTTACGTGGCCATTCTGTCTGCCTGCATCATGGCTGCGTTGTCGGGTTCAGCCGTGGCGGATGCAGCCGCCCTGTCGGCTTTGCTGCTGCCGATGATGGTCGCGGCAGGCCATGACAAAGCCCGTTCGGCTGGCCTGCTGGCATCGGCCAGCATCATTGCGCCCATCATTCCCCCCAGCATTGCTTTCGTGATTTTTGGCGTGGCCGCCAACGTGTCGATTTCCAAATTGTTCATGGCAGGCATCGTTCCAGGCCTGATGTTGGGGGCATCGCTGTGGTTCACATGGGGCTTTCTGGCGCGGCGTGAGCAAGTGGCTGTTCCAGCGCGCAAGACAGCTGCAGAGGTTGTCGCCGCGTTCAAGGACGCCACCTTCGCGCTGGTTATGCCGATCATTGTCATTGTGGGTCTGAAGTTTGGAGTGTTCACGCCAACTGAGGCCGCTGTGGTCGCAGCGGTCTATGCCCTTTTTGTTTCAACCGTCATTTATGGCGAGTTGAAGATCAGCCAGTTGTATGGCCTGTTTCTGGCTGCTGCCAAGACCACGGCGGTCATCATGTTTCTGGTGGCTGCGGCCATGGTGTCTGCCTGGCTGATTACAGTGGCGCAATTGCCTGCGCAACTGGTGGCGTTGCTTCAGCCTTTGCTGGACAGTCCACGGTTGCTCATGGCGGCCATTATGGTGCTGGTGATCATTGTGGGCACGGCCATGGACATGACCCCAACCATCCTGATCCTGACCCCCGTGCTGATGCCGTTGGTGAAGGCGGCAGGCATTGACCCCGTGTACTTTGGTGTGCTGTTTGTGATGAACAACGCCATCGGCCTGATCACACCGCCGGTCGGTACCGTTCTCAATACCGTTGCCGGTGTCGGCAAAGTGAGCATGGACGACGTTACCAGAGGTGTGTGGCCTTTTATGGCTGCGCAATTTACGCTGATGTTTTTGATGGTTCTGTTCCCGCAGATCGTCATGGTGCCAGCGCGCTGGTTCTATTGAATGTTTTCCCGATGCGGGGCGTGTTTGGTACGCCTAACCCTGTGTCACTACATCTTGCGTACTACGTTCACTTTTCCGGAGACAACATGAAACGATTAGTCCTTAAATCCATCGCCGCCGTTATGGCCTTGACCGCCATTGGCATGGCTTCGGCTCAAGACATCAAGGAGCGGACCCTGAAATTTGCGGTTGCGGGTCCCGAAACCCATCCCGCCGTGCCTGGCATGAAGAAATTTGCCGAGGCCGTAACCGCCAAGTCCGGCGGCAAGATCAAGGTCAACCTGTTCTATAACAGCTCGCTGGGTACCGACCAGGCCATCGTATCCGCCCTCAAGGGCGGCACCGTTGAAATGTCGGTGATGAACTCCGGCATTCTGGCCAGCGAAGCCAAGGAACTGGCACTGTTTGACTTCCCCTTCCTGTTCGCCAACGAAAAAGAATCCGACGCTATCGTTGACGGACCGGTTGGCAAGAAGATGCACGCCCTCCTGCAGGAAAAAGGCCTCGTGGGCCTGTCTTACTGGGAACTGGGCTATCGCCACATGACCAACAGCAAGCGGCCATTGAACAAAGTGGAAGACATCGATGGTCTGAAGCTGCGCGTAATCCCTAACCCCATCAATGTGGACTGGGTTAAGGCACTGGGTGCCAACCCGACACCACTGCCATTCGCTGAGGTCTATGGCGCGCTGGAACAAAAGGCCATCGACGGTCAGGAAAACCCGATTGCCGTGATCGCAGCCAACAAGTTCTGGGAAGTTCAGAAATACGTGGCTCTGACCAACCACCAGTACAACCCGCAATCGGTGATCTTCAGCAAGAAGGTTTGGGACACACTGAGCCCGGCCGAGAAGAAAATCATTGATGACTCTTCCGACGAGGCTACCAAGTTCCAGCGCGAGCAGTCGCGTGCTGCGGTAGCCGCCAACGTGGAACTGTTGAGGAAAAACGGCATGACCATCACCCAGTTCTCACCAGCCGAAGTCGCCAAGCTGCGCGAAAAGATGAAACCGGTGATTGCCAAGTACACCGCCAGCGTGGGCGAAGCGACCGTCAACGAGGTGCTGGCTGAGCTGGCCAAGATGCGCAAGTAAGCTGCCTCGTGATTCAGTCACCCGGGAGGCACTGAAACCTCCCGGGCGGCTTTGTCTTTCCGAAAAGCGTTCTTGCATCTCGCCCTCTATTCCCATGAATAAAACACGTATCGCGGTAGCCGGCGCTGGCTATATCGGGCAAGCCCATATGGACGTGGCGCGAGCCAGCCCGACCTGCGTTTTGTCTGCGATTGTTGATCCTTTGCCCGCTGCGGTAGCCTTGGCGGCGAAGGCCGGTGTTCCGCTTTACGCGTCACTCGATGAGCTTTTATCCAAAGACCGTCCGGATGGTCTGATTCTGGCCACGCCCAACCATCTGCATGTCACGCAGGGGTTGCAGTGCATCGCTGCAAAACTGCCTGTCCTGCTGGAAAAGCCGATTGCCACCACCGTGGCCGAAGGTGAGCAACTGGTCAATGCGGTTGACACAACCGGCGCGAAAGTGCTCATTGGCCACCACCGCGCGCACAGCCCCATCATGGCCAAGGCCAAAGAAGTGGTGGATTCCGGCAAGCTCGGTAAACTGGTCGCTGTCATGGGTAGCGCGACCTTCCTCAAACCCGATCATTACTACGTGGATGGACCCTGGCGGCGTGAGATCGGCGCAGGCCCGATTCTGTTGAACATGATCCACGAAGTGCATAACCTGCGCATGTTGTGCGGCGACATGGTTGCGGTGCAGGCGTTCGCCTCACACGCCACACGGGGCTTCCCGGTGGAAGACACCGTAGCCATCAACCTGCGGTTTGCCAATGGCATGCTGGGCACTTTCATGCTGTCCGACACCGCCGCCTGCCCGCGCAGCTGGGAGCAAACTTCTCAGGAGAACAAGGCTTATCCAACGTACACAGACGAAGACTGCTACGTCATCACCGGCACCAACGGATCCCTGTCAGTGCCGACCATGCGCCTGAAAACCTACCCCCGACCGGAAGATCGTTCGTGGTGGAAAGAATTTGAAATAGGCGTCGTGGGCATGGTGCGCGACGATCCGTTGAAACATCAAATAGAACACTTCGGCAAAGTCGTTCGCGGTGAGGCCGAGCCACTGGTGAGCGCACGTGATGGTTTGCTGAACCTGCGGGTCACTGAAGCCATTGCCGAGGCATCCAAAACGGGCAGAGTCATTGAGTTGGCCCGCTAGATATTTCAAACCAGATTAGGAGTAACCCATGAAAATTCTCATGCTGCACGGTATCAACCACAACATGTTCGGCAAGCGTGACCCCAAGCAATACGGCACCATCACGCTGGACGAAATCAACGCCAGCCTGGGTGCTTTGGGTAAAGAGCTGGGCGCTGACCTGGAGTACTTCCAGACCAATGGTGAAGGCGAAATGTGCGAGCGCATCCACCAGGGCTATCGGGACGACGTGGATGCGGTGCTTATCAACGCCGGAGCCTGGACGCACTACAGCTATGGTATCCGCGATGCGCTGGCCATTCTGACCTGCCCCATCGTCGAACTGCACATGTCCAACATCCACGCGCGTGAACCTTTCCGCCACGTTTCGGTGTTTGCTGAAATCGTCAGGGGCCAGATCTGTGGTTTCGGCGTAGACAGCTATTTGCTGGCGTTGCGCGCTGCTGTGTCTGCTGTCAAGGCGGCCAAATAATGATCAATGGCAACACGGAGATCGTTGCGCATATCGGTTTCCCGACGCACGCCTTCAAGGCACCCATGATCTACAACCCCTGGTTTGAAAAAGCCGGGGTGAATGCCATCGTGGTCCCCATGGGCTGTCAGGCTCAGGACTACCCGGATCTTCTGCGTTCGGTGTTCAAGCTGGCGAACATACGCGGTGCATTGATCACCATGCCGCACAAGGTCACCACGGTGGGGTTGCTGGACGAGGTATTCCCCACGGCTGCGATTGCCGGTTCGTGCAACGCAGTGCGCCGGGGCTCAGATGGTCGTTTGCAGGGCGATATGTTTGACGGCGAAGGCTTTGTACGCGGCGTGCGCCGCAAGGGTTGCAAACTGGAAGGCGCCCGTGTTCTGATCGTAGGCTGTGGCGGCGTGGGTTCAGCCATAGCAGCTTCACTGGCGACTGCCGGAGTGGGTGCGATCAGTCTGTTTGATGCGCGGGCGGAATCAGCGCAGGGTTTGGGTCAGCGATTGACCAGGCACTACCCGCTTCTTGAAGTCTCTACAGGTAGCAACGATCCTGCCGGCTTCGATCTGATTGTCAACGGTACGCCCCTGGGCATGAATGAAGGCGACCCGATGCCAATGAACGTGTCGCGCATTGCTGCCACCACCTTTGTCGGTGAAGTGGTCATGAAAACCGAGATGACAGCCTTCCTGACTGCTGTGCAGGCAAGGGGTTGCCGCTTCCAGGTTGGTTCGGACATGCTGTTTGAACAGATTCCGGCTTACCTGGAATTTTTCGGTTTCCCCAGCACCACGCCTGAGGTTCTGCGCTCTGTTGCCACGCTGAAGTATTGAATGGGCATTGGCCGGGTGGTCTCGTATTGATGGAATACGTTCTCGCTGTCACAACACCCATTTACCTGCTCATTGCAGTCGGATTTGCTTCGGTACGTCTGGGCTGGATGACCTCCGCCGACATGCGGGTGCTGGGGCGGTTCACGGCGCAGTTTGGTGTGCCTGCACTGCTGTTTCGTGCCATTTCGCGTCAGCCACTGGGCGCTGTTCTGAATGGCGACTATCTGGCGGTGTATGCCGCAGGCTCACTGACCGCCCTGTTCATCGTCACACTTGTCGCGTGGCGTTTGCGAGAACGCCCCGTCTCACTGGCTGCGTTGCAAGGTCTGGGTGCTTCCGGTTCGAACAGTGCATTCATTGGGTATCCCATTGTTCTGCAGGTCATCGGCCCCACGGCGGGTGTTGCGCTGGCTCTGTGCACCCTGGTGGAGAACCTGTTGGTGATGCCGCTTGCCCTGGCCCTGGCGGATTCCGGCGGCGGTGGCCAGCGCCCTGGCGCTGTCTTGCGGTCCACTCTGCGTTCGCTGGTAGGCAACCCGATGATTCTGGCGATTTTCTCCGGATTGACGGTTTCTGCCCTGGGATGGCACATACCTGCCGTGCTGGATCAAACGGTGTCTCTGGCTGCCGCGGCGGCTCCACCCACGGCTTTGTTCGTGATTGGCGGCTCGCTGGTTGGTCTGCAATTAGCGGGCATCCGCGGCGACATAGCGCTGATCACTTGCGGAAAATTACTGCTGCACCCCCTGTGTGTGCTGGCTTTCGTACTTCTGTTTCCACCCGAGCAGCCGTTGCTGCGCGCCGCCGCCATTCTCTTTGCAGCCATGCCGATGCTGAGTATTTATCCGGTGCTGGCACAGCGGCATGGCCACGAGCGCATTTGCGCAGCAGCCTTGCTGGCTGCAACCGTATCCTCGTTTGTTTCCATCAGTTTGTTGATTGCGTTGTTGCCGCCGGCATGGCTTCCCGCTCACTAAGCGCCTGCCTAAGCCTCTATGAAAGAACATGACGTGAAGAAAACCATGAACTGGGGTGTGTTGGGCGCAGCGGCCATTGCCACCGGGCGCACCATGCCCGCGCTACTGGAGGCGCCCAGTGCCACGCTGCTGGCGCTGGCTTCGCGCGATCTGGAAAAAGGCCGCACCGTTGCCAAGACGTTTGGCATAGAGCGCGTGTACGGCACCTACGATGCCCTGCTGGCCGACCCCGGTATCGACGTGGTGTATGTGCCATTGCCCAACCAGCTGCATTTCGAATGGGCCATGAAAGCCCTTGAAGCGGGTAAACATGTGCTGTGCGAAAAGCCCTTGTGCATGACGGCTGCGCAGGTGGCCACGCTGTGCGAGGTGCGTGACCGCATGGGCAAACACATTGAAGAAGGGTTTGGTTTCCGTAACCACCCCCAGTGGTTCAAACTGGATGAGTTGTTGGCTGCGGGGGCCATTGGCGATGTGCGTGCCGTGCACACCACGCTGGCCAAACAGTTTTTTGATCCAGCCGATACCCGCAACAACCCGGCAGCCGGTGGTGGGTCGTTATACGACCTGGGCTCCTACGCCATCAGCGCCTGCAACCTGATCTTCAAGCGTGCGCCGAAACGCGTGGTGGCAACTCTCGACTACGACCTTGTATTTGGCATCGACCGGCTTTCCAGCGCACTGCTGGACTATGGCGATAGCCATGCGGCGTTCACGGTGTCCACCCAGGCTGGGTCTTCGGCCTGGGGCACTCATCAGCAGTTGTCTGCATTGGGGTCCAACGGCTGGCTGCGTTTTGATTTCCCCTACGCCCATGCGCGACCTACGGCCTGCAGCATTGAGGTGGGTGATGCCTCTACCGTGGGCTCATTCCCCAGCGCAACCTACGCGTTTGAGCCGGTTAACCAATACACCTTGCAGGTGGAGCGGTTCTCCAGACTGCTGCTGGGCGAATCGGTACCGAGCTGGCCGATTGAAGACGCGCTCAACACCTTGCGCACCATTGAGGCCCTGTTCGAGTCGGCGCGCAGTGGCTGCTGGCAAACCCTGCCTGTGTAAGTAGAGAGAAGTCATCCATGAACATAGCGCCCGAACCCCGAATTGACTGCCATGTGCACGTGCTTGACCCTGCCCGTTTCCCTTACACGCCCGATGCCTGGTACAAGCCCCTGCCCATGGAGACCGGCACCCCGGCACAACTGGGTCGGGTGCTGGATGCCCATGGGGTGAGCCACGCCCTCATCGTGGGCCCCAACTCGGGTTATGGCCTGGATAACCGTTGCCTGCTCGACACCATCGCGCAGGGCAAGGGCCGTTACAAGGGCGTCGCGGTGGTTCGCAACGATGCGAGCCATGGCGAGTTGCAAGACCTGCAAGCCGCAGGCATTGTGGGCGTGGCATTCAATGTGGCCCTGCTGGGGGTGGCTTATTACCGCGACATCGGCCCGTTGCTTGAGCGCCTGCGCCAGATGGGCCTCTGGGCGCAGGTGCAGGTCGAGAAAGACCAGCTGACCGATATGGCCCCCATGCTGCAGGACAGTGGCGCACGCCTGCTGTTTGACCACTGTGGTCGCCCGGACCCCCGGGCGGGCGTGGGGCAGGCCGGCTTTGCCACGTTGCTGGGGCTGGCCCAGACGGGGCGGGCTTGCGTCAAGCTCTCCAGCCTGACCAAATGCTCAAACTTGCCTTACCCGTATCCCGATGCCTGGCTCTACGTGCAGGCCTTGCTGGAGGCCTACACGCCGCAAGCGCTGGTTTGGGCATCTGATTGGCCCTTTTTGCGTGCCCCGGACCGCATTGACTATGGGCCCCTGCAGAGCCTGTTTGAGCAACTGGTGCCGGATGCTGTGGCGCGCCGGGCTATTCTGTGGGATACCCCAAAACGCCTGTTTGGGTTTTAGGCTCGCCGACGGGCCGCATAATCCCGGCGTATGGACAAACTCAAAGCCATTGAATCCTTTGTTTCCGTGGCCACGCGGGGCAGCCTGACTGCGGCTGCCAATGCCGAAGGTGTGGCGCCCGCCATCATGGGGCGGCGGCTCGATGCGCTGGAAGAGCGCCTGGGCGTCAAATTGCTGGTTCGCACCACGCGACGCATCACCCTGACCCATGAAGGCAGTGCCTTTCTGGAGGATTGCCAGCGTCTGTTGATCGATTTTGCCAACGCGGAGGCCAGTGTTTCAGCTGGCGGGGTGAAAGCCAGTGGTCACTTGCGTATCACCGCGCCTGCAGGTTTTGGTCGCCGCCACGTGGCGCCACTCGTTCCCAAATTCCGCGAGTTGCACCCCGAAGTCACCATTTCACTCAATCTGAGTGACCGGGTGATCGACATTGCCGGGGAGGCTTATGACTGCGCAGTGCGGGTGGGCGACTTGCCTGACTCATCTCTGGTAAGTGTCCGTCTGGCCGACAACCGGCGCCTGTGTGTGGCCACACCCAAATACCTGCAGCAGCATGGCACGCCCCAGCACCCGAGTGAACTGGCCAAATTTGATTGCCTGACACTGTCCAGCGATGCATCCCAGACACGGGGCTGGGCATTCCAGCTTCCATCCGCGGCCGCAAAGGTGGCCGATTCCAGCGGTGGCAAGGCAAGCCCTGAAGTCATCCACCTCAAGCCAGGCGGCCCTTTGGACTGCTCCGATGGTCAGGTCTTGCATGACTGGTGTCTGGCAGGGTATGGCATTGCCTGGCGCAGTACCTGGGAAGTGGAGGCCGAAATTGCCTCGGGTCAGCTGGCAGTGGTACTGGAAGAGTTTGCCGCTCCACCCAATGGCATTTACGCCGTGTTTCCGCAGCGCAAGCACCTGCCGCTACGCGTGCGGCTGTGGATTGATTTTCTCAAGCACAACTTCAGTCAACCCGGTTTCTGGAAGCGTGTCGGATAGCAACAGGGCGACCCGTAAAATCAGCACATGCTCTCAGTTAAACAAGATTTACTCGGCTGCCTGGCGGCCGAGCTGGAAAAGTTGTTACCCGGTGCGGGTGAAAAAGCGGCTTTCGAGTCGCCCAAAGTTGCTGCACATGGTGATTTGGCCTCCACAGCGGCCATGCAAATGGCCAAAACATTGAAGAAAAATCCGCGTCAGGCCGCAGAAGAGCTGCGTGAGGCGCTATTAAATTCAGAGCATTTCCAGCGCTGGGTTGAAGCGGTGGATATTGCCGGCCCGGGCTTCATCAATATCCGGCTCAAGCCAGAGGCCAAGCAACAGATCGTGCGCGAAGTGCTTGGCGCGGGCGCGGGCTTCGGTCAGCAGCCATCGTGTGGCCAGCGCATGCTGGTGGAGTTTGTATCTGCCAACCCCACCGGCCCGCTGCACGTGGGCCATGGCCGGCAGGCCGCTCTGGGTGATGCCATCTGTAACCTGTCGGCCACGCAAGGTTGGGACGTGTACCGCGAGTTCTATTACAACGATGCCGGTGTGCAGATTGCCACGCTGGCCATCAGCACCCAGTTGCGCGCCAAAGGCTTCAAGCCGGGCGACGCCGAGTGGCCCGAGGCGGCTTACAACGGGGACTACATTGCTGACATTGCCGCCGATTTTCTGGCGAAAAAGACGGTCCGCTCAGACGACCGCGAGTTCACGGCATCGGGCGATGTGGACGCGCTGGATGACATCCGCCTGTTCGCCGTGGCCTACCTGCGCCACGAGCAGGACCTGGACCTGAAGGCTTTCGCCGTCCAGTTTGACAACTATTACCTGGAATCCAGCCTGTACCTCAGTGGCAAGGTGGACGCCTGCGTGAAGAAGCTGGTCGATGCCGGCAAAACTTACGAGCATGACGGTGCACTCTGGTTGAGGTCCACCGAATACGGTGACGACAAGGACCGCGTCATGCGCAAGGGCGACGGCTCTTACACATATTTTGTGCCCGACGTGGCGTATCACATCACCAAATGGGAGCGCGGTTTTGCCCGGGTGGTCAACATTCAGGGAACGGATCACCATGGCACGATTGCCCGGGTGCGTGCCGGCCTTCAGGCGGTGAACATGGGTATCCCGCTGGGGTACCCTGACTACGTGCTGCACACCATGATCCGCGTCATGCGCGGTGGCGAAGAGGTAAAAATCTCCAAGCGCTCGGGTTCCTACGTGACTTTGCGGGACCTGATCGAGTGGACCAGCAAGGATGCGGTGCGGTTTTTCCTGCTCAGTCGCAAGCCCGACACGGAATACGTGTTTGATGTGGATCTGGCGCTGGCGCAAAACAACGACAACCCGGTGTATTACGTGCAATATGCCCACGCCCGCATCTGTTCGGTGCTGGCCAGCTGGGGTGGCGATGTGGAGAAGTTGAAAGACGTCGCCCTCACGCCACTGCAAAGCCCGCAGGCGCATGCCTTGATGCTGCAGCTGGCCAAATACCCTGAAATGCTGACGGCCGCTGCGAAAGACTTCGCGCCCCATGATGTAACTTTTTATCTCCGCGATCTCGCGGCGACTTATCACAGTTACTATGATGCCGAGCGGATTTTGGTGGACGATGAAGCGGTGAAGCTGGCGCGCCTGGCGCTGGTCGCCGCCACGGCGCAGGTTTTGCACAATGGCCTGGCCGTGTTGGGTGTGAGCGCCCCGACAAGAATGTAAGGACACTGAAGGTCACTATGGTTTCCATTGCGAAAAAATCGGTCATGAAATATCAGCTGGGCGGAACATTTCTCGGCTTTGTCGTTGGTGTGGTCTTCGGGCTGGCGGCTGCTCTGGCCGTGGCCGTTTATGTCACCAAGGTACCCATCCCCTTTGTTACCAAAATGCAAAGCCGCACGGCGGACCAGGACGCGGCCGAAGCCAAAAAGAACAAGGACTGGGATCCCAATGCGCCCCTGTATGGCAAAACACCGGTGAAGCCCATGGCTACAGCGTCTGCCGCCTCCGGTGGGGCGGTGACGTCCTCACCGGGTGAACCCTTGCCGGCGACCCCCAGGGTTGACACCAAACCGGCTGCGTCGGCCGATCCACTGGGCGATCTTGCGCGAGCCAGGTCTTCCGGTGGTGCTGTTGAGCCGTTTGCCTATTTCGTTCAGGTCGGTGCTTTCAAGACGGTGGAAGACGCCGAGGCCCAACGGGCCAAGGTATCACTGACCGGTGTGGAGGCCAAGGTGTCGGAGCGGGAGCAGGCCGGGCGTACGGTATTTCGTGTTCGCGCGGGACCTTTTGACCGCAAAGACGACGCCGACAAGACCAAAGACAAACTGGAAGTCGCCGGGTTCGACACGGCCATCGTGCGTGTCCAGCGCTGAAACAGCGGTGATTGAACCATTGAACCGGACTGGGGTCTGACTTTTTTTCAGGAGTATTTTGAGATGAAGCGTCGCGATTTTTCTCTGGCTGTTGGGTCTTCCGTGCTGACGGCTGGCACGGTGATGTTGCCCGTGGTGCAGGCCCAGACCACGACTGCGCCCCAGGTCCTCGGCAAAAAACCCGCCGCGGGCGACGACTTTCTGGTGCTGGACAAACAGGTCGGCGTGGAAGCCCCGCAGGGCAAGGTGGAGGTGGTGGAGTTCTTCTGGTACGAGTGCCCGCACTGCAACTCGTTTGAGCCTGCTCTGGAGGCCTGGATCAGGCGTGCGCCCAAAGAAGTTGCCGTGCGCCGTGTGCCGGTGTCGTTCAGGGATGACTTTGTGCCGTTGCAGCGTCTGTATTACGCCATTGAAGCCATGGGGCTGGTGGACAAGCTGCATGGCAAGGTGTTCCAGGCCATTCATGTGGAAAGACAGGCGCTCAAAAAGCCGGAGGCCATTGCGGACTGGGTGGCCAAACAGGGCGTCGACAAAGCCAAATTCATGGAACAGTTCAACTCGTTCTCGGTCGCCGCCAAGGTAAACAAAGCCACCCAGCTGCAGAACGCCTATAAAGTCGAAGGGGTGCCAGCGCTGGGCGTGGCTGGCCGGTTTTATACCGACGGAACGCAGGCCAAGAGCATGGAGCGGGCGTTGCAGGTTGTGGATTACCTGATTGCCGAGGTTCGGGCCGGCCGCTGATTTTCAGCAAGTAGGGCGGCGGGTGCGTCACGACGCACGATCGACCGCTACAATCAAAAGGCAGGATTTCACTGCAAGAATCATGCCTTTATGAAGCCCTCATTGATCAAAATTTACCTGTTGCTGGCATGCATCCTGCTGTCGGGCGTGGCGTTTGCCGAAAAGGCGGACCGCGACAAGCCCATGAATATCGAGGCCGACAACCTGCGGCAGGATGACCTGAAGCAAACCAGTGTCTTCTCCGGCCGCGTGGTGTTGACCAAGGGCACCATCGTTGTCCGCGGTGGCCAGTTGACCGTGCGCCAGGACCCACAGGGTTACCAATATGCAACCGTGCTGGCCGAGCCCGGCAAGCTCGCCTTTTATCGTCAAAAGCGCGAAGGGGTGGACGAATACATTGAAGGTGAAGGTGAAACCATTGAATACGATGGCCGGGCCGATACCGTGAAATTCATCAAGCGGGCGCAATTGCGTCGCTACATCGGCTCCAGGCTCAACGACGAGATGACCGGCGGCGTCATCTCCTATGACAACACCACCGAAGTGTTCAACATTGATGGAGGGGCCACCACCGGCTCACCGGCTGGCACGGGCGGGCGGGTTCGCGCCATGCTGACCCCCAAGCCCTCGGCCACGGCGTCGCAGCCCAAGCCAGCGGATGCAGTAACTTTGCCCGCACCGGTTCTGCGTGCCACCCCCGCGCTGGGAGCGGGCGCCAAGTGACCGATAACGCCGACAGTGACAGCGCCGGGGTCATGAGCACCCAGTCGCCGCATGATTCGCCCCCGTCCGGCATCAGCCGCCTGGAAGCCAGCCATCTGCAGAAGTCTTACGGCAGCCGCAAGGTGGTCAAGGACGTGTCGCTGGCGGTGCGCAAGGGCGAAGTGGTGGGCTTGCTGGGCCCCAATGGCGCGGGCAAGACCACGTCGTTTTACATGATTGTGGGGCTGGTGCGCTCCAGTGCGGGCGATATCCTGATTGACGGCCAGTCCGTAGGCCACATGCCGATTCACCGGCGCGCCCGGCTGGGCCTGAGCTACCTGCCGCAGGAAGCCTCCATTTTCAGAAAACTGAACGTTGAAGACAACGTGCGCGCCGTGCTGGAACTGCAGCGCGACGACAGTGGCAAGCCCCTGGGCAAGGCCGAAATCGAGAAACGATTGACGGCCCTGTTGCAAGACCTGCGGGTGGACCATCTGCGTGCGTCGCCTGCCATGGCGCTGTCGGGTGGCGAGCGCCGTCGGGTTGAGATTGCGCGGGCTTTGGCCACCCAGCCCCGGTTTATCCTGCTGGATGAACCGTTTGCCGGCATTGACCCGATTGCCGTGATCGAAATCCAGCGCATCATCAGCTTCCTCAAAAGCCGCGGGATTGGCGTGCTCATCACCGATCACAACGTGCGCGAAACCCTGGGCATCTGTGACCACGCCTACATCATCAGCGACGGCAATGTGCTGGCCGAAGGCACGCCCGCCGAGATCGTCGCCAACGCCGAGGTGCGCCGCGTGTACCTGGGCGAACATTTCAGGATGTGATGCCCCCACGCTTGTCACTGCGTGTACTGCGCTGCCCCCCGAGGGGGCTGGCCTTGCTTGGGGCGGCCCGGCGCGGCGGCAACTGCCATGAAACCCGGACTTTCGCTACGCGTTTCTCAACATCTTGCGCTCACGCCGCAATTGCAACAGTCCATCAAGCTGTTGCAGCTCTCCACGCTGGAGCTGAGCCAGGAAGTGGAGCAGATGCTCGACGACAACCCGTTTCTGGAGCTTGCCGCAGACGACGTGCCGCGGGAGGAATTTGGGCTGGCGCAAGCCGACACGCGCGTGCAGGATTCAGACCGCGAAGCGGAAATTGCTCCTAATTCAGTAGCTGATTACGCAGATTCGGCGGGGGCTGGCAGTCAAAATGACAATGAAGTCACGCCGCTCACGGCCGATGAGGAGCCTAGCTGGGAGGGTGATGGCACCCATGACATGGCGCCTGATGACAGCGAGTGGGGTGGGGACGCCAAAGCGCGCAACAACAATCTGGCCGGGGACGACGAACCGGACGCCACCGAGCTGGCCCGCAATCAGGAGTCGCTGCAGGCCCATCTGCATCGCCAGGCACTGAGCCTGCGCCTGGGTGAAGAAGACCGCGCTGCGTTGCGCTTTCTGATCGAGTCGCTCAATGACGATGGTTATCTGGAGGAGCCGCTCGAAACCCTCGCGCGTTCCCTGAACCCTGCCGATGACGAGCAGCTGGAAGAGCTGGTGCACCACTTCACCGTCGCGCGGTCCCTGCTGCAGACGCTCGACCCCATTGGCGTTGGGGCCAGCAATCTGGGTGAGTGCCTTAGCCTGCAGTTGCGCGCCATGCTGAATGCGCCGGAAACCGACTCTGCGCAGCGCTTGATCATCGCGCTGGCCCTGCGTATCTGCCGCCAGCCCATGGACCTGCTGGCCCGGCGTGATGTGCGCCGCCTCGTCCACCTGTGTGAAGGAACCGACGCCCAGATGCGCGAGGCCATCACGCTGATTGGCCGGCTGGAGCCCAAGCCGGGCCGACGTTTTGTCAATGTGGAGCGCAACATCGTGATCCCCGATGTGCTGGTGGTCAAGGTGGGGCGTGGTGCGGCGGCGCGTTTTAGGGTCACGCTGAATGCCGACGTGATGCCTCGCCTGCGCGTGCACGACATTTATGCCAACGCGCTCAAGCAGCACAAGGGCGGTGGGCGGGACGCGTCCAACTTCGCCGCACTGCAGCAGCGCCTGCAGGAGGCGCGCTGGTTCATCAAGAACATCCAGCAGCGCTTTGACACGATTTTGCGGGTGAGCAACGCCATTGTGGAGCGGCAGAAAAGCTTCTTCATGCACGGCGAGCTGGCCATGCGCCCCCTGGTACTGCGCGAAATTGCCGACGAGCTGGGCCTGCACGAGTCCACCATCAGCCGCGTCACCACCGCCAAATACATGGCCACGCCGTTTGGCACGTTTGAGCTGAAGTATTTCTTCGGCTCGGGGCTGGGCACCGAGTCCGGTGGCAATGCGTCCAGCACGGCGGTGCGCGCACTCATCAAGCAGTTCATCGCGGCTGAGAGCCCCAAGAAGCCTTTGAGTGACAACCAGATATCCGACATGCTCAAAGAGCAGGGCATTGAATGCGCCCGCCGCACCGTGGCCAAATACCGTGAAGGCCTCAAGATCGCCACGGCGAGTTTGAGAAAAGACCTATGAACCAGCTTCAACTTTTTTTGCCCTGCGCCGCCGGCGTGGAAGACTACCTGGCCACCGAGGTGCATGGGCTCACGGGGCTGATGGGCGAAGACCTGCTCACGCGCCGTGGTGGCGTGCTGGTACGGGCCTCGTGGCGCGACGCCATGCGGCTCAATCTGCACAGCCGCCTGGCCCAGCGCGTGCTGGTGCAGCTGAGCTACACCGAGTACCGCAACGAGCAGGACTTGTACCGTGCTGCCAGTGAGGTGGCGTGGGAAATCTGGTTCACCCCCAAACAGAGCATCAAGGTCGAGGTGACCGCGCAGCACAGCCCGCTCAACAGCCTGAATTTTGCTGCGCTGAAAATCAAGGACGCCGTGTGTGACCGCTTCCGCGACAAGGCCAACGGCGTGCGCCCGGACGTCAACACCCAGTGGCCCGATGTGCGCATTTATGCCCACCTCACCACCGACAGCTGCTCGCTGTACATCGACACCTCGGGCGAGCCGCTGTTCAAGCGCGGCTGGCGCGAAGACAAGGGCGAGGCGCCGCTGAAGGAAACGCTGGCCGCCGCGATGATCGCCGCCAGTGGCTGGGCCGATGGTGACGCCGATCTGCTGCCGCTGTATGACCCCTGCTGCGGCAGCGGCACCATTGCCATCGAAGCCGCGCAGATCGCCTGCAACATTGCACCGGGCATGTTGCGCAGCTTTGCCTTTGAGAAGTATCTGCCGTTTCAGGCCCACGTGTGGGGTGCTATAAAAAAAGAAGCTGCTGACGCACAAGTGGTAAGGGCTGCAGGCCAAAAACCAATCATATTTGGCAGTGATGTGGCCCACCGCATGGTTGACTTTGCGCAGCGCAACGCCCAGCGCGCCGGTGTGGCCGATGTCATCGAGTTCCGCGGCGGCGACGCCCTGCAGCGTATGCCGCCAACCGATGTGCCCGGCGTGATGTTGCTCAACCCGCCGTATGGCGAACGCATTGAAGTGGCGGGCGTAGCGGGGCGGGAGCAAGCCATTACCGAAGACGGCGGCGAGTTTTTCAGCCAGCTGGCCACGCACTGGAAAAAGAATTACCCCAACTGGACCGCCTGGGTGCTAACGCCCGACCTGAAACTGCCTACTCGGATGCGCCTGAAAGAATCCCGCCGCGTGCCCATGTGGAACGGCCCGATCGAGTGCCGCCTGTTCCGCTTCGACATGGTCAAAGGCTCGGCAAGGAAAACGGGGCCTGCCGAATAAATGGCTTTCCCGGCAGTCGTCATCGACACCAACATCCTGCTGGATGCCTTCATCTTCAACGACCCCGCCGCACAGCCGCTAAAGCAGGCGCTTGCCTCCGGCCAATTGCGCTGGCTGGCCACCCAACCCATGCGCGACGAATTGCAGCGCGTGCTGGGCTACAAACAAATCATCCCGCGCCTGGCTTTCTATCAACTGAGCCCAGCTGACGTGATGGCTCAATTCGATCAATATGCGCAGCTCGTTCCCGTCGCCCCCAAAGCCACAGTCACCTGCCGGGATGCCGACGACCAGAAGTTTATCGACCTCGCCGTGGCTCACAAAGCGATGCTGTTGAGCAAAGACAATGCCGTTCTTTGCATGTCAAAAAGGCTTCTGGCCCTTGATGTTATTGCGCAAGCAGCTATTTAATTTATAGCGTATTGAGTGAAGCTCACGCGAGTCGGCACCCCATGGCGCACCCTGCGGCGCTGGTCGCTGCGCGACTCCCCTGCGCTGCTCGCGTCAGGCGGGGTCTGGCTAAACTCGGCTATCGCCTCAAACAACGCCAGCCCTGATCCGCCCGCCGCTGTGCTGCTCGGCAGCGCCGAAAGGGTGCGCCAGGGGGTGCCGACTCGCGCGGTGGTTTATCACGGATGATGAGTGGCGCGGAATGCGGGCGGTTACGGTCGCCCACCGTTCTTTTCGTTTTGGGGATACGATCAATACGGGCGTAGGCGATAAAACATTTTGTGCAGGTGAGGTCAACGACGAAGTGTTTGGAGTGTCTCAATCCAATAGTTTTCCAAAAATATGGTCTCAATAACTCAAGTCACTGATCCCATTCAAATTGCAGTTGCCCAAGAACTTGTGCGCGAGTATTTTTCCTGGTTCTTTGCTTTGATTCCCGGTAGTGAATCAGACCCGACATTTCGTGGGTGGGAGGCTGAACTTGAGACAATTCCGGGGGTCTGCGTACCTCCTAAAGGGAGCTACCTGCTTGCTACGGTGGACGGTCAGCCTTCGGGTTGTGTAACGCTGAAACCCTTAGATGAGGAAAACTGCGAACTCAAACGACTTTACGTCCGTCCAACTTTTCGTGGCCAAAATGTTGGCAAGCATCTGGTCGATGCTTTCATGCATAACGCACGTGTACTGGGCTACAAATTTGCCGTTCTAGATAGCCACATATCCATGACAAAAGCGCACGATATCTATAAGAAATCTGGATTCAAAGTGGTTGAGGCGCCACCTGATTTTCCAGAAGAGTTGAGGCAGTCTGTGATCTTTATGAGATGTGTGCTGTAAGCGACTGCAATCAGCCTGTAAGCGGCCCTTCTCAACGGGAAACAACTCCTTTTTTCGGCTAAATATGTCTTTAGCCTCCGTCCATTATGCGTGAGTAGCTCTTATATTGATAGCGGATGGTTGTGTGCGCGGTTTTCCCCATCCCCAGTCAAACACCTCCGCAGGCGTGTCGGGTGGCTGCGACGGGGCAACGAAGCTGTTCGCGGTTGCCACAGAATTCGCGTCCTAAAAGCGGCGTTAACGCAGCAACCTGAAACCACCAATCCAGCCGCCCGCGAGATGCGCAGTGGACACGACGCGGACGCCCGACGCGCTCGCCAGCCAACTCGCTAGCAAAACAAAAGACAAGCTCAAGCCGCCCGCAACTGAAAACTCTCCGCCGTGGCCAGCGGCCAGTGCTGGCGGTAGATGATGGGCAGGGCGTTCAGGTCATCCTTCAGTAGCACACCGTCTTCCAGCTGCGTCAGGATCAGTTGCGCCAGCGAGCGCACGCGCCGGTTGGCGGAGCGGCGCACGATGTGGTGCGGCGTGATGTCGCGGGGGTGATGCAGCCCGGCGGCCTGCACAATTTCCTGCAGGGCGTGCAGCGTCATGCGGTGAAAGTTGTACACCCGTTCGGCCTTGTCCGGCACCACCAGCGACTGCTGGCGCAGCGGGTCCTGCGTGGTCACACCGGTCGGGCAGGCGCCCGTGTGGCAGTGCTGGGCCTGAATGCAGCCCAGCGCAAACATGAAGCCACGCGCGCTGTTGCACCAGTCGGCGCCCAGCGCCATCAGGCGAGCAATGTCAAAGGCGCTGACCACCTTGCCGGCGCAGCCGACGCGGATTTTGCTGCGCAGGCCAGCGCCACGCAGCGTGTTGTGCACCAGCAGCAGGCCCTCCTGCAGCGGCGAGCCTACGTGGTCGGTGAATTCCAGCGGCGCGGCACCGGTGCCGCCCTCGGCGCCGTCCACCACGATGAAATCGGGTGTGATGCCGGTGGCCACCATGGCCTTGACCATCGCAAACCATTCCCACGGGTGGCCGATGCACAGCTTGAACCCGGTGGGTTTGCCGCCTGACAGCTCGCGCAGGCGGGCAATGAAATGCATCATCTCGGTGGGTGTGGAAAACGCACTGTGCGATGCGGGGGACACGCAGTCCACGCCTTCCGGCACGCCGCGGGCCGCCGCTATTTCCGGCGTGACCTTGGGGCCGGGCAACACGCCGCCGTGGCCCGGCTTGGCGCCCTGGCTCAATTTGAGTTCGATCATCTTCACCTGCGGGTCGCGGGCGTTGTCTGAAAATCTGTCGGCGTTGAATGTGCCGTCGTCATTGCGGCAGCCAAAATACCCCGAGCCAATTTCCCAGATCAGGTCGCCGCCATGCACGCGGTGGTGTGCGGAGATGGAGCCTTCGCCCGTGTCGTGCGCAAAGCCGCCGCGTTTGGCACCCGAGTTCAGCGCCAGGATGGCGTTGGCGCTCAGGGCTCCAAAGCTCATTGCCGAGATGTTGAAGATGCTGGCCTCATACGGCTGGGCGGTGTCCGGCCCGATGGTCAGGCGGAAATCATGCGACGCCAGTTGCGTAGGCGTCATGGAATGGTTCATCCATTCATAGCCCTCTTCATACACCGCGAGCTGCGTGCCAAAAGGGCGCTTGTCGGGGTCACCCTTGGCGCGCTGGTACACCAGCGAGCGTTGCGAGCGCGAGAACGGGGAGGCTTCGTTGTCACCTTCCAGAAAGTACTGGCGTATTTCGGGGCGCACAAATTCCAGCATGAAGCGCAGGTGGCCGATGACAGGGTAATTGCGCAGGATGGACCGTTTGGTCTGGCGCAGGTCATAGACACCCAGGGCTACCAGCCCCGTAAACACCAGTGCCCAGCCACCGCCCACGCCAAACACCAGCATGGTGAAGCCGCTGAGCAAAAGGCCCAGCACACACAGAAAAAAAGCCGTGTAGCGGACGGGGAAGAAGTTATTCAGGGTATGCAGCATGGGTCAAGCTCCTCGGGCCCGACAATACCAGCGCCAGCGCTGCCAGCACAACCGCTAAACTCGGAAAGCCTGCCTTTTCCCCTTTTCAAACCGCCATGGCCGTGGCGCAAATCATGAATCCAGAACCCCTGAGCCCCGAAGCCTTCGATGAGATAGACGCCATCCTGGACGACATGCGCACGCGTTATGACGAAACCCCGCAGTGGGAGTTTTGTGAGGGCTTCATGGCGGCACTGGTGTGTTGCCGCCGCGAAATCCCCTCGGCTGAGTACTTTGCCGAATTGCTGGCCATCGACCTGAATGGTGACCTCGCGCACACTGCTGAAGGCACGTTTGCCGATGTCGCGCAGAAAGACCGCTTTCTGCAGCTGTGGGCCCAGCGCTGGCATGAGGTTGCCACGGCACTGAACACCCGGGTGGAGGCGCTCGATGACGATGCCGCCTATCACCCCGAAGTCATGGACGTGCGGGGTGCCATTGCGGCACTGCCAGAGGCCGAACGTGCCGAGGTGGGCGATGAAGCGCTGCCCTCATTCGGGCAGGTCTGGGCGCTGGGCTTCATGTTTGCGGTGGAAACCTGGCCCGAGGAGTGGGCGCCGCCGCGTGACAAAGAGGCGGCCCAATGGCTGGACGGCGGGCTGCAGGCCATCGTGGCGTTGACCGAAGACGACACCGGCGAACCCACCATTTCAGTTTTCAGCGACGACGGGCCACCGTCCGTCAGTGAGGAGCGGCTGGAGACTTTTGCCGAAGCCGTCTGGGCGGTATACGACCTGCACGAACTGTGGCGCAACCTGGGGCCAAGGGTGGAAACGGTTCGCAAGGCGGCGGAGCCGGGCCGCAACGACCTGTGTTACTGCGGCAGCGGCAAGAAATACAAGAAGTGCCACGGCGCCTGAAGCCCAGCCCGAAGCGGGATGGGCGAACGGGTTAACCCATCAGCAACGTGCCGGCCAGCGCAAACATCACCAGCGCGATGACGCTGTCCAGCACCCGCCAGGCGGTCACCGTCTCGAACAGCGGTCCCAGCAGCCGCGCGCCATAACCCAGCGCTGAAAACCAGACCAGACTGGACAGACAGGCGCCCCAGCCAAATGTCCACGGGTCGCTGCGCTGGTTGGCTACCGAGCCCAGCAGCACCACCGTATCCAGATAGACATGCGGGTTCAAAAAGGTGAAGCCGAAGCAAGCTGCCAGCGCCGTGGCCAGCGGCGTCGGCGTGCTGGCCTCCAGCTGCATGTGGCCGCCACGCCAGGCACGCATTGCTGCCAGTGCGCCGTAACTGGCCAGAAACAGCGCACCACCGTAACGGGCGACTGCCAGCAGCGTGGTGTTGCCGCGGATCACCACGCCCGCACCACCAATGCCGGCGACGATCAGCAGCGCGTCGGACAGCGCGCAAAACAGCACGATGGGCAACACGTGTTCGCGCCGCAAGCCCATGCGCAGCACAAAAGCGTTTTGCGAGCCGATGGCCACGATCAGCGCCAGCCCGGTTGCAAAGCCGGCGAAGAAATCGATGACGGTCAAGAAACAGCCTGTTCTTTCAGCAGTTCCACCAACTGCACCAGCGCGTGGTGAACCGTGGCCTCGCGTACCGCGGCGCGGTCTCCGTCAAAGCGGCGCGTTTCCGTGATGACGCCTGCGGGTGTGGCAAACCCGAACCACACGGTGCCCACGGGCTTGGCTGCGGTGCCGCCAGTGGGGCCGGCCACGCCGGTCACGGCGACAGCCACTTGGGCGCCCGAGCGCAGGATGGCGCCTTGCACCATGGCGCGGGCAACTGCTTCGCTCACCGCACCATGCTGGTTGATCAGCGCGGCGTCCACACCCAGCAGGTCGGTCTTGGCTTCGTTGGAATAGGTGACAAAGCCGCGCTCAAACCAGTTGCTGGAGCCCGACAGGTCGGTGCACGCGGCCGAAATCAGGCCGCCGGTGCAACTTTCTGCGGTGGCCAGAAACCAGCCTTTTTTTTGCATCAAATCGGCCATCAGGCCACACAGATGTTGCGTGGATAGCTCTGAATTTGATAGCGTCCTGGCTGTGTGCGGATCAGTCACCAGATGGACCTCCAGAGGGCGATCACCAGCACCGTGCAGGCCGCCGCCACCAGATCGTCGAACAGGATGCCAAAGCCGGCCTTGGTCCAGGCGTGCGGGTCGCTGTAACGGTCCACGCCATGAAACAGGCGGTCGGCCCAACCCACAGGACCCGGCTTGACCGCATCGAAAAACCGGAACAGTCCAAACGCAATCAACTGGCCCCAGAACCCGGTTGGCAGCACCAGCCACAACACGATCCAGAACGCCACGACCTCGTCCCAGACGATGTTGCCGGGGTCCAGCACCTGCAGGTTGCGCGCAGTGACCGTGCTGGCCCACCAGCCCAGTACGAGGGAGAAGGCAATCAGCCAGCCGGCCTGTGCGTCCGTCATGCCGTAAAACTGCAGCACCAGAAACGCGAGCCAGGCCCACAGCGTGCCGGACGTGCCGGGTGCCACCGGACTCAGTCCCGAGCCAAACCCCAGCGCAATGGCATGTGCGGGGTGAGACAACATGAAGCGGGCTGTGGGCCGGGCAATCGAACTCATGCCGTGATTATGGTGGACGCGCATATGCACGGTATCATCTGCGCACACCGGCGTATACGATCGGTGACATCGACGGAGACAAGTCTTGCGGTACAAAGAAACCAAAGAACAAAGCGCCGAGTTGCTGCGCAAAGTCTTAGCCCTAATGGGCCAGCATGATGCGGCGTTTCACCCCGTGTCGTTTGCTGTCTGGTACGAATTTGCCGCGGGCACCAACGCTCGCCTGACACACGCCATCGAGCGCGCCCTGCAAACCGAACCCCGCCTGGGCAATGACACCGTGGTGCGCCTGTTTCAGGAATTTGTGGCGGAGGTGGACCATGTGGCCATGCAGCGCATTTCTGGTGAGTTGCAGCGCATGATGACCGGCATGGCCGACAGCGCCACGCGCACCGGAGACCGTGCAAGCGCTTTTGGCGAACAGCTCACAGACCTCACGACCGCGTTGCAAACCAACGATGCGCCCGCCCTCACCTCACAGGTCGCCGCTGCACTGGTGGGCACGGCGCAGATGAAGAGTTCGGCGCTGGAACTGCATGAGCAGGTGCTGGCCAGCCGTCAGGAAATCGAGCGGCTGCAGGCGGACCTGGCGCGCACCCGTGACGAGGCTGCGCTGGACCCGTTGACGCGGGTGCTGAATCGCAAGGGGTTTGACCAGCAGCTGGCGTCCCTGCTGGAGCAGCCGCTGGCGCCGGACAGCGCACACTGCCTGATCATGCTGGACATTGATCATTTCAAAAAGGTGAACGACACCCACGGCCACGTGATGGGCGACCGCGTCATCCAGGCGCTGGGTGACGTTCTGCGCGCCTGTGTGTCGGACAAGAGTCATTCGGTGGCAAGGTATGGCGGCGAAGAGTTTGCGGTTCTGATGCCGCATTGCACGGTGGAACACAGCCTGAAAATGGCCGATACGATACGCCAGCGCACCAAGGCCATGAAGATTCGCGATCGCCGCACGCAGGAAGTGGTGCTCACCGTCAGCATCTCGGGTGGTGTGGCGGCCATGCAGCCGGGCGACGATGCGCAGGACCTGATTGCACGGGCCGATGGCGCCCTGTACAAGTCCAAACAGTCAGGCCGCGACCGCGTTACCTGCGCCTGAGTCCATCGCCGCCAGCCACTGCGCCCAGAAATCAATGCAGGCCCGGATCTTGGGCAGGCGGTGACGCTCCTTCAGCATCACCGCGTAAATCGGCACCGGCGGGCTGACAAAGTACGCTTGCAATAGCGGCACCAGTTGCCCGCTGCGCACCAGCGGCCGGGCCATCAGGTCGTGCAGGCGCGCAATGCCCACACCGTGCTGCACCAGAGCCATCGTCACGGCCGAGTTGTCGGTTCGCGTGTGTCCCTCCGCCAGAAATTCTTCCACGCCCTTGCGCGTGGTTGTGGGGGTCAGCGGCCAGTGGTTCAACTGCGGGCTGGCGCTGTTGGCCAGCAGGCGGTGGTTTTTCAGGTCGTCCGGATGCCGGGGCGTGCCCCAGCGGGCGAGGTACGCGGGCGAGGCATAGACCGAACGGCTGTAGTCACCAATCTGGCGTGCCACCAGGGTCTCGCTGCTGGGCGTACCGGTGCGGATGGCGATGTCGATGCCGTCGCGCGCCATGTCGGCCATGCGGTCATCGGCGTTGATGTCGATGTGCAGCGCCGGGTACTGCTCGTACAGGCTGTTCAGGCTGGGCGCCATCACGTGCTCGGCCAGCAGCGGGCTCACGCTGATGCGTACCCAGCCGCTGGGGCCGCTTATCTTGCCGGTCAGCTCGCTGCTCAGCTCGGCCGTGGTGTCCAGCAGGCGTCTGCCATGTGCCAGAAAGGTGTCGCCCTCGTCGGTGAGGCTCAGGCCGTGCGTGCTGCGGTGAAGCAGCCGCACATTGGCGGCCGCCTCCAGCCGAGCCAGCGAGCGCGTGACCTGGCTCACCGGCACATCACGCTCGCGGGCGGCGGCAGACAGGCTGCCCAGTTCGGCAATGCGGGCGAACAGGGCGACGTCATCAAGCTGGAGTTGCATGAACGAATTTTGGCTTGGTTTTGCAAATAACGCAAAACCAATGTGGATTTTTTGCTGTTTCCGATAGCTCGTTAAGCCAATAAAGTTCAAACCGTCGCTGGTCCCGCGATCAACCCACAGGAGCTCACCATGTTTGCCCACCTTCCCGATGCCGCCACACAAACGCGCCTGCACGATCTGGCCAAAGCGGAAGCCACCCGGCTGCGCAACGAGGCTGTTGACGATTTCTGGCGCGGTGCCGACGCGGTGTTGCTGCGCAGCCTGAGAGCGGGGCAGGCCTCGGTTGAACGCAGCGCTGCACGACTGAAAGCCCGTCTGGCGCGCCATGTGCACGGCCGCTCGACGGGGTGCCCGTCCCCTCTCGATTCAGGAGTCTGAACATGCCCACCTTGAACCTCAAAATCTCCCCGTTGCAAAACCCGCCGCGTTACCGGTCGCTGGCCGCCGCGCTCACCCGCCTGACAGCGCTGCACCTGGGCAAACGCCCGGAGGTCACCGCCGTGATGATCGACGACTTGCCGGCCGCGCGCTGGCACATTGGCGGCGCGGATGTGACCGGCCCCACGGCGTTTCTGGAAATCAGCATCACCGCAGGCACCAATACGCCGCAGGAGAAAGCTGCCTTCATTGCCGCAGCGTTTGACGAACTGCAAAACCAGCTCGGTTTGGGCCAGCCACTGGCGACTGCCAGCTATGTCATCGTGCGCGAGTTACTCGCTACAGATTGGGGTTATGGCGGACAGACGCAGGCGGCGCGCCGACAGGCCCGTGCGCCCCAGGAGCAAACCGGTTCCGAGGTACCGCAACCCTCCTGACACACCGTTGTCAGCAGCCCTGGCGCAGTATCACGGCTCCCTCAACTACCAAGTTAATCACTTGGTTAACCACTCAGGAGTTTCCCGTGAAAAATGCAATCAGCTGGTTTGAAATCCCCGTCACCCACCTGGACAAAGCCCAGGCTTTTTACGAGGCCACACTGGCTTGCCAGATGCGCCGCGAGGCGATGGGTCCGTCGGACGGCGCGGTGTTCCCCTATGACAGCGATGAGGCGAACGGCGGCATTGGTGGGGCGCTGTTGTGCGGGCCTACCGCGCCGCCGCCCGGTGCGACCGGCACGCTCGTGTATCTGGATGCTTCGCCATCGCTGGACGCCGCGCTCAAGCGGGCCGTGGCGGCCGGTGGGCGCGTGGCGCTGCCGCGGCAGGCCCTGCCCCCGGGTCTGGGTTTCTTTGCCCACATCACCGATCTGGATGGCAACCGGGTTGGTTTGCACGCACTGGCCTGAAGCGCAGGTCCGGCATGAGGAGTAAGGCATGGGGTGTGGTGTTGTATGCTATATTTTTAATAGCTATTCACGCATATTACACAAGGGCTGAAGGCTTAAAACTCCCCTAAAATAGATCTATGCGCCGTGCCGACCGCCTGTTTCAAATCGTTCAGCTCATCCGGGGCCGTATAAGCCACCGTCGGTTCACTCTTGAACACCCGCTGGCCTAACGCATTGTGCAAATACGTGATCTTGGAGGCTTCTGCGCTTTGACTCACCAATACCTTGGCCAGCCGGTTACTGGCATCGTTTCAACAGGCGCAGCCCATCACTGGTCAGATTGCCTGCAGCATCCAGACCGTAATTGATCTGCGTGGTGGTGCTGGAGACCGTTCGGGTGCCGACGGTCAATCGGTTGCGATTGATTGAACATCTCTTTTGATCGCGCGCCCTCGAACTCACGCATGAACGCTTGTGAAGATGAAAAGAGCTGTTTTTAAGCATCAAATTGACATCTAGCCCTCGTCGGATATGCGTGAGTAGCTATCTAATTAATAGCGTTAAATTGCAACTACCTGAGTACTGATGTGGTATTCGAAATGGGTCATGACTCTGATTTATCACTAAGAAGTTTTTGCTTTTGATGCGGCTTCACACATCTCGGCATCTGCCGACCAACCAGTGATTGACACCCCCAAAACGATTTGAAGAGGTTGAGGGTTGATGGTTTCTAACCAAATAAATCTAGCCTTCTCAGTTCTATGACAAGAGATTCTTTGCTTGGTCACTTCGGTAACTTTTCTTTCGTACCCGAGGGTTGATGCAAGGAGATCAAATTTTTCAGAGACCGCCTTGGCTGCTGCACCATCGTAGGCCACCGAAGCTGAAACTGAGGATGCCTTTGCCGTAACTGAGGGTTTTTGTGTTGGCTCAAATTGAGCAGCAGATATCGCTGAAGCGATATCTGCTTTAACGGCCTCTATGCGGTTTGATACGTTATCGGCACAGCCGAGAGAAATACAACTAACTAACAAGAGTGCTACCGCTCGCAGCCAGAAAAAATCATTTTTCAAAGTATGGATCACCACTAGGCCAATACACAACCATGTTCTCAGGCAAGCCTTCAAGAAGACCGTCTAAGAATTTAATAGCCAATGACAAGGCTCCCATAGGATCTATGCCACGAATATCTGCCAGCCGTCCCAAATACCCGTAGATTGCTACAGGACAGGCAGCTTCCATCTCTGGTTCAGTCCAATATGGACAACCAATCACAAGACGAATTTCACCTTTTCTATCTGCACTGATGTCATGCAGAACCAATCGTCTTTCTACGATGCTAGGGAAGTCATTTTCAGTCATCGGCAATTCTTCTTTAAGCAATCTCCGTATTCGTTCGCCGCACGTGCATAGCACGCTTGACGAGCCGTCGGGGTTGCACTGGTTAACTGACACACCTTGATTTGAGCATCATACGTAGCTGAACACTTGTCTCTAGCCTCTTTGTCGGCACCAGAGGTATCAGTAGGGTTGTAGGGTGGATATGACGGCCAACTTTGTTCTGGCACTCCGGTGCCAGACGAACGCGATTCCGCCCAGTTTTTCACAGCGTCCCGGCACCCGGGCGTCAGTGCACAGCCAACGATCACGATCGGCACGATGACTGGAAGCGTTTGTGCCTGCAACCCCATCGGGTCAGTGAACCCCAGTGGGTTTCCGCCCACGTATGCGTACGTGTTCCAACCGCCAGCAAGACCTATAGGATCGCTCTGGCTATATCTTCCCTGAGCAGGCTGATAACTCCTGAACCCGTTGTAACTAAGATTCGATTCCTCATCAAAATACTGCCCCGGATAGCGCAGATTCACTTCAAGTGCCGCCGCAGTAGCCTTCAGCAGTTGCGGCTGATTCGTAATAGCCGCCCTTGGATTAGGCGTCGCCTTCAGAATGCCAGTCGGCTTGTTCTCCCCAAACGCCGAGTAAGGCCACTGCCACACCGGTTTGTTCGTGTCATCGGTGATCAGCCTTGGGGTGTTGATGTGATCCGCATGAACCGCGTAGAACCGCCCACCCTTGTAAATCCCGATCGGAATGCTTTGCCCGTCTTCCGTGGGCAGCCAGATGTATTCAATCCGTCCCGCACTCCTGGTCCCCCCATTGCCGTATTCCCCCAGCAGATTCGGCGTTGATCCCAAATTCGCTTCGTCATACACATAACCCGCCCCAGTTGCTTGACCGCGCCTGCAGCCACGAGTTCTTTTGAGCCAGGTGATGAAGTCCGCCACGGCCCCATCCGGGGCCGTATACGCCACCGTCGGTTCACTCTTGAAGACCCGCTGGCCTAACGCGTTGCAAATACGTGATCTTGGGCTGCGTTCTGGCTGACCAGCACCTTGGCCAGCCGGTTACTGGCATGTATTCAAACACGCACCGTCACTGGTAGATGCCGCGCATCCAGACCGTAACCGATCTGGCAGGTGCTGGAGACCGGTTGTGCCTTGGTGCCAACCAGTGTTGGAAACCCGCGCTTGCTCTGGCCACATCCACATTCAAACCTGGCTGGCGGTCTTGCTGTAGTCCGCTTCATCGAAGTCACCATCCAGATCGTGTCGGATGGGTGGACAGCGGTCACCTGTTGCTGTTGGCGTCATAGCTGTACACCGTGCTGGCGCTGTTGCCGCCTCGGGTGAAGCTGGTCAGGCGGTTGCGGTTGTCATAAGCTGCCGCCCAGGTCATGGGGGTGGTGAAGGTGCTGGTGGTGGCCACTCCGGTGACCGGGTCAGTCGTCACCAGACTGGCCCACAGGTTCTGGGTGATGCTGGTGATGCGGCTGGCCGCGTCATAGCCGTAAGAAGCCAACTCGGTGCTGAGCATGCGGCCATCGGTATCAAAGGCTCGGGTGGCGCTGTCGCCACTGGTCCAGTTCCAGCTTTGGGCTGGGCAAGGGCCGTGTAACAGACGGCATGCGAACGCTTTGCAAGCTTGCGTGACCATACGTTCGCGCAAGAACGCTGGTTGAAACGGAAACGGTGGTTAGAAACGCGATATTTGAGCATCAAATTGGCATCCAGCCCCCGTTGGATATGCGTGAGTAGCTATAAAAATTGCAGTAAATGATTCTGCCGATGCCAACTTTTTAACCACGAAATCGGACTTGATGGGGTTTGCCACTTATTTCATCGATATGAATAACTTGATAGTCATCAGATTCAGGTCAATGCGTATGTGAATTCAGGACGTACTCTGCCTGTTTGAAGCCTTTTTCAGCGGCCTTCTTAAGAAGCTGAATGGCCTCGTCGGTAGGCTGACCGTCTCGAAATAACCGGACTGCATAAAGATAAAGGGTTTCCGGATTCTCTTGCTCAAAGGCACGCTGATACCACTTTGCCGCTGCAATGTTGTCAGTTGCGTAGTCATACTGGCCAGTCTCATAGTACCAAGCCAAGTGATGTTGAGCCTCACCATATCCACCTTCAGCCGAGCGCTCCAACCAATAGTTCGCTCGCTCATAGCTTGTAGGCAGAAGATTGCCCCAACGAAACTTACCACTTAGCTCCCATTGAGCTTCTAGATCACCCTGTTCAGCAAGCGTCACAAGGCGCTGCATCCAATAAGCGCGACGCGTCGAATTGGCTGGTGTACCTTCACCATTTTCGTGCCAAAGCGCAGCTGTGAAACACGCAACGGGATCGCCTTCTTGAGCACACTCCTCCATTAAGGGTAATGCACGCTCTGGCTGGTCATTGTCGTAGGCATCCATAGCTTGAAAGAATTTTGCAGACCGCTGCATCACTCTTCACTCCCGGCGCGAGGCACGACAACGCGGTTGCCGCCGCGAATTGTTCCGATTTTCATAAGTTGGTTGATCGTAGGTGCGCCTCGATGGAATACTTGTCGATTGATTTGGTCGAACAGTTTTTTATTGCCCTCAGTCAAGTTCTCACAAGCTTTTTGCATTGTCTTGCTGCGGTCATAAATACGCTGATCCTCGGGCGTCAATGGTTTCCATGTCTCGGTAGAAATTCTGGCTACGCGACCGGAGTTATCTTTCACATGAACGTGATAATTTTCACCAGGTCCTTGCCGAGCATGCTCTCTACCACCGGCTTGTGGACCCGGATAAGAGTGGATTGTGATGCCGTCACCTTCAAATATTTTCATCAACCCATCTGGATCAATGAAACTCAGCGGATTGTTTTCCACATAAGCAAAGCGCGACCAGCCCCCATCCAGCCCAATCGGATCACTCTGCGTGTACCTGCCCTGGCTCGCTTGGTACGTTCGGAAGTAGTTGTAATTAAGATTGGATTCCTCATCAAAATACTGCCCCGGATATCTAAGATTCACCTCCAACGCAGCCGCAGTAGCCTTGAGCAACTGAGGCTGATTGGTGATCGCCGCCTTCGGGTTGGTGGTCGCCTCAGAATGCCATCGGCTTGTTCTCCCAAACGCCGAGCAAGGCCACCGCCACACCGGTATGTTCGTGTCATCGGTGATCAGCCTCGGGGTATTGATGTGATCCGCACGAACAGCATAGAACCGCCCACCCTTGTAAATCCCGATAGGAATGCTTTGCCCGTCTCCGGCAACCAGATGTACTCAATCCGTCCCGCTCTTGGTGCCCCCATTGCCGTTTCCCCAGCAGATTGGCGTTGCCCCCAGGTTCGCCTCTCATCACATAACCCTGCCCCAGGGTTGCATTGACCTGCGCCTGCGCAAACAGCCAGCCGAAGTTCTTTTTGAGCCAGGTGATGAAGTCCGTGCCCAATACGGCCTCATCCGGTGCCGTATACGCCACCGTCGGTTCACTCTTGAAGACCCGCTGGCCTAACGCGTTGTGCAAATACGTGATCTTGGAGGCTTCGGCGTTCTGGCTGACCAATACCTTGGCCAGCCGGTTACTGGCATCGTATTCAAACAGCCGCAACCCATCACTGGTCAGATTGCCTGCGGCATCCAGCCCGTAGTTGATCTGCGTGGTGGTGCTGGAGACCGTCCGGGTGCCGACGGTCAATCGATTGCGATTGATTGAACATCTCTTTTGATCGTGCGCCCTCGAACTCGCGTATGAACGTTTGGGAAGGTGAAAAGAGCTATTTTTAGGCATCAAATTGGCATCCAGCCCTCGTCGGATATGCGTGAGTAGCTATGTAATTAATAGCATTCATGACACAAGAGCCTTTGTTATTGACTACAACTCTTTGGACTTCTTCCGATGCTCACCCCGTGCTTTGAAAAATTTCCGTAAACGATGCAGACTGTAAATACAGCCAATAATGAACGTGATCAAGAAAAAAGGCAGGTAGGCCACTCCAATAAAGATACTTGGTCTTCCTGTTCGAGAGTAGGAAATCGGAACTCCGCCAACACCTTCAAGCACAGAAATCATGGCGGTCATAGCCAGCGACACGAATGCTATCGCCAACAAACCAACACCAATTCGAATAATGGTTTTTTTCGACATCACTGCTGCGTCATCATGAATCAGCGTTGCTTTTGAAACTGGCGCGGAGTGCTGACAAGAAAGACAAATACAGCACCATACCGTCTATCGTACCGATGGCCATACCAATAAATCCTTGAGTAGGCGCGGACACTCGGAATCCGAATAGCAGCGTGGCGAACCAGCCACACAGCCAAAGGGCTAGATACAAGTACCTCGCCCAGTTACTGAAAAACAATAAACCAATCGAGGCAACAAGGAAGCCCACAATGGGTACGTGGGCAATGATCGGGTTTGTCCAATTGGCAATAGCACCATAGCCGTCAAGAGCCATTAACTTCTCAATCATTGGGTCCGCATACCAAGACGAAAGTGGAAGCAAATATAGCAATAACTGCAAGAACCAATTGCATGTCACTAACACTCGAAATAGACGATTCTGATTCATAAAATTCCTTTCATTGAGGTACTGAACTCAGACGCGGATGGCTGTCACAGACCCGAGTGCACATCTCTCCGCTGAGGCTTCTCTCTGGAAGTCCAGCAGGTGAATTTGCTGGACAACTATTCGGCGTACTAGAGGGGCAAACTAACCGGCAATATGGTTTGGAGTCACTCGGCCATCCAGGAATTGGTTTTCCGAAATTTGGATTGTTTGGGTCTAGGAAGTCCGATATATCGTTGAGTAGTTGCTTTTGCGTTTCGCGCGTACTCATGGTTGGAGGCCGTGGCATTTGCCCACGAGGGTAATAGGCCCCACGCGCTGGTGGCCCACGCTGCAAACCCAATGGATCCGTTGCTCCTAGCGGATTATTTTCCACATAAGCAAACCGAGACCACCCCCCATTCAATCCCACGGGGTCGGGCTGCGTGTATCGCCCCTGCCCAAACTGGTATGACCGATGCAGGTTGTAGCTGAGATTGGACTCCTCATCAAAATACTGCCCCGGATACCGCAGATTCACTTCAAGTGCCGCAGCAGTAGCCTTGAGCAACTGAGGCTGATTGGTGATCGCCGCCCTTGGATTAGGCGTAGCCTTCAGAATGCCGCTGGGCTTGTTCTCCCCAAACGCCGAGTAAGGCCACTGCCACACCGGTTTGTTCGTGTCATCGGTGATCAGCCTTGGGGTGTTGATGTGATCCGCATGAACCGCGTAGAACCGCCCACCCTTGTAAATCCCGATAGGAATGCTTTGCCCGTCTTCCGTGGGCAACCAGATGTACTCAATCCGTCCCGCACTCTTGGTGCCCCCATTGCCGTATTCCCCCAGCAGATTCGGCGTTGCCCCCAGGTTCGCCTCGTCATACACATAACCCTGCCCCAGGGTGGCATTGACCTGCGCCTGCGCAAACAGCCAGCCGAAGTTCTTTTTGAGCCAGGTGATGAAGTCCGTGCCCAATACGGCCTCATCCGGGGCCGTATACGCCACCGTCGGTTCACTCTTGAAGACCCGCTGGCCTAACGCGTTGTGCAAATACGTGATCTTGCTGGCTTCTGCGCTTTGACTCACCAGCACTTTGGCCAGCCGGTTACTGGCATCGTATTCAAACAGGCGCAGCCCATCACTGGTCAGATTGCCTGCGGCATCCAGACCATAGTTGATCTGCGTGGTGGTGCTGGAGACCGTTCGGGTGCCCTTGGTACCCACCAGCGTCTGGGTAAAGCCCAGCAGCTTGTTGCTGGCGCTGTCCACATTCAGGCTCTGGCTGGCGGTCTTGCTGTAGTCCGCTTCATCGAAGTCACCATCCAGATCGGTGTCGGATGTGGTCTTGGTGACAGCGGTCAATCGGTTGCTGTTGGCGTCATAGCTGTACACCGTGCTGCCGCTGTTGCCGCCCCGGGTGAAGCTGGTCAGGCGGTTGCGGTTGTCATACCCGGCTGTCCAGCTCATGGGGGTGGTGAAGGTGCTGGTGGTAGCCACCCCGGTGACCGGATCCGTGGTGACCAGACTGGCCCACAGGTTCTGGGTGATGCTGGTGATGCGGCTGGCCGCGTCATACCCGTAAACCCCAAACTCGGTGCTGAGCATGCGGCCATCGGTATCAAAGGCTCGGGTGGCGCTGTCGCCACTGGTCCAGTTCCAGGCTTTGGGCTGGGCAAGGGCGGTGTAACTCAAACCAGTCACAAACGGCGTGATCGGTTTGGGGTTCTGCAGCGTGCCGCCGGGTAGCTGCACATCCACCTGGCTGACCTGGCCGGATGGGCTCTGGCGGTAATAGACCTTCAGGCCACTGGGGTAGGTGATCTGGGCCACCGCACCACCGGGGTGGTATTGGTAGGCCACGGCGTAGCTGCTGGGGTTGGTGGGGTTGTCGGCAACCGTCTGGGTTTTGTTGAGGATGCGGCCTAACGTATCCCGGCTGTAGGTGGTGGTGCCACTGGCGTCTTGCACCTGGCTGAGGTGGCCTGCGGCGTCATAAGCCAGTTGCTGGGTGGTGCCATCGGCCAGGGTGATGACACTGGGTCGGCCCAGCGCATCGCGGGTGATTTGGGTGGTCTGGGCTTTGGCGTCGGTGCTGGCGGTGACGTTGCCTGCCGCATCCCGGCTGTAGCTCACCGTGCCCATGTCCGGGCTGGCCTCGGCCATCACCTCGCCAAAGGCGTTGCGGGTGTATTGGGTGGCGATGCCTCTAGGGTCGGTGGCGGTGGCCAGTGCATTGAGCGGGTTCCAGGCCAGGCTGGCCGATGTGTTGTCGGCCAGGGTGGTGCTGGTGGGGCGGCGCAGCGGGTCCAGCGTCTGGCGGGTGGTGTGGTTTAACGGGTCGCTGGCGCTGATGGCCTCGCCATTGGCGTCATAACCGTATTGGGTGCTCTGGCCTGCGGCGTTGCCGATGCTGGCCACGCGGTTCAGGTTGGTGATGCTGCGGGTGGTGACTTGAGCGATTGCTCCGGCAGGGTCTTTAACTTCTTCGCGCAAGCGGTTGCCCATGGCGTCCAGCGTGTACTGGATGCTGTTGGCGCGGTTGTCGGTGGCGGATACCAGGCGCTGGGCGGCGTCATAGGGTGTAAGCGATGGCATAGCCATTGGGCAGGCTCAAACCACTGATCTGGCCGCTGGGGGTGTAGCTGAAGGTCGATACCTCGGTGCCCCGGGTGATTTGCAGCACGCGCCCGCGCAGGTCGTAGCTGTAGCCCGTGACCAGGCCATTGGGGGTGGTTTCCTGCGTCACGCGGCCCGCCGTGTCATAGGCATAGCGGGTTTCCTGGTTCAGCGGGTCTTTGAAGCTGGTGAGGTTGCCGGAGGTGTCATAGGCGTATTGGCTGACGTTTCCGCGTGGGTCGGTGCTGGTGGCGACCAGTCCCTGACTGTTGTAGGTCCAGGCCCAGGTGCGGGTTTGGCTGGTGGCGGTGTCGGTGACGGCTTCGGTCAGTTTGTTGCCCAGCGGGTCGTAGGTGTAGGCCGTAGAGCGACCTGGCTCAGTCACCAGCACAGGCAACCGGAATGTGGGGTGCCACTGGGTGGTGGTGGTCTGGGCTTCGGGTTTGTTGGCGGCGCGCGTGGTGGCCAGGGGCAGGCGGCGGTTGATGTCCCAGGTGTACATGGTCTGCACACCCAAAAAGTCGGTTTCACTGTCCAGCAGGCCACTGGCGTTTTGCACGCGGCTGGCGGCGTCACTACCGCCCGAACCCGAAGGAAGGGTGGCCCCGGTAACGGCCAGTTTGTTCAGCACCGTGCCGTAGGTATAGCTGCGCTGGGTGCCCAGGGGGTCGGTCACCTGCACGGGGTCGGTGGCGGTGGCGCCGTAGAGGATGGTGTAGCGGTCCGCACCCAGGGCGTATCCGCTCTCGGTGGCACGGCCTTGGGCGTCATACACCACGGTGGCCAGGCGAATACCCCGCTCGTCAATGATGCCGGTAACCGATTGGGGCCAGCGGCTGTCTTCATACAGGTAGGTCTTGGACGCA
This sequence comes from Candidatus Egaibacter danicus, assembly GCA_016707075.1. Lineage (GTDB taxonomy): Bacteria > Pseudomonadota > Gammaproteobacteria > Burkholderiales > Burkholderiaceae_C > Egaibacter > Egaibacter danicus. Next base: position 232,178 of record JADJII010000005.1, read on the forward strand.
TTGCCGGGGTAGCCCACACCAGTCAATCGCAATGCGCTATCGAATGTGTAGCTGATGGTTTGCCCGTCTGGCGTGGTGGTGGAGCTGAGCTGGCCTGCCGCGTCGTACGCCAGGCTGAGCACCCGGCCAAAGGCGTTGGTGACCTGGGCCAACCTGCCTGTGCCGTTGCCCGAGGCGTGGTAGCTGTAGGTGGTGACCCAGCCATTGCGTTCAGTGACGCTCAGGAGTTTGCCTGCCGCATCAAATTGCCAGCGGGTGTCGTCTTGCGCGCGGGTGAGCAGGTAGCCTGTTGCCGCGCTGGTGGTGGCCGCCAGCGTGCTGGAGCCACTGGCGGGTTTCCAACTGGCCGAGCTGGTCTCCCAGGTGAACCCGCTGACGCTGCCATCGCCAAACAGGACGCGCGCGGCTGTGGGTGGGGTGCCCTCCACCACAAGGGACGTGGCGTGGTTGTGAGACCAGGCCTGACCCAAGCCGGGGTTGGCTGCAAAGCCAGGCGCACCGCTGACGGACCAGCGGCTGCGGAAGCTGCGCACGAAGCTCAGGGCGTGCGGGCCTTCGCCTGCGCTGTCGGGCTCGGTGTAGAGCTTCTCGCCTGTGGCCGGGAGGATGGGTTTGGGGGTGGAGAGGCCCGCGCTGCACATTTGCGGGCCAGGGGTGCCTTCGGGTTCGGCTTGCTGAACAGGTTTGGGGATGCAGGCGTTATGGGCAGGGTTTTCTTCAAAGTCGGTGTTGCAGGTGCAGGTGGTGCCAGAAAGTGTGGCGTTCTCAGGGCAAGTATTTGGCGTTGCAGAGATATAAAAAGCTACATTTGAACCGGGAGCTGAACAAGGCACATTGGTTAACCTGAGTTCAATGCAGTAAGGACTACTAGTTCCACAAGGCGATCCCGCGGAAGGATCAAGCATCGCCTCGCAAATGTTTGTACTTGGGGGGTACGTGCTATACCAGCTTCCAATCCATCCGCACGTGTAGGTGCGGTTTTGACACCACGATACCTGCGCCGGGGTGAAAGTAGATTGGTAAGAAGACTGATTTCCATAGACAGCTGGAAACGCCGCCCAGCTACTAGAAACCGTTCCCAGCCAAGCAGCCAAAACAAAAAATGTTTCAACACGAAACAAACGCATCATCCATTCCCCTTGTTGGCGCGACTATACCTGCCACGGTGGGAACACTTGCGAAAGGTCCGCACGGGAACATTGCCTGGAATTTGCTATTAAAACAATAGCTGTTTACGCATATTCCACAAGGGCTGAAGGCCAAAAACATCCCTAAAATAGCCCATGCGCCGCGCCGACCGCCTGTTCCAGATTGTCCAGCTCATCCGCGGGCGTCGTCTCACCACGGCGGCGCATCTGGCGCAGCGCCTCGAAGTGTCGGAGCGCACCATTTACCGCGATGTGGCCGACCTGCAGCACCAGGGTGTGCCGATTGAAGGCGAGGCGGGCGTGGGCTATCGGCTGGGTTCGGGGTTTGACCTGCCGCCGCTGATGTTCACGCATGACGAGGCGCGGGCGCTGGTGGCGTCGGTGCGCATGGCGCAGGCCTGGCAGGACCCCGCTTTGGCACAGGCCGCCGAAGTGGCGCTGGGGAAAATCATGTCGGTATTGCCGCCCGCAGCGCGGGCTGCCGCACAGGCCATGGCGGTGTACGCGCCGCCCATTGGTCTGGAGCCTGCCGTGCAGGCCACACTGCAAACCCTGCGCGAGGCAGTGCAGGCGCGCCGCAAGTTGCAGCTGGATTACAGCGATGTCAGCGGCCAGCCAAGCCGGCGCGTGGTTCGGCCGCTGGGCTGCTTTTATTGGGGCAAGGTGTGGACGCTGGCGGCCTGGTGTGAAAGTCGGGAGGCCTTCAGGAATTTCAGACTGGACCGGATTGCGGGCGTGAAGATTCTGGATTCGATTTTTCGGGATGAGGCGGGCAAAACACTGGCGGATTTTCTGCGTTTGATGGGTGCCAAACCGGTTACTTGAGATCATATTCAGGTGGAAATTCGTCAAAATTGGGAGATTTAGTCTTATTTGTGATCACAAATAAGGCCGACATCGGTATGATTGGGCATTCCCACTGCCGGATCGGCCATGACCCAGTCCCTCAAAGATTTCCTCATTCACAACCGCATCCACGAAGTGGAATGTGTGATCCCGGACATGACCGGCATTGCACGCGGCAAGATCCTGCCGCGAGACCTGTTCCTGTCGGCCGGCGAGATGCGCCTGCCCAAAAGTGTGCTGCTCAATACCGTGAATGGTCAGCAGCCCGACAACGGCCCGTTTGTTGGCGATACCGATCCTGACATGGTGTGCCTGCCCGACGCCAATACCGTGCGGGTGGTGCCCTGGGCTGCCGAGCCGGTTGCCGTGGTGATTCACGATTGCCAGGAGTGGGATGGCAGCCCGGTGCAGATCGCGCCGCGCAGTGTGTTGCGCCGCGTGCTGGCTTTGTACGAAGGGCTGGGGCTGAAGCCCATCGTGGCGCCCGAGATGGAGTTTTATCTGGTGGCACGCCAGCAAAACCCGCATGAACCGTTGCAGCCGCCGCTGGGCCGCACCGGCAAGCCCGAGGCGGGGCGCCAGAGTTATTCGATCGATGCGGTGAATGATTTCGACCCGTTTTTCATGGAGCTCTCCAGCTTCTGCGAACAGCACAAGCTGGGCGTGGAAACGCTGATTCACGAGGCCGGGCCGGGGCAGATGGAGATCAACTTCTCGCACGGCGAGCCGATGGATCTGGCCGACCGCGTGTTTCTGTTCAAGCGCACGGTACGCGAGACGGCGCTGCGCCACGGCATCTTTGCCACCTTCATGGCCAAGCCCATGGAGCAGGAGCCGGGCAGCGCCATGCACATCCACCAGAGTCTCGTGAATGCCGAAACCGGCCTGAATATCTTCAGCAAACCGGACGGCAGCGCCAGCGATGCCTTTGCCCACTACATCGCGGGGCTGCAGGCGTACATCCCGCAGGTGATGCCGATGTTCGCGCCGTACGTGAACTCCTATCGACGTCTCGCACCGTTCATATCCGCGCCGATCAATGTGCGCTGGGGGCATGACAACCGCACCTGTGGCATCCGGGTGCCGAAGTCCGGGCCCGAGGCACGGCGCGTTGAAAACCGCGTGCCGGGGGTTGACGTCAACCCCTATCTGGCCATGGCCGCCACGCTGGCCTGCGGGTATCTGGGCATGCGCGACAAACTCCGGCCCAGTGAGCCCACGACCGACAGCGCGTGGAACGTTCACCATGAGCTGCCGCGCCACCTGGAAGACGCCATTGAGGCCATGCGCGCCTGCGATGCCATGCGCGACGTGCTGGGCACGGGTTTTGTGGACGCGTTTTGTGCGGTCAAAGAGTTGGAGTACGCAACCTACAACCGGGTGATCAGCTCGTGGGAACGTGAACACCTGCTGTTACTGGTGTAGTCGTCATGCCAGCGATTCAATCCATGAGAGCTGCTTCGGGCATCGCGCCCGAACGTGTGCAAGCCCTGTTGCAACAGGAACGAAACCTCTACGAGCAGCGCAACCCGCGCTCCCGCGCACTGGCCGGGCGCGCGTCACAACACCTGATGTTTGGCGTGCCGCTGCACTGGATGAACGACTGGGCCACGCCATTCGCGCTGCACATGGCCCACGCCAAAGGCGCGCACCTGACCGATGTGGATGGCCACGAACTGGCCGACTTTTGTCTGGGTGACACGGGTGCCATGTTCGGCCATTCGCCTGATGTCGTGGTGAACGCACTTTGTGAGCAGGCCGCACGGGGCTGTACCGCGATGCTGGCCAGCAAAGATGCGGCTGCTGTGGGGGAGGCTTTGGCGGAACGCTTTGGCCTGCCGCTGTGGCAATTTGCCATGACCGCTACCGATGCCAACCGGTTTGTGTTGCGCTGGGTGCGCGCGGCGACCAGCCGCAAGGTGTTGCTGGTGTTCAACGGTTGTTATCACGGTACCGTGGATGATGTGTTCGTTGATCTGGTGGACGGCCGGGCGGTGCAGCGGGACAGCCTGCTGGGCCAGGTGCATGCGCTCACGCAGACCACCCGTGTCGTGGAGTTCAATGACCTCGCCGCGCTGGAAGCAGCGCTGGCGCCGGGCGACGTGGCCTGCGTGCTGGCCGAGCCGGTGATGACCAACATCGGCATGGTGCTGCCGCAGCCGGGCTTCTGGGAGCAGGCGCTGTCGGTCATCCATCGTCACGGTGCGCTGCTGGTGATGGACGAGACACACACCATCAGCAGCGGCCCTGGTGGGTATGCACGCGCGCAGGGGCTGGTGCCCGATGCCGTGGTGGTGGGCAAGCCACTGGGTGGTGGCATGCCCTGCGCAGCTTACGGCTTCAGCGCCGATCTGGCTGCGCGCGCCGAGGCCGCCAAACGCAACGCGCCACCAGGGCATTCCGGCATTGGCACCACGCTCACCGCCAACCTGCTGGCCATGGCGGCGATGCGCGCCACACTCACGCAGCTGATGACGCCCGCCACCTATACGCCAATGCTTGCGCGGGCTGCACGCCTGGCCGATGGCTTGCGTCAGACCATCGCGCATCACCGGCTGCCGTGGTGCGTGTCACAGGTCGGTGCACGCACCGAGTTCCAGTTTTGCAGCACACCTCCGCTGAACGGCACGCAGGCCAGCGCTGCGATGAACCCCGAGCTGGAGCACGCCATCCATCTTTTTCTGCTCAACCGCGATGTGCTGATCACACCGTTTCACAACATGATGCTGGTGTGCCCTGATACGTCGCAGGCGGATGTGCAGCGTCTGCTGGCTGCGTTTGATGCGGCGCTCACAGCCCTGACGGGAGCCCCCGCACCATGACCGAAGCATCTTCCACGCAGCAAGACAGCATTTACGCCAAGCTGCGCCAGTGGATCACCGTGGGGCGGTTTCTGCCGGGCGAGCGCCTGAAGATTCGCAATGTGGCTGCCGACATGGGTGTGGGTCACATGCCGGTGCGTGCGGCGTTGCAGCGTCTCGCAGCGGAGGGAGCTTTGGTGAACAGCCCCAATGCCGGTGTGGCGGTGCCGCAGCTGTCCGCCCCCGAATTCGATGACCTGCTGCAAATGCGCATGCTGCTCGAAGGCGAGGCAGCCGAGCGGGGCAGCATGCTGCTCGACACTACGCAACTGGCAACGATGAAGTCCCTGTGCGAACGCATGGATCAGGCGCTGGCCGACAACCGGCCGGCAGACTATCTGGCGGCGAACGAAGACTTCCACGTGCTGCTGTACCGCGCAGCCGGCTCGCCCATCCTCTTCAACCTGATTGATACGCTGTGGCTCAGGGCCGGGCCTGTTTCCAACCATCTGTTTGATACACCGGAGGCTACCCAGGTGCTGAATGATGCGCACCGTGACGTCATGCGCGCGCTGGAGCGTCGCGACAGCACCGGTGTGCGCCGGGCCGTGGAGAAAGACATCTTTGTGGCGGGGCAGTTTTTGCGCCGCCGCTAGGCCAGGCGTGCCGGTGTTCAGGCAAAGTGGTCGAACGACCGGAATGTGTTGGTAACCTCGGCGCCGTTTTCATCGACCAGTCGCAAACCCGGCGTGGACTGAACCTGGCCGATGCGGGTGACAGGCAGGGCGCTGGCGCGTGCCGCGGCCAGCACGGCGTCGCGATGGGCGACTGGCGCTGTGAACAGCAGCTCGTAGTCGTCGCCACCGGCCAGAACATAGGCCAAACAGGGCTTCAGACCTGTTTTTTGGTTATTTTTGATGCCAAATTGGCCCTCAGCCCCCATCCAATATGCGTGACTAGCTATTAATTTAGTAGCAATTGAAGTGTCGATCACTGCGCCAACCTGTGAAGCCGTGAGGATATGCCCGAGATCGCCCAGCAGCCCGTCGCTCACATCAATCGCTGCCGAGGCGACGCCGCGCAGGGCCATGCCCAGTGCCACCCGTGGGGAGGGCGTTTCCAGTCGCGCACGTGCCGGTTCGAACACCTCTGGGGGCACTGACAGCCTGCCGTACAACACGTCCAGCGCCAGCCGGGCATCGCCCAGCGTGCCGCTCACATAGATGTCATCGCTCACCTTCGCGCCTGAGCGGAGCAGGGCCTGCGTACGGCCGTTCACCACGGGAACTTCACCAAACACCGTGATGCAGATGTTCAGTGGCCCCTGCGTGGTGTCGCCGCCGATCAGCTCACAGCCGTGTGCATCGGCCAGCGCGAAGAGTCCTTTCGAAAAGGCCGCCAGCCAGGCTTCATCCACTTGGGGCAGTGCCAGCGCCAGCGTGAAGGCCAGAGGTTTGGCGCCACAAGCGGCCAGGTCACTCAGGTTCACGGCCAGCGCCTTGTGGCCCAGTGTTTGCGGGTCGACGTCCGGGAAAAAATGGCGACCCTGCACCAGCATGTCGCTCGAGATCGCCATTTGCGTGCCGGGTGCCGGCTGCAGCAGCGCACAGTCGTCACCCACGCCCAGCGCCGCGCGAAGGGTGGGGCGCTTGAAGTAACGCGCAATCAGGTCAAACTCACCCATATGGTCAGCCATAGCCAATTACTCCCTGGAAGGCCCGGGCGCGGTCACCGCACTTTTTGTGGGCCACAGGAAACCCAGTGGCTGTTCGACCATGCGGCGCCAGATGGCCTGACGAATGCGTCCCCGATCCATGTCGCCCACGTTGTGTGCCCGCAAAGCCAGCCGGAACGCCAGGTAGAAGCTCGCGCCGAGGTTCAGCGCACCAATGAGAGGCAGTGCGGCCACACACCACCACAGGGCGGGCTCACGTACCACATCCCAACCCAGCGTGGCACAGGCTGCGGCCAGCTGGCCGGCAGACAGCGTGACGTGGCGAACTTCCAGCCCCACGCCAAAGAAGGCAGCAAAAGCCGGTATCAGGCCCAGCATGAATCCGAGCGAGATGTTGGATGCAAAGCCCGAGATGTTGCGGCGCATGAAGTGCGCCCAACGATCAGCCCGCGTGGCGCCCAAGGCACGGGTGAAACGCGGGTTGTAGCGCATGGCCGAGTCCAGCCGGTGCAGCACAAACCAGTTCTCGGCCCAACCCGCGATCAGGCTGGACGCAAACAGCAGCACGCCTGTGAAGGCGGCAAACAACAAGGTGGGGCCCAGCAGCGTGAGCGAATGCAGCACATAGGCGGCATCCTTGCCATCAATCATCGGTTTACCGGTTGCCAGCAGCAAAGCCCCCGATATCAGCAGCACAGCGGGAAACACCACGCCCACGTTGCCCAGTACGGCGGCCACCTGCGAGCGCACGAGGTGGGTCACCTCATCGACAAACGCGTCCAGAGACGCAGGATCACTCAGATCCTTGAGTTTGGCTGCCATGGCGGGCGCTGTCATGGCGGGCTGTTTGGTGGCCAGGGTGTAATGCAGCAGCTGGATCACCACAAAGCTGCCTGCATACATGACGCTGGACCAGAAGCCGTTCCAGAAGGCCGACAGTGCCAGCCCCATGATGGCAAATTTCAGCAACGTGGTGATGGCCGTCAGTGCACCACCACCAGCCGCCTTGCGCAACATGCTGGTGTACTCACCCACATTGCGGGTGATGTAGTGTTCACCCACTTCAGAACTGCGCTCCGTCACTTTGGCCGCCAGCAGGGATGAGTTGGACGCGACCAGTGAGCGCAGGCTGCGCCGCTCCTGACCCACAGTGACCAGTTGCGCCAGCAGGCGGGCGGTGCTGGCCGATGGGTTGCTGGACATCAGGCAGTCCAGCAGCGCGCGGATACGCAGGATGCGTTCGCGTAACTGGCGGATGCGAAACACCAGGCTGACCGAGATGCCATGTTCATCCAGATGGGTGTAGACCGACGCCGCAGCGGCCCGGCAGGCTTCCAGCCGTTCGCGGAAATGCTGCAATGCGGCCTGCAGCGCATCGCCCGACCCGGCGGCAGCGGCAGGTTCAGTCACAGTCTGGTTGTGGGCCATGAATGCGGTGCGAACGTCTTCGAAGTCTGAAGCCAGCGCGTGAAAAGGTGCTGCGTCCCGTGCCGCTGTGCTCATGCGCGAGCGCAATTCCGAGGCAAAGCCTGCGGCGCGCACCTGGCTGGTACAGATGGTGATGGCTTCCAGCACGGTCAGCTGCCAGTTCGCGGGCTCCAGAAGCGCCGATACGCGTGACAGCGTGGCTTCGTCCAGCGCACCCAGCCATTGCGCATCAAACCCTTTGGGCATGACCAGCGAGAACAGCTCGGCGGCGTCCAGTGTTTCTGGCGTGCCGGGCAGTATTTTTTGCCGCAGGCGCTCGGCAAATTCGCTGATGAAGGCATTGCGGGTGGAAAAGCCGTAGTCGGCCAGCAGGGTAGCGCCGTCCAGTGACTGCGTCAGCGCCAGCCACCAGGCAGCCATGCGGGCCCGGAGTTCCGGTCTCTTTTCGATGGCATCAAGCAGAAGGCTGATGCGTGCCAGCACGGCGGCGACCGATTCGCCGTCGCCACGAATCCACGCAAACAGGTCAATCAGCCACAGATGCCGCTCAACCAGCGTGCCCTGAGGATTCAGCGTGTCCAGCAGTCCGGGCAGGTTGCGCATGGTCCGGGCGTGCTCCGGTATCTGCGCCGCTGTCAATGCAGCGTGCGGGTGCCGCCACCGGCACTCAGGGCGTCCAGCACGAACATCGGCACATCGGTGTCAAACTTTTCACCATCCTCGGCCACGCAGAAAAAACTGCCATGCATGGTGCCGGTGGGGGTGCGCAAACGGGTGCCGCTGGTGTATTCAAACGTCTGCCCCGGCTTGAGCAGCGGCTGCTGTCCCACCACCCCCAGGCCTTTGACTTTCTCGGTGTGGCCATTGGCGTCGTTGACGTTCCAGGTTCGTGAAATCAGCTGCGCAGTGACCTCACCCGTGTTGGTGATGGTGATGGTGTAAGCGAACACATACAGGGCATCGTCCGGGCTGGACTGATCCTGCAGAAACTGGGGCACGACTTCCACGAGAAATTGATACTTGGCCATCCCCCAATGCTACCTGCGAAAATACCGCATGACAAAAACCTGCCGTATTGCCCCTTCCATTCTGTCCGCCGACTTTGCCCGTCTGGGTGACGAGGTGAAAAACGTCATTGCCGCTGGCGCCGACTGGATTCACTTCGACGTGATGGACAACCACTATGTCCCCAATTTGACCTTCGGGCCGATGATCTGCCAGGCGCTGAAGCCGCATGCCAAAACGGCGGCCGGCGTGGCCGTACCCATTGACGTGCACCTCATGGTGCAGCCAGTGGATGCTCTGGCGGCGGCTTTTGCCGAAGCAGGCGCTGACTACATCAGTTTTCATCCCGATGCATCGGGTCACGTGCACCGCAGCATCCAGGCCATCAAGTCCAAAGGCTGCAAGGCCGGCCTGGTGTTCAACCCCGCAGAGCCGCTGGATGTGCTGGACTGGGTGATTGACGACATTGACCTGATTCTCATCATGAGCGTCAACCCCGGCTTTGGGGGCCAGAGTTTCATCGATTCCGCCCTGCGCAAGATCGAGGCTGTGCGCAAACGCATTGACGCCAGCGCTAAAGATATCCGGCTGGAGGTCGATGGAGGTATCAAGGTTGACAATATCCGGCGTGTGGCTGATGCGGGGGCCGACACTTTCGTGGCGGGCAGCGCCATTTTTGGCCGGCCAGACTACAAGGCGGTCGTTGACGCCATGCGCGTGGCGCTGCAGCCGTAACCCTTCCTCCTATCTGGATCCGTACTGCCTGAACATGCAACCCGCCAACGGCACCACTTTGATTGACACGGGCGCGCCGCAGCGCGTGCGCTGGTCAATGCTGCTGTCGCTGGGGGTGATTGCCCTGGCGGTGGTTGCACAGAGCTGGCTTTCCCGGCAGGCCGAAGTCTCGCGTTCGACGGATGCAGAAATCATCAGCTTGGCAGGCATCCAGCGCACCCACAGTCAGCGCATCGCCCGCCTGGCCTACCAGAGCGCCAGCGATACCGCCCAGATTGAACTCGACATGGTGTTGCTGGGCCTGGAGGCCCAGGCGCTGGAACTGGAGCGCCTGCTGGCGGCACAAGGCATCATCGTGTCCGATCAGGGGTTGCCTGTCGAAGACGAGTTGGCTCCCTTTCGCGAAGCGGCGAAAGCCTGGCAGGAATCGCGTGCAGAGTTTGTGGCCAGTGTCGCCCGGTTCGTCAAGGCCCGGGAAACCTATGAGTTCGCCGAAATTCCACCGGCCTCGCAGGCCCTGCAAAAGCAGGCTGACGTTTTCTTTCTGAGATCCCAATTGATGGTGGAGCAGGCGAAGGTTTTTGCCCAGAATCATGGGGAGTCGGCCAAACGATTTTCCGTTGTCTGGACCGCGATGATCATTGCCATGCTGGTCTTGCTGGCGGGTGGTGTCGTCGAGCCGACGGTTCGCTTTGTCCGGCGCCAATATGACCTGTTGAGAGCGCAGGCCGACGAGGTGCAGCGGCTGGCACTGGTTGCGGCGCACACGTCCAACTGGGTCGTCATGGTCGATCTCCAGAGCAACGTGGTCTGGGCTAACCAGGCTGTTCTGGCAGGTACCGGTTTGCCCATTGAGCAGATTGTCGGCAAAAGCACACGACTATTCCTGACGCCGGAAGGCAACGACATGGAAGAAATTGATCGTGCGAGCGAAGAGCTCAGGCAGGGTCTGGGCGTGCGGCTGGACGTACTGGCGCAGTCGAGTGACGGGCAGGGGTTGTGGCTGGACATGGATTGCCAGCCACTTTTCGACAGCGGAAAAGTGCTGACTGGTTTCCTGATGGTTGGCAACGACATTACGGAACAGGTGGCTCAACGCAGGAAGCTGCGTGCCCTGATTGACGCCTTGCCGGTTGGCGTGATTTTGTACAACAAGGTGGGCATCGTTGTCGACTGCAATGCCATGGCATTGAAGATGACGCGCCGGCAGATGCATGAGTTCACCAATTTCCAGACGATGATCACGCCTGATTCGCCGTCCAATCCCGGTGTGCGGATCGTGCGCGATGACCTGTCTGACTATCCCACGGCAGAGCAGCCCGCGGCGCGCACGCTCAAGACCCAACGCGGATTGCGCCGCGAGTCTGTTGGCTACGTGAATGCGGACGGCTCCGAGTTCTGGACCCTGGTCAATACAGAACCGCTGGTTGACGGCCAGGGACAGATGTCAGGCGTGGTGGAGTGTTTCATGGATGTCAGTCGCCAGAAAGAACTGGAGCGACGCCTGCGCGACCTGTCCCGCACCGATGGCCTCACGCAGCTCCCCAATCGGGTGGTTGTGACGGACCAGATTCGCTCCGCGCTGTTGCGGCGTGTCGCCCAGCCGGGCTATCACTTTGCGGTTCTGTTCATGGACTTTGACCGGTTCAAGCAAGTCAACGATACGCTGGGCCATGTCGTTGGCGATGAGCTGTTGCGCCAGATTGCCCAGCGCCTGCAGACCAGCCTGCGGCCGGGAGACGCTTTTGTGCGGACCAGTGACTTCGGTCAGATGGCAGCGCGTATCGGGGGTGATGAATTTGTTGTGGTGCTGGATGACATTCGTGGCGATCTGGACGCCGAGGTGGTTGCCGCACGCCTGCTGGAGGTACTGGCTGCCCCTTACCAGGTTGGCAAATACACGGTGAACTCCAGCGTGAGCATCGGCATTGTCACCGCGACCAACGCGGTTGACGATGTGGAGTCGGTGCTGCGTGACGCTGACATCGCCATGTATGAGGCCAAGCGTACTGGTCGCGGACGCTACGTGATGTTCGAGCCGTCCATGCACCGAAGGGTACGTGACGACGTGTCACTGGAGAATGACTTGCGGGAGGCACTCCAGCGCAATGAGCTGTCCGTCGTGTACCAGCCCCTGGTTGATCTCACGACGGGTGCCTTCTCGGGCATGGAAGCGCTGGTTCGCTGGAAGCATCCCATACGCGGCATGGTTTCGCCAGCGGAGTTCATTCCGGTGGCTGAAGCCAGTGGCATGATTGTGAAGGTGGGGGCGTTTGTGCTGCAAACTGCCTGTGCCGAATTTGCCTGGTTACAGGGCACGCTGGGCTCCGACGCGCCTGAATCGGTGTCCGTCAACCTGTCGCGCGCCCAGTTGCGCGAGCCGGACCTGGCGGCGAATATTCTGGATACCCTGCGTGCCAACGGCATGACGGCTTCGCAGCTTCAACTGGAAATTACCGAAAGCCTGGCCGCGCAGGACCTGACCGTGCAGGCCAGACTGCGCGAAATCAAGGAACTGGGTGTGACGCTGGCGCTGGACGATTTCGGTACCGGGTATTCCTCGCTGTCGTGCCTGGCCGATCTGCCCATCGATACCGTCAAGATAGACCGGGCGTTTGTAAGCGTGGCCCAGGACAGCGACTACCATCGCGTCCTGATTGAGGCCACACTGCTGGTTGCCCGGACATTGGGCATGAGTACCGTAGCGGAAGGTATTGAAACGGACGGGCAGGCCGCCATGATGAAACTGCTGGGATGCACCAAAGGCCAGGGCTATCTGTACAGCAAGCCGCTCTCACGCGACGCACTGGTGAGCTGGATCGAGTCCTTGCGGGAAATGGCGTGACCGGGGCGAATCGCCTTCTGGGGCAGGTGCAAGCCGCCATCGTTGATCTGGATGGCACCATGGTCAATACCCTGGGTGATTTCGTGGTGGCCATCAACCATATGCTGGACGATCTGGGTATTGACCAAACCGTCTTCCGCGCGCGTGAGGCCAATATTGAACCTCTGGTCGGGAAAGGCTCGGAAAACCTGATAAAGCAGCTGCTGATCGTTGTCGATAGTGCGCAGTCGGCTATAAATACAGTAGCAAAATTTGATCGGGCCCTGGCGAGCTATCAACAACATTACCGTGCCATCAACGGCACCCGCGCCACGGTTTACCCGGGTGTGGTGGTGGGGCTTCAGTGGTTGCAGGCCCGCGGCTGGCGGTTGGGATGCCTGACCAATAAACCTTCGGCCTTTGCACATGACCTGCTGAAAACCAAACAACTGGATGGCTTTTTCGACGTGACGTTTGGTGGTGATTCGTTTGAACGCAAAAAGCCCGACCCCATGCCGCTGTTGAAGACCTGCGAGGCGCTGGGTACTTCACCTGACAGGACGCTGGTCATTGGCGATTCCAGCAACGATGCACTGGCCGCACGTGCTGCGGGGTGTCCGGTGCTGCTGGTGACCTACGGCTACAACCATGGCCAGCCGGTTCGCGCGGTTGATGCCGACGGATTTTTGGACAGCCTGGCGGATCTCCGCGTTCAGGACTTCTGACCCAGCAGGGCTTCCTTCAGTTTGAAATCGGCTGGGGACTTGCCCAACCAGATGCTCATCAGGGCGCCAAAAAATTTCGGCTCTTTGAAAGCTTCACCCTGGGTGACGCCCTTCACGGTGATCACTGTGCCGGTGCCCGGTATCCAGTCAACCACGAAGGAGTCGCCAGCGACCAGTTTTTTGTGAGACGCAAACATTTCACCCATGCGCACCAGGCTGGGCACAATTCTGGAGAATTCGGCCCGGTCCAGGTTGTCTTCCACACCCCGGGTAAACAGTTTTCCCAATTCGGCCGAATCAATGTCACGCAACATCGTGATGGACATCCGCTTGGGGCCAGGCGCTGCAATGACTTCTTCCAGTGTCCCGGCCTTTTTACCCAGATACAGTCCAGCGGTATAGACCTTGAAAAAGGCCTTGTAACGAATGCCGGCTCCGTTGAGTTGCAGCCGCGTACCCTGCGTGTCCACCGCATCTTCCAGTTTGACGCCCGACAGCTCGACGGGGGCCGCGTTGGCAGTGAACGCCAGTAACAGGACGCTGGCCGAACAAATGGAACGAATCAGATATCTCACTGGCAACTCCAATAAAAGAATGGTCGTTCTATTTTAGGCTGGCCGGAAGATCGGGCGTCAGCGTGACGCGTCAGTGCTTTCCAGCCTGCTCAACCAGCCCCATATCCGCGGAACTCTTCAGGCCCTCTTGCGCTTCCTTGAGTTGAGCGTCATCTTTACTGACCGCACCGAACAAGGCCAACAGTACATCGCCGCGCACGGCATCGTGCATCATGTCTGCCTCCTGGCTGCTCTGAAGAGCCAGACTCATGGTGACGGTCTCGTCAAGGGAGCCTGCCAGCTTGTTGGAGCTGAGAAGGCCGATGCCGCCAACCAGGGCTGCAGCCAGCGCGCCACCCAGGCCCAAAGCGAGAATCTGGTTGCGAAGTTTCACGGTAGTACCTCAAGTAAATTGTCCGTAGATTTTCGGACTGCCCTGCCGGGCGTTAAGCAGGGAAAAAGTTCAGAAGAACCGTGCTATTTACCGCCTGACCCGGCCGTCACGAAGTCAATACGCAGGCCGTACCGACGGAAGATCCATGGGAATGGTGGCAAACAGCGACTCGCGCACTTCACCACGGGATGGCGTGTGGCTACGCCCGGCCGCGTGGCCCACGTGGGTGAGATCGGCTTGCGGCGCCGGGCGGCCCAACAGGAAGCCCTGAAATTCATTGCAACCGAGCTCCTGCAGGGCGAGCATCTGGGTTCGGGTTTCAACCCCTTCAGCGTTGACATGCATGTTGAGTGAGTGCGCCAGGGTGATGATGGAGCGGACGATCACGGCGACCTTGGGATCGTTTGTCAGATTCCTGGTGAACACCTGATCAATCTTGAGCTTGTCGAACGGGAAGCGCCACAGGTAGGCCAGGCTCGAATACCCAGTGCCAAAGTCATCCATGGCAATTGACACCCCCAATGCCGCCAGTTGACGCAGTGTCTCCATGATTTGATCTGAATTCGTCATCAGAAGAGATTCTGTGATCTCCAGCCCCAGCCGTTGCGCGGGAAGCCCACTATCCTGGAGCGACCGCGCAACCTGTTTGACCAATTTTCCGCCAGCAAACTGATTGGCAGACAGATTGACGGCCACGGTGAGGGTGTGCGGCCAGCTTTGGGCATCTTTGCAGGCCTTGCGCAACACCCACAAACCAATGTCGTCTATCAGCCCCGTTTCTTCGGCTAACGGAATGAATTCGCCGGGCGACACCATGCCGCGTGTGGGGTGCTTCCATCGAACCAGGGCCTCGTAACCCACCAGCAGGTCGCCATCGTTGCCGTACTGGGGCTGGTAGTAGACCATCAGCTGGTCTGAGGAAATAGCCTGTCGCAGGTCACGTGTGAGTTCGCGCTTGGCCTGCATCTGACGATCCAGCAGGTCGTCATAAAAAGCAAACGTGCCCCGCCCCACGGCCTTGGCGCGATACAGCGCCTGATCGGCCTTGCTCATCAGGTCGTCCGCGTCCGCTCCATCGGACCCGTTCAACACGATGCCGATACTTCCGCCGCACCGTACCTGATGGCCAGACAACTCGATGGGAACCGCCAGAGCCTCCCCGATCCGCTTGGCAAAAGGCGAAACCGAAGCTTGTGTCGCCTGCCCAATCAACAGGATGGCGAATTCGTCGCCACCCAGGCGGGCAACCCTGTCGCCTTCCCGCAGGCAAGCTTTCAGCCGCTGGGCGGTGAGTCGCAGGACCTCGTCGCCCAGAGTGTGACCCAACGAATCGTTCACCTCCTTGAAGTGATCCAGATCGATGCGCAACAGTGAAAAAACAGCTCCCCGATGGGACTTGCGCTGGACGGCCTGACCGAGTGCTTCATTGAAACTGGCCCGGTTCATGGTGCCACTGAGCACATCATGGTGCGCGAGATAGCGTATCTTTTCCTCGGCCTTGCGCTGCTTGCGCAAGCGAACCACATACTGCCAGGTGGCCACGGAGCCAATCAACGACAACAGGATCGCCACGACGGCGGCAATACGGGTGAGGCCTTCTTCAGCATTGGCAGCCCGCTGGGTTTGATCTACATGGACTTCGACCACGCCCAATACCTTTCCCTCAAAGAGCACGGGCAGATAGACCTCACCATAGACCGTTGGCCCACCTGACCAGGGCTGTCGCTGAAGGGCGACATAACGTGTGCCACCCAGAACCTGTTTGCGGATGCCTGCCTTGCTGCCATCTGCGGCCCGGTCACCGATGCCGTTCTTGAAGCTGTCGTAGGAAGGGATATCCGGTTTCTCCAGGTCGTCCGACATCAGGAGCAAACGGCCGCTTGGGTCGAACAGCCGGAAGTCAAACACGTCGTTGACCCTGCGCAGGTGCATCAGGCGCTCTCGTGCAACTGGCGTGAGTTGACCCGTGGAAAAAATGGAGTCGAGGCTGGGTACGGTCTGGCTGAACAGCTGTGACCAGCGGATGGCAGACTGCTCGGCGTCCTGCTTCAGTTGGCGGCTCGATTCCTGTCGCGATATCCCGCCCATCACGACTAGGGTCAGGACAAAAACGGCGATCCAGATCAGGGCCGATTTCCAGTCAGCTTTCCTCATGACGAAGTCGGCGCCTCGTCGCGAATGTTGTTCATGTCTTGCAATCAGGGTTTCGCTTGTAGGAATTTTCGGCATCTGGCGTGCAAACTTAAGCCGGAAAAACGGGGTTTTCCGGCAGTCTTTTGTCTTTGCTACACTGTTGCCATGTTCATTCACCGCACGATCATCACGGGGTTTAGCGACCGGGGAGCCTGGCCCTGGCGTCAGCCATCCGTCGTGTGCCGTTGATTTGCACCAGTTGACTAACCGTCACTGAGTGCTTCGCGCCCCCCAATCCGGGGCATTGAATTGAATGAACGCCCTGCAGCAGCGGGGTGAGCGAGTGGAGGCTCTTACCTTGATTACCGAACTTGAATTCAAAAGCCTGAGTGCGCAGGGCTTTAACCGCATTCCGCTGATGGCGGAAGCCTTTGCGGACCTGGAAACGCCCTTGTCCCTGTACCTGAAGCTGGCGTTTTCCAAAGACGGCGGTAAATACAGCTTTTTGCTGGAGTCTGTGGTTGGCGGCGAGCGGTTTGGCCGCTACAGCTTTATTGGTCTTCCGGCCAGAACCCTGGTGCGATCCAGCGGCTTTGGTGCCGATGCAATAACCGAAGTGGTGAAAGACGGCAAAGTGGTGGAGACATCACACCAGAATCCGCTGGATTTCATTGCTGACTATCAAAAGCGCTTCAAGGTTGCGCTGAGACCAGGCCTGCCGCGATTTTGTGGTGGCCTGGCCGGATATTTTGGTTATGACACGGTGCGCTACATCGAAAAGAAGCTGGAGCAAACCTGCCCACCCGACACGCTGGGCTGCCCGGACATCCTGCTGTTGCAGTGTGAAGAGCTGGCGGTGATCGACAACCTGTCGGGCAAGCTGTACCTGATCGTCTATGCCGACCCTGGTCAGCCCGAGGCCTATGCGAACGCCAAAAAGCGCCTGCGGGATCTGCGGGAGCAGCTCAAGTACTCGGTGAGTGCGCCTGTCGTCAAGCCCACACAAACCTACCCGGCCGAGCGTGACTTTGCCAAGGCAGACTACATCGCGGCCGTGGAGCGCGCCAAGGAGATGATTGCTGGCGGTGACTTCATGCAGGTGCAGGTGGGGCAGCGCATCAAGAAGCGCTATACCGAGTCGCCGCTGTCGCTCTACCGTGCGCTGCGCTCGCTGAACCCCAGCCCCTACATGTATTACTACCATTTTGGTGACTTTCATGTGGTAGGTGCATCGCCCGAGATTCTGGTTCGCCAGGAAATGATTCAGGCGGACGGGCAGACGGAGCAAAAAATCACCATTCGCCCGCTGGCGGGCACCAGACCGCGCGGTGCGACGCCGGAGAAAGACAAGGCGGCCGAGGCGGAGCTGATCAACGACCCCAAAGAGCGTGCCGAGCATGTGATGCTGATTGACCTGGCGCGCAATGACATTGGACGCATTGCCAAGATCGGTACCGTGAAGGTCACCGAGGCTTTTGCCGTGGAGCGGTACAGCCATGTGATGCATATCGTGAGCAATGTTGAGGGTGCGTTGCTCGATGGCATGACCAGTATGGACGTTCTGAAAGCCACCTTCCCGGCCGGCACGCTGACCGGCGCGCCGAAGGTACATGCGATGGAAGTGATTGACCAGCTGGAGCCCACCAAGCGTGGTTTGTACGGTGGCGCTTGCGGTTACCTGAGCTTTGCGGGTGACATGGACGTGGCGATTGCCATCCGCACCGGCATCATCAAGGATCAGACGCTGTACGTGCAGGCGGCGGCCGGCGTGGTGGCCGACTCCGTGCCCGAGCTGGAGTGGAAAGAGACCGAGGCCAAGGCGCGGGCACTGCTGCGGGCGTCCGAGCTGGTTGAAGAAGGGCTGGAGTGAATCATGAGTAAAAAAATCAAGCTCCTGATGATCGACAACTACGACAGCTTCACCTACAACATCGTCCAGTATTTTGGCGAGCTGGGCGCGGAAGTTGAAGTGTTCCGCAACGACGAAATCACCGTGGAAGGCATTGCGGCGCGCCAGCCGGACCGGCTGGTGGTGTCGCCCGGGCCGTGTTCACCTGCAGAAGCGGGCATTTCCGTAGCGGCTATCCAGCACTTCATGGGCAAGCTGCCGATTCTGGGTGTATGCCTGGGGCACCAGAGTATTGGCGCAGCGCTGGGCGGCAAGATCGTTCGCGCGCAGCAGCTGATGCACGGTAAAACCAGCGTCATCACCACCACGCAGGAGGGCGTTTTTGCGGGCTTGCCCAGGCAATTCACCGTGAACCGGTACCATTCACTGGCGATTGAGCGCGCCAGCTGCCCGGCGGAGCTGGCCGTAACCGCGTGGACTGACGATGGTGAAATCATGGGGGTGCGTCACAAGTCCCTGCCGCAAACCGCACGGATGGAAGGTGTGCAGTTTCACCCCGAGTCGATTCTGACCGAGCACGGGCATGCCATACTGAAAAATTTCCTGCAGTAGTTGCTATATATTTAATAGCTGGTTACGCATATTTCTAGAGGGTTAGAGGCCAAAATGACCACTATTGTTGATCTGCGCAGTGATACCGTCACCCACCCCACGCCCGCCATGCGGGAGGCGATGATGACGGCGCCGCTGGGCGACGATGTGTTTGGCGGCGACCCCAGTGTTAACGCCCTGCAGGACAAGCTGGCGGCAATGCTGGGTTTTGAAGCGGCGCTGTTTGTGCCCACCGGTACACAGAGCAATTTCTGCGGCATCCTGAGTCACTGCCAGCGGGGCGATGAATACATCGTGGGCCAATATGCCCACTGTTATCGCTGGGAAGGTGGCGGTGCGGCGGTGTTTGGCAGCGTGCAGCCGCAGCCGCTGGAGCATCAACCGGACGGTACGCTGTTGCTCTCAGACATAGCAGCTGCCATCAAACCCGACGATGCGCATTTCGCCCGCACCCGATTGCTGGCGCTGGAAAATACGCTGGGCGGCAAGCTGTTGTCGTTCGATTATGTGCAGCAAGCGACACAGCTGGCATTGGATAAAGGGTTGATGCGACACCTGGATGGAGCCCGACTGTTCAATGCGGCAGTGGCCCAGGCCTCGCAGGCTTCAGGAAAAAAACTGGCCCCAACTGCGCAAGCCGCGATTGCCGAGGCACGACGCATTGCCCAATGTTTTGACAGCGTTTCCGTGTGTCTGAGCAAAGGTCTGGGTGCACCGGTGGGCTCAGTCTTGTGCGGCAGCCGTGAATTCATCGCCCGCGCGCATCGCATCCGCAAAATGGCCGGTGGCGGCATGCGTCAAGCGGGTGTGCTGGCCGCGGCAGGAACTTACGCGCTGGACCATCACGTGGCGCGGCTGGCCGATGACCACGCACTGGCGCAGCGGTTGGCCAGCGGCTTGCAGGGCATTGAAGGCCTGCAGGTGGAGCCGCCTCACACCAACATCGTGTTTGTCGATCTGGTGGGTGCCGCCAAGGCGCGCTCGGCCGATTTGATGCCGTACCTGAAAGCGCGCGGCATCCTGGCCACGGGTCTGTACCGTCTGCGGTTTGTGACGCATCTGGATGTGGATGCAGCTGGAGTGGACCGGGCTATTGCCGTCATCCGCGAATTCTTCTCGGCCTGACGATTCAATTTCTCAAGGAGCGAACCCATGTTCAGCGGTATTGATCACATTGGCTTGTTCATTGCCGCGGGCCTGCTGCTGAACCTGACGCCCGGGCCGGACGTGCTCTACATCATCACCAGTGGTGTCAAGGCGGGCTGGCGCGCGGGGGCCGTGGCCGCGCTGGGCATCACGGCAGGTTGTTTTGTGCACATCGCGGCAGCGGCGTTAGGGGTAAGTGCGCTGGTCGCCGCGTCTGCCACGGCCTTCTCGGTGCTGAAATGGCTGGGTGCCGCGTACCTGGTGTACGTGGGCTGGTCCATGCTGGGTATCCGGCGGAAGAAGTCAGGCCCCGTTGAATCTGGGGATGGATCAAAAATTGCTATTAATTTAATAGCTAATGACGCAATATCGACGAGGGCTGAAGGCCAAAACAACCTTCGAAAAGTGTTCATGAAAGGCTTCTGGACCAATGTGCTGAACCCGAAGGTCGCGCTGTTCTTTCTGGCTTTCCTGCCGCAATTCATTTCACCCGCAGCAGAGCACAAAACCATCACGTTCCTCGTGCTGGGCCTGCTGTTCAACTTCAACGGCCTGTGGATCAACTTCGGCTACGCGGCGCTGGGTGCTTTCATCTCGCAGCGCCTGGCCGTTATGCAGCGCGGCATGCAATGGCTGGAGCGTGTCGCCGGCGTCCTGTTCATCGGTTTCGGGCTGAAGCTGGCCCTATCTGACAATCCTGCTCAGTAAAAAAATCTTTCTGGAGATACTTCATCATGCCCAACACCAACAAGATCAGCCCTCAGGAAGCGCTGCTTCGCACCATCGAGCACCGCGAGATTTTTCACGACGAGATGCTGCATATCGTGCGGCTCATCATGAGCGGCGAGTTGTCGCCCGTGATGATGGCCGCGTTGATCACCGGCCTGCGTGTCAAGAAGGAAACGATTGGCGAAATCACCGCTGCGGCCCAGGTGATGCGCGAGTTTTCCACCAAGGTGCATGTGGCGGACAAGACGCATCTGGTGGACATTGTGGGCACGGGAGGCGATGGCTCACACACCTTCAATATTTCAACCTGTTCGATGTTCGTGGCCGCGGCGGCGGGCGCCAAGGTCAGCAAACACGGCGGGCGCAGCGTCAGCAGCAAAAGTGGCAGTGCGGATGTGATGGAGTCGCTGGGCGTCAACATCAACCTGTCGCCCGAGCGGATTGCCCAATGCATTGCCGACGTGGGTGTGGGGTTCATGTTTGCGCCTAACCACCACCCGGCCATGAAAAACGTGGCGCCAGTGCGCAAGGAACTGGGCATCAAGACCATCTTCAACCTGCTGGGGCCGCTGACCAACCCGGCCAGTGCACCGAACATCTTGATGGGCGTGTTTCACCCTGATCTGGTGGGCATTCAGGTGCGGGCGCTACAGCGCCTGGGTGCTGAACATGCTGTGGTGGTGTATGGCAAGGATGGTATGGACGAAGTGAGCCTGGGCGCGGCCACGCTGGTGGGCGAACTGAAAAACGGTGAGATCACCGAGTTTGAGATTCACCCCGAAGACTTTGGCATGGTGATGGCCAGCAACCGTGCGTTGAAAGTGGAAACACCTGAGCAATCCAAAGCCATGCTGCTGGGTGTGCTGGACAATACACCCGGTGCTGCCAAAGATATTGTGGTGCTCAATGCGGGTGTGGCGCTGTATGCAGCCAATGTGACGGACACGATGAAAGCTGGTGTGGATAAAGCGCAGGCAGCTATTGAATCAGGAGCGGCCAAGGCGAAACTGGCGCAGCTGGTGGCTGCATCCCAGGCTACTGCGTAGTCAGGCCCGAACCACTGCGCCAGCCCGTGAATCCAAGCCGATGTAAAGCGGCTCGTTGGGCGCCAAATTGCGGTCTACATCCGCGTCGATGATCAACATGTCACCAAACTCGGTTTGTACGTTGTGCTCCAGGTGGGTTCCCAGATAGGCGGTCTTGAGCAGTGTGCCCTTGATGGACGGCGTTGAGGGTGCATCACGGTGCAAGGTCAGGCGCTGGGGCCGTACTGCAAACAGCGCGGGGCCACTGACGTTGCTGGCGTGCAGGGGCAGGCGCAAACTGCCTGCGACAAATACCTGGCCAGTGCCGTCCTGCACCACTTCACCCGTGATCAGGTTGGCGTCACCAATGAAGTCTGCCAGAAAGCGGTCGGCGGGGCGCTCATACAGTTCGCGCGGTGTGCCAATCTGCGCGATACGGGCATTGGACATCACGATCACACGGTCTGACACGGCCAGTGCTTCTGACTGATCGTGGGTCACATACACCACGGTCAAACCCAGCGACTGCTGCAGGTTTCGAATGTCGTCGCGCACCTTGCGTCGCAGTTTGGCGTCCAGGTTGGACAAGGGCTCGTCAAACAACAGCACTTGCGGCTCCAGCACCAGGGCCCGTGCGACAGCTACGCGTTGTTGCTGCCCACCAGACAGCTCTGACGGCAGTCGCAGCTCCAGCCCCGCCAGGCCCACCAGCTCCAGCTTGGCTTTCGCCTGCTCATGGGCTGGCGCTTTTCGCATACCGCCCGCCTGCAGGCCATACGCGACGTTGTCAATCACATTCAGGTGCGGAAACAGCGCGTAAGACTGGAACACCATGCTCACATCGCGCTCTGACGCCGCCAGCCGCGTGACGTCTTTGCCGCCAATCAGCACGCGACCGCTGGACGCTGAATCCAGCCCGGCAATCATGCGCAGAGTCGTGGTTTTGCCACAGCCGGATGGCCCCAGCAACGTGACCAGAGTCCCGGCTTCCACAGTGAAGCTCACCGAATCAACAGCGGTGAAGTTGCCAAATACCTTGCTGACGTTTTCGAACACCACATTGGCTGCATTTGCCGATTTCGCTGCCATTAATGGGCTCCCGGAATGAGGTCGGTTGTACTGCCGGAGCGACGCCCCAGCTTGCGCTCGCCCACGCCGAGCTTGATCAGGCCAATGACGAGTAGCATGAAGATGATCAAGAGGGTGGAGTAGGCAATGGCCAGCGCGTACTCACCTACTTCCACGCGGCCCACTATATACGCGGTCGCCATGTTGTATTCGGCGCTTACCAGGAAGATGACTGCACTGACCGCCGTCATGGCATGCACAAAACTGAACACCAGCGTGGCCACAATGGCTGGCCGCAGCAATGGCAGGATGATGCGGCGCAAGGTGTAGGCGCTGCCCGCCCGCAGTGTGAGCGAGGCTTCGTCCAGGCTTTTGTCCAGTTGGCTCAGTGCCGCCAGTCCGGCGCGCACACCCACGGGCATGTTGCGGAAAATAAAACAAATGACCAGAATCAGCCCGGTGCCCGTCAGCTCGAATGGAGGCACGTTGAACGCCACGATGTAGGCAATGCCGATGACTGTGCCGGGGATGGCAAAGCTCAGCATGGTCATGAACTCGAAGCTGCGCCGACCTACAAATTGCTGGCGTGCAATCACATAGGCGGTGAGCAGCCCGATGATGGTGGTCAGCGGTGCGGCAATGCCGGAGACCATGACGGTTGTAAAAAAGCTGTCCCAGGCCGAGCCAGTCCAGTTGATACCGCGCTCACCCCACTCCACCAGGAAGCCGGTGCGGAAGTGTGCGAGTGTCGGCTCGAAATTGCCGCGGCCAATGTCATAGACAAAGCCGCCGATCAGAATCAGCAGGTACAAAACAGCGGTGAAAAATGCCCATGGCAGGGCGGTGGCGTAGCACAGCGCTGAAACGCGTTTGGGCAGCGGCGTGGGCAGACCGGCGTCACCCTTGCCGGTGACGGTGACATACGAGGCCCGACCCAGCCAGCGCTGTTGTAACCAGAAAGCGCCCAGCGTGAAAGTCAGCAGGATCAACGCCAGTGTTGCGGCCCGGCCAGGGTCATTTTGCGCACCCGCCACAGCAAAGAAGATCTTGGTAGACAACACTTCAAAGTTGCCGCCGAGCACCAGCGGGTTGCCAAAGTCAGCAAGACTTTCCACAAAACCTAGCAGGCAGGTATTGGCAATACCGGGGCGTAACAGTGGCCAGGTGACGGTCTTGAATGTGTGCCAATGTGTAGCGCGCAGAGTCTGCGATGCTTCTTCCAGCGTGGGGCTCACACCTTGAATCACGCCCAGCATGATCATGAAAGCCAGTGGTGTCTGCGACAGCATCTGTGAAATCAGTACACCTGGCAGGCCGTAGATCCAGCGTGATGGCTCAATGCCGAACAGTGTCTCCATCCACACGGTCACCATACCGGTTCGGCCAAACAACACGACCAGGGACAAAGCAATCACGAACGGTGGCGTGATGATGGGCAGGATGGACATGACCTGCAGGCTTTTGCGCCAGCGAAAACCCGAGCGCAGGGCCAGTAGCGCAAATGCCAGGCCGAGCAACGTGCTGAGTACGCCTGCCAACACGGCCAGCAACAGGGAGTTCCACGCCACACCACACGAGGTGCCACCGGCAAGGCAACCCAAACCCCAGATGTCAGAGGCGGTCAGGCGCTCCCACGTCAGCGCCAGGTCCAGATGTCCCGTTGGCCCGGTAAAGGCAGACACCAGCACACGGGCAACAGGGAAGAATACGAACAGGGCGACCAGCAAGCCGATGGTCCAGACCGATCCGGAGACAAAGCCGTCGCCGCGAAACTTGCCCATTGCAGCGATGCCCTGGGAAAACAACACGGTGAATAGGCCCAGCGCGAGAAATCCACCCCAGCCCAAGCCGGGTTGGCCTTCTGATACGGTTCCAAAAACCGAGAACCACGCCCAGTCCAACCCGCGCATGCCAACTGCAAACCCCTGAAGCAGGATCCAGGTCAGGCCAAACAGAGCCCCGACTGTAATGACTCTGCCGTGCCATACGGATGTACGGTGCAGTCGCCAGCCAGCCAGTACAGCGAGCCACCCCATCAGGGGCGGCGCCAGCCACCAACGCCCCGAACTGAAGGCCAGCGACAGGGCTGATCCTTCAACACGCTCGCCGTACCAGGGTAGAGCGGCAAGCGCCAATATCCCCAGTGCCAGCAGCGCGGGCATGGTGTAGTTAGTCCGCGCAGCCAGTGCTGCCACTGGCTGCGCGGAAGGTTGACTCTTGGAATTCAAATCAGGCGGGCTCGGGAACGTTCAGCAGTAGCTTCTTTATTTTGGAAGCACCTTGACTTCCTTGTCCCACTTGGACAGCAGGCGTGTGCGCTCAGCTGTTGATCCGTACTTCTTGAAGTCGTAGTTGATGAGCTTGATGTCTTTGAGCTTGGGTGCTTCCGGTGGTGCGAAAGCCGCCTTGTTGGATGGCACCTGATAACTCTTGGCATTGGCTGCCAGCACCTGAATTTGTGCGCCCAGGGCAAAGTCATACCACTTCTTGGCATTCTCCAGGTTGCGTGCGCCCTTGATGATGCTCATGGAGCCGATTTCATACCCTGTGCCTTCACAAGGTGCCACAACAACAAGCGGTGCTCCGCCAAGCGCATGTGTCACGCCATCGTGCATGAAGGTGATGCCGACGATGGACTCGCCTACAGCGGCAGCGCGTGCCGGTGCAGCACCGGACTTGGTGTATTGGTTCACGTTTTTGTGCAGGGCCTTCATGTACTCAAAAGCCTTGTCTTCACCCATCAGCTGCACCATGGTGGCCAGCATGGTGTAAGACGTGCCGGAGGAATTGGGGTCTGCAACCTGGATTTCGTTCTTGAAGGCCGGTTTGGTCAGGTCAGCCCAGCACTTGGGGGCCGGAATGCCTTTTTTCTCCAGCGCAGGCTTGTTGTAGCTGAAACCCAGGGCGCCGGAATAGATGCCGACAGTGCGAAAGCCAGATTGCTCGGCCTGGCGCACAGCCCAGTCGTTCAACTCACCCAGCTTTGATGACTTGTAGACCTCGGTTAAACCTTCTTCAGCCGCCTGCAAATGCGGGTCACCGGTACCGCCCCACCAGACATCTCCCTTGGGGTTGGCTGCCTCGGCCTTGATTTGCGCGTAGATTTCACCACTGCTCTTGCGGGTCATGGACACCTTGATGCCGGTGGTTTTTTCAAATACCGCCACCATGGGGCGGCACCATTCTTCCTGCACGCCGCAGTACACGGTCAATTGACCTTGAGCCGAAGCGGCACTGCCCAGGGTCATCAGCACAGCACCAAAAGCCGTGGCAACAGCGGTTTTCATATGGGGGAAAGAATTCTTCAAGTTTGTCTCCAGAATAAGTAGCATCCAATGGGCGATCAGGAAAAGTCATCCAATTGACATCAATCTGTCATCAACCCAGACAAGTCATCATAAATGCCCAAAGTGCTGGCTACAAGAAGGCCGCCTGAGTGAATACCCTCAGGTGTGAAGAAATCATTGGCTCGTCCGCCAGCTTCTGTGACCAGCAAAATGCCAGCTGCACAATCCCAAGCATTGATGTGAAGTTCGGCGTAACCATCGACTCGCCCTGCTGCGACGTCGGCCAGTCCCAGCGCGCCCGAACCCCGGCGTACGAACGCACTGCCGGCCTTCATGAGTGCTTCTGCCTTCTTCAGGTAGGCGGTGTAGCTGCGCCGTGCCGACCAGCCCAGTTCGATGGTGGCGCCGTCCAGTGATGATGTCGATCGGGCATGGATCAGTTTGCCGTTCTGGTGCGCGCCGCCGCCCAGTGTGGCGGTATACATGCGATTGATGACGGGGTCGAACAACACGCCAATGAAAGGCTTCCCCGCTTTCAGATAAGCAATGGAAATGCACCAGCGCGGAATGTCGGTGGCGTAATTGGCAGTGCCATCAATCGGATCTACCAGCCAGAAGTCCTGGTCGGCGACAACATCGCCCTGACCGCCCATTTCTTCGCCCACTACCTGATCACCCGGAAAGGCTTGGGCGACCGCCTCTCGAATGTGGCGCTCAACCGCCAGGTCGGCCTGGGTCAGCACATCATGCGCGCCTTTGGAACTGACGGCAAGATGCGCGGATTCGCGCACGGCGAGTTCTCCACATTCGCGGGCCAGCTTTTCGGCGAAGGCCATGCGGGCGTTCAAAGACGAAGCGGGTACTTTTTGATTCATGATGGGGACGGGTTGGTTGGTGGTGTGAAGCAGCCGAGGTTATCACCCGTGTATGGAGACCATCAAGTTGGCTTGCCAGGCTTTCTGCGAAAATCAAATGATTGGCCCAAGTGCTGTCCGTCAAAAGACGCTTGGGCCATTTTTTTCAGGAAGTGCTCAGTCATGGCCATGTCAGGTGTGTTGGAAAAAATTGTTGCCGTGAAGCGTGACGAGGTGGCTGCGGCCATCAAGCGCAAATCATTTGCGGTGATGCGCTCGGACGCCGAGTCACGGGTGCTGACCCGTGACTTTGTTGGCGCCATGCGGGCGCAGATCGCCAAAGGCCGTCCCGCCGTCATCGCTGAAATCAAGAAGGCGAGTCCCTCAAAGGGCGTCCTGCGCGAAGATTTCATTCCGGCCGACATCGCGCAGAGTTATGCCGAGTTTGGTGCGGCGTGCCTGTCTGTGCTGACCGACTCGCAGTTTTTTCAGGGTTGTGCGGACTTCCTCAAGCAGGCGCGCGCTTCCTGCCAGTTGCCCGTGTTGCGCAAGGATTTCATGATCGATGCGTATCAAATTTACGAGTCGCGCGCCATGGGGGCCGATTGCGTCTTGCTGATTGCAGCCTGTCTGGATGATGCACAGATGGCTGAATTCGAAGCCATCGCCCGCAGTCTGGACATGGCTGTGCTGGTGGAGGTGCATGACAGAGCCGAGTTGCAGCGCGCGCTCAGGCTGAAAACGCCGCTGATGGGTATCAATAACCGAAACCTCAACACGTTTGAAGTGACGCTGGATACCACCCTGTCCATGATTGGCGATGTGCCCAAAGACCGTATTCTGGTGACCGAGAGTGGCATTCTCAACCGCGATGATGCGCTGCGCATGGGTTCGGCGGGCGTTAACGCGTTCCTGGTGGGCGAGGCCTTCATGCGTGCGCCCGACCCGGGCGCAGCACTGGCCGCGCTGTTTGGGCAATAGGTGTTTGCGTCAGTCAAAGCCCTTGGTTTGCTATCATATTTGTAGCTATTCACGCATATGAATAGAGGGCCAGAGGCTAATTTCATGCTTGATTTTGGACAAAATGCGTCTTTGCCAGGTGCTTCGAGTCTGACAGGCTGGAATCCTGCCGACTGGCAGGTGGCGCCGGATTGGCGTGGCGTCGTGGATGCCTTCGTCAATAGCGTTACCGGTGTGGCGCTTGGTCAATTCATCCAGACGCGGGTTAACCAGGGCGCGGAGATTTATCCCCCGTGGCCCCTGCGTGCGCTGGCTTTGACGCCGCTGGCCGACGTTTCGGTGGTCATTCTTGGGCAAGACCCCTATCACGGGCCGGGGCAGGCGGAGGGTTTGTCGTTTTCGGTGCCGGCAGGCGTCAAACCGCCGCCATCTCTTCGAAATATCCAGAAGGAACTGCAACGCGACTTGGGGCTGCCTCCGCCGTTGAATGGGTCGCTGATCCGGTGGGCGCAGCAAGGTGTCTTGTTGCTCAACACCTGTTTGACTGTAGAAAAAGAGCAGCCCGCAAGTCATTCCAGAAAAGGTTGGGAAGCGCTTACTGACGAATTAATCAAGACCACGTCAAAGAATGAGCTTCCAGTTGTCTTTATGCTGTGGGGCGCTCATGCGCAGGGTAAGCGGGCTTTGCTGGCAGCGCCTTCGGGCCGGTCGGTCGGACAAGAGCGCCATTTGGTGTTGTGCTCGAACCACCCTTCACCGCTGTCTGCGTTGCGGCCCCCGAGCCCATTTATTGGCTGCGGGCATTTCAGCTTGGCCAATGAATTTCTTCGGCGGTGCGGTCGGCACCCCATTGTTTGGTAGCAGTCAATGGGCGCCTCTCCTTGTCAGCTTCCTTCGTTCCATGGCATAATCTGAGGTTCTCTGAAGGAGAGGTGGCCGAGTGGTTAATGGCAGCAGACTGTAAATCTGCCCTCTTACGAGTACGCTGGTTCGAATCCAGCCCTCTCCACCAGTGATAAATGGATTTTTAAGGCAGCGTTGAGAGTGACGGTGCTTGGCGGTTCTGAGTAAGGTTGGCGCGCGTGGGTGGCACGTTTTGCGGTTGGGAACTCGGGTTATGAGTTCGACTTCAATGCGGGAGTAGTTCAATGGTAGAACCCTAGCCTTCCAAGCTAATGACGCGGGTTCGATTCCCGTCTCCCGCTCCACGCGGCAAGTTGTGCAGTGCAGGTTAATGGTTGTGGGTTGATGGGCTGGTTCCAGCGGTCAATTCAAGGCCCATTTGGCTCAGTGGTAGAGCACTCCCTTGGTAAGGGAGAGGTCCCGGGTCCGATTCCCGGAATGGGCACCAGTTTTTGGTTTGATTAGATAGATTAGTTACTTTTCGGAGTCTGAAATGGGAAAAGAGAAATTCACACGAACCAAGCCCCACGTCAACGTGGGCACGATTGGACACGTGGACCACGGCAAAACCACGCTGACGGCGGCCATCACCACTGTCTTGGCGGCCAAGTTCGGTGGTCAGGCCAAGGCCTATGACCAGATTGATGCGGCTCCGGAAGAAAAAGCACGCGGCATCACCATCAATACCGCCCACGTCGAGTATGAGACGGCCAACCGCCACTACGCCCACGTTGACTGCCCTGGCCACGCTGACTATGTCAAGAACATGATCACCGGTGCTGCCCAGATGGACGGCGCGATCCTGGTTTGTTCCGCCGCTGACGGCCCCATGCCCCAGACCCGTGAGCACATCCTGCTGGCCCGTCAGGTGGGTGTTCCCTACATCATCGTGTTCCTGAACAAATGCGACATGGTGGACGACGCCGAACTGCTCGAACTCGTCGAAATGGAAGTGCGCGAACTCCTTGACAAATACGACTTCCCCTGGCGACAAGACCCCCATCATCCACGGCTCGGCCAAACTCGCCATGGAAGGCGACAAAGGCCCCCTGGGTGAACAAGCCATCATGAAGCTGGCCGACGCGCTGGACACCTACATCCCCCTGCCCGAGCGCGCCGTGGACGGCGCCTTCCTCATGCCCGTGGAAGACGTGTTCTCCATCTCCGGTCGCGGCACCGTGGTGACTGGCCGTATCGAGCGCGGCATCATCAAGGTGGGTGAAGAAATCGAAATCGTCGGCATCAAGGCCACCCAGAAAACCACCTGCACCGGTGTGGAAATGTTCCGCAAGCTGCTCGATCAAGGCCAGGCTGGCGACAACGTCGGCATCCTGCTGCGCGGCACCAAGCGTGAAGACGTCGAGCGCGGCCAGGTGCTGTGCAAGCCAACTTCCATCAAGCCCCACACCCACTTCACCGGCGAGATCTACGTCTTGTCCAAAGATGAAGGTGGCCGCCACACCCCGTTCTTCAACAACTACCGTCCCCAGTTCTACTTCCGTACCACGGACGTGACCGGAGCGATCGAGTTGCCAGAAGGCAAGGAAATGGTCATGCCGGGTGACAACGTGAGCATCACCGTCAAGCTGATCAACCCGATCGCCATGGAAGAAGGCCTGCGTTTCGCCATTCGTGAAGGTGGCAAGACGGTGGGCGCCGGTGTTGTGGCAAAAATTATTGCGTAATCGGTGGGAATTTTCCAATAGGGGCATAGCTCAATTGGCAGAGCGTCGGTCTCCAAAACCGAAGGTTGTAGGTTCGATTCCTACTGCCCCTGCCACCTGATTCTGCAGAAAAAGGTGGATTCCAGGCCCGCGCCGAAAGGTGCGGGCTTCAGCGTCTAAGGGGCGCTGATGTTGATGGATGAGTTTGCTAAGTGCGAGATTGGTAAAAAATGGCGACGTCACAAGTTCAAACGGTCAGTACTGGGGTCGATAAGGCCAAGCTTGCTGTCGCCGCGGCATTGGTTGTGGCGGCGTTGGCGGCGTACTATTTACTGGCCAAGCAGGGGCAAATTGCTCAATGGGGTGGCTTGCTGGTCGGCGTGATTGCCGCAGTGGTGGTGTTTTTCTCATCGGAGCCGGGTAAAGAGCTTTTTGCTTTTGGGCGCGATGCCTGGCGTGAAGTCAAAAAGGTGGTCTGGCCTGCGCGTAAAGAGGCAATCCAGATGACGGCCTATGTGTTTGCTTTCGTGGTGGTCATGGCGCTGTTTTTGTGGCTGACGGATAAGACGCTGGAGTGGCTGTTTTATGACCTGATTCTGGGGTGGAGAAAATAATGACTGATGTTGTAGAAACCCCTGCTGGCGAAGTGCCTGCTGTCGCGCCGGTTAATCCCGATCTGCGTTGGTATGTCGTGCATGCCTATTCCGGTATGGAGAAGGCGGTAGAGCGCAACATCATTGAGCGGATCAACCGGGCGGGCATGCAAAGCAAGTTCGGACGCATTCTGGTTCCAATGGAAGAGGTTGTTGAAGTCAAGAATGGTCAGAAGAAAACGACCGAACGAAAGTTTTTCCCCGGCTATGTGCTGGTGGAAATGGTCATGGATGACGACACTTGGCACTTGGTGAAGCACACCAACAAGGTTACGGGTTTTGTGGGTGGCGCGAAGAATCGCCCTGCACCTATCTCCGAAGCTGAAGTGATGAAGATCGTCAATCAGATGCAGGAAGGTACAGAGAAGCCTCGGCATAAAGTTGAATTTGTGGTGGGTGAATTTGTGCGTGTCAAGGATGGCCCATTCACGGATTTCAACGGTTCCGTTGAAGATGTGAACTACGAAAAGAGCAAGGTTCGTGTGTCGGTCACTATTTTTGGTCGCTCCACGCCGGTGGAGCTCGAGTTCTCGCAGATCGAAAAAACCTGATTTAGCAGAGTTCGCATTTTTCGACTCGATGCGAATGTTTGAAGTGAGTCGTTAACCCCGGGAAGCCTGGACCTGTTGCCTAATAAAACGGGATCTGGGCGTTATCACCCGCAAGGAGAAAACTATGGCGAAAAAAATCGTCGGTTTTGTCAAGCTGCAAGTGCCAGCTGGTAAAGCCAACCCATCACCACCGATCGGCCCCGCATTGGGTCAGCGCGGCTTGAACATCATGGAGTTCTGCAAGGCGTTCAACGCCCAGACCCAAGGCGTCGAGCCGGGCCTGCCGCTGCCGGTGGTGATCACCGCATTTGCAGACAAGAGCTTCACCTTCATTATCAAGACGCCGCCTGCGACGGTACTGATCAAAAAGGCTATCAAGCTGGACAAGGGTTCTTCCAAACCACATATGGACAAGGTTGGCAAGATCACGCGCGCCCAGCTCGAAGAAATTGCAAAGACCAAAATGAAAGACATGACTGCTGCTGACCTGGATGCTGCGGTTCGTACCATTGCCGGTTCTGCCCGTTCCATGGGCGTGAATGTGGAGGGCGTGTAATGACCAAGCTTACAAAACGTGCAAAAACCTATGCAGGCAAGGTTGACAGCAACAAGCTGTACGCCTTGGCTGACGCGTTGAGCATTGTCAAAGAGTGTGCAACCGCCAAATTCGACGAGTCCATCGACGTTGCTGTGCAGCTTGGTATTGACGCCAAGAAATCCGATCAGGTTGTCCGTGGCGCCGTTGTGCTGCCCAACGGAACAGGCAAGACCAAGCGCGTTGCCGTGTTTGCACAGGGTGCCAAAGCTGAAGAAGCGCGGGCTGCTGGTGCTGATGTTGTGGGTATGGACGATCTGGCTGCCATGGTGAAGGCCGGTGACATGCCCTTTGACGTCGTCATTGCTGCACCGGATGCGATGCGCGTCGTTGGCACGCTGGGTCAGATTCTCGGTCCACGCGGTTTGATGCCTAACCCCAAGGTTGGAACCGTCACCCCTGACGTGGCCACGGCTGTGAAAAACGCCAAGGCAGGTCAGGTCCAGTTCCGTGTTGACAAAGCCGGTATCGTGCACTCCACGATTGGCCGTCGCTCATTCGATACAGACAAGCTGCAGGGCAATTTGTCTGCACTGGTTGAAGCCCTGACCAAGGCCAAGCCGGCGTCGAGCAAAGGTGTTTATTTGAGAAAAGTGGCAGTTTCGTCAACGATGGGTGTGGGTGTCCGTGTGGATACCCAAACCATCAGCGCGTAATTGCAAGGAAATTTGGAGCGCCCGCTAGGGCGCTCCAATGTGGTGGGCTGAGGATATCGTGAGGTGTTTTCAGGTCATCCAAGACCGTTGGTGTGCAATCCGTAAAAGGTGAGTGCTTAATCAGTGAGCTTTGGGTTGGTCCCGGAGCTCCGCCAACGCAGATGGCGATTCCGCTGCAGATGGAACGAGTTCCTAAAACAGTTGGTCGCTGCAATGTGGCGTGTTTGAAGGCAGATGGTCGAGAGATTGAGCCAACAGACACATTTAAAGGAGTAGACCTTGAGTCTTAATCGCAGTGAGAAAGAAGCGGTCATCAGTGATGTGACTGGCCTCGCCGCAAAAGCTCAAACGCTCGTGATGGCGGAATACCGTGGCGTCACGGTCGCTGACATGACCAAATTGCGCTCTAACGCGCGCAGCAATGGTGTGAGCCTGAGTGTGTTGAAAAACACACTGGCCCGCCGCGCTGTAGCCGGTAGCCCATTTGAAGTTGTGTCCGACCAGATGACCGGTCCGCTGATCTATGGTTTCTCTGTCGACGCAGTTGCTGCCGCGAAAGTGGTAGCGGAATTCGCGAAAACCAATGACAAATTGGTAATTCGCGGCGGTGCGTATGGTGGAAAAGCACTGGACGTGAACGGCGTTAAACAATTGGCCAGCATTCCTCCCAAGGAAGTTCTGTTGGCTCAATTGCTGGGCTTGATGCAGTCCCCGATTTCGCGTACGGCACGTGTGCTGGCAGCGATCGCGGAGAAAAAAGGCGCTGGCGCAGCTGCTGCACCCGCTGAGGCAGTCGCAGCATAAAGCTGTCTGCACGTTAGAAACCAATCATTAGGAAATCAAAATGGCATTCGATAAAGACGCATTTTTGACCGCGCTGGACAGCATGACGGTCATGGAACTCAACGACCTGGTGAAAGCCATCGAAGAGAAATTTGGAGTGAGCGCTGCGGCCATGTCCGCTCCAGCCGCTGGTGGCGGTGCTGCTGCTGCTGTGGCTGAAGAGAAGACCGAATTCAACGTTGTTCTGCTGGAAGCCGGCGCGAACAAGGTGTCGGTCATCAAGGCCGTGCGTGAAATCACGGGTCTGGGCCTCAAGGAAGCCAAAGACCTGGTTGATGGCGCTCCGAAGAACGTCAAGGAAGGCGTTGCCAAAGCTGATGCTGAAGCCGCCATGAAAAAACTGGTGGAAGCCGGTGCCAAGGTCGAACTCAAGTAATTGATCGTCCGAAAAGGCTGGGTGGTCCTTTAAAGGGCTCCCAGCCTTTGGCGCTTGTAAGAGTGCACTGAAAAACAGGCTTCCCCGCCTCTTTTTCAGTGTCTTCTGACCCCGACTACAGAAGATGCCTTGGTTCGGGTTGCACGCAATGTGCAACCGTCCGCCAATGATTGGTAGTGGCCAATCACCAAGACTGTTGAGTGTGGTGCTCAACGCGACCGTCGCCTGGAACCCCTGGATTCCCAAGTCTTTGCCCCGGAGATCTCATGGCTTATACATATACCGAACGCAAGCGAATTCGCAAAAGTTTCGGCAGCCGCGACAGCGTGCTCGAAATTCCTTACCTGCTGCAAATGCAAAAAGATGCGTACACCGCATTCTTGCAAGCTGATGTAGCGCCCAAGAAGCGAACCACTGAGGGTCTGCAGGCTGCCTTTGAAGCAGCCTTCCCCATTGTTTCGCACAATGGTTTTGTCGAGATGAAGTTTCTCGAATACAACCTGGCAAAACCTGGTTTTGATGTGCGTGAATGCCAGACTCGCGGTTTGACTTTTGCGTCCGCCGTTCGTGCCAAGGTTCAACTGATCATTTATGACCGTGAATCTTCCACCTCTCAAAACAAGGTGGTCAAGGAGGTGAAGGAACAGGAAGTCTACATGGGCGAAGTGCCGCTCATGACGGGCAAAGGCTCCTTCATCATCAACGGAACCGAGCGCGTCATCGTGTCCCAGTTGCACCGTTCTCCTGGTGTGTTCTTTGAACACGACAAGGGCAAGACACACAGCTCCGGTAAGCTGTTGTTTTCCGCGCGGATTATTCCTTACCGCGGCTCATGGCTCGACTTCGAGTTCGACCCGAAAGACATTCTGTACTTCCGGGTGGATCGCCGTCGCAAGATGCCTGTCACGATCCTGCTCAAGGCCATTGGCCTGAACCATGAGTCCATTCTCGCCAACTTCTTCGTCAACGACAACTTCCGCTTGATGGATAGCGGTGCCCAGATGGAATTTGTGGCGGAGCGTCTGCGTGGTGAAGTCGCCCGCTTTGACATCACCGACAAAAGCGGCAAAGTAGTGGTAGCCAAAGACAAGCGCGTTACAGCCCGTCATACCCGTGAACTGGAGCAAAGCCAGACCGCGCACATCAGCGTGCCGGAAGACTTTCTGGTTGGCCGTATTGTGGCTCGCAACATCGTTGATGCCGATACGGGTGAAATCATCGCCAAGGCCAATGAAGAACTGACTGAAGCGCTACTCAAGAAGTTGCGATCTGCTGGCGTTCAGGACCTGGCCTGCATCTATACCAATGAGCTCGATCAGGGTGCGTATATTTCGCAAACTCTGCGTAGCGATGAAACGGTCGATGAATTCGCTGCTCGTGTTGCGATCTATCGCATGATGCGCCCTGGCGAGCCGCCGACGGAAGATGCGGTTCAGGCTTTGTTCCAGCGCTTGTTCTATAACCCTGACACCTACGATCTGTCGCGTGTTGGCCGCATGAAGTTCAACGCCAAGATGGGTCGTGCCGAGTCAACCGGCCCCATGGTGCTGACAAACGAAGATATCCTCGCTGTTGTGAAGATCCTGGTGGATCTGCGTAACGGCCGTGGCGAAGTTGACGATATTGACCACTTGGGCAACCGCCGCGTTCGCTGCGTTGGTGAGTTGGCTGAAAACCAGTACCGTACAGGCTTGGCACGAATTGAAAAAGCTGTGAAAGAGCGTCTGGGTCAGGCTGAACAAGAGCCGCTGATGCCACATGACCTGATCAACTCCAAGCCGATTTCTGCGGCGCTTAAGGAGTTTTTCGGGGCTTCGCAGCTGTCGCAGTTCATGGATCAGACCAATCCGCTGTCCGAGATTACGCACAAGCGTCGTGTTTCGGCCCTTGGCCCAGGTGGTTTGACACGCGAACGCGCAGGCTTTGAGGTGCGTGACGTACACGTGACCCATTACGGTCGCGTGTGTCCAATTGAAACGCCCGAAGGTCCAAACATCGGCCTGATCAACTCGTTGGCCCTGTACGCACGCCTGAACGAATACGGGTTTATCGAAACACCATATCGCCGGGTGGTTGATAGCGTGATCACCAATGAAATTGATTACCTCTCGGCCATCGAAGAAGGCAAGTACGTCATTGCCCAGGCGAATGCAACGCTGGATAAAGAGGGCAAGCTGACGGGTGATCTGGTCTCTGCCCGTGAAAAAGGCGAATCGATTCTGGTGGCCGCCGAGCGCATCCAGTACATGGACGTGTCTCCTGCCCAGATCGTTTCTGTCGCAGCGTCGCTGGTGCCATTCCTGGAGCATGATGACGCGAATCGTGCGCTGATGGGTGCCAACATGCAACGCCAGGCGGTGCCCGTGCTGCGCCCTGAAAAGGCATTCGTCGGTACAGGCATCGAGCGTGTGTCTGCAGTTGACTCGGGTACCGTGGTTACCGCTACCCGTGGTGGCGTCGTTGACTACGTTGATGCTACCCGTGTGGTGATTCGCGTGAACGATGCCGAGGCACAAGCCGGCGAAGTGGGCGTGGATATCTACAACCTGATCAAGTATCAGCGGTCCAACCAGAACACCAACATCCATCAGCGTCCTATCGTCAAGAAGGGCGACATGCTTGCCAAGGGCGATGTAATTGCTGACGGCGCTTCGACAGACATCGGCGAACTGGCGCTTGGCCAGAATATGCTGGTGGCCTTCATGCCATGGAATGGCTATAACTTCGAAGATTCGATTCTGATCAGCGAACGTGTTGTTGCCGATGATCGCTACACCTCGATTCACATCGAGGAGCTCGTGGTGATGGCGCGTGATACCAAGTTGGGCGCAGAAGAAATCACGCGTGACATTCCTAACCTGAGCGAACAGCAGCTCAATCGTCTGGATGATTCAGGCATCATTTATGTGGGTGCCGAGGTTCAGCCCGGTGACACGCTGGTGGGTAAAGTAACGCCCAAAGGCGAAACCACGCTGACGCCTGAAGAGAAGCTGCTGCGCGCCATTTTTGGTGAAAAGGCCAGCGATGTGAAAGACACATCCTTGCGTGTTGATCAGGGCTCACAGGGCACCGTTATTGACGTGCAGGTCTTTACCCGTGAAGGCATCACCCGTGACCGCCGTGCCCAGCAAATCATTGACGATGAGCTCAAACGCTTCCGACTTGACCTGAATGACCAGCTCCGCATCGTGGAACTGGATGCGTTCGATCGCATTGAAAAGCTGTTGACTGGAAAAGTCGCCAATGGTGGTCCGCAGAAGCTCGCCAAGGGGACGAAGATCGACAAGGCTTATCTGGCCTCAATCGAGAAATTTCACTGGTTTGACGTTCGTCCTGCCGACGACGAAGTGGCCACACAGCTTGAGAGTATCAAAAACTCCCTGGAACAAACCCGTCACAGTTTCGATCTGGCTTTCGAAGAAAAGCGCAAGAAGCTGACGCAAGGCGATGAGCTGCCCGCTGGCGTACTGAAGATGGTCAAGGTCTACCTCGCCGTCAAGCGTCGCCTGCAGCCTGGCGACAAGATGGCCGGCCGTCACGGTAACAAGGGTGTCGTGTCCAAGATCGTTCCGGTTGAAGACATGCCTTACATGGCTGACGGCACCCCCTGCGATATTGTTTTGAATCCGTTGGGCGTTCCTTCGCGGATGAACGTGGGTCAGGTTCTGGAAGTTCACTTGGGGTGGGCGGCCAAAGGCATCGGTCAGCGCATTGGCGACATGCTCCAGGCAGAGGCGAAGCTGGCCGATCTGCGCAAGTTCCTCGAGAACCTGTACAACGGGTCTGGTCGCAAGGAAGACCTGTCCAAGCTGAGTGACGCGGAAGTTCTGGAAATGGCTGACAACCTGTCAAAAGGGGCAACGTTTGCCACTCCGGTATTTGACGGTGCGTCGGAAGAAGAAATTCGTACCATGCTCAAGCTGGCCTACCCGGATGACATCGTCAAGGCCAAGGGCCTGACGGCTGCGCGCACGCAAGCCAATTTGTTCGATGGGCGTAGCGGTGATGCGTTTGAGCGTCCAACGACCGTGGGTTACATGCACGTACTGAAGCTGCACCACCTGGTGGACGACAAGATGCACGCCCGCTCGACGGGTCCTTACAGCCTGGTCACCCAGCAGCCATTGGGCGGCAAGGCTCAGTTTGGTGGTCAGCGCTTCGGCGAGATGGAGGTCTGGGCACTCGAAGCGTATGGAGCTGCCTACACGCTGCAGGAAATGCTCACGGTCAAGTCAGACGACGTGCAGGGGCGTACCAAGGTGTACGAGAGCATTGTCAAGGGCGAGCATTCCATTGAGGCCGGCATGCCGGAATCGTTCAACGTGCTGGTCAAGGAAATCCGCTCCTTGGGCATCGACATTGAACTCGAACGTTCTTAATTGATAAGGAAAGAGTCAAATGAAATCACTACTCGACCTGTTCAAACAGTTCACGCCAGATGAGCATTTTGATGCCATCAGGATCGGCATGGCTTCTCCCGAGAAGATCCGTTCGTGGTCTTTCGGCGAGGTCAAGAAGCCTGAAACCATCAATTACCGTACGTTCAAGCCCGAGCGGGACGGCCTGTTTTGTGCGAAGATTTTTGGTCCTATCAAGGATTACGAATGTCTGTGCGGCAAATACAAGCGTCTCAAGCACCGCGGCGTGATCTGCGAGAAGTGCGGCGTTGAAGTCACCCAGACCAAAGTGCGCCGTGAGCGCATGGGCCACATTGATCTGGCTGCGCCTTGCGCCCACATCTGGTTCCTGAAGTCACTGCCAAGCCGTTTGGGCCTGGTGCTGGACATGACATTGCGCGATATTGAACGCGTGCTGTATTTCGAAGCTTATGTGGTGACCGACCCTGGCATGACCCCGCTGAAGAAGTTCAGCATCATGACTGAGGATGACTATGACGCCAAATTCAAGGAGTTCGGTGATGAGTTCCAGGCCAAGATGGGTGCAGAGGGCATCAAGGATCTGCTGCAAAGCATTGATATTGACGGCTCTATCGAGAAGTTGCGCAATGACCCCAGTGGTTCAGAGCTCAAGATCAAGAAGAACACCAAGCGCCTGAAACTGCTTGAGGCCTTCAAGAAGTCGGGCATCAAGCCCGAGTGGATGGTGCTCGACGTACTGCCCGTGCTGCCTCCGGACCTGCGGCCGCTGGTGCCACTGGACGGCGGCCGTTTTGCCACGTCTGACCTGAACGATCTGTACCGCCGCGTGATCAACCGCAACAGCCGCCTGCGCCGGTTGCTGGAACTGAAAGCCCC
This sequence comes from Candidatus Egaibacter danicus, assembly GCA_016707075.1. Lineage (GTDB taxonomy): Bacteria > Pseudomonadota > Gammaproteobacteria > Burkholderiales > Burkholderiaceae_C > Egaibacter > Egaibacter danicus. The sequence goes on from JADJII010000005.1 coordinate 271,472, forward strand.
CGAGATCATTGCGCGCAATGAGAAGCGTATGCTGCAGGAAGCCGTGGACAGCTTGCTGGACAACGGTCGCCGCGGCAAGGCCATGACGGGTGCCAACAAGCGTGCCCTGAAGTCTCTGGCTGACATGATCAAGGGCAAGAACGGCCGTTTCCGCCAGAACTTGCTGGGCAAGCGCGTGGACTACTCCGGTCGTTCCGTGATTGTGGTGGGACCAACGCTCAAGCTGCATCAGTGCGGTTTGCCCAAGCTGATGGCGCTTGAACTCTTCAAGCCCTTCATCTTTGCCCGCCTGGAAGCTATGGGTATTGCCACGACCATCAAGGCGGCCAAGAAGGAAGTCGAATCCGGCACGCCAGTCGTGTGGGACATTCTGGAAGAGGTGATCAAAGAGCATCCTGTGATGCTGAACCGTGCACCTACGCTGCACCGTTTGGGCATTCAGGCGTTCGAACCTATCCTGATTGAAGGCAAAGCCATTCAGTTGCACCCACTGGTTTGCGCCGCGTTCAATGCCGACTTTGACGGTGACCAGATGGCTGTCCACGTGCCCCTGTCGGTGGAAGCGCAGATGGAAGCACGCACCTTGATGCTGGCATCCAATAACATCCTGTTCCCGGCGAACGGTGAGCCTTCGATCGTGCCGTCACAGGACGTGGTGCTGGGTCTGTACTACACCACCCGTGAACGTATCAACGGCAAAGGCGAGGGCCTGATCTTCTCCGACACCGGAGAAGTTCAACGCGCGTTTGATGCGGGTGAAGTCGAGCTGACTGCCAGAATCAACGTGCGTCTGACCGAATACACGAAAAACAAGGAGACGGGTGAGCTGGTGCCATCCACCAAACTGTGGGAAACCACCGCCGGGCGTGCCTTGCTGTCCGAGATCCTGCCAAAAGGTCTTCCTTTCTCCAACATCAACAAGGCGTTGAAGAAGAAGGAAATCTCCAAGCTGATCAACGTGTCCTTCCGCAAGTGCGGCCTGAAAGAAACCGTGGTGTTTGCAGACAAGCTGCTGCAGTACGGTTTCCGCCTGGCGACCAAAGCCGGTATTTCCATCTGTATCGACGACATGCTGGTGCCGAAAGAAAAGCAGGGCATCATCGACCGCGCCGAGAAGGAAGTGAAGGAAATCGGCCAGCAGTACACCTCCGGTCTGGTGACAGTGGGCGAACGCTACAACAAGGTGGTGGATATCTGGGGCAAGGCCGGTGACGAAGTCTCCAAGGTCATGATGGCCCAGCTGGCCAAAGAGCGGACCATTGACCGCCACGGCAAGGAAGTGGATCAGGAATCCTTCAACTCCATCTACATGATGGCTGACTCAGGTGCCCGCGGTTCGGCAGCCCAGATTCGCCAGTTGGCGGGTATGCGCGGCTTGATGGCCAAGCCGGATGGCTCCATCATTGAGACGCCCATTACCGCCAACTTCCGGGAAGGCTTGAACGTGTTGCAGTACTTCATCTCCACCCACGGCGCCCGTAAGGGCCTGGCGGATACGGCGTTGAAGACGGCTAACTCGGGTTACTTGACCCGTCGTCTGGTGGACGTGACCCAGGATCTGGTGGTAACCGAGCAGGATTGCGGCACACAAGACGGCTCGCTGATGCGCGCCATCGTTGAAGGCGGCGAGGTGATCGAATCCCTGCGTGACCGTATTCTGGGTCGCACCGCTGCTGAAGACGTGCTGCACCCTGAAAACCGTTCCGTACTGGCCAAAGCCGGTGAGATGCTGGATGAGGACGTGATTGACGAGCTGGAAGCACAAGGTGTGGACGAAGTCAAGGTTCGTACCGCACTGACCTGCGAAACCCGCTTTGGCATTTGCGCCAAGTGTTACGGTCGCGATCTGGGTCGTGGCGGCCTGATCAATGGCGGGGAAGCCGTTGGTGTGATTGCTGCGCAGTCCATCGGTGAGCCGGGTACCCAGCTGACCATGCGTACCTTCCACATTGGTGGTGCGGCTTCACGCGCGGCGATTGCGTCCAGCGTGGAAGCCAAGTCCAACGGCAGCATCGGCTTCAATGCCACCATGCGCTACGTGACCAACAGCAAGAAAGAACTGGTCGTTATTGCGCGTTCCGGTGAGATCGTCATTCATGACGAGCATGGCCGTGAGCGCGAGCGTCACAAGGTTCCGTATGGCGCTGTGCTGACCGTCAAGGCTGATCAAACCATCAAGGCCGGCGCTATTCTGGCCAACTGGGATCCGTTGACCCGACCCATCATTACCGAGTTCGCCGGCAAGGCGCAGTTCGAGAATGTTGAAGAAGGCCTCACGGTTGCCAAGCAGGTGGATGAGGTAACCGGTCTTTCCACTCTGGTGGTGATTGACCCGAAACGTCGTGGTTCTGCCAAGGTGATCCGCCCGCAAGTCAAACTGATCGATGCTTCGGGTAATGAAGTCAAGATCCCCGGTACTGATCACTCGGTGACCATTGGCTTCCCTGTGGGCGCACTGGTTCAGGTGCGTGACGGCCAGGAAGTGGGTCCTGGCGAAGTGCTGGCCCGCATCCCCATCGAAGGCCAGAAAACCCGTGACATTACCGGTGGTCTGCCGCGTGTGGCCGAGTTGTTCGAAGCCCGTTCGCCTAAAGACAAGGGCGTGCTGGCCGAGATGACCGGTACCGTGTCGTTCGGCAAAGAGACCAAAGGCAAGATTCGCCTGCAGATCACTGATCCTGATGGTGCAGTGTGGGAAGAACTCGTTCCTAAGGAAAAGAACATCCTGGTGCACGAAGGCCAGGTGGTCAACAAGGGCGAAAGCGTAGTGGACGGCCCCGCCGATCCACAGGACATCCTGCGCCTGCTGGGCTCCGAAGAGCTGGCACGCTACATCGTGGACGAAGTCCAGGACGTGTACCGCCTGCAGGGCGTGAAGATCAACGACAAGCATATCGAAGTGATTGTTCGTCAGATGCTGCGCCGTGTGGTGGTGGAGGCCGCAGGAGACTCCAGCTACATCAATGGTGAACAAGTCGAGCGTTCCGAGATGCTCAACACCAACGATGCGCTGCGTGCCGAAGGCAAGATTCCTGCAACATTCACCAATTTGTTGCTGGGTATCACCAAGGCGTCCCTGTCCACGGACAGCTTCATCAGCGCGGCTTCCTTCCAGGAAACCACCCGCGTGCTGACCGAAGCTGCCATCATGGGCAAGCGCGACGAGTTGCGCGGCCTGAAAGAGAACGTCATCGTCGGTCGCCTGATTCCTGCAGGTACCGGTCTGGCCTATCACGAAGCCCGCAAAGTCCGCGAAAACATGGATGATGCCGAGCGCCGTGCCATTGCCGATGCGGAAGCCGCTGAATTGGCTGGAGAGACAAGCGATGCAGGTGATGCACCGGCCGCCGAGGAAAGCGCCGGAGCCTGATACCAGCATAAGCAATTGCTATACTAATGATAGCGCCTCACGCCCTTTCCGAAGGGTTTGAGGCGCTTTTTCATGGTATCGCCGAACTGAAAGCCGCCTATGGATGAATTTGTCATTCTCTGGATTGTTGTGGCACTGATCGCGTTCTGGGCAGTAGGGGCCTACAACCGTCTGGTTCGCCTGCGATCGCAGACGGTCCAGGCCTTTGCTGCCGTTAATGAACAACTCTCCAAATATGTGGCGCTGGTTCGTGCCAATGGATCGCTGATGAATGACACCGGCCTGGCTGAGCTGGTTCCCCAGCATGCTGATACCCTCACGCAGGCTTGGATTGGTGTGGACAGTGCCGCCACCCAGTTTGAGGATTCTTTGAAAAAAATCAGTCAACAACCGCTGGATCCGGCTGCAATGAGTGCCCTGCAGACGGCCTATTCCACCCTGGGCACATCGTGGGAGCGACTCCAGAGTGAACCGCCCGATCTGGCGGGTCACCGGATACCCGAGGTGCTGCAGCAGGACTGGTCCCAGGTCGCCTTGCTGATCTCACCTGCAAAGGCTGAATTCAACCGTCTGGTGGTCGCTTACAACGAGGCCATTGCCCAATTTCCTGCCAGCCTGCTGGCGTGGTTGTTCGCATTCAATCCCGCCCGACCCCTATGACAGGCCCACCACAGGACAACCCGCCCCTGTGGCGCCAACTTCAGGCATGCGCCAGCGTGCTGACGGCCATCCGCTCGGGCACTTCCGGCACAGTGGCCCTTGACACCGTTGCCGCCCCGCTACGCCCTGGGGTTCAGTCTCTGGTGTTTCAGGTGCTGCGGTCGCTGGGCTCGGCTCAGGTGTTGCGCAAACTGCTGGCCACCCGCACGCCGTCCCCAGCGTCGGACGCCTTGTTGTGTAGCGCCCTGGCGTTGGCCTGGTCGGACACTGACGCCCCTTACGAGGCTTTCACATTGGTGAATCAGACCGTTGAAGCGGCCAAGAGGACGCCTGCCACGCGTGCGCATGCCGGATTTATCAATGGCTGCCTGCGCCGGTTCCTGCGTGAGCGTCAGGCGTTGACCGAAGCGGCACTGAAGGACCCGGTTGCGCAATGGAATCATCCTGCCTGGTGGATTGCACGCCTTAAAAAGGACTACCCGGATACATGGCAAGCACTTTTGACAGCCAACAACCGCCGGCCACCCATGACGTTGCGCGTCAATACCCGGCGAACCACGGTTGATCGCTGCTGTGAGCAACTGATGCAAGCTGGTGTGGAATCTGCCAGGGTCGGATTGTCCGGCCTGACGCTGGCTCACCCTGTTCCAGTACAGCAGATTCCCGGGTTTGCACAAGGTGAAGCCTCGGTTCAGGACAGTGCAGCGCAAATGGCTGCGCCGCTGCTTCTGGATGGAATGGACTTGTCACAAAAGATTCGCGTGCTGGATGCCTGCGCCGCGCCAGGTGGCAAAACCGCGCACCTGCTCGAACTGGCGGATTGCGACGTCACTGCCATGGATATTGACGTTACCCGTTGTGACCGTATTCATCAAAATCTGCAGCGGCTGGGGCTCTCGGCCCGGGTGGTGGTTGGCGATGCATCGCAGCCCCAATCATGGTGGGACGGGCAATTATTCGATGCGATTTTGCTGGACGCACCGTGCACGGCGTCGGGCATCGTCCGGCGTCACCCTGACATTCGCTGGCTGCGCCGCGAGAGTGATATTGCGCAACTGGCCGACACGCAGGCCCGGCTGCTCAAGGCGTTGTGGGCCTTGGTCAAACCGGGTGGCCGGCTGCTGTATTGCACCTGCTCCATCTTCCCGGTCGAAGGTAGCAGCCAGATGCAAACGTTTCTTGCACACAACACCGATGCCGCTTTGTTGCCTTCGCCGGGCCATTTATTGCCCCTCTTTGGGGCGAAGCAGGACCTCGTCCCGGACAATCGTTACGGTGACCATGACGGCTTTTTTTACGCGCTGCTGGAGAAACGCACGGCCTGATCTGGCTGCCGCGCTGGTCTGCGCGTGCCTGATTGCAGGCCTGATCCATCCCGCCCATGCCGAGTCCACGTCGGCAGAAATCACCCAGTTACGGGTTGAACGGATGGCCGATGGCGTATTCCTGTCCGCCGTTGCCAAGTTCGACCTGCCACCCGCGGTGGAGGATGCCCTGCTCAAAGGGGTGCCCATGTTTTTTGTCACTGAAGCTGATCTGTTCCGGGACCGGTGGTACTGGGCTGACAAAAAAGTGGCCACGGCACAGCGCCAGTTCCGGCTGGCCTATTCGCCGCTTACCCGTCGCTGGCGCATCGCGACATCGTCAGGACCGGTATCCGCCAGTGGTCCGGGAGTGGCCTTGAGCCAGAGTTTTGACACCCTGACGGAGGCGCTCATGTCACTGCAGCGTCTGTCCCGCTGGAAAATTGCCGACGCAACCGAGGTCGAACCGGGGTCCCGGCACAACGTGGAACTTCGCTTCCGCCTTGACGTTACCCAGCTACCGCGCCCGTTCCAGATTGGCGCATTGGGTCAGTCTGACTGGGATGTTTCAGCCACAGCATTCCAGCGGCTAGCGGTGGAGCCCGAGAAGTGAATGCACCTGTTGTGCAGCCTGATGCCGCCGCCCATCATGCCCTGAACCGTTCCCGGGCGGTGCGCTGGTCTATCGGCATCGGCATCGCCGCCATGACGGCTATCGGCCTGGTTCTCCTGTTTTTGCTGGCACAGGCCACCAACAACCGGGCGATGTATGAGCAGAACTATGCCCGCCTGTTTGTCCTGAACGTTGTGGTTGCTGGGTTACTGTTGCTGGTCATCGGATGGATTGCCATCCGGTTGTTCAGCCGGCTCAGAAAAGGCCGCTTTGGCAGCCGATTGCTCGTCAAGCTGGCGGCGGTATTTGCGCTGGCGGGTTTTGTGCCAGGCTTGCTCATCTACGTCGTGTCATATCAGTTCGTCTCGCGCTCCATCGAAAGCTGGTTTGACGTCAAGGTTGAAGGGGCGCTGGAGGCAGGGCTTAACCTGGGCCGCGTCACGCTGGAAACACTGGCCAGCGATCTGGCGACCAAGTCGCGATCATCCGCCAGCCAGCTGGTCGATGTCCCGGATGCCATCGTGAGTCTGCCGCTGGATCGGGTACGTGAGCAACTGGGTGCTGAAGATGTTTTTCTGTGGAGTGCGTCGTCGCAACTGATTGGCGGCACCGGCAAGTCCCGGTTTCAATTGAACCCGGAGCGCCCCACACCGCAGCAGTTCCGCAATGCCCGTACCCAGCGGGCCATGAGCTGGATTGAGGGGCTGGATGAAGCAACGCCCGGCGACATCACCAACGCGCGAATCAAGGCGCTGGTGGTTGTGCCCAATCCCAATCTGGGCTTTTCCGGGGAGGTTCGGTACCTGCAGGTCACCCAGGCGCTCCCTCCCACACTGGTGGCCAACGCACTGGCCGTCACAGAAGCCAATCGCGAGTACCAGGAGCGGGCGCTGGCGCGTGAAGGCCTCAAACGCATGTACATCGGCACGCTCACCCTCAGTCTGTTCCTGGCGGTGTTTGGTGCGGTGTTGCTGGCGGTTGTGCTGGGCAACCAGATCGTGCGGCCCTTGCTGCTGCTGGCCGATGGTGTGAATCAGGTGGCCGCTGGCGACCTGACGCCCAAAGCTGCGCTGCAGGGCAAGGACGAACTCGGTGGCCTGACCCGCGCCTTTGCCGACATGACCCATCAGCTATCCGACGCCCGCGAAGCAGTGCAGAGCAGCATGGAGCAGGTCAATTCGGCTCGCGCCAACCTGCAAACCATTCTGGATAACCTGACTGCGGGCGTTATCGTGCTGGACCCTGCCGGCGTGATTCTTTCTTCCAATCCCGGTGCCACCCGTATACTGCGCTCCCCTCTCGCCGCATATGAAGGCCGCCACCTCAGCGAGGTTGAGGGTCTGGAGGAATTCGCCGCGGACGTGCAGCGCCAATTCGATTCATTCCTGGGTGAGCGCACCGAGCACGGGCTGGACCGCTGGCAACATTCCTTTGAGCTGGGCTCTGCGCTGCCAGGGGCTTCTGCGCCTGCAGGTGACGTGGTCACGCTGGTTGCCCGCGGCGCCGAGCTGCCGGGCAATGCCCGCTTGCTGGTGTTTGACGACATTTCAGAAATCGTGTCTGCCCAGCGCGCGCAGGCCTGGGGCGAGGTGGCGCGGCGGCTTGCGCATGAAATCAAAAACCCGTTGACGCCCATCCAGCTGTCTGCCGAGCGGCTGGAAATGAAACTATCCGGCAAAGTGGCACCACCGGAGCAGGCCATCCTGACCAAGTCGGTCAAGACCATCGTGGACCAGGTGGACGCCATGAAGCGTCTCGTCAATGAGTTCCGTGATTACGCCCGCTTGCCCGCGGCCGAACTCAAGCCCGTGGATCTGAACGCGCTGGTGGCCGAGGTCATGCAGCTGTATGACGATGAAAACGCCAAGGTGCCCGTGCACATGGAGCTGGATGCCGCATGCCCCAAAATCATGGGCGACGCCCACCAGCTGCGCCAGGTGGTGCACAACCTGCTGCAAAACGCGCAAGACGCCACCGAAACCGCTGCCAATAGCGGATCACATCCGGGTGCCGTCATCATCAAAACCCAGTGGGTGGAATCATCCGGCCGGGTGCGCCTGAGCGTGCTCGATCAGGGTTGCGGCTTCCCCGAAAACATCCTGCGACGCGCGTTTGAACCCTACGTCACCACCAAGGTCCGGGGCACCGGCCTGGGGCTGGCCGTTGTGAAGAAAATTGCCGACGAACATGCCTCCCGCGTTGATATTGCCAACCGGGTGGTGGACGGAAAAATAGGGGGCGCCCAAGTGTCGTTATCATTCGCCATACACAAAGTTGCGCCAACCTGAGCGCAATGCGGTTATACCCGGGGAACAGCAGAAGAAAATCATGGCAAATATATTGGTAGTTGATGACGAGCTGGGCATTCGTGACCTGCTGTTTGAAATCCTCAACGACGAGGGTCACAGCGTCGAAGTAGCCGAAAACGCAGCGCAGGCCCGTGCCGCGCGATTGCGTGACCGCCCTGATCTGGTGCTGCTGGACATCTGGATGCCCGATACCGACGGCGTCACCCTGCTGAAAGAATGGTCCTCCAGCGGCGCACTCACCATGCCGGTGATCATGATGAGTGGCCACGCCACCATCGACACCGCGGTGGAGGCCACCAAGATCGGCGCCATGGCGTTTCTGGAAAAACCCATCACCATGCAAAAGCTGCTCAAGGCCGTGGAGCAGGGCCTGGCGCGTGGCATCGTGCGCAAACTCATGACGCCGGCTACCACGCAGCCGGCGAGCCTTGTCTCGGACATGCTGGCCGCAGCCAGTCAGCTGGCGGCCATCGCTGCAGAAAGCGGTCCGCAATCGCGGCAAAGCTTCATGCTGGACAAACCCCTGCGCGAATCGCGCGACGAGTTTGAAAAGGCGTATTTTGAGTACCATCTGGCCAAGGAAAACGGCTCCATGACCCGCGTGGCCGAAAAAACCGGCCTGGAGCGCACCCACCTCTACCGCAAGCTCAAACAGCTGGGCGTGGACCTCACCCGCGGCAAGCGGGGCGGCGTTTGACCCTGCTATAATTTATGGCTCAGTGAGGCCCGGTAGCTCAGTCGGTAGAGCAGAGGATTGAAAATCCTTGTGTCGGTGGTTCGATTCCGCCCCAGGCCACCAGTGATTTGCGCCCCAGCGCCCTTTCGGGCTCTGGGGCGTTTCTACAACTCTGGTTTTTTTCTACAAAATTCAAATTTAGATGCTAGATCAGCCCCTGTGCCTGTTTGAGATGAGCAGACGTAAAGGGCAGCCCTCTTTTCTCTAGGGCATCAATCAATTCTGCAACTGATCGTTCAGGATTTTTCCATCGCGCACGCATTTTTTTGATTGCTTCAATTGCAACTAATTCTTGTAATTGGAGCTGATTCATTACAAAGTCGTCTGGATGCTGGACCTCAATGCGGTGAGTCGAAAGTACTTCCACTGGGAAATGCTTGACATTGAAGGTGACAATTGCATCTGCATGTCCAGCTATAGCTGCGGCAAGGACATGTTGATCTTTGGGATCTGGAAGAGTTACGCATTTAATCAGAGGATGGTAATTCTCTACTAAGCAATCTGGGACAGCGTTATTCATGGCGTCAACGATACCCGGAAGATGCTCCGAGATTTCGGGGCGATCTTTGGATAAGTTTCTAGTCCATTCATTCTGAATGTCTACTGTCCACCGCGCATGATAAAGCCCAGCAGTAGCGAGGCTCAGAAGAAGATCACGTACCAGCATTGGATACAAAGTATTTGCATCCAAGATCGCCGTATATCTAGCTGAGCCCGCCATTCAGAACTCCAGGCCAATTTTCTCGGACAACGTCACCAACCCCTGGAGTGCCTCCTCGGTGCTTTTACGCTGCTCTGCCATGTAGCGCTTTAGTTCGTCGAATTCGATACGTCGATGCCTATTAACTTTGTTGCACTTAAGTCGACCTGCCTCGATCTCCTTGATAACAAAGGGACGCGAGACATTCAGAAAAGCTGCAGCTTCTTGTGTCGTGAGTTCGTGCTTTTGCGGGAGCAGCATAATTGGCTGCTGCTGCGCCATCTTCTTGAGAACTTCAGCAAAAAACCGAAGTGCGCGAGGAGGAAGAGTTAATACGGGAGCATCTGTTTGCTCTCCATTTCCGTCAACCAATACGATTCTGGGCGCATTCGAATGGTCTAAGGCGGTCGTCAGGCAGCGAAGTGCTACTTTCGCCATTTCCGCCTCTTCTTCGTTGGCCACTGGCTCGAGCAAGTCTGGCGTTTTCATGATTCTTTCCTTGTTTGTCGTGGCTTATTTAGCCAATAGTCATTCTAAGTACAAACGAATTATTCGCAACAAGCGAAATAAAAGAAACATGAAGTATGTGGGATTTAGGGTGAATTGCTTCGATTAAGTTTTTCCGCAGTGATTTTGCCGTCTTACCGCGAACGTCTGTTGCCAGTAGGAAATCCATTGGCTGGTCACTTTCGGGAGTTCGAAAAGTAAATTTAGTTGTTGAAAATCAATAAGTTATGATTTTTTTCTCTCAATTCGAGAGCCTTTTTTGCAAAAGTACACTCTAAAAATCCACCAGACTCAACCCCAAGCTCAGCACCGTCCGGCGCCGGTTGTAGTCCACCAGCGAGTCGCCGTAGCCGCTGAAAAGCTGGGTGTGAAAGCGCAGGCCGCTGTAATCGCCATTCGCGTTGTTTCCACCCAGGGTCTTGAGCCACTCCAGGCGCACCGAGCCGCGGGCCTTGGTGCGCAGGGCGTGGCGCAGCGTGATACCCAGCGTGTTGTCCTTGTTCACGTTCCAGAAGCCCGCCACTTCTGCGCGGCCCACGTAGTTGCTGATGTCGGGGTTGTCGTCCTTCTCGCTGCTTTCCGGCAAACGCGCCCAGGCTCGGGCCATCACGCGGAAGTCGTCGCCTTTTTCCATGCCGGCCATCAGCACCACGCGGTTCCAGCTGCGCGACAGCGGCAGGCTTTGCCCGTTGGACTGGTGCACGGCGCTGATGCCGCCGTAGCGCAGGCGCCAGCCGCCAGACAGTTGCGCGTCGGCGGGGTAGATGTAGGTGATTTCCGGCTCGTGGTCGGTGGCGCGGAAAGGGCGCGAGATGCCGCCGTTGAACAGCTGCCAGTACGACTGCTGCGAGTAGCCAAACCACAGGGAGTCGTTGTGCCCGGATTCACTTTCCGTCAGGATGCCGCGTGCAATCTTGGTCCGCACCGAGAGCTGAATGCGGGCCTCAGACGTGCGGTATGCGGTGTAGGTAGCGGTGTGGCCCGCCGACGGTGAGCTGGGCGCGGTGTTGACGCTGTCAGAGCCTATCCACGACAGGCTGATGGGGCGGTAGCCGCGAATGCCAAATGTGCCGCAGTCGCTGCCCGTCTCCAGCTCCCAGAAGCGGGACAGCTCGGATTGTTTGGGGTCGGTGCAGGGCCGCAGCACCGCTTTGGCGGCGACAGCAGCCTCCACGGTTTGGGTGGCGACGATGCTCACTGGTGAAGAGGTGGCGACGGCTGTTACGGGGGGTACAGATGTCCGCTGCTGCTGGTCCTGCGCCCAGCGGTCAAAGCAGGCCAGGCGGGCGGTGCTGTCGGTGGTTAATGCGCTGCATTGGGCCCAGTCGGGCGCTGCCGGCGCATTGACGGCGGCTGTTGCGGCAGTTTGTGCGAATGCGGGCGCAGGTGCGAGCAGCACGAGGACAAGTCTGTAAATCTTCATATTTTTGCCCTTTTTACAAGCATTTTAGGCCTCTAGCCCTCGTCAGTATTGCGTGAGCAGCTATTAAATATATAGCAAATACGGGAATGCCGCACGCAGGAACTTCGGGTCTGCAGTCAAGCCCCCGGTGCCGCAGCGGCCGCCGTGGCCGCGTCCAGCGCTTTCTGGGCGAACTCGGCGCGCAGGGCCTTGAGTTTTTCCCGTGGGTCTTCTTTGACCGTCGTTTTATCCAGTGCCATTTCGGCGATGAAGCGGCTGGGTTGTGCCGCAATCATGTCGCGCCCCTTCTTGCGTTTGCGCGTCCAGCTCACGGCCAGGCTGCGCTGCGCGCGCGTGATGCCCACGTACATCAGGCGGCGCTCTTCCTGCAGGCGCTCCAGAATGCCCTCGCTCATGGGGCCATCGGCACGCCCGCCGGGGTTGGCATCATCCCCCAGCTTGAACGGCAGCATGCCCTCGGTCACGCCCACCAGCATCACATGCGGCCACTCCAGCCCCTTGGCGGCGTGCAGGGTGGACAACGTGACGACGTTCTGGTCAGTCTCGCGTTCGCTGATGGTGGACAGCAGCGAGATGGTTTGCGCCACCTCCAGCAGGTTCTTGATCTCTGACGTAGTGGAAACCCCCGCTGCATCGTCAATCTGTCCGCCGCAGCGCGCGGCCATCCAGTCGCAAAACTCCATCACGTTGGTCCAGCGGGCGGCGGCGAGTTTCTCGCTGTCTTCGCCCTCGTACAGGTTTTTCTCGTAGTCAATTTCTTTCAGCCAGTCGACCAGAAAGGCGCGGGCGGCCTCGGCGCCCTGCGTATGGCGCGCGCGAAACTCCAGATCGTTCACGTAGCGGCCAAACTCGTGCAGGCTGCCCACCGCCTTCTTCGGCAACACGCTGGCCAGGCTGGGGCTGAACAACGCTTCAAACAGGCTCAGCTTGTATTGACTGGCAAATACGCCCAGCTGCGCCAGCGTGGTGTGGCCGATGCCGCGCTTGGGCGTGGTGATGGCGCGCAGGAAAGCCGGGTCATCGTCGTTGTTCACCCACAGGCGAAACCAGGCGCACAGGTCCTTGATCTCGGCTCGGTCAAAAAAGCTCTGCCCGCCCGACACCTTGTACGGAATCTGCGCCTTGCGCAGCGCTTTTTCGAACATGCGGGCCTGGTGGTTGGCGCGGTACAGCACGGCAAAGTCCCGAAATTCCCGATGCTGTGCGCCGCTGCCGACCGTCGTGCCCGCGCGCAGACTCTGAATGCGCGCTACCGTCCGTTCAGCCTCATGTTCTTCGTTGTCGGCATCCACCACACGCACCGGCTCGCCTTCACCCAGATCGCTCCACAAATTCTTGGGAAACAGCTTGGGGTTGGGACCAATCACGTTGTTGGCGGCGCGCAGAATGGCGCCGGTGGAGCGGTAGTTTTGCTCCAGCTTGATGACCTTGAGTTGCGGGTAATCAATGGGCAGCTTTTTCAGGTTATCCAGCGTGGCGCCGCGCCAGCCGTAGATGGACTGGTCGTCATCGCCCACCGCGGTGAAGCGGCCACGCTCGCCCACCAGATGTTTAAGCACTTCGTACTGCGTGGCATTGGTGTCCTGGTATTCATCTACCAGCACATGGCCCAGCAGCCCTTGCCACTTCTGCCTGACCTGCTCATGATCTTGTAGCAGTTTGAGCGGCAGGCCGATTAGATCATCAAAGTCCACGCTCTGGTAGGCGGTCAGCCGCTCCTCATAGCGACCCATGATGGTGGCAGTGACGCGCTCGTTGTCGTCCTTGGCCTGCGCCAGTGCCTGCGTGGCGTTCAGGCCCATGTTTTTCCACAGGCTGATGGCCCACTGCCACTGGCGCGCAGTGGCGGCGTCGGTGCTGCCGCCGCAGTCTTTCAGGATGCTGGTGACGTCATCGCTGTCCAGAATCGAGAACGTGGGCTTGAGGCCCAGCACCTCGCCGTCCTGGCGCATCATGCGCACGCCCAGGGCGTGAAAGGTGCAAATCACCACCTCTTTGGCGGCCTTGCCAATCAGGCTTTTGGCGCGCTCGCGCATCTCGGTGGCCGCCTTGTTGGTAAAGGTAATGGCGGCAATGCGCTGGGGCTCCAGCCCGGATTGAATCAGGCGGCCAATCTTGTGGGTGATGACCCGCGTCTTGCCCGAGCCGGCACCGGCCAGTACCAGGCAGGGGCCATGCATGTAATTGACAGCTTCTTGCTGGGCGGCATTCAGGCCAGTGGCAGGGGCGACAGACATTGGGGGAGGGCAACGATGAAAGGCAGAAACGCAGGAAATGACGCGTGGCAGGCACGCTTTGAAAACAGATCAGAAGCGGGGAGTGGTTGATCATAACGTCCGCCCGGTAAAGAACGTAACCAGAGGTTACCGGCCAGGTTGTCTCGTGACATTGGCTCACAACTCGGCTGGACAGGTTGATTTTCGTCATGTGATCAACTTGCCCGCGTCACTAATCTCGACTCACAAGCGATGCCAGTGCATCGTATGGAGGGATTAGAGATGAAACGAGCACAGTTCCTGCGCTATGTGGGCGCCACCTTGAGCGCAACGGCCCTGGCACCGGTCATCACGGCTTGTGGTGGGGGCGGCGACACGGCCAGCGCAACCTCTGTCGACACGGTGGCAACGCCCGTGACGACCGCGGTATCGACGCCAGTATCCACTCAGCCCCCTGTCGCAACGACCTTGTCAGCCGAAGAAATTGCAGGCTTGAAGTTCATGCGAGAGGAGGAAAAACTGGCCCATGACGTGTACGTTGCCCTTTTTGACCTGTGGGGTGCGAACGTTTTCAGCCAGATTGCGTTGAGCGAGACCACGCATACCGAGACGATATTGGCCCTGCTCACCAAATATGGCATTGCCGACCCGGCAGCGGGTAAAGCGCCGGGTGTCTTTGAAGATGCGGCTCTCCAGACCCTTTACAACACGCTGATCACCATGGGCCAACCCAGCCTGATTGAAGCGCTGAAAGTGGGAGCCCTGATTGAAGAGACCGATATCCACGACATCGACGTGAGAAAGGCCATCACGGACGAGGCCGACATCCTGCAGGTCTACACCAGCCTGCTGTGCGGCTCGCGCAACCACCTGCGCGCGTTCAATGGCCAGCTACTCAATCGAGGGGTCACCTATGTGCCCCAGGTCATCACTCAAGCGGAGTGGGACGCAATTGCCAGTGCGGCGTCTGAATCGTGCGGCAGTTAGCCAGGTAGCAGAGGGTCTAATTCACGTTGCGCCAGCTGCCATCAGCCTGACGGCAGGCTGTGCCCACAACCTTTTCGATCCGTCCGCCAATCACCGCGTCCACGGTGTATTCGCGGCATGGGCCGCTGGGTGAGTCATAGGTGCGCGTCGGGACCACCGTGTAGGTGTTTCGTGTATCCGGGTTGACCCAACTGGAAGGCACCGAGGTGCGCACATTTTCGAGCGCAAGAGTGGCCTTGAGACGGTCGTTGTCGTCCATGGAGCGCCCCACGTTGCCGCCAATGCTGGCGCCAATCACCGTGCCCAGAATAGTGGCAGCCGTGCGACCCACGCCATGCCCTATTTGCGAACCCACAACGCCGCCCAGAATTCCACCGACGACCATGCCACTTTGTTCCTGTGTAGCAGGCACCGCGCAGCCAGCCAAAGCAATGACCAGCGTGGAACCCGCTGCAAATCGGGATGATAAAAACATGAGACGCTCCTTTGAAAAAGACTGGTTTTCAGTCTACGCAAATGAGATCGTCTGGCATTGATGAAAATCAACGTATCGATCGTGCGAATCTCAGGTCGCGCTACCTGCCAGCCTGGCCGTGAGCCCGAAACCGGCGTTGTAAACCATATGCACCAAAACCGGAGGCCAAACGCTGCCCATGCGCTCACGCAGGTGTCCCAGCACCAGTGATGGAGCCGCTACTGCCAGTGCCCAGGCCAGAGGCTGCGCACGCAGATGCAATGCTACAAAAGCCACAGTTACCAGCACGTTGGCCAGCGTGACAGGTCCCAGGCGGCGTGGTTGCCGGCGATGGGTGGTCAGCCGCAGCGCCTGCCCCTGCAGGATGCCGCGAAACACCAGTTCCTCCGCAAGCGGCTGCACCAATACGAACGACACCCAGGCGACCCAGCCAACGGGTGCGTACATGCGCGGGCCAACCAGCAGACCCAAAGCCACCCATGCCGGCAAAGCCAGCAGCACGGCCAGCGCCAGATGGGTGTCGGGTGGCCAGACGATGAGCGCGGGCCGGGGCAGCGTCAGGCCACACTCCTGCATCAGGGTAGGCGGGGGCTGCTCTGACGGGCGAGGACTTTCGGGTGCGGTCACGCTCTGATCTTCCCACGGGTGCGTTGGTATGGAGAGGTGTAGCCAGGAAAAAAGCGCCGCCCGTTGCCGGAAGGCGCCTGGCATGCGGCACCAGAGCCTTCCAGCCCGGGTGGAGCGATGAGCTTTTAGTGACGGCGCAGGCGACGTAGCCCCAAGCCGACCAGCCCCAGAGCAGCCAGCATCGGCAGCACGGGGTCGAACGGCGCCTGGCCTGTGCCTGCGGTGCAACCACCTCCACTGGAGGCTATTGGCGTGACAGGTACAACCGGGGGAACCACCAGCGGTGTAGGCGTCGTGCCCACAAAGCTGGGTGCAACCTGCGTATCAGCCACCACGGGGATGATGCGGATCGTTATTTGGGTGTTGGTGGTGGCCGGGTTGTTATCCAGATCGTCACCGACTTTCACAATGTAGTTGATGCCCAGGTTCAGCACATCTTCAATGTCGTCAATGGCGTAGAGCTTGTCCGCTTGCCACACTTTGAATTCGGCATCACTGACGATGGCAAAACCGGAGTCAAAGTTCTTGCGCCAGGCGGGCCCCGTCCCACCACGCGACGAGATCGGCGTCGGTAGTCGGATCATTGTCAAAGTCCCAAAAGATACCTTTGGGCTGCCACACCATGGGAAGCCAGTCCCCGAATAGTGGGGTGGTGAGGGGCGCTGCGGCAGGGCCGCCGTAGTTGCTCGGCAATACGCTGATCGAGTAAATGGTGTCGGAGTCAATCAAGGCAGCACCACCGGCGAAGGGGTTGGGGCGGGTGCCGCACGGCAGCACCGAGCACGTCTGCGCCACATCAAATCCGGCAGTCCTGTTGTCAAAGAAGCCATTGGTAGTGAAGTGTTGGTCGGGTGCGCCGAATAGACCATGCGAGAAGGTTGCCAGGCCGTCACCGTCAAAAAGATCCGAGCCATCCAGCATCCCATTGCCCGCTGCCCCCTCGCCCTTGCCGAGGGAAATGTGCAGCTTGTCTGCAATGCCCAGAGTGCTTGCAGACTGAAATCCGGTGCCCAAGCCCGTTCCAACCACGATCTTGTAACCCTTGAGGCGCTTGCCCGTGTAGTTGTTGATCTTGCTGAACACCTGATAGGGCTGCAGCCCCCCGCCGTCCGCCACATTGAAGACCAGGTCAATGCCCTTGCCTTCTGCACTGTTTGCAACGCCATCCACCGTTGCCGGCTGCATGGCAATCTTGAAACGCTTGTGCGTCTGGAAGGGGCTGGAGCAGATCACGGGCTCCGGGTGGGCCGTGTCGAGATACGCAGACAGATGACTAGTGGAAGCGGTAGCGTCCATGAAGGCGGTGTTGATCAGGCAGTTTTGCGGCTTGCCCTTGGTGACCGCTGTGTCTCCATTCACGGCCTTGATACCAACCGGTTCGCCCACTGGCCAGACTTTGCCACTGAGTTTGGCCATGGCTGTACCCAGTGCATCCTTGATATGACTTACAAAGCTGTCGCCCAGGGCCATGGCGGAGTAGGCGCCAGTGACCTTGTCAAACGTGCCAAAAGTGGAGCCGTCGACCGTGCGCACCAAGGTCACATCGACGTTGTCCAGATTGAGCGCCCCCACACAGGCGGTGGCCGTGCCGACCACACCACAGTCGCCTTTGAAAGCGCCGGGTGCGGTGTCGGGGTTGGCGTTGGTGATGCCGCCAGCATGCAGACTGGTTGCCAGCAAGGTGCCAGCCACGGCGAGGTTTATCGCACTGGCCCGCAAAGCGGAATTGTGTGTGTAGTTCATAGATCCTTTTTTTGCTTTCAACAAAAAAACGCCACCTGCTGCCAGGCGGCGTTTTGATTAGTACTGATCGGCTTATTTCCTGAGCACGACCAGACCGCCTGCACCGGCGGCTACATAGACGCGGCCGTTGTTAATGGTGGTGGCAGCAGCCCCACCCACAACACCCTTGATGGCCATCAGACTTGGCGTGGCAACATTACTCCAGTCCAGCTTGACCACTCCGGATTCGCCGTACGCCACATAGAACAGCAAGCGAGGAGCAGACAGCGTGACCAGCGAGCCGGTCCAGTCGTAGAAGGGCGTGTTGGCCGGGAAGTACTGCGGCGTCATGTACAGCGCACCACCTTCCTCGTTTTCATAACCAGCCAGTTTCTGCAGTTTCAAATAACCCACTGCGACTGGCCGGCATTCGCCCACGCCACCCTGTTTGGCGCTCAGCTTGGTCACATCGGTGATGGTGGAGCAGACATCAGCTGCCTGACCAGCTGGCACCACGAGCGGCCGCTCTTCAGTGGCCGGACGGATCAGGTCGATCATGCGATAAGCCACCAGACCAAAGCTGTCGTAGCTGAAGTAGGCGATATCACCCACCACATGCACATCCACGCTCTTGCCGTCGGCCGAGCCGAATGCATTGTCATCATCTGCCTTCAGTGGTTCGAAGGTCTTGATCAGCTTGTCAATGCCCAAGTCTGTTGCCATCCCGCTGGCCAGGAACGCGGTCATGTCGACCACCGAGATGCCATAGGCATTTGTTGCAACCACCGCATAGGTCTTGCCGGTGGCGGAGTTGGTCCACAGCTTGACAGTTGCTGCGCGGCCAAGCGGGGGCTTGCCTGACGTACCGAGCGAATCGCCGATGTTGGCCACCACGCTGGCGTCCGTGCCGGCGGTTGCTGTCGTGTCATACACCGTCAGGCCGTTGTCACCGTCTGCAACGATGGCATATTTTCCGGAGAAGACTACGCCGTAGGCATGGTCCTGACCAGTCACCTTGTTAAGCCCAATGCTGCCCGCTTCGGTGTTGTGCTCATAGATGCCACCGAACGCGTTCAACAGTGCCGGTGCGCCCACAGCCGCACTACCGCTGGTGACAGCCGACACATCCACCCGACGCATGCCCAAGCTCTGACTCATCACGTAAGCCTTGGTCGGGTCGCTCCCGAAGCCCACTTTGAAGGCGTGCGGCGTTGGCATCACGTCAATGCCCGTCGTGGGGTACTCGTCTGTCAGCGTGTTGGCCACGAGATGCAGTTCGTCAATGGGGTTGAGACCATCGGCGATGCGCCACACGCTCATGCCGTGCGGGCCATCGGCCAGATACAGATGATTGCCCGAAACCGTCACACCTTCGGAGTGGCCGATCGCGATCGCCTCCCCGGCGCTGCCATCTATCTTCGCGCCGACTTCGTTGGTGCTGACTAAATTCACTGGCACGGCAAAGCGATTGGCCACTGGTGTGCCCGAGGTTGTCAAATCGACGAAGTCGACGTAGCTCACGCCGCCGGCGCCCGAAGACTGCACCGCGTCCACCTGGCCTGCAGCGGCAGGATTCATCGATGCCATCAGGAACAATGCGCCGCCGTGGCCATTGATTTCACCCGTGGCCAGCATCACCGGGGTGGGGTAGTTACCGTTGGTTGCCACCAGGAACGCTGGCATCGACTCGTCACCTACCACCACGGGCGTCATGTCGTAGGACTTGACGAACTCATAGTCGGGCCAGTAGACCTTGGCGTCGGTGTCATTGTTGTAGCTACCGCCGCCATTCTTCCACTTCGTGGCAGGGTCTTCGGCACCGCTGGCCACCACCAGACCAGCGAAGTGGTCGGTGTAGTAAGCGCGGTACTTGCTGGAATCCGTCGGGTCAGTCACCACCCGCACGTCCATCACACCGGCTTCTTTCAGCATGCCGGAGCCGAAGTGCGACAGGATGCCCTTCTTGTCCACATTGATCGGTGGCTCGTCCGGGCCATGGGCCGGAACGGCCGGCACGTAGCCAGCATAGACCGGCTTCGTGCTTGCCGATGCGTTGGTGACGTCCAACGCCACCAGGCCGCCCAAAGAGTAGGCCACGTAAGCCACGGTCTTGCTGCCGGGCAGATCCACCAGTTCCATGGTGCGGGCGTAGTAGTAGTACTTGCCATAGCGGTCGAACTCGGCCCAGGGATAGAAGATGCGATCATTCTTGTTGCCCAGTTCTTCGGCGGCCTGCAGGTAGGTCGGCATGCCGTCGGCATCCACGCCACCGGCGACCACGCCTGCCGTCAAGGATGCATCCGGGCAGGAAATCTTGCGTTTCGGATAGCCGAACCAGTCTTCCTGTGCCGTATTGGCGCAGTCGGCATACAGGTTGTAGGCACCCGCTGGCGCCAGGTCAGCCGGGTTGTAGATGCCGATGCCCAGGAAGCCCAGCGCCGCGTAGAGCTTGCCGCCGTGCTGCTTCAGGCTGACCGGGCCGCCCCATGGGCTCTCACCGGCGTACTTGAGTGTCCACAGCTGTGTACCATCAATAGCCAGCGAGCCATCTGCTGCAGCGCCCAACAGGTTCGACAGCCTGGTTTTCTGGATGCCATAGGAGCCATTGGCGATATACAACTGATCGTCAGCTACATCAACAGTAGGCATCGCCTGGTCGTCATGGACCAGCACGTCGTTCACGGAGCCACCTGTGTGTGGCACGATGGATGCCGCTTCGGTAAACACCGTGCCGCCGCCATCTGAATAGGTGTACGCCGGCGTCATGTAGTCCACCGTCATGGTGCGTACATAGGTTGGCGTTGCCGGGGCGGTGATGTCCACCACGCCAATGCCCTTGCTGCCCATCGACAGCAGAGCGTAATTCTTGCCGCTGTAGGCTTTGACCACCGTGATGTGCTGGATGTAACCCGGCACCATGATCTCGCTCACCACATCTTTGGCCATGCCAACTTTGGTCACCGCGAAGCGGTTGGCCATGCTGTACAGCGTCCAGTCAGTTGTGCCGTCGTTATACGGCGTCACGGCCTGCGTGGCACCTCCTACCAGCGCCGCCTGGGTGTCAATAAATGCCTCAATGATGCTGGGGGCACTGATGCCTCCCGATCCACCACTGCAGCCTGCAATGATCAGGGCGCTGGCTGCCGTTGCCGCCAGATAAGCCTTGCGCAAGTGCAAGCCCAGTCTTGTAGTTGAAGTGCTATTTGTCATGATGTGTCTCCGTTGAGTTGACCCTAGCCAAGCTTCGACCGTTGCCTGTTCTCGCGATTTGACATTTGTCAACGTCGGGGTCGATCCAGGTCAAACGTTCTTTGCATTGGCACAGGCATCAAAAAAATCGCCGTCTATCAGCAGACGGCACCTCAGGCAACCGGGGTGGCATCACCCCGGTCGGTAGGCTTCAGTTGCGACGCAGGCGGCGCAGACCTAAGCCAATCAGGCCAAGCGCAGCCAGCACTGGCAACACAGGGTCGAATGGCGCGTTACCGCTGGCAGTAGTACAGCCACCGCCACCACCATCACCTGCAGGTGGTGGAACGGGATCAGCCACTTGAGCCACGTTCCCGCTGACATACTCAGCCACCGTGGCGTTCGTGGTCAGGTTTTTCTGGTTCCATACGGAATAGAAGCGGGTGCCGTCCGGACGGGTCACAGGCTGCGATTCATAGGCTGCTTCAACGTCCCCGTAAACCACGCCCTGCACGGTCGAGAGCTTGACGACCGGAGAGAAGGTCGCGGCAGAATCCATGCTCACCGTAATGAACTCACCCAGGTCCTGGCCACCAACAGGGTCGTACGGCGACACATTGGTCTGCGTGCCCCAAGCCAGGTACACCACATTGGCATTTTGACAATCCGCCATATTGGTTGTGGTTGGATCGGTTGGAATGCCAGTCGGGCAGGTCGTCTGGTTGCTCTTGGGAGTACCGAAGATGCGTGGTTCACGAACATTGATATTCTTGTCCGTGATATTGGTCACGTTTTTCGGGTTGTCCCAGCCGGTGGTCTTGTTGAACTTGCGGATCCAGAAGTTGTAGTTGTCCAACTGGGCCCAGAGTTTCACGAGGTCGCTGGTGTAGCTGTAGCCGATCCACATGTCCTGGCCGCGCAGCACGCCACGGTGAGCCAGTGCGTTTTCGGTGTAGTTCAACTCGGTGT
This sequence comes from Candidatus Egaibacter danicus, assembly GCA_016707075.1. Taxonomy (GTDB): domain Bacteria; phylum Pseudomonadota; class Gammaproteobacteria; order Burkholderiales; family Burkholderiaceae_C; genus Egaibacter; species Egaibacter danicus. The sequence goes on from JADJII010000005.1 coordinate 293,279, forward strand.
CATCGGTCAGGTTGGCCGCCGTAGCAGTTGGGGCCTTGCTGCTGATGTTGTCACCCTTGGCGCTGGTCAGCCCAATGGCTGTGGCGTAGTCAGACGTCACGCAATTGGCTGTATCCACTGCGGGAACCATGTTGCTCGGCTGCAGGCCACCCATACCGCGACGCACCCTGATATCCGACGGGCCGCCCTTGTCGTAGGAGCCTTCCTTCCAGAAGATGCCGATCTGAATGCCTCCAGGACCGGCGTCGGTCGGACTCTGCGTCAGGAAGCGCACACGACGTGCGTTTTTGAGGGGATCGCTGATAACGCAACCCACACTATTGCCTGCCGGCGTGTTGTACTGAAACGCATGGTAGCGAATAAATTTGCCATCATCCAGACCGACCGAACCTTTGGTTTCTTCATAGGCGATGATTGAAGTCGTGCTCACCATGCCGATGTTCGGACGTGCGGCGCCGGCCTGACCCTTTTCGATCAAACCTTCAGCAACGTTGACGCCAGCGCCATCGTAGATGTAGTTCACGGAACCATTGATGCCGAAACCGGTTTGATTGTCCGTCAGCCGAACTGCCGGGGTCAGCACGAAGTCGTCAGCCGGCGTGGCGGCTACGCTCAGATCCACAGTAGCGTAGGCATACCAAACGTCGGTTCCGCCGTTGACATTGGCACCGGATGCGCCGTCACCAGGGCCATCGGCTTCACCCAGTTGCAGGCCCTGCGGGTCTTCCTGCCAGGAGATGTTGATTTGCCCCTTGTTGTAGGTCACCAAATTAGTTGAATCGGTACCAATGTTGCCGCCGCTCGCATCCTGGATGGCGTCGCGTTCACCGGTGCTGAGCTGGATAGGCGCACTCCACGTGGAGCCCTTGTTCGTGGAATAGGACGTGTACGTGCAGGAGAAAGGAATCACCCGGCTATCGCGCTCCAGATACTGGATGGCACGTTGATTACCACCTGGGGCAGTACTTGCTCACCCACGTCCAGCACCATCATCGGGCCACTCGTCTTGATGTTGGCTTTGTCAATATCACCGGGGTAAGTCGAAGGGTTGCCCAAGGTGCCTCGCCAGTCAAACGTACCCGTACTCTGCAGCAGCGCCGAATTTGATACGTTGATGGGAACTGACCAGTCAGCGTAATTGTCACAGGTCTTGACCACAGGAGTTGTCGTGGGCTTGCAGGTCTTGACGAAGATGTCGCGCGCTGTGCGTTCCTCGGCCGCCTTGACGTCGTACACCATGCCAGCGCCGACTGGCGAGTCGCCGTATGCCACCACCAGCGTGCCGTCGCCAGCGCGCTGCAACTTGGGCTTGTCGCCCATAATGCCGTCGCTCACGGCGATTGGCGTGTTGACTGTGATCTGGTAAGCGGCATACGCCACCCCCGCCACAGCTATCCCGGCCAATCCAATGGCCAACTTGCTACGTTTCAGTTTCATACAATTACCTCCAAAAAACGGGCGGGTTATATACCCCTATTGGTACCAGTTTCTGAGGTAACGAGTTGTAACGCATTGACAAAAATCAACTTAGCGGTCGCTCTGTTTCTGTTGTCTCTATTGGGTGGGACCACTTTTCTCATGCGGTGTCATGTTGTTTGATCCAGATCACGGTTCCGTCGGAAAGGGTTTATACAGAGGGGCTTAGCCGGGCGATTGATGCTGGCCGGTGCCTCAGGGACGCTACTGGTAAGCTTGCGATACTTTCCGCTCTGCCCGTTGCCTAACCAGCCACCATTTTGAAAACCACCAAACCCTATTGCACCGATGCCGCCTGGTTAGGTCGGGCTGATTGCAAGCACTGTGATGTTCGTGGAACCATGCTCTTTTCGGAGCTGGGTGACAGCGATCTGGATGGCCTCCTGCTGCCGATCGACAACATGCTGCTGCCGGCCAAGGCAGTCTTGTACCGCGAGGGTGACATGGGCGCCGATGTGTTCACAATCCGCAGGGGATTGGTGCGTTTGGTCCATTACGCCACCAACGGCACGCGACGGATCGTCAGGCTGCTGAAGGCCGGCAGCGTATGTGGCCTGGAAGTGTTGGTGGGCTCACAGTATCACCATACAGCGGAGGCAGTGAGTGAGACGGATATTTGCCGAATTCCAGCCAGCGTGCTGATGCAGATTGAAAGCAAGAATCCCAAGCTGCACCGTGCCTTGATGGGCCGCTGGCAAGACAGTCTGGATGAGGCGGACGCCGTGATCACCCAGTTATCCACAGGCAGTTCGCAAGCCCGGGTTGCCCGCTACCTGCTGCAGGCGTCTACCGATCAGCAACGCACCGAGTGCCACCAGTTGCCTCGACAAGACATTGCCGCGCTGTTGGGGCTGACGGTAGAGACGGTGAGCCGGGTGTTTACTGAATTCAAGCGCAACGGCTGGCTGTCAGAAGATTCCGTCTGCTTCAAGATCGAGCCTGTGCCGCTTGAGCGTATTGCTGCGGACTGAGCCGTGCTGTCCATTCTTCTCGTCACCTTCCCTTTCTTCGCGCTCGTTCTGGCAGGCTACGTTGCCGCTCGCCGGAAGATGCTTCCGCTGGAAGCCATTCCCGGCATGAATGGTTTTGTGTTGTTCTTTGCGCTGCCCTGCATGTTGTACCGGTTTGGCTCCACCACACCGCTGGCCCAGCTGCTGGATGCGAACGTGTTCTTCACGTATCTCTTTTGTGCGCTGGTGATGGTGGGTTTTGTCGTGGCGGTGAGCATGAACGACCGCATTGGCTGGAATGACGCCTCGTTTGGTGCACTGGTGGCCGCGTTTCCCAATACGGGTTTCATGGGTGTGCCGCTGCTGGTGGCTCTGCTCGGGGCAGCCGCTGCCGGGCCGGCGATTGTGACGATTGTGGTGGACATGGTGATTACCACGTCGCTGTGTATTGCACTCTCGCGGCTGGACAGCGCGGAGGAGCATGGTTTCTCTCACGCGGCAGGCAAGGCACTCAAAGGTATGCTGTTCAACCCCATGCCCTGGTCCATCCTGCTGGGGGCGGTGGCGTCGGCGGTCAGTCTGGATCTGCCCAAGCCCGTGATGCAGACCATTGGTTTGCTGGCTGACGCAGCGTCGCCGGTGGCGCTGTTTACCATTGGCGCGGTGCTGGCCCGCTCGCAAATGCTGGTGGCTGCCGAGGGTCATGCCCCCATACCGCTGCGTGATTACGTGCCGGTGGCGGCTATCAAGCTGCTCCTGCATCCACTGCTGGTGCTGCTGGTGGGCGTGACAGCGGTTTCACTGGGGGTGTCACTCAGCAAGTTTGCACTCACCGTCATGGTGCTGGTGGCGGCGCTGCCCAGCGCCAGCAACGTCTCGCTGCTGGCCGAGCGCTTCGGGGCCGATAACGGGCGCATCGCCCGCATCATCCTGGTGTCCACCGCCGCGGCGTTCTTTACTTTTTCACTGGCGGTCACCTTGTTGACCTGACGCCTCCCGCTGTTTGGGTAGACGGGGATTCGTCGCACATATATCATTAGGCGCTTATTTATACCAAGCCAAAAAAAGGAATCATCATGGCCAATCTGAACACGTGGGATCGCATGGTCCGGGCCTTGCTGGGTCTGGTGGCACTGGAGCTGGCATTCTTCTGGCTTGCCGGCGGGTTGCAGATTGCTGCGTATGTTGTGGGGGCGGTCCTGCTGGTCACCGTGCTCGTCCGTTTTTGCCCGCTGTACCGGGTTCTTGGGATCAGCACACTGAGCCGTGACGGGAAGGGCATGGGAAAAGCCATGGGCGCTGTCGCTGTCGTGCTGCTGGCAGCCCTGCTGGCCGGTGGCAGCTACGCCAGCATCTTCTTCACGCGCAAGTTGTTCATTGAGGACTTCAATGTCATGAACAATTTCTACAAGCAGACCCTGTTCCTGACTGGCAAGAACGAGCGCGACAAAGCCATTGCCAACTACGAGAACCTGATTCCGTCATTCCGGAAATTTCAGGAAAAGTACACCACCTACCATCCCTATGCATTGAAGGGCGACACGAAGCTGGGCCCGGACCTGGTGCAGGTCGCTGGCATGATCTCGGGCGTGAACGACCTGGTGCGCACGGGCGACCTGCATCAAGCGCACCTTGCCCTCGAGAAAGTGCGACCCGTGTTCCAGGACATCTTCAAGCGCAACGGTTTTTCGATGCTGGCGGTTGCACTCGTCGATTTCCATGATGAGATGGAGCTCATGCTGGACGCTGCCAACGCCAAAGACTCTGCAAAGCTGGTTGCCCTGTACCCGCAGGTTAGCGAAAAACTGAAGGCTGTGGAGGCCGAAACCAACGACGCGGAAATTCAGACTATCCGCAAGAATCTGGATGATTTACTGGGTCTGGCCAAAGCCGCCCAGACCGATCAGTTGCCCGCCAAAGGGGATGCGCTGAAGAGCAGTTTTGTGAAGGTGTACCTGCAGCGGGGCTGAGTTCCGTCACGCAGCCGCGCTCAGTGTTTGCGGCTTCGGATGACGAAAGCGCTGAGACCTAAAACGACCAGCACGACGCCTATCAACAGGCCCACGACGTCGCCAGTCATTTGACCGATGGCTTCCCATTGGCCCGCAAAATAGTGGCCCAGGCCGCCAAACAGCAGTACCCAGGTCACTTCTCCCAGCATGACGGCTCCCATGTAGCGGTGCCATGGGTAATGCGTGGAACCTGCCAGCAGATTGACGGGCAGTGCGATAGGCGTCAGCAAAAAGCGCGTCAGGAACACGCTCCATCCACCCCATCGGGTGAATAGTTGCGAAACGCGTGACTGGCCGGTTTTCGTCCGCCAGCGTTCAGGCAACAGTGTGGCGCCGTAGCGTCCGATCAGGTAGCTGCAGCCATCACCTGTTATGGCTCCCAGTGCCGCTGCCATGGCAGCCCCCTCGATGCCCAGAACACCCTGGCGCGTGAACGCGCCCGCTGCCATCAGCATCATCGTGGCCGGCAACGGCACGCCCAGTGCTGCCAGAAACAGGGTGCCACCCAGTAATGGGTTTCCGTAGTTCAACAGCCCCGTCAGCAACTGATCGGTAAGCCCGCTCACTTGGGTGCCGCGCCTGCTGGTGTTTGCCGGGCAAGAATCAGCTTTTCCAGCGCTTGCCGCCCGACCAGAGGGTCGATCCCCGCTGCATCAAACCATTGGCGCAGGCTGCGCTCTTCATGGCCGGAAGCGGGAAGCCCGAGCGCGCTGCGCAGTTCGGCCTCTGGCACCTTGTACGTTTGGGCAATGTAAGGCAGGGTCATCCAGCCCTTCAGGGTTTCGACACGGACCTCACCGCGCTGCACACGCTGGGCAAAATCGATCTGGTGCCAGGTGCGCAGGCCGAAAAACGCAATCAGGATGACGCCCGCGCCGAGTGCCAGCGCGGCGAGCCATTTCCTTTTGCGTTGATTCAGTCCAGTTGCCACAGGCATGGGTTTCAGAAATACATCCGCAGGGACAGTTCCAGCCTGCGGGCAGTGGCCTTCTCGCCAAATTCGCTGAGCTTGCCACCATGCAACAACAGGGCACGGGCGCGCAGCTCCATGTTTTGCCAGCCGGTATAAACAATCTCCGGCGCAATTTGCCAGCTGTGGTCATCAAGGTTCACGATGGCCGTGAATGCAGGCGTGACGTAAAGCCAGTTGAACGGGTCTTTCGCGCTGACGCGCAGGTAAGCATAGTTACGCCCGGGATTGCCGCGACCGTAGCCGGATTGCGCCAGCGCCAGCGCCTGTGATCGAGCCATTGCCGAACCGGCAGGTGAGTAGGCTGTGTTGAGGAAACTGTAGTAGGTTGCCAGCTGCACGTCGTCATAGCCCGCACCGTTGCGGTAGAGCTCGGCAATCCAGGTGACCTCGCGCTCCGTGATGTAGCGTGCGCCGATCAGCCAGCTATCCGCGTTGATCTGGCTGGTGCGCACGATGCCATCGGCGCCGAGCACACGGCGGTTTGCGCCAATAGCGCGTGCCCACTCGCCATGTATTTCCAGATTGGCACCCAGATTGCGCGAAAAATCGATGCCTACTCGCTGCGGCCGGCTGCCTTCGGCGGCCCACAGCAGGTCAATGTCGGTATCCGCAACCAGCATGTACAGGCGGGCGCCCACATTGTCTTTGCCTGCAGTGCCGAAATCGCTGTTCATGTCCGAAGACACGGGAAGCAGTACAGGAGTCAACCCGATTGCTGCTACCGTGCCCGAAAGGCTTTTGACCCAGTCAGCACTGGCCATCACAAACCCCTCGCGCGAGGCTGCCGGATCGTTAGGGTCTTTGGGTCGCTCGAAAAAGGCGACCGGGTTCCAGGCGTAGCCTTTGCCCCAGCGCTGTACCTGCTTGCCCATGTCGACGATGAGTCCCTCCGACGGACTGACGCGCAGACCGCCTTCGAGAACGGTGCCTGTGCTGTTGGTGCTAAACGCGTCATGGGACGCGTTGCCGCTGACGCGGGCGTAGGCGGTCAAGGTGTCGTACTTGAACTTGCCGGCGAGCTCGAAGCTGGTTGTGGCCCTGTCCAGGGTTTCACGGGGCACCAGGCCAGAGAAAGTGATGGGATACAGCGCCGCCGCAGGGCGCAAAGCGAAATGCTCGGCTTTGGCTTCAACAAACCCGGTGAGTTCGTAGGGTTTGGGCGCGACTTCGGAGAGATCAAAGCTGTAGTCAGCGGCCTGTGCGCTGGCGAACACAGTGCCTAAAACCAAAACCGCGAACGCGGTTCTTGTCACTTTCTCAGCTCTTCCAGGCGTGACATGAAATTCAGCGTGAACACCTCGTCCGGTACTTCGCGTTTTTTCACGGCGGCATACAACATGACGGATTTGTAGCCTTTGTACAGCGGGCTATCGGTTTCAACCGTGGCGGGGCGACGAATGCCACCGCCAAAGTCCTTGACGTCCTTGAAATGCAGTGTTTTGACCAGCATGCCACTTGCCGCGTAAGCTTCAATCCGCGTGGGTAGTACGGTCTTGCGATCCACCGTCAGTTTCAGCCGGTCATAAGCCACCGATCCGGTTTTGGCCTTGAGGTCCAGCAGGTAGTTGTCGCCCTGCTCGGCAGCTGCGCTAACGTCGTATTCTTCGGTGTAGTCCACCCGCAGGATGTCAGCATTGTTGAACACGCCACCCGTCACCGATTGCAGGCTGGTGATGCGCACCGGCTTGCCCACATTGGGGATGTAGAGCCACATGTTGTCACCCTGGCGCAAGGTGCTGCGCCCCTTATCGCTGACCGGGGCGAGAAAAAGCGCAGCGACCTTGTCGCGTCCCTTCTTGACCGAGTACAGGATGTACTCCTTGCGCTTGCCATCGGGCTCCTCATTGATGAGCTTGCGCGTCATCTCATAGGACTCGGGCTCCAGATTGCGGTCTACCTTCTCCAGGATGGCCTTGCCGTCCAGCGCCAGAGCGAGGACTGGAGCCAGCGTGAACAACAGCAGCAGATGTCGACATGTTTTCATTTGGTGCTCCTTCAAACGTGGCGCAATGCCTGAATCGGGTCCATCCGCGAGGCGCGCCAGGCCGGTTGCAAGCTGGCCAACACAGCCATTCCCACCACCAGCACCGCGACCGTGACCACCTCGGTCACCGAGAGCGTGGGTGCCAGTGTGATGATCTGACGCCCGAACGGAAACTGCAGCGGATAAATATTGAGCAGCGCAACAACAGCCAGACTGACCGCGACGCCGACTGCGGCACCAATCAGTCCCAGCAACAAGCCTTCGCCCACATACAGACCCAGAATCCGGCGTGGCGGCGTGCCAATGGCTGCCAGCGTGCCGATCTCGCGTATGCGCTCATACACGGCCATCAGCATCACGTTCATCACGCTGACCAGCACGATGGCAACCAGCATGATGCGGATAAACAGCGTCATCAGATCGATCATCCCGGCGATATTCGCGAAGGGTGACAGTGCTTTCCAGCTGTGCAGTTCCAGCACAGGCTTGCCATCCTTGTTGGTCAGTTTCTCCAGCCGCCCTGCCAGCGATGCTTCTACCTTGTCGAGTTTGGCCAGATCATGCAACCGGATGGCAATTTCCATCGCTTCGGGTTCTTCCATGCGCAGCAACTCCCGGGCATCGTCTTCGTGCACATAGCCGTCTCGCCCGCCCGGTCCGGTGACGGGCTCCAATACACCGCGCACGGTGAAGTTCTTGCCGTTGACCGAGCCGTCCCGGTTGATGGCGACCAGCACCACGGTGTCGCCAACCTTGACCTTCATGCCCTTGGCGATCAGGTCGGGGATGAGGATCTGGCCCGGGCCAACCAGTGAGCCTTCACGCCCGCCGTCAATGATCCGGGTAAGCAGCCCGGGGGCTGCAGCGTCTTCCGCTGCCGGGTCAATGCCATTGAGCCGGATGCTGGTCGTTTCGCTGAAGTTGCTGAACATGGCGCCGAGCTTCAGGCGTATCGACACTGCGGCAATGTCAGGTTCGGCCTTGAGCTCGGTCTTGATGCGTTCGATCATTTTCGCGCCCACATTCAGGTTGAGTGGCAGGTTGTCGACCGACGCCACGTAGCCTTTGCGGTGCACCTGCAGGTGGCCCAGCAGGCTGTCGGTGATCTGGCCAATCATCACCTGCTTGAACGAGCCGGCCGCTGACACAAACAGCAGCATGGCAACCACACCAATCGTGATAAGGCCCGCCGTCAGCCAGGTCCGGCGGTGGTACCGCATCAGGTTGCGCGCCGATAGTTTTAACGTGGCCATCATGACTTTTGCTCCTTGATGAGACGGCCGTCTTCAAGCATCAGCACGCGCTCGGCGGCCTCCATGATCTTCGAGTCGTGGGTGGAAAAGATGAAGGTGGTGCCAAAGTCGTCACGCATGCGCTTCATCAGTGCGATCACTTTGTGCGCCGTGTCGTGGTCCAGATTGGCGGTAGGCTCATCAGCCAGCACCACTTGCGGCTCCGAAACGAGTGCACGTGCCACCGCAATTCGCTGCTTCTGGCCACCAGAAAGCTGATCCGGACGCTTGTGAGCCAACTCGCCCATTCCAACTGCGTTCAGCAATTTCATCACCTGGGTGTGGCGCTTTTCAGGAGGCCAGCTTCGCACCATGAGCAGGGGGTACTCAACGTTTTCATAGGCGGACAGCACAGGCACCAGGTTGAACTCCTGAAATACAAAACCCAGATGCTCGCCGCGAAAAGCCGCCGCCGCGTTTCGGTCAAGAGCAGCCACATCGGTGCCCATGACCTTCATGCTGCCTTTGCTGGGATGATCCAGACAACCCACCAGATTGAGCAGCGTGGACTTGCCACTACCGGAGGGTCCAACAAATGCCAGAAATTCGCCAGCCTCTATCGACAGGCTGACATCGCTAAGGGCGGCAACTTCCACGTCCCCACTTCGATAAATCTTTGAGATTGAAGTTGCTTCTATGAGTGCCATGGCGAAACACCTTTCTCTGGCATCCGTCCAGATTGAACGGCCAATACATACCCATACGGGTAAGAGCGGAGTATCGGATATCGGATCGAGCCCGTGTTGACTTACATCAATTTAGGACGTTGACGCAGCGCGAACGGGTCTCGCCGCGCTGGATGGCTCGCGAACTTCAGATCGTCAATGGGTCCACATCCACCGCCCAGCGGATCATGCCCTTGCATTCAGGCATCGCCCGTGTGGCGTGCAGCACGGCATGCCAGGCCGACAAAAAACGCTGCAGTGCGGCGCGTGAGGGGCTCTCGATCAGCATCTGGGTGCGCTCCACGTTGGCGATTCGCTGAATGCTCATCGGCACGGCCGGGTATAGCGTGACCTGATCAAAACCCGGCAAATCAGCCAGTTGTTCTGCTGCTGCCGCACTGGCGGCGTTGAGGAAGCCCTGCGCCACCTCCTGCGTACGGGCCTCGGCGCGCACCAGGGCCTGAAAGCTGAAGGGCGGCAGATTCGCCTGCTCACGCTCTTTCAATTGCTGCGCGGCAAAGGCCGGGTAGTCATGCCGTTTGAGTGCTTCAAACAGCGGGTGCGCGGGGTGAAAGGTCTGGATCCACATCTCGCTGCGGCTGGTGATGGTGGCGTCACGCCCGGCCCGGCCTGCGGCCTGCATCAGCAGGCTGAACAACCGCTCGGGCGCGCGAAAATCGCTGGAAAACAGCGCACCGTCGGGGTTGACCGCCGCCACCAGCGTGATGCGGCGAAAGTCGTGGCCCTTGGCGATCATCTGGGTGCCCACTAGTACATCCACGTCGCCTGAATGCACTTTGGCCAGTTGGGATTCGAGCGCACCTTTGAGCCGTGTGCTGTCGGCATCGATGCGGGCCACGCGCACCGGCTCACCTTCGGGGAACAACCCAGATACCGAGTTGGGCCGTCGCACATCGCCCAGCAGCGCGGCCAGATGCTCTTCCAGCTGTTCGGTGCCACGCCCGACCGGAGCGATGTCCACATTGCCGCATTCGGGACAGGCGCGCGGCACACGCTCGGTAAAGCCGCAGTGGTGGCAGCGCAGGGTGCGGTCAATCTTGTGGAACACCCGAAACGCGCTGCAGTGTGGGCACTGGCTTTTCCAGTCGCAGGCGCTGCACGCCAGCACGGGCGCGTAGCCGCGCCGGTTCAGGAACACCATGCTTTGCTCGCCACGGGCCACGCGTTCACGGATGGCTTGGAGCAATGGCGTGGAGAACACGGCCTTTTTGGGCTGGTGGTTCATGTCCACACGCCGGACCGTAGGAAGTGTGCTCGTTTCCCCAATCCGGCTGGGCATTTCCAGACGCACGTAGCGCCCACCCTCAGTAGCGGGCCGGCTGTGATGCCAGGTCTCCAGTGACGGCGTGGCTGAGCCCAGCATGACCTTGGCGTTTTCCAGCCGGCCACGGTAAATGGCCAGGTCGCGCGCCGAGTAGCGGGCGCCTTCCTGCTGCTTGTAGCTGGGGTCATGCTCTTCATCCACCACGATCAGCTGCAGGTGCGGCATGGACGCAAACACTGCCATGCGCGTGCCCAGCACGATGCGCGCCGTGCCGTTGTGGGCTGCCAGCCAGCTTTTCAGGCGTTGCGGGTTCGTCATGCCGCTGTGCATCGACACCACGGCGTCTTCGCCGTACAGCGTGGCAAAACGCGCTCTCACGCGGGCTTCCAGCTGGGGTGTGAGGTTGATCTCGGGCACCATCAGCAGCGCCTGCGCGTCGGGGTCGCGCGCGAGCAGCGCTTGCACAACATGCAGGTAAACCTCGGTCTTGCCACTGCCGGTGGTGCCGAACAGCAAAAACGGCCCTTTTTCAGTATCAAATTGGGCTATGGCCCTTACCTGTTCTGCGCTGAGAGCTACTGAATTGATAGCATCTGGCGGCCCTTGAGGGTCTGATGTGCTGGTCTTCGCGTGCCGCTTGATGCGCCGCTCCATCTGTTTGGGTGTCAGGTCGCGCAGCTGTGGCGGCAGGACGGCCAGCGCCACTTCACCCAAAGCGCGCTGGTAGTACCCGGCGGAAAAAGTGACCAGCTGGCGCCAGGTTGAGGTCAGCGGAGCGATGCCTTCCAGCGCGCCGGCCACCGCACGCAGTTTTTCAGGGTCCATCGCCGGGGCTTCGGCGTCGGTTGGCGTGTCCCACACCACCCCCAGCGTTTCACGCTTGCCAAACGGCACGCGCACCAGGCTTCCTGGGGGTAGTAGCAGCTCACTTTCGTACGTCAATGGCCCTGCCACCTGGCTGTGCGCCGGGGTCTGGACAAGGACGGACAGCAGGTGGGTCATGGGATGGATTGAGTTGAAGGCGGAACTTGATGTGAACTTGTGAAATGACGGCTAAGTGCTTGATCTGTAAGTGCTTTAGCATGCATCCAAGGTTTCTGTGGATAACTTTGTTGATATGTTGTCGCCGGTCGCGCTGAGCCCTTGTAAATCAACGGTTTCGCTGAAATGCCCGCAAAAAAAGCAAAGTTTAAAACCTATATAAATCAACAACTTGGCGTCGCTATGGGTTTTGTAGCAGGTCACACATCTGTCACATACGACTTGCGCACCGCAACAAAAATTTTGTGCATAAGTCAATACCCACTGACATATTTAACGAAAAAGTCTGCTAAGGCTTCAGCCGCAAAATGAAATGCCGATAAGCCGCGTTCAGCCTATTTGCGCTGCTGTGCCGAGTAAGCATGCACGGCGTCTACCAGCACTGCTACGTTTTCAGGAGGAGTGTGCTGGCTGATGCCGTGCCCCAGGTTGAAAATATGCGTCGAACCGGTGGCGTTGGCGTCGGTTTTGGGGGCCTTGAAGGGCGTCCCAAAGCTGTCCAGCACCTTGTGAACCTCGGTTTTGATCTGTTCCGGGGCCGCAAACAGCACATTCGGGTCGATATTGCCCTGCAGGGCCTTGCTGCCACCGACCATGGCACGCGCCTTGCCCAGGTTCACGGTCCAGTCCAGTCCCAGCACGTCACAGTCGAGTTCACCCATCTCGGAGAGCCACAGCCCGCCACCCTTGGTGAAGACGATGCGCGGAATGCGCACGCCGTTGTGCTCTTTTTTAACCTGCGCCAGCACCCGCGTTGTATAGGCCATGCTGAACGCCTGAAACGCGCCGTCGGCCAGCACGCCGCCCCAGCTGTCAAAGATCATCACGGCCTGCGCGCCAGCGTCGATCTGCGCGTTCAGGTAGGCGGCCACGGCGTCGGCGTTTACCGCCAGCATCCGGTGCATCAGGTCGGGGCGGCTGTACAGCATGGTTTTGACCAGCCGGTAATCGTCAGAGCCCGCGCCTTCCACCATGTAACACGACAGCGTCCACGGGCTGCCCGAGAAGCCGATCAGCGGCACGCGGCCGTTCAATGCCTTGCGGATGGAGGTGACGGCGTCAAACACATAGCGCAGCTTGTCCATGTCCGGCACCGCCAGCTTCGCCACCGCGGCTTCATCGCGTACCGGGTGGGCAAACTTCGGGCCTTCGCCCAAGGCGAATGACAGGCCCAGGCCCATGGCGTCGGGTACGGTGAGGATGTCGCTGAACAAAATGGCGGCATCCAGCGGGTATCGCTCCAGCGGCTGCAGCGTCACTTCGGTGGCGTAGTCGGTGTTGGTGGCCAGACCCATGAAGCTGCCAGCCTTGGCGCGGGTGGCACGGTATTCGGGCAAATAGCGCCCGGCCTGGCGCATCAGCCAGACGGGGGTGTGGTCAGTGGCTTGGCGCAGGCAGGCGCGCAAAAAGCTGTCGTTCTGGAGGGGTGCGAAGCTGGATGGGGTACTCATCCGGCAATTGTCGCAGGTGGCCGGCGCTGCCCGGCCCGGCTTTCAGCGGGCGTGCCGGACTTCCAGAATTTCCTGGTCAATGGCGTCGCGATAGGCGCGTGCATCCCGCTGCGCCAGGTGCAGCAGAATTTTTGCGGCATGGGCGGACACCCCGCGGTTGAGCACAAAGCTGACCAGCACCAGACCCAAACCCCACCAGGTGCTGCCCGAGAGTGCCAGCAACACACCAATGGCTGACATGGGCATGCTGATGGCAACGATAAACAGACGCTGGCGGACGTATTTGCGTGCCTTGACCGGGTTGACGATCAGCCGGTAATGGCCGGCGGGCAGGCCCCGGCAAAAATCGGCGTGTGACACCTCGATGGGGTCAATCGTCTCGTCTGGCGAGGTGGAGGTCATGGGGCTTGTAGCGCTGCTAGCGGCTTTGACGGCGATGCTCGATCAGCAGGCATTTGTTCTGCACAACCTGCAAGCCCGCCGATTCGGCTTTGGCGGCTGCTTCGGCATGCTCAATTCCAAGTTGCAGCCAGACGGCTTTGGCGCCGATGGCAATGGCGTCGTCCACGACTGGCGGCACATCGGCGCTGTTGCGAAACACGTTCACCAGATCAATGTGCTCGTGTCTGGCCGCCTCCAGCAGGGAGGGGTAAACCTTTTCGCCCAGGATCTCGCTTGTCAGCGCAGCCGGGTTAACGGGCACGATGCGGTAGCCATGCGCCTGCATGTATTCGGATACCTCGTGGCTGTCGCGATGGGGCTTGGGGCTCAGGCCCACCAGCGATGGTCTTGAAGTTGTCGAGGATGCGGGAGATGGTGTCCGTCATGGATTCAATTTTACCGGGCCATGCGGTTTCGGCCTCTGGGGCCTGTTTACAGCCGCGCCAGCACGGCGCGAACTTCGTCCACGCTCAAAATTTCCGACAGCACCACGGGTGTGTTGCCGGCTTTGTAGAACACATAAACCGGCACGCCATTGCGGCCCAGTTGTTGCAGGGCTGCGGTGATGGCGGGGTCACGCCGGGTCCAGTCGGCGCGCAGCAAAACCACTTTTTTGGCATCCAGATCGGCCAGAACATCTTTGTTGGATAGCGTGGTTTTCTTGTTGTACTGGCAGGTGACGCACCAGGCGGCGGTGAAGTCCACGAATACAGGTTGACCGGTCGCCAGAATCTGGTCCACGCGCCCTGGCTCCCAGGGTTGCCAGCCGTTTTGTGAGCCGCCGGCCTGTGTTGCAGGCAGATTGTCCATGGGTTTGATGACATTTTGGCCAATAGCCCCCGTCAACAGTACGAGAGCAGCTATTGAAATAGTAGCAACCACCACCCGTGCCCGACCTCTCAGCGTCAATGACCAGATCACAAAAGTCAATGCCACCAGCAGCGCCAGCAGCGCACCCGCCCCGTCGATGCCACTTTGCTGGCCCAGCACCCACACCAGCCAGGCCACGGTGGCAAACATGGGAAAGGCCATGAATTTTTTGAACGTGTCCATCCATGCGCCCGGGCGGGGCAGCGCACGCGCGATGGCGGGCACCAGACTGGCCGCCAGATAAGGCGCGCCAGCCCCAGGCCGATGGTGGCAAAAATCAGCAGCGCCTGCATGGCGGGCAGGCCGATGGCAAAGCCGAGTGACGCCCCTATGAACGGCGCCGTGCAGGGCGAAGCCACGGCCACGGCCAGCACGCCAGACAAAAACGAATCAACCACCGGATGCCGGGCCTGCAGCGTGGCCAGCCCGGACGGCAGCATCTGCCCGAGTTCGAACAGGCCAAACAGGTTCAGGCCGATCACCGTGAACAGCGTTGCCAGCACGGCCACCACGGCGGGTGACTGCAGCTGAAAGCCCCAGCCCAGTCCTTCACCCGCGGCACGCAAGCCCAGCATCAGCGCACCCAGTGCCACAAAGCTCAACACCACGCCGGCGGTGTAGGCCACGCCGCTGACGGCGTGCGCCCGCTTGTCATTGGCATGCCGGGTGAAGCCCACTACCTTGATGGCCAGCACGGGAAACACGCAGGGCATCAGGTTCAGGATAAGGCCGCCCAGCAGCGCGCCCGCCAGCGCGGCCCACAAGGTCAGACTGGAAGCGACGGGCTGGCTGGAGGAGCCTGCCGCGTTGCTGTTCAAAGCGCTTTGCAGGGCGGGCGACACACCAGCCACCGGTGCCACTGCGGGCCAGGTTCCAGCCACGGTCAGTTCGGCCCGATAGCCCAGGCGCTGCCCGTTCACATCAGCCGCCAGCACCACGGGCATGACAGCGGGGCTGTTCAGCCGTTGCGAAGACAGCGGCAGCGTGGCATTCCACACGGCGCCCTGCCAGCTTTGCGCGGGAACGGCGGCCGTCTCAATCACTTCAGGTGTCTCGGGGAACACCTCCAGCGTCTTGCCCTGCAAGGCAGCGGGCAGCCCGGCCACCTTCAGCTTGATGGCTGTGCCGTCAATCGTCACGCTGCTGCCGGGCGTGGCCCCGGCGGCACCCGCCACGGCTTTGGGTTGGGCATCCAATGCAGCCTGAAACGCGCTGGCATTGAGCGCCGTGGAGCCCTTCACCGGAATCTTCAGTGCAAATTCGCCTTCTTCGGGAATGCATTCCGTTTGCAGACCAGCCAGGCCGCCTTGAGCTTGACCTCGATGTCGCCCGACAGCAGGGGCGCCTTGAACGCCGGGGTGATGGTCAGCGGCACCGGTAGCAGCACCGTACCCTCAAAGCCGTAGTTGGCCAGCGTACCGATGGGTATCTTTTTAGGCAGCGGCCAGGCAATGTCGCCCGCTGTCACGCCCGCGGGCAGCGTCCATTGCAACTGCGTGGGCTGGCCGGAATCACCCGAGTTTTTCCAGTAGGTGTGCCACTGGGGCTTGTGGGCGAGTTGCAGGCCGACCCAGACCCTGTTGCCCGCGGCGTCATTCGCGTCCGCAACCACGCCCTGCGGCGCATGGGCCATCAGTTCGGCACGCACCTGTTCGGTGGTAACAACTGATTTTGCAGAATTACTCGAGCCAAATTGGGCTCTAGCCCCCGTCGATAGTGTGCAGGCAGCTATGAAAAAAATAGCGAAAAACGCGCGCAATGGATTGGTGGACGAAATCATGTGTCGGTGGGAGGGCGGATCAGCCGATAAGTTCCTGCCCGGCGGTCTGCGTGAACACGGCGGGCAGTTTGGTGGGCGCCTTGATGCGCAGTTGCTTGTTCACATTTTCGCGCCCAAACACCACCTCGATGTGCGATACCGGCACGCCAAACAGTGGCGCCAGAAACCGCACCATGTGGTCCGTGGCCTTGCCCGCCTGCGGCGCGGCGGTCACGCTGACCTTGAGCTGCGTGCCCTTGGGCTTGCCAATCGCGTCGCGGCCGCTGGCAGGTTTGCCCAGAATGTTCACGATCAGCACATCACCTTCCCAGGCAAAGAAGGAGTCGCCTGTGGCGTTGCGGATGCGGGGCGCGGTCATGCTTCGATAATACCGGGATGCCCGCCATCATCCTGTGCACCCTGAACGCGAAATACATCCACGCGTCGCTGGGCTTGCGCTACCTGCTGGCGAACATGGGTGACTTGCGCGCGCAGACGGCGTTGCGCGAGTTCACGATTGCGCGCAACGCACAGGACGTGGTCGCCGAACTGCTTCAGATGGAAGATGTGCAGATCATCGGTTTTGGTGTGTACATCTGGAACGTCACGCAGACGTGCGAAGTGGTGCGACTGCTCAAGCAACAGCGGCCTGACATCAAGATTGTGCTCGGTGGCCCCGAGGTCAGCCACGAGGTGAATGAGCAGGAAATTGTGTGGATGGCTGACCACGTGATCACCGGCTGGGGCGATGTGAGTTTTCCCAAACTGTGTCGCGCGTTGCTGCACGGACCGCAACCGCTGATGAAAGTCATCGCCGGTGAACAGCCCCCGCTGGACCAGATCACGCTGCCTTATGCCGAATACACCGACGCTGATCTGGCACATCGCCTGCTGTATGTCGAGGCCTCGCGTGGCTGTCCGTTCAAGTGCGAGTTTTGTCTGAGTTCGCTGGATAAAACCGCCTGGGCGTTTGATCTGGACGTGTTTCTGGTGGAACTGGACACGCTGTACCGGCGCGGAGCCCGTAACTTCAAGTTTGTGGATCGCACATTCAATTTGAAGATTGATGCGTCGCTGCGGATTCTGCAGTTTTTTCTGGATCGCCTGTCTGACACTGATGTCGCACCAGACCTGTTTGTGCATTTCGAAGTCATTCCCGATCACCTGCCGGATCGGCTCAAGGACATGATCGCCCAGTTCCCGCCGGGCGTACTGCAGTTTGAGGTGGGCATTCAGAGCTTCAACGTCGAGGTGCAGCAACGCATTTCGCGCAGACAGGACAACGACAAGACCGTGATTAACCTGAAGTGGCTGGTGAATGAGTCCAACGCACATCTGCACACCGATCTGATCTTTGGACTGCCCGGCGAAACGCTGGAGAGCTTTGCCGCCGGGTTCGACCGCCTGTATGCGCTTCAACCCCACGAAATCCAGTTGGGCATCTTGAAGCGCCTGCGTGGCACGCCCATCGCACGCCACACCGCCGAATACGGCATGGTCTATGACGTCCAGCCGCCTTACACCGTGCAGCAGACCGGCGCGGTGATGCGTGACGACGTGCAGCGCTTCACCCGGCTCGCGCGGTATTGGGATCTGGTCGCCAACTCGGGCCGGTTCAGCCGGACGCTGGCACTGCTGATGCAGGGCCCATTCGCGTTTCAGGCCTTCCTGGATTTTTCAGGTTGGCTATGGCAAACCACCGGCAAGACCAGTGGCCTGACGCCTGAGGACCTGGTGGATGCACTGTTTGACTACCTCACAGTGACCATGCACCGCGATCCGCAAGCTACGCGCGAAGCGCTGCTGGCTGACTACCGGCAAAGTGGCGCTCGCGCCAGCCCCGGCGCGCTACAGGGGCTGTTGCAGCAACGAACCATGGCCGGCAAACCTGGGGTGAGCCTTCTGACGCGGCGACAGGAGCAGCATGCGGCCAAGGGCTTCTGACAAACCAGTTTGGCAAGGTTGCCATAATTCACCGGTTTGACATCGAATCAACAAGTGGGGAGGCAGGCACATGGCGCAGGCAACCGTGAACAAGGCAACTGTCAATGACGACTGGCGCCGCTGGATTGCCGAAAACCTGTCACTCGGCGGCGACCCGCAAGGGCTTTTCGACATTCTGGTGGCCAACGGTGTTGCGGAATCAGAAGCTGCGCATGAAATGGGGCTTGCACTTGCGAGCCCCTACATTCTCGGCGCACGGCAGGCAGCCGGACGATTAAGCAACCGGTTGAAAAAACACGATTGGGTGCTGGATATTCACCGTGTGCTGAACCGGCAGGACCCTCAAGGGGCGGTGATTGAGCGTCGGCATCAATTGACGAGGGATGAGTTTTATCAAAACTATTACCTGCGCAACAAGCCCGTCATCATCACCGGCATGCTGGAAGATTGGCCAGCACGAACCAAATGGAGCCTGGCATATCTGAAAGAGCAGTTTGGTGACCGCGAAGTTCAGGTGCAGATGGGCCGCAACCAGGACACGGCGTATGAAATCAAGTCGGACCAGTTTCGCAAGTTGATGACGCTGCGTGATTACATCGGGATGATTGAATCCGCTGGCGAAACCAACGACTTCTACATGACGGCCAACAACTCGTCCAGCAACCGCGTCGCACTCAAGGAGCTGTGGCAGGACATTGGCCGGTTACCCGAATACCTGAATGCCGAGTCGCCTGACGATGGTTTTCTCTGGCTGGGCCCAGCCGGCACCAGAACACCCTTTCACCATGACCTGACCAACAATTTCATGGCCCAGGTGATGGGGCGCAAACTGATCAAGCTGATTCCGACCTGTGAATTGCCCTATGTGTATAACGACCGGCACTGTTTCACGCCGGTTGACGGGCACAGCATTGACTTCGAGCGTTTTCCGTTGATGCGTAATGTGCAAATTCTGGAGTGTGTATTAGCCCCGGGTGAAATACTCTTTCTGCCCGTTGGCTGCTGGCACTATGTTGAAGGACTGGATGTGTCCATCACGGTGTCGGCCATCAATTTTCAGATGGAGAATGACTACAGCGCGTTCTACACGACCTACAACGATGTATAGGCTTTCTCTGGGATGGAGTACGGGCATGACCAGTGGCCATGCACCGCGACCCACAAGCCACGCGCGAAGCGCTGCTGGCTGACTACCGGCAAAGTGGCGCTAGGGCCAACCCAAAGGCACTGCACTAGCTGCTTCATCAGCGAGTCAACCCCCAGGCCCAAACGACGCGGTCACTGGCACATCGCCAGACGCGTCATATGACTGTCTATAGGGAGGCCTGAACAGTCGCAGACTGATCATGGTTCTTGCCAGACGAAAAGACCTCATTCGACAGGCAGTTCGACCGATTGTTTGATCTCCTTGAGTGAAAAACTGGTGGAAATCTCCCGCACTCCTGGTAATGCGCGTATGCGGGTACGCACAAATTCTGCAAACGTCTCAAGATCGGCTCCGACGACTTCAAGTTGATAGTCGTACCGGCCAGACAAGTTGTGGCAAGACAGCACCTGGGGTAGTGCAACGACCTCGCGCTCGAAGGAGTCGGCGGCTCCTGGTGTGTGATTTTCCATCTGCAGTTGCACGAAACCAGTGACGCCGTAGCCCAGTTTGCGCCGGCTTAACCGGGCATGGTAGCCCTCAATCAGACCAGCATCTTCGAGTTGTTTTACGCGACGCCAACAGGGTGACTGCGACAACGATACCAACTCTGCCAATTCGCCCACGGTGGTGCGGCCGTCCTTCTGCAAAGCAGCAAGTAGTTTGCGGTCCACCGAGTCCAGTTTGATGTCATCGAAAGACATGAAATGCCTTAAAAAGTGTATTAATAAGAATATTATTCTTCATATCAATGAATAATTCGGAACATTAGCGAAATTATTCTTCACATGTGGGTTCAAAATTCCATCCAATCAGCAGCTAAATGCAGTCCATTGGGGAATTTATGACGAATCAAATTAAGGGTGATCCGGCAACCGCTTCTCCGGGCGTCGGGCAAGTGGCATGGGTCAACGAGATGACGCGTAAGCGCCAGAGCGGGCCCTCTTTACGCCTCTCCGGTCATGGTGAGCATATTGCCTCCTGGCAGCCCGCCACCATAGCGGTGCACACTGGCACCCACGACGATCCGACGACGGGCGCGGTGGGCACGCCCATTTACCAAACCAGCACGTTTATCCTGGGGGAAGACCAATACCAGGCGGTAGAAGAGGGCTACGCCCGCGACCGCTTTATCTACACGCGCTACGGCAACCCCAGCCAGTGGGCGGTGCAGGAAAAGTTGGCTGCGCTCGAAGGCGCGGAGTCGGCCATTGTGTTTTCCAGTGGAATGGCGGCCATTTCGGCCACTGTTCTTTCCATGCTGGACAAGGGTGCGCATGTGGTGGCATCCAATGAGTTGTATGGCGGTACCTACAACCTGTTTCACCATGAGCTGCCTTCGCTGGGGTTTTCGGTGAGCTATGTCAATCCGCGTGATTTGGCCGCCATCGAGGCAGCCATCCGCCCCGAGACCATGCTGCTGTACTTCGAGACTGTCACCAACCCGCTGCTCAAGGTGGTGGACGTACCTGCACTCGGCCAGATTGCTGCGCAGCACAAACTGCGTTTTGTGGTGGATGCGACGTTCACCACACCGCTGGGTATGCACCCGCTTGAGCATGGTGCGCATGTGGTAGTGCACTCGTGCACCAAATACCTCAATGGCCACAGTGATCTGGTGGCTGGCGTGGCGATGGGCGCGCGCAAGCACATCGACCCCATCTGGCCACGTCTGTTGGCCTTTGGCGGCTGCCTTGACCCGCACGCTTGTTTCTTGCTGGAGCGCAGTCTCAAGACCCTGCCGCTGCGCATGCGGGCGCACGCTGAGGGCGCTCAGGCCGTGGCCGAATACCTGCAAACGCACCCCAAGGTGCGCGAAGTGCATTACCCCGGACTCCGTAGCCATGCCGACCACGTGCTGGCCAGGCATCTGCTGAGCAACATGGGCGGCATGATCGCCTTTGCCGTGGAGAGTGATGCGGCAGCGCTCAAATTGCTGAACAGTCTGCACCTGATGCGCCAAGCCACCAGTCTGGGCGGCGTGGAAACGCTGGTCAGTCTGCCATTCAATACCTCGCACGCAGCCTACACAGCGGATCAGCGCATCCGCCTGGGTATTGCGCCGGGCTGTATTCGCCTGTCGGTAGGTATTGAAGATCCGCGCGATCTGATTGCCGATTTGGCACAAGGTCTCGCTTGTCTTTAACCAGCTTCGCTGTCCCTCAAGTTCATTATTTTTCTGGAGTTCCCCATGAGAAACGGTATCCCCGCCGCCGGCCTGTCCGAATTGGCCCATGAAATCAAACAACACCCCGAGCAGGGTCGCGCCAGTTATGGCGTCAACGTCAAGTGGCTCTCAGGCACACGCTCGCAGGCCAGTGCCTTGCCCATGCAGGTAGGGGATCAGACCGTCAATCGCGATTTCCAGTGGCTGATCGATGAGCCCAAACAGATGGGCGGCAGCAACCATGCACCGAATCCACAGGAGTATTTGCTCTCGGGATTTGGCTCTTGCCTGATGGTGGCCTACCTGGTGGGTGCCTCGGTCATGGGTATTCAGCTATCTCAGCTAGAGATTGAAGTGCGCAGCGAGATTGATCTGGGTGGTTTTTTGGGCGTGAATGCCAATGCGCCGGTACCCCTGAAGGGCATCCGTTACGTGGTTCGCGTCGCGGGGGATGGCACACCGGAGCAGTTCGAGCGCCTGCGCGAAACGTCGCAAGCCCACAGCCCCAACGCCATGTCACTTGCGGCCGGTGTTGCGGTGAACGGCATAGTGCAAATGGTATGAGCGGCTTCAGCACCCGCGCGATCCACTTCGGATACGACCCGGCACAAAACCAGGGCGCTTTGGTGCCGCCTATCCACACTTCGTCCACCTATGCGTTTCCCGATGCGGCCTACGGCGGGCGCTGCTTTGCAGGCACGGAGCCCGGCTACTTTTACACGCGTATTGCCAATCCCACGCTGGCTTTGCTGGAGGGACGGCTGGCCAGTCTGGAAGAAGGCGCGGGCGCTGTGGTTTTTGGCTCCGGCATGGGCGCCATCACGGCCACGCTGTGGTCCCTGCTGGAGCAGGGGGATGAAGTGCTGGCGGACCTCACGCTTTATGGCTGCACGTTCTCTTTCCTGAGCCATGGATTGACCCGCTTTGGCGTGACGGTGCGGCACGTTGACATGACGGACCCCCACAACGTGGCCCAGGCCATGGGTCCCAAAACCCGGGTGGTGTATTTCGAGTCCCCTGCCAACCCGAATATGCGTCTGGTCGATATCACAGCGGTGTCAGCGATTGCCCGCGCCGGAGGAGCCAGGGTGGTGGTTGACAACACGTATTGCACGCCGTACCTGCAGCAGCCGCTGTTGCTGGGGGCAGATGTCAGCGTGCATTCCATGACCAAATATTTGGGCGGCCACGGTGACCTGACGGCTGGTGCGGCCATTTTTGCCGATGCTGAGTTGGCTCTGCGCGTTCGCCTGTTTGGCCTCAAGGACATGACCGGCGCGGTTATGTCCGCTCAAGACGCTCACCTGGTGATGCGTGGGCTCAAAACCCTGACTTTACGCATGGATCGGCACTGCCAGAGCGCACAAAAGGTGGCCGAATTACTGCAGCACCACCCGGCTACCGAGGTGGTGCATTTCCCCGGCCTGCCCACATTTGCGCAGCACGCCCTGGCCAAACGCCAGATGCGCCAGTTTGGCGGCATGGTGGCTTTTGAGCTCAAGGGTGGATTGCAGGCGGGCATCCGATTCATGGATGCGCTCCAGCTGGTCACGCGAGCGGTGAGTCTGGGAGACGCCGAAACGCTGGCCCAGCATCCAGCCAGCATGACACATTCCACTTATACGCCGGAGCAGAGGGCTGTGCATGGTATCAGCGATGGTCTGGTGCGGTTGTCAGTAGGACTGGAAGACGCAGGGGATATATTGACCGACGTGTCTCAGGCACTTGACCAGTCGTGTCAGCCGAAATCCAGACAAATTTGAGGAACTGCTACAGGAGCTTGGCATGAAAGATGACATTCAGCACAGGGTCCCACACGTGGACTTGCGCCTGGACCCCGACCCTCAGGAAACGGCCGAATGGCGAGACGCCTTTCAGGCGCTGGTCACGACACAAGGCCACGAGCGTGCCCGTTTCGTGCTGGACGAACTGGCTCGGCTGGCCCGCAACCAGCGCACCGGCTGGCAGCCGGACCTCAACACGCCCTATGTGAACACCATCGCCGTGGACCAGCAACCCGTGTTCCCTGGAGATCTGGCCATTGAAGAGCGCCTGGCTTCGCTGATGCGCTGGAACGCGCTGGCCATGGTGGTGCGCGCCAATCAGGTTGACATGGGGGGCTCCAGCGAACTGGGTGGCCACATCGCCAGCTACGCCAGTGCAGCCGATTTGTTTGAGACGGGGTTTAACCATTTCTTTCATGCGCACGAGGGCATGGGCGAGGGGCAGCACCGGGGAGACCTGGTGTTTTTCCAGCCGCACAGCGCGCCCGGCGTCTATGCACGGGCCTATCTGGAAGGACGGCTCACCGAGCAGGACCTGATGCATTACCGCCAGGAAATCACCGCGCCAGCGGCCAGCACCGGGCAGGGCGCACGTGGCCTGTCCAGCTACCCACACCCGTGGTTGATGCCCGATTTCTGGCAGTTCCCCACGGGCTCCATGGGCATCGGCCCCATCAGCTCGATCTACCATGCACGTTTCATGCGTTACCTCACGCACCGCAACCTGCTGGACTGCGCGGGCCGCAAGGTGTGGGGCGTGTTTGGCGACGGCGAGATGGACGAGCCCGAATCCATGAGCGCGCTCACGCTGGCCGCGCGCGAACGGCTGGACAACCTGGTGTGGGTGGTCAACTGCAACCTGCAGCGCCTGGACGGCCCGGTGCGTGGCAATGGCCGCATCATCGACGAGCTGGAAAAACTGTTTGCCGGTGCGGGCTGGAACGTCATCAAACTGGTGTGGGGCAGCGATTGGGACGGCCTGTTTGCCCGTGACCTGACCGGTGCGCTGA
The DNA here is from genome assembly GCA_016707075.1 of Candidatus Egaibacter danicus. Taxonomy (GTDB): domain Bacteria; phylum Pseudomonadota; class Gammaproteobacteria; order Burkholderiales; family Burkholderiaceae_C; genus Egaibacter; species Egaibacter danicus. The sequence goes on from JADJII010000005.1 coordinate 317,527, forward strand.
CGCAGGCGTTTGCCAACACGGTGGACGGCCAGATGCAGACCTTTGCCGCCAAAGACGGCCGCTTCAACCGCGACAACTTCTTCGGCCAGAACGAGGAGCTGGCGCGCCTGGCCATGGGCCTCACCGATGAGCAGATTGACCGCCTCAAACGCGGCGGCCATGATCTGGTGAAAATCCATGCCGCCTACGCGGCTGCGGCGAGCGCACAGTGGCCAGCCCACGGTGATTCTGGCGCACACCAAAAGGTATGGCATGGGCTCGGCCGGTCAGGGCAAGATGACCACGCACAGTCAGAAGAAATTTGACGACACCGACCTGATCGCGTTCCGCAACCGCTTCAACCTGCCCATGACCGATGAGCAGGTGATGAACCTGAGCTTTTACAAACCCGCCGACGACAGCGCCGAGATGCGTTACATGCATCAGCAGCGCCAGAATCTGGGTGGCTACCTGCCCAAAAGGCAGTCTGCCGTCCAGGTCGTACCCGTGCCGGCGCTGGCCCAATACGGCGCGTTTGCACTGCAGCCGGACGGCAAGGAGATGAGCACCACCATGGCCTTTGTGCGCATGCTGGGCAACCTGCTCAAGGACAGCGCTCTAGGCCCACGCATCGTGCCCATCGTTGCCGACGAGGCGCGCACCTTCGGCATGGCCAATTTGTTCAAGCAGGTCGGCATTTATTCCAGCGTGGGCCAGCGGTATGCGCCGGAAGACATTGGCTCGGTGCTGTCTTACCGCGAGGCGCTGGACGGCCAGATTCTGGAAGAAGGCATCAGTGAGGCCGGGGCACTGGCCAGCTGGACGGCGGCTGCCACCAGCTACAGCGTGCATGGCCTGGCCATGCTGCCGTTCTACATTTATTACTCGATGTTTGGTTTTCAGCGGGTGGGCGACCAGATCTGGGCAGCGGCGGATCAGCGGGCACGCGGTTTCCTGCTCGGCGCCACATCGGGCCGCACGACGCTGGGCGGCGAAGGCCTGCAGCACCAGGACGGCACCAGCCACCTGATCGCCGCGACCATTCCGAACTGCAAAGCCTACGACCCCGCGTTTGCGGGTGAGCTGGCTGTCATCATCGACCATGGCATGCGCGAGATGCTGGTGGAACGGCAAGACGTTTTTTACTACGTCACGATGATGAACGAGAACTACGCTCAGCCTAATCTGCCAGACGGCGTCGAACAGGATGTGATCCGTGGATGCTATAAATTCAGTAGCTGCTCATGCATATCTGACGGGGGCTTGATCCCTGAAACGGGGGTCAAAACGCCAGAAAGCCAGTTGTCAGTGACCCTGCTGGGTTCCGGCGCGATATTGACCGAAGTGATTCAGGCCGCGCAGTTGCTGGCCAGCCAGGGCGTGGCTGTGGATGTGTTCAGCGTGACCAGCTGGAGCCAGCTGGCGCGTGACGGAGCCGCCAGCGAAGCGCCGTTCATCGCCCGGCAACTGGCAAACAGCCGCGGCCCCATCATCGCCGCCACCGACTACGTGCGTGCCGTGCCCGACAGTGTGCGGGCCTGGTTGCCCCAGGACCGTGACTACATCACGTTGGGTACGGATGGCTTTGGCCGCAGCGACACGCGCGCAGCATTGCGCGCCTATTTCGGGGTGGACGCGGCGAGCATCGTGCAGGCGGCTAACGGCGCGCTCGCCAAAAAGCCGTGATCGCTCTCATCTAAGATAGCGGCATGACAAATACGGCATTGACCACGAAATCCAGGTTCTGGGCCGATCTGACCACGCAGGACTTTGCCCAGGCCATTCAAAACGGGCAGGCCACGCGCACCATCGCCGTGTTGCCGGTGGCGGCCACTGAGCAGCATGGGCCGCACCTGCCGCTGAGTGTGGATACCATGCTGGCCGACGGTCTGGTGGCTGCCGCGCTGCCACATCTGCCCGACGACCTGAGCGTGCTGTTCCTGCCCACGCAGGCGGTGGGCCTGAGCCCGGAGCACATGCAGTTTCCCGGCACGCTTACGCTCAAGGCCGAAACGGTAATTCAGTTGTGGACACAGCTAGGTGAATCCGTGGCGCGGGCGGGCATCAACAAGCTCGTGCTGCTCAATTCACATGGCGGGCAGGTGGGCGTGATGGACATCGTGGCGCGGGACCTGCGCGCCCGTCTCGGCATGCTGGTGTACAGCGTGAACTGGTTCAACCTGCCGCTGCTGGATGTGCAGGGCAAAGACATCAACGCACAGTTCAGTGCCGAAGAACACCGTTTTGGCATTCATGCGGGCGAGGTTGAAACATCCATGATGCTGGCACTGAACCCCGAGCGCGTGCAGATGGCGCTGGCGCAAAACTTCCACTCCACGTCAAAAGACAGGGCAGAAAAATTTTCCATTCTGGGTAATGGCAAAACTGCCAAACTGGGTTGGCAGATGCAGGATTACAACCCTGCGGGGGCGGTAGGCAATGCCGCCGCGGCAACTGCTGCAAAGGGGCAGGCGGTTGTGGACGCGGCAGGCCGCAGTCTGGCCGAATTGCTGGCAGAGATCGGCCAATTGCCGGTCGACACTCTGGTGAATCAGACCAGCTTTACGAACCCAAATCGATAGTCGCCGCCAGCGGCACATCGCGTGGCGCCTTGTAGTCAGCCAGCACCCAGGTGCGGGTTGAATAGTTGGCCACCTCAGCGAGGCGTTCGGTCACGATGTTGATGGATGCCATGTCCAGCGCTGCAAACGGCTCGTCCAGCAGGGTGACCGCTGCGCCTGAGGCAAATGCTGCCGCGAGCCAGACCTTGCGCTTCGATCCTGCAGACAACATGTACAGCGGTTTGTGCTGATGCTCAGCCAGTGACAGCACCTCGATCAGGTCGGCAAGCGCCTGTTCGTCAAACTGTGGATAGAGCGGACGCAGTGATTTGAAATACGCGGCAACTGTCAGCTGGTCAAACGCGGTTGACTTCGGGTCTGTCCAGAACACCGGTGGCGGGCAATCTACCCGACCTGATTGGGGCTTCAAATCACCCGCCAGCAAGCGCAACAGCGTGGTTTTTCCTGCGCCGTCACCCCCTGTGACCAGTGTTACGCCAGTGGGGATGCGCGCGCACAGGCCCGTGAACAGCTCGCGCTGAGGGTAGTGAAAGGTCAGCCCTTCAATCTGCAGCGCCACAGGACAATACTCAGAGCTTGCTGCGTCGTGCGCGATTCAGGGACAAGGTTGCCGCACGCGGGTCCATGCCGTACATATCCGCAAAAGCCTGAACTGTTTTTTGTCCGCTGGCTTCGAACGCGCGCAGCAGCGCCTCGTCTTTTGCCGACCGTGCGGCGGCCTCGGCCAGTGCTTCGTCCAGCGCTGCGTTGGCTGCTTCGTCACGGCTGCGGACCAGCTCTGCATAGGCTTCGCGGGCCAGGCCAGATGCCTCAAATGCCTGAACAATGCGCTCGATCAATTTCGGCCGCAAGTCTTCATTGGCACGGCCCTGGCGGCGGCGAAAAACTTCCAGCAGCGCGTGGTGCACATGTTCCGGTGCCATCGCTTCCACAGCCTGGCCTTGTAGGTCGTGGCGCTGATGCCCGGCAGCCACACTGGACAGGTAACGTGTCGAACGGGTGTGAAAAGCCAGCGCATCCTTCAGGGTTTCGCGTTCAAACGCGTCCGGGTGCGCCGCCAGCAGGTCCTGAAAAATGCCGCGTTTGAGTGGCAGGAACATATCGCCAAACAGATGCGGGTACAGCGCCGCCAGTTTTTCCAGCACCGGCAGGGCGCGTGGTTGTTTTGAGCGCGCCGGAGCCACGGCTGCCGCTGTTGGTACGGATGGCGGCGTTTGTTCACTCGGGGCGGTATCTGGCAGGGTTTCGGTCATGTTGTAGGCGGCAAGGGCGGGCAGAAAAGCCCTCTATCATGCCAGTTCGCCATGCGGCCGGGTCAAGCCATTTCGATGTTCCACCAATTGGGTAGCAGCGAGCGGTAGCGTCGCTCGCCATACCGCTCGTCTAGCAGCAGCACCGACCCGGTGTCGGTTTCGGACCGAATCACCCGGCCAGCAGCCTGCACCACCTTCTGAATGCCGGGAAATACATAGGTGTAGTCATGCCCGCGGCCAAACCGAGCCTCCATGCGCTCGCAGATGGCCTGGTTCACCGCATCAAACTGCGGCAGGCCCAGCGTTGCCACAAAAGCGCCAATCAACCGCTGGCCCGGCAGGTCCACACCTTCGCCAAACACGCCGCCCAGCACGGCAAAACCGATGCCGTGGCCAGCCACATCAAACTGTTTCAGGAAGGCTTGTCGATCAGCTTCCAGCATCTGGCGCGCCTGCACCCAGACCGGGATGTCGGCGAAGCGTTGTTGCAGTGCTTGCTGCGCCATCTCCATGTAGTCAAAGCTGCTGAAAAAAGCGAGGTAGTTGCCGGGGCTCGCCCGGAACTGCGTGACCATGGCATTGACCAGTGCAGCGAGCGAGCTGGCGCGGTCATCACGGCGGGTGGAGATGCGCTTGATTCGCACGCTCAATTGCTCAGGCCTGAACGGGCAGGGAATGTCCATCGAACGGGTGGTTTCGGGCAAGCCCAGCAGGTTGATGTAATAGTCGGCCGGGTTGAGCGTGGCGGAAAACATCACCATAGAGTCGGCCGCCTGGATGCGTGCCGCCAGAAAATGGCCGGGCACGATGTTGCGCAGCGTCAATCGGCCCGCGCTCAAGCCGGATGCGTCTGCTGCCATGCCGTCGATCTGGAACTGCGGTTCTTCTTCCGGTCCAATTTCCGGCAGCGGCGGGGCAGTTTGCGCCCGGTCAAACTCACACAGCGAGTGGTCGCCAAACTCTTCGGCCAGTGCAGCAAAACCCAGCGTACCGAAATAAAACGGCAGTAGCGCCCCGTGGGCATCGGTCGGGTGGTCGTTCAGGTGTTCGCTGATCGTGCTGTTAAGCTTTTGCAATGTGCGCCGCAAGCTCTCGGGCACTTCTTCCAGCAAGGCCCAAGTGGCATCGGGCGACTGGCGCGCAGCGGCGTCCAGCATCAGCTGCCACTGATTCAGCAACTCGTCCACACGAAAGCGAACCGATGGCGGCACATGCGGCCGCACAGCCAGTGCCTGCGTGTGCGTCAGCTCCGCGCTGTACATGCTGCAGGCGCGCGAATAGAGGTTGTGCGCCTCGTCCACCAGCACGCTGACGCGCCACGATGCATCCACCGTCAGCGCGTAAAGCATCGCGCTGCGGTCAAAGTAATAGTTATAGTCGCCTACCACCACATCGCTCCAGCGCACCATCTCGTGCCCCAGGTAGTAGGGGCAGATCTGGTGATCCAGCGCCACCTGGCGCAGGCTGCCCTGGTCCAGCCAGCCAGTTGTTGCGGCATCCCGTCTGGCGGCTGGCAGCCGGTCATAAAAACCACGGGCCAGCGGACAGGAGTCGCCGTGGCAGGCCTTGTCCTTGTGTTCGCAGGCCTTGTCTTTTGCCATCAGCTCGACAACGCGCAAGGGGAACGACGGCGTAGAGGTGTCACCGTGTCGAATCTTCCGCAGCGCATCCAATGCCACCTGGCGCCCCGGCGTCTTGGCCGTTAAAAAGAACAGCTTGTCGATTGAGCGAACCGGCATCGCGCGCAGCGCAGGAAAGATCGTGCCAATCGTCTTGCCGATGCCGGTGGGCGCCTGCACCAGCAAAGGGTACGACTGAGTGCAGGCCCGGTAAACGCCCGCCGCCAGCTCCCGCTGACCCGCGCGAAACGGTTTCTGCGGAAATTCCATCGCCTCCAGTGCAGCGTCCCGGCTCAAGCGGTGGGCCTGCTCCTGATGTGCCCAGCCTAAAAATGGTTCGCACATCGCTTCAAAAAAGGTGCGCAACTCGGCCGCAGTGCAGGCCTCACTGACGGGGTGCTCTGTCTGGTCCGTCACATCAAAATAGACCAGCGTCAGGTTGATGTTGTCCAGCGAGCGGCTCTCGCACATCAGCCAGCCGTAGACCTTGAGCTGGGCCCAATGCAGCTCGCGGTGGTTCCAGCCAACTGCCTCCAGCGCACCCCGGAAGGTTTTGACCTCTTCCAGCTCGTTGCGGCTGGCGTTGTAGCCGTCCGCCCGGCCGCGTACCTGCAGGCCCTGATAAGTGCCTGAGAGGCTCACTTCCGCTTCATGGTCCGGGCCGCGACGCTGGGCCACCAGCGAGTGCCCCTCACGGCCCTGCTGCGCAGTGGGTGCCGGTGTGAAGCGCAGGTCAAGATCACCCGCTTTGGCCGCAAACTCGCACAGGTTGCGCACCGACACCGTGTAGCGCGCAGCTTCTACTACCACGTCTGTATCGGTGATGCTCATGGCTCGGGCGCCGGCGGGCCTGTCTGGGCGCTGTCCTGTTCCCTGTCCTGCTCCAGCAGCCAGGACTGAGCTGGCGCGTCGTCCAGATCGGCGTTGAACGGCGTCAGCGGCGTTGATTTCGCCAGTGCCATCCACAGTGAAAACGGTAAGTTGGGCACTGCGCGCTTGGGTGCCGTGCGCGCCACTTCCAGCCGGCCTGATTCAGCGATCAGCACGCCGCATTCCAGCGGAACTTCGTCCGCGCTCGCAATCGGTCGCCCCTTGCCATCACACCCCAGTACATACCAGCATTGCCCGCCCACATCCAGATAGCTGTCGCGTTTGTCTTTTGATTTCAGGTCGCCCAGCAGATCGGCCCGGCTTACCTTGATTTCGTGCACCACGGGTTCGAGGTAGCCCACCACCGACGTGTTGCGGATGGAAAACACATCGGGCTTGCAGATCTTCCAGCGGTTGGCTTCATCGGATTCGGATGGCAGCCGAGCGCGCACGCTCAAGTCTGTCCACACGATGCGGCCGTCCCGCAGCATCGTCTGTGCGACCAGGTCCACCAGCGCATCGTGGCTGGAGAGGGCCAGTCGGTTCTTGTGAAAAGCCTGCGCCAGAACCGTGATGCCGGTGTCGGTAACGCGCAGCTTCTCGCGGCCATCCGGCAACACCACACGTTCGAGCAGCCCGGCAGCGAGCAGCTCAACCTCTAGGCTGTCCTGGCACGGCCAGCCGGCAGACCGGTACATGTCACGCAGCCGCCGGGCGTGAATCCGGTCATGGCGGGAGGGGCTGGATGCCTGAAGGCTGGTCATCCGTACAGTATATTCCCGGGTCCAGTCCGACCCTACCCGACGTTATTCAGGCGTACGTCACCCAATCGGCGTAGTCCGCATGGTCCAGATGCGGCAGCGTGTTGTAGGTCACCAGCATGTGGCGCTTGGGCGTGAAGGCGAACTCGGTGACCGAGCTGTTGCGGATACGCAGGTTCAGTTCAATCGTGGTCTCGGGTGTGGTGCCCAGAATGTGACCCACTGCGGTGGAGATGGGACCGCCGCTGGAAACGATCAGCACGTTGCCGTCGTGATTCTTGCGCACATGGTCCAGCGCGCTGGTCACGCCAGCCAGAAAGTCCGGGTAAGTGGGCATGCCCTTGGGGCTGACCACGCCGTTCATCCACTGGGTCAAACCGTCGCGCAGCAGACGGAAATGTTGGCGATACATCTCGGGTGAGTCCGGTTTTTCCAGTTTGTGCGGATGGATGGTGGCTATCACCGCTTCGCTGTCGTATTCGTTCAGGCCAGGCCATTGAAGCGGCTGCACGCTGATGCCAGCGCCTTGCGCAATGCCTGCCCAGGTTTGCGCGTGGCGGCGCAGCGTGCCGATCAACACGGCGTCGAACGTCAGGCCCTTGTTCGCAAAATACTCACCCAGCCGCACGCTCTGGCGCCGGCCCAGTTCACTGAGTTGGTCGTAGTCTGCAGCGCCAAACGAAGCCTGGCCGTGGCGTACGAGGTAGAGGTTTCCCATGCGGGGAATTGTGCGGCGCTGTGGTGTGGCGTCTTGTCGCTGGGGTGACCGTTATCGGTGCAAGTGTCAATGCAGAGACAGGGCGCTGGTGGCGGCTAGGCCGGTTCGTCGTTGCAGCATGGAGGCCAATTATTAAGCTTCCGTGCTAGTGGTTATCTGAACCGGACAACATCTTTATTGCAACAAATTGCTATCAATATAGGAGCTATTCACGCATATTCGGCGATAGATAGAGTCATTTTCGATAGTAAAAATGAGCCTTCTGCCGTGAAAGGCAGCTTGAGACGCGTTGCGGTGGTTCAGTTCGCACGAAAGCAGTTGCTAAAGTCAGCGCTCAACGGGAATCGCCTGTTAGTTTGCATAGAGCCGTTCTAGTACTGGCACATACACCGCACCAAAAGCGGCGCAACCAAAAAACCAGCAAAGCCCGCGAATGCAGACCTGACTAAAGCCCTTCCAATAGTTCCCTTTGAATGTGTCCCAGATTCCGAATCTTTAGCCATTGCGGCCCCGCCACAAAAAATGCAGGGTACGAATAGGAAAACCAGCCCAGCCGCGAAAAAACCTGCAGCGTGAGCAGTGGCGTCCAGGGCCTGATGATGTGCCCACGTCATATAGGTGCTCATACCCATGATTGTCCACGCGCCAGCTAGCGCCGCGGTGAGTTTGGTCGCTACGATCTGCATACAAACTAGCTTTCGACGTAAGGGGCGACCCGCTTGCGGGACGTCCCTTTGACAGAGGGGTAAGCCCTCTGACGGTGGATGCAAAGGGATTCAGTACGGGGTGCCATCTTTGTGCTGGAAGGACCACTTCCCATCCATCAAAACGGCCTTGATGTCATCGTCCGGATAGTGCCCCTCGTCCCCAGGGCTTCGATCACCAACCTCCAGGTAGACGACCTCTTGAGATGTTTCATTGATAAGTCGATGTCCGTTGCCGGTACCCGCCTTGAAGCCAGCACACATGCCCGGAGACAAGAGCGTGCGGCCCTCGTCGGTGTGCAAGGTTGGATGACCCTCCAGAACAAAGACAAATTCGTCTTGTTTGGTATGGTTATGGCGCAAGGCCGAGACCGCGCCAGGTGCGAGCCTGGTTAAATTGACCCCGAAGTTGGAAAGCCCGAAAAGATCACCGAGCGGGCGCTTTTCGCGACCAGCCATTTGGGATGCGAAAGGTTCCGGATAGTTGGATGGCTTGACTCTGTTGGGGGCTTCAAGAGCGACAACAGCGACAGGAAAGGATTGTGTCGGCATGATTTGCGCTGCGCTGATTGTTTGAGGGTTAGCGTAGAGTTAACCGGCGCTGCGCGGCTCTATCGCGCAGCGTCCAGCGACTGCAGGGAACGAGGTTGAGCGCCGGGTTATGCATTTCGCCGTTGCTCAATAGCGAGACGAACTGCCAATGTGGCCAACACGAAGCCCATAAGGTAGCGCTGGACTGCGAGCCATGTCGGATTTCGGGAAAACCAAGACGCAATGCCTGCGGCCGAGAGCGCAATGAGCAGGTTGACTGAAAAGCTTACGGTAATTTGCGTCAAGCCAAGCACGATGCTCTGAAAAAACACTGAGCCATGCTCTGAAGAAATGAATTGCGGCAGGATGGCAAGATAGAACACCGCGATTTTCGGGTTGAGGACATTTGTAAGAAAGCCCATCAAAAAGAGCTTCGATGGCGAATCAATCGGGAGGTCTTTGGCTTCAAACGGTGATCTGGCACCAGGCCTGACGGCTTGCCATGCCAACCAAAGTAAGTACAGCGCACCAGCCCACTTCAGGACTTCGTAAGCAAGAGGGACCGCAAGGAACAGTGCAGTCAAACCAATGGCAGCCGCAAGCATGTGGACAAGAAAGCCAGCAATTACACCAAACAAAGATATGACTCCAGCCCTTCGCCCCTGACTGATGGAGCGCGAAATCAAGTAAATCATATTTGGACCGGGCGTCAACACCATCAGCAGGGCGGCACCCGCGAACAAAAAGAGTTCATTGAGAGGGATCATGTGGTCTCCTTGAATGCATAACGTGAAATGGAAGTGAAATTTGTCTTATGAACAACTTAGCTTTGTGCCATCCCCGCCTTCCAGCGTTTATTTAAGTGTTTGATTTATAACTGAATTCTTCTCATTCGTCGCAGTTGCATCGTAGCGAAAATGCCGGCAAACCCTGCAAAGCTGCTTATGAACAAGTTTTGTGCGATCTGGCGAATATGACAATGCCAATGAGGGAAATAACCAGGCCAACGACCATCGCCCAGGACAGGGGTTCATTGAACATGGCCCAAGCCCAAATCATCGTGACAGGCGGGCTCAGGTAAAGGACGGCCGTCACTCGGGCAGGCGACGTGTGGCGCAGCGCGAGGTAGTAAAGACCCCATGCGCCGAAGGTGGCGACAAAAACCAGCCAGAGGATGCCGCCAATGAACTGCGGATTGAGCACAGGCAGCACACTGCCCTCATGCCACGCCGGGATCGCGAAAATGGCTGCAGCGGCGAGGCACTGGATGCACAACTTTTGATAAACGGGCATGCCGTTCGACGAACTGCCCTTTTGCATTAAAGTGGCCAGCGCCAGTGAAGCGGTGCCCAGCACGGGCAACAAGTAAGCCCACAGCGGTACGTCGCCTGTCTGATTTGAGATGCCCGAGGCAACGATCACCCCGACAAGCCCGATCAATGTGCCTGTCCACTGCCGTCCGGTCAACGCCTGCCCCAGCACAGGCCACGACAGAATGGCGACCACCAGCGGCAGCATGTCTGTAATCAGTGCGACCAGTCCGGTGGGTACCCCGAGAGAAATCGCATATGCAAAGCACCCCAGATAACCGGACATGGCCAGCGCCCCAAACGCTATCTGGGAAAGCACCTCTCTGGATTGAAGTTTGGGCCCCATCGTCAAGGCGATGGGCAGCAGCAACAGCCCGGATACCAGACTTCGCCACAGCAGAATCGAAAAGATGGGCGCGTAATCAATGGCAAAGCGGATACCGACGAAGCCCGCACTCCAGCTGATGACCAACGCTGCTTCAAGCACGATGGCCAGGGCTATCGTGGCAATTCGACCTCGATGGCCATTTGCGGAGTGTCCGATTTCATCCTGCAATTTGTTGTCTCCGCAAATGTGGGAAATCAATCCTAAGGGGAATGGTTTGCAAACAGTTGGTCTTGCGCGACCTTGGATTGCTGGAATACACCGGATGTTCGGCGGCCGCTAATGTCGCTAAGGCAACGAATTTCCCGTTTATCCGGAAACCCGGGTATTTTGAGTGCCAAATAGGCCTCCAGCCCTCGTCCAATATGCGTGAATAGCTATTGAACTTATAGCAAAAAGACAAGAATATATCGCTGGGCGCCAGCCTGGTCGGGGAATACAGCCTGTGCCGTCAGGCTTTTGGCTGGTCGGATGATGTGACCCGGGCGGTCGCGCGCACGTCCATTGAGGCCAGCTTTGCCCATTTGGATGTCAAGGTGGGGCTGCTGAAAGCGTTGGGTTCTCGGTAAGCCCGCGGATGATGGCTTTCGCTGCAAAGTAACAGTCGGCTACAGACGCTTTGCAGTCGTTAACTTCACCCAACAGCAGTCGCTCAAGGTTTGGCTCACCGAATAAGGCCGACAGTAAGGAAAGCTTGAGCAATGTCATCAATGATCTCCACTGACTCGCGGAGTGTTTTGAGAACAAGCTCACCTTCAAGGAATTCACCTGGGCCGAACGCAATGTCTGCAGTCAAGTCGCACTCCATATGGGTTACCGGCCCTGTATCCGTTTCGATGGCTGTGACAATAGGAAGTTGCGTGCCGCACTCCAGGAAGAGAAAACCAGAGCCGATTTGCGCGACTACTTGGAGACCTGTCTTCCCTTGAAAAAGTACGTCAGGTGGCAATTTCATGATGACCTGCTTATAGGTCGCCGCAGCCAAGACTGGTAACTCATGCTTGTCTCTGGCGTCAATCTCATTGAGAGCCAATAGTTTGTTCCACAACTCAAAAGGCTTGATCGCGCGGAGGATGTCAACCGCTGCCTTCTGCTCAGTCTGCTTGATAGTCTTGAATCGGGCCTCCAGTTCGCGGGCATTCCGAACCAGCGGAAAGTATTGCTTCCGTTTGCCCGAGTTTCCCTTGGACCATGCTTGATGCCAAAGGATGTCGAGCGACGCGCGGAGGTTGTGGATGGCGTCGGCGGTAATTGATGCAAGACGTGCAGGGACAATGTGGGTCCCCTCAACGAAAAACGCCAACTCCTTCCGCTTTGGATCATATCGACTGACTGCTGAATACCTGTGGGCGTCTAGAAATGCTCGGCTCGCACGTTCAAAATCCGCCACGTGTTCTTTAGCCCGTTCAATCTTAGCTCCGCCGCTGAAGGCCCAATCACGCATAAGGGTTAGCGTTGCTGTGGTTCGAGCATGAACCGTAACAATGAATTTTTGAGATTTCTCATACCCATCAAACACTTAGCTTTGTCGATTGATCAACTGTACAGGTATATCTAAATCGATAAAGTCGCTGTGGTACGGCTACCGCCAAACGGTCTACTGCAATGACTACTTCCGCCCGCAGAGCTGTCATCACCAACCCCGCTGCAGTCATTGTCCAGGGCACATTTGCCAAAAGCTACGTGCCTTTTAGGCCTCTAGCCCCCGTCAAATATGCGTGAGAAGCTACTGAATTAATAGCAGAAAAGCTGAAGGCGGATCACTAACCGGCAAGCACTTTGGCAAACACCGCCCCATCCACATTCCCCCCACAAAGCGTGGTGCCCACCACCAGCCCGCGCAGATCGCCCCGCTCCTGCATGGCCGCCGCAAAGCTGGCCGCGCCTGCACCCTCGGCCACGTTGTGGGTGTCGGTATAAATGTCGCGCATGGCCTGGGCCACTTCGGCGTCACTCACCTGCACGATGTGGTCCAGGTGTTTTTTCAGCAGGGCCAGCGCGTCGGCGTCGGCCACGCGAACGGCCATGCCGTCGGCCAGCACGGTGGTCACGGGTGACGGCACCACGTGGCCGGCCTGGATGGACTGCGCATAGGTGGTGGCGCCGGTGCTCACCACGCCGACGATTCGTGCGCGGTGGCCCAGCGCCAATTTGGCGGCGATGGCGGCACACGCGCCCGAGCCCAGACCGATGGGCACATAGGCCACGTCCAAAAGCGGTACGGCTTTGAACAGTTCCCACCAACACGTGGCCACGCCGTTCACCAACGTGGGGCCGAAGCTGGGCACCATCAGCGCGCCGGTCTGGGTGGCCAGCGCCATGGCGTGTTCGCGCGCTTCCTGAAAGTCCGAGCCGTGCTCGATGAGCGTGGCGCCCAGCGAGCGCATGGCCGCGTTCTTTTCAACCGAGTTGCCCAGCGGGACCACGATGGTGCAGGCCACGCCGTGAGACCGCGCGGCCCAGGCAATGCTTTGCCCGTGGTTGCCGCGGGTGGCGCTGATGACCGATGGCGGCAGCGCACCGCGCGTTTTCAGGTCGTCAAAGAAAGTCAGCCCGCCGCGAATCTTGAACGCGCCCACCGGCGTGTGGTTCTCGTGCTTCACCCAGCAGTCGGTGCCCAGCCGCTGGCTCAGCGTGGCCCAGCGGTATTGCGGCGTGGCCTGAAATTCGCGGTACACCACGCGGGCGGCGGCTTCGATGTCGGGCAGGGTGGGCAGGTTCATGATGATGAGTGACTCTAGGAATGGATCTCGACAAGGCCTCTGGGCGTTTGCAGGGTGGCGGTGATGCGGGCGGGCGCTGGCTGCACGGGGAAATGGGCCAGGCCGATGCTGCGGCAGGCCGCCTGCAGAGCGGGCGCTTCAGGGTGCGAGAGCTGCAGTGCCTGCAGGGTCACGCCACTGCGGGGCATGCTGTGGGTGGGATGAACACTGCCCCACTGAATCAGCGTGGGCAGGCAGCCGTCAAACAGGCGCTGGCCGTCGTCGCGCACGGTGATTTGCCATTGCAGCAAACCATGGGGCGTCATGCGCGAGGCCTCCAGCGCCGGGCCGCGGTCAATGCCCTGCGCTAGCGAGGGTTTGCACGGCCGTGGTGATGTTGGGCACGCTGGCCACCCAGTGAATCAGTTGCGGGCCTTGTTGCGCCACACGCTCAGAAAGTGCCGGATTATCCATATCAAACCAGCGGTTAGCCCTTTCCGGATATGCGCGGGTAGCTACTGAATTAATAGCAATGATCTCCAGATAAGCCGTGGTGAACGCCGGGGAGGCGATGTTGATCAGCCGGTTGTGTGTGCCCATCAGCGGATGCTCGCCACCGGGGCCGGGTGTGACGCCCAGCGTGGCTTCGCACCAGGCAACGCCTTCAGCCAGCGAGGCGGCCATCACCACCAGGTGATCGACACCTGCCACGAGGTGATCGGTTGCACTCAAAGCGCTACGGTGCCGTCGATGCAGGTAACCGATTCGCCGCCTACCCACACCTGGCCGCTGGCATCGCGCTCGATGTACACGCGCCCGGCGCGGTCCATGCAGGTGCCTTGCGCGGCGATGTAGCGCTCGGGCGCGTGGCCTTCGGCGATGAGCCACTGCGCCAGGCTGGCGTTCAGACTGCCGGTGACCGGGTCCTCGTTGATGCCCATGTGCGGCGCAAAGCCGCGCACTTCCAGTTCGGGGGCGGTGCTGGTGGTGCTGGCGGCACTGGCGGTGCCGGAAAAAGCGCGGGCTTCGCGGTTGGACCGTGCTATCAAACCCGTAGCTGCCGGCGCAGACTCCACGCCGGCCACGCCCACTTTATGGCCCAGGTTTTTCAGCTCCAGAAAGTTGGGCGTCAGTTCCAGCACGGTTTGCGGGCTGTCCAGCAGCAGGCCCAGCCAGACGGTGCCGTTGTCCAGCATCTGGGCGGTCTTGATCTGCGGCGCCTTGAGCCCGAGCGCTTTGGCAATCTGGGCCAGCAGCGCGGGGCTGGGGGCGGTGCGCTTCAGCGGCGGTGCGCCAAACGCCAGGCGGTTGCCTTCGCGGCGGATGTTGATCAAACCAGCCTGACATTCCTGAACAAAAAATTCAGGGTCAGAGCCCAATTTCGTATTGGCGTTACCCGCTTCGCTGAGATCGTTGTCCTGAATTGGAGTCTGACCCCGATTTTTCTTGGGCTTGCCACCCGCCTCCAGCCAGGCGTGGCAGGTGCCCAGCGTGGGGTGGCCGGCAAAGGGCAGCTCGCCGCCGGGTGTGAAGATCCGCACGCGGTAGTCAGCCTCTGGTTGCGTGGGAGACAGAACGAACGTGGTTTCCGACAGGTTGGTCCAGCGCGCAAAGCGCTGCATGTCGGCGTCGCTCAAGTTGCTGCCGTCCAGCACCACGGCCAGCGGGTTGCCCAGGTAAGGCGTGCCGGTGAAAACGTCTACCTGTTTGTAGGAGCGCGGTGTCATGACAACTCCACGTCCAGCACGCCACGGCTGGCGGGGCGGGCCAGCATCTGCTGGAACCAAATTGCCAGATGGGGGCGTGATGGGTGCGCCAGCGGCAATTGCAACCAGCGGTGAATTTCGCACGCCAGAGGAATGTCGGCCATGGTGAATTGCGCGCCGGCGATGAACGGTTGCTGTGCGAGGTGGGCTTCCAGCAGGTCCATCAGCGGCTCGGTGGCGGCGATGGACTTCGCCACCAGCGCGGTATCGGTCTGGCCACCGGGCTTGCGGATCAATTGCACAAAGGCGTCGCGGCCAGCGGGGTTGAAGGTGGTTTGTTGCCAGTCCATCCAGCGCTCGGCATCGAATCGCGCTTGCAGCGCGTCGGGGTGAGCGTCCCGTGCGCATGTCTGGCGCAAAGGTAGCGCACGATCACGTTTGATTCCCATAGCGTGAACGAGCCGTCCTGCAGCATGGGCACTGTGGCGTTGGGGTTCATTTGCAGATAGGGCGGTGTTTTGACCACCCCAAATGCACCGCCAGCATCGGTGCGCTCAAAGGCCACGCCGACTTCCTGCACGGCCCACACGACCTTGCGGACGTTGATGGAGCTAAGGCGCCCCCAGATGTGCAACATGGTGTCCCGCTTTCTCAAGCTGGCAGGGCCTCGCGCGGCAGCGTGGCCGCGTAGGTCTGAATGGCAGCCGCCAGCGACGCGATGCCCCGGTGAATCTCGTCTACGCTGGGGGTGACGAAAGACAGGCGCAACGTGCGTGGGTCATCACCGCTCGCATAGAACGGCGTGCCGGGAACGAAGGCCACGTTTTTATCCACGGCAAAAGGCAACAGGTCCACAGCGCGCATGCCTTTGGGCAAACGTGCCCACAGGAACATGCCGCCGGCCGGTATGTTCCACGTGAGGGTGGCGTCAGCCGCGCCCGCTGGAAATTCATGTGCCAAGGCTTGCAGCATGGCGTCCCGCTGCGACTTGTACAGTGCACGAATCATGGGCACATGACGATCCAGAAAGCCGCCCTTCATCACCTCGGCGGCCATGCGTTGGTTGAAGCTGGGGCTGTGCAAATCGGCAGCCTGTTTGGCTTGCAGCAGCTTGGGGTACAGCGCTTTGGGCGCCACCATGAAACCCAGCCGCAGGCCCGGAGCCAGCACCTTGGAGAACGAGCCGAGGTACACGCCACCGTCGGGGTTGCGAGCAGTCAATGGCAGGGGAGGCGGGGTGTCAAACCACAATTCGCCATAGGGGTTGTCTTCCAGCAGTGGCAAACCTGCTGTGGCCGCAGCAGTGCTGAGGGCGGCACGCCGGGCCTCGGTCATGGTGCGGCCGGTAGGGTTCTGGAAGTTGGGCAGCACGTAGAGAAAGCGCGCTCGTGCCGAGCCGCTGCCGACCTTGGCAGTTAGATCGTCTACGTCCACGCCATCGTCATCGCTGGCCACGCTCACCACCTCGGGCTCCATGGGCGTGAAGGCCTGCAGCGCGCCCAGGTACGTGGGGGTTTCCACCAGAATGCGGCTACCGGTGTCGATCAATATCTTGGCAACCAGGTCCAGGCCCTGCTGTGAGCCGGTAGTGATCAGCACCTGCGCCGGGTCTACCTTCCAGGGGAGATTGGCGGAGACCATCTCGCGCAGCGGGCCGTAGCCTTCGCTGGCGGCGTATTGCAGCGCGGCCTGGCCATCGTCACGCAAGACCTTGTCGCAGGCGGCGGCAAATTCGGCGATGGGAAAGGTTTTGGGCGAGGGCAGGCCACCAGCGAAGCTGATGATGCCGGGTTTTTCGGTGACCTTGAGGATTTCGCGGATGAACGATGGGTTCATCTTTTCGGCACGTCTGGCCAGTGTCCAGTTCATTTTTCTCCTCCAGTCGGGCCGTAAAAGACAACCCAGGTTACAAAATCTTTTCCGAAATTCTCGAAGCGATGCACCACGCCTGCCGCTACAAAGAAGGCATCTCCCGCCGCGGCTGAAAAGCGCTGCTCACCAATGATGATTTCACCCGTGCCGCTGTGGATCAGGTACAGCTCGTCCTGATCATGCGGCAACTGGCGGTCGCGCCCGTCGGCGTTGGAGCCGGGTGTGAACACCTTCAGCGTCATGGTGCCGTCGCTCATCATCGCCACCGAAGGCGCGCCTTCCGGGTATTGCGCGGTGGCCGGGCCGGGCAGGCGCTTGAGGGCTTCGGCAATGGATGTTTTCATGATGCATTTTCCTGGGGCTGAACATGTGCCAGCGCGCGGGTGACATATTCTTCTTTTTCACCAACTGGCGCAAAGTAATGCAGTACTTCCCGTGCGGCCTCGGCATTTTTCAGGCGCGTGATGAGCCAGGCCGAAATGTATTGTGCCGACAGGCAGCCACCGGCTGTGGCCAGGTTGCCTTGCGCAAAGAAGGCCTGGTTCAGCACGTTCACACCCGCCGCCTGCACCCACGGCTTGCTGGTGGTGTCGGTGCACGCGGGCATCTGTTTGGTCAGGCCGAGTTTCGCGAGCAAAAACGTTCCCGAGCATTGGGCGGCAATGAGCTGTCTGGCAGGGTCGAGTTGCAGCTGGCCCATGATGGCTGCATCGTTACCCACTTCCCGCGTTTTCATGCCGCTGCCAATGAGCACGGCGTCAGCCTGACAGGCTTCCTTCAGGTCAATGTGGGCGTCGATGGTCAGGCCGTTCATGGACGTGACCCGGGGGCTGGGGCTGGCAATGCTGACCTTCCAGCTGGCGTCGCCCGGCAGCGCAATGCGGCTGAGCATGCCATAGGCGATCAGTGAATCGAGTTCATTGAACCCGTCGAAGGTCAGTATGGCGATGTGCATGAAATCAGTCCACGATGAAAAGTTGTCGTCATCCGGCAGCCTATGCTGGTGCTCTCTGTGTCACTGGCATGCGCTTGCCAATGAAGACGGTTGCAATCACGGCCAGCGCAAAACCGACTGTCACCACATCAAGCGACTCACCCAGCAGAGGTACCGAGAACAGCATGCTGAGAAAGGGCTGCACCAGTTGCACCTGGCTGACGCGCACCGTGCCGCCCAGCGCCAGGCCCCGGTACCAGGCGAAGAACCCGATCCACATGGAAAACAGCGTCACGTAACCGAAACCCAGCCAGGCGCTGGGTCGCACGGGTAGTGGTGGCCAGTTGATGAGCATCATGGGTACAGTAAGCGGCAGGCTGATGACCAGTACCCAGCAGATCACGCGCTCGGCACCCAATGACGGCGTGAGTTGTGCACCACTAACGTACCCGCATGATGCGCTGAGCACAGCGAGCAGCAGCAACAGGTCGGCCCAGTTTGCACCCATGCCCGTGCCTTGCGAACTGGCCGGGCTGGTGCGTCAACAGCACAAAAGCCATTACCAGTACGCTGCCGGCCACGGCGCAGGCCCAAAAGCCGACGCTGGGGCGCTGTCCCAGCCAGAGCGAGCCAATCGCGGCCGTGGCCAGCGGCAGGATGCCCATGATCACGGACGCATGGACCGATTCCACATGTCGCAGCCCCATGGCCATGAACAGCGGGAAACCGATGATCACGCACAAGCCTGTAAAGAAGAGCGCGCCCCATTGCCCTTTTTTCGGAATGGGGCTGCGGCTGAATGCCAGATAGAAAATCGACAGGACGCCAGCTAGCGCCGCGCGACCAAAGGTAACGAACACGGGTGACAACTGGGGCGCGTCAAAAGGTCCCGTGGCGAGTTTGGTCATGGGCAGGGTGGCTGAAAACAGAACCACCCCGATGAAGCCCAGCCACAGGCCTCTGGTTTCGCGGTTCATTGCCTGTTCCTCATATGGTGGCCATCCAGGCGGCCGTTACCACCAGCACGGTAGCCATGATGCGGTTGAACCAGATCAGCCGTTGCCCGCGGGTCAACCAGGTGCGCAGCAGGGAGCCCATCGTGGCGTAGGCGAGGTTGCTGAAGAACCCGAACAGGAGCATGACCGGCAGAATGATCGCAAATCGGGCCCCCATATCCGCTCGCCCAGCCAGCCAGCCGGCTACGACGGTCAATGCCAGCATCCAGGCCTTGATATTGAGAAACTGCAGCATCACGCCCTGAAAAAAGGTGACATTGAGCCGGGCTGCGTCTGCCTGCGCCATCTGGCTGGATTGCGCCAGTTTGGCGGCCAGCCACAACAAATAAGCCACGCCAAAAAACTGGATGGCCAGCCGCAGAGCCGGCACGGCCACTACCAGCGCCCCCACACCGCCCGCGCACAGACTGAACAGCAGGCCCCACCCCACGGGTACGGCGCAGACGAAACGCAGCGCACGCTTCAAGCCCAGGTTGGCTGCCAGCGCTGTGCTCAGCGTGGTGTTGGGTCCGGGCGAGAAGCTCGCGGCGGTCGTCAGCATCAGCAGGGCGGTGAACTCTGAAGCGGTCATGGATCAAACTTTAAGATGAAAACCATTACACTGGCAGCACAGTTATCCGGACATTTTCGATTACTGTACTGCTGCTAGTCGCAGCACAGCCAGACCGCCCATATGTTGACGAAATCTGCCTCTCAGTCTCTCACAGAGCAACTCAGTGCGCGTTTTTCCGAGCGCATCCGCACACGCCTGCTCGCGCCGGGCGCTCGCTTGCCTTCCGTGCGGCTGTGCGCGCAGCAGCAGGGCGTAAGCCCCTCCACCGTGGTGGCGGCGTACGACCAATTGCTGGCGCAGGGTTTGGTGGAAGCCCAAAAAAATCGCGGTTTTTATGTGCGGGAAATGACCCCACCCCTCGTCAACAGTGCGCAAGTAGCTATTAAATCAATAGCAAATCAGGTGCGGGAGTGACCCGGGCCCCCATTAACGCCACGGCGCTGATCCGCGGCATGTTCCATGCGGTCAGCGACAAGCCCCAGCCCGGCATGGGCGTGTTCCCACCCGACTGGCTCGAGACGACCTTCATGCCGGCCGCCGTGCGCAAGGTGACCGGCGCCAGCGCACTGAAGGCGTTTTCACTCCAGTATGGCGAGCCGGCGGGCGATCCGGGGCTGCGACAGTCGCTGTCGAAAAAGCTCGCGGGCCTGAACGTGCATGCTTCGCCACAGCAGATCGTCACCACGGTCGGCGCCACGCACGCGCTGGATATCGTCAGCCGTACCTTGCTGCGTGCGGGCGACTACGTCATGGTGGAAGAGCCGGGCTGGGCCATCGAGTTTGCCCGGCTGGATGCTCTGGGCATGCGCATTTTGCCGGTGCCGCGCCGGGCGGACGGGCCTGATCTGGAAGTGATGACCCGCTACTGTGAAGCGCATCACCCGAAGCTGTTTGTTAGCGTCAGTGTGTTTCACAACCCCACGGGTTATTGCCTGTCACCGGGCAGTGCGTATCGCGTGTTGCAACTGGCCAATGCGCACAACTTTCACATTGTTGAGGACGACACCTACAGCCATCTTGCACCCGACCATGCCACGCGCCTGTGTGCGCTGGACGGTCTGCAGCGCTCCATTTATGTCAGTGGCTTTGCCAAGATCCTGGCGCCGAACTGGCGTATCGGGTTTCTGGCGGCACCTCCTGATCTGGTGGAGCGGCTGACCGACACCAAGTTGCTCGCGACGCTGACGACGCCGGCGCTGCTGGAGAAAGCGCTGGCTTGGTGTATCGATCAGGGGCAACTGCGCCGGCATGCACAGCGCATCCGCACGCGGCTGGATGTGGCGCGCGCACGCAGCGTGAAGCTGGCGCTGGCCGCGGGTTGCACCTTCGTCGCAGAGCCTGCGGGCTTGTTTGGATGGGTGGACACGGGCGTTGACACGGACATGTTGTCGCATCGCATGCTGGATGAAGGTTACCTGTTGGCACCGGGCGCGTTATTTCACGCCAACCGGCAGCCCAGCACACTGATGCGTATCAACTTTGCAACGACTCAGGATGCTGCGTTCTGGCAAACCTTCGGCAAACTCAGGTCAGGCAAATAGGCGGCCTTTGGCGGGGTTGGCCTGAACGGTAGACAGGGTGCGCAACAGGGCGCGGTTGACCTCTTCGCTGTTGATCTGGTGCGCCTTGCACAGGGCGCCCACGTGCCGCAGCCGGGGTGACTCGAGCGCGGTCGCCAACTGGAGGTAAGGCAGGTAAGGCCCGGATTCGGCCAGAATGGCTGAATCAATTCGGGGCGACAGTGGCAGCCTCTGCAAAGCAGCTGCCAGAGGCTCGCCCATGAACAAATCGATCTGTGACAGCAGGCCACACAGGTATACATCGCGTCGCAACCCGTCTTCGGCGCCTGCGTCCAGCAAGTGTTCCATCAGCCGTGCACGCATCACCATGGCCATGCGGATGGGGTGCAGGCTGAGATCGCTGGTGGTGTGGGGTAACTGTTCCAGGAGCCAGGATTTCAATTTGGAATAGCCCAGCACCATCAACCCGTGGCGCAGGGAATCAATGCCGCCGGGAAGTCCCAGGGCCGCGCTGTTCACATAACGCATGAAACGGTAGACCAGAACCGGTTCTTCGCTCAGCGTGTGTTCAATGGACTCCATGGAGTCATCGGCTACGGTGGATTCAATCAGTTTGACCACCGCCCGGTGATCAGGCTGGATGAGCCGGTGCCGATAGCCGTGCAGCACGTCTTCCGATGGCCAGCCGGCCACCGCCCAGGCGCCCTGTTCGTCCAGGCAGTGTTCCACCAGGGCGCGGCTGGCGACCGATTCATAGATATGGCCTGGAACAACCGGGCTTTTGGGCGGGGTTGTGGTCATCGCAGCAGAGCCATTGTGACGCGCCAGCGAAGCGCGAAGCCCCGTGAGCGCCTCTTCAGCCGTCAGCACCACCATGTTGCGCGCGAAGCACGATGCCATGGTGGAAGTGGGACGTTCGCCGGGTTCGCCGCGCCAGATCATTTTGAGGCCGCGCTGGTGGGCCGTGTGAACACGTTGGGCCATGGCGGGATCGCCCAGCAAATCTTCCTGAACCGCTACCCAGGGACTGTGCTGGCCCGCACATTCAATGACTTCACACAGCAACTGGTGGGTCTGGATGGAGAGCAACAGCGGTGGTGCGTGCTCTGGCCAGGACTCCTGCAGAACAGACAGCAGGTGACTGGCATCGACCGGACTGGCAGACCCGGAACCCACAAAAAGCTGTACCCCTGACAGTTGCCGCAATGGGTTCCACAGGGGCTGGTAGCCCAGCGTCAGGTTATCCAGGACGGACTGGGTCATGCTTCTAATTGATGAAATTGAACAGCGACAGTTTTTGCACCTGCGCGTAAGACTGCAGTGCGGCCTGGTAGCCGGTCTGGGTTTTCTGAAAATCTGAGATGCCTTTGACCATGTCCAGGTCTTCGGCGCGCGACCGGTCTGCCTCAAGCTGGACCGTCTGCTGCGCCTGGGCGTCGGTAATCGTGTCGGCCCGGTTCAGCCATTCACCGGCCTGTCCCTGGGCTGCCTGAAGGCGGTCCATGCCGGAGTCGATCTGCGTCAACGCCTGCGCAACTGCCTGTGATGCGGAGCTGCCCGTTGTCGCATTGCGGATGCCGGAGATGGCGTCGTCCAGTACCGCAAACATGTCCATCGTGGTGCTGGGTGAAATCTGCACGGCGTCGGCATTTTGCGGGGTGCCATTGACTACCATTGACAGGCCATCAAAGGTTATCGCCTGACCGGAAACAAAGGGCTGACCTGTGGCCACGGTGGTGGCGGTGGTGGTATTGGTCACGCTGTAGGTGGTGACACCTGCAACCACGCTGAACGCGATGGCGTAGTTGTCGCCCGTTACCGCGCCGGGGTTTGTCACCTGACCCATGTCGGTCCAGACAGCTCCGGTGTTGGCGGGGTTGGGGGCGATGTTGAACACGCCGTTACCTGAGGGTACTTTCATCCAGATAGCTTGGCCATCCATTGCGCCCGGTACCGAAATCTCGGTGCTGGCACGCTGTCCCGGAATGCCCTGAAACGCTACGCCGGCTGTCGCATCGACAAAAGGCTCGCCGGCGCTTCCCAAACCGCCAAAAAGCGGTATGCCGTTGGAGTCCGTCTTGTTGGCCAGCGAAAAAATCTGGTCACGCAGGCCGGTCAGTTGCAGGGCGATGGTTTCCCGGTCGCGCGTGTTGTAAGAGGTGTTGCCGGCACTGACGACCAGCTCGCGAAATCGTTGAATCAGGCTGGTGGATTCGCCCAGTGTGGATTCGGCCACGGTCAGTGCGTTGCGTTGCAGCTCAAGGGAACGCTGGTCTGTCTCCAGGCGTGACAGGCGTGTCAGGGCGCGCTCTGCCTGGCTGGCTCCTGTGGGGTCATCGCTGGCCCGGTTGATGCGCTTGCCGGATGTCAGCTTTTCCTGCTGGCCGGACATTTCGACCTGCCTTTTCATCAGGAGTTCGAGAGCGGCATCGTATGTGTGGGCGGTACCAAGGCGCATGGAACTTCCTTAACGGCCCATGCCTTGCAGCAGGGTGTCAAAAATGCTTTGAGATATTTGCAGCATCTTGGCGGCCGCTTGATACGACTGCTGGAATTGCAGCAGCTTGGCCGCTTCTTCATCCAGGTTGACGCCCGAGACGGCCGTGCGATCTGCTTCGATGTTGTCGGCGATGGATTTGGAGATGTTGGCGGCAAAGTCAGCACTCTGCACACGCACCCCCACCTGGGCCATCACGCCGGAGTAACCATCAGTCAACACCGCACCGTCAAACATCGCTACATCACGCAGACCCAGAATGGTTTCTGCATTGCCCGCATTGAGTGTGGGGTAGGCGTTGGCCTGTACTGTGAATGTGTCGCCTGTCTGGGGGTTGCCGCTCACAACCAGTGACCAGCCATTGGTCGCAGGAGGCACCATGTCATATTCAATGGCTTGGCCCGGCGTGTAGGTATAAGGCGTGGCGCCCGTATCCGAGCGGGTGTACGTTCCCGGCCCGGTGAACGTCAATGTGACGGCAGCCGGTGCTGGATTGGATCGGGCAGCCAGACTGACAACGGCGCCATCGCCCGTATTGTTGATGCCGGCGCTGGCCGCGACCGGGCTGGCCATGGCCAGCGAGCGTGGTGACGAGAATGCCGTTGCGATACTGCCGGAAGCGGTGCTGAACGGTTTGAGCAGAAATCGGTCTCCGGCGGCAGCACTGCCGGCGCCGATCTGGATGTCCAGCCCATCAACCTGTGCGGGATTCGTAACGGCCAGATTGAATGCACTGACTTGTCCATCGGACAGTCGCACAATGTTGCCCGCCGTTCCCGAGGTGAAGGTCACTTCATAGTCAGACGCGGCAAAAGAAGTGGTTCCCGATACCGGGGAGGACTGAACACTTGCCGTCAGAGTGGCTGTGCCGGTGTTGGACGCAGCGGCCAGACCCGCGGGAATGGAGCCCAGATTGAACAGGTTGCCCCCGGCGTTGCCGTTGAGATCCAGACCAAGCTGGTGCTGCTCGTTCATCGAGCCGCCGATGGCCAGCGCCATTCGGCCCAGCAGGTTGCCAGCTTCCACGAGATCGGTGTTCTGAAAGCGCAGCAGGCCCGCCATCTCGCCGCCACCCAGTGTGGCTTCTTCCAGCAGGGTAGTCTGTCCGGCGCGCTGAATGGCCAGCTTGGTTTTGGATGGGTCAGAAAAATCGTCAGAGACCAGAGTCAACTGGGAAACCGTTGTACCCAGCACCAAGGGATGACTGTTGGCCAGAAAGAGGCCGACGGTTCCGTCGTCAGCAGCAATGCTGGTGGTCTGGACGTATTGGTTGACCTCCCGGATCAATTGGTCGCGCTGGTCCAGCAAATCGTTGGGAGTCTGGCCCGTTCCCTTGGAGCGCGCGATTTCTTCGTTCACCGAGGCGATCTGTCTGGCGAGACTGTTCACCGCCGCGACAGATGCATTCAGTTCAATGCCGACGCCTTGCTTCAGTTCGGCAAGGCTGTTTGCGGCGGCGCGAAACCGGGCAGCGGTTTCATCGGCCCGGGTCAGCACCACGGTGCGCGCTGTCAGATCAGTGGGGGCACTGGCTACGTCTGCGAATGAGTTGAGCATGTCACCCACGGCCGCACCCAGTCCATTTGGCCCGCCCTGGAAAATGTCTTCAAGTTGCCGGAGTTGTTCCAGTCGTTTGGAGTCAGATGCTGCGACAGAGCTGGAAAGCGCTGCCTGCCGGGTCAGAAACTCGCTGTGGTTGCGCTGAACCGTGGTAATTTCCACGCCTTTGCCGTAGTACCCGCTGCCAGTGAATTCGCCAGCAACGTTTTGAAGTACCACGGACTGCCGCGAATAGCCGGGGGTGTTGACGTTGGCAATGTTGTTGCCGGCGACCTGCAGTGCAGCCTGGTTGGCCAGCAATGCCCGTGTTCCGATATTGAGAATTCCGCTCATGACAACCTCGATCAGGCCTGTGCGCGCTGCAGCTGCAACGTGGTGTTGATGGCGCGGCTGAGCTTGGATGCGTAAGCCGGATCAGTGGCGTAACCGGCACGTTGCAGTCCAGAGGCAAAAGCCGTGACAGAGCCTGTCTGCTGGCGAACCTGCGCGTACCGGGGTGTATCGGTAATCAGCCGGGCGTAGTCCTTGAAAGACTCTTCGTAGGAGCTGTAGGCGCGAAATCGGGCAACCGTTTTGCGGGGCTCACCATTCACATATTCGGTGGTGGTGACTTCGGCCGTTTTCCCTGTCCACTTCGCGTCTGCCTTGATACCAAACAGATTGAAGGAAGGCTCGCCTCCCTTCATCTTGATTTCGTGTTTGCCCCAGCCTGTTTCATGGCCCGCCTGTCCGATCATGAAGCTGGCCGGAATACCACTGGATGCCGCAATTCTGGCCGCCGCATCACTGTGCCGCTGGACGAATCCGGCCTGGCGCACCGAGGGGGAAGCAGCGTTGGTGCTGGTAACGGAGCTTGCAACGGGGGGATGAACCGGCGCTACACCACTCACTTTTGCCCCGGATTCATCGGGTTTGGCCAAACCCATCTGGCGGGACAATTGCTGCGCAATCAAATCCGACAGACCACCGGGTTGCCCGGACATCTGTACGGCGAACTGTTGATCGAGCAAGTCTGCACCCAGGTCACCACCAGGACTGTCCATCAGCCCTGATTTCATCGTGGCTTCACGCATGCTCTTGATGAGCTCTCGCATGAAAAGCGACTCAAACTGTTTGGCTGCTTCCTTGATCGCTTCCGGGGTGGTCTGTTGACCCGCCTGGAGCTTCAGCGCATTCAACGTGCGGCCATCCGCCGCAAGCGCGTTGGAAGTCGATTGCAGTTGTCCGAAGCTCATGCTAGATGACCTCAAGCTCCGCATTCAGGGCGCCCGCGGCCTTGATGGCCTGCAGTATTGCGAGCAAATCCTGTGGTGTTGCGCCCAGTGCGTTCAGGGCGCGAACGACGTCTGATAGCTGAGGTGCGGCAGGCACCTGGATCAAAATCCCGGGCTCCTGCTTGATTTGGATGTTGGCCTTCTCGGCGACAACAGTCTGCCCGTTGGGTGAGAGTGGGCTGGGTTGGCTAATGACGGGCGTTGAGCTGATGCTCACCGACAGGTTGCCATGGGCTATCGCGCAGGGCCCGAGCGTGACCGCCTGATTCAGCACGATGGAGCCTGTGCGTGCGTTGATGACGACTTTGGCACTGGGTATGGAGGACTCGAGTGTCAACTCTTCCATCTCTGCAACGAAAGACACCCGGTCATTTGCATCTGGCGGGGCTTTGACCTGAACGGTTCGGCCATCCAGTGCGCGTGCAAATCCGGGACCAAATTTCTGATTGATGGCCTGGGCGACCTTGCGTGCGGTCTGGAAGTCCGAGGCGTTCAGCCCCAGGTTAAAGCTGTCACCCAGTTGCAGCGGTGTGGGTACAGACCGCTCTACCTGGGCGCCATCGGGCACGCGCCCAGCGCTCAAATGATTGATTTGAACTTTGCTGCCGCCAGCTGCAGCACCGGCACCGCCCACAATCAGGTTGCCCTGAGCCAGGGCATAAACCTCACCGTCAGCACCTTTCAGGGGTGTGGCGATCAGCATGCCGCCTTTGAGTGATTTTGAATTGCCCAATGACGATACGTTGACATCCAGCGTCTGTCCGGGGCGTGCAAAAGCCGGGAGTTGCGCTGTAACAAGCACAGCTGCGACGTTTTTGAGTTGCAGCTGGGATACTGAGGCGGCAGGCAATGTGATGCCGAGTTGCTGCAGGTAGTTGTTCAGACCCTGGGATGTATAGGGCATCTGGGTTGTCTGGTCACCGGTTCCGTCCAGCCCGACGACGAGCCCGAACCCGGTGAGCTGATTGCTGCGAACCCCTTCGATGGCCGCCACCTCCTTGATTCGGGCTGCCTGTGCGTCAGTCATTGAAATGAGGCACATAGCCAGCAGCCATAGGGTTCTCTGTCTTGAAAAGAGGGTCATCAAAAGAAGGAGAAAGGCGGGCATGATGCTCAACGGTTTTTGCAGGATTCGATTCTGAAGAGGGTCAGAAAGGCAGAAAGCTCAAAAAGAAGCGGGATAACCAGCCAACTGTCTGGGCCTCACCCTGCGCACCGCGGCCCCTGGATTCGATGCGCGCATTGGCTACCTGCGTGGAATTCACAATGCTTCCGGGTTGAACCACTCGGGGGTCCACCGTCCCGGAAAACCGGAGAACATCCACGTTCTGATTCACACCGATCTGTTTTTCTCCGGCGACTAGCAGGTGACCATTGGGTAGCACTTCCACCACCGTTGCGGTGATCGATCCTGAAAACGTGTTGGCGCTTTCTGTGCCGCCTTTGCCCGAGAAGTCGTTCGACGAAGAGGTGCCGACGCTCAGCTTGGCCAGTTCCGAGGCGGGGAACAACGGAAAGGCGGAGACGCCCGCGTCCATCGAAGAGCTGCGATTGACAGTGGATGCGGATTTCTGGCTGGCAGTGACGTTTTCCACTATCTGGATCGTGACCGTATCGCCGACTGCGCGTGCGCGCACATCTTCAAATGCGGGCCGGTAGCTGGCTGCATGAAACAGGCTGCCCGTTGGTGCCATGCCAGAATTTTTAACTGGCACCGCAATGGATTGGGCTGCTCGCGGTTCCGCAAAATCAACTTTGGCTTTTTGTGGCAGGGACTCGCAGGCCGAGCATCCCAGCCCAACCAGCAGGGCTGCAACCATCGGTCTGAAAGCGTTGACGAGGGTGCTCATGGTGTTAGGACCGGACATGACAAGTTGACTTACAGCTGGCCCAGCTTTTGAAGCATTTGATCCGATGTTTGAATGGCTTTGGAATTCATCTCATACGCGCGCTGGGTTTGAATCATCGTGACGAGCTCCTGCACCACATTCACGTTCGATGTTTCGACAAAGCCCTGCATCAGGGAGCCCAGCCCATTAGCGCCCGGGGTGCCACTATTGGGTTGACCAGATGCAGTGCTCTCTGCGTACAGGTTCTGCCCTTTGGGGTCCAGGCCAGCCGGATTGACGAAGCTTGCCAGGGCAATCGTGCCAATGGCCTGAGGAGCCGTATTGCCAGGTACTTGCGCGGTGACCGTGCCATCGGCGCCAATGGCGATGCTGGTGGCATTGGCGGGGAAAGTGACGCCATTGGCGATGGGCAACCCGGAAGATGTCACGAGTCGACCCTGTGCATCAACCTGAAAAGAGCCATCGCGGGTGTAGTTGGTCGTGCCATCAGGCATGGTGACCTGAAAGAAGCCGTTGCCCTGAATGGCGACGTCCAGCTTGTTTCCTGACTGCTGCAGGTTGCCCTGTGCAAAAGAGCGGCTGGTGGCGACCGTGCGCACACCCAGTCCGATTTGCAGACCGGTGGGTAGCTGGGATTGCTCAGAACTATTGGAGCCCACCTGCCGCAGATTTTGGTACATCAAGTCTTCGAAGACCGCGCTGGCACGCTTGAAACCGGTGGTGGAAACATTGGCGAGGTTGTTGGAAATGACGTCCAGCTGGGTTTGCTGGGCCTCCATGCCGGTTTTCGATATCCAGAGAGAGTTGATCATGATGTTTCCTTGTTTACTTTGAGGTCAGTGCACGGTGGTAGCTCAGCCCTGGAGACCCAGCAGTTGGCCCGCCGACCGATCATTCGATTCAGCCGTTTGAAGCAGGCGCATCTGGGTTTCAAATTGTCTGGCGGTCTGAATCATTCCCACCATCGTTTCAATCGGGTTGACGTTGGAGCCTTCCAGTACGCCCACCTGCAGGCGTGCATTGCCATCGTTGGGCAAAGGGTCCCCTGAGGCAGCCCGGAATAGTCCATCTTCTCCCCGTTTGAGAGGGTCCTCAGCGTTCGGAGTCACCATCTTCAAACGACCAATGCCGCTGGCGGGCTGGCCTCCAACCTTGGCACTTATGCTTCCGTCATGTCCCATGGACACCGTGGCGCCTGCCGGGACCGTGATGGGAGACCCGCCATCTGACAACACGGTCAGTCCATTGGACGTCATCAAGGTGCCATCTGGCGAAACCTCAAAGGCCCCGTTGCGGGTGTAAGACTCGGTACCATCCAGCCCCTGAACTGCAAACCATGAATTGCCCGTGGTCATGGCGTCCAAGCTTCTTCCCGTGCGCTGGGCTGATCCGGGCGTGTCAAGATGACCCGCCGTGGCTTCGAGCGTAAAAACCCGTGTGGTCGCTCCGTCACCCCGCAGTGGCACGGCACGAAATGTCGACAGTTCGGCACGAAATCCATTGGTCGAAGCATTGGCCAGGTTGTTGGCCAGGACGGCCTGTCGATGCGCGGCAGCATTGGCGCCGGTCATGGCTGTGTAGATGAGTCGGTCCATGGAAACTCAGGCTGACTAGTGGATTGATGGGTTATCAGCGAAGATTGACCAAAGTGGACATCACTTGATCCTGGGTCTTGATCGTTTGGGCATTGGCTTGATAGGCACGCTGTGCGGTCATCATGTTGACCAGTTCGGCCGTGAGGTCAACATTCGATTCCTCCAGCGCGCCAGAGCGCAGAACACCCAGTTTCCCCTGCCCGGGAGAGCCTTGAACTGGTTGCCCCGAGGCGAAGGTCTCAACCCAGTTGCCGCCACCTGTGGGGGCCAGCCCCTGCACGTTGCGAAAATCCGCGAGCGCCAGTTGACCGGCAGCCTGGGTGACACCATTGGAATAGCGGGCGGTGATAACGCCATCTTCGCCAATTTTCAGACCGGTCAACTCGCCGGGGGCGTAGCCATCCTGAGTCAGGTTCGAAACACCGAATGAAGCGCCATATTGCGTAACGCTGGACAGATCGACGGTAACCGGGAATGTACCAATGGCTGGGTTGGGGGATGTGACGTTGAGGGCCGCAGTTCCAGCGCTGGTTAGCAGGCCGTTGGTGCCGAACGTCAACGTGCCAACTGATGAAGTGACCGCTGTTGCCGCTGAAGTGGGATCGGTAAACATGTTCCAGGTATCGTTGCCTGTTTTTTGCAGGTAGAACGATGTGGGAATGGCCACCCCTTGTGCGTCGTAAGTCGTCAGGGAGGTTCCGTAGGTGGTCAACGGCGTATTGGGTGTTACGGCGTTCCAAACGGGCGCGCGCGCATCGAGATTGAATTCGGCCGTCATGGATGTTGTCTGCTGGGCTCCGATGGGCGCTGTTGTCGGAAGCTGCAGGGCCTGCAGTGTTGTGCTGGTTGGATTGCCGGCGTTGTCGGTCGGGTAACCCATGACGTTGGCTCCGGCGTTGGTAACAATATTGCCCATCCGATCGAGTTTGAACTCTCCCGCGCGCGAGTAAGCCGCCGAGCCATCAGGCATCTGCAATTGAAAGAACCCGCTGCCATTGATGGCAACATCCAGGTCATTCCCGGTGATGTTGATATTCCCCTGGGAAAACATCTGTGAAACGGTGCCAACCGCCACGCCAATTCCGTTGGAATTGCCACCGCCCACACCAATGGATGAAGCGACGATATCCGCAAATTCTGTGCGGGAGGCCTTCATGCCCGTGGTGTTGGCGTTGGCAATGTTGTTGCCAATGACATCCAGGTTGCGGCTGGCGGCGTTCAATCCGGAGAGTCCTGTTTCGAATGACATGTTTTTCCTTTGGATGCGTGGTGATGGATACGTTCAGAGAATGGCCTTGATGGCGCTGTAAGCAACCGAACTCCTGCCCTGCAGCTGGACAGTCATGGCGCCATCCTCACTGGCGACAGACAGCACGCGGTCCTGGGTCAGGGAGACGGTGTCAACTGTCTGGCCAGCGCGAGTGGCAGCAACGCGGAAACTTGGCTCGCCAGTGCCCTGATAACTGGCTGCATTCCATTCAAATGAGTGACGACCTGCCTCGAGCGCACCAAGGTTGATCGTGTCAATGATCTGTCCGCCTGGCGTGAGTATCTCGATCTTCACGTTGTCGGCGGTACCCGCCAGTTCAACGGCACCTTTGGCAACGCCCGCATTGCGTGTCAGGGTTGTGCCTTCAACCAGTACGTCATGCCCCACCAAGGAGGCGCCCTGGAGAACCTGCAGCGAGGTGAATTGCTCTGCCATGCTTTTGAGGGTGTCATTGACCTGCTGGATGCCCGTTACCGTATTGATCTGTGCGATCTGGCTGGTCATCTGGGCGTTGTCCATCGGATTCATCGGGTCCTGGTTGTTCAGCTGAGCGACCAGCAGCTTCATGAATCGATCCTGCGCGGCCGCCGGATCGGTAGCCGCAGACTTGACGCTGGATACACCGGTGCTGGCGTTGACGCCGGAAGCTGAATTGACGGTACTGGAAAGCATGTGTGATTCCTGGAAAAATTACTGGCCCATCTGCAGGGTCTTGAGGAGCAGGGTCTTGGCCGTGTTCATGACCTCGACGTTGTTCTGGTACGAGCGCGAGGCGGAAATCATGTTGACCATTTCTTCAACAGGATTGACGTTCGAGTGGGTGACATACCCTTCTGCGTCTGCAGATGGATGGCTGGGATTGTGGATTTTGCGAAGCGGCTCGTTGCTCTCCCGAACCGAACTGACCTTGACGCCTGAGGAGGCATCCGACCCCATCGGCACGGTCTCGAAGATCACCTGCCGTCCTTTATAGCCCTGACCATCAGGGCCGGCTACTGCATCAGCGTTGGCCAGGTTGCTGGCAACAACGTTGAGACGTTGTGACTGGGCGCTGATGGCGCTGCCTGAGACGCCAAAGATTGAAAACATGGACATGATCGTTACTTTCGCAAGAATGATTCGTTACTGACCTTGAATCGCACTCAAGATTGTTTTGGATTGGCCGTTAATAAAGCGAAGGGTCGCTTCATAGCGAACCGAGTTGTCGACAAAGTTGGCGCGCTCGCGGTCGAGGTCAACGCTGTTGCCGTCCATACTGGGCTGGGTCTGGGTTGCATAAGCCAGTTTCGATGACCCGGCTAGTCCGCTGGCACCACCTCCGGGCAGCGGGATATGCCCTGCATGGGTAACGCCGTTTGGAGCGGTGGTGTTGCTGCCCGATCCGACGCTGTTGCCCGCTGTCGCGTTGGCCATGGCGGCCTTGAAATCCAGATCACGGGCAACGTACCCGGGTGTATCGGCGTTGGCAATGTTGCTGGCGATTGTGCGTTGGCGCTCCGCACGCAACACCAGTGCCCTGGAATGAAAGTCCAGCCCGCTGGTCAAGCTTGCAAACATGAAACACCTCCACTCTTGTTGCCCACCATCCTGGTGGTCATCCAGGATTTCGATGTGAATCAATTGTGGGGAAACCTTTAATGGCCGATGCACTGAATAACGGGAGATTTCGGCTCTACTTGAGTGGTTTCTTGTGCTGTGACTTGTCTATAGTTGCTTGGGTGGAAATAGCTCTTTACAAGCTATGAACGCATTACTTAATTCAAAAACGAAATGATGGATGCCATGCCGGGATATCAATTGAACATGGATTCCGTGATCCGCAAGGCCCTGGGGCTGGTCTTGGTATTCATCGCCGGTATGGCGCACGGGCAAACTTCATCTGCCGAGTCCGACATGCTCGAAACAACCCGACACTGGCTGGATCAGGCGGTCTCCAGCGTCCGGTCTTCCGTTTCGTCCGCATTGAAGATGGAAGTGATTCTTGGCACGCTCGACAGCCGGCTCCGGCTTGCCCCGTGCAATCGCGTTGAACCTTTCTTGCCACCTGGAAGTCGCTTGTGGGGGCGAACCCGCATGGGGTTGCGATGTGCAGATGGCGCAGCCAGATGGAGTGTTTTCCTGCCAGTCACCGTCAAAGCTTACGGCCTGGCGTGGGTCATAAAGGGGAACATGGCTGCGGGCAGCGTTTTGACGCCGGATGACGTGATGGAGGCCGAAGTGGATTGGGCAGAGGACAGCGGTGCGGTGGTCATTGATCCGGCTCTCTGGGTCGGGCAGGTCGCTACCAGGGGTTTGGTCACTGGACAGGTTTTGCGCCAGGGGATGTTCAGGCCGGCACAGGTATTTCAAGCTGGTGCACAGGTTCGCGTTGTGGCACAAGGAGCTGGTTTCCAGATCATGTCAGATGGACAGGCGCTTTCTGCTGGTGTTGTAGGGCAACCCGCACGAGTCAAAATGGACAACGGACGGATCATGACTGGCGTGGTACTGGATACCCGAACAGTCAAAATAGAAATTTAGGGATATGCAAATGACTGCAAAAAGAACTAAAGTCTTTCAAACGCCTGCCGATAGCATTCGTACTGGACTACATCCAAGGTAGTTTTGGAGAACACGATGAAGATAGGTCAACCCAAAGATATTCCGGCTACACCGCCCGTGTCACCGACTTCGGTCAAGGCTGGCCCGGCAAGTGGTCCTGCGGCCACTGCTACCCAGACGGCGAAGTCAGCTGGCGTTGCAGTGACCGTCTCGACCACTGCGCGAACGCTGGAGCAGGTTTCCAGGGGGGATACGGCAGAAGTAGATGCCGACAAGGTCAATGCTGTTCGATCAGCCATCGAACAGGGCACGTATGTGGTTAACGCTGAGGCGATCGCAGACAAACTGCTGGCGAACGCTCAGGAAATGCTGGATCGAACCCGCCGCTAGACGCGGTTCTGCTTCCCGGAGTTCATTGTGATTTCACCGCAGATACAGGCAACCCTCTCACGCATTGAGCATGAGGTGGGTGGGGTGGTGTTGGCCCTGATGGATGGAGAGCCCATCAAACTGGAGTCGGTATCGAAGGATTTGTGTGCAGTATCCAGAGAGTTGCATGGATTACTGACCAGTTTTGATGCTTCCCTTAACCGGGACCAGAGGCTCGAGCAGCGTCTGAAGGCTTTGACTGCAAGTATCTCGGTATTGCGAGAGGGCTTGTCCCGCCGCACCGTTTCGATTGACCGGGCGTTGCTTCATGTGCTGCCTTCCGCACAGGCGTCAATTTATCCCGGATCCACAGGACCCTATGGCCGACCTGGCCGGCAGTCTGGAGCTTTCACGGTCCTTGCGGCCTGATTGCAAGCCACCTGGCAGCCGCCTCAGGCAGGCGGCCCCAAAATCCGCATCTCGAACGAATTTTTCGGGGAAATCCCGGAGAAAATGAGGGCCAAGAGCCCTCAGTGATCTCTCATCTTGGCTCTGAGGCGAGCGATTGATTGGCTGTGGAGTTGGCAAACCCGTGATTCAGTAACACCCAACACGGTTGCAATTTCCTTAAGATTCATGTCCTGCTCGTAGTACATGCTCATGATGTACTGTTCGCGTTCAGGCAAATGCTTGATGGCATCCACCAGCGCCTGTCGCAGGCGCTGATCCCGCAGAACCGAAAGAGGATCTGCTTCGCTGTCGCTCACATGACGATCAAGGTAGTTGTCCTCGTCTTCATTGCCGTGAGACATGTCTTCCAGGTAGACCAGCTGAGTGCCTCTCACTTTGCCCAGCAGACTCTGGTAGTCAGCGAGTGTCATACCCAGCTCTGACGCGATTTCAGACTCCGATGGACTCCTGCCCAGCTGATGTTCCAGCCGGCGGAGCGCTTGCTCGATTGTTTTCTGGCTCTTTCTGGACCCTCTGGACATCCAGTCGTTTTCGCGAAGCTCATCCAGCATGGCTCCCCGAATGCGTTGTGTAGCAAATGTTTCGAACTGAACGCCTTGAGTTGCTTCAAAGCGTGCAAGGGCTTCAGAAAGGCCAATGAGGCCAACCTGAATCAGATCATCAACCTGAATGCTGGGGGGCAGTTTGGCCATCATATGGTGGGCCAGCCTGCGGACCAGCGGCTGATATTGCTTGATCATGGCGTTGCGGTCGAGTTGCCCCTTGGCGGTATACATCAATGGCTCCCTGCAAACTGTGGCTGTGTCCCACAAAGCGTTGGTGTGATATGCAAATGTCGGTCAAGTGGCATAGCCGTTTCCAGCATCCGCGTGACCAGCCGATTTATGCTTGGCGATGTGGTATCTCCCTCAGGGAGCTTGACGATCAGCGGGGATCGTAAATTACAGCCCAGGAAATTCCTGGCGCAATCGGTCAAAGCCTTGCCGGGCAGGGGATGCGAGGTGACCGGTTGCAGAGTGGCATCCGTGCTAACCGTGGCGATCAATGGACGGATTTGGGCGGGAATGAGCATTTGCTTTAGTGCACGGTACGCCGTCATCAGTGACATGGGGATGTGAGAAACGGCAAGCAGAGGTTGAACATCACTGTTTATCAAAACTTTTGACAGGAGGTCGCCATGCGCAAACACAATGACGATTTCGTCGATTTCGAATAGACCATTGAGTTTTTCCAGAGATGGCGCCGCGCCGGATGATGATTGACAAATTCTCTGCAAACCTCTTGCAGCTGGAAGCACTGACCAGGATCCGTTGTCCATTCGTGTGCCGTGCTGCCAATGTTGTGCATCCAGAATCTGCATCAAGCCGGGCTCGTTAGGTTGCTCTTCCATGGTTCCATCCAGTACCGTTACGGTATGACCCAGCTCAACCAGTGTGGTGCAAAGACTCCACAGAAGTGGCAGCTCACCGTTCTGACTGCCATGGCTCGCAACAGCGATAGCCTTCGCACAGGAATTCATTGCGATGCGGCGCAGGCCCACGCCTTGGTCAGCGCACAGATCAAGCATTGATGTTTTCCCTGGACGCGGCTTTGCCAGAGGACTGTGCAAAGAAATATCCGAGATCGACCGCCTTGGGTTCAAAGGCGGACTTGCCTTGCGCACGCATGGATGCCCGAACAAGCTTTGCAGCTTCAGCCCGCTCCCAATCCTCGGGAACCTTCTGCCCGGTTGTTACACCACGAAGCAGCAGCTGATGCCGTATGGCTGCGTCCAGCGCGGGGCCGAGCTTGACGGCCTCATCGACTTTGGTAAGAACGGCCTGTTGCACGCCCTTTGTCTTGAATGAGGTCACTACGTCGTCCAGGGTATCGCCCTGGCTGCCGGCATTCAGTACGAGCAGTCGATTGACATTGGGGAGTTCCAGCACGTCCATCATGTCGCGACGTCGTGGGTCATGTGGTGCTACGCCAGTTGTGTCAATCAGGACCATCTTTTTGTTGCCAAGCAACCCAAGTAGATCCTGCAAAGCGGCGCGGTCATGCGCGAGGTGAGCAACAACGCCGAGCATTCGACCATAAGATCTGAGCTGTTCGTGTGCCCCCACACGATAGGTGTCCAGCGTGATCAATCCAACACTGCTGGAGCCATGTTTTTGAGCACACAGGCCAGCCAGCTTGGCCGCTGTGGTGGTTTTGCCAACACCGGTTGACCCAACCAGCGCGTAGGTTCCACCTTCTTCAAAAAGCGGTTTGGTCCCTGCATCGGTTTTCAGATTGCGTTCCAGTACATCAAGAACCCATTGCATGGACTCTGCGGCGTCGGATTCTTCAGGAAGTTTTTCAAGAATGGTACGTGCCAGCAATGGAGAGTAGCCAGCCCTGACAAATTTCAGCATCATGTTGGACACGATGGGGTGCTGGCGTGCCTGACCAAGCCAGGTCAATGTGTCGAACCGTTCCTCGATAAGTTCCTTCATCGAAAGCAATTCATTCATCAACGCCTGCGGCACTGCCGCAGGTGCGCTCACGGAAGTCTGAGTTGGTGCTTTGTGGAGAACGGGTTTTTTGGGCGGTGCAACATTCAGCTGGATGGATGAGGCGGACTGCGAGGGGCGTGGCGGGCTCTCTGAAAACCTGGGTGCCTTTGAGGATTCTGCAGAAGCATCCTGGCGTCGCCGCAACATTCTTTCACGAACATAGTCTTGAAAGGACAATGTACTCATTGAGAGTTGTGCCACGTCGTCTTCCACTCGTGAGTCTGGCGTCACGGTTGTCGCGAGTGACCGTCGGCCGTCGGCTGCCACGCTTTTGGCCCGATTGTTGTCACTGTCTTCGCGATCGAGACTCGCCAGTGCGTCTTCCGCGGTGGCTACCACTTCAATTCCGTCAGCAGTCGGACGGTTTGAAAGAATCAGTGTTCCGTCGCCAAATGTCATCCTTGCTTTGGCGAGCGCTTCACGCGCGGTTGGAGCAATAAATCTCTGAATGTTCATGATGGAGCGCCTCTAAGAATCGGACCAATGCGGATCGTGTGTGTTTCAGGAATTTCACTGTGAGCGAGAACCTGCAATCTGGGAGCTACCCGACGTACCAGTCTGGCGATGGCACTGCGAATTTGATCGGGCACCAGGAGGCAGGCCGGTATGCCAATTTCTTCCTGTTTTAGTGCTACCTCTGCGGCGGTGCGTGTCAGCATTTCAGCCACGCCTGGGTCAAGCGCTGGCCCAGAGGTATTTCCCAGCGCTTGCACCAGCAGACGCTCCAGTCCTGGATCAATGGCAATCACGTTGAGCTCTCGTGATGGGCCGTAAATCTGTTGCACGATGGCCGGTGACAGTGCCACTCTGACACGTCGCGCCAGCTCTGCCGGATCGGTCGTGCTGCCAGCGTGCTCTGCAAGGGATTCGACGATGGTCCGAATGTCACGAATGTGGACCGACTCGTCAAGCAAGAGCTGCAGCACCTTCTGGAAAACGGCGATTGACACCAGTTTTGGCACGACCTCTTCGATCAGTTTTGGGGCTTGCTTGCTCACGTGTTCAACGAGTTGTTGTGTCTCTATACGACTTAAAAGTTTTGAGGCCTGAACCTGCATCAAGTGTGACAAATGGGTGGCCATGACAGTCTCGGAATCAACAACGGTAAATCCGGCCATTTGTGCAGCTTCCTTCTGCCGTTCATCAATCCAGTGGGCCGGCAGGCCAAAGGCGGGATCAGTGGTGGGAGTTCCGATGAGTGGTGATGTAATTCCCCCTGGATTGATGGCCAGATACATTCCAGGGAAAGCTTCCGCCTCACCGACGATGACACCCCGCAGCGTGATTCTGTAGCCACTGGGTTTGAGCTCCAGGTTGTCCCTGACATGCACTGGCGGCGGGAGGAAGCCAACCTCTTGCGCGAACTTCCGTCGCACCGCCTTGATGCGGGTGAGCAGATCACCCTGCCGGTTTTTGTCCACCAACGCAATCAACCTGTAGCCCAGTTCAAGGCCCAGTTGATCCACTGGCTGAAGGTCGTCCCAAGTGGCTTCTCCATCCGTTGTGGCTGGAGTTGGCGTGTCTTTGGCATCGACGACCTGGGGCCTGTTTGCCAAAACCCAGGCGACATAACCCAAAGCCGCGGCAATCCCCAAAAATACGAGGTGAGGCATTCCGGGAATGATCCCCAAAATTCCCATGATGGTGGCAGTAATGCCCATAACCCGTGGGGACACGAACATCTGCTGAACGATTTGCCGGCCAAGATCATGGTCTTTACCTACGCGGGATACGACCATCGCGGCGGCAACCGAAATGAGCAGACCAGGTATTTGGGCCACCAACGCGTCGCCAACGGCCAGCAGTACGTAAGTATCTGCCGCAGCCCCGGCGCTAAGACCATGCTGCAGCACGCCGATCATGAATCCCCCGGCGATGTTGATCAGCAAAATCAGGATACCGGCAACGGCATCTCCCCGAACGAATTTGGATGCACCATCCATGGATCCGAAGAAATCGGCTTCCTCCGCAACCTCAGCGCGTCTTCTTTTGGCCTCCTTCTCATCAATGGTTCCAGCGTTCAGGTCTGCATCGACCGCCATCTGCTTTCCAGGCATGGCATCCAGTGCAAACCGGGCCGAAACCTCGGCGATTCGCTCTGCTCCCTTGGTGACAACTACAAAGTTGATCACCACCAAAATGGAAAAAACGATCAACCCAACCGCAAAATTCCCACCGATCAAGAAATGCCCGAACGCCTCAATGACAGCGCCAGCTGCACCCGGTCCAGTATGGCCTTCCAGCAAGACGACCCGTGTTGAGGCTACGTTGAGCGAGAGGCGCATCAACGTCGTGAGCAGCAGGACGGTCGGAAAGGCCGCAAAGTCCAGAGGCCGGATCATGTAGGCTGCGACCATCATCACCATCAGGGCGATGGAAATATTCAACGTAAAGAATACGTCGAGAATCATGGGGGGTAACGGCAGTACCATCAAGGCCAATATGGCGACGACAAGTATGGGTGCCGCTGCGCCTTGCATGGCCGATGCGTTTGAACCGAACCATTTTTGCAGTAATTTGAAATTGTCGTTCATGGCTGGGCGATGTTGTCGTCCGGTTTGAATAGTGGGTCTAGCTCGGGGGGCACAAACGGCTCAGGCTGGTCGTTTGGCATGGGGCCATCTCCTCGTAACGCTGATTTGAGCCGGTAAACATATGCCAATACTTGCGCCACTGCGGTGTAGAGGCTGGAAGGAATGTCTTGATCCAGTTCGGCATTGGCGTACAGGGCGCGTGCCAGCACCGGTGATTGCAGGACCGGTATAGAGTTGGTTCTGGCAATGTCCCGAATCTTCATGGCCAGCAGGTCAGCACCTTTGGAGATCACTTGTGGCGCGCGCATGGTTTTGTCGTCATACCGGATGGCCACCGCATAGTGCGTGGGATTCATCACCACGAAGTCAGCTTTCGTTACGGCGCCAATGCTGTTCCCGTGGGAGATTTCACGTTGCCGTTGTCGCATGCGCCCCTTCATTTGGGGACTACCCTCTGCCTCCTTCTGCTCCTGCTTCACCTCCTGGTGGGACATTTTGAGACGAGACTTGTGGAGGAAGTTCTGAAGTTGTACGTCAATGGCGGCAACGACGAAGATCACCAACAGCAATAGACCCATACCAGCCTTCAGCCACTCGCTCAACGTCTGGATGGCGGCTTGCGACGGTTGCAGCGTTAAAGATGCGACCGTCGCAAGGTTTGCACTGAAATACATGGCGCCAAGTGCAATCAGCAAGAACATGATCAAGGTCATTTTTGCAACCTCTGAAAACTTCTCTTTTGTAAAGAGTTTTCCGAATCCCGAAATTGGATTCAGGCGGCTGAAATCGGGCATTACCGGCTTCAGGCTAGCCACCCATCCACCGGACCCAATCGCACTCAAAATGCTGGCGGCCATGACAATTGCGGCAAAAACAGCACACCCAGCCAGACCTGTCACCGTCATGTCATGCAGGCGAGCCAGCATGCTGTCAGTCTGCTGGATGGATTTCGAGTCAAAAGACAGTTGCTGGCTAAGGCCGAGCTTCAGCTGGCCAAACAGAATGGGAGCCAGTGTGACGACGGCCAGGGCGCCGCCGCCCAAAACAGCAAAATGGGAAAGATCCCGGGAACGCGCGACTTGTCCGTCGTCCTTGGCTTTCTTGAGCTTTCGCTCGGAAGCCGGTAAGTTGCGGTCCTGACTGCTTGAATCCATGGTGGTTGGGTCGTTGGCTTCCCACCATTGTCATCAGCGATGCCCGGAACTAAAGGGCAATAAGGTCTGCTTTAACTGGCTTGTTTTGCCAGCGCCGGCAGGCGGCGGCCACTCGTGATCAAGTGGTGGTCAAAACCCCAGACTGGCTAGCAGGTCATCTACCTGCGACTGGTTGGTGACGACGTCTGTACTGGTCTCTGGCGAGACAACTGGTCCGGAGAGCTCATGCGGACGTTCTGTTCTGGCTGTGGCTGTGATTGCTGCCTTGGCAGTTGTGGCGGGCGCCGTCTCTATCAGGAGCTTGACCAGCTGTTCCTCAATCGTGGTGGTCAGACCAACGACCCGTGCGATGACCTGACCTGTCAAGTCATGAAAATCCTGAGCCATCATGATATCGGTCAGATGCTGGTCGATGGCTTTTGACGACTGTTCAACATGGGTTACAAAATTCATGACATGACCTTTTGCAACAGCCGCTACAGGGTCTTTGACAATCAATTGGGCAATACGGCGGGTTTCGGCTGCAATTTCATTATGCAGACTCTTAGCCTGGTCGACGTTATTTAATACCTTCTCCGCTGCGTCTCCAGTCAGGCGGGCAATGTAGGCCAATCGGCTTTTGGCGTCAGGCAGTTCCTCTACCGAACCTTTCAACTGCTCCGTCAAACCCAACCCGTTGAGAGAGTCGTGAAGTTGACGAGTAAGTAAGCCGAGTCTTTGATGGACGTCGTGAATCGGTGGTTCTGTGTTCATTGAAACCAACTGGCTATCCGTGCTGCCGCTCATTTCAACCCAGCCTTGGTCAGAATATTATTTACTTTGTCTTCCAGGGTTGCTTTTGTGAATGGTTTGACAATATATCCGGCGGCCCCTTGCTGAGCGGCGGCAACGATGTCTTCCTTTCGCGCTTCTGCTGTCACCATCAAGACAGGGATGTGCTTCAGCTTTTCGTCCTTCTTGATTTCGGCCAAGAGTTGAAAGCCATTCATGTTGGGCATGTTGATGTCGCTTACAACAAAGTCGAATTTGAGGGCTCGCAGTTTTTGCAGCGCTGCCACGCCGTCCTCGGCTTCGTCCGCCTCCGCATAACCACTCTCCTTGAGCAGGTTACGGACAATACGTCGCATCGTTGAAAAATCATCAACTACCAAAAATCGGAGTTCATTTGCCATGTTGTCCTCTACTCACACAAGTTAAACGGATTCGACTGAATATTTGCCGCGTCAAGAAAATGTCCTGAATTCAAGGTTTGGGCGTGGAAGATAGGTTGCTTTCCTGCAGATCGACGCCGGTCGAAACAGGTGTTCGCCCACCGCCCATCAGTCTTTCCTCAGCTTCCCTGGTCATGACGATGATGCTGATTCGACGATTGATCGGAGCGAATGGATTCTGTTGGTCCAGCAGATTGCTGGAGGCGAGTCCGGTAACACGCGCAAGCTTTTCGTCAGGCATGCCTGAAGCAACCAGTTCCCGGCGGGATGCATTGGCGCGGTCGGCAGAAAGCTCCCAGTTGCTGTAACCCCTGTCGCCATTTCCATAGGGCGAGCGATCAGTGTGCCCATCCAGGCTGATTTTGTTTTCCACGCCATTGAGCGCTGTGCCAATTTCCCTCAGAATGTCACGCATGTAAGGCTTGACCAGTGCGCTCCCAGTATCAAACATGGGGCGACTCTGATCGTCAACGATCTGAATCTGAAGCCCGTCTGGCGTCGTCTCGAGGCGGATTTGCGATTGAAATTCCGCCAGTTTCGGGCTGTTTGAAATCACGGCACTGATTTTTGCGCTCAGGGCCTCCATCTTTTTGGCATCCTGCTTGGCTACTTCGGCACGCATGATTTCAGCCGCCATTTTCCGCCGTATGGGATCCTCACCTTCGCCGCTTGGGGTCTGACCGGTTGAGCGTGTCAGATCCTTGCCGCCACCCGACAGGATGCTGTTGCTGGCGCCTGCGCCACTGCCGCCCTGAAGAGCAACCTTTAAGGGCGCATTGAAGTAGTCTGACAAGCCCTTCTTGTCACCCTCGGAGGTTGAGCCCAGCAGCCACATCAACAAAAAAAAGGCCATCATGGCTGTCACGAAGTCCGCATAGGCAATCTTCCACGCGCCTCCGTGAACTGCGTGACCGCCCTTCTTGATCCTCTTGATGATGATCGGTTGAAGTTTTTTCGCGTCACCGGCCATGGCTATTTCTTGCCTTTGACATGGCTTTCAAGCTCACTGAAAGACGGTCGCTCCGTTGAATACAAAACCTTTCGGCCAAATTCAATCGCAGTCGCCGGGTTATAGCCCTGCATGGACGCCAGCAAGGTGGTCTTGATGCACTGCAACTCCTTGCCGCTTTCCTCCACCTTTTGCTCCAGCAAGCCGGCCAGTGGTTCTGCAAAGGCGTAGGCCAGCAAAATCCCCAGGAAGGTGCCCACCAGGGCTGATCCAATCATGCCGCCCAGTACGGCAGGTGGCTGTCCCACAGAGCCCATGGTGTTCACAACGCCCAATACGGCCGCAACGATGCCAAAAGCAGGTAAACCACCTGCAACCCGCTGGAGGGCGGCAACGGCGGCATGCTCCTCATGATGATGGGTATCAATCTCACTATCCATCAGGGATTCAATTTCGTGTGCGTTGAGGTTGCCGGAAACCATCATCCGCAGGTAGTCAGTCGTGAACTCCACCACATGGTGGTCGTTCCCGACGGCCGGGTATTTTTTGAAAATGTCGGATTCATGCGGCGACTCAACATCTTTCTCAATCGCCATCAAGCCCTCTTTTCGGGCTTTCTGCAAAATATCGAACAGCAGCGCCATCAACTCCATGTAGCGGGCTTTGGTGTATTTGCTTCCCTTAAAGCAGGAACCCAGCCCTTTCATGGTGGCTTTGACGACCTTCATCTGGTTGTTCGCCAGAAAAGCGCCCAGCGTTGCACCGCCAATAGTGAGCATTTCCCATGGCAACGCCTTCAAGATGACAGCCATGTTTCCGCCGTGGACGATGAATACGCCAAAGACGCATCCCAGGACCACTAACCAGCCGATGATGACAAACATAGTCGCATTCTGATAACAGGATTGATACCGACCTTGGGCACGGGTCTGGGGTGAGACCTGTTGCAAGGGTTATCGGTGTAGCGTACCGAGACTTGAATGACCCGATAGAAGAATAAGGACCCCATCCGGGGTCTTTATTTGTGATCTGCCCTGAGCGCTTTTTCGATGCGGTAACGGGTTGGCAATCCTGAAAACCGTGTTTTTATAAGCAAAAACAGGCCTTAGACCTCGTCCACTATGCGTGAGTAGCTATCAAAATAATAGTTGCATGAGATCTGACACCTGGCCCGTTATGAATGGGAATGTTGGTGGTGTATGTCGGGCGCGTGCGGGTGGCGGTGCTTCAACGCACCATGCGGGTGCGGGTGGGTGTGGGGCTCCACCCCGTCCCACTCGAATTCATGCATGTGCTGGTGATGGCTGTCGTGCCGGTGCGGATGGGCATGGGACATGGGCAAGTGCTCGTGTTCATGCTGGTGTTTTTCGGTGAGGTGCAGCCACACACCGACGGCCATCAGCGCCGCAGCGAACCAGAAGGCCGGGCTCGTGGGCTCTCCAAACACGGCAATCGAGATGGCGGCCCCCACAAACGGAGCGGTTGAAAAATAAGCGCCTGTGCGGGCAGTGCCCAGCCCGCGCAACGCCAAAACGAAAAGCACCAGACTCAGTCCATAACCCAGAAAACCAACCAACAACGCGGCAGACAGCACGCCACCCGTCGGCCAGGCAGCGCCCAGAGCGAGCCCAAGACCGGTGTTGACACCCCCGGCTACCAGGCCTTTGCTGCCGGCAATGAACAGCGCATCGGACGCCGAAACCTTGCGCGTGAGGTTGTTATCAATGGCCCAGGCCAGGCACGCGCCCGCCAAGGCCAACGGACCGATGCCGAAAGCGGATGCTTCGCCACCCGGCCACGCC
This sequence comes from Candidatus Egaibacter danicus, assembly GCA_016707075.1. Taxonomy (GTDB): domain Bacteria; phylum Pseudomonadota; class Gammaproteobacteria; order Burkholderiales; family Burkholderiaceae_C; genus Egaibacter; species Egaibacter danicus. Next base: position 362,156 of record JADJII010000005.1, read on the forward strand.
AGCACCGCACCCCCCGCCACAATCATCAACATGCCCAGCACGATGCGCCGGTCGGTACTTTCCCGGAAAACCACCCACGCGAGCACGGCGGTCAGTACCGACTCCAGATTCAGAAAGAGTGAAGCTGTCGCCGCTGTGCTGTGCGAGAGCCCCACCATCAACGACAGCGGTCCCAGCACACCGCCGAAAGCGATGGCACCCAGCAGCCAGGGCCATTCGTCGCGGGGTAGCTCTATGGGTTTCCAGCCACGGTCGCGCAGCAAACGCATCAGCGTCAGGCCCAGCCCACTACCCAAATAAAGCAATCCTGCCAACAGAAAAGGAGACGCGGTGGCCAGTCCGTCACCAATGAGCTGTTTGGCAAACGGCGTGCTCGCGCCAAACAGGATGGCCGCGCCCAGAGCGGACAAGGCGGCACGATGCAGTGTGCTCATGGATTTTGACGTGCTCCCCACCAGCCATACCAAGGCGGTCTCAAGTTGAAGTGCAACACAAGCGGAGTTTATTGGATAACGTCACCGGAGTGGTCATGGTGCACGGTGGATTGCTCCTTATTTTGTGGCAGGTACCTGCATGCGATCCATCATCATTTGCATCATGGATTGCATCATTTCCATAGGCATCTTGCCCATCATGGTGGCGTTGTCGGTGCCGCCCATCATGCCCATTCCCATGCCACCACTGCGCATGTCTTCCATCATGGTCATGGTTTCCTGCATGGTTTTCATGTTCTCAGGCATCAAGGCCATGCGCTCTTCCGGCGTTTTGGCCGTCATGAATTTTTGATGCATGTCTTTCATGGCCTTCATTTGGGAATCCATCTGTCCCATTTTTTCCATGTTCCCCTTGTCCATGGCCGCAGGCTGGGCCTTGGCAGGTGTGGGCTTTACAGCTGGCTTGGCGGCTGCAGGTTTCGGCGCTGGTTTGGGTGCGGAGGCTGCATCGGCAGGATGGTGGGCCGTATGGTCTTCGGCCTTGATGTCCTGTGCCCACACACCGGCGCCTGCGAGCGCGAGCAACAGCGCCATGACCAACCGTGATGGGGAAAAACCAATGGTACGGGATTGCATGATGAACTTCCTTTCGATGTCGAGTTGCCGCCCGGAGCAACGAAGGTGAATGGGGCCATGACTTGCGCTACGACTTGCTTCGCACTTCTGTGCGAAGCAACAACAAGCCACCCAGGCCCATGAACAGCACGGAGCCGAAGCCCCATACCCATGCGTAGCCGATCATGTCGCCCCAGGGAGCCAGCGCATACAGCAAGCCGAGTACCGCCCAAACCAGGGCCATAGGGACGACGAGCCAAAAATCTTCATTCATGGAGAAACTCCTTCAATTCCTGATCAATGGCCGCCGCCACCTGAGGCGCTGATGGGCAAGGACTGCATCAGTTCGAACCCAACTGCCGAAAACGCGTACATGGCAGCCACGATCGCCAGGATAGAAACAGGGCCTACCCAGGCTTTTGAACCTGCTTTCACTGCTGTCCCTCCCCAAGCCACAACCACCTCAGAGACAGAAACTCCGGGCTGGCGTTTAGGCAGAAGGCTTGCGGCAACCCCACCGGCGAACACCAGCAACGCAGCTGCCATGACACTGCCACCGAGTGCAACTGCCAGCATCAGGCTATGCCACAGCGCCGGAGCCTGCTGCTGGTAGCTAACGTCCATGACCCGGCGTGGTACGCCCATGTAGCCGGCAGTGATGCCAGCGGCGCCAAACACCAGCAAGCCCGCCAGTGCCAGCCAAGGCATCCAGCGCAGAACATAGGGCTTCCATAGTGGGCGGCCGCCGATGGCGGGCAAGACCACGGACAGTGCCGCCAGCAGGGTCATGCTCACCGTGCCCACCGTAAAGAAGTGAAAGTAGCCGGGAACAAAGAAGGTGTCCGATAGCAGTGGAGCGAGTTGCCCCTGTATCAGGACGAACGCAAACACCAGCCCAAAGACCATGCTCAGCACCGACACCCCGATGGCGGACATGGCTGGATTTCGCCAGGGCAACAAGCGGATCCAGCCGAATAGACCATGCCCACCGTGGGAACGTGCATGCACTTCCAGCGAGGCCACGATGATCAAGAAGGCGGTCAAGGTTGGTACGCTGACGAACAGGGACAACATCGAACCGGCCACCTGGACCACCTTGGGCAAGTCGGGCTCCAGGAACATGTGGTACAGCGAAGTCGGTGGCACGAACACCAGGTACATCGAGAAAACGATCTTCGAGAACCGCTCCCCAAACACCGACTTGACACCTGTCAGAACCTGCACCAGTACGTACCAGAGGATCACGGTAGCCATCAGTGGAAGGTAGTGCATGTTGTGGAACACTATGTGCCAGCGTGTGCCGTGGCTGAGCGGAAACGGCCCCACGTCCAGTGCCCACAAAACGCCGGGGACGAAGGTGTACAAGGCGGCAAACCCCGTGACGACCAGGAAACCAGCCCAGGCGAACAAGGCAAAGCCCACCGCACTGAGCTTGTCTTGCTGGCCCTGCCAGCGTGGGCGCAACAGCGTCACGATGGCACTCACTGGCAGCAACATCAGTCCCAGGCCCAACAGGCTGTAGCCCAGATTGAACAGCAACAGGTCACGTGGGTTGTCGCGCACCAGCTCCGGGGAGCCGTTGTAGAGCAAAGGCGTGCCTGAAACAGAACCCACCATGCTCAGAACCAAGCCCAGTAGCATCAAGCCAAATGCCAGCCCAGCCAGTGGACGCCAGGCCAGCCCTTTTCCCTGCTCGCATGCGGCCAGGCCCAGCAGCAAAGCGGTCTGTGTGGTGAACAGCCAGTAAAAAAAGATGCCAACACCATGGACGGTGAGGAAGCGGTAGCCATCGGCAATTCCAACGCTGATCAAACCACCGCGCACCAAGGCGGTGGCCATACCGGCCAGTACGCCAATGATCAAAGCCAGCAAAGCCACGGCAGCCATGCCTTGGAGAAGTCGGCGGTCTGCTCCCGGCAAACCGGCCAGACGTTGGGGATAGGTCTTTATGTGTGCCATGCTCAGACCACCTCTATCGTTGCTTGCATCAGTTGGTGTGCTTCACCGCAGTAGACCGTGCAGTACATCAGGTAACGCCCAGGTTTCTGGAATGTGAGTGCGGCTTCGGTGATGCGCCCAGGCTGCAGACGCATCATTCGCCCGGCTTTGCCTAGCTGAATGGATGCACCGTGGGCGATGTCCACCGACATCATCCTGAAGCGGTAGGCTTGGCCAGCATCCAGACGCAATACATTGGGCAGGTAGTACCACTTGCCCGCAGTCATCAGCACATCAAGAGGTTGATCTTTGCCAACGGGCATGTCTATTCCAGCATGGACAGCGTGCACATCCGCGGCAACAGAGGGAGCCGTTGCCCCACCATGCCCGGCATGCGGATTAGACTCGGCTGGCATGGCATGGTCTGCGGGCATTGCGGCTGACATGTCGTGCCCGACATGCGGGTTCATGGCAGTTACGCTCTGCTCGTTCATTCTGCGTGGATAGACACTACCATCGGGCATGCGGTAGCGCTCGGCAAATTCGGTCGTCAAGCGGCTGAACTCTTCCACAGAATCCCCTTCAGTGGCGGCACCATGGCCTCCGTGCCCTCCAGAGCCCGTCGTCGGGGCCTCAGGTGCTGCAGCGGCACCGTGTTCCGAGTGGCCACCACCGTTGCTGGACGTGGGATCTTGCGGATGCTCCAGTCCAAGCAATGCTAAGGGGCTCGGTGCTGCGCCATACGCGGCCCACAAGCCGTACAGGCTGATACCACCGAAGCCACTGGCCGCAATGAAGCCACGGCGGGTGGTGAAATGGTTTTTCTGCTGCATGCTGCAGTCTCCTTATGCGTACTTTTGGTAAACCGAGGTTTCACCATTGGGCAGAACCAGCAAGACCGAGTAAGGGTCTTTGCGGCCCTTGTAGAAAGGGCCATCCATACCGGGCGATCCCACTACCATACCGGGTACTGCCAATCCAATCGCTTGGGGGTTTTCACGCAGCAGGCGCTGGATTTCACGTACGGGGACATGTCCCTCTATCGCGTAACCACCCACCCACGCGGTATGGCAAGACCCCAGCTTGACCGGGATGCCCAGTTGGGCCCGCATGGCGTTATTGCCCGTATCGAATACGCGCACAGCAAACCCGGACCGCTCCAAAATGGCAACCCAATCTTTGCAGCAACCGCAACTCGGGTCTTTCCAGACTTCGACCAAAGGCATTTGCGGCTGGGCGGCCATGCCCGCCATTGGTAGCAAAAGCGCCCCAGCCAGCCATTGACGTCGATTCATTGTCATGGTTACTTGCATCTTCAGGCCCCTGCATCTGGTTAACTTGATATATGCAGTCTATGGGCCGAACACCTCCACCAAGATGACGGCAAGGTTACGTTCTTGTCATGTTCACGTTTGACATTGCATGGCAGCAAGCGTCGGTCCTGATTGGCGCAATATCCACGGCACTGAGGACGTCAATGTTTATGGTTGGTATGTACGGCTGAATTTGCAGCCACCCAGAAAAGTGAGAAGGCCGGAAATTAAGAATCACTTCACGGGTTGGATGTCAGTCACCGTCATCTGGCCGTTCTCATTCGTGGCCATGAACTGGATCTTGGCACCAACGGTGGTCTTGTCCAGCAAGGCCTTGTCCTTGACCACGAAAACCATGGTCATCCCTGGCATATCCATGTGCTTGATTTCACCGTGTTTGATGGTGATCTTGCCCGATTCCTTGTCGATCTTGCGGACTTCGCCGTCGGTCATGCCGGGGGCCGTTGCCATGCCCATTTTTCCGGGGGCCATAGTCATCTGCGCGAAAACGGCGTTGCCGACAAAGGCCGTGATGGCCAACGCAGTTGTGCTCAAAACCAGTTGTAATTTCATAGTGACTCCTTGAGATGTTGAGGTGAGGTGGTGCTTGCTTAAAGACAGGTTACTTGGCTGCGACCTTGACTAGGCCCTTCATGCCAGCGTCGTAATGCCCCACATGCAGACAGGCAAAGTTCACTGCTCCGGCTTTAGTGAAGCGCCAGATCACTTCACCCTGTTTGCCAGGCTTGAGCGAAATCTTGTTGGCTTCTTCATGCTCCATGTTCGGGAACTTCTTCATGACCTCGTAGTGCTCCTTAAGCTCCTTTTCCGTGCCGAGACTGAACTCATGGGGCACCTTGCCGGAGTTCTTGATGACAAAACGAATCGTTTCGCCTTTCTTGACCGCCATGTCCGAAGGCGTGAACCGCATGCTATCGGCGGCGTCCACTTCGATGGTGCGGGTGACGTTCGCTGCGACGCCGGGTTGACCGATGGGTGACTCATCATGCCCGCCGGCATGATTTCCACCCGCAACGGCCGCAGCTGTGGCCAAGGCCACAGCTGCAAAAACAAAACCGGCGCGCGAGACGACGTTGAACTTGACGGACTTCATTGGGTTTCTTTCAGGATTTGGTTGGAAAACAGTTGGAAAAACTTGGTTTTGAGGCGGCGTAGTCAAACTAGTGAGACATGCCCTTTGCTGTGGGTTTGATCGCCATGGCGGTTGCCGGCGCAGTGTCGCTGTTGGCAGCTGGGCGCGGTGTCGGCGGGAGCGCTCCGTTCCATTCGTAAGCCACGGTGCCTTCAGGGAACTTGTAGGGGCCCGGGTCCTTGTAGTCGCCAGGTTTCTGGTCCTTGCGGACTTTGAAGACTGTGAACATCCCACCCATCTCCAGTGGGCCGAATTGACCGGTGCCGGTCATCATAGGTGCCGTGTTGTCGGGAATGGGCATCTGCATCTCGCCCATGTCGGCCATGCCACGCTCACCCATCAGCATGTAGTCGGGTGCGACCTTCTGGATCTTCTTGACCAGGCCGCGGTGGTCCACGCCGATCATAGTTGGTACGTCATGCCCCATGGCATTCATGGTGTGGTGGCTCTTGTGGCAGTGCATGGCCCAGTCGCCCACTTCGTCGGCGATCAACTCGATCTGGCGCATCTGGCCCACCGCCACATCCGTGGTGACCTCGTACCAGCGGGTGCTGGGCGGGGTCGGACCGCCGTCCGTGCCCGTGACTAGAAACTCGTGCCCATGCAGGTGGATTGGGTGGTTGGTCATGGTGAGGTTGCCCACCCGGATGCGCACCCGGTCATTTAATCGCACATTCAGCGTGTCGATGGCCGGGAACACGCGGCTGTTCCAGCACCAGATGTTGAAGTCCGTCATGGTGTTGATCTTGGGAGTCTTGCTGCCGGGCTCAACATCAAATGCGTTGAGCAAAAAGCAGAAATCCCGGTCCACCTCGCTGATGTGGGGGTGCTTGGTCTTGGGGTGAGTCACCCACATGCCCATCATGCCCATGGCCATTTGCACCATTTCATCGGCGTGCGGGTGGTACATGAAGGTTCCGGGGCGGCGCGCTTCGAATTCGTAGACATAGGTCTTGCCCACGGGAATGGCCCGCTGGTTCAAACCGCCCACACCGTCCATACCGCTGGGCAGACGCTGACCGTGCCAGTGAATGGTGGTGTGTTCGGGCAACTTGTTGGTCACGAAAATGCGGACACGGTCGCCTTCGACCACTTCGATGGTGGGTCCCGGGCTCTGGCCGTTGTAACCCCACATGTTCACCTTGAAGCCCGGCGAGACCTCGCGCACCACGGGCTCGGCCACCAGATGGAATTCCTTGACCCCGTTGTTCATGCGCCAGGGCAAGGTCCACCCGTTAAGCGTAACCACCGGGTTGTAGGGCCTTCCTGTCGATGGAACGAGCGGAGGTGCGGTATCAACGGATGTCTGAATGACCGGCTCTGGCAAAGCAGCCAAGGCGGAGCGGGCCACTGCCAGGCCGGCCACGGATACGGCGGCGCCTGCAAAAAATTGTCGTCTGGAGTTGGTGTTTGTCATGAATTTTGTCCTTTCAATGCGCTGCAGCTGCCGGGGCCTCGCCACCAGCAACCCCCAGCGATACGAAACTTTCTGGCTCTCCGCCCTGCAAGACCCATTGAAGATCGGCCTCTGCGAGCCAGAAGTCGCGTTGCGCGCCAATGGCATCTATCGTGGCTTGTGACTGGTTGCGAACTTCTACTAAAAGGTCCCAAACGCTCTTGAGCATGCCGTTGTAGTGAAGAATCGTTTCCTCGGTGACGAACTCCCGGGCTTTCAGTACATCAACCTGACTGTCCTGTGCCAGAGCATGGGCCGTCCAGTAGGCGTTCATGGCCTCCTTGGCAAGCGTTCGGTTGTGCAGGCTCTCAGCCGTTGGCAACTGGTTGCGAATGGCAATGGAACGCTTATCTAGTTCGTCTTCGGCTATGGGCTGGTCTGGGATTGCCGGCAGTCGTTCAGGAAGTACATATCCATCATGAATACCCATCTGTCCCAGAGTCTTGACCATATTGCTTTGGGCTTGGGCTGCCGCATACTGAGCACGGCGAAGGCTCATCCGGGCGTTCAAAGTGGCTAACAAAACTGGCGACAACTGCAGCTTGCTCCAATTCCCGATCGTTACCATGCGCTGGCCCAACTCGCTGGCCGCTTGGGTGGCCTCAAATATGTCGCGCTGATTCTTGAGGATCTGCTGGGCGACTACGGCTTGGATCCAGGCTTTTCGTCCCTGGATAGCTACCTCCAGCACCTCGTCCGTGCCTTCGACACGACGTTGAAGGCTGGGATCGAGTTCCATCCATCGACCCTCGGCAATCAGCTGTACATTCTGAGGGCCCAACCGCGCCAAAGGACGGGCTAAGTCACGGTGTACGCGCCATGCCATGCGAACCGCCGCCTCGGCTGTCGGGATGGCCACGCTGCTGACACTGGTTGGCCCTTTGATGTCTGCAGCCGGATTGGCCTGCTCCCACTTGAGCACATCGACGTGACCACGCTTCAAAACCCCAACTGCGTCATTGGCGCGACGCCAGTCTGGTTCTTGTATAGGGCTGGCTGACTGCGCTGATAGCGCAAGCGGTAAGGCAAAAATGGCCGCCACCAGCAGATGGCTCGTGGCACGGATACGATACGAAAATGTCACTGAAGTCGCTCCTTTTTGACATAAATCAAGCGAAACGAATTCTGTCCGTGCTAAGCCGTCACTTCCCTGTCCGACAGATTACAAATATGTCATATTCAACCGCGTGGGCTCGCGAGCAGGCAAACTCCCGGTCAGGAGAAAGACAGTGACAAAAATTCTGATCGTTGAAGACGAGCCAAAAGCAGGCGACTATTTGAAGCAGGGCCTGCGGGAGGCGGGCTACACCGTTGATCTTGTGACCAATGGCGTGGATGGCCTGCACCTTGGCTTGGAAGGCGATCACGATATGGTGATTCTGGACGTCATGCTGCCAGGCTTGAATGGGTGGCAGATTCTGAGCAGTCTGCGCAGTCAAGGGCGCCATATGCCAGTTCTTTTTCTCACGGCCCGCGATCAGGTAGAGGACCGCGTCAAAGGCCTGGAGCTCGGTGCCGACGACTACCTGGTCAAGCCGTTTTCGTTTGCTGAATTGCTGGCTCGGGTACGCACAATCCTGCGGCGAGGCCGTACCGGTCTGGAGGCCACCACGCTGCAAGTGGCTGACCTGGAGCTGGATCTGCTTCGTCGGCGCGTGACCCGGTCCGGCAAGCGTATTGATCTGACGGCCAAGGAGTTCGGTTTGCTGGAGCTGTTGATGCGTCGTCACGGCGAGGTCTTGCCACGCTCCCTGATCGCCTCACAGGTTTGGGATATGAATTTCGACAGCGATACCAATGTGATTGAGGTCGCCATGCGCCGCTTGCGAGCTAAAGTGGACGACGCCTTTGAACCCCGTCTGATTCAGACCGTGCGTGGCATGGGCTATGTGCTGGAAGTACCAGAGGTTTAGCACTGATGCTCGGACGCCTGTCGCTGACCGCACGCCTGACCGCTCTCTACACCCTAGTTTCGGCCGTTGTTCTGGTCGGGTTGGGTATTCTGGTGGTGTTTGCGACGAGTCGGCACTTTGTCGAACTGGATCGTGACTACCTGCTTGACAAGATCGGACTAATTCAAAAAATCGTCCGGGAATCTCCATCGTCGGACCTTTTGTCCACCAAACTGGATGAGCTATTGGGGACTCATCACGGCCTATTCATCGATCTGCGCCAAGGAGGCCGATTGGTGCATGGGGCCGATGTCATGGTTTTTCCGCCATCTTTGCCGTTGGCAGATCCCCAGGGCGCTCCCATTGACTGGACTGAAGGTGACCGAACACTGCGGGGCATGAAGGCGACTCTTGAGGGCCTGCATACGTCGGGCAGTTCAGATTCGACTCAGACCCTGCAACTATTGATCGCCACGGACACCGAGCACCACGCGCACTTCATGTGGGCGCTGTGCCAGACGCTGGCGACTTATTTGTTGGGAGCCATCCTGATCAGCGGTTTTTTGGGCTGGTGGGCGGCGCGCAGTGGCTTGGCTCCGCTGCGCATCATGAAAGAACGCGCCATGACGGTCACCGCCCAGAAGCTGGATCAGCGCATGCCCATCGAGGCTGTGCCTGTGGAATTTGCCGACCTGGCCCAAAGTCTGAACACCATGCTCGAGAGACTGCAGGCGGACTTTACGCGTCTGCAGGAGTTCTCCAGCGATCTGGCTCATGAGCTACGCACTCCTATCAACAACTTGCTGACCCAGACCCAGGTGTCGCTGGCGCAAAGGAGGGATGCAGCCACTTACCAAGACATCCTCGCGTCCAATGCTGAGGAGTTCCAGCGCTTGGCACGCATGGTGTCCGACATGCTGTTCCTGGCCAAGACCGAGCACGGGATCGAATTGCCACATCGCGAGACAGTGTCACTGCTTGACGAGGTTCACAATTTGGTTGACTTTTACGAGGCGCTCGCAGACGAAAATCAAATCCAGCTAGTAGCCACCGGCGACGCTCAGATTGTGTGCGACCGCCTCATGGTTCGTCGCGCGATCAGCAATCTTTTGTCGAACGCGATCCGCTATTCACCGAACCAAGAGTCCGTGGAAATATTGATTTCCCAGCTCCCTGGTGAGGTACGGTTGAGTGTGCAAAACACGGGACCAGCTATAGATAGGAACGACTTGCCGCGTCTGTTTGACCGGTTTTACCGCGTCGAGAAGTCGCGCAGCCACGGCGATTCCGAGGGAACTGGACTTGGCTTATCCATTACCAAAGCCATCATGAATGCTCATGGCGGAAGTGCCTCAGTGAAATCTAGCGGCCGAGTGACTACGTTTTGCCTTAACTTTCCTCATCGAGCCCAAGAGTTTGAGAGTTCGAAGTCGAATACTATCCGATAGCCGGAAACGCTGACTTCCAAGTGGTAAGGAAACCGGGTCAGAGTCAGAAGGGCCCCATCCGGGGTCATTAATTGTGATCTGCCCTGAGGGCTATTTCGATGCGGTAACGGGTTGGCAATCCTGAAAACCGTGTTTTTATAAGAAAAAACAGGCCTCATCCCTCGTCCACTATGCGTGATTAGCTATCAAAAATATAGTGGCCGGAGGTTCGACTCTCTCTCAACCCAGATTGGTGTGGCGTTCGGGCTTGGCTTCGGTCTCCATGGCTGCCAGACCCTGAAGGATGCCGCAGGCGTCAACCGCCTGTTCGGTCTGGCATTGCTGGCGAAGGGTACTCAGTTGCTGCTTCAGGTGAGACAATTCCTGAATGCGCGCTTCCACATGGGCGATGTGCTGGTCAAAAACTGCGTTGATGGCGCCGCAGCCGTCGGCGGGCTGGTCGGCCAGGCCGAGCAGGGTGTGAATTTCTTCGTGGCTCATGTCCAGCGCACGGCAGTTGCGGATAAAGCGCAAACGCTCCAGATGCTCAGGGCCGTACACCCGGAAATTACCCGGCGTGCGCCCAGGTTCGGGAAGTAAGCCTTCCTTCTCGTAGTAGCGCACCGTTTCGACTGTGCATTGCGCCACGTTCGCCAATTCACCTATTTTCATGATGGGCTCCGGAAATGTCTTGACTCTATAGTAACTTCAGGTTGTGTAATTGGGTCAACTTATCTGGAAACACCTGATGTCAGCCCACCAACAGCACGATGCACACGAGCATGATCACGGCCATCCGCATCATGCAGATGGACTGCCCCACGGAAGAAGCGCTGTTGCGCAAGAAATTGGGTGGCATGGCGGGTGTGACGGGTATGGAGTTCAATTTGATGCAACGTGTGTTGACGGTGACGCACGAGCCAAAAGCCATCGAGCCCATCCTGGAGGCCGTGCGCTCTTTGGGCTTCACGCCGGAGGTCGCGAACGGGTCAGCAGACCAGGCGGAGCCTACCCCGGAACCCGTCAAGCCCTGGTGGCCGCTGGCGCTGGCCGGTGTGGCTGCTATTGCCTCCGAGGCCGCAGGCTGGGCGGGTTTGCCCACATGGGTGGCTGCCTTGCTGGCCGCAGTGGCGGTTCTGGCGTGCGGCATCACCACTTACAACAAGGGCTGGATCGCCATCCGCACCGGCAACCTCAATATCACAACGCGTTGATGAGCATTGCCGTCACGGAGGGCCTTCCTGCTGGGCCAGTGGCCCGAAGCGGCCATGGTGATGGTGCTGTTCACAGTGGCGGAGTTGATTGAGGCCAGGTCGCTTGACCGGGCACGCAACGCCATCAAAAGCCTGATTCAGCTCGCACCCGAGCGTGCGACCATTTTGCAGAGCGATGGCACCTGGCACGAGATTGCTGCCAGGTCGGTGGGGATTGATGCGCGGGTGCGGGTCAAACCCGGTGAGCGCATAGCGCTGGACGGCAAAATTGTCAGCGGGCGCTCTGCCATCAATCAGGCGCCCATCACGGGCGAGAGCCTGCCCGTGGAGAAGGCCGAAGGCGACACCGTGTTTGCCGGAACGATCAACGAATCCGGCTCTTTTGAGTATTTGGTGACCGCAGGGGCGGGTGACAGCACGCTGGCACGCATCATCCATGCGGTTGAAGAAGCGCAGGGCGCCCGGGCACCGACCCAGCGATTTGTGGACCAATTCGCGCGGGTGTACACCCCGGTGGTCTTTGCCATCGCGCTGGTTGTTGCCATCTTGCCGCCGGTAGCCTCCGGAGAAGACTGGTTTACGTGGGTGCCCAAGGCGCTCGTCCTGCTCGTCATAGCCTGTCCGTGTGCACTGGTCATTTCAACACCAGTCACTATCGTCAGTGGTTTGGCCGCAGCAGCGCGTCAGGGTATTTTGGTCAAAGGTGGCGTCTATCTGGAAGAAGGCCGGAAGCTGAAATGGCTGGCGTTAGACAAAACCGGCACCATTACCGACGGCAAGCCAGCCCAGACGCTCGGATCACCCGGTATCACGCGCTTTGACTGACGCGGCCAAGCGCGATGGCATCCCCTTGCACAGCGTAGAGGCTTTTGAAGCCTTGCCCGGGCGAGGCACCAAAGGGGTTATCCACGGCCAAATTTATCACTTGGGCAATCACCGCCTGATTCATGAACAAGGCCAATGCTCCGACGAACTAGAGTCCCGGTTGTCGGCTCTGGAAGAGCAGGGGGAAACCGTCATTTTGCTGACCAACGAACACAGCGTGCATGGCCTTTTCGCCATTGCCGATACGGTCAAAAACAGCAGCCGTCAGGCCATTGCAGAACTGCACGCATTGGGCATTAAAACGGTCATGCTGACGGGTGATAACGCCCACACGGCCAGAGCGATTGCTGCTCAGGTCGGTATTGATGAAGCTCGTGGCGACTTGCTGCCTGATGACAAGCTCAAGGCGATTGAAAGCAAGATGAGCAAAGATGGTGCCGTAGGCATGGTCGGCGACGGCATCAACGACGCACCTGCGCTGGCACGCTCAGACATCGGCTTTGCCATGGGTGCGGCCGGTACCGGCACAGCCATCGAGACTGCTGACGTGGCCCTGATGGATGACGACCTGCGCAAACTGCCCCCGGTTCATTCGCCTGTCGCGCAAGACCCATGCTCTGCTGGTGCAGAACATCGTACTGGCGCTGGGTATCAAGGCGGTGTTTCTGATCTTGACGCTAACCGGCATGGGCACGATGTGGATGGCCGTGTTTGCCGATGTGGGGGCGAGTTTGCTGGTGGTGGCGAATGGATTGCGCCTCCTCCGATTTCGGGGGAGACGTCAGTTGCTCGAACGCATGCGGGCTCATTTGGTCAAGATGACTGTGCCTGCGGACTCGATTGTAAAAACCTTCAATGTAATCAAACACATCTGACTTGGCTTCCTGGCGCGAAGCATAGATGCGACGTTTGATTCGCTCCTTCTTCAGGCTGCTGAAGAAGGACTCTGCAACTGCATTGTCCCAGCAGTTCCCGCGCCGGCTCATACTGGGCAGCAGGTGGTTATCTTTGCACCAGCGGTTGAACTCATCACTGCCAAACTGACTCCCCTGGTCAGAGTGAATCATCCCGGTGCTTTGGGGTGCCTGCGCCACACCGCCATCATGAGCGCATCCAGCACTATTTCCGTGGCCATTGTGGATTTCATTGACCAGCCAACTACCGCGCGTGAGTACAGGTCAATCACTACCGTCAGATACAGTCAGCCTTCATAGGTGCGGATGTAGGTGATGTTTGTAACCCAGACTTGGTCAGGTTGCGCCACGTTGAATTCCTGTTGTAACAGGTTTGGTGATGTGGTGGAGGGCATGCCCACCTTATAGCGCGGTCGCTTGTAGCCTCGAACCGAGCGCAGTTGGGCTTGGCGCATCAGGCGGGCAACACGCTTCTCACCGCAAGCAATACCCGCTTCACGCAGGTCACAATGGACGCGTGGGCTGCCATAGATGCCTTGGCTGTCCTCGAAAGACTTCCTGATGTCAGCCAGCAGCGATTCATCGGCCAAGGTACGTGCGCTCTTGGGGGTAGCCTTCCAAGCGTAATAGCCGCTGCGCTGGATACGCAGGACTCGGCACATGCTGCTGAGCCGGAATTGGCCTTGGTGCTCAGCCATAAATGCGTACTTCACCCGGACAGTTTGGCAAAGTACGTTGCGGCCTTTTTTAGGATGTCACGCTCCTCGTTGGCTCTCTTCAACTCTGCTTTGAGGCGCGATACTTCCGCTTTGAGTTGCGCAGTTTCTTCACTACCTGGGCCTGCTCTGTCCTTTGCAAGACGCACCCATAGGTAAAGACTTTTGTCCGACATACCCAATCGCTTGGCAACGTCAACGACTCCATGCCCACGGTCGGTTACTTGGCGTACCGCTTCAGCCTTGAATTCGGCCGGGTATCTCACTCTCTTCATGGCTATCACTCCAGTTCAATTTAGACCTTAACAGGTGTCTATTGAAGCGGGTGACGTCCAAAGTGAGAGCGGCCTACCTTTAAGACCGCACATTTCTAGTGAAGATGGATGTTTCCTGCGCCACCGCTTTTACCCGCACGTGCTGGTGGCTCACACAGGCCACAAACGAAGTGGCGGGAATTCTCGTAAGACTCGGTAACAAAGTGTCCACCACACTTGGAACATTTCGTCATGGTTAGCATATTGTTGTCAATAAACTTCACCAGACGCCAGGCGCGGGTGATCGAAAGCAGTGGCTCCACACCACACGACGCGATTTGTTCGCTGTACAGGTGGAATGCTTTCATGACTGCATCAATATCATCCAGCGCGCTGACCTTGGTAAGGTACTCATAGGTGTTCAAAAACAGCGAAGCGTGTATGTTGGGCTGCCAGGTCAGAAACCAGTCAGTGGAAAAAGGCAGTTGGCCTTTGGAAGGTGAGCGACCGGCTACTTCTTTATAGAGGCGCAAGAGGCGCTCATAAGACAGATCGGTTTCGCTCTCCAGAACCTGCAGCCGGGCACCCAGCTGAATGAGGGACACGGCCCGCTCAATTTGCCTTGAATCGTTCAGAACACTTTTTGCAGCCATGGAAGACTCCGGAGTTGTAGTGGAAGTTAGTGAAGGAAATCAGCGCTTACATGGACTCGGCAAACCGGCCGGCCATCAGGATGCTGGCATGCAGTTTTGTTGCTGCATCGCTGTCTACTTTTTTGGCACTGTGGTTGGTCAACAGATTCCACACCACTTCATCATCAATGCGAAACCGGCAAAGCAGCATATTGCCTGCGGCGATCTTCAGAATCTGCGCGGGTGAAAGGGTGATCATCAAGTCGGCAGCCTCTTCAGACAAGCCGAGCCGGAAAAGTGCTTCGGCTTTGTCCTGGCGAATCAGGTTTTGAGCCAGCATGAGATAAGTCACGTTGGCATCACGGATATCAGCGGTAAGTTGCTCATTGGTCATGTAGGGCTCCTGGGTTGTTGCCATCCGTTTGGATCGCGTTGGGTCAATTCTGCGCGGGTGACCCAGGAACTTGAATCCGAAACAGGCTGTACGGCCTGTAGGCCAGTCATCTATTTGCTGTAAGGGAAACACCTACAGCAGACACAACCTACGCGGCAATTGAAGCCGCCAAATGGAAGAAGCCGCATCGCGTGCGGCTTCTTCCATTTGGGAGGTGACTCTTTACGGAAGAGCCATTTCAGACATTACTGCCTGAGTAAGGATAGTACGCTCTGTGGCAATTGATTGGCCTGTGCCACCATTGCCGTGCCAGCTTGTTGCAGAACCTGTGCGCGGGACAAGTTGGCGGTTTCCATCGCGTAGTCGGCATCCATGATCCGGCCACGAGCCGCTGCCGAGTTTTCAGCGGCCACTCGAAGATTGGCGATGACACCTTCGAAGCGGTTTTGCGATGCACCCCAGGTTGCGCGAATGGAGTTCATCAAATTCAGATCCGTATCGACCACGGCGAGCTGGGCACTGGCAGTTGCGTTGGTTGCTCCCAGCGTGGTTGCAGTCTGGACAGCGATCACGGATGTGATCGTGATGGATTCGCCCGAATTGGCTCCGACCTGAAACTGGAAAGGAGTCGCCGCGCTCAGGAGGGCTTGACTATTGAATTTTGTAGCACCAATGACGCGGGTATTTTCTGCCGCCAGCAACTGGTATTAGGCGTCCAGCGCGGCGATATCGGTTGTACCGTTCGTGCCGTTGGCCGCTTGCACTGCCAGTTCCCGCATCCGCTGCAGATTGTTGGTGATCGCTCCGAGCGCGCCCTCTGCTGTCTGCGCCAGAGAAATGGCGTCATTGGCATTGCGGATAGCCACGTTCATGCCCCGGGTCTGGGTATTCATGCGCTCGGCAATGGCCAGGCCAGCGGCGTCATCTTTGGCGCTGTTAACCCGCAATCCGGAAGACAGCCGTTGCATGGCCGTACCCAGCGACACGGCAGTACCTGCCAAATTGCGTTGCGCGTTCAGCGACGCCGTGTTCGTATTGATCGTCGTCATAAAAGGCTCCTTTAAAGCTGAATAAATCCGGCATTGCTGCCGATAAGTGTCAGCACGCCGCTGACTGGTTTAGGCAGTGAACAAATTGTGCTGAGCGCGCAGAAAACCTTAAGCCCGATGAAAGGACAAAAAATGGGCCAGTTCTGGCTTTCGGGACATCTCCAGGCCTTTTCCACTGCTTTTCCAGGGAAGGACGGTGAAGCAGATATGGACAATCGCCTCAAATGGGTAGTGGGTATAAATATTTTGCTCAAGTTTTAAAGGGGTCAGTCCGAAAACAATCTCAGCGGGTTCTAACAAGTGCTCGTCGTCCGGTAGGTACCTGAAAGTGCTCCGGTCATAGCGGCCAGTCTTCGGACTGGCGTTGAGATTGGCAGCGATGCCGGATTTATTCAGCTTTAAAGGAGCCTTTTATGTCAATGATTAACACCAACATCAATTCGTTAAATGCACAGCGCAATCTGGCGGGCACGGCAACTGCCCTCAGTACTGCAATGAGCCGCCTGTCCTCGGGTTTGCGCGTCAACAGCGCCAAAGATGACGCCGCTGGCCTGGCCATTGCCGAGCGCATGAATGCCCAGACGAAGGGTATGAACGTGGCTATCCGCAACGCCAATGACGCCATTTCTCTGGCTGCAACAGCCGAGGGTGCCTTGGGCGCTATTTCCAACAACCTGCAGCGGATGCGGGAACTTGCAGTGCAGGGCGCCAACGGCACGAATGGCGCAACCGATATTAATGCGCTGGATGAGGAATACAAGTTGTTGGTTGCGGAGAATACCCGCGTCATTGCTGCAACGAAATTCAACAGCCAGGCTCTCTTGAGCGCTGCCACAGCCTTCAGTTTCCAGGTGGGAGCCAATGCCGGTGAAGCAATTACGGTTACTGCAACGGTCGCTGCTCAAACTGCAACCACGCTGGGCGGTACCAATGCCTTGTCGAGCGCACAGATCACTGCGGTAGACACAGATATCGCAGCCATCAACACAATTCGGGCTTCTTGGGGTGCAACCCAAAATCGTTTCGAGTCGGTTATTTCCAACCTTCGAGTTGGCTCTGAAAACACGGCAGCAGCTCGTGGCCGGATCATGGACGCTGACTACGCGATGGAAACCGCCAACTTGTCCCGCGCACAGGTTCTGCAGCAGGCCGGTACGGCAATGGTTGCGCAAGCCAATCAGGCTCCTCAAGGTGTACTGGCTCTGTTGCGTTAACAGCAGGGCATCCGCATCGATGGCGATCAGCCATCGATGCTGTTTCCTGGCGGCGACGGGTTTCAGACCCGCGTCGCCTTTTGGCGTTTTATGATTCGTCGGCCTTTACCAGGCTGACCAGAGGAGAAGTTCATGGCAATTTCAGCTCCAGGAGTCGGCAGTGGACTTGATGTCAACAGCATTGTGTCGCAGCTGGTTGCCATTGAAAAACAACCGCTAACCCAGTTGCAGTCCAAGGCAACGACCTTTCAGTCCCAACTCAGCTTGTACGGCAAGGTTAAGTCCCAGGCCTCCGCATTGGGAGATGCTGCGGCCTTGCTTGCCGGTCCCACGGGGTGGAATACTCAAAAAGCAAGTTCCTCCAATACCAGCGCTATTGGGGTTATCGCAGGTTCAGCTGCGGTATCAACCTCGCTTATAGTGGAAGTGCAGCAACTGGCACGCGCCCAGTCGACCGCGTCAGAAGGTGTTGTCGCCGGATCGGCAGTTGGGGTGGCGGGAACATTGACTCTTCAACTGGGAGCTTGGGCTGGCACAGCTTTTACAGCGGGCAGCAGTCCTGCAGTTCCAGTGACGATAACCGCTACAGACACGGTTACGTCCATTGCCAGCAAAATCAATTCCGCGAATGCGGGTGTTACAGCCACGGTGTTGCGCGATGGGGCCAATGAGCGCCTGGTCATTCGGTCCAAGACGTCTGGCGAGGAAAACGGCTTTCGTATTGACGCAGCAGGTGATGCCGGCCTGTCTATGTTTGGCTTCACGGATACTGCTGCCACGGCTGCCTCGGCCGCGGGGATGTTTATGGGCCAGGCTGCGATGAACGCTTTGGTGGATATCAATGGCGTACCAATTGTGTCGGCAACCAACAAGATGGTGGATGTCATCACGGGTGTTACGCTGCAGCTAAACCAGGTTACGACCGAGCCGGTGGATATCACAGTTGAAAATGATCTGGAAGTCACGCAGAAGAATATTCAAGCCTTTGTCGATGCCTATAACTCACTGAACCAGACGTTGGCCGATTCAACCAAGTATGACGCGGCTACAAAAAAGGCGGGACTGATGCAAGGGGATTCCACGACGGTGGGCTTGCAAAATGCGCTTAGAGCCATGCTGGGTTCAAGTAGCGTGGGTTCGACCTACGCCCGCCTGTCTGATATCGGAATCGAGCGCCAGACGGATGGGTCGCTGAAAGTGAACGCCACCAAGCTGACCGGTGCCCTTCAAAACCTGGATAACGTAAAAAACCTGTTTGCTACGAACAATAGCAATTCGGCAACTAACGGATTTGGCCTCAAGGTGAGAGATTTTGCGCGTGGACTGGTTGCGGCAGATGGCTTGGTGACTAACAAGTCGGCTGCGCTGCAAGGATCAATCAGCAGAAACTCCAAAGATCAGGACAGGGTGAATGACCGTGCGTCCCGGGTTGAGACGCAGTTGCTGAGGCAGTACTCGGCTCTTGACGCGCAACTGGCCCAGATGAATGGACTGAGTTCTTATGTGACCGCCCAACTTGCGCAGTGGAACAAATCTACCAGTTAACGACTTGATTTTCTCGAAGCCCTGCCGATACATAAAGCAGGCGCACAAGGAGTTCATCAAGATGTTTACACCAGTCAGTATGCGATCAGCAAATACCTACAAAACCGTTGGCCTGGAAACCTCAGTGGCATCGGCCAATCCACACCAGCTAGTCAGCTTGCTATTTGAGGCGTTGCTGCAGTCTCTTGCCGCTGCGAAAGGCGCAGTCTTGAATGGAGATATTCCCGCGAAAGGCCGAGCCATCAGCCGTGCTGTGCGAATTCTGGAAGAAGGGCTTAAAGCGGGCCTGGACAACGATCGGGGTGGGGATCTGGCCGCGAATCTGCGCAACCTCTATGATTTCTGCATCCTCCGAATCACCGAGGCCAACTTGAGGGGTGACGCCGCCATCCTGGATGAAGTGATCCGTTTGATACACCCCGTGTCAGATGGCTGGAGCCAGATCAGGAATGATATCGCCGTTCAAACGCAACATGCTTGATGGGCAAGAGTATGAAAACGTATCAGATGCTGATTGACTACTACAAGGCAATTGAGGACAGCAGTGCAAAGATGCTGGATGCTGCCCGCGCGGAAGATTGGGATGAAGTTGTGCGCTTTGAGGGTACATGTGCTGTGTTGATCGAGCAGCTGCGGCACAAGGCGCGGAGCGAAGAATTGTTGCCTGAGCAGCGCATGGAAAAGACGCGCATCATGCAGCGCATCCTGCAAAATGACGCGCAGATCAGGTATCTGGCAGAGCCGTGGCTGGCGCACTGCGAGCGAAAATTTGAAGGGCAGCGGCAAATGCTGCACTAGGTTTCTGACTGATCACAGAAGCGTATACAGACGTTCCACTGTGTCCCAGTCGGCGCTGGTCAACAGGTGATCTGCCTGTGTTGCGAATTGCTCATTGTGCTGGTACAGGCGGCAAAACACCTGCGTGACCTGAACCACGGTGTCCTGATCAAGCGGCGTATTCTTTGCGGCAGCGGCGGCGGCCAGCATCAGGCGCAGGATCCCGAATCGGGTTAACAGCCGGCGGTAGAACCCCATCGGCGAGGACCTGCCCCATGGAAACACCTCACGCAGGAGTTCATTGAGCAGATACCGGCTGAATGTTTGATCGATCAATTCAGTGGTTGTCTTCAAATGAGTCAAACCTCGCGAGTAGTTCTCTTCGAGAGTGGATTGTTCGGCCACGCCATTTGCATCAAAACCCAAGCCTGCGGTTACCCAACGCACTACTTCCAGCTGATTGGCTGACGAGCCTTTACCCGCAGGGTTGCCGAACAGAATGGAAAACACGTTTGCTGCCAGTTTGGGGTTGCTGGTCAGCTGGGCCACCGCGACCCGAAGCCCTCCCGACTCGACCAGCTCCCTCAATTGGTTAACCAGCTCGATCGCGTTGGCCTGGGAGTTGGAAGCGATAAGCTCATCAAGCTGGCTGCAAAGCCACCCCATGAGCATCAGGCGATCGGTATTGGTCAGTTCGGCAGTTTGAAACAGCTGGATGCACAGAACCCGGATTTCATCCATGGCGAGCATGTCAAATCCATGCAGTGAAGCCAGTTCGGATGTGGTGGCTTGGCGGGAAGTGAACTCCGAAGTGACAAATTCAAACCCGTCATCCAGCGTCAGTGCCAGCCTCGCAGCTTCAGGGCATGAAAGTGTCAGGCACTGCTCAAACCGATCCCCTACCTTGAATACGGTTCGTGGATAGGTGTAACAGGTATCAGACAGAGCATCTTCGTCCAGGTTTTGCTGAATACCGCACAGTCCCTGAGCGGTATGCAATCCACAATGAGAACTCGACGGGTCCAGGTTAATCTTTCCATGATTGCCTATCGAGTCTTTGTCCAGTTGGACCAGATGGGTTTTGATCAATGGCTTGAGCGTCGGGTGTGTCACTCTCCGGTAGTCACGGAAGGTATCCTTGTCAATGGAAATGGTCCAACCCATGCAGCAGGTATCTGGGCAATCACCACCTGAACACCGGAACTGTGTGACATATTTGGGTGCCAGCATGGGGGCAGTGAATTTTTGCTTCATGTCAATTGTCCTGATCTGGCGTTTGATGTCGTTCCGAAAATTCCGGGCTAAATGCTATATTTATGATAGCTATTTACGCAATAGAGATAAGGGCTGGATACCATTTTTGCCCTGCAAAATGGGTGAAATCTGGCTCTGCAGCGATCAGACCTGCATGTTCATGATGTCGGTATAGGCTTGCACCATGCGATTTCGCACATGCAAGGTGGCCTGAAAACCGATCTGGGCCTTTTGAATGGCAACCATGGTTTCCTCCAGGCTTACATTGGGGTTCTCCATCTGCACTTCCCGCTGAAGGCGGGCAGACTCATTCTGGGTCTGGCTGACCGAAGTCAATGCGCTCTTCAGTACCCCGGAAAACCCGCCGTCTGCCACTGCGGGAACCTGGACGCCGGTGCCACGACCCGCTACGCTGGGCCGCGCAATGGTGGGCATCGTGGATGGTGATAGTCGGAGATCCATGGTCTTTCTCCCGGTGGAGTTGAGGGTTGGTCGATCCTATCGACTCCATGACTTGGGCATCCAGCTGAATTGACAGGCAAATCCGAGGCTTTTCGGCTCAATGTTCCAAAACTTAACCCGAATAATCTGTTGCATCCGTGGTGCGAAGCCACGACTCGCCTTACCGGAAGAAACGATGTCTGCAGCTCTAACCGTCCCTGTCAACCCTTCCATGTCCCAGCGCTTCTCCGGGCTGAGCCAATCCCAGCGCATGCGACTGGTTTGGGGGATCGCCCTGTTTGTTGGTATCGGCGCAGTGGGCCTTTTCATGGGGCGACAGGCTGAGTGGCGAGTCTTGTATACGAATTTGGCTGACAAGGATGGTGGCGCCATCGTGGCCCAGTTGTCGCAAATGAACATCCCCTATAAACACGCTGAAGGTGGGGGCGCCATATTGGTCCCGGCGGACAAGGTGCATGACACACGCCTGCGCCTTGCGTCCCAGGGGTTGCCCAAAGGCTCGGTTGCAGGATTCGAAATGATGGAGTCCAACCGCTTTGGCATGACGCAGTTCCAGGAGCGTTTGACCTTCCAGCGCGGACTGGAGGGTGAACTGACCCGGTCAATCCAGTCGCTTTCTTCAGTGCAAAGTGCGCGTGTCCATCTCGCGCTGCCCAATCAGAACGGATTTTTCCGTGAGCAACAAAAGCCTTCAGCCTCAGTATTGGTCAGCCTGAATGCGGGTCACAGTCTGGATCGTGCTCAACTTGCGGGCATTGTTCACCTGGTCGCATCGAGCGTGCCTGAAATGAATCCGGCAGCGGTGAGTGTTCTGGACGACACGGGCAAGCTGCTGTCAGCAGCGACGGACGGATCGGGTGGGACGGCGGTTGATGCGCAGCAACTGCAATACACGCAACAGCTTGAGCAGGTATACAGCCGCCGGATTCTGGACATTCTCGAGCCAGTTGTCGGGCGTCAGAATGTCAAGGCCCAGGTGACAGCTGAGGTTGACTTTTCGCAGACTGAGTCCACATCGGAGCAACATAGGCCCAATCAATCACCTGATGCAACTGCGATTCGCAGTCAGCAATTGGTTGAAAGCAGCAATGGCGCGGCAGGTGGCCCTCCCAGTGGTGTGCCAGGCGCTGTCTCCAATCAGCCTCCGGGTCCCAATTCGGCGCCCATCAACGGCACAGCACAGACCTTGACGGGTGGAGCGGCCGCAGGTGGAGCGGGCGCAGCCGGGGGAGCGACAAAGCGTGAATCCATCATCAACTATGAAGTTGACAAGACCGTCAAAGTCGTTCGTGGCAGTACCGGGGTCGTCAAGCGTTTGAGTGCGGCTGTGGTCGTCAATCATCAGACTACGACTGACGACAAGGGAAAAACCACAACTACGCCGCTTAGCGAGCAGCAAATCGAGAAGATGACTGCGCTCGTTCGAGAAACCATCGGATTCAGCAAGGAGCGTGGTGATTCGGTCAACCTGATGAACGCACCCTTCGCCAGGGAAAAATCAACAATGACCGAATTGCCATTGTGGAAGCAGACTGAGGTTCAGGATCTTGTACGCAGTTTCGCCTGGCCCG
Source organism: Candidatus Egaibacter danicus (assembly GCA_016707075.1). Classification (GTDB taxonomy): domain Bacteria; phylum Pseudomonadota; class Gammaproteobacteria; order Burkholderiales; family Burkholderiaceae_C; genus Egaibacter; species Egaibacter danicus. The sequence goes on from JADJII010000005.1 coordinate 385,205, forward strand.
TGGGCACACTGCTGTTTGGCATGATGGTCTTGCTCGGCTTCATCAAGCCAGCCATGAAGACGCTCATGCAACCCGTAACGGCAACCAAAATGCGTGCCAATGAGCTGGATGCAGTAGTGTCTGACGAGCCTGACCGTCCCCAACTGATGGCTCCTGGAGCCTCGGGCGCGCCACAAGGCCCCAGCCCTGGCGCGCTCGCGTTGGAAGACGCACGCAAGCTGACCCGGGATAACCCGGCGGCCGTCGCGAATATTGTGAAGACATGGATCAACGGCGAGGCCCCGGCCTGACCGCCAGGAGCAAATCATGTCGCAAGATCACGGTCTGGAAGACGCAGCAATTCTGATGATGTCCCTTGGGGAGGCAGAAGCATCCGAGGTATTCAAGCATCTGTCACCCAAAGAGGTTCAGAAATTGGGCGAGGCCATTGCCAAAACCATTTCAGTGACAAGGGAGCGTGTTGACGAGATCGTTGGGAAATTCACCAGTGTGGCCGCATCCCAGAGTCTGCTGGTTTCCGATTCCGGCGACTATGTCCGCTCTGTATTGAAACGCGCATTGGGTGACGACAAAGCTGCTTTGCTCATTGATCGAATCCTGCAGGGTGGTGATGTTTCAGGGATTGAGAGCCTGAAGTGGATGGACCCACAGTCGGTTGCAGAGTTGTTGCGAAATGAGCACCCGCAAATTGTCGCTGCTATTCTGGTTCACCTGGACTATGACCAGGCCGCGGATGTCCTGAAACAGCTGGCCGAACGCCAGCGCGGCGAAGTCATGCTGCGCATTGCAACGATGGAGGGCATCCAACCTACCGCGCTCAAAGACCTGAACGAGGTTCTCTACAAGGTGCTGGCAGGCGGAGACAAAATCCGCAAGGCTTCACTGGGAGGGATCAAGACGGCTGCAGAAATGATCAATTTGATGGGAACGGCTATTGAGAGCACGGTCATCGAATCCATACGCAATCACGATGCAGATCTTGCCCAGAAAATCATGGACAAGATGTTCGTGTTCGATGATGTCATCAAGCTGGATGACAAAGCCATTCAGATGGTCCTCAAGGAAGTTGCTTCGGACACATTGATCGTCGCCTTGAAAGGCGCTCAGCCGGAGCTCAAGGAGAAATTTCTGGCGAACATGTCTTCGCGGGCTGCTGAAACGTTGCGGGAAGATCTTGAGTCACGTGGCCCGATGCGATTGTCCGAAGTCGAGGCTCAGCAGAAGGAGATTCTCAAGACCGTCCGGCGACTGGCTGATGAGGGGACCATTGTCATCGGTGGTGGTGGCGACGACGCCATGGTTTGATCATGAAAAATTACACCCGATTCATCCCCGGCGACGAGATTGATGATGTTGCGCAGTGGCGCTTCAGTTCAGTTGATTCGGCTTCCGGCAATCTTGCGGCGCAACTGAAAGCGCGTGACAACAAGTCAGATCCTGCCCACACTGAAACTGTCAGGCAGGAAGGCTATGCCGAAGGATTTGCCCAGGGGCACGCGCTTGCAACTCTGGATGCACAGCGTCAGATAGAAGACTTTGTGCGCAATCAGGAAATTGCAAATGCGCGCAGTTTTGTAAAGCTTTTTGAGTCGGCTCAGACTCAATTGCAGTCGGCCGAACAGGTTATTGCCAATGGTGTTTTGGCCTTGGCATGCGAATTAGCCAAAAGTGTTATTCGTCAGGAAGTATCCGTTGATCCGATGACGCTGCAGCCGGTAATTCGTGATGCACTCAGCTTGATTGCTGGCGACGGGAAGGCCGTGCGTGTGAGGCTGAATCCTCTCGACCTGGCTAACCTGCAGGAAACAATCGGCGCTGAATTTCCGGGGTTCGATCTAAAACTACTGGGTGATGGAGCAGTGCAGCAAGGCGGATGTATTGTTGAATGCGCAGGTACCTTGGTGGACGGGACCATCGAGAAGCGATGGATGCGCGCCGTGGCGACGCTTGGCCTGGATACCCCTTGGGGAGAACCATCGAATGCCTAGCCAGCCGGAAGCCATCTGGCGCGATTTTCTTGAGGGAGCCCGTCAGAGGGTAAGTGCTTCAAATCCCCTTGAAGTCAGAGGCACGCTAACGCGTTTAACAGGTCTGGTGCTGGAGGCCACCGGCATCCGCGTGCCGGTTGGTTCGCAGTGTCTGGTTGCCATGACCTCCCAACTACCCATATTGGCTGAAGTAGTCGGATTTGCCGGTGATCGCGCTTATTTGATGCCTGCGGGGGATACGCATGGCTTGTCAAGTGGCGCTACCGTGGTGCCAGCCGCGGCTTATGTTGCGGTCCCCCGACTTCGGGAAAAGAGACAGGCCAGTCGTGACTCTCACCCCGGAATGCTCCGCTTGCCGTTGGGTGAAGGCTTGTTGGGACGTGTGGTCGGTCCGAACGGTTCGCCGATGGACAAGCTGGGCCCCATTTCAGATGTGACCTCACTGCCGCTGGACAGAAGGCAAATCAACGCAATGGATCGTGCGCCAGTGCGGGAACCACTGGATACGGGGGTGAGGGCGATCAATGCGCTGCTGACAGTTGGGCGAGGCCAGCGCATTGGGTTGTTTGCTGGCTCAGGTGTTGGCAAGAGTGTCCTGCTTGGAATGATGGCGCGCTACACGGCGGCAGACGTCATTGTGGTGGGATTGATTGGTGAGCGAGGCCGCGAGGTCAAGGAATTCATCGAGGACATACTGGGTGTGGACGGACGGGCTCGGTCTGTTGTGGTTGCTGCACCAGCGGATGCGCCGCCTCTCCTGCGGATGCAGGGTGCAGCCTACGCCACGGCGGTAGCGGAGCATTTTCGCGACAAGGGGAAGCATGTGCTTTTGTTAATGGATTCGTTGACAAGGTATGCCATGGCCCAGCGGGAAATTGCCCTTGCTATCGGCGAACCGCCAGCCACAAAGGGCTATCCACCATCCTGCTTTGCGAAGCTGCCACAACTGGTTGAGCGCAGTGGGAATGGTCTGAATGGGGTTGGTTCCATTACAGCTATTTACACCGTTTTGTCGGAGGGCGATGACCAGCAAGACCCCATCGCTGACGCGGCCAGGGCTATTCTGGACGGACATATCGTTCTCTCACGTTCCCTGGCTGAGGCAGGGCATTTCCCGGCAATCGACATAGAAAGGTCGGCATCGAGGGTTATGCATAACGTGACGACGCGTGAGCACTTTGACCAGGCGAGAACCTTTCGGTCCGTTGCTTCAAGATATGAAAAAGGACGTGATCTCGTGCAAATCGGTGCGTACGTTCCTGGATCAGATGCTGCTCTGGATCAGGCGATCCATCTGCATGAACCCATGGCAATGTTTCTGCAGCAGGACATGTATGTGTCGGCTTCGCTTGGGCAAAGCATTGATGGCATGTCAAATGCGATGTCGTGATCTGCTGGGTGAGTGTTTACGGGAGTCAGGAAAATAAATGTCGGCAATAAAAAGTGTCATGCTCGCAATTGAAGGAGCCATGCGTGCGCGGGACCTGGCCACGAAGGATCTCACTCGTATTCAGTTGCATGTTGTGTCCGCCCAAGGTCAACTGGACCAGCTTGAGCATTACGCGGCTGATACCGAGGCAAGATGGGGCAATTCGTCCAGAACCCAGATGACGGCCGAGCTGATGCGCCACCACTATCAGTTCCTTGATCGACTGCATCACGCCATTGGCCTTCAGCGCGGTGTTATGCAAAATTTGGCTGATCAGGCAGGCGAGGCAAAAAACGCATTGATTCAGCTGGAATTGCGACTGGCCAGTCTGAAAAAAATCGAAACCAGGCAACGTCATTTACAGACTGCACAGGAGGATCGCCGTGAGCAACGACAAATGGACGAACTGGCGGCTGTGCAGCACACGAAACTAACCAGATGCAGACAGGCAGGAGGCCAGACGTGAGTATGAACGGAACATTACCGTCTTCTTCATTGCAACCGGCCACTGGCGGCGTTCGGCCACTGGCTTCTGCCAAACCGGGTTGTGTCGCAGCGCAGAATACTGGCGCCGTCAGTACTTTCCTGTCAGTATTGACTGCACTCGATCCCGTGGTTGACCCTGTTTCTCAGGATGTAAACCAACTTGCTGGCAATATGCCGAGCGACAAAAGTCAGGTGATACCCCCTTCACAAAGCGAGGCCACGGGAAACATGACGTTCTTTCTGATCCAGGGTGAGCAGTGGTCGGTAGACGCGAGCGACATGACCCCAGGAGCCGGAGCCCAGGATATCCCGGCGGCGCCAGTCGGCGGAAGACCGGGAGTTGAAGTCGGGCAGTTCAAGGCGATGGAGGTCACTTCGACTGGTACCGCCGCTGCATCTTCAAAATCTGATCCGGGCAAGGCAAAAAAACCTCTTAACTCTGGTCGCAATTTGCTTCAAGACGAGGCAGGAATACCACCTCAATTCATAGCTGGTGGACGATCCGGTTCCGCAGAGATAGGCTTTGATGCGGGTGCATCGAAGGCGGTTCAATTGGCCGCGAGCAAAGGCTTGAACAGGCACGAAGATGCGCATCAGGCGATGGTTACCAGCGGATTGGCTGAGGGCAAGCTGTCGGAGCGGCCTCTGACGAGAGACATTTTCAAATCAGTACTCACGCTGGTGGAGGGTACCTGGGGGCCCGCCGGTCCATCCTTCGCGGGTAGCGCTCAAACATACTGGGCTTCCGCAGAAGCTGCCCCCGTGATGGCAGATGTTGTGACCGAGCAGGTGACGTATTGGGTCAATCACGAATTGCAGAATGCTGAACTGACACTGAATGACGCTGGCCATGAGCCTATTGAAGTGAGCATCTCACTTCAGGGAAAGGAGGCGCATGTTGATTTCCGGTCGGATCAGGCCGCGACCCGGGAAATACTGGAAGGAGCGGTGTCAAACTTGAAAGATATGTTGGCTCACCACGGACTTTCACTTTCAGGCGTTTCTGTTGGCGGTTCCAGTCAGGGCGAGCATCATTCGGGCAAGCAGAAGAATCCTGCCGAGATTCGCAAGACCTCCGTGCAAGTTGTATCCCGTGACCCAGTCACTGGCTCGGCCACAAAAAGAGCCACTGTTATCCGGGCACTTGATCTATTTGTGTAGCCAGCCCCAGGGGTTCCGTGACAAATGAATAGTCCGGATTAGCCCCCTTAATCGGCGAATCAGGTTGTTTGCTTGTACAGAATAATCATTTTGTGCGAGCGCATTCAAGATTGGATGTTAGAGACCATGACCGCACGTTTTTGAGGGAGATACCGTGTCCGCCAAACCAGATGTACCAGAAGGAGTGAAAGCTCCAGCCAAAAGCAAGAAGCTTTTGATCATAGTTGGTCTCGCCGTCCTGGTTGCTGCGCTGGCCGGAGGCGGGGGCTGGTTTTACCTGAGCAAGCAACAGGCCGCTGAGGATGGCGAAGAAGAAGTCGTGCACGAAGAAGCCAAGGGCCCACCGACCTTTCTCCCACTCGACAACATGGTGGTTAATCTTGCGGATGCGGGGGGTGAAAAAGTAGCGCAAGTTGGAATCACACTTGAACTACTGGATGCGCATGCGACGGACAAAGTCAAGTCCTATTTGCCAACCATCCGTAGTGGAATTTTGCTGCTGATCTCACAGCGTACCGCTGAAGAGCTTCTTCAGCGCGAAGGGAAAGAAAAATTGGCGGCTGACATTCTGACGGAGGCTTCCCGCCCTTTCGGTGGATCGCATGAAGAGCCCGTCAGCGAAGTGCCCAAAGAAAAAGGGAAGCCCAAAAAGAAAACCGCGAAGAAAAAGGATGGTGAAGAAAATCCTGTCCGCGGTGTCCTCTTTTCAAGCTTCATCGTTCAATAACCACTAATTGCAGGCTGGTCCATGAGCGAATCCTTTTTATCCCAGGAAGAAGTTGATGCCCTGCTGGAGGGTGTTACAGGCGAGAGCCAGACGACTTCCGAAGTGGCGACAGATAGCGGAGATATTCGCAATTACGACATGTCGAGCCAGGAGCGGATCGTTCGTGGCCGCATGCCGACGATGGAAATCGTCAACGAGCGATTTGCCCGTAACTTTCGGGTTGGCCTGTTCAATTTTGTTCGTCGCAGCCCTGAGATCTCCGTAGGTTCTGTAACTGTTCAGCGCTACAGCGCGTTTCTTCGTGAACTGGCCGTGCCCACCAATTTCAATATCGTGGCCATGAAGCCGCTGCGTGGCAACGGGTTGGTGGTTTGTGAGCCAGCATTGGTTTTTGGCATTATTGATACCCTTTACGGAGGTATTGGAAAGTTCCAGACCCGGATCGAGGGACGTGATTTTTCTGCTACGGAGCAAAGGGTCATCAACCGGATGGTCGAGGTCATCACGGCCGAATACAACAAGGCATGGAAAGGTATTTACCCGCTGGAGCTTGAATATCAACGATCCGAGATGCAGCCCCAGTTTGCCAATGTTGCCACTCCCAGCGAAATCGTCATTTCTACATCTTTTCAGCTGGAAATTGGTGATATTTCCGGTGCGATTCATTTTTGCTTTCCCTACTCCACGCTGGAACCCATTCGGGATGTTCTGTATTCCTCTACCCAGGGCGACTCGGTTGAAGTAGACAGGCGCTGGGTGAATGTATTAACCCGGGAAATTCAGGCCGCAGAGGTCACGATGGTCGCTGAACTGGCACGTGCAGATGCCACAGTTGAGCAGCTTTTGGCAATGAGGGTGGGTGACTTTATCGAACTGGATCGTGAACCCAGAATTGAAGTGTCGGTAGACGGTGTACCAGTCTTCGAGTGTCAGTATGGCACTCACAACGCCAAATACGCAATACGTATCGACAAGAGCTTGCGTGGCAATGATTCCAACTGGAAAGGAAGTTCTTATGGCAGCTGAAGAAGTAACACCGGAAGGCGACGGCATGGCCGATTGGGCCGAAGCCCTGACTGAGCAGAAAGGCGCTGCCGATGGTGGTGTGGAAATGGCTTCGGGAGGGATCCTCTCGGGGGAAGCGCCCCGTCCATTTTCTTCCGCTTCAGATTCCGACATTCCGATCAACGACATTAACCGCGTCCTTGATATTCCTGTTCAGTTGTCGGTCGAGCTTGGTCGAACCAAGGTCCCGATCAAGCATATTCTGCAGTTGGGCCAGGGTTCGGTGGTCGAGCTCGATGCGCTGGCTGGTGAGCCCATGGACGTGCTCGTCAATGGTTATCTGATTGCCCAGGGGGAGGTTGTCGTTGTCAATGACAAGTTTGGCATCCGTTTGACTGATGTAGTCACGCCATCCGAGCGTCTGCGCCGTGTCAGCAAAGGTTGAGCTCTTTTCATGATGTCGTCGATTACCACCGTTGTTGCCGTTCTCGTGTTGCTGGCATTTCTGCCCGTGACGATTAAATGGATTCAACGCAGAATTGGCGGCGATTCCACACGGGTTGTGCAAGCTTCTTCAGTGGTCTCGGCGGTAGCTGTTGGTCCAAGCCAGCGCGTCGTCACGGTCGAGGTTGGCCCGCCAGGTGATCGGAAATGGCTCGTCCTCGGCGTTACGGCCCAGTCGATTACCTTGCTGCACTCGTTAGCGGGTGTGCCAGAGGTCGTACCAGGGGAAAGTTCCCGTCAGCCTTGAGCTTTGGGTACTTCCTGACACTATTCAAAAGGAATTCTCGTGGGTTATGTGCCTGATCAGTCGATGAAACGCTTGCTTTGGGCTGGCAAATGTGGGCTATGGGCATTTGGAGTGTTCACCAGTTCGACTGCGCTTGCGCAAACAGGAGCGCAGCTCCCACTGCTGGTGGGAACAGGCGCGACAGGGGTGAGCTTTTCCGTACCTGTTCAAACCTTGCTGTTTTTTACAGCGCTGTCGTTCCTGCCCGCTATTCTGCTGATGATGACAGGATTCACCCGCATTGTGATCGTATTGTCTTTAATGCGTCAGGCGTTGGGTACGCAGTCATCACCACCCAATCAGGTGATTGTCGGTTTGTCGCTTTTTCTGACGTTCTTCGTGATGGGTCCCACACTCGACAAGGTCTACGCTGACGCCTACCTTCCTTACACAAAGAATGCCATTACATTTGAACAAGCCCTTCAAAAAGGAGAGGATCCGTTGCGCCAGTTCATGGCAAAACAGACCCGGCAAGCGGACCTTTCACTATTCGTCAAATTGGCCAAACTGGAGCCAGGCGTCACGGCTCAAACAGCACCGATGCGAATTTTGGTACCTGCTTTCGTCATCAGCGAACTCAAGTCTGCATTCCAGATTGGATTCATGGTTTTCATTCCGTTTCTGGTGATTGACATTGTTGTAGCGAGTGTTTTGATGTCTCTGGGCATGATGATGCTGTCACCCGTCCTCGTGGCGTTACCTTTCAAGCTCATGCTGTTCGTACTTGCAGATGGCTGGAATCTTCTTGTTGGCTCTCTTGCAGCCAGTTTTGCTTCATAGGTGAACTGTCAATGAATGCGCAAATGGTTTTAACCATGGGCCAGGAAGCCCTGCTGATGCTGCTGATGGTCTCGGCGCCGGTATTGGCCGTGGTGCTTGTGGTGGGTCTGGTCATTGGGCTGTTCCAGGCAGTTACCCAGATCAACGAGGCAACACTTGCCTTCGTCCCCAAATTGATTGCTGCTGTCGCCGTGTTTGCCATTGCCGGGCCCTGGATGCTCAATATGCTGGTGGAATACATACGACGCACCATTGAGTCCATTCCGGCCGCCGTCCTCTGACAGGGTTCAGTTGTTGTGATCAGCGTAACGGAAGCCCAACTGACGGACTGGCTTTCCCCCATTTTGTGGCCATTCTTTCGCATACTGGCAGTTTTTACTGCTGCGCCTATTTTTTCCTCCCGGGCGTTTCCAGTGCGAGCAAGAATTGGACTGGCGTTCCTTATTGCTTTGGCAGCGCAAGCCAGCTTGACAAATCAGCAAGTGATTGGAATCAACAGCCCGGATGCTTTTGGAGCTGTGCTGCAGCAAGTTGGAGTTGGCCTCGCCATTGGATTTGCTGTCCGCCTTGTGTTCAGTGTGTTTGAGTTGGCCGGGCAAGTGGTTGGTTTTCAGATGGGCCTGGGGTTTGCAGCTTTTTTTGATCCCTCCACAAGCGCCCAGTCGAGTGCAATGGGCCGCTTTTACGCCAACATTGCAGCCCTAATGTTCCTGGCTGTGAACGCGCATGTTGTCGTGCTGATGGCTGTGATACGGAGTTTTGAAGCATTTCCCGTCGATCAGAATTTCCTGTCTGCCCTGCAGAAAATGCAGTTGCACACTTTGGGCGCCGAGTTGTTTGCCAGCGCTCTGTGGATTGCATTGCCTGTAATTGGCATGCTGATGTTCGCCAACCTGGCGCTCGGCATTGTTTCCCGTGTCGCCCCGCAAATGAATATTTTTTCTGTCGGATTCCCGGTTACCCTGGCAGTCGGCCTGCTGGGCGTTGCCGCGACTCTGTCCATGCTGGATCAACCGTTCATGCGCCTCATGGAGCGGGTTCTGGAAATATTCTAGCGAGTTGAGCGGCTATCACACCAATTCATTGCGAATTGCATAAACCGTCAACTCGGCATTATTCGACAACTTGAGTTTTTCGAGAACCCTCGAGCGATAGACGCTGACAGTTTTAGGGCTCAACATCAGTTCTTCAGCTATGTCAGAAAGCCGTTTACCGGAAGCAATTTTCATTAATGTCTGCAGCTCACGTTCAGATAAAGCTGCATGTAGGGTTTCGTTGGTCGGGGCGGACAGGCTCTCAACCAGCATTTGTGCAACTTCTGGCGTAACGTATTTGCGCCCTTGAGCAACAGCTCTGACGGCATTAGCCAGTTCAGCTGGATCACCAGCCTTATTCAGATAGCCTTGTGCCCCTGCGCGCAGGCAGCGTAGTGCATATTGATCTTCCGGAAACATGGACAAGATCAATACCTTGACCGAAGAATTCGACTCTCGCAAGGTAGCCAACACCTCAAGACCCCCCCTCCCCGGCAGGTTCAGGTCCAGCACAAGAACATCACATGGCGAATTTCGCAGCGCCTCCCGGGCCTCAGAATAGCTGCCTGCTTCAGCAACCACCTTGATGTCAACGGCCTCGGCCAAAGTGTCCTTTATGCCGCGTCTTACCACGGCATGATCGTCACATAGGATTACTTGAATCATCAAAATGCTTCCTGATTGACCTGCTGGGACGTTGGTGACAACGGGATGGAGAGGATTATGGATGTACCCTCACCCACGCGGGTACTGACATCGAGCCAGCCGCCGATGGTTTTCGCACGCTCACGGAGGCCCTTGAGACCAAAAGAGTTGACCTTGGCCAAGTCTGCTTCAGAGATGCCTTGACCGTTATCAGTGATTTCCAGCGTGAGCATCCCTTCCGTGTCAGTCAAATCAATGGTGACGAGATCGCAGCGGGCATATTTTGATATGTTGGTCAATGCTTCTTGGGCTGTCCTGTAGGCGGTAAGCTGAACTGTCTTGGTAACCTCGGGTTCACCGCCCGATGAATGAAACCTGGTTTTGACCCCTGTTCGTTTCTCGAATCGGGATACCAGCCACTGTACAGAGGCAATCAAGCCTTGATCAAGAATAGCTGGCCGCAAATTCATCATAATGCGCTGACTTGCGCCTATGGCGTGTTGAAGCATCTCCGTGGCTGCGATCAGATGCTCGAGTACGGCAGTATCCGTTGTGTGTCTGTTGACCCATGCCAAGTCTAGGTTTGCGGCAGCCAGTGATCCGCCGATATCGTCATGGATTTCGCGGGCAATGGACGCGCGCTCCTGTTCCATCGTAGTTTGTAAATGGCAGGCGAACTCCGACAAACGAATCTCCGAAGCCGCAAGTTCCGCAGCTGCGTGCTCTTTGGCAATTCGTGCCTGATGAACTTCCAGTGACCGGCGGATGACGTGAGCTAATTTCCCCATGCTGTCCTTGAGCACGTAGTCACTTAACCCCAGTTTGATCGCTTCCACCGCGGCAGATTCTCCAATAGCTCCCGAAAGAAGAATAAACGGTGGGGCGGACGAAAAGACCTGGAGCGCTTGCCACGCATCAATGGCGGTAAAACCGGGCAAACGGTAGTCGGCCAGGATGACATCAACGGTCGAGTGTTCCACTCGCTCTAGAAAAGCTTCAAGCGTGTCAACCCGATGAATGCTGAAGCTCAGTGCGGCTCCGGTCAGAGACCGGCATACCAAATCATGATCCAGGGTCGAGTCTTCCAGATGAAGGATGCGAATCGGATTTGACGAGGTTTCTTGCATCATTTTGATAGTTTCGATTGTGTGCCGGAAATCATGACCTCAGCCAAACACAAACTGAAGGCCCGAAATGAACCCGAAACCCCCCCAATATTGACTAATGCCGCGCACAGGCTCTGACAGAAAATTCTAATGCGATCCCAAGTACCGTATGGAGTGATGCTTTAACCATTGCCAACATTTACCAGATGGAATATTCCGACACTAATCCACCGCCCCCGGCTGTGCAACTCCCTGTCCGCCTGGTAGCGGACTTGCAGGACTCCCTCCTGATCGTTGTGCATGACCTGAGTCGACTCGATAGTTTGCTGGCAGATGCTACTGAAAACCTGATGACACGATTCATGAGTGTCAGCGAGAACCTGGCGAATGCTGCAAATGGTGAGTCCGGGGAACTGGAGGGTGTTCGGGGGGCTTTGCAGGCAGCAGTCATTGAACTCCAGTTTCAGGATATGGCGTCGCAATTGATTGGCCATACGAGCAAAACGCTTCAAGGATGCGCCTACCGCCTGGCTTGTGAGTCGATGAGCCCGGAAGATGGCGATGCAGTGCCCTTTGTTGATGAAGTTCCTGACCGTCCCAACCCCGTGACGCAGGACGAGATGGATGCGGGCTCCATTGAGCTTTTTTGATTCGACGCCACCCAAACTATTTTTCTTTTGATCTGCTGGAGTTCTCATGACCCGAATACTTGCTGTTGATGATTCACCCTCCATGCGCAAAATGGTTGCTTTCACCCTTTCAGGGGCTGGATATCAGGTAGTCGAAGCTGTGGATGGGGTAGACGCTTATGAAAAAGCCGTTAACCAGACTTTTGATCTCGTTTTGACCGACCAAAACATGCCAAGACTGGATGGATTGGGGTTGACCCGGAAACTGCGCGAGCATCCGCAATTCAAGACGGTGCCCATCCTGATGCTGACCACAGAGTCCAGTGATCTCATGAAACAGGCGGGCAGGGCCGCAGGTGCTACTGGCTGGCTGGTCAAACCTTTTGATCCGACAAGATTGCTCGAAGTCATCAAAAAAGTCATTTGCTGAAGTGACGTCTGGCGCACAAAGTAACTAAGGAATTGCAATGTCTGAAATGCATCAGGAATCCAGTGGATCCGGCGACTCATTTGATCTGAGTCAGTTCTATCAAATCTTTTTTGAGGAGGCTGGCGAGAATCTCGATTTGATGGAGCAAATGTTACTTAATTTGAATCTTGAAGCCGCAGACGACGAAGAATTGAACGGGATTTTTCGTTGTGCTCATTCCGTCAAAGGGGGCGCTGCCACATTTGGATTCGCGGATGTCGCCGAATTGACACATCAGATGGAATCGCTGTTGGACCGGTTGCGTCGTCACGAACTGCAACCCAACCCCCAGATGGTAGATGTGTTGCTGGAATCTGCTGATGTTTCAAGGGGATTGCTTGCCAGACATCAGGCTGGAGGTGCGGGCGATCCGCTGCCGACCGCCGATCTGGTGCGTCGCATCAGTCTGCTGGCTTCAGGTGGCATGCTGACACCCGAACCCGCCCCTTTGGTGCAGTCTGATTCGCGATCCAAAGTATTGGGCGCTACGCAAAAATTGACAAATGCCTCCACGCCATCTGGTGTAGCTCCCGCAGAACGATCACTCGCAATCAGCATTGGCCCCATGGACAAACCTGAGCAGGCTGACGCGATTCTGGAATTGTTCCGGGACATTGCTGGACTGGGGAAAATCGTGGCATCGACCAGTGACCGGGAAGATACCCGTGTCTTTGCGGTTGAAACGACCTCGTCAGACGAAGATTTGCTTGATTTGTTTGAGTTCCATATTTCAAGAGAACTTGTCAAAATTCAAACGGTCCCCGAGACTGGCGCAGTGACGCCAGGCGACGGGCAGGAATTGTCCGAATTCCCCGCCATCCATGCAGGCTCAACCAGCTATGCCGATGATCCCCCGCCAGGAGCTCCGTTGGCGCCTTTGCCTGGTTTTGGCTTTTTCGACGGTTCACCAGGAGCTCCTGCTGCAGGTACCACCGTCGTTCAGCCTGCAGTCGAACAGAAAACTGCTGTGGCTAATCCTGCAGCGAGAGCCGCAGCACCTGCAGCACAAACCGAGGCTGCGACTATCAGGGTTGCGATCAGCAAGGTGGATCAGTTGATCAATCTGGTCGGAGAGCTGGTCATCACGCAGGCCATGCTGGCGCAAAACAGCCGGGCCCTCGATCCTGCGGTGTATCAACAGATGCTGGTTGGTCTGGCAGACCTTGATCGAAATACGCGGGATCTGCAAGAGTCCGTGATGTCGATACGCATGATTCCCATGTCGATTGTTTTCAGCCGATTCCCCAGGATGTTGCGTGATTTGGCCGGGAAACTGGGCAAAAAGGTGGATTTCATTACTCAAGGCGAGGCAACCGAGCTGGACAAGGGGCTGGTCGAGAAGATCACGGATCCCTTGACGCATTTGGTTCGCAACAGTTGTGATCACGGTATTGAAATGCCAGCAGACCGGCTGGCCGCGGGGAAGCCGGAAACCGGCACGATCACGCTGTCGGCCGCTCACCAGGGTGGTTCCATTGTCATTGAAGTGCGCGATGATGGACGCGGTATGTCGAGGGAAAAAATCCTGAGCAAGGCGCGTGAACGCGGACTGAGCGTGTCAGACCAAATGCCTGACTCCGAAGTATGGCAACTCATCTTTGCTCCTGGTTTCTCGACCGCGGAGGTTGTGACCGATGTTTCTGGCCGGGGTGTTGGCATGGACGTGGTCAAGCGCAATATCACGGCTCTCAACGGAACGGTGGAAATCGATTCTGCTGAAGGCTTTGGCATGAAGGTGTCGGTTCGACTACCCTTGACACTGGCCATTATGGATGGCATGTCCGTGGGTATCGGCAACGAGGTCTATCTGCTTCCACTGTCTTCCGTTATCGAGTCGTTCCAGGTGGACGCAAACGCTGTGAACACAGTCGGTCAGGGCGCGCAACTCGTGAAGGTGAGGGAGGAATACATGCCCGTCATCGAGATGGAAAAGCTGTTTCAGGTACCACGATTCAGCGCCGAAAAATGCAACAGCATCATGGTGGTCATTGAGGCTGACGGGAGTCGCGTCGCGTTGCTGGTGGACGAACTCCTTGGGCAACAGCAGGTCGTCGTCAAGAACTTGGAGTCCAACTACCGCAAGGTGCCCAACGTGTCAGGCGCAACCATTCTTGGGGATGGCAAGGTAGCACTCATTCTGGATACCGCTGCCCTTGTCCGTCGCTCACGTCACTGAATACACTGAGTTTGAGGTACGGCTCATGGGCATGATGGAACAAATTGAACAGTTGAGCACACCTGCTGTGCGGGAGTATCTGACCTTTCGGCTCGGTGACGAAGAGTATGGCATTGATATTCTGAAGGTACAGGAGATTCGCGGCTATGAGGCACCAACGCGAATTGCGCAGGCACCCGCATTTATCAAAGGCGTCACGAATTTGCGAGGCACGATTGTTCCCATCGTGGACCTGCGTTTGAAGCTGGGATGTGAGCTGGCGCAATACACGGCTTCGACGGTTGTCGTGGTCTTGAACCTGCGTAGCCGCATTGTGGGTATTGTTGTGGACTCGGTCAGTGATGTGATGGCCTTGCCTCAAGATAGCCTGAGGCCGGCGCCTGAAGTTGAAGGAGCCATTGACCGGGATGCAGTTTTGGGATTGGGTGCGCTGGGTGAACGGATGTTGATCTTGCTGGACATTGAGAAATTGATGTCTGGTATGGACATGGCACTGTCTTCCGAAATGGGATTGCCCGCGGCATGAAAGGCAATTCCACCAGTGTCAGCGTGCAAGCGAGCGAGTTTGTCTGGACAGCCACGGACTTTGAACGGATTCAATCGCTGATTTATCAGCGTGCTGGTATCAACTTGCACGATGGTAAGCATGCGATGGTTTACAGCCGCTTGTCGCGACGCTTGCGGGAGACAGGCCATGCGAGTTTCCACGACTACCTCGGCTGGCTGCAAAACCACGACGGCCCTGAATGGCAGGAGTTTGTCAACGCATTGACGACCAACCTCACCTCCTTTTTCAGGGAGCATCATCATTTCGAGATATTGGCCAAATATCTTAAGACGCAGTCTGTCACAGGTGGCTGGCGGATATGGTGCAACGCTGCTTCCACTGGCGAGGAACCGTATTCCATTGCAATGACCGTGATGGAATCCCTGCAAGCCAGGACGGCATTTCAACTGGTTGCGAGCGATATTGACTCCAAAGTCCTTGCTTCGGCTGAAAAAGGTGTTTACCGGCTGGAAAGCCTCAAAAATGTGGGGGAAGAGCGTTTGCAACGTTTTTTTCTGCGCGGTACAGGTGCGAATGAAGGGATGGTCAGGGTAAAGCCGGAACTGCGTCAGGCAGTCCAGTTTGTCAACGTCAACCTGATCAAGGATGGGTGGCCCTTTCAGGAGCCCTTTGACGTTGTTTTTTGCCGGAACGTGATGATTTACTTCGATGGAGCTACCCAACGACAGGTGTTGCAGCGCATTCATCGAACGATGAAGCCGGGTGGACTGCTCTTTGCAGGGCATTCGGAGAATTTCAGCGATTCGCGCGATCTGTTTGTGTTGCGTGGCAAGACCGTCTATGAGCGGCTTTAGGCCATGAATGCCATTGTTTCAGTCGCTGCAATGGGGGCTACACGGAATCCGGATTTGGGTGCACGTCTGTCCCGTGTTGATTTTCTGAAATCCCAAGCCCGCAAGCCCGGGGAGGCAGCCTTTTTTTATCGCGACCATCATTTTCAGTATGACGCCGTGAAGGTGCTGCCGGGCGAATACTACGTCTCAAGAGACGATCTGGTCATCATGACGGTCCTTGGGTCTTGCATTGCAGCCTGTATATGGGATGCTCGCGCCCGGGTCGGCGGTATGAACCACTTTATGCTGCCTGACGGTACCGGCGCCGAGGGTGGGGGACGCTATGGCTCCTACGCGATGGAGTTGTTGATCAACGAGTTGTTGAAATTGGGTGCCCGGCGGGAAACTCTGCAGGCCAAGGTCTTTGGTGGTGCGCAGGTGATGGCAGGTTTTACCTCCATGAATGTCGGGGAACGCAACACGGCATTCGTCCTGGATTACCTGGCGACCGAGCGCATTCCCGTTGTCTCGCAGGATGTTCTGGATATTCATCCCCGCAAGGTCTGTTTTTTCCCGGTCGTGGGCAAAGCGCTGGTAAAACGCCTGGCGCACTCCCACCCCGAAACACTGGCTGTCGAAGAGCGGCGGGGAGATGCCTTGGCGGTGGCCAAGTCCACATCAGGCGGTTCCGTGGATCTTTTTTGAAGGTGCGCAAGTGAACAAGACCCGAGTACTTGTTGTGGATGATTCGGCGTTAGTCCGCAAACTACTTTTGGAAATCATCAATAGCCAAAGCGACATGGTTTGTATCGGGACGGCGAACGATCCACTGATCGCACGGGAGATGATCCGGGAGATGGACCCGGATGTGCTGACGTTGGACGTGGAAATGCCCAAGATGGACGGGATTGAGTTTCTCTCCCGGCTGACGCGGCTGCGTCCCATGCCTGTTGTCATGATTTCAACCCTGACCGAGAGGGGCGCTGAAGTGACAATGCGTGCTCTGGAACTGGGGGCCGTTGACTTTGTAGCCAAGCCCCGCATGGGCCTGACCGACGGCATCAAGGACTTGTCAGCGCAAATTGTTGACAAAATTCGGGTAGCTGCTGTGGCCAAAGTCACACGGGCGGCGCCTGCAGGCGTCGCAGTGGGTGCCTTGAAGTCGTCATTGCCTGGCGTGGCAGCTAGTCCACTGGGCCGCATTTCTACCGAAAAGATCATTTGTATTGGTGCTTCAACTGGCGGGACGGAGGCCATTAGGGAGGTCTTGACAAGAATGCCTGCGGATTCACCGGCCATCGTGATCACACAACACATGCCACCCGGGTTTACGACCAGTTTTGCAGCCCGGCTGGACACACTTTGTCAAATTCACGTGAAAGAGGCCGTTCAAGGCGAACGGATTTTGCCCGGACATGCCTACATTGCCCCCGGTGGCAAGCAGTTCCGATTGAGTCGCAGTGGTGCCAACTATGTCGCGGTGGTGGAAGACAGCGAACCGGTGAATCGGCACCGGCCTTCGGTAGAGGTGCTGTTCAAATCTGCGGCCGCCATCGCAGGACGGAATGCTTTTGGCATCATGCTCACCGGAATGGGAAATGATGGTGCCCAGGCGATGCGCGAGATGAAAGATGCTGGGAGCTACAACTTTGTTCAGGATGAAGCCAGTTGTATCGTGTTTGGTATGCCACGCGAGGCGATTCTGCATGGCGCAGCTGACGAAGTTTTGCCTTTGACTGGCATCGCACCTGCTTTGCTCGGCCGGTTGCGTGGCGTGACTGATCGCTACCGTGTCTAGCGACGCTGATTCGCACTAACCCAGTCAACGGCCAAGGATTGCTCTCCAGAGTGCACTATTTGCCCGACAGTTCTTCCCAGCGAGTTAGGGCCGCCAACAATTCCTCGTCCAAAGTCGCATCCCGTTGATAGAGACTGTTGGCGCGGGCCGGGTCACGAGCATAAAGGTCTTCATCGGAGAGTTCTTTGCGCAATGCCGCCTGCTCAGCTTCCAGCAGTTCGATACGACCGGGCAAGCCATCCAGTTCCCGCTGGTCCTTGTTGCTGAGCTTGCCAGGCGTTCCAGCGCCTCGTTTCGTTGGTTTTTCAGTATCATTTTTGGCCTCATCCCTCGTGAATATTGCGGGAGGAGCTATCAATTGTGTAGCGCTTTTCAATTCCCGACTGCGCTTGGACTGGATTAACCAGTCCTGAACCCCTCCTTCGTATTCGCGCCACACGCCGTTGCCTTCAAAAGCCAGCGTGCTGGTCACCACATTGTCCAGAAATGTCCGGTCATGGCTGACCAGAAAGACCGTGCCTTCGTAATTTTGTAACAGGTCTTCCAGTAACTCCAGGGTGTCGATATCCAGATCATTTGTCGGCTCGTCTAGCACCAGCACGTTTGCGGGGCGGGCAAACAGGCGTGCCAGCAACAGGCGGTTGCGTTCGCCACCTGACAGTGAACGCACAGGGGAATTCGCGCGTGCAGGGGAGAACAGGAAATCTGTCAGGTAGCTCTTGACGTGTTTGCGCTGGGCGCCAATCTCGATCCATTCGCTACCCGGGCTGATGAAGTCTTCCAGTGTGGCATCCAGATCAAGCGCATTGCGCATTTGGTCGAAGTAGGCGACCTGCAGATTGGCCCCCTGGCGAACCTTGCCGCTGTCAGGCACCAACTCGCCCAGGATCAGTTTTAGCAAGGTGGTCTTGCCGGCACCATTGGGGCCAATCAAGCCGACCTTGTCTCCTCGCAGAATCGAGCCGGAGAAGTTGTTGACGATCAGTTTTTCGCCGAAGGACAGGCTCACGTCTGTGAGCTCAGCGACCAGTTTTCCGCCCAGCGCCCCCGACGATACATCCAGCTTGACGCTACCCAAGGCATCGCGACGCGCCGCCCGACGGTTTCTCAGATTTTCCAGTCGAACGATGCGGCTCTGGCTCCGTGTGCGTCTCGCTTCCACGCCTTTTCGTACCCAGACCTCTTCTTGTGCCAGCAGTTTGTCGGCTTTGGCGTTAATCACCGCTTCCTGTGCAAGTTGCTCTTCCTTTTGCAGCAGATATTGGCCAAAGTTTCCGGGGTACGAACTCAGATGGCCGCGATCCAGTTCCACGATACGGGTGGCAACCCGGTCGAGAAAGGAGCGATCATGCGTGATGGTCACGATGCTCCCCTTGAAATCGATCAACAAGTCTTCAAGCCACTCAATGGAGTCCAGATCAAGGTGGTTGGTAGGCTCGTCAAGCAGTAGCACGTCTGGTTGGGTAACCAGAGCTTGTGCCAACGCAATCCGCTTCTTGGTGCCGCCTGACAGTGTGTTGACTAGGGCGCTACCCTCCAGATGAAGCCGGTGCAACGTTTCGGTAACACGCTGCTCCCAGTTCCATCCGTCATAGGCTTCTATTTCGCCTTGAATGGCATTCAGATCACCCTCGCCAGCGCAATACTGATCAATGAGGGCGATGACGCGTGACAATCCAGCGCTAACCGAGGCAAAAACAGTGGCATCAGGATCCAGTGCAGGTTCCTGTGCCACATAGGCCAATCTTAGATTCTGCTGGTATTGCAGTGTCCCATCGTCAGGCTTCTCCAGCCCCCCCAAAATCTTGAGCATGGATGACTTGCCAGCCCCGTTGCGCCCAATCAAACCGACACGCTCGGCGGTCTCCAGCGAAAAATCAGTCTTATCCAACAGTGGGACGTGACCAAAAGCGAGTTGGGCTTCCAGGAGGGTAATGAGGGCCATGCGAGCATCCAGAGACAGAGATCAATAAGGCCAGCGAGAGTATCACCAATGACCGTTAGCACCACCCGATAGGGCCACAGCAATCGGTATCCAGGCAGCCTGGCCTTCGGGGAAGAGGTGGGGATGAATCCCTCGCAGACTGAAGTTACTTATTGCACATTTCCGCTTAGGCCGAACGCGATAGGCGTATCTCCAAATATTTTTCGTACGGTTGACGAGCGCTCAAAAACCGGTATAGAATTCAAGGCTGCGCTGATGTTGGTTCCTTGAGATTTTGGTTTACCAGTCTCGGGTAAAAGTTCCAGACAAGCAAAGAAAAAAAGTTTTGAAAAATTAGCCGGACTGATAAAAACCGGCATATAATTCGAGGCTCTGCTGATAGCAGCGAAACGCAAAATCAGTAGAAACCCTAGAGTTTGACAGGTCTTTAAAAAACATGTCATAATTCAAGGCTCAGCTGATCGTAGCTGAGCAAGCAAAGTAAGACGATAAGTCCTGCAATGCAGGGATCATTAAAAATATACAGCCGATAAGCGTGGGCGTTTGAAGGCGATTGCCAAGTTCTTCGGAACTAAGTCTTAATTGGCTTACAAACGCTCATGAAGTAAAAAAGATGTGAAAGTCAGAGATGATATTCACGTCGATTCCAATTTATGAGTTGCTCGAAAGAGCAAAAAATTCAAGATCGAACTATAGAGTTTGATCCTGGCTCAGATTGAACGCTGGCGGCATGCCTTACACATGCAAGTCGAACGGCAGCACGGGAGCAATCCTGGTGGCGAGTGGCGAACGGGTGAGTAATATATCGGAACGTGCCCAGTCGTGGGGATAACGCAGCGAAAGCTGTGCTAATACCGCATACGATCTATGGATGAAAGCGGGGGATCGCAAGACCTCGCGCGATTGGAGCGGCCGATATCAGATTAGGTAGTTGGTGGGGTAAAAGCCCACCAAGCCGACGATCTGTAGCTGGTCTGAGAGGACGACCAGCCACACTGGAACTGAGACACGGTCCAGACTCCTACGGGAGGCAGCAGTGGGGAATTTTGGACAATGGGCGCAAGCCTGATCCAGCAATGCCGCGTGCAGGATGAAGGCCTTCGGGTTGTAAACTGCTTTTGTACGGAACGAAACGGCTCTTTCTAATAAAGAGGGCTAATGACGGTACCGTAAGAATAAGCACCGGCTAACTACGTGCCAGCAGCCGCGGTAATACGTAGGGTGCGAGCGTTAATCGGAATTACTGGGCGTAAAGCGTGCGCAGGCGGTTATATAAGACAGATGTGAAATCCCCGGGCTCAACCTGGGACCTGCATTTGTGACTGCATAGCTAGAGTACGGTAGAGGGGATGGAATTCCGCGTGTAGCAGTGAAATGCGTAGATATGCGGAGGAACACCGATGGCGAAGGCAATCCCCTGGACCTGTACTGACGCTCATGCACGAAAGCGTGGGAGCAAACAGGATTAGATACCCTGGTAGTCCACGCCCTAAACGATGTCAACTGGTTGTTGGGTCTTCACTGACTCAGTAACGAAGCTAACGCGTGAAGTTGACCGCCTGGGGAGTACGGCCGCAAGGTTGAAACTCAAAGGAATTGACGGGGACCCGCACAAGCGGTGGATGATGTGGTTTAATTCGATGCAACGCGAAAAACCTTACCCACCTTTGACATGTACGGAATTTGCCAGAGATGGCTTAGTGCTCGAAAGAGAGCCGTAACACAGGTGCTGCATGGCTGTCGTCAGCTCGTGTCGTGAGATGTTGGGTTAAGTCCCGCAACGAGCGCAACCCTTGTCATTAGTTGCTACATTTAGTTGGGCACTCTAATGAGACTGCCGGTGACAAACCGGAGGAAGGTGGGGATGACGTCAAGTCCTCATGGCCCTTATAGGTGGGGCTACACACGTCATACAATGGCTGGTACAAGGGTTGCCAACCCGCGAGGGGGAGCTAATCCCATAAAGCCAGTCGTAGTCCGGATCGCAGTCTGCAACTCGACTGCGTGAAGTCGGAATCGCTAGTAATCGTGGATCAGAATGTCACGGTGAATACGTTCCCGGGTCTTGTACACACCGCCCGTCACACCATGGGAGCGGGTTCTGCCAGAAGTAGTTAGCCTAACCGCAAGGAGGGCGATTACCACGGCAGGGTTCGTGACTGGGGTGAAGTCGTAACAAGGTAGCCGTATCGGAAGGTGCGGCTGGATCACCTCCTTTCTGGAAACTGCAATTTAATTTGAACGCTCACACTTATCGGTTGTTGGAAGGTTGTCGCTGACGACTTAGGTTCGCGCCTGGTCATAAGTGACCGGCTTGGGTCTGTAGCTCAGTTGGTTAGAGCACCGTCTTGATAAGGCGGGGGTCGTTGGTTCGAGACCAACCAGACCCACCATCCCGTCCAATCCCGGGGGATTAGCTCAGCTGGGAGAGCACCTGCTTTGCAAGCAGGGGGTCGTCGGTTCGATCCCGTCATCCTCCACCATTCCATCGATACTTACAAAATCAACACCAAAGTTGCTTCGAAAGAGGCTGCTTTGTTGTTGATCGAGATCTCTTGATCAATCGGCTGTTCATTAAAAATTTATAGAGTTTAATCAGCGTTGCTAGCGGAAAGTGCACATTCGTAAAGGTTTAGTGCATACCGTGCCGCTAGCGACATAATTTTGATTGCGTCAAAATGAATATCAAACTTCACGTTTGAAATTCGAGTTATTCAAGTTAAATTGAATACGGCATAACGCGTCAGGTGAAAGACCTGACAAACATTCCTTGAAAACAGCTTTATGTTTCGAAAGAGACGTCAAAGTTATAGGGTCAAGTGAATAAGAGCATATGGTGGATGCCTTGGCAATGATAGGCGACGAAGGACGTGATAGCCTGCGATAAGCTTCGGGGAGCTGGCAAATTAGCTTTGATCCGGAGATTTCCGAATGGGGAAACCCACCTGCAAAGGTATCGCATAGTGAATACATAGCTATGCGAGGCGAAACCGGGTGAACTGAAACATCTCAGTAGCTCGAGGAAAAGACATCAACCGAGATTCCGAAAGTAGTGGCGAGCGAAATCGGAAAAGCCTGTTAGTGATAGCGCGACTCTTAACGGAACAGTCTGGAAAGGCTGGCCATAGCGGGTGATAGCCCTGTACGTGAAAAGAGACGTGTGATACTGAGCTAACGAAAAGTAGGGCGGGGCACGAGAAACCTTGTCTGAATATGGGGGGACCATCCTCCAAGGCTAAATACTCATCATTGACCGATAGTGAACTAGTACCGTGAGGGAAAGGCGAAAAGAACCCCGGGAGGGGAGTGAAATAGATCCTGAAACCGTATGCTTACAAAAAGTAGGAGCCCGCAAGGGTGACTGCGTACCTTTTGTATAATGGGTCAGCGACTTACATTCAGTGGCAAGGTTAACCGAATAGGGGAAGCCGTAGAGAAATCGAGTCCGAATAGGGCGATTCAGTCGCTGGGTGTAGACCCGAAACCAAGTGATCTATCCATGGCCAGGATGAAGGTGCCGTAACAGGTACTGGAGGTCCGAACCGACTAGTGTTGCAAAACTAGCGGATGAGCTGTGGATAGGGGTGAAAGGCTAAACAAACTTGGAAATAGCTGGTTCTCTCCGAAAACTATTTAGGTAGTGCCTCAAGTATTACCGTCGGGGGTAGAGCACTGTTTTGGCTAGGGGGTCATGGCGACTTACCAAACCAATGCAAACTCCGAATACCGACGAGTACAGCTTGGGAGACAGAGCACCGGGTGCTAACGTCCGGACTCAAGAGGGAAACAACCCAGACCGCCAGCTAAGGTCCCTAAAATTGGCTAAGTGGGAAACGAAGTGGGAAGGCTAAAACAGTCAGGATGTTGGCTTAGAAGCAGCCATCATTTAAAGAAAGCGTAATAGCTCACTGATCGAGTCGTCCTGCGCGGAAGATGTAACGGGGCTAAGCCAGTTACCGAAGCTGCGGATTTGCAATTTATTGCAAGTGGTAGGAGAGCGTTCTGTAAGCCTGTGAAGGTGCGTTGTAAAGCGCGCTGGAGGTATCAGAAGTGCGAATGCTGACATGAGTAGCGTTAAAGGGGGTGAAAAGCCCCCTCGCCGTAAGCGCAAGGTTTTCTACGCAACGTTCATCGGCGTAGAGTGAGTCGGCCCCTAAGGCGAGGCAGAGATGCGTAGCTGATGGGAAACAGGTCAATATTCCTGTACCGATGTGTAGTGCGATGTGGGGACGGAGAAGGTTAGCTCAGCCAACTGTTGGATATGTTGGTTCAAGCCTGTAGTCGTGCCTGGTAGGTAAATCCGCCGGGCTTAGATGAGGGGTGATAACGAGTCTGCTTGCAGACGAAGTGAGTGATACCCTGCTTCCAGGAAAAGCCACTAAGCTTCAGCTACACACGACCGTACCGCAAACCGACACTGGTGCGCGAGATGAGTATTCTAAGGCGCTTGAGAGAACTCAGGAGAAGGAACTCGGCAAATTGACACCGTAACTTCGGAAGAAGGTGTGCCTTTAGTAGGTGAACCATTTACTTGGGGAGCCCAATGAGGTTGCAAAAAATCGGTGGCTGCGACTGTTTATTAAAAACACAGCACTCTGCAAACACGAAAGTGGACGTATAGGGTGTGACGCCTGCCCGGTGCTGGAAGATTAAATGATGGGGTGCAAGCTCTTGATTGAAGTCCCAGTAAACGGCGGCCGTAACTATAACGGTCCTAAGGTAGCGAAATTCCTTGTCGGGTAAGTTCCGACCTGCACGAATGGCGTAACGATGGCCACACTGTCTCCTCCTGAGACTCAGCGAAGTTGAAATGTTTGTGATGATGCAATCTCCCCGCGGAAAGACGGAAAGACCCCATGAACCTTTACTGTAGCTTTGTATTGGACTTTGAACAGATCTGTGTAGGATAGGTGGGAGGCTTTGAAGCGGTGCCGCTAGGTATCGTGGAGCCAACGTTGAAATACCACCCTGGTGTGTTTGAGGTTCTAACCTAGGTCCATTATCTGGATCGGGGACAGTGCATGGTAGGCAGTTTGACTGGGGCGGTCTCCTCCCAAAGCGTAACGGAGGAGTTCGAAGGTACGCTAGTTACGGTCGGACATCGTGACGATAGTGCAATGGCATAAGCGTGCTTAACTACGAGACTGACAAGTCGAGCAGATGCGAAGCAGGACATAGTGATCCGGTGGTTCTGTATGGAAGGGCCATCGCTCAACGGATAAAAGGTACTCTGGGGATAACAGGCTGATACCGCCCAAGAGTTCATATCGACGGCGGTGTTTGGCACCTCGATGTCGGCTCATCTCATCCTGGGGCTGTAGCCGGTCCCAAGGGTATGGCTGTTCGCCATTTAAAGAGGTACGTGAGCTGGGTTTAAAACGTCGTGAGACAGTTTGGTCCCTATCTTCCGTGGGCGCTGCAGATTTGAGGAAGCCTGCTCCTAGTACGAGAGGACCGGAGTGGACACACCTCTGGTGTATCGGTTGTCACGCCAGTGGCATTGCCGAGTAGCTAAGTGTGGAAGAGATAACCGCTGAAAGCATCTAAGCGGGAAACTCGTTTCAAGATGAGATCTGCCGGGGCCTTGAGCCCCCTAAAGAGTCGTTCAAGACCAGGACGTTGATAGGTCAGGTGTGGAAGCGCAGTAATGCGTTAAGCTAACTGATACTAATTGCTCGTGCGGCTTGACCCTATAACTTTGATCTGTAAAAACAATATCAAGGAAGTTATGCCAAGTTGACGCATTCAAAATTTCTGCGAAAGCAGAGTCGTAATTGACAAGCTGATTAGCTCTATAAATTGGTCGTCTTGACCCAGTCAAGATGGCAAAAAGTTATGCCTGACGACCATAGCGAAGTGGTACCACTCCTTCCCATCCCGAACAGGACAGTGAAACGCTTCAGCGCCAATGATAGTGCGGATTCCCGTGTGAAAGTAGGACATCGTCAGGCTATTAAAGCGAGAAACGCCCAGTCAAATGACTGGGCGTTTTCTTTTGTGGCGACACAAAGATGACTTAAGCCCCTGGCCCATTTTGGATCCGGGGCTTTTTCATTTGCCCACTCTTCGTGCGTTGCTACGCGTTTACCAGAAATTCGCCCTGACGGGCGGCGGCACCTGATCCAACAAGATCTGCCGAGAGCTGTTCTATCCAGTGCTGTCTTGAAATATCGGGGAAATATTGGTTGTAAAGCATGCCAAGATAATCTGCACTGTCCACCCATTCAAGCAAATCAGAAAGTCTGATTCTCTGGATCTCCAGTAATTTGAACTTCACCAGTACCTTGGCAGCGTGCAGAGCATGTTTTC
The DNA here is from genome assembly GCA_016707075.1 of Candidatus Egaibacter danicus. Classification (GTDB taxonomy): domain Bacteria; phylum Pseudomonadota; class Gammaproteobacteria; order Burkholderiales; family Burkholderiaceae_C; genus Egaibacter; species Egaibacter danicus. The sequence continues at coordinate 411,023 of JADJII010000005.1, forward strand.
TGGGGCTCTGAATGAAGCTATTCAGTCTGCGCCTCGCTAAGGCCAGAGAATCTGAAACATGGGTAAATACTTTCCCATGGCCCGGAATGATGACTTTGGGCGACAAGTGCTCAATTAAATCCAGTGTTGAGGCAACCTCTTCGAAGGCTTCGATGCCCTCCAGCTCTGGAAATACAACGCCAAATCCATTCTCCCAAAGTGAATCTGCTGAAATCAGTACCTTTGATTGCGGCTCAAACAACACAATCGAATGCGGATCATGGCCGGGTGCAGCATGAATTTCCCATGAAAGGTCTCCCAGCACGACTTCAGACCCTGGCTGGAGCAAGTCATCGAACAAAAACTGGGGGCAATGTTGCCCGGTTGGCGTGTAAGTGAGAGCCAGTGGATCCCAATTTCGAACAAAAGATGCCTGTCCGGGCGGAATCAACGTCTGAATTTTGGGGAATCGGTCTTGAAGAGCCGAATTTCCGCCGCAATGATCACTATGCAGATGTGTATTGATGAGCAAATCAAGCGTTTGCGCTCCCAAAGCCTGCTCAATCAAGGCCAATGTTTGGCCTGAATGTGTGTGGTAACCACTATCGACCAGCGCGGAACCCTGGCGTCCAACAAACAAAATATTGTTGGCAGACAGCCAGCCTCGTTCAAATACGGTAACGCCAGCAGGAAGTCCAGATGAAGTCGTCAACATGTACGAGTCATTCTGCCCTCGGCAGCCTAAGTCGCCAGACTCAGCGTTCTGCCGAGTTCAAGTTCACAAGTCACCGGGCTCTGTTCAAAAAGCATTTGAATCCAGTTGGACTCGCGTTGTTCAATCAGTTCAAGAAATCCTTTTACGCCGCCCGATTGGCGAGCCATGGCTGAAAAGGTATCGAAACCAGTTTCCAGAAAATGCTGCAACGACGCTAAACCCGCGGCTGCAGCCGGTCCGCGCATCATCTTCAGCATCATTCTCAGGCCAGGCAGGCGAGTCAAGCGGTCCAGTTCACGTCCGATATCCAGAACGCCGTTCAGCTGCGCCAGCCGATCTTCCCTTCGAGTGACAGTTTGCCACGCGGCAACATAGCGTCTAGTTGCAGCCTCGACACCTGAGGTAGGCGCAATAGCGAGCCACGTCTGCGCCATCTCATGATCAAGCTGCTCAGTCAGCACGTGCAATTCCGCCAAGGCCACGGCAGTGGCTACTGCATGATGGGGCAGAAGTCGCTGCATTGCACCTGCGATGCGTGCAAACTGGGCGTCTCGAGCTGTGTAGTCGCTCTCACTGTACAGCTCGTCAAGAAAAAACCGGGCAGCTTCTCTATACCGCGAACCGTTCAACAAGTCTGCATAAGTCCCGGCAAACCGCTGCGACTGAATGCGTTTGACGGTTTTGATTGCAGCGCCCAATGCCGAATCGTCTGTCGCTGCCTGACGCAGTTCACTCACGGTCGCCACTGCAAGGCGAATTCTTTGTGCTGGTTCCATGAAGGTCAAGTCTAGCCGGGTCGGGAGTCTTTCGTGTTACTGACCCTGATGTGAATTTCTCACGGGAACGCCGCCTGAAATTTACGACGCAAATTCACCCGCACGGCCTATTCTCGACCTCGTCAGATCAACGTCAAAGGGGTATCCCATGAATGCACAACGGCAGTCCCATTCATTTGAGTCAACAGGTGTCCGCACTAAATCAGCCCCTGGTCATGTACGCCATGTCGAATTTGCCCTGCCGGACGAGATGCAGGACATTTTCGCGGGTGAGGTGCGGCAAAGGCTGTGTGAAATGGAAGTTGCCATCACTGAATGTAATGGCTTGGCACTGGGGCGTGCGGCATCGTCGTTGCAGGCGGTATCCAGCGTTGTCGGGGCCGTTGAAACACTTGCCATTTGCTGCAACATCGAGTTCGACGCCATCGCAGGACGGCTCCATGATGCACGCAGGCGCCTGGGTCAACTCCACGAGTTGTGGGACCAGGCTCTCGACGATTCCCTGGTGCAGGTTTGATTCGCCATGAATACCCTGCTTGACACCACTTTCTCCGACAGGCGTGCGCCACAACTTCCAGTCAAAGCGGCGGCTGACTTTCCCAATGACATGCTCTGCATGTTGATCGACGAATTGGCTCATGGCTTGGTGGTACTGGGCGCTGACGCCCGCGTACTGCTGTGTAACCATGCGGCGCGCCGTGAACTGGAGCGTTGCCGGGTTCTGGGCGAGCGTGATCACCTGCTGTATGCCTGCACCCGGGACGGGGGCAAGAAACTGCGCGCCGCGCTGGATGATGTTCAACATGGCCGGCGCAGTTACATCCAACTGGAAAACGAAGGTGCCATGGTGTCATTGGTCGCAGTTCCCGCGCCAGCTGACTACGAGGCAACCCAGGTCACTGCCATTTTGCTGTTTGCCAAGCCTGCAGTGTGTGAGCCCGTTACCCTCTCGTTGTTCAGTCGCAATCACCGGCTGACCAAAACAGAGGAGCACGTGCTGGGCATCTTGTGTCTGGGTTACTCCACTCCCGAGATCGCTGTCCATATGAATGTTGCTGTATCGACCGTGCGAAGTCATGTGCGCAGCCTCTGCGCCAAAACAGGCTCATGCGGTGTGCGCGGCCTGGTCAATCTGGTGGCGGTTCTGCCACCCGTGGCCTCCAGCCAACGTTCGTCTCCCGTGCATTGAGCCTGTTACTCGTTCCCGCGCCGTCCCATGCTAGAGTCTGGCTCTTCAAGAGCCAACCCATGCCCGCGCCCAACTTCACCGCCGTCCAGGAAAAGCAGCTTGCCACGCTGAATCCCCGGCTACGTGCGCTTGCCAGCCGCGGCGTCATGCGCAACTACCGCAAAAATACCATCATCATTGCCGAGAATGACCCCGGTGACACCATGTTTGTATTGGTGCAGGGGCGCGTCAAGGCTTATTCGTCAGATGTGGATGGCCGTGAACTCACTTACGGCACCATCGACGCAGGAGACTACTTCGGTGAAATGTCATTGGATGGCGGCCCGCGGTCTGCCTCGGTCATCACACTGGAGCCCTGTGTTTGCGCGGTAATTGATCGTGCCGAAGTGCGTGCTTACCTTGCTGAAGAGCCCGATTTCGCCATGACCCTGATCAATGAAGTCATCCGCCGTGCCCGCGCTGCAACCGAGTCTGCGCGCAGCATGGCCCTGCTCAATGTGTATGGGCGGGTGGTTGCACTGCTGGAGAGTTACGGCGGCCCTGCCAAAGCCGGTGCACCGGTGCTGATCTTCCCGGTAACGCATCAGGACCTGGCCAGCCGGGTGGGTGCATCGCGCGAAATGGTGAGCCGTTTGCTCAAGGATCTGGAAAAAGGCGAATATGTCAAATTGGGTGTCAAGCGCATCACGTTGCTGAAGAAATTGCCGGCCCGCTGGTAGTTGTCCGGCACTGCAGGCGATGTGCTCCGCAAGCGGAAAAACGCCTCAAAATAGGGTCTGAATCGGCCTCTAGCCTTCGTGGAATATGCGTGAGTAGCTACTTTATTTATAGCATTTCACTCTGCCAATCACATGCCGTTCAGCAGTTTGCGCGCCCTTTGGGGTGACGCCGCGCTGGTACCCACCAGCCGCACGGTGGCACCGCTTCGCGTGCCCGCGGCGAGCAAACCCAATAGCACGGCGTTGTCGTCACTGGCCTCGTGCACGTCAGGCACATCGTTCACGCCGTGGCGCCGGGCGCGGGTCGGGTCGGGTTCAGGTCTTTGCGGCGAGTAGTGCGCCCAACTGCCGTCGCTGGCCCGCACACCACCCACGGTTACCGTTTGGGTGCCGGTGGAAATGCTGTTGAAGTTGCCGCTGCGGCGGATGGGTGACGGGTTGCCGGCATGGTCAACAAACGAGCCCGGGTTGCCGCTCATGTCGTAAGCCGCGTCTTCAAAGTGTGATTGCAGCGCCCCGTTGTAGGTGCCCAGCACCTCATCGTCGCGCTCCACGTAGACATCCAGCGTGACCGGTTGGGCTTTGGTATCGTGCGTGCGGTTGGCTATCCGGATGGCCCAGACGCCGGTGGGTGCCGTGAAAATATCGTCGTCGAAACTGAATGTCGGCCCCACCGCGATCAGCGCGCAGGTGCCATTTCGCCCGGTGGCCACGGTCTTCGGATAGATCACTGCGCACAGGGGGTGCGCGCCGCTGCCCGTCCACATTTTCGATTCGCCCCATTTGAGCGCAGGCAGAGCAGGCCGGCCCGGCGGGGTGAGTTCAATCTCGATGCCGGTGGCACCCTCAGGCAACCAGATTTCGGCAAAACTCTGTGTCAAATCGGCCGGTAGCCCCCGCCAGTGAAGCGTAACCAGCTCCCCTTTTGATAGCGTTTTGTTGGCGTGTGTTCGACTCTGGTAACTGTTGCCAGCGGGTAGTGCAATCTTCAGGTGGCCGCGTTTCAGCGTGATCAACTGGTCCATCGCTGCTTCCAGGATCGAGCTGCCGTCGTGCGGCCCGGCCAGTGTGCCCCAGCTGATGTTCACCGCCACTTTGGCCGTGCTGGCGCAACGCGACAGAATGTACAACAGCCCGTCCAGCACATGCACGTTCATCGAGCCGCCGGACGAGTCAAAAATGGTGTCCCAATCCAGCTGCACCGCGACGATGTCCGCCCGACTGGTGTCATCACCCACTCCGCCCCGTGCACCACAAAACAGGTCCATCACGTGGGTGCCGTGATTGACAGATTTGCGTAGGTCTTTCAGCTTGAAGTGCTCGTACACCGCGCCCTCGTCCACCATGCCGTTGTAGGTGCGCTGTTGCATGGCGGTGTTGATGTCGGCTGCCGTCAGCTCGTGGCCGTAACCCAGGGCTCCGGGTGTTCGGCCCACGCCCTTGCCGTCCTGTCGCCAGAAGAAGCGGGTGCGTGCCTTGCCGTTGTGCAAAAACCGGTCGTTGGCAAATGCCAGGCCACCATCAATCAGGCCCGCCACCTTGCCTTTGAGCAGTTCGCCGGGTTTCAGGTCAACGGGCTTGGTGCCGGGCGCGGTGGGGTCATCGGCCTGGTCACCCAATGGCAGCCCCATTTCTACCCGCAGCACCACGTCATGCAGGTTTCCGCCGGGGCAAATACGCCTGAAAAACTCCCGTTTCACCCGTGCCGAGCAAAACAACAGCCCGGCGGGCGCCGCAGCAGAGGTGTACACCGCGGGCACGGTCAGCCACTGCCGGGACGACGCTGCCAGCAACTGGACAACCGTGTTGCCGGGCTTAAGCTCCAGCACCACGGGCAGCCAGGTGGGTTTTTTTCCTTTGTAACCCGCAAAGCGGTCCGCCTCGGCCCATACCAGATAGGGGTCGAAACCATTCGTGGCACCCGGGCGGCCCCAGTCAATGCCGGTGAATTCACCCGTGGGCAGTTGGCTCCAGCTCATGTGAAGACTCGCCTACTTCAGTGGTTGCCACTCTTTGGCGGCCTTGGCCACATGAAGGCCAGGATGGGCGAAGCGGCAATGCCGCTGGTCAGCGGGCCTTGGTGGTAATACTGGCTCTTGTTGTCGGTCATCGACACCCGTAGGTCGAAATCGATCACGTGGCCTGC
>JADJII010000006.1:0-254573 GCA_016707075.1 Candidatus Egaibacter danicus
TACGACGCGTTGTGGCGCTGGTCCGTGACCGATCTGGAAGCCTTCTGGCAAAGCATCTGGGATTATTTTGAGGTGTATTCCCCCACGCCGTACAGCGCTGCGCTGGCGGAAAACCGCATGCCCGGCGCGGTGTGGTTCCCCGGCGCGCAGGTGAACTACGCGCAGCAGGTGCTGCGCCATGTGCAGGCCGCGCACGCGGCGGGCTTGAGCGCCATCATCAGCGAAAACGAATTGGGCGAGGTGCGCGAGCTGTCGTGGCCCGAGCTGCGCCGCCAAGTGGCGTCGGTCGCGCTCACGTTGCGCGACATGGGTGTGCAGCGCGGCGACCGTGTGGCCGCTTACCTGCCCAACATTCCGGAAACCATCGTGGCCTGCCTGGCCTGCGTGTCCATCGGCGCGGTGTGGAGCGTGTGTGCGCCCGACATGGGCACGCCCGCCGTGCTGGACCGTTTTGGCCAGATCGAACCCAAGGTGCTGATTGCGGTGGACGGCATTTATTACGGTGGCCGCGCCATGGATCGCAGCGCCGTGGTGGCGCAACTGTGCGCCGATCTGCCCAGCGTGCAGCACCTGCTGCTCGTGCAGACGCCGTTTGCTTCGACAGCACCAGTTGCTACCAATTCAATATCTTCTTGCGAATATTGGACGAGGGCTACAGCCAGAAATGATGCCCAAACAGAGGCATTTCAACCCGAATCGCTGCCGTTTGACCACCCGATCTGGGTGGTGTATTCCAGCGGCACCACCGGCCTGCCCAAACCCATCGTGCACGGCCACGGCGGCATCCTGATGAGCCTCTTGGCGCTCAAGAACCTGGGCAACGACATCGGTTGCAGCTATCACCCCAACAGCTTCGGTGAGCGCTTCCACTGGTACAGCTCCACCGGCTGGGTGATGTGGAACGCACAAATGGCGGGTCTCGCCTCCGGTACCACCATCTGCCTGTATGACGGCAACCCCGGCGGCTCCAAAGACAGGCCGGACTGGGGTGTGCTCTGGCGCTTTGTGGCACGCAACAAAGTCACCTTCTTCGGTGCGGGCGCGGCGTATTTCACCAATTGCATGAAGGCAGGGTTGGACGTGCTGGCCAGTGGCGACTTGAGCCACGTGCGCGCGCTGGGCACCACGGGGTCGCCGTTGCCGGAGGATGTGCAGCGTTGGGCGGCCGCACAATTTCAGAGAGTAGGAGTGCCCGATATCTGGTGGTGCAACATCTCGGGCGGCACGGATTTTTGTGGCGCGTTCATCGGCGGCAATCGCGAGTTGCCGCAAGTCCCCGGCCAGATGCAGTGTCGCCTGCTCGGCTGCGCCGTGGAGGCCTGGAGCGAAGACGGCAAGCCTGTCATCGGCGAGGTGGGCGAGCTCGTGTGCACGCAGCCGCTGCCCTCGATGCCGCTGTATTTCTGGGGCGACGAGGGCAACAAGCGCTACCTGTCCAGCTACTTCGACATGTATCCCAACGTGTGGCGCCACGGCGACTGGCTCAAGGTCGGCACAGACGGCGGCTGTGTGATTTACGGCCGGTCCGACGCCACCATCAACCGCTTTGGCCTGCGCATGGGCACCAGCGAAATCTACTCGGCGGTGGAAGCACTGCCCGAGGTGCTGGACTCGATGGTGGTGGATCTGGAATACCTGGGCCGCGACAGCTACATGCCACTGTTCGTGGTGCTGCGCGAGGGCGTGGCGCTGGACGACGGCATGCGGGAGAAGATCAACCAATCCATCCGCACGGCGCTGTCGCCCCGCTTTGTGCCCAACGAGATATTTCAGGTACCCGAGATTCCGCGCACGCTCTCGGGGAAAAAGCAGGAGCTGCCGGTGAAGAAACTGCTGCTCGGCCAGCCGCTGGAAAAAGTGGTGAACAAGGACGCCATGGCCAACCCGGCGTGCATGGACTGGTATGCCGCGCTGGCTCTGCAGCGGGCAGGCACGGTTTAAAGAGCCGTTTTGTAGTCCTCTGATGAAGGGCCACATCAGAAATGTAAACTGGCAGTTTAGTGCCTATTTGTCAGAATTGAGACAAAGCTGAATAGTTCCATTTATGTCGAAATCCGTCGCCGCAAAAATTCATCCTCAATTGCTCGTTTGGGCAAGGGAGACGGCTGGATTTTCGATTGAAGAAGCTTCCAAAAAGATTCACGTAAGCATAGAAAAGCTGGCTGATTGCGAATCCGGGGAGCAGTCCCTCACGTTTAAGCAACTTCAAGATGCAGCTAACGCATATAAGCGACCACTGGCACTGTTCTTTTTGCCTGATGCTCCAGCACGCGAGGCTAACGTGCAAGATTTTCGGTTGGATAGAGAAGTGACCGACAAACCTCTTGCACCGGCGGTAAATATTGAAATCCGCCGAGCCCGGCAGCATCGCGATGAGGCAATCGAGTTGGCACGCGAACTGGATGAAGAGTTGCTCATGTTCACGGCCACTGCAAATATGAGTGAAAGTCCGGACATTGTTGCTCAAAGGTTGACTCAGCTATTAAAGCTTAATAATCCCCAGCCTGCTGGTTGGAGAAATGCTGACGAAGCGTTCAAAGGCAGGAAAGCTGCCGTGGAAGCGCTTGGGGTTTTGGTTTTCGAGGCTAGTCGAATTTCTACTGAGCAAATGCGAGGAGTGTCGCTTCCGTTTGATCAACTTCCAGTTGTCCTTCTTAACGGAGCTGATTCCTCTGCTGGGCGGAGCTTCACATTAATGCATGAATTGACGCATTTGCTTTTGCGCCAGGGCGGTATTTGTGATTTGGCCCCCTCTAATGACAACTCGCCGAATGCGCGGGTTGAGCGATTTTGTAACGCAGTCGCTGCTGCTGTGCTGATGCCAGCAGACAAACTACTGTCCATGCTGCCGGGCTCAAGCCCGCAGGCATGGACAATGGATGAGCTAGGGTCATTCGCGAAGCCGTTTCGCGTTAGTCGCGAAGCGCTGTTGGTTCGCCTGATCAATCTGGGTCGCGCGACTCAGCAGCACTATTTCTCGATGCGCCCGTTGTTTCGGGAAGAGTATCTAATCTTCCGCCAGTCGCAAAAGACCGATGGAGATGGTGGCCCCAGTCCAGCCGTCATGGCTGTCCGCAACTTAGGCAAACCATTTGTTCAGCTAGTCTTGGACGCATACGCAAGTGACCGCATAGGTCTTTCAACAGTGTCTGATTATCTTGGGGTGAAGCTCAAACACTTGCCCAAAATTCGCGGAATGGTATTGGCAGGCGGTGTTCTCGCATGACAATTTATTGCATCGACACCAGCACCATCATTGATGCGGGGGAGCGCTATTACCCTATCGATATCTTCCCAGCCTTTTGGGAGAAGTTGGATGGCCTGATTCAGGCAGGTCGGCTTAAGGCACCTCAAACGCTGATCGATGAGCTTGAAAATAAAGACGATGCTTGGAGGGAGTGGGTGTATTCGCGTAAGTCGATCATGATTTGGCCCATTGATGAGCCTATTCAGACGGCGATGTCTCGTGTGATGCCTGTCTATGTAGAGACAATCTCTAACTTAAACAGTGTAAAAGGCGATCCATTTTTTATTGCGGCTTCTATTGCGCATCACGCTACGTTAATTACAAGTGAAAAGTTGATCAGAGGCAGTATCAAGATACCAAAAATCTGTGATCGCCTAGGCGTGAAGTGGAGTCCGCTTTTGAATGTGGTGAGAGCTGAAGGATGGCAGTTTTAGGCGTTTTTTCAAGAAAACCGGCCATTTCGTTATGGGTTCGGAGTTCGGTAAGCGCATATCTGAGTGAAAAACCATTGATTGTGTCTGGCCGTGGCTGGCACTAACATTCATCCTGTACGTATGCGGTCACCGCACACAATCATCTCCCTACCGAAAGACATTCATGGCCCATGCAGCATTCAACTGGCAAGACCCTTTTTTACTTGACAGCCAACTCACCGACGACGAGCGCATGGTGCGTGACGCGGCTGCGGCCTATTGCCAGGACAAGCTGCTGCCCCGCGTCACCCAGGCATTCCGCGATGGCACAACGGATGTGGCCATCTTCCGCGAGATGGGTGAGCTGGGCCTGCTCGGCCCCACGATTCCTGATACCTACGGCGGCCCCGGCCTCAACTACGTGGCCTACGGCCTGATTGCCCGCGAAGTGGAGCGTGTGGACAGCGGCTATCGCTCGATGATGAGCGTGCAAAGCTCGCTGGTGATGGTGCCGATTTTTGAATTCGGCACCGAGGCGCAGCGCCAGAAATACCTGCCCAAGCTGGCCACCGGCGAATGGATTGGCTGCTTTGGCCTGACCGAGCCCGACCACGGCTCCGACCCCAGCTCCATGATCACGCGCGCCCAAAAAGTGGCGGGCGGCTACAAGCTCACAGGGGCCAAGATGTGGATCTCCAACAGCCCCATGGCCGACGTGTTTGTGGTCTGGGCCAAAGAGGTGTCCGAGACCGGCCAGGTCGGCCCTATTCGCGGCTTCGTGCTGGAGAAAGGCATGAAGGGCCTGAGCGCCCCGGCCATTCACGGCAAGGTGGGCCTGCGTGCGTCGGTCACCGGCGAGATCGTGATGGACGGCGTGTTCTGCCCTGAAGAAAACGCCTTCCCTGACGTGCAGGGCTTGAAAGGCCCATTCACTTGTCTCAACTCCGCACGCTACGGCATCGCCTGGGGGGCCTTGGGTGCAGCTGAAGACTGCTGGTTCCGCGCACGCCAATACACCATGGACCGCAAACAGTTTGGCCGCCCCCTGGCCGCCAACCAGTTGATTCAAAAGAAGCTGGCCGACATGCAGACCGAAATCACGCTGGGCCTGCAAGGCTGCCTGCGCCTGGGCCGCATGAAAGACGAAGGCACGGCGTCGGTCGAGCTGACCTCCATCCTCAAACGCAACTCCTGCGGCAAGTCGCTCGACATTGCCCGTCTGGCGCGCGACATGATGGGCGGCAACGGCATCAGCGACGAGTTCGGCGTGGCCCGCCATCTGGTGAACCTGGAAGTGGTCAACACCTACGAAGGCACGCATGACATCCATGCGCTGATTCTGGGGCGCGCGCAGACCGGTATTGCTGCCTTTGCGAACTAACATGGATGCGAAAGGCGATGGCGCACTGGCGCACCTCAAAGTGCTGGATCTCTCCCGCGTTCTCGCCGGCCCCTGGTGCACCCAGATGCTAGCCGATCTGGGCGCCGACGTGATCAAGGTCGAGCGGCCCGGTGCTGGTGACGACACGCGTCATTGGGGTCCGCCGTTCCTGAAAGACGCGCAGGGTAATGACACTACACAGGCAGCCTACTTCACCGCCTGCAATCGCAACAAACGCTCCATCACCATCGACATGGCCCAGCCCGAAGGTCAGGCGCTGATTCGCCAGATGGCTGTGGGCAGTGACATTCTGGTGGAGAACTTCAAGGTGGGCGGTCTGGCGCAATACGGGCTGGACTATGCCAGCCTGAAGGCCCTGAACCCGCGCCTGATCTATTGCTCGGTCACCGGTTTTGGGCAGGACGGGCCGTATGCCGAGCGCGCGGGTTATGACCTGATGATTCAGGCCATGACCGGCATGATGAGCATCACCGGCCGCGCGGACGATGTGCCCGGCGGTGGCCCGCTGCGTGTTGGCGTGGCGCTCACCGACCTGTTCACCGGTGTCTATGCGGCCAGCGCCATCCTCGCGGCGATCGAGGTGCGTCACCGCACCGGTGAAGGGCAGCACATCGACATGGCCTTGCTGGATGTGGGCATGGCGATTCTTGCGAATCAGGCGGCGGGGTTTTTGAACTCTGGCAATGTGCCCAAGCGTCAGGGCAATAGCCACCCGAGTCTGGCGCCGTATCAGGACTTCCCCACCCAGGACGGCGCCATGCTGCTGGCCATCGGCAACGACGGTCAGTTTGCGCGCTTCTGTCAGGCAGTGGGGCATCCGGAGTGGGTGGCTGATGCCCGCTTTGCCAGCAACACCCTGCGTGTGAAACACCGCGATGTGCTGATCCCGGCGATGGAGGCCATCACCCGCACCCGCACCACGGCGCAGTGGATTGCGCTGCTGGAAGACAAGGCTGTGCCCTGTGGCCCCATCAACGACATTGGTCAGGCCTTTGCCGACGCGCAGGTGCAAGCCCGTGGACTGGCCATCAAACAGCCCCTGGCTCCCGCTGTTGTTGCGCAGACAGCTATTGAATCAATAGCAAGTGTGGCCAGCCCGTTGCGGTTAGCGGCCACGCCCCCGGTTTTGCGACGGGCGTCACCCGCACTGGGTGAACACACCCATGAGGTGCTGGCCGAGCTGGGGCTGGGTTCACAGGAAGTTGCCTCGCTCAAACAGGCAGGTGTGATCTAGTTTCTGCTGAGACTTGAAAGTACCGGAGGCGATCGAATTGAATTGATCGAGTGAAGATGATCAGACTTTGGGCTGCCTGTTCACGAGCACAATGCCCACTGCGACCAGGGCGATGGAGACCAGCAAACCGCCGGAGACGGATTCCTTCAGCCACAGCGTGCCAAATAGCAGCGCAAACACGGGTGTGAGAAACACAAAAACCGAAATCTTGGTGGCCGGGTAACGCCCCAGCATCCACATCCACGCCAGATAGCTGATGAAAGCACCCAGTACGGTTTGCAGCAAAAGCGAAGTGGCGGCAAAGGCACTGAATTCAAAAACCCACTGCTCATGCAGCATCAATGACACTATAGGCAGCGTGACCATGCTCACCGCCACCTGGTAAAACAGCAGCTTCTCGGGTGAAACGCTGGAGAGCCGGGTGCCGCGAATGACCAGTGTGGTCAACCCCCAGAACATGCCTGCACCCAGCGCCAGCAGATCACCCATCCATTGTTCGGGGTGGCTGGCTGCGCTGAAGCCTTCACGCAGGGCAAACAGCACGGCACAAAATGCCAGCGCCAGCCCCAGCCACTGGGTGGGCCGCAGGTGTTCGGATTTGACGACCAACGGCAACAGGATGGCCACCCAGAAGGGCGCGGTATAGAGAAACACGGTCAGGCGCGAGGCGGTTGTGAACTGCAGTCCGAAATACAGCAGGGCAAACTCGGTGGCAAACAGCGAGCCCGCGAGCAACCCGGCGCCCAGCGAGCCGTCGGCTTCAAATAGCGCCACGCCACGTACCCGGCACCAGATCCACAGCAGCGCGGTCGCACCCGCAAAACGGATGGCAGCCTGAAAAACCGGCGGCACTTCGGCAATGGTGGCTTTTACCAGCACCTGCTGGAACCCCCAGAAGAGGCAGCATCCCAACAGCAGCGCCACGGCGACGCCGTCCAGGTTTTGTTTGCGGGATGTCATGGGCCGATTGTGCCCTGACCCCGGGATGGTCTCTGTACTCTTCTGGAGCGGGAGCCTCACTGAATTGGCCGCGTTTTGACCACATAAAATGGACGGGTGAAGTTCTCCCGCTCCACTGCTCACGTGCTGGCCCTGTTGTGCGCAGCAACGCATGCGCAGCCTATGAAGTCTTGTGACGAATTTGCCATCCGGTTGCCCAATGTCAATCGGACGCTGTGTGAATTCGCGCAGCTGCGACCGAGCGGCGTGAAGTCGGTTCGCGGGCGGCCGCTGCTGGTGCGCGACGTCAAGCCGGATGACGCCCGGTTGCGGGTTCTGGTGGTCGGCGGTATTCACGGTGACGAGTTGTCATCGGCATCCATGGCGTTTCACTGGATCAAACTGGCCACCGTGCCGCCGTCCGACACGCCCAATCCGGTTCACTGGCGTTTCATCCCGGCGCTGAACCCCGACGGCTTAATGGCTACTCCCCCCCAGCGGGTCAATGCCAATGGCGTGGACCTTAACCGCAATTTCCCCACACCCAATTGGCTTCGTGATGCCACTGTTTATTGGGAAAAGCGAACCCGCAAAGACCCGCGCCGCTGGCCTGGCCGGACGCCGCTATCCGAGCCTGAGGCACGTTATCTGCACGAGCAGATGGACAGCTTCAAACCCAACCTGATCGTCAGCATCCACGCGCCTTATGGCGTACTGGATTTTGATGGCCCATCGGTTCCACCCAGCCGGCTGGGGCGGCTGTATCTGGACCAGGTGGGCATTTTCCCCGGCTCGCTGGGCAACTACGGTGGCGTGCACAAGGGTGTGCCGGTGGTCACCATCGAGTTGTCCAACGCCGGGCGCACGCCGCTGGATGCCGAGATGCGCCAAATGTGGCTGGACCTGTCGCGGTGGATGAGCGAACGCATACCTGCAGCGGGTGAGGCCCTGCCCGCACGCTAGGGGGCCACCGCCTGTTGCATGGCCGCCAGCAGGCTGGCCGGGTCTTGTGCGCCGGATACGGCTACTTTCTGGTTGAAGATGAAAAATGGCACGCCGTTGATGCCCATGCTGCGTGCCTGGGCGTCCGCCTGCGACACGGCGCGCAGGGCATCGGGATCGGTGACGAAGCTGCGGGCCGCATCCGGGTTCAGCCCGGCCTCATCTGCAATCTCGGCCAGCACGTCGGGGCTGCCGATGAAACGGTTCTCAACGAAGTAGGCCTTCAGCAGCCGCTCCTTGATGTCGCCGCCGTCTGCGTCGCCCTGCTGGGCAAACGCAATCAGCGCGTGCGCCGCCAGCGTGTTGGGCTGCAGCGTGATGCCGTCGATGTTCAGCTCCAGCCCGGCGGTGCGGCCAGCCGCGCGCACCCGCTCATAGATCTCCGCAGCGCGCTGTGGCCCGCCAAACTTGTCTTCCAGATACTGCTTGCGGGAGATGCCCTGCTGCGGCAAATCGGGGTTGAGCTGGAACGGGTGCCAGCGGATCACCACGTTGGGCAGGTCGGCAGCTTCCGGCATGGCCAGCGCGGCTTCGAGCTTGCGTTTACCGATGTAGCACCAGGGGCAGACCACGTCGGAGACGATATCGATGGTGAGGGTGGGCGAGTTCATAAAACAGTGCTTTTTACCAATGAAAAAGGCCTATAGCCCTTGTCGGATATGCGTGAGAAGCTATAAATAATATAGCAAAAACGGGTAGCGTTCACGCCATCCACGCGGTGGAACCCGGGCGGCCCGGTAGTTGCAGCGTGGCGGTGCTGGCCGGTGTCTGGGCAACCACGTGTCCGCGCCGGAAAACTTTCAGCCGCGTGGCACGCAGGCGGATCGCCTCCACCGGGTCACGCGCCTGCAGCAGCACAAAATCCGCGTGGCAACCGGGGGCGAGCCCGTACGCTGGCAGTTGCAGAATCTTCGCGGCGTTGATGGTGACCGCGTCAAAACACTGGCGCATGGCGGCTTGGGACGTCATTTGTGCCACGTGCAGGCCCATGCTGGCCACCTCCAGCATGTCGCCCGAGCCCAGCGAATACCAGGGGTCCATCACGCAGTCCTGGCCAAAAGCCACGGTCAGGCCCTGCGCCAGTTGCTCGGGCACACGCGTCATGCCGCGGCGTTTGGGGTAGGTGTCGTGGCGGCCCTGCAGCGTGATGTTGATCAGCGGGTTGCTCACCACATGCACCTGCGCCTCGGCCATCAGCGCCAGCAGCTTGCTCACGTAATAGTTGTCCATCGAGTGCATGGACGTCAGGTGCGAGCCGGTCACGCGCCCGTGCAGGCCCAGGCGCTGGGTCTCAAACGCCAGCGTTTCGATGTGTCTGGAGAGCGGGTCGTCCGACTCGTCGCAATGCATGTCCACCAGCTTGCCCTGCTCGGCTGCCAGCTCGCACAGCAGTTTCACGCTCAAGGCGCCTTGTTCATAAGTGCGCTCGAAGTGCGGAATGCCGCCGACCACGTCCACACCCATGGCCAGCGCGCGCTTGAGTTTGTCCATGCCCTGCGGGTCGCGCAGCACGCCATCCTGCGGGAAGGCGACCAGTTGCAGGTCCAGATACGGCGCCACGCGGCGTTTGACTTCCAGCAGGGCTTCCACCGCCAGCAGGCGCGGGTCGCAAATGTCCACGTGGGAGCGGATCGCCAGCAGGCCTTTGGCCACAGCCCAGTCGCAGTACGTCATGGCGCGATCAATCAGCGCATCCAGCGTGAGCAACGGCTTCAACTCGCCCCACAATGCAATGCCTTCCAGCAAGGTGCCGCTCTGGTTGACGCGCGGCAGGCCATAACTCAGCGTGGCGTCCATGTGAAAGTGCGCATCGACAAACGGCGGGCTGACCAGCAGGCCCTGCGCGTCCAGTGTTTCATGGGCTGGTGCCAGCAGGCCCGCATCCACGGCAACAAACTTGCCATCCTGCACAGCCAGCGACATGCCGGTGCGCCCGTCAGGTAGCGTGGCGTTGGTGACCAGCAGATCAAACATGGTTGCTTTCCTTCGTGCGCACAGGCTTTTCAACAAAACTCAACAAAAAGGGTCTCAGCGGTTTTAACGACTGAGACCCCTGATTTTGGCGCCCAACGCCTGTCGGCGTGGGCGGTGGTCGTAAAAGACCGCTCAAGACAGATAGCTTACTTCTGTGCAGCGTCCCAAATGGTGTGTGAGTAAGCTGCCTTGCCCGGGTCTTTTTTGATCACGGGGTCGCTGCCACCGGCCAGCAACACCTTGACGGTGCGTTCATAAGCAGCAGGTTCCAGATAACCAATCTTCTTGGTACCGGCATTGGTGATCAGCTTAGCGACGTTTTCCATCTGGCGCTTTTGCACCTTCAGGCTGGCGCTGCCCGACGTGTCGGCTGCCACCACGGCTTTGGCTGCACCTTCGGGGTCTTTCACGGCGGCGTCCCAGCCCTTGAGCGTGGCTTTCAGGAACTTGCCCATGCGTGCCACGAAGGCGGGGTCTTTCAGGTTGGCTTCGAGCACGTACAAACCGTCTTCCAGCGTGGCCACGCCTTCTTTTTCATAGAAGAAGGTGACGAGGTCCTTTTCCTTCACGCCTGCGTCCACCACTTGCCAATATTCGTTGTAGATCATGGTGGAGATACAGGCGGCCTGGTTCTGCAGCAGCGGGTCGACGTTGAAGCCTTGCTTGAGGATCTTGATGTCGGAGTCGGTCTTCAGGCCGAGCTTGCCCATCCAGTTGAGGAAGGGGTATTCGTTTCCGCCGTACCAGACGCCCAGGGTCTTGCCCTTGAAGTCTTTGGGGCTGGTCACACCGCTGGCCTTTTTGCAGGTCAGCATCAGGCCGGACTGGTTGAACACCTGGGCCACGTTGACCAGGGGCACACCGGCTTCGCGCGCAGCCAGGGCAGAGGGCATCCAGTCCACCACGATGTCGGCCTGTTTGCCGGCAATCACCTGGGTGGGCGCAATGTCGGGGCCACCGGGCTTGATGGTCACATCCAGCCCCGCGTCTTTATAAAAGCCTTTGGCCGCAGCCATGTAGTAGCCGGCAAACTGGGCTTGCGGCACCCACTTGAGCTGGATGGTCACTTTGTCGGCGGCCTGCACGGCAAAGCCGGCGGCAGCCAAGGCCAGAACCAGCAGGCTCTTGGCGCATTGGGAAGAACGAATCATGGAAAGCTCCTTCTAGGGGTTAATGAAAAAACGCAACACAGACCAAGCGCGGGCTCACCCTTCGCGCACTGAGGGGTGCCAGAACGCCGCACGACGTTCCAACTGTACAAGCAATGCATAGGCCAGTGACCCGGTCACGGCGGCCACCACAATCGCGCCCCACACCAGCGGCATGTTCATGCGCGCTGCTTCGGTGGAAATACGAAAGCCCAGGCCCGACGTGGGCGAGCCAAAAAACTCGGCCACGATGGCGCCAATCAGCGCCAGCGTGGCATTGACCTTGAGTGCCCCAAAGATGAAGGGCAGCGCCGCGGGCAGGCGCAGCGCCAGCAGGGTGCGCGGGTAGCTGGCGGCGTAGCTGTACATCAGCTCACGTTCCAGCTTGCCCGCAGCCTGCAGGCCCGCCAGCGTGGACACCAGCATGGGGAAGAAGGTCATGAGCACGACCACGGCCGCCTTGGACGGCCACTCAAAGCCGAACCACATGACTGCAATGGGCGCCACACCGACCAGTGGAATCGCGCTGGTGAGCGAAGCCACAGGCAAGAGGCCGCGCTGCAAAAACGGCATGCGGTCAATTGCCACCGCCACGGCAAAACCCAGGCCACAGCCCAGCGCCCAGCCGATCAGCACGGCCTTGAGAACGGTCTGCACAAAGTCACCCCACAATTTGGAACCGTGATCGAACAGGGAGCCGACCACCAGGCTGGGCGCAGGCAGCAGCACACGCGGCACATCGAGCGCACGCACCAGAATTTCCCAGAACACCACCACCCACACACCAAACAGAGCAGCGGTGGCCATACCCACCCAGCGGCTGCCGTTGACGGCCGCCATGCGGTGAACGCTATAGCCTGCCACCAGGGCCAGCAGCACCATGCCGGGCCAGAACCAGACCGGAGTAACGCCGTCTGTCATACACCCCCCCGGCTGCGCAGCACCACGCGCTCCACACCGGCCACGATGCCGGTCAGTGCCAACCCCAGGAACGCGGACATCACCAATGCGGACCAGATTTGTGTGGTTTGCCCGTAGTACGAACCTGTCAACAAACGTGCGCCCAGACCAGCCTGCGCGCCTGTAGGCAACTCGGCCACCATGGCGCCCACCAGTCCAGCAGCGACACCCACGCGCAATGCGGGAAACAGAAAGGGCAAGGCCGCCGGCAAGCGCAGCAACCACAGTGACTGCCAGCGGTTAGCGGCGTAGGTGTGCATCATCTCGGTTTCAATCTTCTGTGGCGAACGCAGGCCCTGCACCATGGCCACGGTGACCGGGAAGAAGCAGAGGTACATGGCAATGAAGGCTTTGGGCGCGGTGCCCGAAAAGCCCAGACTGCCCAACACCACCAGCACGATGGGCGCAATGGCCAGCACGGGCACGGTTTGCGAGGCAACGATCCAGGGTAGCAGCGCCTTGTCCAGCGTGCGGCTGTGCACGATGAGCACCGACAGCAGCAGCCCCAACGCAGTGCCCATAACAAAACCCAGCAACGTGGACTGCCCGGTCACGATGACGTGGTAGATCAGGTTGCGTGGCGAGTCAACCGGCCACTCGGTCAGGCTCTCGTAGAAGTCCATGGCCACCTGGTGGGGCGCGGGCATCAGCGGCCGCTCCATGGTCATGGTGGCCTCAAACAGTTCCATTTGTGTGTAGCCAGCCTCTGCATCCAGCACACGCTCGATGGCGCCGGGCGCATTCAGGGCCCAGGCCGCCCCATACCAGGCAATCACGACGGACAGCAGCACGACAGCAACTGGCAGCCAGTCGTGCACGGCGCGTTGGGTCAGGGTTCTAGTGGTGGCCATCGGCTAGAGCTTCGCGTACTTCATGGGCAAGTGCGACAAATTCCGGTGTATCCCGCAGACCCAGATGGCGTTCATCCGGCAAAATCGAATCAATCACCTTGACGATGCGCCCCGGCCGCGGCGACATAACCACGATCTTGGTGGAGAGGTACACCGCCTCGGCAATGGAATGGGTCACAAACACCACGGTGCGGCGCTCGCGCTGCCAGAGCTGCTGCAACTGTTCGTTGAGGCGGTCGCGCGTGATCTCGTCGAGCGCGCCAAAGGGCTCGTCCATCATCAGGATCTTGGGCTCGAAAGACAGCGCCCGTGCAATCGACACGCGCTGCTGCATGCCGCCCGAGAGCTGCCAGGGGTACTTGCCCTCAAAGCCCTTCAAGCCCACACGCTCCAGATGTTCCATGGCGATGCGTTTCGCGTCAAGCTTGCTTTTGCCCTGAATCTGCAAAGGCAAAGTCACATTGGCCAGAACCGTGCGCCACGGGAACAAAGCGGGCGCCTGAAACACGTAGCCGTAGGCACGGGATAGCCGTGCATCATGTGGCGAAACACCGTTGACCAGCACGCTGCCCGACGTGATGTGTTCCAGATCGGCGATCACGCGCAGCAGCGTTGTCTTGCCACAGCCCGAAGGTCCGATCAGCGAGACAAATTCACCAGGCCGGATGGCCAGGTCAATGTTGGCGAGCGCATGCACCGGCGCTTCGACCGGGTTGTAAATCAGGGACGCATTGCGAACATCTACAGCCAGCGCGGGGTCACTGGATGCCCCGGACACTTCATTTACCACTGTCATCAAATTCTCTCGTTACTTCTTCTGCGGCATTGTTTCATGGTGTGATCAGTAGAGGCACGAACTGTGCCAGTGTCCGATGAAGATGCTACACCGCGTGTGCCCGCTCCAGCATGGCATGCAGCAACACATTGCACCCGGCGGTAATGTGTTCGGGCTTGGCATCCTCAATCTCGTTGTGGCTGATGCCGTCCTTGCAGGGGATGAAGATCATGCCGCTGGGCGCCAGCTTGGCCATGTACACCGCGTCATGGCCGGCGCCAGAGACGGCGGGCATGTTGGAGTAACCCAGCTTTTGGCTGCGCGGGCCGACCGCGTCCACGCAGTCGTCGTGGAAAATCTGCGCGGGGTAGCTCGACACCAGCTCGATCTGGACGGCAGGCCGCTGTCCTTGGCCACCTGGGCGGCAAAGGCCTGGACCTCGGCGGCCATCTGGTCCACCAGCGCGTCGGTGGCGTTGCGCAGGTCGATCGAAAACTTCACCCGACCCGGGATCACGTTGCGGCTGTTCGGGTGTACCTGCACCATGCCGACCGTGCCGCGGCCGTACGGCGGGTACCGGTGCGCGATCGCCACCACCTCCTGCATGATGCGGGTGGCCACCTGCATCGCGTCCTTGCGCAGCGCCATCGGCGTGGGGCCGGCGTGGGCCTCCATGCCGGTCACGGTGCAGTCAAACCAGCGGATGCCCAGCACGCCCTGCACCACGCCAATGGTCTTGTCGTTGTCCTCCAGCACCGGGCCTTGTTCGATGTGTGTCTCGAAGTACGCGCCAATGGGGTGGTCGCCGGGCTCCTGGTCGCCGATGTAGCCGATGCGCCTGGCTCTCCCCTACCGTTTTGCCCTCGGTGTCGGTGGCGGCGTAGGCGTGTTCGAGCGTGAAGGCCCCGGCAAACACGCCCGAACCCATCATCACCGGCACAAAGCGCGAGCCTTCCTCGTTGGTCCAGAACGCCACCTCGATCGGCGCCTCGGTCTCGATGCCGTGGTCGTTGAGCGTGCGCACCACCTCGATGCCGGCCAGCACGCCGTAGTTGCCGTCGAACTTGCCGCCGGTGGGCTGGGTGTCGATGTGGCTGCCGGTGACGATGGGCGGCAGGCTGTTGTTGCGCCCGGCGCGGCGCATGAAGCCGTTGCCGATCTTGTCGATGGTCACGGTCATGCCCGCCGCCCTGGCCCAGCCAATCACCAGGTCACGCCCCTGCTTGTCCAGATCGGTCAGTGTCAGGCGGCAGACGCCACCTTTGGGCGTGGCGCCAATTTTGGCCAGCTCCATCAGCGAGGCCCAGAGGCGGTCTCCATTGATGCGGACATGTCGATGGCTTCGGGCTGGCGCGGTTGCAGTGCACGGCGATGTTCTCCTGAAGTGGTGCTGGTGGGACGGTGCGGCAGTCAGCGCTCACGGCCGTGGTGCCAGTGGTTCCGGCGCGCTGTTTGACGGCCTCGAAATTGCGGCCAAAGGCCGGGCGCTTGATGTAACGCCCCTTGCCTTGCACGGCACGCAAGTCTCCCTGCACAAACACCAGCTCGCCCTGACTCACGGTGTGGCTGGGGATGCCCTTGACGGTGCGGCCTTCGAAGATGTTGAAGTCGCCCTTGCTGTGCTGCGTCTTGCTTGAGAGCGTCTTGGTGCCTGCGGGGTCCCACACCACCAGATCCGCGTCAGCGCCTACTGACACGCTGCCCTTTTGCGGGTAGATGTTGAACAGCTTGGCGGTGTTGGCCGAGGTGATGGCGACAAACTCGCACGGTGTCAGGCGGCCGGTGTTGACGCCCTGGTCCCAGATCACGGCCAGGCGCTCCTCGACGCCGCCGGTGCCGTTGGGGATCTTGCCGAAATCGTCCTTGCCGGCCGCTTCTGCGCCGCGCAGAAGGCGCAATGGTCGGTGGCCGTGGTGTGCAGGTTGCCCGATTGCAGGCCACGCCACAAGAATTCCTGATTGATCTTGGGTCGGAACGGCGGGCTCATCACATGGCCGGCGGCGTACGCGAAGTCGGGGTTGCGGTACACCGAGTCATCGATGACCAGATGGCCGGCCAGCACCTCGCCGTACACCCGCTGGCCGCGGGCGCGGGCGCGGGCCATGGCCTCGGCCGATTCGATGCACGACACATGCACGACGTAGATCGGCACGCCAGCACGTCGGCAATGGCAATGGCGCGGTTGGCGGCTTCGCCCTCCACCCCGGGCGGACGCGACAGTGGGTGACCTTCAGGCCCCTTGATGCCCATGGCGGCCACTTCTTTCTGCAGCAGGAACACCAGCTCGCCGTTTTCGGCGTGCACAGTGGGCATGGCGCCGAGTTCCAGCGCACGCTTGAAGCTGTTCACCAGCGTCTCGTCGTCGCACATGATGGCGTTCTTGTAGGCCATGAAATGCTTGAAGCTGTTGACGCCCTCGTTCTTGACCAGGCGGCCCATGTCGGCATGGACCGCTTCGCTCCACCAGGTCACGGCGACGTGAAAGCCGTAGTCGGTGGCGGCCTTTTCGGCCCAGCCGCGCCAGTTCTGGTAGGCCTCCATCAAGGGCTGCTGCGGGTTGGGGATGACGAAATCGATGATCGAGGTGGTGCCGCCGGCCAGCCCGGCCGCGGTGCCGGTGAAGAAATCGTCCACGGTCACCGTCCCCATGAAAGGGAGCTGCATGTGGGTATGCGGGTCGATGCCGCCGGGCATGACGTATTGGCCACCGGCGTCCACCATGGTGGCACCGGCCGGGGCGTCAGGCCTGTCGCCCACGCTGTGGATCTTGCCGTTCCGGGCACAACACATCGGCAGGGAAGCGCGGTCGGCATTGACGACGGTGCCACCACGGATCAAGAGGTGCTCATCAATGCCAAAATCTAGTTGCTTACGAATAAACTGGGGAGGCCAGGGCCCATTGATAGCAGCTGGTGAACAGCCACCGGCCAGCCCTACCAACACGCATCGGGTTGTTGGCATGGGTGGTCCAGTTGGCATGAATGGCCGCTACCGGTTTGCCGGTGCGCTGGTCGATCTCGCCAGCGGCCAGCGTACGCATGGTGATGGTCTCCGGCACCGGACAGACCGAGACACACAGGTTGCAGCCCACGCATTCGTCTTCCTTGATCTCGCACCTGCACCGTGCCGGAGCCCAGCGCGATAAAGTCCAGCGCGTCGCGCCAGGTGCCGACGCCCCCGATGCCGGAGATCGGCAGGCCCGCAGTCTGCGGGTCGCGGGCGATCTCGGCCACCATGTTCAGCGCAATCGGCTTCACGGCCGGGCCGCAGTAACCGCCGTGGCTGCCTTTGCCGCCGGTGGAGGGTGACATGGTCAGCGTGTACGGGTCCACGCCCATGATGGAGTTGATGGTGTTGATCAGCGACACCGCGTCGGCCCCACCCGCCTTGGCGGCACGCGCCGGGTAACGGATGTCGGTGATGTTGGGCGTGAGCTTCACGATCACCGGCAGCCGGCTGTACTGCTTGCACCAGCGCGCGACCATCTCGATGTATTCGGGCACCTGGCCCACCGCGGCGCCCATGCCGCGCTCGCTCATGCCGTGCGGGCAGCCGAAGTTGAGCTCGATGCCGTCGCAGCCGGTGTCCTCCACCTGCGGCAGGATGTTTTTCCAGGACTGCTCCTCGCAGGGCACCATCAGCGACACCACCAGCGCGCGGTCGGGCCAGGCGCGCTTCACCTGGCGGATCTCGTCAGGTTGAGTCTCCAGCGGGCGGTCGGTGATCAGTTCGATGTTGTTGAAGCCCATGAGACGGCGGTCGATGGTGAGCAGCGCGCCGTAGCGCGGCCCATTGACGTTGACTACGGGTGGACCGGCTTCGCCCAGCGTCTTCCAGACCACACCGCCCCAGCCGGCCTCAAACGCGCGCTCCACGTTGTAGGCCTTGTCGGTGGGCGGTGCGGACGCCAGCCAGAAGGGGTTGGGGCTTCGGATGCCCGCGAATTCGGTATTCAGGTTTGCCATGGTGGATGCTCCGTGGTTGCGAGGCGCTGATTCAGCGTGAAGGGCGGCGTGGATGGACAAGGCCGCCACCTTGCCATGTTCGACGGCTTCCACGGTCAGGTCACGGCCGCCGACGCGGCAGTCGCCACCGGCCCACACCTGGGCGTGGGAGGTCCGCCCCTCGGCGTCGGTGACGATGCGGCCCCTTTGAGTTCGACCCTGGCACCCAGGGGCTGGGCCACAAAGCTTTGGCCAATGGCCTTGAGCACCATGTCGGCCTGCAGCGTGAAGGTCTCGCCGGTCTCGACCAGCTTGCCGCCCACCCTGGGTGCCGGCGAACCGCATGCCGGTGACGTGGCCGTCCGCGGTCAGCACCTCCTTGGGCGTCGCCCAGTGGCGAATGTGCACGCCGTTGGTCTGGGCCCAGTCCTGCTCATGACCTGAGGCCGACATGTCCTCGGCGCCCCGGCGGTAAACAATGGTCACGCTTTCGGCACCCAGTTTGCGGACTGCACGGCCGCATCGACGGCCGTCATGCCACCCCCGATCACCACGACCCTGCGACCCACCGGCACCTGCGCATAGGTTGGCGCCTGACGCAGCTCGGCAATGAATTCAACAGCGTTGCGCACCCCGGCAGCTTTCGGCTCTTCGATGCCGATGCTGTTGACACCGGCCAGTCCCAAACCCAGAAACACCGCGTCATAGTCACCTGTCAAAGTGTCCAGCTGATATCGCGGCCGAGCCGGGTGCCCAGACGCGATCTCGATGCCGCCGATGGACAGCAACCAGGCGATCTCCTTTTGGGCAAAGTCATCGACCGTCTTGTAGGTCGCCAGACCGTATTCGTTGAGGCCGCCCAGCTGGGGTTGGCATCGAACACCACCACCTGATGCCCCAGCCTGCCAGGCCATGGGCGCATGCCAGTCCGGCCGGGCCTGCGCCGACCACCGCCACCTTGCGGCCGGTGGTCTTGGCGCGGGTGAACAGCGGTGCGCCGGGCTTGGCAAAGTAGGCGTCGGTCGCATACCGTTGCAACTGGCCGATCTCGACCGGCTTGTCTTCGTTGGTGTTGCGCACGCAGGCCTGTTCGCACAACACCTCGGTCGGGCAGACGCGGGCGCACATGCCGCCCAGCGGGTTGGCCTTCAGGATGGTATGCGCCGCGCCGCGGATGTTGTCGTCGGCAATCCGGTGGATGAAGCTGGGAATGTCGATGCCCGTCGGGCAGGCGGTCTGGCAGGGCGCATCAAAGCAGTAGTAACACCGGTCAGCCTCAATTTTGGCCTGCACCAAGTTCAGTGGCGGGTGTGCGTCACAGAAATTGTGGGCGTATTGGTCAGACGACAAGCGCCCTGCATGGACGCCGGGCGTGGAAAAATCTGTGTGCATGTTTCGCTTGTCCAGTGCAATGGGTTGATCAAAACGGCGTCCGGCACAATGGGCCGTGCACGCTTGCCAAATTGAATCTGCCGGAATGAATCTGTTGCCAGTCAATTAGATGCAGTAATAAATGTTTTACCAATTGGTAAAAACCCTGAACAAGAGTATGCAAAATACGTACCACGTATGAGAAAAGTGTCCGGGTCAAAAACCGTGAAGGTCAGTGAGGCGCGTGAGCGGCTGGAGCAGGACATCCTCGCTGCTGCAAAACGGCTGTTTGCCCAGCGCGGTTTGGTGGCGTTTCGCTGGACCATATTGCCCGCGAGGTAGGGGCATCCAAGCAAAACCTGCTTTATTACTTTCCCAGCAAGGAGGAGTTGTACAGGCGCGTGTTGCACGGTGTGCTGGATGTCTGGCTGTCTTACATGGATGCGCTGAGCCAGCGACAGGATGATCCCGAACAGGCTTTGCGCGAGTACATCGCCGGCAAACTGCGCTTCTCACGTGAGCACCCGGACGACTCGCGGGTGTATGCGAACGAGGTGGTCTCTGGCGCTCCCTTGTTTGCAGCGGAAATCCGCGAGCGGGTGATTCCGGCATTGCAAGCCGATGTCGCCATCTTCAACCGGTGGGCCGAGCAGGGCCTGTGCCGGCCCGTGGATGGCCGGCACCTGATGATTTTGTTATGGGCCTCCACACAGGTGTATGCAGACTGGGCCAGCCAGATCAGCCTGGTGCTGGGCAAGAAGAAGCTTGGCTCAGAAGACTTCGCGGCAGCCGAGACCCTGATCGTGGACATGGTGCTGCGCACTGTTTTGGTCAAGGCCAATTGAAGAAAGACGCCCCATATGAGTGCTTTTGATCCCGACTCGCTGGAGTGTCTCGCCGCCATTGTGGAGGAGGGCGGGTTCGAGCGTGCTGCCGTGCGGTTGTCCATCACCCAGTCGGCTGTGTCCCAGCGTCTGCGCTCCCTGGAGGCGCAAGCGGGTACGGTATTGATTGTTCGCAGCCGCCCGCTCAAGCCCACCGCAGCCGGGCGCCTGTTGCTCAAGCACGCGATGCAGATGCGCCTGCTGCGTGCTGATCTGGAGCATGACCTTCAGGATCTGGCGCCCAGTACCGTAAGCGGCGCGCGTGAAGAAGAGCGCGTCTCCATCGCGGTCAATGCCGATAGCATCGCCACTTGGGCGCTACCCGCGCTGGACCAGCTGGTTCGCGAGGGCCTGCCGCTGGAGATCATTGCCGACGATCAGGATTTCACGCATGGCTGGTTGCGCGAGGGCCAGGTGCTGGGTTGCGTCACCACGCTGAAAAATGCATTGCGCGGCTGCAAGGTGGTGCCCCTGGGGGCGATGAACTATGTGGCGGTGGCCAGCGCGGCGTTTGCCCGCCAGCACTGCCCGCAAGGGCTGACGCCGCATAACTTTCGCCAGATTCCCTTCATTGCCTTCAACCGCAAGGATGATTTGCAGACCGAGTTCGTCGGGCAGGCCTGTGGCCTCAAGCGGGTGAGCCTGAGCCAGCGCTTTGTCCCCAGCTCGGAAGGTCAGGTGCGCGCGGCGCTGGCTGGCTGGGGTGCCAGCGTGGTGCCCGAGTTGCAGGTCCGCGCCCTGCTGGCCAAGCCCCGGCAACTGGTCAACCTGGCCCCGGCTTTCACGCTGCAGGTGGACCTGTATTGGCATTGCTGGAATCTGGACTCGGCCATACTCGACGCCTTGACGACAGCGCTGACCGCCGCAGCCAAGGGCGCGCTGACGCAGCCCTGAGTTCCAGCGCTCGGGAACTTGCTGTCAGGCAGTTTCGTTCAGGGCTTCACCCAAAGCGTTGATCAGGCTGTCAATCTCTGATTTTTCGATGATGAAAGGTGGCGCCAGCTGAATGGTGTCACCACCGTAACGAACGTAGAAGCCTTTCTTCAGGCACTTCATCGCGATCTCATACGGCCGGCGGGCAGGCTCACCGGGCAGGGCGTCAATGGTGATGCCGGCAGCCAGACCAAAGTTGCGGATATCGGTGATGTGTTTGATGGACCTTTGAGACTGTGCACGGCCTGCTCGAAATACGGCGCCAGGTTCTTCACGCGGTTGATCATGTCTTCCTTGACCAGCACGTCCAGCGCAGCCACGCCCACGGCGCAGGCAACCGGGTGGGCGGAGTAGGTGTAGCCATGGGCAAACTCCAGCATGTACTCCGGGCCGCCTGCCGCCATGAAGGTGTCGTAGATTTCCTTTTTGGCGATCACGGCACCCAGTGGCTGCGTGCCGTTGGTGATCTGCTTGGCCACGTTCATGATGTCGGGCGTTACGCCGAAGGCTTCTGCTCCGGTGTAGGCGCCACAGCGGCCAAAGCCGGTGATGACCTCATCAAAAATCAGCAGGATGTTGTTGGCCGTGCAGATGTCGCGCAGGCGCTGCAGGTAACCGACGGGTGGAATGACCACGCCGGCTGAACCAGAAAACGGCTCCACAATCACGGCCGCAATGTTGGATGCGTCGTGCAGCGCAATCATTCTCAGCAACTCGTCGGCCAGCTCCACGCCTTGCGCGGGCATGCCGCGCGAAAACGCGTTTTTGGCGAGTTGGGTGTGGGGCAGGTGGTCGGCTTCGATGCCCTGACCAAAGGCCTTTCGGTTAGCCACAAGGCCGCCGACCGAGATGCCGCCAAAGTTGACGCCGTGATAGCCTTTTTCGCGCCCGATGAAACGCGTCTTGCCGGCCTGGCCCTTGGTGCGCCAGTAAGCACGGGCCATCTTCAATGACGTGTCGGCCGATTCCGAACCCGAACCGGTGAAGAACACATAGTCCAGCCCGGCGGGCGTGAGTTCCTTGATTTTGTTGGCGAGTTCAAACGACAGCTCATGACCGTACTGGAATGCGGGCGAGTAGTCCAGCGTGGCCATCTGGCGGCTGGCGGCTTCAATCAGTTCGGGCCGGGCGTGGCCCAAGCCACAGCACCACAGACCCGAGAGGCCATCCAGAATCTTGCGACCATCGACGTCGGTGTAGTAACAGCCCTGCGCGCTGGCCATCAGCCGCGGATTGGCCTTGAAGTCACGGTTTCCCGTGTAAGGCATCCAGTGCGCTTCCAGAAAGGCTGCGTCTTTTCGGGGGGCTTTGGCGGGGGTCAGGTGCTGTGCGTCGTTCAGGTTCATGGCGGGTCTCCGGTCAGGCGGGTATGGGTCAGCAAAAGTGCATTGTGGGCAGGTCTGTTACTCTTATAAATGTTTAAATATCACTATTCAGTTGCGTGTTCATGAAAGTAAACCCCTCCACTTCTACTTCTGTTCAGCCCAAAAGTCATGCCGTGCTGGGCCAGCTGGGCGACATGGATTTGCGCTTGCTGCGGGTGTTCAAGTCCGTGGTGGACTGTGGCGGCATGGCGGCAGCCGAGCTGGAGCTGAACATCGGTACCTCCACCGTCAGCCGCCATGTGAAGGATCTGGAGACCCGGCTGGGTTTGACGCTGTGCCGCCGAGGCCGAGCCGGCTTTTCGCTGACCACGGAGGGCGAGCAGATTTACGCCCAGACCCTGCAACTGCTGGCTTCCACGGAGGCGTTCAGAAGTGGCGTGGACGAAATTCACCGCCGCATGGGTGGCCAGCTCAACGTGGCGCTGTTTGACAAGACTGCCAGCAATCCGGCGGCACACATTGGCGCAGCCATCGCGCTGTTTTGCGAGCGTGCGCCCGATGTGGTGCTGAACCTGCACATTGCCCCGATCAACGCCATCGAGCGCGGTGTGATTGACGGGCAGTTTCAGGTGGGCGTGATCCCGGGGCATCGCAGCTCGGACAGCCTGACGTATGACGCGTTGTTCAATGAGACCATGCTGCTGTATTGCGGCGCGCAACACCCGCTTTTTGCTACCGACAACGACCGTCTGGCATGGAGCGACCTGGGGGCACACCAGTTTGCCGGGCTGGGCTACCACTCGCCCAACATGGAGATCAGCCAACAGGTGCGACTGCCCCGCAAGGCCACGGCGTTTGACCAAGAGGCTATTGCCACGCTAGTCCTGTCCGGCAAATTCCTGGGCTTTCTGCCGGACCACTATGCCGACAGCTTCGTGCGGCTGGGCCAGATGCGCGCCGTCAAACCATCGCTGTTCCGGTATGCCTGCAGCTTTCTGGGCATTTTGCGGCGCTCACCTCAGCCGTCCAGGGCAACGCGGCTTTTTCAGGCTTGTCTGCAGGAAGCTCACCAGCTGGCGTGATCGGCGGTGAGTTACGCGCCTATTTGGCAAACAGGCGCGACGGGTCGGCAAACGCCTTGAATTCCACGGCGTTGCCACACGGGTCCAGAAAAAACATCGTGGCCTGTTCACCCACCTGACCCTTGAAGCGGATGTGCGGCTCAATCACAAACTGGATGTTGGCTGCGCGCAGCTTGGCCGCCAGCTTGTCCCACTCGTCCATGGACAGCACCATGCCAAAGTGACGCACCGGCACGTTGTGTCCATCCACCGCGCTGGTGTTGTGGTGACCGGCTTCGCCGGGCGCCAGGTGGGCCACGATCTGATGGCCGAAAAAATTGAAATCCACCCAGTCATCAGGATGAGCGCCCTTCGGGGCAGCCCAGCAAGTCGCCATAAAACGCGCGGGCTTTTGCCAGCGACGTGACCGGGAATGCGAGGTGAAATGGGTGCAGTGTGGACATGGGGCTTTACCTGGATGCGGGAGGAGTAGAGGATGACGGCAATGCTACAACACGTCGCCGATGACTGCCTGTTAGCGGTTATTCATCGCGATTCGCACACCACTCTGTATTAGAAGAAATCATGAACTATTACTGAAAATATCAGATGCGCTTATGGGAAGATTCACCTCCATGAACATCCTTATCCTGGGCAGCGGCGTCATCGGTACCACCACGGCCTATTACCTGGCCAAATCGGGGCATCAGGTGACGGTGGTGGACCGGCAGAGCGGCCCGGCGCTGGAAACCAGTTACGGTAACGCAGGCGAGGTATCGCCAGGTTATTCCGCGCCGTGGGCCGGGCCGGGTGTGCCGCTCAAGGCCATCAAGTGGATGCTGATGCAGCACAGCCCGCTGGTGATCTGGCCGATGCTGGACCCCGCCATGTGGCGCTGGGGCGTGTCGATGCTGCGCAATTGCACCGAGGCACGGTATGCTGTGAACAAGGGCCGCATGGTGCGCCTGGCTGAATACAGCCGCGACTGCCTGCGCGAGCTGCGCTTGGATACCGGCATCGCCTATGAGCAGCGCACGCAGGGCACTCTGCAGCTCTTTCGCACCCAAAAGCAGCTGGACGGCACGGGCAAAGACATCGACATCCTCAAGCAATACGGTGTGCCATTCGAGTTGCTGGACCAGAGCGGCTACATCAAGGTTGAGCCCGCGCTGGCGCTGGTGAAAGAGAAATTCGTCGGGGCGCTGCGCCTGCCGGGTGACGAGACTGGCGACTGTTTCAAGTTCACGCAAAACCTGGCCAAACTGGCGGAAGGCCTTGGCGTGAAGTTTCGTTATGGCGTCAACATTCAGGGCATCGCCAGCGATGGCCAGCGCATCACCGGTGTGCGCACCGACGCGGGTATGTTGACGGCAGACCGCTACGTGGTGGCGCTGGGAAGCTACTCGCCGCTGCTGCTCAAACCCGTGGGCATTCACGTACCCGTGTATCCGGTCAAAGGTTATTCCATCACGCTGCCCATCACCGACAAACAGTTCGCGCCCGAGTCCACCATCATGGACGAAACGCACAAAGTGGCCGTCACGCGTCTGGGCGACCGCATCCGCGTGGGCGGCACGGCCGAGCTGGCTGGCTACAACCTGGCTTTGCGCGAAGGGCGCCGCGAGACGCTCAACCACGTGGTGACCGACCTGTTTCCGCGCGGCGGTGACGTGTCCAAAGCCGAGTTCTGGACCGGCCTGCGCCCCATGACGCCGGACGGCACACCCGTGGTGGGCGGCACACCTTATCCGAATCTGTATCTGTCCACCGGCCACGGTACGCTGGGCTGGACCATGGCCGCCGGCACTGGCCGGGTCATGGCTGATGTGATTTCGGGCCGCAAACCCGACATCAGCATGGATGGACTGACATTGGCGCGCTATGGCAATGGTTTCAGCGGTGCTGCACGCACCTAACTCAGAAAAGCCGTTCAAAAAAACTTATTGGTTGTAGTCAGACGCTTAAGTATAAAAACAGCCGGCTAGCCTTATTTTTGGTCATAGCGGTTAGAATGTGGGCATGAATGACACATTGCCTGTCCCCGTCAAAGTCTCTTTCAAGCAGCAAATGCTGCTGGCCCGTGAGGATGCCATTGTCCAGACCGTGAACCGTCTGCTGGCCGAAAAGGGCTTTGAAGCCATGACGGTAGACGAAGTGGCCGCCAACGTCGGCATTGCCAAAGCCAGCTTGTACAAACATTTCCCCAGTAAGGAAGACTTGGCCGCTGCTGCCATGGTGCGTGTGATGCGCCGGGCACAAGACTTTCTGGCCGCCTTGCCGGGTGACGCCACGCCGCTGGAAAACCTGCGCGCTGTGGTTCGCTGGACCATGGAAGTCAAGCTGGCAGGCGAAATGCCGTCGCTGCCCAGTCAGAACTCTACGCTGCGCGCCACGTTGATCGCCAACCGCGACTACATGGATGGTCTGATGGATGTGAGTGATCGCTTGGGCGCCTGGATCGAAGCGGCGCAGGTTGCCGGTGCGCTGAACCCCAAACTGCCGGCGATTGCGATTCTGTACACCTTCTACGCCCGCGCCTGCGACCCCGTGCTGGAGTTCCTGAAGATGGGTGGCCAGCACAATGATGAGCAGATCGTGGAGCTCGTCATGAGCACCTGTTTTGATGGTCTAAATGCCCGTTAGCTCTCGTTGGCTATGCGTGAGTAGCTATTAACAAATTAGTCGAATTAGGTGCTGCTCAGGTGCTCAGGTGAAAGGCGGCCTGCCAGCACGGTTTTGCACCAAATAAGTCGGCATAAATCTGCCTCCTTCTTATTAAAAGCGAAGACCTTTGGGATTTTCCAAATGGGGATAATCCATTTTTGCCACCCAATGCTCTAGGACGGAAGAATTGAGAATGCAACAATTCTCCCAAAACCGACTTCTAGAAGAAGTACCTCAAATCAATAAAGCAGCCTATGAACTTTGAACTTTGAAATCTCCAACGCTTGTGATCCTGATTGGTGTCTCAAGCTTCTGCCCTGGGAATTACAGCGTTGGCCATTCTGGCATCTCAGCAAGGTCAAACTGACGCACTGAAATCGGTCTACGAGGCCCGCACTGGGTTCCCCAGCTGAGCAACTTGCCGACGTGGACTATTTGACGCGTGTTTCATTGCAACTGCGCCATGCCATGCTGGTTACCACACCCGCTGACCTGGCAAGCACGTTGGCCTACATTGGTGACAAGCGCAAACACATCGACGAAACCCTGTCGGCTTTTGGAGCAGCCTACCTGACACCCGAAGGAAAAGGACGCTTTCACCCAAGACTGCAAACCTATGTCCAAAGATTCTGGGCCTTGGCGGCACCAATGTGGCGCTGATTGAGGCGGGCAAGAAAGACGAAGCCTTCAAGATGCTGGTTGAAAAACCATTCTCTTCGCGCAATTTGCTGCAGGAAGCTTTGAACACCGAAAAGAAAGGCCAAAATACCGTGCTGCCTAGCCGAACTGGGCACGCTGAAGAGGACAACAGCATCCACCCGAAATGCCATCGTCGGCACGGTGATTGCCATTGCTCTGGGCTTGCTGGCCTTCTCCTGGTACGTTGCCAGCCTGCTGCAGCGCCGCGTGGCGGTCTCGCAGGCTGTAGCGGAACGGGTCCGCGACGGCGACCTCACCACCCCGGTGGTTGACCGGGCCCACGACTGAGTTCACGCCACCAGTTGGCTTCGCTGGGCAACGATGCAAGCCCCGTTGCACCACGTGGTTTCCACCGTTCGCCAAGGCTCCGAAGGCGTGGCCACCGCGAGTGCGGAGATAGCGCAAGGCAACCACGATCTGTCCGGCCGCACCGAGCAACAAGCCAGTGCGCTGGAAGAAACCGCCGCCTCCATGGAAGAACTCAGCGCCACCGTCAAGCAAAATGCCGACAGCGCACGTCAGGCCAACCAGCTGGCCATGAGCGCCAGCACCGTGGCCGTTAAAGGTGGCGAAGTGGTTGCGCAAGTTGTCGAGACCATGAAAGGCATCAACGACAGCTCACGCAGGATATCCGACATCATCAGCGTCATAGACGGCATTGCCTTCCAGACCAACATCCTGGCTTTGAACGCCGCCGTTGAGGCTGCCCGCGCTGGCGAGCAGGGTCGCGGCTTCGCGGTGGTGGCGTCTGAAGTTCGTTCCCTGGCTGGTCGCAGTGCAGAAGCCGCCAAGGAAATCAAAACCCTCATTGGCGCCAGCGTCGAGCGGGTCGAGCAGGGCACAGCCCAGGTGGATGAAGCCGGTGTCACCATGACCGAGGTGGTGAGCAGCATCCGCCGCGTGACGGACTTGATGGGCGAAATCAGCGCGGCCAGCAACGAACAGGCAGCCGGTGTGGCGCAAGTTGGTGAGGCCGTTACGCAAATGGATCAGGTCACCCAGCAAAACGCAGCACTGGTGGAAGAAATGGCAGCGGCTGCTTCCAGCCTCAAATCACAGGCACAGGAGCTGGTCGCCACGGTGGCGGTGTTCAAGCTGGGCAACGAGGGCGCACAGACGTACAGCCAGCCCCGGCCAGCGCAAGCCCATCAATTCAAGCCCCTAGCGCCAGCGCAGCCTGCAGAACGGCGAGGTTCCAACCGGGCGACCAATGTGGCCCGCATTGCCACCAAGTCACCGGCGAAAGCGGCAACACTCAAGCCGACCGTAGCCGCTCAAACAGTTGCTTCGACCCAAAAAACCGGTACCGACGACGAATGGACCAGCTTTTGAGAGCACGACCATGATGCAAACCAGCACTAATACCGCCGCAAGCCCGGTAGCAAACAACCCAGCCTCTAGACAGTCTGCGGGTTCCAACCCGGGCCTGAGCAGTGCAGTGACGTCCATCCGCGAGTTCCTGACCTTCAAACTCGGCGCCGAGGAATACGGCATGGACATCCTTCGCGTGCAGGAAATCCGCTCTTATGAAGAACCCACCCGCATGGCCAATGCGGCGCCGTTCATCAAAGGGGTGGTCAATTTGCGCGGCGTGATTGTGCCCATCGTGGACATGCGCATGCGCTTCAATCTGCCGGATGTCACCTACGACAGCTTCACGGTGGTGATTGTGGTGAACATCGCCAACAGGATCATGGGCATGGTGGTGGATGGTGTGTCCGACGTCATCACCCTCACGCCGGAGCAACTGCGTCCCACCCCGGACTTCTCGACCCCCATTGGCGAAGACCATGTGCTGGCCATTGGCTCGATCGAAGACCGCATGCTGATTCTTCTGGACATCGAGAAACTCATGAGCAGTGCGGATATGGGGTTGGTGGGTCTGGATTGATGGTTTTTAGTGGTCAAATAGGGTTGTAGACCACGTCCATTATGCGCAAGTAGCTATTAAATATATAGCAAAAAGGCAGCCAGGTTTCCCGGGCTGCCTTTTTCTTTGGGTTTCGTCAGGTGACTTATTTCGGAATGATCACGCTGTCGATCACGTGAATCACACCATTGTCCGCCACGATGTCAGTGGCGGTGACCTTGGCGCCATCCACCATCACGCCACCCATGGTGGACACGGTCAACTCGGAGCCCTGCACGGTCTTGACCTTGCCCGCCTTGACGTCAGCCGCCATCACCTTGCCCGAGACCACGTGGTAGGTCAGCACGGCGGTCAGCTTGGCCTTGTCTTTCAGCAGCGCGTCCAGATCGGCTTTGGGGATCTTGGCAAATGCGGCGTCGGTGGGTGCAAACACCGTGAACGGGCCTTTGCCTTTGAGTGTGTCGACGAGGCCGGCTGCGCCGAGTGCGGTTGCCAAGGTATTGAAGCTGCCCGCCGCAACGGCGGTGTCAACGATGTCTTTAGCCTGGGCCGAGAATGCGACGCCAATAGCCAGGACGGAAGCGATGAGGGTCTTTTTCATGGGAATCTCCAAAAAAGGGTTTGATCGGGGTAATCCGCCAAAAGCTTTGGCGTGACTGGAATATATACCAAATAGTATCCATATGTACTATGTGGTATTTATTAATACCAATCAGTCTACTTTGAAGACTTTTCCCCGATCGCTTCCTGCGGACTCCGGCTACCAGACCTCTCGAGTTTTACAGCTTGAACGGCACCACGACCTGGCGCTGCTCGCCCAGGCCTTCAATGCCCAGCGTCATCACGTCACCCTTTTTCAGGTAGAGCGGTGGCTTCATACCCAGACCGACGCCGGGCGGTGTGCCGGTGGTGATGACGTCACCTGGCATCAGCGTCATGTACTGGCTGAGGTGGCTTACGATCTTGGCCACGCTGAAAATCATCGTCTTGGTGTTGCCGGTCTGAACACGCTTGCCGTTCAGGTCGAGCCACATCGCCAGCCTTTGTGGGTTGGGGATGTCGTCGCGCGTCACCAGCCAGGGGCCGAGCGGGCCGAAGGTGTCGCAACCTTTGCCCTTGTCCCACTGCGAGCCGCGTTCCAGCTGGAATTCGCGTTCGCTCACGTCGTTGATAGTGCAGTAGCCGGCCACGTGGTTGAGCGCGTCTTTTTGCGAGACGTGCCGGGCCATAGTGCCAATCACCACGCCCAGTTCCACTTCCCAGTCAGATTTGACTGAGCCTTTGGGCAACATCACAGGATCATTTGCGCCCTGAATGCAGCTGGTGGCCTTCATGAAGACGATTGGCTCTTTTGGGATCGGCATGTTGGACTCTGCCGCGTGGTCCGAGTAGTTCAGGCCAATCGCGATGAACTTGCGTACACCGTTGATGGGTGCGCCCAGGCGGGGCGAGCCCTTGACCAGTGGCAGTTTGTTGGTTTTCAGCTTGCGCAGTTTGACCAGAGCGGCGTCGCCGAGCTGGTCCGGGCCGATGTCCTTGACGACGGCGCTGAGGTCGCGCAGCTTGCCGTCGGCGTCAATCAGGCCGGGTTTTTCCTTGCCGGGGTTTCCGTAACGAACGAGTTTCATGGTTGCCTTTCTTGGAGGGAATGTGGAGAGACGGTAATGATTCCGAATGAGAGGTCAGTAGGTGGAGCGTCCGCCTGACAGGTCGAACACGGCGCCGGTGGAAAACGAGCAGTCCTCGGTGCTCAACCAGGTCACCATGGCCGCCACTTCCTCTGGCGTGCCGAAGCGACCCATGGGAATCTTGGACAGCATGAACTGGATGAACTCCGGTTTCATCTGGTCAAAAATCGCGGTCTTCACAGCGGCGGGGGTCACGCAGTTCACGCGCACGCCGGTGTCGGCCAGTTCCTTGCCCAGTGACTTGGTGAGCGCGATTACGGCGGCCTTGCTGGCGCTGTAGGCGCTGGCGTTGGGGTTGCCTTCCTTGCCGGCGACGGACGCAATGTTGACGATGCGCCCGTAGTTGCGCGCGCGCATCAGCGGCACCACTTCACGGCAGCAATAAAACAGGCCGTTCAGATTGACCTGCATCACCTGGAGCCAGTCGTCCGCCGGGTAGTCCCACAGCCGGACGTTGGGGCCGGTGATGCCCGCCGAATTCACCAGCACGTCAATGGCCGGTGTCTGTGCCAGCGTCAACCGCACCGCGTCCACCACGCTGGCGTGGTCTGCCACGTTGACAGTGACCCCCAGCGCCTTGGCACCCAGCTCGCGGGTGGCGCGAGTCAGTGCGTCGCGGTGCCGGTCCCACAGGGTGACCCGTGCGCCGGAAGCCAGCATGCGTTGTGCCGTGGCATAGCCCAGGCCGGTTGCACCGCCGGTGATGACCGCGTGGCGGCCTGCCATGTCAAGCTGGTTCATATGGTCATGCCACCATCAACGGCGAATACCTGCCCGGTGGCAAATACCGACTCGTCGCTGGCTAGGTAGACCACGATGGGCGCTATTTCATGCGCCTGTGCAAGGCGTCCCATGGGCTGGCGGGCGATGAAGTTTTTGCGTGCTTCGACCGGATCGTCGTAGCTGTTGATGCGGTCCGTCAGCGACGGCGTGTCCACGGTGCCGGGCGCAATGGCGTTGCAGCGAATGCCTTTGCCCACAAAGTCTGCTGCGACGGATTTGGTCAGCCCCACCACCGCGGCCTTGCTGGCGCCGTAGATGAAGCGGTTGGGCAAACCCTTGAGGCTGCCGCACACACTGGCCATGTTGATGATGCTGCCGCCACCCTGGGCCAGCATTTTGGGCAGCACTGCCTGAATCATCCAGTACTGTGCCCGCACATTGAGGTTGAAGGCAAAGTCCCACTCGTCATCGTTGGCCTGCAAAATACTGCCGTTGTGCACCACGCCCGCGCAATTGAACAGTACATCAACGCGTGCCATGCCTTCCACGGTAGCCCGAACGGCCGTCTTGTCCAGCACATTCAGGGTGGCGGTCTTGACATTGGCAACACCGGCATAGGTTTCCAGCAATGCCGGGTTAACGTCGGTTGCAAGCACCTGCGCGCCTTCGGCGGCCATGGCGAGCACCGTCGCGCGGCCAATGCCCTGGCCGGCTGCGGTGACGAGGGCGGTTTTTCCTGCAAGTCTCATGGTGTCTCCAAAGTGAGGGTCGGGTGTTCTTCGTCGAATTTGCCGGATTATAATTGGCCAGACCACTTGGCCAATTACGATGCCGTACATGACGAGATGCACGGCAAACTTACGTACCCGTTCAACATGCCTCTGCAAGCCATCGAACCCCAGCGCCTGTATCGGCAGATAGCCGAGCAGCTGCGTGCGGGAATTGTCTCCGGCGAGTATGCCGTGGGTGCGCGATTGCCCGCGGAGCGCGACCTGGCGAAACAGCTGGGTGTCAGTCGGCCCTCTGTGCGGGAAGCGTTGATTGCGCTGGAGGTGGAGGGCTGGGTTGAGGTGCGCACCGGCTCGGGCGTGTATGTACTGGACCGCTCGGCAAGCGCAGGTGCGGCGACGGAGTTGCAAGCTCCCAACGAGTGGGGGCCGTTGGAGCTGATTCGCGCCCGACGCGTCGTGGAAGGCGAAATTGCCTCCATGGCTGCGAAGCAGGCCAGGCGAAAAGACATCGATGCCATGACCGTTGCACTGGACAGCATGAAGGCGGACGCGGCCAAGGGCGTCTTGCCACTGGATGGTGACCGCGCTTTTCACACCGCCATCGCGCAAGCCGGCGGCAACGGCGTGCTGATTGAGACTGTGCAGCATTTCTGGGATGCACGTCGGGGTCCCATGTTTGAGCGCATGGTGGGGCATTTTGAAACCGTTGCCTCCTGGCGTGCTGCCATCGCCGAGCACCAGATCATTCTTGACGCCATTCGAGAGCACGACGCCCCCGCCGCCCGGGCGGCCATGCATAAACATATGGACAAGTCCCATACCCGCTTCAGCGTGAGCTGGCGCCGGACCAAACAATCCTGAGAAACTGAGCATGACACCGTTTATCCGCCTACACCCTGCAGACGACGTGCTGATTGCCCGTGCCCAACTCATTGGCGGCGCCAAGGTGGAGAACGTCACTGTCAAGGGCATGATTCCGCCGGGTCACAAAATCGCCACCCGGACCATTGCTGCGGGAGAGCCCGTGCGCCGCTACAACCAGATCATCGGATTTGCCAGCAAGCCAATTGCAGCCGGGGAACACGTGCACACGCACAACCTGGATATGGGACCTGACAAGGGTGACTTCAGCCGCGACTACGCGTTTGGTGCCGACGTGAAACCCGAGCCGGCGAAACGCGAGGCCACGTTCATGGGCATCAAGCGCGCGGATGGCCGTGTGGCCACGCGCAACTACATCGGCATTTTGACCAGTGTGAATTGCTCGGCCACCGCTGCGCGTGCCATTGCCGACCACTTCTCGCGCACCACCAATCCGGCGGCGCTGGCCAGCTACCCGAATGTGGATGGCGTGGTGGCGCTGACGCATGGCACGGGTTGCGGCATGGACAACGAAGGCTTGGGTATCCAGATTTTGCAACGAACCCTCAAGGGCTATGCCACCCATGCCAACTTCTGGGGGGCGCTGGTGGTGGGTTTGGGCTGTGAGGCCATGCAGATCAATGCCTGGCTGGCACAAGGCAGCCTGACCGAGGGCGACAACCTGCGCGTCTTCAATATTCAGGACACCGGCGGGACGGCCAAAACAGTGGCCAAAGGTATCGAACTGGTGAAGGCTATGTTGCCAAAAGCCAATCAGGTCCGGCGCGAACCCTGCAGCGCGTCGCACATCACCATTGGCTTGCAGTGCGGTGGCTCGGACGGCTACTCCGGCATCAGCGCCAACCCGGCGCTTGGCGCCGCAGTCGATTTGCTGGTGGCGCACGGGGGGACGGCTATTCTGAGCGAGACACCCGAAATATATGGCGCCGAGCATTTGCTGACGCGTCGTGCCGTCAAACGCGAAGTGGGTGAAAAACTGGTGTCGCGCATCAAGTGGTGGGAGCACTACACCCAGGTGAACGATGGCGAGATGAACAACAATCCATCACCTGGCAACAAGGCGGGGGGCCTGACCACCATTCTGGAAAAATCACTGGGTGCGGTGGCCAAAGGTGGCACGAGTAACCTGGAGGCGGTTTATGAATACGCCGAGCCGGTGGATGCGCATGGTTTTGTATTCATGGACACGCCAGGCTATGACCCTGTCAGCGCGACTGGCCAGGTGGCGGGAGGCGCGAACGTGATTTGCTTTACGACCGGGCGCGGCTCGGCCTACGGCTGCGCACCGTCGCCGTCACTCAAGCTGTCCACGAACTCCGCCTTGTGGCGCAAGCAGGAAGACGACATGGATATCAACTGCGGCGAGGTCATCGACGGCACGGACTCCGTCGCTGAAATGGGGCAACGCATTTTCGACCTGGTGCTGGCCACGGCTTCTGGCACACCCAGCAAGAGCGAACTGCATGGTTACGGGCAGAACGAATTCGTGCCGTGGCAGGTTGGCGCGGTCATGTAGCTTTCAACGCCTTCAAAACGCCTGTTTTATATGTCAAAACACATCTTAGCCCCCGTATTACATGCGCAAGTAGCTACTGTATTGATAGCATGTGGCAGTTCAGACATTGAGGCCAATACGGTTGCCGGCAACCTGGTACTGGCCAACTTGAGTGGTCACGACTCACATGGTGTGGGCATGTTGCCGCGTTACGTGGACGCCGTGCTGGAAGGTGGTCTCACGCCCAATACGCATGTGGGCGTGCAGCTGGACATGGGTACGCTGCTCACGCTGGACGGCCGCCGGGGTTATGGCCAAGTGATTGGTCAGGAAGCCATGAAACTGGGCATTGCACGTGCCAAACAACATGGCAGTTGCATCATGACGCTGGCCAACTCGCACCACCTGGGGCGCATCGGACACTGGGCGGAGATGGCGGTGGAGCAGGGGCTCGTGTCGCTGCATTTTGTCAACGTGAAATCACGCCCGGTGGTAGCACCTTGGGGTGGCGGTGATGGTCGCTTTGGCACCAACCCCTGCTGCATTGGCATACCGTTGAGTGGTCGCGCGCCTTTCATTCTGGACTTTGCCACCAGCCGTGTGGCGCAGGGCAAGATGCGTGTGGCGCACAACGAAGGGCACGCGGTGGCGCCGGGCCTGTTGATTGACGAGCAGGGCAGGCCCACCACCAACCCCGGCGTGGTGGTGGTGCCGCAAAGCAATGGACTCTTTGGCGCCTTGCTCACGTTTGGCGAGCACAAGGGTTATGGCATGGCCGTGGCTTGTGAATTGCTGGGTGGGGCGTTATCTGGTGGCGGCACATGGCACCGGCCAGCGGACACGCAGCGTGCCGTGCTCAACAGCATGCTGACGATACTGATTGATCCCGCCAAGCTGGGCACCCAGCGCAGTTTCGACGAAGAGGCCTTGGCGTTTGTCGATTGGCTGGGTCAGGGGCCAGTGGCCACCGGCTTTGATTCAGTGCAAATCGCCGGAGAGCCTGAGCGCAAGGCTCGCACCGAACGGGAGGTTCAGGGCATCACGATTGACGACATCACCTGGTCGGAAATGGTAGCTGCAGCGGCGCGGTTCGGCGTGAAGCTGGGGAGTTGACGCGTCGCCTTGGGGTGGGGCTCAGCCTCGAACAAACAGGGTTTGTAGCGGGTCGCTACCCAGCTGGCGGCTCCAATGGCCGTGAATCGCCGGGTCAAAAGTAGCCCCAACCGGCAACAGGTCGGCCGAGTAGAAGTGGTCGCCCGGCTTGAATATCCGGGATACCCCGCCCTGCAGACCGATTTCCATCTGGCCCGTCAAAATGAACACCCATTGCGGGTTGATCGTGCAATGGAACTGGCTGCGAAACCCGACCGGGCTGTAGCGCAGCTGATAACCACCGGATTCAAACACGCTGGACAGCATGGATTGCGGCGACCCCTCCGGCAGGGAAATGGTTTCTTCGCGGAATTTGGCCCGGCCATCAACGTCGGTGAAGAGGACAACTTTTGTGAAAACGGTCATGTTCTGTACTCAGGTATTTTATTGAGCGGTCTTCATAGAGCCCTGGGTGAAGTCAATTTGCACTTTCATGGACTGGCGCTTGTCGCCTGCCAGTTTGAAGGCTTCATTGGCCTGGTCAAACGCCACGATGTCCGAGATGACGGGTTTGCCATCGATCAGGCCCTGATTCAGAAACCCCACTGCCACCGCAAATTCATGGTGAAACCGGAATGTACCCCGAAGGTCAATCTCTTTGGCCACCAGCATGTTGAGTGGCATGGTGATGTCGCCCCCCAGCCCGATCGTAACAATCACGCCCCGTGGGGCAACCACTTCCAGCCCGGCGCGCAAGGCTTTGTCACTTCCAGAGGCCTCAAACATGACATCGAACCGCCCTTTGTTGGCCGCGAAGGGTGCCAGTCCGTCCGGGTTTTGCATCAGGTTGACGGTCTCATCTGCACCCATTTTCAAGGCGCATGCCAGGGGCAAATCTGCAATGTCTGCGGCTACGATGCGGGTCGCACCAGCGCGGCGTAATCCGGCAATCAGCAAGGCGCCTATAGGACCACAACCCGTGACCAGCACTTGCTTGCCAAAAACTGACCCGGCCCTTGTGATGGCGTGCAAGCCCACGGACAAGGGCTCGGCCAGTGCGGCCTCAGACAGGCTTAGACTGTCAGCTATGGGATGCGCCTGGCTGGCATCGATGATCAGCATTTCCTGAAACGCCCCCTGGACGTGGGGGAAACGCATGGCACTGCCGTAAAAGCGCATGTCAGAACAATGGTTGGGCAAACCCTGCTGACAAAAGCTGCACGCACCACAGGGTCGTGAAGGAGATATGGCAATGCGTTGCCCAACGCGATAGCCCGTCACAGCACTGCCCACGGCGTCAATCACGCCAGACACTTCATGACCCAGCGCCATGGGCTCTTTGAGGCGCACCGTACCAAAGCCACCGTGCTGAAAATAATGCAAGTCGGAGCCGCAAATGCCGCCGAAAGCGACACGAACCTGTAGCTGGTGTGAGCCCATCTTGTCGAGGGTGGCCGTTTCCAGCCGCAAGTCCTGTGGTGCATGGCAAACGAGCGCGCGCATGGTGTTCTCTCCAAAAAAATGAGGTGAACCAGATGAATTAAAGCGTGGCAGTCACACCACCATCCACGTAAAGAATGTGCCCGTTTACAAAGCTGGCGGCATCGCTGGCCAGAAACACAGCGGCACCGGCAAGCTCCTCGACGTTACCCCAGCGCCGACTGGGAGTACGTCCTGTGAGCCAGGTGCTGAATTGCTCGTCTGCCACCAGCTTGGCGTTGAGTTCGGTCTTGAAGTAGCCAGGCCCCAGGCCATTGACCTGAATGCCGTGCGGCCCCCAGTCGATGGCCATGCCCTTGGTGAGCATTTTGACTGCGCCTTTGCTGGCGGTGTAGGGCGCAATGTTGGGGCGCCCCAGTTCACTTTGCACTGAGCAGATATTGATGATCTTGCCCCGCTTGCGGGGAATCATCTTGCGGGCAACTGCTTGACCCACCAGAAAGACGCTGTCCACGTTGGTGCGCATCAGCTCATGCCAGTGCTCCGTGGTGAAGTCTTCCAGCGGTGCGCGACGCTGCATACCGGCGTTGTTGATCAGAATGTCGATGGCACCCAGGGTACTTTCAATTTCGTCAATGGCTGTTTGCACGGCCGTGGCGTCAGATGCGTCGAAGGCCCGGGTGTGTACGTTCAGGCTTTCTGCACGTAATTCTGTTGCCGCGGCGGCAAGTTTGTCGGCGCTGCGGCCATTGAGAACGACGGTCGCGCCCGACTGGGCAAGCCCTCGGGCCAGTGCAAAGCCAATACCCACGGACGAGCCAGTGATCAGGGCCAGGCGTTTGTCAAGCCGGAAAAGTTCAGGAGTCATCATGCGTTTGTTTGGCGTATGTCATATTGGAACGGATGCCATGACAGCTGCAACGATGGCAGCAGCGGAGATGGTGATGTCGAAGGTTTGTGCATTTTCATCGGGGCCGGGTATCTCCAGCGTGGCGAGCTGGCTCTCCAGCAGGGATGCAGGCATGTAGTGTCCGGGGCGACTGGCCATGCGCGCCGTCAGCAACTCGGGACTGCCCTGCAGATGCACAAATAACAGATCAGGTGAGCCCAGGCGCAAGATGTCCCGATAACTGCGCTTCAAGGCTGAACATGAAACGACAAGCCCCACCGCATTTGCACGAGCGCTGCCAATGTGACCTGCCAGTGTTTCCAGCCAGCCCTGTCGATCATCGTCAGTGAGCGCAATGCCTGCCGCCATGCGTGCGACATTTTCAGTCGAATGCAACTGATCCCCTTCCAGGAACTCGACTCCCATTGCAGTTGCCAATTGCTGCCCGATGGTACTTTTGCCGCAACCGCTCACACCCATTACCACAACAATTGGAGTGCTCATTGTCGGAAAGTGCGTGCCGCCAGACGATTAATCCAGACGTTTGCCGCTGCCCTCATCGAACAGATGCACCTTGGCGGTATCAATCTGCAGGCCCACAATATCGTCGGGCTTGGCCAATGTTCTTCCATGTATGACGACAGTGAATGTCGCTTCACCCACCGCCAGAACGAGTTCGGTCTCTGCGCCAGTAGGTTCCACCACAACGACTCGGGCAGAAATTCCCTTCCCCGGGGCAACGATGTCAATGTCTCCCGGCCGAATGCCGTAGTGGACGGCCTGGCCATCACGGCCTGTACCGACCGAACCAGCGGGCCACTGCTGGCCCTGCGCCTCCACCCACGCTTGATCACCAGCGTGACGCAGGATGCCGTTAAAAACATTCATGGCGGGCGAGCCAATGAATTGCGCTACAAACAAATTGCCTGGGTGGTCGAACAGCTCCAATGGCGTACCAATTTGTTCAATGATGCCGTCGTGCATCACCACAATACGGTCGGCCATGGTCATGGCTTCAATCTGGTCGTGGGTGACATAAACGGTCGTCGTTTTCAGCCGCTGGTGTAGAGCCTTGATCTCGGCACGCATGGCCACGCGCAGCTTGGCATCGAGATTGGACAGAGGCTCGTCAAACAGGAAAACTTTGGGGTCGCGGACAATTGCACGGCCCATCGCAACACGTTGGCGCTGCCCGCCTGACAGTTCGCGGGGAAAG
The DNA here is from genome assembly GCA_016707075.1 of Candidatus Egaibacter danicus. Classification (GTDB taxonomy): domain Bacteria; phylum Pseudomonadota; class Gammaproteobacteria; order Burkholderiales; family Burkholderiaceae_C; genus Egaibacter; species Egaibacter danicus. The sequence continues at coordinate 38,853 of JADJII010000006.1, forward strand.
CGATCCAGCAGTGAGTCAAGGTTCAGGATACGCGCGGCCTCACCCACCCGTTTATCGGTTAATACTTTGTCGGCCTTGCGAAGTTTGAGGCTGAAAGCCATGTTATCCCGCACCGTCATGTGCGGATACAGCGCGTAACTCTGAAACACCATCGCAATATCGCGGTCCTTGGAGTCCAGATCGTTAACTACCTTGCCATCAACGGCAATCTCGCCACCGCTAATTTCCTCCAGACCCGCCAGCATGCGCAGCAACGTGGACTTGCCGCATCCAGAAGGGCCTACCAGCACGACAAACTCACCGTCATGGATATCAAAACTGATGCCGTGAATAACCTTGACCTTGCCAAAATTCTTCGCGATATTTCGAAACGAAACATTTGCCATTGTTGGACTTCCTGAAAGTTTGATCAGCTTTTGACGGCGCCAGCGGTCAAGCCCGACACCATGTAGCGTTTAAAAGCGTAATAGATAGCCGCTGGCGGCAAGGCGTAAAGAAAACCGGTCGCCATCAACAGTTCCCAGGGCGAGTCATCGGCCGCCAGAAAATTGCCAAGTGCCACCGCCAAAGTCAGGTCAGTTTCCTTGGATAACAGCAGGAAGGCGTACAGATACTCGTTCCAGGCCAGCAGAAGCGCGTAGGTGCCCACGGCGACCAGTGAAGGCACCATCAGCGGTACGTAGACCAGCCGGAACAACTGAAGTGGTGTGGCGCCGTCCATGCGTGCAGCTTCGTCCAGCTCAAAAGGCAGTTTGTCGGAGGCTTGCTTGAGCACCCAAATGCAGTATGGCGATGCGATGGTGACCATCGACAGAATCAGCGACCAGTGGTTGTTGAGCAAGCCATAGGTTGCCATGGTTTTGTACATGGGCACAGCGAGAAACGCTGCCGGAATGAAGTAGGTGAACAAGGCCATATTCAGCACGGTGCGACCGCCCCGCACTTTGAGCCGACTGATGGCAAAAGCCGCCATGGTCGCCACCACCAGTGTGATGGCGCCGACGGCCAGGGCAATCCAGAGAGAGTTGCCCAGTTGTTGCCAGAAATGGTTCAGGTAGAAATGTTTCTGGTTGAACACATGGTCGAAGTTTTGCCAGGTCGGATCTTTCGGCCATAAGCGCCCGGATGTAGCCGTGTCGCGCGGTGAGATGGCAAAAAGAAACATATGGTAGACCGGAATGATGGTCCATAAAAACACGGGAATCCCAATCAGCAACAGTTTGGCTTCAGTCGTGACTTTCCTGATTGTCAATTTGCTCATTTGGAGAGCCTTTTCATCATGAAATACACCAATGGCAATACAACTGGCAGAGCTACGACAATGGAAGCCATCGCCACGTCAAGCTGGTCCAGCCGCAAGTACCGGATACCCAATGTCGCCAGAACGTGGGTCAGGTCGGCTGGGCCGCCACCTGTGAGCAAATAGACACTGTTGAAGTCACCCAGGGTCCAGATCATCGACAGAATGGTCGAGGTGATAAACAGCGTCTTCATCGACGGCCAGGTAATGAAGCGGAATTTTTGCCAGGTGCTCGCGCCATCGACGGCGGCGGCTTCGTATTGCTCAGCCGGAATTCCCATACGCCCGGCAACCAGGATTAATGTCCAGAATGGAAGTGACTTCCAGACATGCATCAACATTGAAAGCGACAATGCCAGCGTCGGATCATTGAGCCAATTGGGACCGTCCAGGCCCGTCAATTTGAAAATCAACTGGTTGATGACACCCCACTCGGGATTCAGCATGAAGCGAACGGACAAAATGGTCGGAATAGACGGTACGGCCCAGGGAAGGATAAACAGTACCGACAGGATTTTGATCCACCAACGGGTTTGCACAAAAAAGCCGGAGAGAAACAGGGCAATTGCCATCTTCAGATTGATGGCGACAACCAGGAAAATGACCGTGTTGACCGCACTTCTGAAGAAGATTGGATCGGCGAAAAGTTTGGCATAACTCGCCGGCTCACGCGCCAGCCAGAGGCCGTAGGTCACGGGGAAAAGAACCAGAACCACAAAGACCAAAACATAGGGCAGCACAAATACCCTACCCCAAAACTCCCATTGGGAAACGGTGCTGGTCGAGCGTCCAGAAGCGGACAGTAAAGCCGATCGTGCCGGCGTTACAGAGGGGACATCAGCCTGGTTCATAAACAACTCAGTAAAAACAGTGGCGGCTGCAGCTACTCGCCGCAGCCGCCGTCTTGCTTTCCGGTTAAACCGAAATCTGGAGATCGGTTACACAACAAGTCAGTTGGCAACGACCTTGATACGCGCAATCATTTCATCAACGGCCTTGTCCACAGGCACTTTTTCAGACAACACCCGGTTAGCTGCTTTGGCCCAAACATTCTCATTGTTCAACACGGTGAACTTGTAATTCTGTGTGAATTCAAATGGATTGGTCCCGTTCATGAACTGGTTGTATACCGCGATGCGATGCGCGTCGCTTTGCCAGAACTTGCTTTGCTGGGCAGCTTTTGTGACCGGGAACCAGCGCCCAAGAGAGCCTTCCACATACGGGGTCAGGTTGGCTTCATCCAGCAGGAAGGCGACGAACTTTTTGGCGCCTTCCTTGTTTTTCGCATCCTTGAAGATGACCCCGGTCTTGACGGCTGCGCGATATACCATCTTGCTGCCATCGGGCTTGTTGGGGAATCCCGCCGTCGCGATCTTCTGCTCGTAGTTTGCCTTCGCGATGGCACGCTGGTCAGCCGTAAGCGTCTGATTGTTCATGTCGTCGAGCCATTTGGCTGCGATGGATATCGTGGCGTTGTGCGTCAGAACGGTCGTCTTGTTGTGAAAGGCAACGTTGTTGTCAGGATCTTGCCAGTTGGTGCTGGAGGGCGGTGTGCAACCGCGGCTGTATATGTTGGTGTAGTCAGTTACGGCCCTGATCAAACCGGCACGCACCTCCGGGTCATCCACGTTCAGCTTGCCGGAGACACTCAACAGCTTGACGTTGTGAGCGTCCATAAACGTCAGGAACGAGAAGAATGAATCACTGGAGTTAACGCCAAGAGGTTGGCCAATGCCAAAGGTCCGGTTGCCCGACTTCTGCCGGTGGGCAGGCTGAACCTTATCGCACCAAAAATCCCAATAGCCTTTCCAGTCCTTTGGGATGTCAGACTCCTTGAATCCGGCTTCAGCCAGCATGTCTTTCCAATACTGGATGTGCATGGTCTGCTGCTTGATCGGGTAAGCGTAATAGGCGCGCTTTTGCGTTGCATTGTTATAAAGGAACGTGGTCGACAGTGCCCTGGGTTCAAACTTGGCATTAATCGGATCAATGATGCTGGTGACGTCTTCGAGCTTGCCGTCATAAGCCCATTTCGCGGTTACCTGAAAATCGTAAACGTCACCATAGGCCACATCCGGAGGATTCCCTGCGTCCAGAGCTGCGACCGACTTTGGAATCATTTCCTGAGGCGCATAAAGTGACAGGTCAACCTTGATTTTCGGATTTTTGGCCTCAAACTTTTTGATGGCCGCAAACAGGGCATCATCTTCTGCTTTGTAAAAGCCCTTGCCCCACCAGACGGTGAGTTTTTCCTGGGCAACTGCATGGCCGGACGCCAGCAGGGCGGTTGTCATGAATGCTGCAGTAGCTACTAACTTGAACTTCATCAGAGTGTCTCCTTTTGTGGTGGTTGGGTGAATCGGGAAAATGAGTGTCCTGGGTTTTGATTACGCGTCAAGCTGTTTTCAGCATAGGCGCGGGGCGGTTGAGGCGTGGCAGCATGCGTCTGGAATTCAGCACCAGCTCAATGTCTTCGTGAGCACCGTCTATGAGAACAAGACAGGCCCGCTCCGCTCGGGCGCCGTTTTGCGCTATCACAGCATCGATCACCGCACGGTGTAATGGCAGCGAAAGCCTGGGACCATCCTTTTTGATGGTGGAAATTTCGAAACTGGTTCGTAGCAGGGCAGAAAGCGCCTTGCTCATCTGGACCAGCATGCGATTGTGAGAAGCGCGCAGCAGGCCCTGGTGAAAGCGCAGGTCGTACTTCACATAATCCCCACCCTCTTCTACAGCATGTTTCATGCCGGTGAAGGCGTCTTCAATGTCGGTGATGTCTGTTTCAGTTGCGCGCTCGGCAGCCAGTTTGACGGCGGCGGGTTCAACTACCCTACGCAGTTCCTGTAGATCGCGGATAAAACTGGGTGTCAATCCGGATTTGGATTGCCAGGCAATCACGTCAGGATCAAACCAATTCCATTGTTCGCTGGGCAACACCCTGGTTCCTACCTTGGGGCCAGTTTGAATCAGCCCTTTGGCCACCAGTGATTTGATGGACTCACGGACAACCGTGCGGCTGACACCCAATTCTTCGCAAAGCAAAGGTTCTGCCGGCAGTGAGCCACCAGCGCCAAAGCGACCAGCCACAATGGCTTCGCCCAGATAGTCGACCGTATTGCCGTGGACGTTTTTGATCATGTCGCCACAGGGGTGAGCAAGGGGCGGCCCGTAAAGTGGGCTTGCAGATTGCCGAAAGCCAGGTCAGCCATGGCCCGACGGGTCTCCCATGTTCCACTGGCCATGTGCGGCGTAAGTACGACGTTTTCATGGGTGCGCAGCTCTTCGGGCACGTTGGGCTCGTCCTCGAATACATCCAGCGCCGCGCCGGCGATCAGGTTGTGTTGCATGGCGTGAACCAGTGCCGCCTGATCTACCACGGAGCCACGGGCCACGTTAATCAGGAAGCCTTCCGGTCCGAGAGCAGTCAATACGCCGGCGTTGATCAATCCGCGTGTGCCTGCCCCTCCGGGCGTAATAACCAACAAGAAATCGACTTCGGCAGCCAACGCCTGGGCGTTGGGATAGTACGTGTAGCTGGACTCGGATTTTTTGTGACGGGTGGTGTACGACACCGACATGCCAAAGCCTTCGGCCCGTCGGGCAATTGCTTGTCCAATGCGGCCCAGCCCCACCAGACCCAGACGAGCACCACTAACTTTGCGCGTGAGCGGTAGCGGACCTTTGACCCATGAATTGGCGCGTACAAATTTGTCGGCCTGTGGAATCCGGCGCGCGATTGACAACAGCAATGCCATGCCCAGATCGGCGACGTCATCGGTAAGGACATCAGGCGTGTTGGTGACGGGAATGCTTCGTGCGTGAGCGGCTCCTACATCGACACCGTCATAACCAACGCCGAAGACCGAAATGATTTCAAGCGACGGCAACTGGCCAATCAGTGCTGCTGGAACCTTGGATTCGCCATTCGCCGCAATTGCCCGTATTCGTGGAGCGGCAGCCGCAAAACGTGCCGCATCGTTGATGTGGATCCGGTCATGCACAACAAACGCCTCATGCAATGCCTCCATGTAGGGTGGCCATAAATTGGCCACTACCAGGATTTCGGGTTTGGACAAACTCTTCTCCATTCAAGCGTTTTGTTCGAACTGATGTGCGTTGTGGCGGTGGACTGGTCGATGAAATGACAAGACAAGATCTTTGTTTAATGTTTATCATATGATGATTGAGTGACTTAGACTCTGGGGTAAACCCTGTTTATCAACGACGTACCATCCAGCCATGACACAAGCCCCCAAGAAAAAACCTGAAGAACTTCGGAGCCAGCAATGGTTTGGCCGGCAGGACCGAGATGGTTTTGCCTATCGCAGCTGGGTGAAAGGCAAGGGGGTGCCGCATGACCAGTTTGACGGTCGGCCGGTAATCGGCATTTGCAACACTTTCAGTGAGTTGACGCCCTGCAACAGCCACTTCCGCACGATTGCCGAGCAGGTGAAGATTGGCGTGTACGAGGCAGGTGGGTTTCCGCTTGAATTTCCAGTGATGTCGCTGGGCGAAACCCTGCTGCGTCCCACGGCTATGCTCTATCGCAATCTCGCGAGCATGGATGTGGAAGAAAGCATTCGTGGCAATCCCATTGATGGGGTGGTACTGTTGATGGGATGCGACAAGACAACACCGTCGCTGGTCATGGGTGCTGCCAGCGTGGATCTGCCAACGGTGGGCGTCAGTGGCGGCCCCATGCTGAGCGGCAAATGGCGAGGGCAAGAGTTGGGGTCTGGAACAGGCGTATGGAGTATGAGTGAGCAGGTTCGCGCTGGCACGTTGAAGCTGGCGGACTTTTTTGAAGCCGAGAGTTGTATGCATCGCAGCCATGGGCACTGCATGACCATGGGAACGGCTTCGACGATGGCGAGCATGGTGGAGGCACTGGGTATCGGTTTGCCCGGCAATGCTGCTTATCCCGCTGTGGATGGACGACGCAACGTACTGGCGCGCATGGCCGGCCGGCGAGCGGTCGAGATGGTACACGAGGACCTCATCCTGTCGAAAATTCTTACCCGCGAGGCGTTCGAGAACGCGATAAAGACCCTTGCGGCGATTGGTGGATCGACCAACGCGGTGATTCACCTGATCGCCATGGCTGGTCGCATAGGTGTGAAGCTGACGATTGATGACTTTGACCGTCTCGCCGGTGAATTACCCTGCCTGGTCAATTTGCAGCCATCTGGCAAATTTCTGATGGAAGACTTTTGCTACGCCGGCGGATTGCCGGCCGTGATGAAGGAGATAGCCCAGCATCTGCATACCGGCGCAATTACGGCAAATGGTTTGACCGTGGGTGAGAACATCGCGGATGCACAAAACTACAACACCGAGGTGATCATGCCACTAGCTACTCCATTTAAGGAGAAGGCTGGCATCGCAATCCTGCGTGGCAATCTCTCGCCTCGCGGCGCTGTGATCAAGCCCAGCGCGGCAACACCTGCGCTGATGGTTCACACTGGCCGGGCCGTGGTGTTCGAAAACATTGAAGACTTCCACGAGCGAATCGATGACGAGTCACTGGATGTGGATGAAACCTGTGTGCTGGTTCTGAAGAATTGCGGACCCAAAGGGTATCCAGGCATGGCCGAGGTGGGCAACATGCCGCTGCCACCCAAAGTGCTGCGCAAAGGCATTACTGACATGGTGCGAATCAGTGATGCACGCATGAGCGGAACGGCCTATGGCACGGTCGTACTTCACACTGCGCCGGAGGCGGCCGCTGGCGGTCCGCTGGCCGTGGTGCGAAATGGCGATCTGATCGAACTCAACGTGCCCCAGCGACGGCTGCACCTGCACATCAGTGATGAGGAACTAGCGCGACGGCTTTCTGATTGGGTTGCCCCTCCGCCGCCGCTGGGTTCCGGCTACTGGAAACTGTACGTCGATCATGTTCTGCAAGCCGATGAAGGGGTTGACCTTGATTTTCTGGTGGGCAAGCGTGGGGCCTTTGTGCCACGAGACAACCATTGAACCTGAAGCAGCGTGTTCAAGCTGGTTCGATGTCAATTGTCAATTCAGGTATGAAGAACCCCTGCTCTCCCTTTCGGGAATACCCCAGCGGATTCGCAACTACCCGACAACCGCTCTTCACGTAGTCGCTGGGTGCGTGCAAATGTCCGTGCAGCCAGAACTGCGCGAGGGGCAGTAAATCATCCAGGCGATTGCAAAACCCGGCCGTTCCCGGTGTCAGACCATAGCGGGGGTCAGCGCTTTGCAGGCTGGGGGCAAAGTGTGTGATGACAACTGTCGTTCCATCAAAGGGCTCACGCAGGGTTTTCCTCAGCCACTGCTGGCAGTCAAGAGACTGTTCCCGCACCAGTTCAGCCAGCATCATTTCACCACGTCGGGTGGTTCCGGCTTTCCGCAGATAGTAGTTGGCCGCCCGATAGGCTTTTTCGCGTGATCTGAGCAGACTCGTCATCGAATCATTGCCTTCGGATGGTTGCAATGACAGGGCGTCAAAATCGCTCCACAAAGTTGTTCCCGCAAACCGTATGGGTCGTTTGGCAGCCGTCTTGCCAGCGAACAGGAGGTCCAGCGTGACCACCTCGCGTTCCAGCCAGATGATCCCAAGTCTCGTGCAGGTCTCACGCAACCGTGCATGGGTGGCATCAAAGTCCAGCAGATCGTACTCGTGATTGCCCGGCACAAAAAGGACGGGAGTAGGCCAGCCCTGCAGGGGCGAAAAACGGTTCAACCCAAAATCAGAGTCTGTCAACAACGATCCCGCTTGATAAGACCCGATATCCCCGGCCAGCACCAGGAGATCCGCACCCGGCGCCGGCCGCGCAATCCATTGTGGATGCGCTTCGAGGTGCAAGTCAGACAGAAGCTGGATTTTCATGCCGCCATTGTGATGGACGGCACTTTAAAGTTTTGGCAGGTTGGCGAGCGCCTTATCAATTACCGTGTTGGCTGCTGTCAGTTCATCACCCTGCAATGCCAGCCGGGGTCCGCGAACGCGCGTGTTGCCATGCCCAACGCGCTCCTGGACCAGTTTGATGAGTTGCACGAATTTCGGAACCGTATCCAGGCGTAACAATGGCAGGAACCAAGCGTAAAGGTTCGCAGCCTCTTCCCACTTGCCCTGCTGGCACAAGCTGACGAGCTTCACCGTTTCTGCTGGAAATGCGTTGACCAGACCAGCAACCCAGAATTGTGCGCCCGCAGCAAAGCCTTCCACCAACGCATCGTCCATGCCGACACCAAGCGCCAGCCGGTTTCCTGTCAATACTTTTAGGGCCGTGATTCGGCGCACATCAGCGGATGACTCTTTGACCGCAGCGAGATTAGCGTGCTCCTCAGCCAATTCCGCAATGTGAGCCGGCAGGAAGTCAGTTTTGTAGGCGGGCGGGTTGTTGTAAAGAATGCAGGGCAGCTTGGTGGCGTTCAACACGGCGGTCACGTGGGCCTTCATTTCGCGCCAGTCGGTTGAATACACATAAGGCGGTAACACCATCAAGCCGCGCGCGCCAGCACCCTCAAATGCTCGTGCAAGTTCGACAGCCTCATGTGTTGACAGGGCCGTCACGCCAGGAATGACAGGGCCGCTAATGGCTTTGACGCAGGTAGCGGTAACAGCCACTTTTTCGGCAAAACTCAGGGTGGCAGCCTCACCCAGCGAGCCGCATGGAATGAGTCCTGCGCAGCCAACACTGATCTGCCACTGGGCATGCTCGGCCAAGAAGGCATGGTCAACACTCAAATCGGCGTTGAAAGGGGTGGTAATAGCGGGGAATGTGCCGCGAAATTCAACGGTCCGGGAATTGCTCATGGAGTCTCCAGTAGAAAAAATGGTTGGTGGTGAGGTGAAAAGTCAACCTGGCATGTCCCTCAGACCACGCAGCAGACGAGCCAGAGAGACCGGGTGGATGGGCTGGCGAATACCTTGTTGCAAGCTGGGACTGGGTAGCGGCCAGCCCAATACATCATGGCAAATTGGTGTGCAGATACGCCCTTGGCAGGCGCCCATACCGCAACGGGTCGCCAGTTTGGCCGTTCGCCAGTCGGGATGTGCACGTAATGTGCCCAACGACACATCCTCACAGCGGCATACGGTTGTGTTTTCCTGACCGAGCTGCATCAGCTCGGGGCGCAAGACGAATGTTGCACTCAGAAGGTCGCCAAAGGCAGTGTGCCTGGCCAATCCTGACTTTACTACTTGTCCGGTTGCGGCCAGGCCCGCAGCATGGCCTTCAGCCCACGCTTTATCCAGCCCGCCTATGCCAGTTGCTTCTCCTACGGCAAATACTCCGGCGACGCTGGTTTGCTGCTGCTGATCGATTTTTACTGCGGGCAAGCCATGGATCGTGTCAACTTCGCATCCCAGCGCATAGGCTAACTCCAGGTTGGCTTGTAGACCGAAACCGCAAGCCAGCCAGTCGCATGCGATAGTTTTTTGAACGCCATCAAGTGAGACGCGCAAGGAGTGAAGTTTCCCCTCGCCTTCGGCAGCTACCACGTGACTGTTCCAGTGATAAGGCACGCCGGCCAGTTGTGCCCGCAGCATGGCGGCTTTTGCCAGCTTGCCGGGCCATTGGATCAGGCGCTTCGCGAAATGCAACATGGCCCGTGCTGGCGCCTGTTCGACGACCATCAATACACTGGCTCCGGCGGCTCGAAGGGTTGCGGCACTGGCTAGCAACAACGGACCACTTCCCGCAACCATCACCCGTTTGCCATGCGCCGGCACACCGCCTTTAATAAGTGCCTGCGCTGCGCCGGCCCCGGTGACTCCCGGAAGCGTCCAGCCGGGGAATGGCAGAAAGCGCTCACGCGCACCGGTTGCCAGAATCAGTCTGTCCCACGCGAGCGCGCGGGGCACATTGTTGGCATTGGGTGCGTCAAGCATCAAAACGCCCGGCGCCCGGATGCCCACTACACGACAGCCCGAATAGGTCGTGACACCTGATCGGATGAGCGCTTGCTGTGCAGCCACGGACCGAGATGGCGGCGGATGCCCGGGCCCGCTTCGCCAGACCTGCCCACCCGGAGCCGGGTTGTCATCCAGCATGGTCACCGCTATGCCAGGTCTAGCGGCCACCTTTGCAGCCGCCAGACCTGCCGGGCCTGCACCGACCACAACGACTCGCAATACAGTGTCAGCCTTGGTCATCGGTCACCACGTTCATATCTGCGCGTAACAGGGTCTGGCAGGCCCGTTGATGTGGCATGCCATCGATCGTGACTCGACATTCAAAACACACGCCCATGCCGCACAGGGCGGCGCGCGGGTCGCCCGTGACAGATCGGCGACTCCATGCGACCTGATTCGCGGCCAGCGCGGCAACCACGGTAACGCCAGCAGGCGCACTGCAGCGTTGATGGTTCAACAGGAAGGAGACGGTGATTGTGCTCATGCGGTCAAGCCGAAACGGCCAGGAGAGAACGGGACGGGGTCCATGGTGCAGGCGCTTCCTGTGATGAGGTGGCACAAGATTTCGGCCGAAGAAAGGGCTGTAGTCACACCCAGACCCTCGTGGCCAGTGGCAAGCCACACGTCGCACGCCATGGTGCCCGTCGTGTACAAAGCGCCCAACGCTGGCAAATTGTCCGGCAGCGTAGGCCGGAACCCGGTCCAGGTGCGCAATATTTGTAGTGCACCCAAACCGGGCAGGTAGTCCAGAGCCCGCTCCAGCATTCGGGCGAGCACTGGCGGATCGACATCAGCGTGTTCAGCATCAAATTGGCGTGATGAGCCTATGAGTACTTGCCCAGTGGGGCGTGGCTGCAAGTTGAATGCAACAGACTCCATGCCACTGCCATGCGCTGATTGCAGGTAGCCCAGTTCCACCAGCTGATGACGAATGAAACCCGGGTAACGCTCGGTAATCGCCAGATGCCCTTTGCGCGGGCGAAGCGGCAGACCGGGGACCAGCGCGGCGCTGCCCATGCCCGCCGCTATCACGATGTGCCGGGCCGCCACCGTCTGGCCATTCTGCAGAATGACACCGGATGCACCCCATCCAGTCGCGGCAGCCTGATTGATCACTATGGCGCCGAGCAGGCTGGCTTCTTGCAACAGCCAGTGTGTGGCTACGGGAGCATAAACAACGGCGTCGCCAGACACCCTCAATGCACCGACCATGTCGCTACGCAGGTTCGGCTCCATCTGCGCAAGTTCCGCATGCGAAACAACATGACTGTCCAAGCCTAGCGATTTATAGAGCGCATGCTTGCGGCTCACTGCTTGCATTTCCTCTTCAGTGCGGGCCAGCCACAAGGTGCCGCAGGTATCGTATTGCGCGCTGGCCGGCAACTGGTGCATGAGAGTCCGCCAAAGCTCCACCCCGCGCTGAGAAAGCATCAGCTCGACCGGGTTGTCGTCCAGCACCACCAGATGGCCCATACCCTGAGCGGTAGCGCCTCCACCTGGTGTTGCAGCTTCCACAACCGTTACCGAGCAACCCTGTTGACTCAGCGCTCGCGCCAGCGCTGCACCGACTATCCCGGCGCCGATGATGGCGACGTCAACTGCAGATGAAGTCAAACCGGGATTCCCCAGGCGAAAGGGTCACCTGCACTGAACACAACGTCGGCTACCGCGTTGACGTAAGCGCTGCCCGCTATGCGGGGATAGAGCTGGCCTTCAAGCCATTCCAGTGACCCTTCAAACACACTGCCCACCACACTCTCCTGCTGCCACACATCGCCGGGTGCGAGTTTGCCATCGGCATACAGGCAGGCCAGTTTGGCGCTGGTGCCGGTTCCGCAGGGCGAACGGTCATATGCCAGCCCCGGGCACAGAACGAAGTTGCGCCCGTTGACGCCGGGCGTCGCTGATTGACCGCAAAGCTCGACGTGGTCAATTTCCGCCCCATCGGCGCCGGTAATGCCCGCGCATTGAAGGGCATGGCGGATGCGGGTCCCCAACGACGTCAGCTCTCCAATATGTCGCAGTGACAGGTCCAGACCGTGATCATCCACCAGGAAAAACCAGTTACCACCCCACGCCACGTCGCCGTGAACCATGCCATGACCAGGAACGTTGAGCGCTACCTGACGGTACAGGCGGTAACTGGCAACATTGCGCAGGCTCACCTGGTTGGCACCTTGCAGCGTGGCTTCGACCACACCCACAGGTGTGTCGACGCGGTGAATGCCGGGTTGGACCCGACCCATCCATGCCAGTGTAGCCACCAAGCCAATCGTGCCATGGCCGCACATGCCGAGCACGCCTACGTTGTTAAAAAAAATGACGCCTGCTGTGCAGCCTGGCTCGCGAGGTTCGCACAGCAGCGCGCCCACCACTGCGTCGGACCCGCGTGGCTCATTGCACAGGGCGCTCCGGACATGATCGAATTGCTTGTGGAATACCTCGCGCCGCTCTGCCAGCGTGCCGCTGCCGAGATCAGGGCCTCCTTGAACAATCAACCGGGTTGGTTCCCCGCCTGTATGGGAGTCAATGACCCGCATGGTGGTGAACTCGCGGGAACTGGTGGTGGCTAAACTGTGCGGCATGGCAAACCTCTGCAATTGGCATGACTGTAGTCACGCGCTGTTTCCGGGTCTAGGTGGAAATCCATGTCTGGACGCTGGAATCAAACCAAAAAGCAACCCGGGCAGCAAGCGAAGGTTCAACTCGTGACGCCGCAACTGGCCCAATGGCGGGAAACGTTCCTTGCTGGCGTTGCTACACCGCTTTTTTTTGAAGCCATCTTTGATCACATGCCAGACGTCGTGTTTTCGGTGAAGGACCGGGACGGGCGTTATGTCAGCATCAGTCAAGCCTGTGCTGACCGATGCGGTTTGCAACACAAGACAGATGCCATCGGCCGAACCGCCCATGACCTTTTTCCGGCTCATATGGCCAAACGGTACGAATTGCAGGATGAAGCGCTGTTTCGCAGCGGCCGCCCGGTGTTGGACAACCTGGATCTCACATTGTTCAATGACCGGCAACCTGGCTGGTGCCTCACCCACAAAACGCCCATTCTCAATGCAGCTGGCGAGGTCATTGGACTGGCCTGTCTGTCCAAAGACTTGCAGGAGCCCAGCCGCACCGGTGGCGTGGATGGTCGTCTGGCGCAAGCGGTTGATCTGATTCAGGCCAACTATGCGCAGGTATTGCGTGTGGAGGAAGTGGCGGCCGTGGCGGGTGTGTCAGAAGCCCAGCTGGACCGCCGCATGAAGAGAATATTCCAGCTCTCCACAGGGCAGTTCATCATGAAGACCCGCATTGATGCGGCGGCCCAGCGGCTGACGTCCGGCGCCGAGGCCATCACAGATATCGCCATTTCCTGCGGGTTCTTTGACCAAAGCGCGCTGACGCGTCACTTTCGCCAGCTTACGGGGCTCACGCCGGGGCAGTATCGAAAGCTGGCAGTGCGTTAGTCAGTAGTTTAGAGACAGACGCTAGGATGCAAAAAAATCATGTTGAGGACGTTGGTATTGAGGGGGGGGGGGGGGGGGGGGGGGGGGGGGGGCGGGGGGGACGGGGGGGGGGGGGGGGGGGGGGGGGGGGGGGGGGGGGGTGGGGGGGGGGGCGGAAGGGGCGGAAGAAGGGATGGATTGGCTGCAGTTTAGAATTTATTGTTAATAAATGGTTTAACTTATGGCTTTGTGAATTAAGCTAAAGTTGACCATGTTCAATGATTTGAATTTAAACAGGCGCCGATTGGTAAAGAAGTGGGGGGATGGAGGCTCTGTGTGGTAAATTGGTGGTGGGGCGGGATGGATGTGGCGGGAGGTTTTGCGGGTGGGGGAAATCCCAGGTTTTGGTTGCGAAGAGTGGGGGCGTGCGCTCGGCGGGGAGGCGGTGCCGCCCGAGCGGTATCGTTTGGATGGGGGGGTGTGTGTTGTGCAGAGGGTAAAAGGGTTAGGTGGCCTTTGGGGCTGCGTTCAAGATCGGGACGACCAATTGGTTGTGCAGATTTGAGACTCCAATTCAAGACAATTTTGACTTTCATTTTTATTCGAGACACCGCGTAATCCCTGCCTTACCTGGCGGGTGCTGAGCGTCGTCGGCGTCAGTGGGGCCATTGATGGCCGACCAAAGGGCGCGCGGTAGGGCAGGAATGTCAAGTTCTGGGACAACCTGTCGTGGAGAGCGGGGGGGGCCACACTGGGAGCCGATTTGTCACCAAAGCCAAACCAGATGGTTATACTGGGCGTGCCCACCCATGCCAGTGTCTACAAGAAGCTGCCCTACGACTTCCAGAAAGATCTGGCACCTGTCACCACTGTGGCCCTGGTACCCAATGTGTTGGTCGTCAACCCCAACGTACCAGCGAAAGGAGGAGGTTGCGGGACAATGACTAGGGTGGCGGGGGTCACACCTGGCAGTTTGAAAGCGGGGGTGAAGATAGCCCACAAGGGTAGGGCCCATTGACGACGACCTGGGGGCCAGATCACGAGTCGTTTGACACCATCACGCCCTGCACAGTCAAAGCAGGCAAATGGCGCGCTGGCGTCACCGCCCAGCCGATGTGCCAGTGAAGCAGGCTCAAAGGTTTCAATTTGGGCACCTGGTTTGGTGTATTGGCCCCGGCTGCTACGCCCAAAGACATCGTGACACGCCTGAATGCCGAGATTGTGAAAATCGTCAATGCACCGGACTTTCGTAAGAAGATGGAGGAAATTGGTGCCGAACCGATCGGTGACACACCTCAGCAGATGGCCAAACAGATCAAGGACGACACAGAGCGCTTTGCCAAGTTGGTGAAGGAAGCCAACGTCACCATCGAGTGAAGACGGGAGGAGTTCCGGAGCATCCTGGGTGCTGAAGGCGGCTGCGCCATTTTTACCAGCCCACGGAGCAAGTGGTGGACGGACCCGGCGGCGCACTGGTGGGCGGCGCAGGCGGTTGAAGCCCTGTGGCTTTGGACGCCCTCAGCGGCCTGGTCGTTCCGCTCACGCGGCGGGGATTGCCAAACGCATTGAAGTGGTCGAGCCCCCCCCGGACGCCAGGCGGCGGCGGGTTGGCGCTGACGGTTTGACGAAAGAGGACCTGGTGCTGTGCCTGATTTCAGGCGGTGGCTCAGCACTGCTGACCTTGCCGGCAGATGGCCTGAGTCTGGAAGAAAAGCAGCGCATCAACATGGCACTGCTGGCCAGCGGAGCCAACATTGCCGAGATGAACTGCGTACGCAAGCACCTATCACGCATCAAAGGCGGTCGCCTGGCGCAAGCCTGTGCGCCTGCCCGCGTGGTGACGCTGACCATCAGCGACGTGCCGGGGGATGACCCTAGCATCATCGCCAGCGGCCCGACCGTGTCCGATGCCAGCACCTGCGCTCAAGCGCTATCAATTTTAGAGCGCTATGCGATTGATTTGCCTAAACGAGTGGCTGATTTGCTTCGCAATGGAAGGCTTGAAACACCCAAACAGGGCGACCCAACCTTTGGCCATATGGGACGCGAGCACGAGGTGCACCTGATTGCGACGCCACAGCAATCGCTACAGGCCGCAGCCGACGCGGCACGCGCGACAGGTGTCGAAGCCTACATCCTCAGCGATGAAATGGAAGGCGAATCGCGCGAGGTGGAGCCATGCGGGGCGACGCCCACCGCCAGCCCTTCAAAAGCCCTGGTCACCTCGGGTGGGACGGCCCTGGCGGCGGGGGGGAGTTTCCCTGACCTGCCTGGGGACAGGGCGTTTATGCCGGCCACAGGCGAGGTGGAGGACACTGGAGTTCGGGCCAGACCTGGCAGCGAAGATGCCCCTGACCAGGCGGGGCGGAGACTTGATAGTGACGGGACCTACCTATACCAATGTCAACGATTTCCGCGCCTTGCTGGTGTTGTAGACGCATTACTCACGCTGGAAACGCGCGAGCAGCAGCTTCACTCACGATCTTGCGTAGCCAGATATGAGCGCTGTTGTGCTCTTCACGCAAATGCCACAGGGCATTGACCAGAATGGGTGGCACGGTAAACGGTAATTCGCGTACAGCCAGTTCGTCCGGGATGCCGCTGATGGCGACAAAGTGGTGTGGCATGACCGACAGCAGATCCGATTTCGCCACTACGCGGCCTGCCGTGAAAAACTGGTTGACCGTCAGCACCACGCGGCGTTCCCGTCCCAGCGTGGCCAGTGCTTCGTCAATAAAACCGAACGGACGACCTGAAAAGCTGACCAGCAGATGCCTGGCCGCACAAAAGCGGTTGAGTGTGAAGGGTCCAGTTGCTAACGGGTGGTCACGTCGCATCACGCTGACGTATTTGCCTTCGTACAGTCTCTGATGTGCAAAAGCAACAGCTTTGCCAACCTGGGCGCGGGCGGTCAGGTCTGCCAGGGCGGCTGGAAAGTACCCGACCGCCAGGTCAGCCGCTTCATCATCGAGCAGCCGCCGGGGGTCCCGGGTGGCGAGGGGAACCACCCGCAGCGACACGCCGGGCGCGGCGGTTTCCAGCGTCTCAATCAGGCCGGGCATTAGCTCCGCTGCCGTGGCATCGGCCATGGCCAGTGAAAACGCGGTGTTGGCTTCCTGCGGCACAAATGTGCTGGGCACCAACGACTCCTGTAGCTGGCGCAGCGCCTCCCGCACAGCGGGCCAGAGGGTTAACGCACGCGGTGTGGGCTCCATGCCCTGCCCGCCACGGCGCACCAGTTCATCACCCAGCGTTTCCCGAAGCCGTCGCAATGCATTGCTGACGGCGGGCTGTGTGAGCGACAGGTTTCGCGCTGCTCGGGTGAGGTTTCGCTCGGCCATGACTTCGTCGAAAACGCGCAACAGATTCAGGTCCAGCGTACGGAAGTTGGGAGTGGGCGAAGGGGTTTGTTGCGACATAATTATCACCGTTGTGAATAGTAAGTATCATGATAATAAAGTTGAACTATATTGGTACAAACCCTAATATTTGGGTGTGTGGGGGCTTTGTGACCCCGCTCCAATGAAAGGGAAACCCATCATGACCAGCTTTGTCCATACCGAATTTCCTAAATCTCACGAAGGTGTTGAGCGTGCAGAGTCTGCGTTCCAGTACTTCTCGGGACTGCGCCGCGGCCTGAATGGCTCCCGGGGTCTGGCTACGTTGTTGTTGGCTGGTGGTGTCGCTGCGTTTGTGTCGGTGGCCGATCAGATGATTGACACTTGGGCGGACGGGCATTTGCTGACTGCCTGGGTTGTCTTGTGGGCTGTTGCTTTTGCGGGGCTGGCACTGTTTGCCGATGCCGCCCGTACGTTTGCCGCACGAATTACTGCGGGTGCCCAGCAATGGACCAAACGGTTGGCGCAGGAGCGGGCCGATGCCCATTTGCTCAATACCGCACGGCAAGACCCTCGCGTGATGGCCGACATCCAGGCTGCGCTGAGCCGCGCTGAAGTGCAACAGGAACTTGTTGCCGCGCCTGCCGTGAAGCCCGTGCTGACCCAAAAAGAAGCCTTGAAGGCCCGTGCCGAGTCTGATCGCCTGATGTGGAATGCCGCGCTGAGCGACCCACGCCTGATGGAAGACCTGCAGGAAGCCATGCGCCGTGCTGAAACCGCCGCACTGGCTATTCAGGACCCGGTTGCCCAGGAAGCCGCACTGGCTGAAATTCGCACCACGGCCATGCTTTACCCGGCCGTGAAGCGGGTGGTGAAGCGCTCATTTCTGGTGGGCATTCCTGCCAACCTGAGGCAAATTGCCTGATCGTTCCCTGCAACCCTTGGGTTGCCGCGAAATTAAAAAAGCCACCTTCGGGTGGCTTTTTTTGTCCGGACCAGACACCCGGAAGGACTGAAAAGAGCCCGATCAGGCGGCCAGACGCTTTTCCAGCTGGGCGCGGGTTGCTTCTAGTTCTTGCGGCAAGTTGTGTTGAAGCTGGGTAAATAAAGCATTGTGCAGTTCGAGCTCGGCCAGCCAGGCTTCGTTGTCGAAGCTGGTGACGCTGTGAAACTGCTCCGCCGAGAAATTCAGGCCCTCCCAGTGGACCTCATCGTAGGCGGGACTCACGCCGAAAGGGTGATCAACGCCGGGCACGGCATCTTCAATGCGGTCAATCATCCACTTCAGCACACGCATGTTTTCACCGTAACCGGGCCAGACGAACTTGCCGTCGGCGCCCTTGCGGAACCAGTTGGTGGTAAAAATCTTGGGTACGGTCACGTCTGCAGCGGACAGCTTTTCGCCCATCTGCAGCCAGTGGTTGAAATAGTCGCTCATGTTGTAACCGGCGAACGCAATCATCGCAAACGGGTCGCGGCGCACCACACCCTGCTGGCCGGCAATGGCGGCGGTGGTCTCACTGCCCATGGTGGCGGCCATGTAAACGCCTTCTACCCAGTTACGGCCCTGGGTGACCAGTGGCACGGTGGTCGAACGGCGACCACCAAAAATGAAGGCGTCAATCGGCACGCCTTCGGGATCATCCCACGCGGGGTCCAGCGCCGGGTTGTTGGTGGCGGCTACGGTGAAGCGTGAGTTGGGGTGGGCGGCCGGCTTGAGCTTGCCATTCTCCCCGGTTGCCTTGGCGATGGCCGGCGTCCAGTCCTTGCCTTGCCAGTCGATCAGGTGATCCGGCAGACTGCCGGTGTCCTGCTCCAGACCTTCCCACCAAACGTCGCCGTCATCAGTGAGCGCAACGTTGGTGAAAATGACGTCCTTGTTCAGGCTGGCCATGCAGTTCGGATTGGTTTTCAGGTTGGTACCGGGGGCGACGCCGAAATAGCCTGCTTCCGGATTGATGGCGCGCAGGCGGCCGTCGGCACCCGGTTTGATCCAGGCGATGTCGTCGCCAATGGTCGTTACGCTCCAGCCTTCAAAGCCGGCAGGTGGCACCATCATGGAGAAGTTGGTTTTGCCGCAGGCACTGGGGAACGCTGCCGCCACATGGTATTTTTTACCCTGCGGATTGGTCACACCCAAAATCAGCATGTGCTCGGCCAGCCAGCCCGGATTACCGGTTGCGCCTTCCGAGGCAGCACGACCCATGTTCGACGCGATGCGCAGCGCAAAGCATTTCTTGCCCAGCAGCGCGTTGCCGCCATACCCTGAGCCATAAGACCAGATCTCGCGCGTTTCAGGGTAATGGACGATGTATTTGGTTTTGTTGCAAGGCCATGTCACGTCGGCCTGACCAGCTTGCAACGGCGCACCGACCGTATGCACGCAGGGGACGAATTCCCCATTCACGCCCAGTACGTCGTACACCGCTTTGCCCATGCGGGTCATGATTTTCATGTTCACGGCAACATAAGCGCTGTCGGACAGCTCGATGCCAATGTGGGCAATCGGGCTGCCGATCGGGCCCATGGAGAACGGCACCACGTACATGGTGCGACCCTTCATGCAGCCGTCAAACAGGGGCTGCAGCGTGGCGCGCATTTCGGCGGGCGCCATCCAGTTGTTGGTAGGGCCGGCGTTTTCCTTTTTTTCACAGCAAATGAAGGTGCGGTCTTCCACGCGTGCCACGTCGCTGGGGTCGGAGCAGGCCAGAAAGGAGTTAGGCCGCTTGGCCGGGTTGAGCTTTTTGAAGGTGCCACTGTCCACCAGTTGCTGGCACAGGCGGTTGTATTCCTCGTCGCTGCCGTCGCACCAGACGATGCGGTCGGGTTTGGTCAGGGCAGCCATGTCGGCGACCCAGGCGATGAGTCGCGCATTTTTGACATAGCTGGGGGCATTGAGGTTCAGTCCCTGCATCACGGGTGAGTTCATTGAAAAGCTCCGGAAGTTAAAAATCGTCTTTTCAAAATGTACGGCTGGGTCGGATGACAGCATCCGTGCGCGGACTCATTCACTTTGAAAAAACGGCATTTTTTCTGGACACACACGGGTTTTGGTGGTCCTGTTACCTGTCCAGCCGTCCTCGCGGGTTGCAAGGAAACTTGGTGTCGGTGGTGAAGGATGTCTCGCCGCCAACTGATCGGGCATGCGTTGAATTCTATGAATATGCCTGCCAGTTACCAGCCGGTTACATGCAAAGAATATGCAATATCCGCATGAGTTTATGCGTCACCGATGGACTGTTTATGAATGTGAGCAGGCCATGGACGACTATTTGCTATTAAAACAATAGCTACTCACGCATATTTGACAGGGCCCAGAGGCCAAAATCGCCTGTTAAAAGAGTTGTTTCGGGTTGCTGGTGGGCAGTACGAGGGCCCATGTCCATTGCGCCGCAACAGGACGCGGGAAGCGGGATGAACCCTTGAGGCCGTCGACCGGTTACGCCATGAAAACGGCGATGAAAGCCAGCAGAAAGATCAGGATACCCCCAGCGACCGGCAGCACGATGGGCATGAGCGGAACGATCTTCTCGACGGCGTCGGCTTCGTGGGCTTCGTGTTGTGGTGTTGGGGCGGACATGTGGGTTCCTTGGGCTTCTGATCTATCGGTTGTGCCGATTTTACCCAAAAGGGGGTTTGCTCAATCTTTTTCCTGCATGGCCGATAAACAAGAGGACGCTTACTCCAGGTTGCTCATGCATCTCTCCGCTTATGTGCCGCTTTATTGCTTACCACGGTGACCCGATTTTTCTGGAGCAACTCGTTTGCCAGCCTCGTCACTCCCTGGTGCGGCAGGCCTTGCGCGCGGAAGAGGCCAAGACGGTGACCAATGGCGATGGCTTCGGTATCGGATGGTACGGTGAGCGACCCGAGCCTGCGGTTTACCGCGAGGTCATGCCCGCCTGGTCCGACGAAAACCTGCTGGCCCTGTGTGCCACCGTGCGTTCAGGCTTGTTTTTTGCCCATGTGCGCGCGGCCACCGGCACTGCCATTACCCGGCACAACTGCCACCCGTTTCGCCATGGCAAACACCTGTTCATGCACAACGGGCAGATTGGTGGCTACGGTCAGGTGCGCCGGTTGCTGGAATCCTTGCTGCCTGATTCGCTGTACGCTGCGCGCAAAGGGGCGACCGACTCCGAGTTGCTTTTTCTGCTGGCGCTGGCGGGTATGGAGCAGGGGGAAGGTACCGCGCAGGCCGTGGTCCGCGTGTTTGATGAGACGGTAGAGCGCCTGAAGGATGCGGGCATTGCGCAGCCGCTGCGTTTTGCGGCGGCTTTGGCCGATGGCGAAATGCTGTATGCGTTCCGGCTGGCCAGTGACGGGCAACCTCCCACACTCTATCTGCGCCACGATGCCCGCGGTACCGTTATCGCTTCAGAGCCACTGGATGACGCGAATGACCCGTGGCAACTCCTGCCGGTGGGTGGCGTGGTGACAGCCAACAGGCTGCACTACTGCACCGTGTTGGCCCAAGAACTCGTTCTGGATTCCAGCAACGCATAAGTAACGCTGGCCCGGTAGACGCTTTTCCCGTCATGGGCCCCACGGATATCCACCTCACCAAATGCGAGTGTCTTGCCTACCCGGACCAGGCGTATCTCAACCAGCGCATCCTGAGCGGACAGGGGTTTGAGAAAGGTCGAATTCAGGTGGACAGTGGTGCAAGGGCGGAATTCCCCGAAATGGTTGATCAACGCTATGACCATCGCGGTGTCGGCCGCTGCCATCATCGCCTGGCCGCAGAGCATGTCGCCCATCCGCATAACCTGATCGTTTCGCGGCAGCAACAGCGTGACGGAGGTCGGGCTGAACGCTTCCAGCTTCAGGCCCAGAGCCTGGACCCACGGGTTGAAATAGTCCGTCAACGCAGCGTCAAGCGCTGCAGCGCGCCTCAAATCCATATCACTGCTCCCTGGCTTCAAAACCGGCCGCACGCAGGGCCGCCAATACATCAGCTATATGTTGGCGCCCCCGGGTCTGTACGACCACCTCCACGTCCACATTTTGCGCGGACAGTGTAGTAAACGCGCGTTGGTGATGCACCTCATCAATATTCGCGCCGGCATCTGCGATGGTAGCGGTGATTTTGGCCAGCGAGCCAGGCACGTCGCGTGCACTCACACGAAGGCGTGCCAACCGGCCTGCGCGCACCATGCCACGCTCGATGATGGAGGCCAGCAGCAGTGGATCGATGTTGCCCCCACAAAGCACCAGTCCGACCTTTTTGCCTTTGAAGCGCTCCGGGTACTTCAGCAGCGCGGCCAGTCCAGCGGCGCCCGCGCCTTCCACCAGTGTTTTCTCTATTTCCAGCAGCATCACAATGGCCTGCTCAATATCGCCCTCGTCGACCAGTATCAGATCGTCCACCAGGCGCGAAATAACGGCGAGAGGCAGTTTGCCCGGGGAGCCCACAGCAATACCTTCAGCAATGGAACTGGTACCTTGTGGGTAGTGGGTGCCCTTGATCGCGTTCACCATGGCGGGGAAGCGGCTCGTTTGCACACCCACGACCTCGATGCCCGGCCTGATGGCCTTGGCGGCCGTTGCCATGCCGGCAATCAGGCCGCCGCCGCCCACCGCAACAATGAGTGTGTCCAGGTCAGGCACATCCTGCAGCATTTCGAGCGCGATGGTTCCCTGACCGGCCATGATCTGCTCGTCATCATACGGGTGCACAAAAGTCAGGTTTTCCTGCTCGGCCAGCGCCAGCGCATGGGTGCGTGCCTCGTCCAATGTGTCACCATGCAACACGACCTCGGCTCCGAAACCCCGGGTGCGCTCGACCTTGACGCCCGGCGTGAAGCGGGGCATCACGATGATGGCACGCAAGCCCAGCCGCTGCGCGTGATAGGCCACGCCCTGAGCATGGTTGCCCGCACTCATTGCCACCACACCACGCGTTTCGGGGGGGAGCTGCGCCAGCTTGTTGCAAGCCCCACGTTCCTTGAACGATGCAGTGAACTGCAGGTTTTCAAATTTGAGATACACCTGCGCGCCAGAGATTCCCGACAGGGTTCGAGACACCACACAAGGCGTGTGCAGGATGTGGCCTTGCAGCCGGGCGGCGGCCTGCTGGATATCGTTGAGGTCAATCATGGCAGCCATTATGTGGACTTTTGTGCAGCAGGCGGCCTGTCCGCACTGGGCGCCAAAAAAATCACGCTGCAGCGCAGGGGGCCAAAATATTTTGGCGCAAGGTCTTCCATCCCGGCGCAGTCTGCGTTATGGTGAAACTAATGCACATCGGTTCTGGAGGCGTTTGATGGTCAAGCGTTTGGTTGCTGATATGTCTGGCGGGCTCATGCTCACGTCGCCGGGGCTCAAAGATGCCCCGGTGCTGGACTTGATGTGTTCGCACTTTGTATTGACGCTGGCAGCACGCCAGGGCGCCAGCTTCAATGCGCGACGGGACCTGAACAGCGTGATTTCCCTGGCAGGCCGGCACCTGGTGTGGCCTGTGCCCGTGCTGGCTCGCGTGCGCGAGTTTCTGGCGCGGCGCTGTGTGGCCAATGACTACTGGAAAGGTCACGAATCCCTGAGCGGGGCAGACTTTCTGGCCCGCTATGGTATCTGGCGCGGCCCCTATGAAGAAGGCACGCTGTTTTTCTATCTGGATGAATACGCCAAAGACCAGCCCAAGGATCTGATCACACTGCTGTCAGCCACGGGCGACTGGCTCACGCATGCACTGAAAAAGCAGTCCACGCTGGTCGAGAAAAACATTGATGCACTGGCCGGGCTGTTGCAACTCAACAAGGCCGAACGCGCCTTGTTGTTGTACGGTACGCTGGCCCGTTATCAGCGCGACCTGCGCAGCATTCTGGTGGAGTTCAAGGTCAACAACGCGCCCGAAGCCTATGCGGCCATTGCCCAGGTGGCGGGTGTCAACGCCAGTGAAGTGGGCGAGGCCTTGCGGGCGGGCTCGCGCCTGGAGCGCATCGGGTTGGTTGAAAACCTGATTTCCGAGCACAACATCACCGATCTGGCCGACCTGATGAAGGTCAGCGAAAAGCTGCCACCGGTGCTGATGCGCGAATACCGCGATCAGGCCGAGTTGATGGCCGTGTTCACGCGGCCATCCAGTAAAAGCGCGCTCACCATGGCCGATTTTTCATTCGTGGAAGACGACACGCGTGTGTTGTGCCGACTGCTGGGCAACGCCGTCGCCCGCAAGGAAGCCGGCGTCAACGTGTTGCTGTATGGCCCCCCTGGCACCGGCAAGACCGAACTGGCCAAGGTGGTGGCCCAAGCCGCGGGGCTGGAGCTATTCGAGGTGGAATATGCCGACCGCGACGGCAATTCCCTGAGCGGGCGTGACAGGTACAGGTCCCTGCAAATTGCACAGGTCTTCCTGAAGGGCAGCGCGCAATCGGCGCTGCTGTTTGACGAAGTGGAAGACGTGTTTCCGCCCATTTCCAGCGAAGCCGCGCAGCTGCTGGCGCGTGCCGAGCAGGTGGCCGCACCCAGTGGCGGCAGTGTCAATGGCAAGGCGTGGGTGAACCAGATTCTGGAATCCAACACGGTCCCCACCATCTGGGTGACCAACCGCATTGAACAGATTGACCCGGCGTTTCGCCGCCGCTTTGCCTACCATCTGGAACTGAAATCGCCGCCACCCGGCGCGCGCGAAGGTGTGGTGCGCAAGACGCTGGAAGGCGTGCAGGTGTCGGACGAGTTTGTGGCCAAACTGACGGCGCGCAAGGGACTGACGCCCGCACAGATTCGCACTGCCGTGCGCTTTGCCGGGCTCGTTGGCGCTGATCTGGTTGAAAGCGCACCGTCCGCCGTTGAGGCTTCTCCGGTTGAAAAACTGATTGAACGGCAGCTAAAAAATGCCGACCTGGCGCTGGGCACCCGCACAGACGCTTTGCCTGCACGCCGCATGGTCACCCAATACGACCTGTCCATGCTCAATATTGAGAGCCGCTTCGACGTGCCACGCATTGTCGAAGCTTTAAAAGCACGAGGTCATGGCTCACTGTGTTTTTATGGCGCCCCCGGCACCGGCAAGACGGCGCTCGGTGAGCATATTGCTGCTGCGCTGGAAAAGCCGCTGATCATCAAGCAGGCCAGCGACCTGATGAGCAAGTACGTGGGCGAGACCGAGCAGCAAATGGCCGCCATGTTCCGCGAGGCCGAGAGTGAAAAAGCGGTGCTGCTACTGGACGAGGCCGACAGCTTTTTGCAGGACAGGCGCGGTGCCCAACGCACCTATGAGGTGACCGAGGTGAACGAAATGCTGCAAGGCATGGAGCGCTACAACGGCATCTTTGTCTGCACCACCAATCTGCTGGACCGGCTGGATCAGGCTGCTTTGCGACGCTTCACGTTCAAAATCAAGTTCAAACCGCTGACACCTGCGCAGCGTGAAAAGATGTTCGAGGTGGAGGCGCTGTCAGGCGACGCCACCCTCTTCACGGCGGAGATTCGCTCGCGCCTGGCCTTGATGGATCAGTTGTGCACGGGCGATTTTGCTGCCGTCAAACGGCAATCGGTCATTCTGGATGCCGAACTGAGTGCGATGGAATTTCTGGAGCAGCTGGAAGCCGAGCACCGCATCAAACCCGAGGTTCGCGAGAGCCGGGGCATGGGGTTCTTGCAGTAGCGTCAATTGTTGATGGCACGCATGCGCGCATTACCGCATTTGCTATCAATAAAGTAGCTAGTTACGCATATTTCTCAAGGGCTATATGCCAATTGGGCCCGCCCAGTTCTTTTTGCTTCGTCAAAGAAAAGGAAGCAAAAGAAAGGCGAGCCGACGTCAGGTCCGCAGCGGGTTCTTGTGTAAGTCTGTGAACGCTACATAAATGTGTGCAGCACTCGGCGTACGAAGCTATGAACTCGCCAACCAAGAAGCCGTTGATCTTCAGCCTTCTTCTCCGCGTTCAGCAGCTCAGAAGAAGGATAGACAAGTCCGTTCGTGAAATCTGAATATGACTGAGTAATTCGACTGGGATATTTGGTAATGAATCGTTCCTCTTTGAGGAAAATTGCGACGTAGTCATTGAACGTGTTCTTTCGCTGGTTTGAGGTGTACGACTCAACGGCCACGCAATTCAGGCCACTTCGCTTGCCCCAAGTAACCAATGCATTGGCGCTATCAGGATAGAACCGCCAGCAGTCAACGGGAAATCGATGAAAATTCCCGTTAGAAGGGGCATTCAGGTACAACAGACCTGTCGGCTTCAGCACCCGCATTACCTCTAAAAACAGCAGCCAGAACATCTCCGAATGCTCGAAGCATGACGAACTGACGATAGCATCGGCCGAATTGTCTTCGAACGGCAATTTGTACGGATCGGTCAGAACCACATCTACCCCCGGGCCTTGCACAAAGTCTACGCCCACATAGTTGGCGTGCGGCGGACAGAACTGTCTCAGTGACCCGTTAACGTCTTGGGCGCCGATGTCAAGAACAGTGAGACTCCCCCCCTCGGTCAGGTAGGTTTTGAAGAAGCGTTCACCGTTTTGCAATGCCGTCTTGTGCATGATTACGCTTTATGTTCAAAGGGGGGGGGGTTCATGATAACGCGTGGCTTTGGACTTAGGACGTGCCATGGGCGCGTTCTTAGTCCACAGTATTCCAGGTTAAACGGGTCAACTCCCAATTGTCACGATGCAATACAACCCTTGCATCAGCTTGAACCGTCTTCTTCGTTTGACACTTACCGGTCACTGAACTTCGTACAGCGAATTGCGCTGCGAGGCGTTTACAAGTTTAGCGGAGCCTATACAGGCGCGACAGATAAAGACACCACCCGTAGCACTTCTTCCCCATAGGCTTCGAGCTTCTTCGCCCCAATACCGCTGATACCCTGCAGGTCGTCCAGCGACTGCGGCGCGCGCTCGGCAATGGCAGCCAGCGTGGCATCGTGAAAGATCACGTAGGCGGGCAAATTGTGCTCGCGGGCCACTTCGCCGCGCCAGGCTTTCAGGGCGGCAAAGCGGTCCTGTGCGGCCGCATCGAGCGACGCAGGGACTTTGTTGGCGCCTTTGGCGGTGGTGGCGCGTTTCGTTTTGCCGCCTGGCGTTGATACAGACTCGCGCAGTTGCACGGGTACTTCGCCTTTGAGCACGGCGCGCGACAGGTCGGTGAGTTGCAGGGTGTTGAAGGCCTGGGCATCGACCTCTACCGCGCCAATGGCAATCAGCTGGCGCAACACGCCGCGCAGTTGCACCTCGGACAAGTCGGTGCCAATGCCAAACGTACTCAAGGCTTCATGGCCGTGCTGTGCAACTTTTTCGGTGCTCTTGCCGCGAAGAATGTCCATGATGTGCCCGGCGCCAAAGCTGATGCCACTCTGCTGCTGCACGCGGTAAATGGTGCTGAGCAATTTGCGCGCGGCATCGGTACCGTCCCATACCGCGGGCGGGTTCAAACAGTTGTCGCAGTTGCCGCAAGGGCCAGACGCCTCGCCGAAGTAATGCAACAGCCGCACGCGCCGGCAATCGGTCGCCTCCGCCAGCCCCAGCAGCGCATCCAGCTTGCCGCGCAGGCCCTGCTTGAATTCTTCACCCGCCGGGCTCTCGTCAATCATCCGGCGCTGGTTCACCACATCCTGCAGGCCATAGCTCATCCAGGCGTCGGCGGGCTCGCCATCACGCCCGGCACGGCCGGTTTCCTGATAGTAGCCTTCGATGTTTTTAGGCATATCCAGGTGCGCCACAAAACGCACGTCCGGCTTGTCGATGCCCATGCCAAAGGCAATGGTCGCCACCATCACAATGCCTTCGGCCCGCAGAAAACGGTCCTGATTGGCCTGGCGCACTTTCGCGTCCAGCCCGGCGTGGTACGGCAGTGCGTCGATGCCTTCATCACACAGCGTTTGCGCAATTTCTTCCACGCGTTTGCGCGACTGGCAATACACAATGCCCGCGTCACCCAGGTGCTCGCGCGAGATGAAACGCAGCAGCTGTTGCGTGGCGTCTTTCTTCTCGACGATCGTGTAACGGATGTTGGGCCGGTCAAAGCTGCTGACAAAGGCGCGCGCGTCCTGCAGTTGCAGGCGCTCCAGAATGTCTTCACGCGTGAGCGCGTCCGCGGTGGCGGTGAGCGCCATGCGTGGCACGCTGGCGAATCGCTCGTGCAAGACGGTGAGCGCCCGATATTCCGGGCGGAAGTCATGCCCCCACTGACTCACGCAATGCGCTTCGTCAATCGCAAACAGGCTCAAATGCCCGCGCTCATACAGCGAATCCAGTTGCGCCAGAAAGCGCGGCGTGGTCACCCGCTCTGGCGCGGCATAAAGCAGCGTGATGTCGCCCCGCAGCAAACGTTTCTCCACCGCAGAAGCTTCTTCACCGGACAGTGTGGAGTTGAGAAAGGCTGCACTCACACCCGCCTCATGCAGCGCACCCACCTGGTCATGCATCAGCGCGATCAGCGGGGAGATGACGATGGTGATGCCGTGGCCCATGCGCTGGCGCGCAATGGCGGGAATCTGGTAGCACAGCGACTTGCCGCCGCCCGTGGGCATGAGCACCAGCGCGTCGCCGCCGGCAATAACGTGCTCAACGATGGCTTCCTGCGGGCCGCGGAACCGGTCGTAGCCAAACACCTCACGCAGGATGTCGTGCGAGGCAACTGATGATTCAGAGTGGGAAGGAGGAGTTGCTATCAAAATGCTAGCTACTCACGCATATTCCATAAGGTCTGGAGGCATAAAACATGCTTAAAACAGGCGGTTTTACAGCTGTTCCCATGGCAGGCCGTCAAAACGCCAGCCGTTCAGCGTGGAGCGGTGAAAGGCGTCATTCAATTCGCCCTCGAACCCGTGCAGCACGTTGACCACGTCGGTAAACCCGGCGGCCTCCAGCGCTTTGGCTGCATCCACTGTGCGTTTGCCGCTGCGGCAGATCAGAATGACGGTGCGCGATTTGGCCCCGGCCTCGCGCTCCACGGCTTGCACGAACTGTTGCGGATGTGGCGTCAGGTCCGGGTATTCGTACCAGGCAATCATGTGCACGCCGGGTGGCCGCCCCACGTACATCGACTCGACTTCCATGCGCACGTCCACAAACAGGGCATCGGGTTGCTGCTGGATCAGGGCCCAAGTCTCTTTGGGCAGAAGGTTTTTCATCCCCGCTATTGTCCGGGGATTTCGGGGTGATCCCGCCCGCGGCAGCGTACTTTCTACAATGTGGGGCTATGAAACCTCTGCACTACACCCGCGCGCAAGCCCTGCCCGGGATTCTGGTCAGCCGCATTGCCATTCTGGACGGCGCCATGGGCACCATGATCCAGCGCTTCAAACTGGACGAGTCGCAGTACCGTGGAGCCGGGTACACCGGACCCGGCGGGCAAGGTTCGCGTTTCAAGGATTTCCACAAGGACGTGAAGGGCAACAACGAACTGCTCAGCCTGACGCGCCCGGACGTCATCTCCGACATTCATGAAAGCTACCTCGCCGCCGGGGCAGATTTGATCGAAACCAACACCTTTGGCGCCACCACGGTGGCCCAGGCAGATTACGACATGGCCGGTCTGGCCCGAGAAATGAATCTGGCTTCAGCCAAACTGGCCCGCGCTGCCTGTGACAAGTTCTCCACACCTGACAAACCGCGCTACGTGGCAGGCGCGCTGGGCCCCACACCGAAAACCGCCAGCATCAGCCCTGATGTGAACGATCCCGGTGCGCGCAACATCACGTTTGAAGAGTTGCGTGCCGCGTATTATGAGCAGGTCGAAGCTCTGGTCGAGGGCGGCAGCGATGTACTGCTGGTGGAGACCATCTTTGACACGCTGAACGCCAAGGCCGCGCTGTTTGCGATTGACGAATACTTTGAAGCATCCGGTGAGCGCTTGCCCCTGATCATCAGCGGCACGGTCACTGACGCGTCCGGGCGCATCCTGAGCGGCCAGACCGTCACCGCCTTCTGGCACAGCGTGCGTCATGCCCAACCGCTGGCCATCGGCCTGAACTGCGCGCTGGGTGCGGCCTTGATGCGCCCCTACATTCAGGAGCTGGCCCGCGCGGCGCCCGACACCTTCATCAGCTGTTATCCCAATGCCGGGCTGCCCAATCCCATGAGCGAGACCGGTTTTGACGAGACACCCGAGGTGACGTCACAGTTGATCCGCGAGTTTGCGAGCGAGGGGCTGGTCAATATCGTAGGTGGCTGCTGCGGCACCACGCCGGAGCACATTGGTGCCATCCGCGAAGCGGTCAGCCCCTTGGCAGCCCGTTCGCTGCAGCGGGCCTTTTTCTACAAAGAAGCTGCCTGAACCCTGGAGGCTCGCCGGGCGCCTTAACGGGTCAGGCCGTCAATCTCCTGCTGCATCGCCCGGGCCAGCTTGGCGTACATCTTCAGTTGCCGGGAGGTATTGCGCACCCGTTCGGACAGGCGGGTGGCTATCGCCAGCAGCAGCTTGGCGCCAATGCGCGGCTGCTCATCAATGATGAGTTCCAGCGACGTACGGGTCAAAACAGCACAGCGCACGTCCGTGCTGGCGGTACAGGATGCCGAGCGCGGCTCGTTGCCCAGCAGGCCCATTTCGCCTACCAGGCTGCCTGGCCCCAATACATTGACCGTCGCGGGGTCGGTACGGCTGACCGTGATATTTTCAACCGTCACCTCGCCGGCCAGCACCAGTACCATGAAGCCGGTGTCATCGGTATCACCCTCCTTGATGAACATGGTGCCCGCGCTGAAACGCTTGGGCGCCATATAGCTCACCACCACCCGCGCGTCATCGCGGCTGAGCTGGAGCAGCGCGGTGGGGGCCGTCAGCAGTTCGGCGGCCTGTTCGGCGCTGGATGAGTTCTGGACAATCCTGATTCGATCTTCGGTGTTCAGCAAGCCCCCGGTGGTGCTGTTGGTGGAGTCGCTGAATTTTTCCGGCGTGGTGGTCATCTTGTGTGATTGGGGTTGTTGTCCGTCTTATTGTTACCGAATGTGCTGGCGGGTGTTGCGCGACAAAAGTTAACTATTAGAATCATGTGTATCCAAGGAGCGTTGCAACGCAGGGCCAGCGGCTTTTGCGTCAGGCTTGGATGTCCCAACGACGCTCACCTGCCCTCAGCCGCTTTGAGGCTATTTACAGGTGAGATGCATGCCCGAAACCGTCCTTCCCCCCATGATGCTGTCCGGCCTGGAGCCGGTAATCATCGGCGCTGATTGACGAGAAGGTCTGTCCCCAAGCGCCACCTTCGTCAACATCGGCGAGCGCACCAATGTGACGGGTTCCAAGGCGTTTGCCCGCATGATTTTGAACGGCGAGTTCGAGCAGGCGCTAGCCGTGGCACGCCAGCAGGTCGAAAACGGTGCGCAGATCATCGACATCAACATGGACGAGGCCATGCTCGACAGCCAGGCCGCGATGGTGCGTTTCCTGAACCTGATCGCCAGTGAGCCCGATATTTCACGTGTGCCCATCATGATCGACTCCAGCAAGTGGAGCGTGATCGAAGCCGGTCTGCGCTGTGTACAGGGCAAAGCCATCGTCAACTCCATCAGCATGAAAGAAGGCGTGGATGCCTTCAAGCACCACGCCAAACTGCTGCGGCGCTATGGCGCGGCAGCGGTGGTCATGGCCTTTGATGAAAAAGGCCAGGCTGATACCTACCAGCGCAAGATCGAAATCTGCGAGCGGGCCTACCGCGTGCTGGTGGATGAAGTGGGTTTCCCGGCGGAAGACATCATTTTTGACCCCAACATCTTCGCCATCGCCACCGGCATCGAAGAGCACAACAACTACGCGGTGGATTTCATCGAGGCCACACGCTGGATCAAGCAAAACCTGCCGGGCGCCAAGGTGTCGGGCGGCGTGAGCAATGTGAGTTTCAGCTTTCGGGGCAACGACCCGGTGCGTGAGGCCATCCACACCGTGTTTCTGTACCACGCCATCGCCGCAGGCATGGACATGGGCATCGTCAACGCGGGCATGGTGGGTGTGTATGACGACCTGGAGCCGGTGCTGCGCGAGCGGGTGGAAGACGTGGTGCTGAACCGCCGCCCGGATGCAGGCGAGCGCTTGGTCGAAATTGCGGAATCTGCCAAAAGCGGCGCCAAGGACGAAAGCAAGCGGCTGGACTGGCGCGGGACGGCCGACAACGTGGTGTCGGTGGAGCAGCGCCTCAGCCACGCCATGGTGCACGGCATCACCGACTTTATCGTTCCCGACACCGAAGAGGCGTATCAGGCGATTCTGGCCAAAGGCGGGCGTCCGTTGCACGTGATCGAAGGCCCGCTGATGGCCGGCATGAACATCGTTGGCGACCTGTTTGGTCAGGGCAAGATGTTCCTGCCGCAGGTGGTCAAAAGCGCGCGGGTGATGAAATCCGCCGTCGCGCATCTGATTCCCTATATCGAAGAAGAAAAGCGTCTGGACGAAGCGGCGGGCCGCGATGTGCGTACCAAGGGAAAGATCATCATCGCCACCGTGAAGGGCGATGTGCACGACATTGGCAAGAACATCGTCACCGTGGTTTTGCAGTGCAACAACTTCGAGGTGGTGAACATGGGCGTGATGGTGCCCTGCCACGAGATTCTGGCGCGTGCCAAGGTCGAGGGCGCCGACATCATCGGCCTGTCGGGCCTGATCACGCCCAGCCTGGAAGAGATGCAGTATGTGGCCGGCGAGATGCAGAAGGATGACCACTTCCGCATCAGGAAAATTCCGCTGATGATTGGTGGTGCCACCACTTCGCGCGTACACACCGCCGTGAAGATTGCCCCGCACTACGAAGGGCCTGTGGTGTATGTGCCTGACGCCTCGCGCAGCGTGAGCGTGGCGCAAAGCCTGTTGAGTGACAACGCCGCGAAATACATCGACGAGCTGAACACCGACTACGACAAAGTGCGCCTGCAGCATGCCAACAAAAAGCAGACCCCGATGTGGACTCTGGAGCGCGCCCGCGCCAACAAAACGCCCATCGACTGGGCGAACTACACGCCGCCGAAGCCCAAATTCATCGGTCGGCGTGTGTTCAAAAACTTTGACCTGACGGAACTGGCCAAATACATCGACTGGGGCCCTTTCTTCCAGACCTGGGATCTGGCCGGGCCGTTCCCTGCCATCCTGAAGGACGAGGTGGTGGGAACCGAGGCGGTGCGTGTGTATGCCGACGGCCAGCGCATGCTCAAACGGCTGATTGAAGGCCGGTGGCTGACGGCGAGTGGCGTGATGGGTTTGTACCCCGCCAACTCGGTGAATGACGACGACATTGAAATCTATACCGACGAGTCGCGCACCGAGGTGGCGATGACGTGGTATGGCATGCGCCAGCAGACCGAGAAGCAGATCGTCACCGGCGAACACGGCGAGCAGATCCAGCGCCCCAGTCGTTGTCTGGCTGATTTCGTCGCGCCCAAAGTTGCTATTAATTCAATAGCTGGTCACGCATATTCCACGGGTTCTAAGGGCCAAAAAGACCATCAAAACCAGGAAAACCAGAAAAACCAGGACTACATTGGCATTTTTGCCGTGACAGCCGGTCTGGGCGTGGAGAAGAAGGGAAAGTACTTCACTGACGACCACGACGACTATTCCGCGATCATGCTCAAAGCCTTGGCCGACCGGCTGGCCGAAGCGTTTGCTGAAGCCTTGCACCACCGCGTACGCACCGATTTGTGGGGCTACGCGCCGCAGGAAGCGCTGGGGCCGGAAGACCTGATTGCCGAAAAATACACCGGCATCCGTCCGGCGCCGGGGTACCCGGCCTGCCCGGACCACAGCGTCAAGCGCGAGATGTTTGACCTGCTGCGCTGCGAAGACATTGGCATGGAACTCACCGAGAGCCTGGCCATGACACCCGCCGCCAGCGTCAGTGGCTTTTTCCTGAGCCATCCAGAGAGTACCTATTTCAATGTCGGCAAGATTGGTGAAGACCAGTTGCAGGACATGGCCCGGCGCCGCGGCATCACCGAGCAGGCGCTGCAGCGGCTGTTGGCACCCAACCTGTAGGTGGCAACCATGCTCCCTCGGGGGGGGCGGCGCAGTACGCGAAGCGACCAGCGTGGGGGCCACATTTACCGATCGTTACAAACTGGACATCAACGCGTGCAACATTCTGTTTACCTTTGAGTCTGTCAAACGTTAATAAAACGTTGACAGACGACTTTGAAGGAAAAACATCATGAGTGCAACACTGGAACAAGTTCAAACCACCACCCCGGCGACCAAGGCCCTGTGGGCCGCTGTTGGCGTATTGGGCGTGGCAGCCGTGGCCATGGGCGCCGCGCTGGTGCATGTCAAAACGCAGCCGTCGGACCCCAGCCTGAGCGTGGTGTCTACGGTGCAATCTTTGCAGGCCAATGAAGCGGTTGTGCCGGCCGGCAAAACTGTTGTGGCCCCGACCGCTGCTACACCGACTGACGAAGTGCCGGGTGAGTCGCAATCAGCTGTTCAGAAGGCCATCAAACAAG
Organism: Candidatus Egaibacter danicus; assembly: GCA_016707075.1. Taxonomy (GTDB): domain Bacteria; phylum Pseudomonadota; class Gammaproteobacteria; order Burkholderiales; family Burkholderiaceae_C; genus Egaibacter; species Egaibacter danicus. The sequence goes on from JADJII010000006.1 coordinate 73,179, forward strand.
CCACACAGCCTGTGCAAACGGCACAGGCGCCGGTCAAACCGGCCAAGTCTGTACAGCCAGTCAAGACCGTTCCTGTCCCGTCCTATTCACAAACCTATCCTGTGCAAGACATGCAACGCACGTCTGATCATCCGGCCAGACCCGTCTGCGCCAGCTGCGGCACGGTGGAGTCGGTGAGCACGGTGCAGCGCGAAGCCAAACCCAGCGGCGTGGGTGTCGTGGCCGGTGGTGTGCTGGGCGCCATTGTGGGCAACCAGATCGGCAAGGGCTCGGGTCGTGCGGTTGCCACGGTAGCCGGCGCCGTGGGCGGTGGCTGGGCTGGCAATGCCATCGAGAAGAACATGAAGAAGACCACCGTTTACCAGGTGCATGTGCGCATGGAAGACGGCAGTTTGAAGACCATTGAACAGGCATCCCCTGCTGCAGTGGGTGCGCGTGTCACGGTCGATGGCGGCACTCTGCATCCTGCCAATGACGGTGCGGCCGCACCTGCGCCCGAACGGCCCACGGCAGTACCGGTCTATACCCGCGGCTGATACCATTTGATTTTTTTCAGATGAGGTCGTGATGAAAAAACTGCTCCTTTCAACGCTCGTCATGGTCGCTGCTGGTTCCTGGGCTCAAACGACACCAGCCCAGACGGCTGCCAGCAAGGCGAAAGCCGCTGTCGCTGTGGCGCTGTGCAGCACCTGTGGCACGGTTACAGCGGTTACCCAGATCAAACGCAAGGGCCAGGGTGGAGCAGCAGGCGTGGTGGGGGGTGCGGTAGTGGGTGGTGTTCTTGGGAATCAGGTTGGCAAAGGGACTGGCAACACCGTGGCAACCGTGGGCGGCGCCGTGGCCGGTGGTTTTCTGGGCAACGAAATCCAGAAGAAGCTGACCAGCAAGAAGGTGTGGGTGACCACTGTCAAGATGCAGGACGGCACCGTCAAGACATTCGAGCAGGAGCCAGCTCCCGCATGGGCTGTGGGTAACGTCGTCAAAGTGGACGGCGCCTCGCTGACCAGGCAGTAGGCGAGCGGTTGACGGGCACCCCCCGCGCTGCCGTATGGCTAGTTTTTTGCCGACAGGCGTTGCGCCATCACCAGGGCGGTGATGGCTACCACACTCAGACCCAGCATCAACCAAAGGCCATGGGCATATCCGGCCTGTCGGGTCCATAGCAGACCCAGCGCCAGCGGCGCGGCTGCACGTGCCAACGCCATGGGCATGCCCAGTGCCCCGTTGAGTGAAGCGACATGATCCCGGTTCACATACTCGGCGATGGCCGTGCCTTTGACGATGGTCAACATACCGTTGCCCATGCCGAAAAACACCACAAACACGACCAGCATATAAAGCTGTGCGCCGCCCACCCAGGGCGCAATCAGCAGGGCCGCCAGACCCAGTGGAATCAGGCACGGAATCAACCGGTTGGCCCGGTGCAGGTCAAAGTGATGTTCAAAGAAATACAACAACAGGCGCCCCAGCACCTGGATGGCGCCAATGCTGGCGGGAATGGCAATGGCCCAGGTTTCACCGAGGCCGTTCTCACGCAACAGGCTTACCATGTGCGCCGGTAGCGCTGCAGTTACAGCCATCATCAGCACCACGAACACGCCAATCAGCAGAAACGGCGCACTACGCAGGTGTCGGGATACCGGGCTGGGTTTCTGTGCGGTGCCAGCCGGAGCCGCCTCCACGCGCTGCATGGATCGCTTCGGTGCTCCCTTTAGCAGTACGCCATGCAAGGGCGCACACACCAGCAGGTGCATGGCTGCCAGGCACCACAGCGTATGACGCCAGCCCAGCAAGGCGATCAGCCAGGAGATCAGCGGAATGAATACCGTGCTGGCCAGTCCGCCCAGAAACGTCAGCGTGATGATGGCCCGGCGAAAATCGTTCGGGAATCGCCGGGTGACCACGGCGAAAGCCGGTGAGTACAGTGTGGCCGCCATGGCGGCGCCCATGGCCATCCAGACGGCATAGAACATGGTAGCGGTGTTGACCACACTCAGTAGCAGCAGGCACAAACCCAGCCCGAGTGAACCCCAGGTCATCACAGCGCGCTCCTGGCCCCGGTCAATCCAGCGCCCTACCGGGTACGCCATCAACCCTTCCACCAGCATGGCGAGGCTGAAGGCCAGCGACGACTGGGCGCGGTTCATGCCCAGCTCCTGCTCCACCGGTGCCACCAGCAGGGCGAAGAGGTAAAAAACACTCCCCCAGGAGATCAGTTGGGTCAGTGACATCCAGCCGACAAGGTGGCGGTCGTGCTGGTGTGGGCGGGACATGGCGGGGATTATGACAAGAGCCCCCGGATCAGACCCGGTAAAGAGGGCCCTTTTGGCTGTACTTTCGGGCTTCAGGATCGCGTCATCCGACCTACAGTCTGAATCACGTTCCCAACCGCCTTTCCCACAACAGATACCTCGGCACTTCAGACATCATGGGCTGGAAAATCTCCAAATTCACAACGAGCCTGATGGGGCTGATCGGTTTGTCGACCGATTCAGCCAGCGAGTCCAGCGTGGAGGCCCGTACCGATTTCATTCGCCAGGCCATGCTGGATTGCCTGACGGGTGTGGCTGCCAACCGGGAACTACAGCGAGTGCGGGGGCGCGTGCTTTATGCGTCCGATCCCATCGTGCTATGGTACTTGCGCGGTGACCTGATGACACTGTTGTCAGCCAAGTATGGTGAGGTTGCCGCCAGCGAGGAGCTGGCTTACATCTCGACCCTGTTTCAGGGTTTGCTGCCACGTGCCATGGCGCCACGCTCCGGCCCTGCCCGCTGAACCGCAATTTGCTTTACTTTGCGCGCGGGGATTTGGGCCAATCTGAAGGTCCAGATTGGCGTAAGATCAAGCCCATCGCTTTGATATATATCCCCTGTTACTGCAGCGTCATGTGATTGCCGTTTGAAGGGGCAAAGCGGACAAGACGTTTAATGAACTGGAAAACATCAAAATTCGCGTCCAGCATGCTGAGCCTCCTGCGCTCAGGCGATTCCGTTCTTGATGCCAGCCCCGATCACCGGATCGAAGATATCCGCCGCACCATGGTGGAATGTCTGCGCGATGTGACGCCCAGTGACGAACTGACGCATGTACGCTCCCGGGTCTTGTATGGCCGGGATGTCCAGTCCCTCTGGTACGTTCGTTCCGACGTCATGAATCTGATTGCCGGCACGCACGGTGAAACGCTGGCACGCGAGCAGCTGGTGATGCTGACAGACATGTTCCGGGGTTTGTTGCCCAAGGGGCTGGATTCCCGCCGGGGTGGTTTGTTCAGGGGATAAGGCAAAAGGAACAAGGAAGCATGAGAACGTTGTCACTGCGGGATTCGGGAGATCTGGGGCGGTATCTGAAAGCGGTAGTGGATGCCGGAGGTTCAGACCTGTTTCTGACCGTCGGTGCACCACCGTCCGGCAAGGTCGCTGGCGTGGTGCGGCCGCTGACATTGCCGCCGCTGTTGCCCGACTCGGTCCGCACGCTGGCCCAACTGATTTTGACTGACGCCCAGATGCGCGATTTTGATGCGCGCATGGAGTGTGATCTGGCGCTTTTTATTGAAGGGCTGGGGCGCTTTCGCGTCAACATGTACATGCAGCGTGGCGAAGTGGCCATGGTGCTGCGTTACGTCCAGTCGCGCATTCCCTCACTGGAAGAGCTCAAGATGCCGCTGGTGCTGCGTCAGTTGGCGTTGCTCAAACGCGGTCTGGTGCTCATCGTCGGGGCAGCGGGGGCGGGCAAGTCCACCACGCTGGCATCCATGCTGGACTACCGCAATTACCACCGGCCGGGCCACATTCTGACGATCGAAGACCCGATCGAATTCATGCATTCGCATAAACAGTCCATCGTTAGCCAGCGCGAGGTGGGGGTGGACACGCAGTCGTTTGGCGATGCACTGCGCCACGCCATGCGGGAGTCGCCCGACGTGATCATGATTGGCGAGCTGCGCGACTTCGAGACGCTGCAGCACGCCCTGAACTACGCCGAAACCGGGCACCTGTGCATTTCGACCATGCACGCCAACAATGCCAACCAGGCGATTGAGCGCATGCTGAGCTTTTTCCCCGACGATGCGCATAGACGCATCCTGCTCGACCTGTCGATGAACCTGCACGGCGTGGTTGCCCAGCGCTTGGTGCCCGGCGTGGGGGATCGGCTGGTTGCGGTGTCCGAAGTGATGCTGCGCACGCCCTATATTGCCGACCTGATCAACAAGGGCCATATTGACCAGATCCGGCCCGTGCTGGCCAAAAGCAACGAGCTGGGCATGCAGACATTCGACCAGTCGCTGTTCAACCTGTTCAGCAACGGTGAAATCACGGTGGAGCAGGCGCTGGAAAACGCAGACTCCAGAACCGACCTGTCCGTGCGGCTGCGGCTGGAGCGTGGCGAGAGCATTTCATCTCGTTTTGAGTAGTCAAATACGGCCTTGGCCCTTATCAAGCATGCGTGAGTAGCTATTAAATGAGGAGCGTTTTGAGGCGCCGGGGGGGGGGGGTGCACGGGGGCCCGGGGCTTTTGGGGGGGGGGGGGGGGGGCGGGGCCCGCTTTTCTTCCGGGGGGGGGCGTTTTTTCGAAAAAGGGGCGCAAGGGGGGGTCCCCGGGGGGGTCCCGGGCCGGCCGACCGGGGGGGGCCCCCGGGGGGGCGGTTGTTTGGCCGCGGGGGGGGGGGGCCCCGGGGTTCGTTTGTTTCAGGTGTGATTCTTCGACCTGACACGTCTGAGACGCTACTACGCTGGTAGTGAACGGAACGTGACTTAATCAAATCAAGGATTGTTCCGCACCGCGCGACGGTACTGCATGGCCTCCGCCACGTGGGCCACCTGTGTCGTGGTAGCTCCAGCCAGGTCGGCAATGGTGCGTGCCACCTTCAAGGCACGGTGCGTGCTGCGGGCGGACCAGCCCAGCCGGGCGGCAGCGACATTCAGGAATTTGGCTGCTGCATCGTCCAGCAGCAGGTGGGTATCAATTTCCTGACCCTGCAGCGCGTGGTTGGCTTTACCCTGGCGCGCCACCGCCCGTTGCCGGGCATCGGCGCAGCGCGTCTGGATGCTGTGGGTGGACTCGCCTGCTGGCGACTGCATCAAATCAGCGGCGGGCAGGGCGGGCACTTCAATATGCAGGTCGATGCGGTCCATCAGCGGGCCGCTGAGCTTGCCCTGGTAGCGTGACACCTGATCGGGCGTGCAGCGGCACGCCTTTTGCGAGGAGCCCAGATAGCCGCAGGGGCAGGGGTTCATCGCGCCAATGAGCTGAAAGCGCGCCGGGAATTCTGAACGTCTCGCCGCGCGCGAAATGGTGATGAGCCCGGTTTCCAGCGGTTCCCGCAGGGCTTCCAGAGCGGCCCGGGGGAACTCGGGCAGTTCATCCAGAAACAGGACACCGTGGTGGGCCAGCGAGATTTCGCCGGGGCGTGGAGGTGAGCCACCGCCCACCAGCGCTACCGCACTGGCCGTGTGGTGCGGGTTACAGGTGGGCCGCTGAGCCCAGCGTTCAAGTGAAAACCGCCCGCCCAGACTGGCAATGGCGGCGCTTTGCAGGGCCTCATCCGTGCTCATGGGGGGCAACAGCCCGGCGAAACGCTGGGCCAGCATGGACTTGCCGGAGCCCGGCGGGCCGACCAACAGGATGCTGTGACCGCCCGCGGCAGCTATTTCCAGTGCGCGTTTGGCGCCGGTTTGTCCCTTGACGTCAGACAGATCGGCGTAGCGGGCAACAGTGGCTTTCGGGGCAGACGAGATGCGCGCCCAGCCGTCGCCGGTGTTGGCCGGGTCGTCGCCTGATGTGCCCGTTGCGTCCGTGGCACCCGGTGGCAGAAACTGGCGCACCACATCCAGCAGGTGGCGGGCACGGTACACATGGGCATCGGGCACCAGCGCGGCCTCGTCGGCGCTGCCCACGGGCAAAACCAGCCGGGTTACCACTTTGGAGGCGTGCAACGCCAGCGCCATGGCCAGCGCGCCACGCACCGGGCGCAACTCGCCTGACAAAGACAGTTCCCCTGCAAACTCGTGGCCTGCCAGGCGCGATGCGTCGATCTGCCCGCTGGCGGCCAAAATACCCAATGCAATGGGCAAGTCGAACCGCCCGGAGTCTTTTGGCAGGTCGGCCGGCGCCAGGTTCACGGTGATGCGTTTGTTATTCGGGAACTCCAGCCCCGAGTTTTGAATGGCCGAGCGCACGCGCTCACGGGCTTCCTTCACCTCCACATCAGCAAGGCCTACCAGCGTGAAGCTCGGCAGCCCATTGGCCAGGTGCACCTCAACCGTGACTGCAGCTGCATCCAGACCCAACAAAGCCCGGCTTTGCACCAAAGACAGGCTCATAACGGTAATTCCTCATAACGGTGCATGACCATCTGCTCGATTTTGAACTGAATGCACCACATATGTGCATACTGATGTTTTATACAGTTATCTTAACGCAAGCTCGGTAAAAGGGTGCACGTCGACGGGAAAAATACCTGAAATAAGTTCTTCGAAATGACTGGCATGGTAGTTGCGTATTGGCCTTGCCTACTCACCTTTGTTGGAGATCTTTGTGGAATCAATCACCGTACCCCCGTTTTTGCGTCAGGAGAAACTATGAAACTCGTATCGGCTGTCATCAAACCGTTCAAGCTCGACGAGGTGCGCGAAGCCCTCTCGGCTATTGGCGTACAAGGTATCACCGTGACCGAAGTCAAAGGCTTCGGCCGTCAAAAAGGCCACACGGAGCTCTACCGCGGTGCTGAGTATGTGGTCGATTTTCTGCCCAAAGTGAAGATCGAAGCCGCTGTTTCGGACGAACTGGTGGACCGTGTTATTGAAGCCATCGAAGGTGCTGCGCGCACCGGCAAGATTGGCGACGGCAAGGTTTTTGTCTACAACCTGGAACAAGTCGTGCGCATCCGCACTGGCGAAACGGGCAAGGAGGCCCTATGAAAAAGTTAATCCTTTCACTTGCGCTCGGTTTAAGCCTGCTGATGGGCGGCACAGCCGCCTTCGCTCAAGCGGCACCAGCCGCACCCGCAGCTTCCGCAGCGATGGAAGCCAAACCGGCTGATGCGGCTGCTGCGCCTGCAGCTGTTGCTGCACCGGCCGCCGCTGCTGAAGCCGCACCCGCTGCGGCCCCTGCTGCGCCTGCTCCGGTACCCAATAAAGGCGACACAGCCTGGATGATGGTTTCCACGCTGTTGGTTATCTTGATGACGGTTCCCGGTCTGGCGCTGTTCTATGGCGGACTGGTCCGCAGCAAAAACATGCTGTCGGTGCTGATGCAGGTCATGGTCACGTTCTCATTGATCGTTGTACTGTGGTTCATCTATGGCTACAGCCTGGCGTTCACCGAAGGCAATGCATTTGTGGGTGGGTTTGATCGCCTGTTCATGAAGGGTGTCTGGGACAACGCTGCGGGCACGTTTGCCAATGCAGCGACCTTTAGCAAGGGTGTGTACATCCCGGAGATCGTGTTCGCAGCTTTCCAGGCAACGTTTGCCGGCATCACCTGCGCGCTGATCGTTGGCGCATTCGCCGAGCGCATGAAGTTCTCGGCCGTGCTGATGTTCATGGTGCTGTGGTTCACCTTCAGCTACGCCCCGATCGCCCATATGGTGTGGTTCTGGATGGGTCCTGATGCCTACGCGTCCAAGGAAGTGGTTGATGCCATGACCGCCAAGGCGGGTTACGTCTGGCAGTCCGGCGCGCTGGACTTCGCTGGCGGCACCGTGGTGCACATCAACGCAGCCGTTGCCGGCCTGGTCGGCGCCTTCATGGTCGGCAAGCGTATCGGTTACGGCAAGGAAGCCATGGCGCCTCACAGCCTGACGCTGACCATGGTCGGTGCCTCGCTGCTGTGGGTGGGCTGGTTTGGCTTCAACGCCGGCTCGGCTCTGGAAGCCAATGGCTTCGCGGCTCTGGCGTTCATCAACACCTTCGGTGCAACGGCTGCTGCCGTGTTGGCCTGGTGTATCGGCGAAGCGCTGATGCGCGGTAAGGCTTCCATGCTGGGTGCAGCATCCGGTGCGGTAGCGGGTCTGGTGGCGATCACGCCAGCAGCCGGCAACGTCGGTATCGGCGGTGCCCTGTTCATCGGCTTCTTTGCCAGCTTCGCCTGCTTGTGGGGTGTGAATGGCCTCAAGAAGATGCTCGGTGCAGATGACTCACTGGACGTCTTCGGCGTGCACGGCATTGGCGGTATCGTCGGTGCCCTGTTGACGGGTGTGTTCAATGCGCCTTCGCTGGGTGGCCCTGGCTATGTGGCCGACTGGGTTACGGCGGGCATGGTGACGGCTGCTGACTACTCCATCGCAGGGCAGGTCTGGATTCAGGCCAAGGCTGTGCTGACGACCATCGTCTGGTCGGGCGTGGTGTCGGTGGTGGCATTCAAACTGGTTGATCTGGTGATTGGTCTGCGCGTGACGGAAGAAGAAGAGCGCGAAGGTCTGGACATCAGCGCGCACGGCGAAACCGCCTACAACCGCTAGGCATTTTCATGATCGTCTCCTGGCCAGCCTGACCGTCAAGGTTGGCTTCTGATCCGCGACAGTTTCGGCTGTCGCGGATTTTTTTCGTTCTTCGTTCCGGGTGAAGAGGCCATGCACAATACGGCATTCACACGAGCCTCCCCATGACCGAATCACTGACATTGACGAATGAGCACCTGCGCTGCGAGATCAAACCCGGGCTGGGCGGTTGCGTTGCCGGGCTGTGGTTGCAAGGCATACCGGTGCTGCGTTCAACCCCGGCGCAGTCGCTGGTGTCGGTGCGGGAGTCGGGCAGTTTTCCGCTAGTGCCTTTTTCCAATCGGATAGGTCACGCCACCTTGCAATGGAACGGCACCAGCCACCCGCTGGTGAAAAACTTCCCGCCCGAGCCCCATGCCATCCACGGTGTGGGCTGGCAGCGGCCCTGGGCGGTGCTGGAGGCGGATGACCACTTTGCGATGCTCTCCTTCGAACACCGGCCTGATGCCAGCTGGCCGTTTGCATTTGATGCCTCACAGGCATTCCGGCTTACCCCCCATGCGCTGGAAATGACCCTGAGCATCACCAACCAGTCTGCCCAGAGCGCACCCGTGGGTCTGGGTTTTCACCCCTACTTCGTCAAACGCGCTGGCACTCACATTCAATTTGAAGCGACGGGCCGTTGGGAAATGAGTAGCGAAACACTGCCGACCCATCGCGCCCCCTCTCAGGGGCTGGATGTGGACCTGGCCGCTCTCGACGTGGACCACTGCTTTGACGGCTGGAGCGGCATGCTGCAGTTGCGCGACGAATTGCTGCACACGCGCATCACGTCGACCATGAGCCGCCTGGTGGTCTTTACCAACACCACCAAGAGCTTTGTAGCGATCGAACCGGTGAGCCATGTGAACAATGCGCTCAACATGGTTGCCTTGAACCCGGAGAAGGCGGACGAACTGGGTGTGAACATCCTGCAGCCGGGTGAGTCCATGACTGCCCAGATGACCATTGAAGTGGATACCGCGACATGACATTGACCACCCTCAACGCCAACTGGCAAGCCGTCTCGCCCGAGCCCAGCGCCCTGGGCGAATCCCCGTTCTGGCACCCGCACGAGCAAATGCTTTATTGGGTGGATATTCCCGGCCAGAAGATCCTGCGCGCCAATGTCTTCATGGGCACGGTGCAAAGCTGGCCGATGCCGATGGAGCCGGGTTGCATCGCCCCGGCGGCCAGCGGTGGCCTGGTGATCGCCCTGCGCGACGGCATTTACCGCGCCCGTGACTGGGGCGGGGTTCTGACGCTGATCCAGCGTTTTGACCACGATACTGCCACCATGCGGTTCAACGACGGCAAGGCTGACCCGCTGGGCCGCTTTTGGGCCGGTACGATGTTTGAGCCCCGCACGGCCCCCAACGCGGAACTGTTTTCGCTGGACTGTCGCGGTGGCAAAGCACCGGTGGTGGAGCGCAAAGCAGGCAATGCCATCATCGCCAACGGGCTGGCCTGGTCACCCGACGCCAAAACGGTGTATTGGACCGACACGCCCAACCATGTCATTCGTGCCTGGGACTGGGACGCGACCAGCAATGCCATGACGAACATGCGTGTGTTTCATCAGTTCCCGATGAAACCGGATGGCTGGACATACGGCATGGGTGGATATGGTGGTCGGCCTGACGGTGCGGCGGTGGATGTGCAAGGCAACTACTACGTGGCCATGTTCGAGGGCCAACGCATTCTCAAGCTATCGCCCGCTGGCGAACTGCTGGCTGAGATTCCTACGCCGGCGCAGTGCCCCACGATGCCGTGTTTCGGTGGTGACGACTGGCAGACGCTGTACATCACCACGGCCAGCTATAACCGTTCCGAGCAAGAGCTGGCAGACATGCCGCAGAGTGGTTGTGTGTTCTCCATGCGGGTGGGCGTGCCGGGCTTGCCAACGAACTTCTTCAGCGACTGATCATTTTTCGAACACACCTGTTTCAAAAAATTCAAACAGGCAGCTGCACTCGCCGGTACCATGCAGGCCATGGATTTAGCGCTCACCCAACTCATTGACCGCATTCAGGCGGCAGCAGCGGCTGTCCAGCCGCTGCGCATTCGCGGCGGCGGCACCAAGGACTTTTATGGCCAGGCACTGCAGGGCGACGTGCTGGACACCCGCGGCCTGCAAGGTATCGTCAGTTATGAGCCCAGCGAGCTGGTGGTGACCGTGCGCGCCGGTACGTCGCTGGCCGAGCTGGAGTCTGTGCTGGCCGCGCAGGGCCAGTACCTGCCGTTTGAGCCCCCGCACTTCGCCACTAGTGCCGGTGATGTGGCCACCGTTGGTGGCATGGTCGCTGCTGGTCTGGGTGGCCCGGCCCGCGCTGCGGTGGGCAATGTGCGCGATTATGTGCTGGGCGTGCAGATCATCAACGGCCGGGGCGAGCTGCTCACCTTTGGCGGGCAGGTGATGAAAAACGTGGCGGGTTACGACGTGTCGCGCTTGATGGCCGGGGCCATGGGCATGCTGGGTGTGATCGCGGAGGTCTCGCTCAAGGTGCTGCCGGTGGCGGTGGCCGAGGCCACGCTGCTGTTTCATCTGGACGAGGCGAGTGCGATCAAACAGCTCAATGCCTGGGCGGGCAAACCACTACCGGTCAACGCCAGTTGCTGGGTCAATGACAAGACAAGTGGTAGCGACAACCCCAGCCTGTATGTGCGTCTGCGAGGCGCCAAAGCGGCCGTGGAGGCCGCCTGCCAGACCATGGGCGGCGAGCGCAAAGACGCAGCTGCGGTCGCGGCCGACTGGAACGCCCTGCGTGAGCAAACCCTGCCGTTTTTTGCCCGCCAGAACAACGAATGCCTGTGGCGCCTGAGCGTGCCGGACACCACCGCGCCACTGGATGTGGGCGAGACGCTGATCGAATGGGGCGGCGCCCAGCGCTGGGTCAGAGCCCCGGCGGGTGAGGCTACGCGTCTGCGCGCCGCCGCTGATCGGGTTGGTGGAACCGCTACATTATTTATAGCTACTCACGCATATCCGAAGAGGGCTGAGGCCATATTTCACCCCCTGAAAACGCCTCTGGACCGCATCCACCGTGATTTGAAGCGTCAGTTCGATCCCGCCAACATCTTCAACCGCGGGCGCATGTATGCAGACTAACCTCGCTCCCGAATACAAAAACACCGCCGACGGCATTGCCGCCGAAGCCATTCTGCGCAAATGTGTGCACTGCGGTTTCTGCACCGCCACCTGCCCTACCTACCAGCTGCTGGGTGACGAACTCGACGGCCCGCGGGGCCGCATTTACCTGATGAAGCAGGTGCTGGAGGGTGAAACGCCCACACGCGCCACCCAGATGCACCTGGACCGCTGCCTGACCTGCCGCAGCTGCGAAAGCACCTGCCCATCCGGTGTGGACTACGGCCACCTGGTGGACATCGGCCGCAAACTGGTGGATGCCAAAGTGCCACGCCCCGCTGCTGAGACCGCGCTGCGCTGGGCGCTGAAAGAAGGGCTGCCGTCGCCGCTGTTTGCCCCGGCCATGAAGCTGGGACAGCTGGTTCGCCCGCTATTGCCGGCTTCTCTGAAGAACAAGGTTCCCGCGAAGCAGGACGCCGGGGTCTGGCCTACGCGCCAGCACGCCCGCAAGGTGTTGATGCTGGCCGGGTGTGTACAGCCCGCAATGATGCCCAACATCAACCGCGCCACGGCCCGTGTGCTGGACGCCGCCGGTATTCAAACCGTGCTGGCGCCCAAGGCCGGCTGCTGCGGCGCCGTGAAGTTCCACCTCAACGATCAGGATGGCGGCAAGGCCGAGATGCGCGCCAACATCGACGCCTGGTGGCCGCATATAACGGGTGACAGCCCGGTGGAGGCGATCATCATGAACGCTTCCGGCTGTGGCGTGACAGTCAAGGAATACGGCCACATTCTCAAAGACGACCCGGCTTACGCGGTTAAAGCGCAGCGCATCAGCGAGCTGACGAAAGACTTGAGCGAGTGGCTGCCCGAGCTGGCGGACAAGCTCAAGGGCAAGGTATCCGTGAAGACCTCTGGCAATAGGGGTCAGGTGGCTTTTCATCCACCCTGCACACTGCAGCATGGCCAGCAGTTGCGTGGTGGTGTTGAGAAACACTTGAATGAGCTGGGTTTTCAGGTCAGGGTTTCGACCAATGAATCGCACCTATGCTGCGGCTCGGCGGGAACTTACTCTGTGCTCAACCCCGATATTGCCTACACACTGCGTGACCGCAAGCTGGGCAATCTGCAGGAAATGCAGCCCGATGTCATCGTCAGCGCCAATATCGGGTGCATCACGCACCTGCAAAGTGGCACCACCACGCCGGTGAAGCACTGGGTGGAAGTGCTGGACGAAGCACTTGGCGGATGAAGCCGCCAAGAGTGCTGTAAATAAGACGATTACTGAGGAGACGGACCGCGTCCTGCAATGTGGCGGAACGTGATGCGCCCTTTGCTCAGGTCGTAAGGTGACAGTTCCAGTGACACCTTGTCACCCGCAAGGATGCGGATGTGGTGCTTCTTCATCTTCCCGCCGGTATAGGCGACCAGTTGATGGCCGTTGTCCAGCGTGACGCGAAAGCGGGAATCAGGCAACACATCGGTCACCATCCCGTTCATTTCAATCAATTCTTCTTTGGCCATGACAAAAACTCCAGTTGAATGAGGATAAAAATCTTTCGCAGATCGTGTGCATCAGGCCATGCGGCCCTGAATCCACGAAATGCCTTGGGCGGTGGCGTAGTTGGCGGCGGCGTTGTTGCTGCCAAAGACAGGTGTGAAGCGGATCACGCGGTCATGCGTGCCGCTGCCGCGGCCCGAGCGAATCGATACGGACGCAGCGTAACGCCCGTCGTCCAGTTGTTTGGTGAGCGGTGAGACAAGGTACTTGCCCACTGCGATATTGGTATTCATGCTGTTCATTGAAATATCTTGAGCTGCGACGAAAGTGTCGTAGCCCGGTTGTCAGGGGAACATCAGCCTGCAGACAGATTGATGCGTGTTCGGATTCGGTCAGCAATTCACCAAGCATCGGTGGGTGCTGAACACAAGGGTTGATCCGACGATTGCCTGAGAAGCAAAACCTGTAGCCAGGCGTCTGATCGACGCTACAACACGCTATGCCATCTGGGGTGTGAGAGGTGCTGCGCCTGATATTCAAGGCAGACCCAAAAGACGAGCTGTTAAAGCTTTTGACGATTCCGATAGCCCGATTGTACGCTTTTAGCCCCGGTTTGGGGCGAATCCTGTAGTTTACCCGTCCCGGCGGGCCTCAAACACCCGCTGCAGCAGGCAAAAAACGAACAACAGCGCGCCAATCACGATGCGCGTCCACCAGGAGCTGAGCGAACCGTCAAACATGATCAGTGTCTGGATGATGCCTAGGGTGAGTACCCCGAACAGTGTTCCCGCCACGTAGCCCACGCCGCCGCTGAGCAGGGTGCCACCAATCACCACGGCAGCGATGGCGTCCAGCTCCAGCCCCACGGCATGCAGGCCGTAGCCCGACAGCATGTAAAAGGTGAACACCACCCCCCCTAACGCCGCGCAGAATCCGCTCAGGGCGTACACCGCCACGTTGGTGTGCGCCACCGGCAGGCCCATGAGCACGGCCGAGTGTTCCGACCCGCCAATGGCATAGACAGTGCGGCCAAACTGTGTGCAATGGGCGACAAACACCGCGACTGCCAGGACCAGCAGCGCCAGAACAGCACTGATGGACACCATGGGTCCTTCGGGCCAGAGGTGGATGCGGGTCTGCGCCAGCACGGTGTAGTCGGGGTCAGTGATGCTGATGGAGTCGATGCTGATGAGGTAACACAGGCCACGCGCCAGAAACATGCCCGCCAGCGTGACGATGAAAGGCTGCAAGCGGAAGCGCTGAATCAGCCAGCCCATGAATGCGCCAAACAGCGTGCCCATGCACAGCACCAGCGGAATCGCCACCATGAGGTCCCAGTGCAAATGTTGCACCAGTTTGGCCAGCACAATCGTGCTCAGGGCCACGACCGAGCCGACCGAGAGGTCAATACCACCGGACAAGATGACGAAGGTCATGCCCACCGCCACGATGACCAGAAAGGCGTTGTCGATCAGCAGATTCAAAAACACCTGGGCCGAAAAGAACCCGGTGTAGGACACGCCGCCGAATACCGACATGGCCGCGAACAGCGACACCGTGGCCATCAGAGGGATGTATTTGCTTTTAAATTTCATGCTTTGCTCGCCGCTTGTGGGCGCACCACCCAGCCGCGTACTGCGTGGCGGAACTCTGCCGATTGCATCAGCATGACCACAAACACCACCGCAGCCTTGACCACGAGGTTGATCTCCGGCGGGACGCCGATCGAATAGATGGTGGAGGTCAGCGTCTGGATGATGAGCGCGCCAATCATGCTGCCCGCCAGACTGAAGCGCCCGCCCGTCAGCAGCGTGCCACCAAGGGTCACCGCGAGGATGGCGTCCAGCTCCAGCAGGTTGCCGGCGTTGTTGCCGTCCGCACTCTTGACGTTGGAGCTGATGATCAACCCGGCAATACCTGCCGTGAGGCCACAGAAGGTATAGACACAAATGCTGATAAGCCGCTCACGCACCCCCGCCACACGGGCCGCCGCAGGGTTGATGCCAATGGCCTGGATAAACAGGCCCAGCGCCGTGCGTGTGACCGCAAGATGCATCAACAGATACACAAAGCCCGCAATGAACAGCGCAAAGGGCAAGCCCACAGGTAGCCGCTGCCAATGTAGAAGTAAGGCGGGTAGTACACCGTGACGATTTGCCCGTCCGTGAGCAACTGCGCCACACCGCGCCCCGCCACCATCAGGATCAGCGTGGCAATGATGGGCTGCAGGCCGATTTTGGCGACCAAGACGCCGTTCCACAGCCCACACGCCAATGCGGTGAGCAACGCGCACACGATGGCCACCCACATGGGGAAGCGGCTGACGTGTTGGGCCACGCCGTCGGTGATCACCAGCTTGCCGCCCACCATCAGGGCAGCCACCGCCGCACTGATGGCCACGGTGGCGCCGACGGAGATGTCAATGCCGCGGGTGGCAATCACCAGGGTCATGCCCAGCGACACCAGCATCAGTGGTGCCGCGCGGTTCAGGATGTCGATGACGCTGCCATACAGGTGGCCATCGCGCCACTGCAACATCCAGAAGCCGGGGTTCAGGCTGGCGTTCACCATCAGAATCAGCACCAGCGTGACCACCGGCCACAGCAAATGGTGCGTCTGCACCCGTGTCAGCAATGAAGGCGTAGTGGCTGTGCTCATGCCTGCCCCGCAATCATGGCGTAGACCGCCTGGTCATTCGTCCCGCCCGGCAGCTCGCCCACCTTGGCGCGGTCGCGCAGCACCACGATGCGGTCAGAGACGCGCACCACCTCGTCCATCTCGGAGGAGATGAACAGCACCGCCATCCCCTGTTTGGCCAGTGCCAGTATCTCGTTCATGATTTCCTGTTTGGCGGCAACGTCGATGCCGCGTGTGGGTTCGTCCAGTATCAGCAGACTGGGCTGCGTGGCCAGCCAGCGCGCCAGCACGGCTTTTTGCTGGTTGCCGCCCGACAGCTGCCCGATGGGCGTGTCCACATCGGCGGTCTTGATGCCCAGGGCTTTCACATACCCCTCGGCCAGCGTGGTTTGCTGCACCCGGCTGATGGCAGGCCACAGGCCTTGGCGCGCCTGCAAGGCCAGTGCAATGTTTTCGCGCACCGAGAGCTCGGCGATGATGCCCTCGGCCTTGCGGTCTTCGGGGCACAGGGCCAGCCCCAGCTGGATGGCGGTGGCGGGCGAATCCATGCGCACGCGCTTGCCCCCCACCAGGATCTCGCCCGCATCGCTGCGATCCAGGCCAAACAGCAGGCGCGCCAGCTCGGTACGGCCCGAGCCCAGCAGGCCGCCCAGGCCCACCACCTCACCGCGACGGATGCCGAGGTCTATTGCTTTCACATGGCCACGGCGGTTCAGCGCCTTGGTTTGCAGCCATTCAGGCTCCGCCGCACGGGCCTCGCTATCGACAGACTGTGCACTGTGGGCTGCCACCAGCTCGCGGCCCACCATGGCTGCAATCAGTGCGTTGTGGCCCAGCTCGGCCGTTGGGTATTCGCCCACCAGCTCGCCATTTCGCAGCACGGTGATACGGTCACACAAGGCGTACACCTGGTCCAGAAAGTGGGTGACAAACAGAATCGCCATGCCCTGGTCACGCAGCTGGCGCAGCACGCCATACAGGCGCTCCACCTCTTCGTCGTCCAGGCTCGACGTTGGTTCGTCCAGGATCAAGACCTGGGCCGAAATGCTCAGACTGCGGGCAATCGCCACCATCTGCTGCACCGCCACCGAGTAGCTGGCCAGCGCCTGGGTGACGTCAATGTCCAGGTTCAGGCGTGCCAGCAGCTCGCGCGTCTCGCTGTGCATGCGGGTCCAGTCGATGGACCAGGCGCCGGCCAGGCCCCGGCGCGGGTAGCGGCCGGCAAAAATGTTCTCGGCCACCGACAGATTGGGGCAGAGGTTGACCTCCTGGTAGACGGTGCTGATGCCCAGGCGCTGCGCGTCCAGCGTGGACGTGGCGCGGATGGACTGGCCATTCAAGCGCATATCGCCCTGGTCGGCGGGGTACACGCCGGTCAGCACTTTGATGAGGGTGGACTTGCCCGCGCCGTTCTGGCCCATGAGGGCGTGCACTTCACCGGCAAACAAGCGCAGATTGACGCCCGTGAGGGCCCGCACGGCACCGAACTGCTTGGCCACGCCGGAAAGCTCCAGCACGGGCGCAGCGACATCGCGGGCCGGTGGTGTGTGTGTCATGGTGTATTGTAAAAAAGGCCTGCAGCCGAAGCCGCAGGCCAAAACCAGGGGACAGAATAGAGAAGCCGGGATCAGTACTGGCGGCTGGGGAACTCTTTGGCCGCAGTTTCCATGGGGTAGACACCGTCCTTACCGATGATCCGGCGAGGCACAGTCTTGCCGGCCGCGATGTCCTTGGCGGTGGCCATGACCAGAGGTCCCAACAGCGGGCTGCATTCCACGCTGACGTTGAGTTTGCCGGCGATCATGGCTTCGAACGCACCCTTCACACCATCCACAGAGATGACCAGGATGTCTTTGGCAGGCTTGAGACCGGCTTCCTCGATGGCCTGGATCGCGCCAATCGCCATGTCGTCGTTGTGCGCGTAGAGCACATTGATCTTCTTGCCTTCGGCTTTCAGGAAGGCTTCCATGACTTCCTTGCCCTTGGCGCGGGTGAAGTCACCGGTTTGCGAGCGGATGATCTTGATGTTGGAGTTGCCCTTGATGGCAGCTTCAAAGCCCTTTTTGCGGTCAATCGCAGGCGCTGAACCCACGGTGCCTTGCAGCTCGACCACGTTGATGTCGCCTTTGAGGGTCTTGGCCCGCTCCATCAGCCACTGGCCTGCCATCTCGCCTTGCTTCACAAAGTCAAAACCAATGTGCGTTAGGTACAGGGACGTATCTTTGGAGTCCACCGAGCGATCCATCAGGATCAACGGAATCTTGGCATCCTTGACTTCCTTCAGCACGGTGTCCCAGCCGGACTCCACCACGGGCGTCAATGCAATCACGTCCACCTTTTGGGCGATGAAGGAACGCAGGGCCTTGATCTGGTTTTCCTGCTTTTGCTGCGCATCGGAGAACTTCAGCTCAATGCCAGCCGCTGTAGCTGCAGCCTTCATGGAGTTGGTGTTGGCGGTGCGCCATTCACTTTCGGCACCAATCTGACTGAACCCCACCACAATTTTCTTCTGTGCGAACGCGCTCAATGGAAGGGCGCCAGCAACGGTAGCCGCAACGGCGGCAGTGATCAGGGTACGTCTGTTTTGTTTCATGTTGTCTCCTCAAATAAAACGGGGCATTAGGGGTGACTGCACAACTGCCCGTTGTCGGCTGCGCGGTCAGATACGGTTGGAAATGACGCCAGACCAATGACACCGGCGAATGATAGAGGCGAGAGCCATATTCATCTAATAGATATTTTCGTAATAGATATACCTTTTTTAGGATTATCGTAAACCCTCGGGTTTCCTGATTTAAAACCTGAATATAGATATAAAAAGCTCACTTATTGGCCTCTTTTTTGACATTGCAAATAAAGTATTTGAATTTATAAATTCAATGTTTTCATTTATCAATAAGCGTTGATAGGATGCCAGTGCTCAAAGACCTGCCTGAATCATGACTCACTCTGAACATCCTATCGTCTGGCAGACCCATGCCGGACAGCGCCTGGGGCTGGTGCCCAGTCTGGGTGGTGGTGTGGCCGCCTGGCAGCTGGAGCGGCGTCCAGACCTATTGGATTTATGGCGACCCTGGGATGGACGCAACTCCGACATGTATTCCCTGGCTTCGTTTGCCATCGTGCCCTGGTCCAACCGCATCAGTGGTTGTGGGTTTGAGAACGACGGGTAGTTCTACCCCATAGCCTGCACCCCTGGTTGCGGGTACCCGCCGTGCAGCAGGCGGCGCAGGTATCCGGTGTGGCTTCGGGCTACTGTCTTTTGTACCGTCCGCCAGGCGGCCCGGCATTTTGCTTTGAGCCGGTCACGCACCCCATTGATTCATTTCATGCGCAGGATCGGGAGGGGCTGAAGGTTCTGAGCACTGGCGAAACCCTGACATTACATGTGGAGTGGCGGTTTCAGACGCTGGTTTGATCACATCGCCTCGGTGAAAACGGGGTGCTATTATATTTATAGCAGTTCACGCATATCCGACGGGGTCTGGGTGCCAATTTGACGTGATAAAAAGGGCGAAATTACCCTCAGGCCAATGCTGCCTCAATATCCTTGGCCATGCTGGCGGGCGCATCCTGCGGCGCATACCGTTTGATGACGGCGCCGTCCTTGCCCACCAGAAACTTGGTGAAGTTCCATTTGATGGCTTTACTGCCCAGCAAGCCGGGCGCCTCGACCGCCAGCCACTGGTACAGCGGCGCGGCGTTGGCGCCGTTCACGTCAATCTTGGCCATCATGGGAAAGCTCACGCCGTAATTCAGTTGGCAAAACTCGGCAATTTCGTCGTTTGACCCGGAGTCCTGTGCGCCAAACTGGTTGCACGGAAAACCCAGTACCACCAGCCCCTTCTTGCCATAGGTCTTGTGCAGTTCTTCCAGCCCGGCAAACTGGGGCGTGAAGCCGCAGGCGCTGGCGGTGTTGACGATCAGCATCGCCTTGCCTTTGAACTTGCTTAATCGCACTGATTTGCCGTCGATCTGCAGGGCGTCAAAGTCATAAACAGTGGGCATGAAATCTCCGGAGGAAGGTGGTCAAGGTGTCAGGATAGCGCCAACCCAAAGGCATTGCAGCGGGGCGGGGCTCAGGCGCTGTCTGACGAAAAAACCGACAGCAACGCCGCCAGCATGATCAGCGCGCCTCCAAGCACTGTGCGGGTCGAGAGCTCGGCAGCACCCAACAGAACGGACGACACACTGGCAAACACCACTTCGGACAGCATGATGAGCGAAGTGGCCGTGGCCCGCAGGCGCGCGGCCCCATATTGAAGTGCAAGATTTCCGATCAGCAGTGCCAGGCTGAGCAGCACTGCCAATCCGATCCATGTGCCGCCATGCGTGGGCGGCGCTGTGACCACGCCCAGTTGCATGCCAGCCAGCGCAGCGGCGCTGGACATGACCGCGCCGCCAACAAACATGGCTAGCGTTCGCGCGTCACCAGGAGTGTGGTTCAGCCGGCGCAGCAGCACATTGGTCAGGGCAAAGCAGAATCCACCCGTCAGCGCCAGCCAGTCCGTCATGCTGTCGGGAACAGGCCACGGCGACGCGGGTGTTTTGAGTACAACCACCAGGCCTGCCAACGCCAGCGCCAGGCGAAATAGTGACCCGACACCGGGTCGCTCGCGTAGCAGAGGCCAGGCCAGCAGCAGCACCCAGGCCGGCATCAGGTAAAACAGCAGGACGACGCGCACCACATCGTCCACAGTTACGGCCCAGTTGAAGCCCACATTGGTCAGACCGGAGGCGATGACAAGCAGCCAGAGCATCGGATACTGCAGCAATCCGCGCCAGGCGCCAGGCCGTATCAGCATTAAACCGGTCAGTGAAACAACAAATGTAAGGGCTGTTGCCCACAGAGGATGCAGCCCCTGGCCCTGGAGTTCACGAAAAGGCCACCATGAGACGCCGAAGATCAGCGCGTTGACCATCAGCGCCAGCGCTGGCATCAGAAAGGTTGACATGGGAGCAGGCCCTCAACCGTGCAGGTTGTCGTTACGGGCAATATCAATCAGATGTTCAACTTCCGCGCGGTGGTTCACGCAGTTGCTGGCGTGCCAGCGCTTGATCAGCCACATGACGCCGGCAATGACCACGCCAAAGGCCGTGATGGCGCCAAAGGTTGGCATGCCCAGCCCGGTGGAGAGGCTGTAGGCCGCGCCCAGTGCCAGGATACAGGCCTGTTCGTTGAAGTTTTGCACGGCAATGGAACGCCCGGCGCCCATCAGGTTGTGCCCCCGATGCTGCAACAGGGCATTCATCGGAACCACTAGAAAACCACCCAGGGCACCCAGCAGGATCAGGAATGGCGCGGCTACCCAGACGTTGTCAATGAAGATCAGCATGACGATCAGTATGCCCATGCCGATACCCAGCGGAATGACGCGTGGACCGTCTTCCAGCCGCATGCGCACGGAAGCGACCACGGCGCCTACCGCCATGCCAATCGCAACAACGCCCTGCAGGGCAGAGGCTTGTGTCACGCTGTAGCCCAATGCAGCCGCAGCCCACGCCAGCACGATAAACCGCAGGTTGCCGGCCACGCCCCAGATAAGCGTCGTAGCCGCCAGTGAAATCTGGCCCAGCTTGTCGCGCCACAAGCGGGCATTGCAGGTCCAGAAATCCGGCAGCAGCGAGGTGAGCCGTTTGGGCAGTGGGCGCATTTCCACGCCCGTGTCGGGAATGTGGGTGTTGAACCAGGCGGCCAGCAGGTAAACAAAAATCAGGATACTGATGGCGGCCTCTGGTGCGGTATCGATGCCGGTGTTGATGAGGGGAAAGTCGAATGACAGAAGCCGGGAGGACAGGTAGTAACCCACCAGCTGGCCACCCAACAACACGCCCAGAATGATGGACGCAATGGTCAGCCCTTCAATCCAGCCATTGGCCTTGACCAGCTGGGACGCGGGCAATAGCTCCGTCAGGATGCCGTACTTGGCGGGTGAATAGGCTGCCGCACCGAGTCCCACAATGGCATACGACATCAAGGGGTGCGTACCAAACAGCATCATCAGACAGCCAAAAATCTTGATGAAATTGCTGAACAGCATCACTCTGCCCTTGGGCATCGAGTCTGCAAAGGCCCCGACAAACGGTGCCAGAATCACGTAAAACAGGGCAAACATGGGCACCAAAGCTGCCTGTTGCCATTCGGGAGCACCGCTGGTTCTCAATAGCTGAACCGCTCCTACAAACAGGGCGTTGTCTGCCAGCGAGCTGAAAAACTGCGCCGACATGATCGTGTAAAAGCCGCGTTTCATTCAGTATTGGTGGGGTCGTTGACTGGGTCAACGCCGTGGGTATTTGATCTGGGCTCCAACGTCGGCTGGTTATATCACGGACAGAGGTGCCAGAATCTGCCTGTTTACAGCCTTGACAAAACCTGCCATGCCCCGTCCTATACAAGCCATCATTCATACCGATGCCCTGCGTCACAACCTGGCGCGGGCCCGTGCCGCTGCCCCTGACGCCCGGGTGTGGGCGGTGGTCAAGGCCAACGCCTACGGCCACGGGATTGAGCGGGCATTTGAGGGTTTGCGTGGCGCGGATGGTTTTGCCCTGCTGGATTTACAGGAGGCCGAGCGGGTGCGCGCACTGGGCTGGCGTGGCCCTATCCTGCTTCTGGAAGGTGTTTTTGAGCAGCGTGACCTGGAGTTGTGCTCCCGGCTGGATCTGTGGCATACCGTGCATTGCGATGAGCAGATCGACATGCTGGCTACGCACAAGACGAATGTGCCACACCGCGTATTTCTGAAAATGAACTCGGGCATGAACCGGCTGGGCTTCACGCCCGAGCGTTATCGCTCAGCGTGGACGCGTCTGAACGTCTTGCCACAAGTGGACGAAATCTCCCTGATGACGCATTTCAGTGACGCCGATGGCCCGGCAGGTGTGGCGGCGCAGATGCGGGTTTTTCAAGCGGCAACCCAGGACCTGCCCGGCGAACGCACCGTGAGCAACAGTGCGGCAACGCTGCTGCACATGGGGGGAAGTGCCAGCGATTCACCCGCGTTGGCGTCAGACTGGGTGCGCCCCGGCATTGCGGTTTACGGCAGTGCACCGGATTTCCCCGAAAACGACATCTCGCACTGGGGCTTGCAGCCGGCCATGACGCTAGCTGCAAAAGTCATAGCTACTCAGGCCATATCAACGGGGGCTAGCGTCGGATATGGCTCCAGTTTTGTGGCAGATCAACCCATGCGGATCGGCGTCGTGGCCTGCGGTTATGCCGACGGCTATCCGCGCCTGTGTCCGACCGGAACGCCAGTCCTGGTGGATGGTGTGCGCACCCGGACCGTGGGGCGCGTCAGCATGGACATGATCACGGTGGACCTTACTCCGGTGCCCAAAGCTGCAATGGGCAGTGAGGTCACGTTATGGGGTTACTCGACAAGTGGCGCAGTTTTGCCGATTGACGAGGTGGCCCGAACGGCTGGCACGGTGGGATACGAGCTGATGTGCGCGCTGGCGCAACGTGTGCCTGTGGTGGTGGCCTGATCCCGAGAGCACCGTAGCAGTCAAAGCAGGCCGCGTTTGGCCAGATTGCGCATCAGGTGCGAGCTGCCAAAGGTCCAGGGTGGGCACACGTCGCAGTTCTTCATCCGGTTCACCAGTGCGCCAAGCTTGGGTGTGGAGATGGTCACGATGTCGGTGTCCTTGTGGGTGAAGCCGCCACCTACGGTGTCGCGGTCTTTGACGGGTGCGAACATGGTGCCTAGAAATAGCACAGCACCATCCGGGTATTGATGGTGCGAGCCCATCATCTGCGCCACCAGATCCAGTGGATCACGGCTGATCTGGGACAGGTGCGACACACCCTCCAGCGTGAAGCCGTCGTTGCCAGTGACCGTCAGCGAGATGGAAGCCCGGCGAACATCGTCCAGCGAGAACGAGGCGTCGAAGAAGCGCAGAAAGGGCCCGATGGCTGTGGAGGCGTTGTTGTCTTTGGATTTGCCCAGCAGCAGGGCCGAGCGCCCTTCGAAATCGCGCAGATTGACGTCATTGCCGAGTGTGGCGCCGACGATTTGACCACGCGCGTTCACTGCCAGTACCACTTCCGGCTCGGGGTTGTTCCAGGATGAAGCGGGGTGCAGGCCGGCATCGGCACCGGTTCCCACGGCAGCCATGGGGGCCGTCTTGGTGAAGATCTCCGCGTCGGGTCCAATGCCCACTTCCAGGTACTGACTCCAGGCACCCTGGGCGATCAGCACCTCCTTGAGGGCCATGGCCTGCGGCGAGCCGGGTTTCAGTTTGGAGAGGTCGTCTCCGACCAGCGACACGATTTCCTCACGGATGGCTGCAGCGGCTGCCGGGTTGCCACGTGCCCGCTCTTCGATAACACGCTCAAGCATCGAGATGGCAAACGTGACCCCGGCGGCCTTGATGACCTGCAGGTCAATCGGGGCCAGCAGCCAGGGGCGTGTCGGGTTGCGAGCATCAGGCGGGGTGTTGTCTAGCAGCTCGGTGATGGAGCCCAGCCGCTCACCGCGGGCGAGTTGCAGGGCCGTGGCCGGGTCAGGCGTTTCACACAGGTCGCGCATGGTGGGGAACACCCGCGTGATGTCGATCACGTCCTGGCCGCGCAGGGCCACGATCGAAGGTCCATCCACGTCCGGCCGCCAGGCGCGCGCCGCCAGTGCGCCAATGGTGCCGTCAGCGGGAAGGGTGTTTTTTGCATCTAGGCGCATCAGAAATACCTTATCGAGGAAGAAATCAAAAATCAGATGGTTTTATAACCCATCGTTTGCGGCAGCCACAGCACGATCTGGGGAAACAGTGTCAGCGCAAGCAATAGCACCAGCAGCATGACCAGGAATAACCAGCCTTCCCTGACTATCTCGCCAATCGGGATGCCGGTCAGCGCTTTTGTGACGAACAGCAGCATGCCAAACGGTGGGGTGATCAGGCCAATCATCATGTTCAGTACCACTACGACGCCGAAGTGAACCAGATCGATACCCAGCAGTCTGGCGGCAGGCAGCAGCATTGGCACAAACACCAGCAACAGTACGGACACGTCCAGGAAGCATCCCAACACCAGAAACATCATGTTGACCATCAGCAAAAACATGATCGATGACAGATGCATACCCTCCACCCACACCGCCATTGCCTGCGGCACGCCTTCTGCCGTGAACGCATAGTTCAAGACGAATGAGCCGGCCAGGATCATCGTGATCACCGCACTGCCGCGAGTGGATTCCATCACTACGCCCCAAAAGCTGCGCCAGGTCAGACCCCGATACACAACCGCAGCCAGGATGAGGGCGTGCAGGGCGGCAACGGCTGCCGCTTCAGTCGGTGTGAACGCGCCAGAGTAAATGCCTCCGAGCAATACGATGGGCATGGACAGTGGCAATGCACCACGAAACAGGATAGTAGGCCACTCACGTAACGGAATAGGTGCTTCTCTTGGCATGTTGCGTTTGACAGCGATGAAATGCACCACCACCATCATCACCAAGGCCATTAGCAGGCCAGGAATCAGTCCACCCAGAAACAGCGCGCCCACCGAAGCTCCCGACACCAGTGCGTAGATGATCATGGGAATTGAGGGCGGGATGATTGGACCAATGGTCGCGCTTGCTACCACCACGGCCCCTGCGAAACCTCTCGGGTACTCTGGTTTTTTGAGCATCTGGCGTATGGTGACGAGACCGGGTCCCGCTGCGTCGGCGATTGCACTGCCGCTCATGCCTGAGAAAACTACGCTGACAAGAATATCCACCTGCGCCAGGCCGCCGCGCATGCGCCCCACCAGGATGCGACAAAAGTCAAAAATGCGTTCACTCACCGTGCCGGCATTCATGATGTTGGCGGCAAAAACAAACAGAGGTACGGCCAGCAAGACATAGCTGTTGTACAGCCCATTGCTCACCTGTTCTGCCACCAGGCCGAGGTCCTGACGTTTGACCAGCAGGTAAGCAATACCGGAGGCCAGCATCGAAAAACCGATGGGCATGCGAAGCAACATGCCAGCTACCAGTACGCAGATAAGAACAAGAATTCCGACAGTCATTGAAAAAGCCTATGGGCTGAAAGGGGGGCCGTGACAGGCCGTCAGGGCTAGCTTTGAAATTCGGCCTCAAGCCCGACACCGCGTACGGCAGACCAGATACCCCACACACTGCGCACGACCAGGGCTGCCATCAACAAAACAAAAGGCAGATACACCCACATGAACGAGATGTTCAGCACAGGGGAACCCTCACGAGCCATGAAATGAACATAGTCCCAGCTCGCAGGCAGCCCGACCAGAGCAAGTCCTCCAATGAGCAAGTTGCCCGCAATTTTCATGACCTGACGGGTGCGCCAGCCAACGCTGTTCCATAGCAAATCGAAGACTACATGCTCGCGCTCAGGAAC
Organism: Candidatus Egaibacter danicus; assembly: GCA_016707075.1. Taxonomy (GTDB): domain Bacteria; phylum Pseudomonadota; class Gammaproteobacteria; order Burkholderiales; family Burkholderiaceae_C; genus Egaibacter; species Egaibacter danicus. The sequence continues at coordinate 99,238 of JADJII010000006.1, forward strand.
CACTGTGGCCGCTGCCCACAGAATGACCCAGACATAAAGAATCACGGCGGCTTCATCGGTCCAGGGCAGTGGCTTGTTGAAACCGAATCGCGCCGTGATCTGGATGATGAAGACAATGAACAGCGTCAGGAACATGCCGCCGCCAAGGGCATTGGCGGCGGACTGGAGCCAGCGGGTCATGTTTTTCCTGTGCGTTTACTTGGTCGCGTTGATACGGTCCAGCATGCCTTTGGGCCAGACTTTGGCGTACTCGGAATTCAGATATGTGGTTTGCACAGACTTGCGGAACGCGTCCAGATCCGGCGTGGTAACCGTCAACCCCTGGGATTTGAAGTAGTCCACCATCTGTTTCTCGTCTGCAATGCGGTTGTCATTGTTGTATTTGGCGGCAGACTGGGCGGCAGCTTTGAGCTTGGCTTTCTGGTCCACACTCAGACCGTTCCATAGCTTGTTGGAGACACTGATGAAAATGCCGTCCACCAGGTGGCTGGTCAGGGTGAGTTGTTTGGTGACTTCGTAGAACTTGGCGCTGCGAACCGTGGGAAGCGGGTTGTCTTGCCCGTCAATGGTGCCGGTCTTCAGCCCCAGGTACACCTCGCCAAATGCCAGTGGCGTGGGCGTTGCGCCCAGTGCTTCACCCAGGAACAGCCATTCCTTGCTGCCGGGCATGCGCAATTTCACACCTTTCAGATCGGCCGGGGTTTTGACGTTTTTCAGCTCACGCAGATTGAGTTGGCGCGTGCCCAGGTAGATGGGCGACAGGATGGTGATGTCCATCTTTTCGCTGACCAGCTTGAACAGCTCTTCACCAATCGGACCGTTGAACACTTTCATCAGGTGGTCAGGGTCACGAATGACATAGCCCGCCGTGAAGATCGAAAACTCGGGCACGATCTTGGCAATGTCAAACGCGGAGATGGACGACATTTCCAGATTGCCCCGGGCCATGGCTGCCGGTTCCGTGCCCTGCTTGAACAATGACGCGTTCAGGTTGATCTGGGTATCAAACTGGCCAGGCGCAGTCTTGTCCAGCTCGTCCTTCATCACCGTCCACATTTTGGCGTGCCAGTCGTCGGGCACAGCAGGGGTAGAGATGCGCAGCACCTGTTTGGTCTGGGCAAATGCGCCGGGCGCCATCGCTGTGGCGGCGGCAATAGCTGCGGCCAGAATGACGCGACGATTGATCAGGCGGTTGAGGGTGTGTTTCATGATGTTGTCTCCTGAGTTGATTTAAACGTTGTGAAGAAGTGAACCTATTGCACGGTATCCTGAACGAACCGTTTGCGCCTCGGTGTTTTCCAGATGGGTGAGTGGCGCCCGCACGTTGAGCCAGGCATTGTCACCGGTCTGTTCCGCCAGCATGGTTTTGTAGACGCTGACAAAAGACATGTTGGGCAGCACGCTCAGCAGGGCGAGCAGGGCGAGCATCAGTTTTTCATCATCTGCTGACACCAGTGACGGCGCAGCGATGACTCGGCGCATCAAACCCGGTGCAATGTTGGCCAACCCATTCACGGAGCCGGAGCCGCCCACCCGCATCGTGGGTGCGACATGCGGCTCGGAACCCACCAGGATGGACAGTGTGGGAAATGCCTTTGCCAGCGCCAGCGAATGCTGCAAATCGCCACTGCTGTCCTTGACGCCAATGACCTGCCCCGGGTGCTGCTGCACCAGCGTCTGGATGCTGGCATGGCTGAAGGCCACGCTGCTGAGGAAGGGGATGTGATACAGCAGCAGTTTCAGTTGACTGTCATCAATGCCCCGCACCACCTGAGAGACGGATTCCACAATGCCGGCATCGTTGGGCTGGCGAAAGTAAAACGGGGGCATGAACATCTGGCGATGGCAACCCCGGCTTGAGGCGTGACGGCCCAGCTCAATGGCATCGGGAATAGCGCAGGCGCTGGTGGTGACCAGAATCTGATCGGGGCGCACGCCGCTGCCTAGCAGGGCTTCCAGCAGTCCCTTACGCTCGGCCACCGTGAACGCGGGGCCTTCGCCGGTGGTGCCAAACAGCGTGACGCCATCGCAACCAGCAGCCACCATGCGTTTGGCGTGGGCGATGGCCCGGGGGGTGTCCAGCTCGCTGTTGTCCTTGATGGGGATCAGCAGCGCGGGCCACAAGCCGTGGATATCGGGATTCAAATAACTCTCCTTTTGGATGGGGTGGTACCCCGCTTCGGGGTGGGTGGTGCAGATTCAGTCCATTCAGCGCGCACCTGCTCCAGCGGTGCAGACAGCACGCGGCTGCGCGCACTGTTGATGTGGTCATCCAGCAATTGGGCTGCCTTGGTGACGTCACGCTGTTGCAATGCCGCTATGAAGCGCAAGTGCTCCTGCATGGCCGGAATCAGCCGGGCGGGCGTGATGACGCTGTGCTCCAGCTTGATCAGGCGCACGCGCAAGCTGTTGACGCGGTAAATGTCGGAGATGATCTCGTTGCCCAGCGCATCTACCATGCGGTCATGCAGCCCCCAGTCGATGGCCTGTGCATCGTCCAGCAGACGCGCATCTGTCTTGGTAGCCTGGGCGCGCTTGAGCACATCGCGGTGGCTGGCTTCAATGGCGTTGAGTTCTTCGTCGCTGGCTGTGTGAACGAAGTGAAGCACGGCCTCATGTTCGATCATCGCCCGTACCTGAAACGCGTTGCGAATCAGCTTGAGGTCCACGTGCGCAATCTGCAGGCCCCGCTGGGGCACGGTCTTGATCAGCCCGCCCGCTTCCAGGCGCGGAATCATCTCGCGCACAGCGCCCAGCGGCATGTCCAGCAGGGTCATCAGTTCGCGCTGCGAGATGAACTGGCCCGGGCGAATGCCGCCGTTCAGAATTTGCTGCGTGAAGCCCTGGTAGGCGCGTGCGCGCTGACTTACGGACCCCGCTGCGCTGTCGACCAGCGTCAGGGCGGGGGCCAGTTCCGCCTTGCGCGTGCTCATGGACGCACCACGCCTTTTTTCAGCAGGATGTTGCCGTAGATGCGCACCTCACCGGTGGCCACAATGGCAAAGGCGGCGGCGGCACGCTCGTAAAACGCAAACCGCTCCAGCGAGTTGGCCGGTGTGTTGCCATGCAGAGCCAGCACGCGGTTGAAGTCTTTCACGGTATCCGGCACGGCCAGCGGGTCGCCCACCACCTGCATGGTCATTGCGGCGGACGGCACAAAATCATCCAGCGGCAAAACAGACAACACCGCATCCAGCGTATCGGTGGCGCTGACGCCAGGCAGACGCACCAGCCGTTTGGCGTGGGTTGTGGCCGGAAAATTGGCATCCGCCAGCACGATCTCATCCCCATGACCCATGGACGCGAGCACGTGCAGCAGGTCGGGCGAGAGCAGGGGCGAAAGGTTTTTCAGCATGAAGGCAAACGGTGTAGAGAGGGGGGTGGTTGGTGTTGACAAGCTAACATGTTAGTTATATGGTAGCGACCCATTGGCGAAACGTACCCGGTGAAAACCCTTATGCTCGCCGTTGCGCTTTGCGTCGCTTACCCTTTTCAAATTGATTGCACCATGACTGTTTTTGCGACTTCCGCTACGGGGCTGCCCATTGGACTGGGCGGCGCGCCGCTGGGCAATTTGTTTGCTGCCATGCCGGATGCGCAGGCGCAGGCGGTGCTGTCGGCCGCGCTGAAGGCGGGCTGCCGCACGCTGGATACCGCGCCTCACTACGGCAATGGCTTGAGCGAACACCGGTTTGGCAACGCATTGAGAGGAGTGCCCCGCGATGACCTGGTGCTGTCGTCCAAGGTGGGGCCGGTTGCTGCGGCCCAGCCAGCGTGCGGCGCGCGACCAGAACGGCTACGTCGATGTGTTGCCGTTTGAGCAGGTGTGGGACTACTCGGCCGCAGGCGTGCGCCGCAGCGTGGAAGACAGTCTGCAACGCCTGGGCATGGCGCGGCTGGATGTGGTGTACATCCATGACTGCGATCTGGAGTCCCATGGCGTGAACTACCCCCGCGTGTTGCAGCAGGTGGTGCGCGAGGCCTTGCCCGAGCTGCAGCGCATGAAAGCTGAAGGGCTGGTGCGCCACATCGGGCTGGGGGTGAATGACGTACAGGTCTGTCTGGATGTGGTGGCACAGGCCGATCTGGATTGCCTGATGCTGGCCGGGCGGTACAGCCTGATTGACCACTCGGCGCTGCCTGAGTTGCTGCCCCTGTGCGCGCAGCGCGGTGTTCGGGTGGCGCTAGCCGGCGCATTCAACTCCGGCATTCTGGCCACGGGGGTGCGGTCCGGTCAGGCGGTGCGCTTCAACTACGCAGCAGCACCTCAGGCGTGGATTGACCGCGCTGCAGCGGTCGAAACCGTCTGCGAAGAGTTTCAGGTTCCGCTGCGCGCCGCCGCCCTGCAGTTCCCGCTGGCACATCCGGCCATTGAGATCGTCATTGCGGGGGTACAAACGGTGACGCACTGGGACGACGCCATGGCCATGATGGCGCACCGGATCGATCCCCGATTCTGGGAAACATTGCGGGCAGGCAAACTGATTCCCGAAGCCGCGCCCATACCTTAATACAGACCGCGCACCTGCGCGTGCAACCGGGCCAGCCCGAGCAACGCATCGGTATGTGGCGTGGGTACGCCCACCAACGCCCCCATCTCCTTGACGACGGTCACCAGTGCGTCCAGCTCGACGGCCTTGCCCGCTTCCACGTCCTGCAGCATGGATGTCTTGAACGCACCCAGCTTGAGGGTGACGGCGTGGCGGTCCTCGGGCTGCTGGGAGATGGGAATTCCCATGCGTGCACCAATTTCCTTGGCTTCCAGCATCACGCTGGACACAAAGTTGCGTACCAGTGGGTCACCCAGAATCAGGTCCGTGGTGGCGCCCGTGATGGCGCTGATAGGGTTGACCGTCATGTTGCCCCACAGCTTGTACCAGGCGTCTACCTGAATCTGGTCCGACACCGGCGCTTCAAATCCTGCGGCGGTGAGTAGCTTGGCCAGCGCCTGCACCCGCGGGGTCTTGATGCCGGATGGCTCCCCCAGAATGAGCTTGTTGCCAAAGTGGTGATGCACCATGCCCGGCTCGCTCAGCGAGCAACTGGCGTGCACCACGCAGCCGATCACGCTGGACGCGGGAATGGCTGCACTGATCTCGCCGGTGGCGTCTACCGCCTGCAGTCGCGTGCCCTCGTAGGCGCCACCAAACCCCTGAAAAAACCACCACGGAACACCATTCATGGCCGTCAACACCATCGTGTCAGGGCCGATCAGGGGGGCGATGCTGCCCGCCACGCTCAACAGCGCCGGCGCCTTCACGGCAATCACCACCAGGTCCTGCACCCCCAGTGCTGCCGGGTCGTCGCTGCTGCGCACGGACGCCGCTTCCACGCCGGTCACGGTCTGCAATCGCAACCCGTGGGCCCGGATATGGGCCAGTGCGTCGCCACGTGCGACCACGCTCACTTCGCAGCCTGCACGGGCCAGTCCGGTGCCGATCCAGCCGCCGATGGCACCCGCACCAACAATACATGCTTTCTGGATGTTTTTAGTTGTCATTTTGGCCTCTAGCCCTCTCTGGATATGCATGAGCAGCTCTAATTTTTATAGCAATCATCCATCTTGTCCACCTGACGGACCAGCGCGTCAAAAACATCCTTGCCGGCGCTATGGTTGGGGCTGAACTGCAGCGCATCGCGTGTGCACTTTGCGGCGATGGCCTCTGGCACCGGAATGGCTGGCCCCATGCTGAAGGTGGCCAGCTGGATCTCGCAGGCGCGCTGCAGGGTCCACAAAATCGCAAAGGTCTGTGGCAGCGTCTTACCCCAGGCCAGCAGGCCGTGGTTGCGCAGAATGACCGCAGGTTTGTTGCCAATGCTGGCCAGCAGACGTGGCGTCTCGTCCGCATGGATGGTGATGCCTTCAAACGTGTGATACGCCACCATGTCGTGCAACTGGGCGGTGTAGAAATTCGTTTGCTGCAGCCCGCCTTGCAGGCAGGCCACGGCCACGCCTGCGGTGGTGTGTGTGTGCATGACGCAATGAGCATCGGGCAAGGCCGCATGGATGGCTGCATGAACCGTGAACCCCGCCGGGTTGACCGGGTAAGCCGAGCCGTCCAGCACCTTGCCCTGAATATCAATCTTGACCAGGTTACTGGCGGTGACTTCGCTGTAATGCAGGCCAAAGGGGTTGATCAGGAATTCCTTGTTGCCACCGGTCACGGAATCCGGCAACCGGAGCGTGATGTGGTTGTAGATCATCTCGGTCCAGCCCAGCATGGCGAAGACCCGGTAGCAGGCCGCGAGTTGCACGCGTGCAACTCGTTCGTCAGGGTGCATGTCAGGGTTCATCACACCAGCCTTCAGGAATAGGTTTTATCCGTGCTGGGGACCACGGGCGACGACGCCACGGTGCTTTTGAATTCCCCCACCAGCGCGTTGGTGCCACGTATCAGCAGCTGTGTATCCAGACCCACGGCAACGAACGTGGCGCCCAGGGCCATGTAGTGTCTCGCGAGCGCGGCGTCGGTGGTCAGGATGCCGGCTGCCTTGCCGGCCTTGACGATGCGTTTGATGGCGTCTTCGATGGCCGTTTGCACCGCGATGTGGCCGGCGTTGCCCACATGCCCCAGTGACGCGGAGAGATCAGCGGGGCCGATGAACACGCCGTCCACACCGTCTGTGGCCAGAATGGCTTCCAGGTTTTGCAGTGCCAGCCGGGTCTCGGCCTGTACCAGCAGGCACACCTGGGCGTTGGCCTCGTGCACATAGCCCGGATACCGACCCCAGCGCGACGCCCGCGAACCGGCCATGCCGCGAATGCCATCCGGCGGATAACGACAGGCCTGCACCAGACCGCGGGCCTGTTCGGGCGTATCCACCATGGGCACCAGCAGTGTTTGAACGCCCAGGTCCAGATATTGTTTGATCAGCGCCGTGTCCCCCACGGGCACGCGCGCCACCGCGTGTGTGCCGGGGTAGCCGGCCACCACGTGCAGCTGTGCCATCAGGCTGCGCAGGTCGTTGGGTGCGTGTTCACCGTCGAGCAGCAACCAGTCGAAACCGGCCCCCGCGCAAATCTCGGTGCTGTAAGGGTTGGCCATGCTGACCCACAGGCCGATTTGCGTCTGTTGGTTGTGGATGGCTTGCTTGAAGGGGTTGACAGGTGTTTGCAAGAGGGCTCCTCGTTGTTTTAGACAAATCTGAAAGCGATGGACCCCAGCGGCCCGTAATCGGCATGGAACGTATCGCCCGCGACGGCTGCGGTGGGCCGGGTGAAGGAGCCGCCCAGCACAACCTCACCGGTTTCCAGAAACTCACCCCAGGCGCTCAGCTTGTTGGCCAGCCAGGCCACCCCGGTGGCAGGGTGGTTCAACACGGCGGCGGCCACGCCAGACTCTTCGATGACGCCATTTTTGTACAACAGCGCGCTGACCCAGCGCAGGTCCACGGCGTCAGGCTTCACGGGCCGCCCGCCGGTGATGATGCCGGCGTTGGCCGCGTTGTCGGCAATGGTGTCAAATACCTTGCGCATGACTCTGGTGTGGCGGTCAAACTGCTCGATGCGGGCGTCAATGATTTCAATGGCGGGCACCACGTAGTCGGTGGCGGCCAGCACATCAAAGATCGTGACGTTGGGGCCTTGCAGGCGTTTGCCCAGCACAAAGGCCAGCTCCACCTCCACCCTTGGCGCGATGAAGCGGTTGAACGGAATATCACTGCTTTCGGGGAAAAACATGTCGTCCAGCAGCGTGCCGTAGTCGGGCTCGGTGATCTGGCTGGCCTGCTGCATGGCGCGCGACGTCAGGCCGATCTTGTGACCTCGGGCAACGCGACCTTCAGCCAGTTTCATCTTCACCCATGCGCGGGATACCGCGTAGCCGTCTTCTACCGTCATGCCAGGAAAGCGTTTGGAAAAATGCTCCACCTGCACGCGCGATTTTTCCGAATGGTTCAGCTCGGTGGCAAGCTGATGGATGAGTTCAGGACTGAATGGACTGGTTTTCATTTTTGGAACAGCGGGTGCAGGTTGCTGTGTTTGGCGTCAAACACCTCATGCCCTTCGTCAATCTGCAGCGTCATGCCGATGTGGCGGTGCATGAAAATGGGTTGAAAATGGGCCTTGGCACTCATCAACAGGGCGTCACCAGCTCTCTTTTTTGTAGCGTCCGTGCGTCCGCGACCCATGCGCAAATTCAAATACACAAAAGCGTAATCTTCCTTGCCATCGGCCACCGCGTAGTGGGGAGCCGGGTAGGCAAAGACGCGCGTGCCGCCAGTGGGGTAGACCTGTTTGCCGTCTTCGTCATGGACTTCCAGCATGGTGTCGGCCAGCGTGCGGCACAGCGCCGTCATGTCGGTTTCCTTGTCGAGATTGGCGGTGTAGAGAATGACCAGATGTGGCATGTTGCGTGCTCCTTATCGCCTCACAGGCGGCTGGCGCCAGCCGCAAACGGCGCTGACGAAGATGTGGATCGCCCGATACCCGTCAGGTTGGCAGGCATCGGTGTGACCGGGAATACGGCGTTGATCTGGCCGGTGCCCGAGCTCGGGAAAAATGGCGTGACGATTTCAGCGGGCGCATCGTAATGGTCCCAGCCCAGCGCGCCCAGCAGCATGGCCGTGTCGTGCATGAAGCCTTCGCCGTGGCCTTTGGCGGCGTATTCAGGCAGCATTTGCGTAAAAGTTTTCCACTCGCCGCGCTGCCACATGCCCACGACATGGTGGTCCAGCTGCTCCAGAAACGGGCTCCACATCTTGTTGGCGTACTCCGGCGCCAGCCCGTTCTGGGCAAACGGTGTGACAGCGAGCCGCTGGCAAAAAAAGCCACGGTGCCATCGTAATGCTGCTCCACTGCCTGGCGCATGGCCCAGCCCAGCCGGGCGCTGTCTTCCAGGTAATGCACCATGCACAGCGCACTCACCGAGATCACCTTGAAGTGGCGATCTGCATTCATGTAGCGCATGGGCACCAGCGTGCCGTACTCCGGTGCCAGTGACGTGGCATCGTGGGCCAGCGTGGCCACGCCCATGTCATTACAGGTCTTTGCCAGCAGACGGCCCAGGCCCGGGTTGCCGTCGTACTCAAACGGCATGTTGCTGATGAAGTGGGGCAACTCGTTGCTGGTGTAGGTGCCCTTGAAGTGTGGCGCGCAGTTGATGTGATAACCCGCGTTTACCAGCCAGTGGGTGTCGAACACCACGATGGTGTCCACACCCAGCGCGCGGCAGCGTTTGCCGATGTCAACGTGGCCATCAATGGCGGCCTGGCGTGTGCCTTTTTGTGGCCCGTCCAGCTCGCTCAGGTACATCGACGGCACGTGGGTGATTTTGGCGGCCAAAGCGAGCTTACCCATGGCGAGCGCTCCTGACGTTTTCGAGCTTGCCCATGGTCAGACTCCCCAATGCGGAATGTGGTGTGAACCCATGCTGACCGCCACATTCTTGGGCTCGCAAAACACCTCGTAACTCCAGGTGCCACCCTCGCGCCCGGTACCGGAGGCCTTGGTGCCGCCAAACGGCTGGCGCAGGTCACGCACGTTCTGACTGTTGACAAAACACATGCCGGCTTCCACCGCAGCCGCCACGCGATGGGCACGACCAACGTTTTCGGTCCAGACGTAGCTGCTCAGGCCGTACTGGATGTCGTTGGCCAAACGAATGGCATCTGCCTCATCCTTGAACGGAATCACGCAGGCTACCGGGCCGAAGATTTCTTCCTGTGCGATGCGCATGGTGTTGTCCACATCGGCGAACACTGTTGGCAGCACGTAGTTGCCCTTTTTGACGCGATCCGGCAGATCAGGCTGGCCCAGGCCACCGCATAGCAGCGTTGCGCCTTCCTTGGGGCCGAGTTCAATGTAGCTGCGCACCTTGGCCAAATGGGCTTGTGAAATCATGGGGCCAACGATGGTTTTGTCATCCAGCGGGTCGCCCACGGTGATGCGTTTGGTACGCGCCACAAACTTCGTCACAAAGTCGGCATAGATCGACTGCTGCACCAGAATGCGGCTGCCCGCTGTGCAGCGCTCGCCGTTGTTGCTGAAGATCATGAACACGGCAGCGTCCAGCGCACGTTCCAGATTGGCGTCGTCAAAAATCACAAATGGGCTCTTGCCACCCAGCTCCATACTGAACTTTTTTAAACCCGCCGACTTGACGATGCGGTTGCCCGTGGCGGTGGAGCCGGTGAAGGAGATGGCGCGCACGTCGGGGTGGGTGCAAAGTGGCTCACCCGCCTCGCGACCTGTGCCGTGCACCAGGTTCAGCACGCCGGGGGGAATACCCGCCTCCAGCGCCAGATCACCCAGACGCGCGGCAGTCATGGGCGACAACTCGCTCATCTTCAGCACGGCGGTGTTGCCAAAGGCCAGGCAGGGTGCAACTTTCCACGTGGCCGTCATAAAGGGCACGTTCCACGGGCTGATGAGCGCACACACACCGGTGGGGTGAAACAGCGTGTAGTTGAGGTGCGTCTCGGTCGGGTAGGTGTGGCCGTCGACGCGGGTGCACATCTCGGCGAAGTAATAGAAGTTGTCGGCTGCGCGGGGGATGAGTTGCTTGCCGGTTTGTGCGATGACCTGGCCACAGTCGTTGGTCTCGGTCTGCGCAATCTCGGGCACGTGGGCTGCAATCAAATCTCCGAGTTTGCGGATGAGTTTGGCGCGTTGGGGTGCGGGCATGCCTGCCCACTTCGGGAAGGCTTCTTTGGCGGCCGCAACGGCGGCGTTGACTTCTGCATCGCCACCTGAGGCGACTTCGGCCAGCACATCCTGTGTGGCGGGGTTGACGGTTTCGAAGTAGTGGCTACCGGCAACCGGTTTGCCGTTGATCAGGTGATCGATTCTCATGCCTGTCCTCTTTGGGGTGCGGTAGGCGGGGCAACTGGCCACGCCTCGATGGTGTTGATGAGGGCGCCGATGCCCTCGATACTGGTGATGACCACATCGCCGGGCTGGCAATCCACCACACCGTCTGGCGTACCGGTCAGGATCAGGTCGCCAGGCTGTAGCGTCATAAAGCTGCTGAAATATTCGATGAGAAACGGCACGTCAAAAATCATGTCCTGTGTGTTGCCGGATTGCGTGATCTTGCCGTTTACGGTTGTCTGAAGTGCCAGAGCGTTCGGGTTGGGTATGTCGGCTGCATCGACCAGCCACGGGCCAATCGGTGTGCAGGTGTCGCGGTTTTTGACACGCAGGTTCGGCCTGTACCAGTTTTCGAGGTAGTCACGGATGGCGTAGTCGTTTGCAACGGTGTAGCCGGCCACGAAATCGTAGGCATCGTCACGCTTCACGTTTCTTGCAGTTTGGCCGATCACCACGGTCAGTTCGCACTCGTAATGCATGAATTGCACGTCAGGCGGACGACGCGTGAACGCGCGATGGCCCATCAGTGTGCTCTCGCCCTTGATGAATACCAGCGGCTCTTCGGGCGCCTTGAATGCCAGCTCTTTGGCGTGATCGGCGTAGTTCAGGCCCAGTGCGAGGATGGTTCGGGGCCGCGGGGTTGGCAACAGCGGTGGCAGCCACACCACCGCGTCCTGTGACACGACGCGCCCGTCGGCCAGCTGCAACTGGTCTGCGTGAGCAATGGCCTGGTGAATGGCCCCTGCATAGGCAACCCGTGCGTGTTTCATGCTGAGACCCCGGCGGGTGCGACGGGCGACGGGGGCTGCAGCAACGTGTTGGACAGCGTACCGAACGCGGGCAAGCCAGGCGCATGGATGTCGATGCGGTCGCCCGCCTGCGCCAGCGGGCGGCCAATGTCGCAACCCAGCATGAGTATGTCGCCGGGTTGCAGCGTCATGAACTCGCTGACGTCGGCCAGCAACTGGTTGGCGGAGCGCACCAGATGGGCGAAGTCAATGCGTTGGCGCAGTTCGCCGTTGATGTGCACTTCCAGCTTGAATTGCGCAGGATCGCCCGCCAGAGCGGTTGACACCAGCTGCGAACCAATACCCAGGAATCCGTCCACACATTTGTACTTGACCGGCGGACGGAAGAAGCTGGCATGCGGGATGGACAGGTCGCTCATCAAAACATAGTTTGCTATAGAAAAAGTAGCTGGTTGCGCATATTCCACGAGGTCTGGGGGCCCAATCAATACCCCAATTGTGGCCCCCACTTCGACCTGGTGGGTGGTGAAAGGCAGCGCGATGCCCGCGCCGTTGGCGCTCCAGGTATTGGCCGTTTTGATGTACAGGACGGGCGCGCGTGGCGCGGCCTTGTAGGGCGCCTGGCTCATTTGCGGGGTCCATGCATCCATCTCGCCCTGAAAGTTCAGCAGGGTTCCGTACACGGTGCCGGTGGGCAAGAAGGACTGGGCGGTGTTCATGTCTGCTCCAGTTCAATCACGTCGTCCAGCAGTGCATACAGTTGCGCCAGTTTCTCTTTGCCCAGTGTCTCTTCCATCCAGTTGTAGTGCGCTTCAATGGTTTGCGACAGCGTGTCCACCAGGGCGCGGCCCCGCTCAGTGGCTTCTACTACGGTGCGCCGCTGGTCGGCCGGGTCGCGGGTGCGGCTGATCAAGCCATCGCGTTCCATGCGGTTCAACACGCCCGTCAGACTAGGCCCCAGGATGAACGCTTCTCGCGCGACCCGGCCCGTTTCCACTGTGCCGTTTTCACCCAGCACCCGCAATACGCGCCATTGCTGATCGCTCAGGGCGTGCTGGCGAAGGGACGGGCGCGTGTGGGCCATGACGGCCTCGCGAGCTTGCAACAGCAGGCGCGGCAGGTTGCGGTGAACGAAAGGTGTGACTGGAACATTCATTTATTTAATATGTTAAATGTATTTGCTGTTTTGGCAAGCTTTTGCTCGACGAGCGGTAAAACTGTAAATACATACAGTAATATCCAGCCATGGCCAAAGAAAAAACCGTTTTCACCTGTACCGACTGCGGCGGTACCAGCCCCAAGTGGCTGGGTAAATGCCCCAGTTGTGGTGCCTGGAACACCTTGATCGAGTCAATCGCCGAGAGTACGTCACCCGTAAAAAACCGGTTTGCATCGCTGGCAAAAACTGCCGAGATAGCCGTTCTGGCGGACATTGAGGCCACCGACATCGAGCGCACTCCCACGGGGCATGAAGAACTGGACCGTGTGCTGGGTGGCGGCATCGTCGAAGGGGGCGTGGTGCTGATCGGCGGTGACCCAGGCATCGGCAAATCCACGTTGTTGTTGCAGGCGCTGGATTCACTTCAGCGTGCCGGGAAAAACACCCTGTATGTAACGGGTGAGGAAAGTGGCGCACAGGTGGCGTTGCGCTCGCGCCGACTGGGACTGGACCGTTCCCAAGTGAAGGTGCTGGCCGAAATCCAGCTGGAGAAAATTCTGGCGACACTGGACGCCACGCAGCCCGACATTGCGGTGATCGACTCCATTCAGACCGTGTACTCCGACCAGCTTACTTCTGCACCCGGCTCGGTGGCACAGGTGCGTGAATGCGCGGCCCACCTCACGCGTGCGGCCAAGGCCAGTGGTGTGTGCATCGTGCTGGTCGGTCATGTCACCAAAGAGGGTGCATTGGCTGGGCCGCGGGTGCTGGAACACATGGTGGACACGGTGCTGTATTTCGAAGGCGACACACACAGTCAGTTCCGGCTGGTGCGCGCCATCAAAAACCGCTTTGGTGCGGTGAACGAAATTGGCGTATTCGCCATGACGGAAAAGGGACTCAAAGGTGTGAGCAACCCCAGCGCCATCTTCTTGAGTCAACACCCGGAGCCTGTGCCAGGTAGTTGTGTGATGGTCACCCTGGAAGGCACACGGCCTCTGCTGGTGGAAATACAGGCGCTGGTGGACAGTGGCGGACCTTCCCCCAGGCGCTTGAGTGTTGGGCTGGACAAAGACCGCTTGGCCATGTTGCTGGCGGTGCTGCATCGGCATGCAGGCGTGGCCTGCATGGATCAGGATGTCTTTGTGAATGCCGTGGGTGGCGTGCGCATCAGTGAGCCTGCCGCCGACCTGGCGGTCATGCTGTCAATTACCTCCTCGTTGCGCGGCAAGCCTTTGCCCAAAGGCTTTATTGCCTTTGGCGAGGTGGGCCTGGCCGGTGAAGTACGGCCTGCACCACGTGGACAGGAACGATTGAAAGAGGCCGCCAAACTGGGTTTCAGTGTGGCGGTGGTGCCCAAGGCCAACGCGCCCAAAAAACCGATCGAGGGGCTGACCATTCACGCCGTTGAGCGCGTGGAGCAGGCCATGGACGTGGTGCGCGGTCTGGGCTGATATGAGGCCATTAAGAAAAGCTTAATTCGCGGTCGTTAACGTTGGCTCCATCAAGGAGTTGACATGAACAATCATCTTTCAAGAGCGGCTTGGCCCGTAGCACTGGCAGCAGTCTTGTTGGCGGGAGCCAGCACTCCGGCCCTCGCAGTTGCCCCCGCAGAGCAGCTAGCTGCGTACACCGTTCAGGCTGGTACACCTCCACAACCCGCTCGAGGTCAACAACTTTTCACCACGAAACACGACAAGGACTGGAGCTGCTCTTCATGTCACACGACGGTGCCCACGGCTGATGGCAAACATGCCAGTACTGGTAAGGTGATTGGACCCTTGGCGCCAGCCTTCAACCCCGAGCGCTTCACCGATCCAGCCAAAACTGAAAAATGGTTTCGCCGCAATTGCAACGATGTGATGGGACGCGAATGCACGCCGGTGGAGAAGGCTGACGTGCTGTCATGGCTGCTCACGTTGAAGCGTTGAAGCGTCATATTCAAACTCGAGGAAATCAAATCATGTTACGTTCAGCGGTATCTACATTCAAATGGGGCTGTCTGGTGTCGATAGTCGCTATGGCTGCTGCCCATGCAGACTCCGATGGCAATCGGGTACCAACGCTACCGAAATACCAGCAGGAATGCGCAGCCTGTCATATGGCCTATCCGGTGAGTATGCTGCCAGCCGGATCATGGCAGCGACTGATGGGCTCGCTGAACAGGCACTATGGAACGGACGCCTCACTGGATGAGGCGAGTCTGCGGGAAATCAGTGTTTGGCTCAAGAGCAATGCTGGCACCTATAAGCGGGTGAGTGAAGAGCCGCCACAGGACCGCATTACCCAATCCGCCTGGTTCTTGCGCAAACACAATGAGCGTGAAATTTCGCCAGCAATCTGGAAGCGTGCTGCTGTGGGCAGTGCATCGAACTGTGCCGCCTGCCACGCCAACGCGGCACAGGGAAACTTCAATGAGCGCGACATACGAATTCCGAGATAGACACCATGACTGAAGCAAAATCAAAAATTCTGGTGTGGGATGCACCGGTGAGGGTGTTTCATTGGCTGCTGGTGCTGTGCTTTGCGGGTGCCTACATCACGGCGGACAGTGAGCGATGGCGTCTGGTGCATGTCAGCCTGGGTTACACCATGGGTGGTTTGGTGGCCTTTCGAATTCTGTGGGGATTGACCGGAACGCGTTACGCCCGTTTTTCAAGCTTTATTCGCGGACCAACCGCTGTCATGCGGTATGTGAAGTCCATGGTGAATGGCAAGCCGGAGCATCACGTCGGCCACAACCCTGCCGGGGCCGTAGCCATCGTATTGCTGATATTGCTGAGTGCGGCGCTGCTTATGACCGGCTGGTCGATCTACAACGACATCGGTGGCGAATGGCTCGAAGAACTGCATGAGGTGGCAGGAAACCTCATGCTCGCGGTGGTGGGCGTTCATATTGGTGGTGTCATAGTGGCAAGCTGGCTGCATCGTGAAAATCTGGCCCGCTCCATGGTGACGGGCATGAAGGAGGGGTTGCCCAGTGAGAGCATCCGACGGTCCTGGCGATCGCTGGCGCTCGTGATTCTGCTAGCGTCGTTTGGTTTTTGGTGGTTTCAATGGCAGAGCGCACCGTCGCAAGCTGCCTCTGGCAGCGCCACTTCAGAAAATGCAAAATACGGGACCCGCGAACACGATGATGATTGACATCATCGATTGATTCTGTCGGGCAAGTCGAATACGTGGTTAACCCGGGGCTCTTTGATGCGAATTCTGTTGGCTGAAGATGACCCGATGCTGGGCGACGGCTTGCGTGCAGGTTTGCGTCAGCTTGGTTTTCAAGTGGATTGGGTTCGCGATGGCGTTGCCGCCGAGCGTGAACTGGGCACTGGCGATTACGCTGCAGCGGTGCTGGATATTGGACTGCCGCAGAAAGACGGGCTGGAGGTGCTGCAGGCTTTGCGTCGGCGCAGGATTGTTACACCTGTGTTGGTACTGACGGCCCGTGACGCGGTGCCTGATCGAATCCTTGGCCTGGATCTGGGTGCTGACGACTATGTTGTCAAGCCAGTCGACCTTCATGAACTGGGTGCACGCCTGCGCTCACTGGTTCGCCGTGCGCACGGACAAGTTCAGGACGTCCTGCATTGCGGCGCTGTCGTGTTGGACCCTTCGGCTCGACAAGTCCGTCTGGAGGGTGAGTCCGTGGCACTTTCAACCCGCGAGTTCGATCTGCTGCACGTGCTGATGTTGAACGCGGGGCGTGTCATGTCGCGTGAGCAGCTGGAGCAACAGCTGTATAGCTGGGGTTACGAAGTTGACAGCAACGCCATCGAGGTGCACATCCATCACATCCGGCGCAAACTGTTCCCTGACGTTATCCAGACGGTGCGGGGTATTGGGTATACGGTACCCCGCACGCAGGATTCACAATGAAGTTGATGCGGCCCAGATCTTTGCAGGCGCGTTTGCTGGTGATGACAATGGGTCTGGTGGTGGTCATCTGGGTGGGTGTGGCGTTTGTAACCTGGGTGTCTGTACGTCACGAACTTGACGAACTGCTGGATGGTCATCTGGCGCAGGCGGCCGCCTTGCTCGTAGTGCAGCAGATCGAAGCGGAGGACGCGGATGAAGTGGCGGATGCCCCTTCGCTGCACAAGTACGCCCCCCGGGTGGCTTTTCAGGTCTTCCACGGAGGGCATCTGGTGATGCGGTCAGCCAATGCAGGTACTGCACCGATGACTGCCAAAGGCCTCGGATTTGCAACCGAATGGTTCCATGATGGTCGGGAATGGCGCGTATTTTCAACTCGCGGTGCGCAGCAGGATATACGGGTGTATGTGGGAGAGCAGACCGCGTCTCGCCGTGAAATTCTCCGGGCAGTGCTGCTGAGCATGCTCCTTCCCGTGATGTTCGCTCTGCCTTTGCTTGCACTCATGCTCTGGTGGGCGGTGCGACAGGGACTGGATCCCTTGCGCCATCTCAGCAGGGTGCTGGGCCAGCGCCAACCGCAGGCGCTGGAGCCGGTTGCTCTGGACAAGATGCCCTCAGAAATGCGGCCAATGGTGAGTGCACTGAACGGTTTACTGGAGCGCATCGAAAGCATGGTGAAGGCAGAACGCCGTTTCACGGCAGATGCCGCGCATGAACTGCGCACACCCATCGCGGCAATCCGGGCACAGGCCCAAGTGGCACTGGGGGCCGGCTCAGATGCGGCGCAGCGCGACCATGCCCTGCAATACACACTGGCGGGTTGTGATCGTGCAACCCGGCTCGTGGAGCAGCTGCTGACCTTGGCACGCCTGGAAGCGGAACCCGCTACGCCAGCGCCTTCCGCCGTGCCGGTGAATCTGAGCGGTGTGGCGCGTCGGGTGGCCGCCGACCTGGCACCTGCCGCAATGGCGCGGCGCCAAAGTATCGAACTGGAGGCCGACGCACCTTGTCTGGTGGCGGGGGACGACGTGCTGATTGGTGTGATGGTACGCAACCTGGTTGACAACGCAATACGCTACAGCCCCGATGGTGCACGGGTGTTGCTGGTCGTGACGACCGAAGCCGGACACCCCATGCTGCGGGTCGAAGACAGCGGCCCTGGCATGACAGATCAGGAAATAGCGCACCTTGGCGAGCGTTTTTACCGTGTCATGGGCAATGACCAGACCGGCAGCGGGCTGGGTTGGTCCATCGTGAGAAGGCTGGCAGATGCCCTTGGCGTTGAAATTCAGGTCACTCGGTCAGGTCCGCTCGGCGGGCTGGCCGTAGAGGTGCGGTGGCCCGCTCAGTAGCTGTGGTGGTAATCCTGCCAAAATCCGGGCATGCGATTTCAGAAAATTCTGGTGCCGGTTGGGGGGGTAGTCCTGGTTGCTGCAGCTTATAGAGCCTATGGTTGGGGCGGCGTTGCAGTTGCGGTGGGGGGGCTGGTCATGTGGCTTTTGCTGCATTTCACCCGCATGATGCAGGTTCTCAAACGTGCTGCCGATCGACCCGTGGGGTACGTGGGAAGTGCCGTGATGCTCAACGCCAAGCTGCGGCCGGGCTTTACCCTGCTTCACGTGGTGGCCATGACCAGGGCGCTGGGCGAACTGATATCTGTCAAGGACCAACAACCCGAACTGTTTCGCTGGACCGATGGAACCCAGTCGTTTGTCACTTGCGAGTTTGTGGGTGGCAAGCTGGTGAAGTGGGAATTGGTACGTCCTGAGCCGGATGGCGGCACGCCGTAAAATCAGATTTTCAAGCGTCCTGCACCAGCTGACCTGCAAAAATAAAACTCAAGGAATAGAAGATGACAGTTTTACCTCCCTCGATGTCCGACCGCGACGGCAAAATCTGGATGGATGGCCAGATGGTCGAATGGCGCGACGCCAAGATCCACGTGCTCACCCACACGCTGCATTACGGCTGTGGCGCTTTCGAGGGCGTGCGTGCCTACAACACAGTTGGTGGAACCGCGATCTTCCGCCTGGAAGAACACACTGACCGCCTGTTTAACAGCGCCAAGATTTTGCGCATGAATATTCCCTTCACTAAAGAACAGGTGAACGAAGCCCAGAAAGCTGTGGTCAGGCAGAACAAGCTGGAAAGTTGTTACCTTCGCCCGCTGACCTGGATTGGCGACAAGAAGCTGGGTGTTTCTCCCAAGGGCAACACGATTCACCTGATGGTGGCCGCCTGGCCCTGGGGCGCGTATCTGGGAGAGGAGGGCATGAAGCGCGGCATTCGTGTCAAGATTTCCAGCTACACCCGCCACCACGTCAACATCACCATGACGCAGGCCAAGGCGGTCAGCAACTACACCAACTCGATTCTCGCCAACATGGAAGCTACCGATGATGGCTACGATGAAGCCATGCTGCTTGATGCCAATGGTTTTGTTTCCGAAGGCGCAGGTGAAAACCTGTTTGTGATCAAGAACGGCGTGGTCTACACACCGGATCTTTCTGCCGGTGCCCTCAATGGCATCACCCGAAACACCGTCTTCCATATCTGCAAAGATCTGGGACTGGAAGTGGTGCAAAAGCGCATCACCCGGGACGAGGTCTACATCTGCGACGAAGCGTTCTTCACGGGTACAGCAGCTGAGGTCACTCCCATTCGCGAGCTCGACCGTATCGAACTCGGCAGCGGTTCACGCGGCCCGATCACCGAGAAAATCCAGAGTGCTTTTTTCGACATCGTCAATGGCCGAAATCCCAAATACGCCCATTGGCTGAGCAAAGTGTGACCGCCATGAACAAGATGCAAGTCGAACTGTTAGCCACAGATCTCAATCACCAAGGTGGTGTGTTCTGTCCCAGCCCAAAAGCAGACATGAAGATCTGGAACAGCCATCCCAAGGTGTATCTGGATGTGGCCCGCACGGGCGAGGCCAAATGCCCGTATTGCGGAACGGTCTATCGCCTGAAGGCAGGTGAGGTCGTGGGGAACCACCATTGAGTGAGGTCGTTCGTCGACATCTGGACTTGGGCTGCGGCAGCAAACCCCGTAACCCCTACAACTGTGCCGAACTGTACGGTGTCGACATTCGTGAGGATTTGAGTGCTCCGGGCGTGGTGCGCATCATGGCGGCAAATTTGAGCCTGCAGCCCATTCCGTTTGCCGATAATTATTTTGACTCCCTGTCTGCTTACGATTTTCTGGAGCATGTGCCACGGGCGGCACTCGACTATGCAGCTGGGATTACGCATTTCCCTTTCGTGGAACTCATGAATGAGGTGTGGCGGGTCCTGAGGCCTGGGGGCGTTTTTTATGCTGTCACCCCGGCTTATCCGCATGAGAAAGCGTTTCGTGATCCTACACATGTCAACGTGCTCGCTGCCAAGTCGCATCGGTACTTCACGACGCCCCATCTCTTGGGCAACATGTATGGCTTTTCAGGCGAATTTCAGCTGATTCGCCAGAATCGCGTCAATCCACGGGGTGATTACGAGCCGCGTCATCCCGGGCCGGCCCGCCACTTGCGCCGGTTGCTCGATGGCATGCTTGGTCAGCGCTCCCACCTGGTGTGGGAAATGCAAGCTGTCAAGCCTGCAATGCATTCGCCAGTATGAGTTCTGGAGATCACGGAGCCAGCCTGAACCAGGTTACCGTGGTGGTGGTTACCTTTAACAGTGCGCATTGCCTTGAGGTGCTGGGTAAAGCGCTTGCCAGGTTCCCACATGTCATGGTGGTGGACAACGCCAGCCATGACCAAACGCGTGAGGCAGTGCGATTGCACATGCCGCACGCACAGTGGATTGGCAACGAACGCAATACTGGCTTTGGCGCGGCGAACAATCTTGCCCTGCGACGGGTTGAGACGCCTTTTGCATTTTTGCTGAACCCGGATTGTGAGGTCATCGCAGACGATGTCATGCACTTGCTGGAAGCAGCCCATGCCAACCCGGGGTTTGCCATCATCGTGCCTCAGTTGACCCAGGCTTCGGGCGCTTACGATGTCAACTACCGTTGGCCTTCAACCGAGTGGATATCACGTGGTCCAGGTGCGCAGGGCCCGTGTTGCGTGGGTTTTGTATGCGGCGCTGCGATGCTGTTCAACATGGCCGTGATGCGGGACGTGGGACTTTTTGACGAATCCTTCTTCCTCTATTACGAGGACGACGATTTGTGCAAAAGAGTCTTTGATCAAAAAAAACAGATGCTGGTCATCCCGTCCGTGCAAGTGGTACATCGATCCAGAGGCTCTGTTGGTGGCAAGCACCGCTGGCGGTCGGAGTATTGGCGAGGCTACCACCACGCCCAGTCGAAAATCCGTTTTGCTGCCAAGTACGAAGGGGTGCGGCACGCGCAGGCATTGAGACGCCGTGTTCTTGGTCTGGCCCTACTGGCTTTGCCAATTCGCCTGCTGGCCCCGGTGCCGCGCCATGTCGGGCGGCTCGCCGGGCGAATCAGCGGGTTGCTCAGTTCACGTTTCGTGCGGGAGGTCTTGTCAGACTGAAAGCAGAAAGACTGAAACCGGTGTCTGAAGCAAGTCGCAGGTAGATTCCAACAATCCACAGCAGGGCCAGTCCAATATTGGCGTCCCGAATTGCGGAATTGACCAGCGCGGCGAATAGCAGGTTCAAAGCAGCTAGAAAAGCCATTCGCCCCAAGTTGTCAGGGCGTCTCCAGCCAACGAAACAAGCTGCAACAAGTAGCGAAAGCAGCAAGAGGCCTCCAGGAACACCAGCCTGAGCGCCCATCCACAAATAGTCGTTGTGAGGCATGTTGTATGCGGCAAACTCTGCCGGTGCACGCTGCTGCCACTGACTTGTCCAGCCTCCAATGCCCCACCCCATCAGGGGATGATCGGCCACCATGGATGCGGTTTCCCGATACATCTGCAAGCGAATGCCCCAGCTGTCGTGGCTCCAGGTGCCGCTTTGGGCGCGCTCAATGTCATTTAGACCTTGAGCCAGCTGGTCGTGCATCGACGGCACGCTCACCAGCAGCGAGCCTGCCAACACCACGACTGCAGCCAAAGCGATGACCAGCTTTGCGCGGTATTGACGCCATTGATGGCATAGTACCGCCGCTGGCGCCAGCATCAGGATGAGCAGAGACGTACGGTTTGGAAGCGCCCAAACGATGACGACCAGCACGGCACAAACCAAAACCAGCGCGAGTGTGCGCACTGCTGCCGACGACGTGTCCAGCGCGATCACGATTCCCGAGCCGGCGGCCACGGTTAGCAGCAGGTTATTGCCGATCGTTTTATTGCCCGTAATCTTGATCAGACTGGACCAAATCGTCCAGTCCGGCAAGCCGATCAGATGGTTCACACCAATCACGACCAAAGCTGCGATCACAGCCAAGGCAAATCCCCGCAAGGCCCAAACGGCTTCCTCACGCTTGAGGGCCAAAGCCAGGGCGAGCGTCACGGCAATCCGCACAATGTGCCAGAGATTGGACGGGGTCTGTTCGTATAAGGTGGGTTGAAGCACCAGTACGACGATGCTCCACAGGACAAAGGCAGCCAATGGCCAGAAAATCAGGTGTTGCCTCACCCGCCTGACGCGCTCCACCCGCCCGGACTGGACAGCCATGCACAGAATCAGGGTGAAGAAAGCCAGGTAATTCAAGCCTACCGGCATGAAGACCACCAGACCCCAAAAAAGCGCGGCGTAGCGAGCCAGATGGTTGAAAGACATCGGCTGATTTTATGAGTACGAAGCGTGTGGAGTCAGGAGCAAAAAAAAGCCACCTCGCGGCGGCTTTATAAAAGTCCCCGAAGGGACGTCGTTGGAAAACTGAAGATCAGGTCGTATTGTTCTGAATGACCATGTTCTGATGACTGTGACAGCAGTTGCAGAAAATGTATCCCTACACCGCCTGTGTTGCCATCCTTCAAATAGGGGAGGTTTGGGACTTTTCGCACAGGAATCAGGCCTTTTGGGCTATTCCTGGTGCCAGCGGCAGCTGCAAAACAAAGCAGGCGCCCCCGCCCGGAGCGCTTTCGCAATGGACGGAGCCACCGTGCCGCGCGGCGATGGATTTGACCAGGGCCAAGCCCAAGCCTACACCGCCGTCCCGCTCGGTGGCTCCCGGTAGCCGGTAAAAGGGCTCAAAAATGCGTTCACGCAGATCAACCGGAACGCCCGGGCCGTGGTCACACACCGTCACGACTGCCCTGCCATCTGCCTGTTGCAGCGTGACGGTGATCTCACCGGCACCATGGCGGCGCGCGTTTTCCAGCAGGTTGCGCACGGCTCGCCGCAACAGCTTGGAAATGCCCTGCACAGCCAGTGCCGAGGTGCCGCTTCCGGGCTGAACATCCAGTTCGGCCTGAGCGCGCGCGCATTCCTCCGCGGTCAGTCCCATCAAATCAACCGATTCGATGCTTCCCAAGTCAGCCTCGCGCGCATCCAGACGGCTGGCCAGCAGGATCTCGTCGATCAGTTGGTCCAACTCGGCAATATTGCGGGCGATCTCATTTCTGGATGCGGGCGACGACGTGGTACCCATCAACTCCAGCCCCATGCGAATGCGTGTCAAGGGCGAACGCAGTTCATGCGAGGCATTGGCCAGCAGCGACTTCTGTGACGCCAGCAGCGTTTCGTGCGACTTGACCAGCGTTTGAATGCGCTCGGCTGCGTTGTTGAAGCGTGCCGCCAGAAAAGCCACCTCATCCTGCCCTTCCTCCGACAGGCGCGTGGACAAGTCACCAGCACCCCACCGCTCAACACCCTGCTGTACCGTCTCCAGCCGCTTGGTCAGTCGCCGCACGATGGGGTAGGTCCCTATCGCCACCGCCAGAGCAACCAGGCCCAGCATCCAGGCAAAACCGAAGGGCATGCGCATGGGCTGCCCCGCTTCCGCCACCCGATTGGCCATGATGGGGCGGTTGGGGCGTGGCAGCTGAATAAAGAGCGTCGTCCCATCCACCATGGTGACCTGAAATTCAGGCCCCTGACCGGGCACCCGCGTAGGCCTGAGCGGAGCCTGGCCGATCACGTCTCCGGCCTCATTGCGCAGCACAATCTCGCGTCCCGGGCGCTCGGCCCGCTCGCGTTCACGTTCGGCACGTTCCTGCTCAAACTCCAGCCGCGCCAGCCACCCGGCAACTAGCGCCAGCACAGCAATGGTCGCCACCACCGCCAGCCAGATGCGCAAATACAGGCGTTGATGAAACGGCGTGCTCATTGCAACAGGCTTAGTCTTGCTGGCGCGCAAACACGTAACCCACACCGCGTACCGTCAAAATGCGTTTCGGGTTCTTGGCGTCAATTTCGATGGCCGCCCGGATGCGGCCCATGTGCACGTCGATGGACCGGTCAAACGCATCCAGCTCGCGGCCACGTACGGCTTCCATGATCTGGTCACGCGTCAGCACGCGGCCCGCGCGCTCGGCCAGCGCCACCAGCAGATCAAATTGATAAGACGTCAAATCACATGGTTGCGAACCGACGGCAACAGTACGTGCGTCGCGGTCAATTTCCAGCGACCCGAAACGCAGCACCTTGCCGTTGGTCGCAGCACCGTCCACCCGGCGGCGCAGCACCGCGCGGATGCGGGCCAGCAGTTCACGGGGCTCAAAGGGCTTGGGCAAATAGTCATCAGCGCCCAGCTCCAGACCGATGATGCGGTCCATCGGGTCACCTTTGGCGGTGAGCATCAGCACCGGAATTTGGGCGATGGCGCCCGGCAGGGCGCGAATGCGCCGGCACACTTCCAGTCCATCAATGTCGGGCAGCATCAGGTCCAGAATCACCAGATCGGGCAGTGTGCCGCCCACAGCGTCCTGCAAACGGGCCAGACCACTCAGACCGTCGCCCGCGTGGCTGACTGCGAAGCCGGACTGCCCCAGGTACTCGCTCACCATCCCTGCGAGGCGGTTGTCGTCTTCAATCATCAACAGTTGTTGGCTCATGGGTGCAGTCTACGCCGGGCTGTCCGGCAAAAGGTGGGTTCAGGAAAGACCGTTTACCGCCAGATCATGCGCAACGATGGTCAAACCCGGTTGAAGCCCGGGTAAAGAAAGGTAAACAAAAAAACATACGGAATGGCCAATCAATTCGCTACAAAAACAATAGCTGCTCATGCATATTCAGTGTGGGCTGGAGTCAGTTTTCGACCTTGAGGCCAGCCAGATCAACAACAATACGGGCACACCCAGCATCGCGGTGGCATTGAAAAACTCGGCATAACCAAACGCATCCACAAACTGCCCGGAGAAGCCGGCCAGAAACTTTGGGGCAAGCAGCATCATGGAACTGAACAGGGCGTATTGCGTGGCCGAGTACTGCACGTTGGTCAGGCTGGACAGGTAGGCAATGAATGCAGCCGACGCGATGCCGCTGGACAGGTTGTCCGCGGAAATCACAAAAATCAACGCGGTCAGGTCATGGCCATGGGACGCCAGCCAGGCAAACAGCAGGTTGGTGGCAGCGCTGAGAATCGCGCCCAACATCAGGATGCGCATCACGCCCACGCGCATCGACAGCACGCCGCCGACGAAGGCCCCCACCAGCGTCATGATCACGCCGTAGACCTTGGTCACCAGCGCCACTTCGTCCTTGGTGTAGCCCAGATCCACGTAAAACGGGTTGGCCATGATGCCCATCACCACGTCGCTGATGCGGTAGATGGCGATCAGCGCCAGAATCAGCGCCGCCTGCCAGCGGTACCGGCGGATGAAGTCGGCAAAGGGTTCCACCAGCGCGCCCTTGAGCCAGTCGGCCGCATTTTTGGCAGGGGGCAATTCGCGGTGCACGGGTTCCCTGGAAAACAGCACGGTCAGCACACCCAGCAGCATGGATGCGGCCATGACCAGGTAAGCGGTTTGCCAGGCGCCGTGCTGGTAACTGCTCACATCGGCGACCTCGGCGCGGGCCGCAATCCACAGCACGCCGGCACCGGCCCAGATCATCGCCAGCCGGTAACCGGTCTGGTAAGTGGCGGCCAGTGCGGCCTGGCGCTCCACGTCTGCCGACTCGATCCGGTAAGCGTCCAGCGCGATGTCCTGGGTGGCGGAGGCAAATGCCACCGTCAGTGCACCCCAGACCATGGGGGTTAGCGCCAGCTTGGGGTCAGTCATGGCCATGGCAACCAGGGCTGCGATGATTGCCAGCTGCGACAGCAACAACCAGCTGCGCCGGCGTCCCATCAGATGGGTCAGCAGCGGAATGGGCATGCGGTCCACCAGCGGCGACCAGACCCACTTGAAGCCATACGCCAGCCCCACCCAGCTGAGGTGACCAATCGTAGTACGGTTGATGCCGGCTTCGCGCAGCCAGAAACTCAACGTGCCAAATACCAGCAGCAGCGGCAACCCGGCAGAAAAACCCAGCAGCAGCATGCGAATACTGGCCGGCTCCAGATAGACGTGCAGGGATTCAGTCCACGAAAGCTTCGGCTGGGGCGTTGTAACGGTGGATTCAGTCATGAGACGGGGTCCGGATGGTGTAGGGTCTAAACATGGCTTGATGGGGTATCGCCCAAATTTGCTTATTATTGACGTATGTGCTGGCTCTGTAACAACAAACACGCCGCCTGGTCTTCGCGCCGGGCATTCCTCGCATTGGCCGGGGCATCTGCCGCCGTGCCTGCTTTGGCGCAGGTAGATGTTGGCAAGTCGTCGAGCCTGCGCAAGCTGGTGCCCGCCGAAAAGCTGGAAACAGCTGCCAACCAGCAGTATGCGCAGATGATGAGCGAAGCCAGTGGCCAGAAAGCGCTGGCGCCCGATAACCATCCGCAAGTGGTGCGCCTGCGGTCCATTGCCCGGCGACTGATCCCGCACACCGCGCAGTGGAACGACCGCTCCCGGCAGTGGAAATGGGAGGTGAACCTGATTGGCAGCAAGCAGATCAACGCCTTTTGCATGCCCGGCGGCAAGATTGCCTTCTACACGGGCATCCTGGACCAGCTCAAGTTGAATGATGATGAAGTGGCGATGATCATGGGACACGAAATGGCCCACGCGCTGCGTGAGCACGCCCGTGCAAGACTTGCCAAGTCGCAGGCCACGGGCATTGGCCTGTCCTTGGGTGCGCAATTGCTGGGTTTGGGCCAGTTGGGTGACGTGGCCGCCAATCTGGGCACCCAGTTGCTCACGCTGAAATTCAGTCGTGAAGACGAAACCGAAGCTGATCTGGTGGGGCTGGAACTGGCCGCGCGCTCGGCTTTTGCGCCACAAGCCGGGGCCAGTTTGTGGAAGAAGATGGCGCAGGCATCAGGCGGCGCGGGCGGACCGAAGTTCTTGTCTACCCACCCGTCGGGGCCTGATCGTATCCGCGAACTGGAGGCCAACGCGCCGAAAGTGCAGTCTTTGTACGATCAGGCGCGCAAGGCCGGATAAATCGACTTTTTGGTGGCCAAATCGGCCTCTAGATCCCGTCTTATATGCGTGAGTAGCTATTAATTACATAGCGTATTCAATCGTGATCGGCGCGTGGTCCGAGAACTTCTGGTCTTTGTAGATGGATTCACGCTTGGCAAAGGACGCTAGCGCGGGTGTGGCCAGGTGGTAGTCCAGCCGCCACCCCACGTTGTTGGCATAGGCCTGGCCGCGGTTGCTCCACCAGGTGTAGGCGGTGTCGGTGGCGGTGGGCTGTAGCTGGCGATAGACGTCGATCAGGCCAGCTTCGTCCAGCAGCTTGGTCATCCATGCGCGTTCTTCGGGGGTGAAGCCGGAGTTTTTCTGGTTGCTGCGCCAGTTTTTCAGGTCCTGCTCCTTGTGGGCAATGTTCACGTCGCCGCACAAGATGAATTCACGCGCGGCCTTCAGCGCCACCAGATGCGGGTAAAACTCGGCCAGATACCTGAACTTGGCCTGCTGGCGGTCTTCGCCCGACGAGCCGCTGGGGAAGTAGCTGCTGATGATGGACAGCTTCTTTTGGGGCGTGTCAAAGCGCAGCTCTACATAGCGGCCTTCCGCATCAAACTCGGGCGAGCCGTAGCCGATGATCACGTCGCTGGGCTCGTGGCGGGTGTACACGCCCACGCCCGAGTAACCCTTCTTTTCCGCCAGGTGGAAATAGCCCTTGAGCCCGGCCAGCTGCTGGAAATCGCCCTCCATGTGTTCGGCCTGTGCCTTGATTTCCTGCACGCAAATACAATCCGGCTTGGCCTGCGCAAGCCAGGCTTCGAGCCCCTTGCTGGTGGCGGAGCGGATGCCGTTGAGGTTGAGGCTGGTTAATTTGAACAAGGACGTCTCCATGTCAGAGGTTGACAACAAGGGTGAGAACAAGGTGAAGCCACAAGACCGATTGGCCCAGGACTTCGTGCAATTCGCGGTCGATTGCGGCGTGCTCAGGTTTGGTGAGTTTAAAACCAAAGCCGGGCGGCTCTCCCCGTATTTCTTCAACGCCGGGCTGTTTGATGACGGCGCCAAGCTGGGACGGTTGGCGGAGTTTTATGCCCGGAGCCTGCTCCAGAGTGGCATTGAATTTGACATGATTTTCGGCCCCGCCTACAAGGGTATTCCGCTGGGCGCGGCACTGGCGGTGGAGCTGGCCCGGCTGGGTCGCAACGTGCCATTTGCCTACAACCGCAAAGAGGCCAAAGACCATGGCGAGGGCGGCACGCTGGTAGGGGCTCCGCTCAAAGGTCGCGTGCTGATCGTGGACGATGTCATGTCAGCCGGCACGGCGGCGCGGGAATCCATCGCCATCATCCAGGCGGCTGGGGCCACGCCCCACGCCGTAGTCATTGCGCTGGATCGCCAGGAAAAAGCCACCGAGAACGGTGCGGATGTGCCCTACAGCGCCGTGCAATACGTCAACCGCCAGTTGGGCCTTCACGTTTGCAGTATTGCGAAGCTGTCTGATTTAATGCAGTATCTGCAGGCCCACAGTGGCGCGGGGCTGGCTGCGGACCATCAGCGGGTGCTGTTGTACCGGCAAAGATACGGCGTTGACGAAAGTTAAACAAGCATGACTCGAAAAATCAGGGTGGAACGGGCGATGTGGGTGGTGTTGGTGGCGCTGGCTGCCAGCGTGTCGACTGCCTATGCGCAAAAACCGGTTGCCGGCATTTACACCTGCATCGACAGCAAAGGCCGCAAGCTCACGTCGGACCGGCCCATAGCCGAGTGCACCGACCGTGAGCAGAGCATTCTGAACCCCAGTGGCACCGTCAAGGCCAAAGTCGGCCCCACGCTGACTGCCCAGGAGCGGGCGGCCCAGAAAGAAAAAGACAAGCTGGCGCTGGAAGAAAAAGCCCGGCAGCTTGAGGAAAAGCGCCGTGACCGGGCGCTGCTGTTGCGCTACCCGACTCGTGCCGTGCACGACAAGGAACGCGCCGAGGCGCTGAACCAGATTGGCGTGGTGATTCAGGCTGCCAACAACCGGATCGTGGAGTTGCGCCGGGAACGTACCGGCATTGATGCCGAGATGGAGTTCTACAAAAAAGACCCCAGCAAGGCGCCACCATCGGTTCGCCGCCAGCTCGAAGACAACGACCACAGCATGGCCGTGCAAAAACGCTTCATTGGCGATCAGGAATCGGAAATCAAGCGCGTGAACGCCCGCTTTGACGAAGAACTGGGCCGTCTCAAGGGCCTGTGGCCAACAACGGCCCAAGTCCCGGCTGCTGTTGCCCAGCCGAAAAAGCCCTGATTTCGCTGGGATTTAGCCCAGCTTCTGGCGCAACAGGTCATTGACCTGCTGCGGGTTGGCCTTGCCTTTGCTGGCCTTCATGATCTGACCCACCAGCGCATTGAGCGCTTTGGTGTTGCCAGCCTTGTATTCCTCGACGTTTTTGGGATTGGCGGCAAGGACGTCATCGACGATTTTCTCCAGCTCGCTGGAGTCGTTCATTTGTTTGAGGCCTTTGGCTTCGATGATCTCGTCGATAAGGGTAAGGGTTGGTGAATAGAAAATCGACTCGTTCACAAGTAATGGGGGGTTTGCTGGTCCAAAGACCATCTAAATACTTGCTTTGCCGCATTGTTTGAAATCGTTCCGTCAGTGAACGCTTGATCAAACCATGCCCAGCATTTGGGCCTGACCGGGGCATTGTTGGATATCGATGCCATCAACATTCAGGCGGCGCGAGACCTCGCCCATGATCCAATTGCCGACCAGTTTGGGTTGCCGCAAGCTTTGGTCGTCGCTTCGAAATACGCCGCCATGTCCCGACTCTGCGTCAAGGCTGTTGCGTCATATTCAGAAAGCCCATAGTCCGCCACAAAGCGCTGTGCCATTACACGTGGCAACTCAGTCATTCCGGCTCGAACCTGCTCCACCCACTCATCCGCAATCACCAGTGGCGGCAAATCCGGGTCAGGAAAATAGCGGTAATCCGCCGCATCTTCCTTCGTCCGCATAGCCCGCGTCTCGCCCGTATCCGGGTTGAAAAGTACTGTCGCTTGCTGGATCGCGTGACCATCTTCAATCTGCTCAATCTGCCAGCGCACTTCATAGTCAATCGCTTGCTGCATGAACTTGAAGCTGTTCAGGTTCTTGATCTCGCGACGAGTACCCAACTCACCACCCGGCTTGCGTACCGACACGTTGGCGTCGCAGCGGAAGCTGCCTTCCTGCATGTTGCCGTCGCAAATGCCGATCCACGTCACGATCTTGTGCAGTTCCTTCGCATAGGCCACGGCCTCGGCGCTGGAGCGCATGTCGGGCTCGGTCACGATTTCCAGCAACGGCGTGCCGGCGCGGTTCAGGTCAATGCCGGTCTGGCCCACAAAGTCTTCGTGCAGCGACTTGCCGGCGTCTTCTTCGAGGTGGGCGCGCACCAGCCGGACGGTTTTCTTTTCGTCGCCCAGAAAAAACTCCACCTGGCCACCCTGCACCACGGGAATTTCGAACTGGCTGATCTGGTAGCCCTTGGGCAGATCCGGATAAAAGTAGTTTTTGCGGGCGAAGATGCTGCGCGGTGCAATGTGCGAACCGATGGCGAGACCGAACTGGATGGCCCGCTCTACCGCGCCCTTGTTCATGACCGGCAAGGTTCCAGGCAGGGCCAGGTCCACCGGGCATGCCTGCGTGTTGGGCTCAGCCCCAAATGCTGTGGATGCGCGGGAAAAAATCTTGGATTGTGTCGAAAGCTGGGCGTGGGTTTCGAAGCCGATGACGACTTCATAGCCCTTGACCAGCAGGGATTGCGTTTTGGTGGATTCGCTTGCCATATTCATTCAATATCCTGCGGGCCTGGCCAGATGAAAGTCGGTCGCTTGCTGAAAGCGGTGCGCGATGTTCAGCAAGCGTGCTTCCTGCATGTAGTTGCCAATGAGTTGCAGGCCCACCGGCATGTGGCCTTCGCCAAAACCGGCTGGAATGCTCATGCCCGGCAGGCCTGCCAGTGATCCTGGCAGCGTGAAGATATCGGCCAGGTAGTCAGCCAGCGGGTCGTTGCCGTGCCCACCCATTTTCCACGCTACGCTTGGCGCGACCGGTCCGGCAATGACGTCACACAGTTTGAACGCCTGCTGGAAGTCATCGGCAATCATGCGTCGGATTTTTTGCGCCTGCAGGTAATACGCGTCGTAGTAGCCGTGCGACAGCACATAGGCCCCGATCATGATGCGGCGTTTGACTTCATCGCCGAAACCCTGCGCCCGGGTTTTCTTGTACATGTCCAGCAAGTCGACATATTGCGGCGCGCGATAGCCAAACTTGACACCGTCAAAACGGCTCAGGTTGCTGGATGCTTCCGCGGGCGCGATGATGTAGTAAACCGGTATCGAAAGTTCGGTGCGAGGCAGCGAAATGGGTACCAGCCTGGCGCCGAGTTTTTCGTATTCCTTCAGCGAGGCGTCCACGGCTGCCCGAACATCCGCAGCCAAACCCTCGGAGAAGAACTCTTTGGGTACACCGATGCGCAGACCCTCCAGTGAGTCGTTCAGTGCGCGCGTGAAGTCTTCTTCGGGCACGTCCAGCGAGGTGGAGTCCCGGTCGGGGTCTGGCCCACACATGCTGGAGAGGAGCAGTGCACAGTCTTCAGCCGTGCGTGCCATGGGTCCGGCCTGATCCAGACTGGAGGCAAAGGCCACCATGCCATAGCGCGACGCGCGCCCATAGGTGGGCTTGATGCCGGTGATGCCGCAAAACGAGGCTGGCTGGCGAATGGAGCCGCCGGTGTCGGTGCCGGTGGCCGCGGGCGTGAGTCGCGCTGCAACCGCAGCTGCGCTGCCGCCTGATGACCCACCGGGTATGCGGCTGGTGTCCCACGGATTGCCTACGGGATGGGGATGTGAATAACCCACGGGCGCCACAGCAGAGTTTTCATTGCTGGAGCCCATCGCGAATTCGTCGCAGTTAAGCTTGCCCAGCGTCACCATGCCTTGGGCGGCCAGTTTGGCCACGACGGTGGCATCGAATGGTGAGCGATAGCCGGCCAGCATTTTTGAGCCCGCCGTGCTGCAGAAGTCTTTGGTGACGAAGATGTCCTTGTGGGCGATGGGCACGCCTTCCAGCGCCGCCGCCGCACCGGACGCGATCCGCTGATCGGCGGATCGGGCCTGCGCCAGCGTCACGCCTTCGTCGATGTCAACAAACGTACCCAGCGATGTGTGGGTCTGGGCGCGGCTTAAAAAATGCTGTGCAGTCTCAACGGCGGAGACTTTGCGCTCCCGCAGGTGGCGGGCGAGCTGGGCAACGGTCAGGTCGTGCAGTTCCTGCGTGGTGGTGCTTGATGTCATGGTGCTCACTCAATGACCTTGGGTACCAGGAACAGCCCGTTTTCGACCGCTGGTGCACTGCGCTGGTTGGCCTCGCGGTTGTTGGGTTCGCTGACCCTGTCGTCGCGCAGCCGCAAGGCGATATCGGAGATGGTGGCAACCGGGTGGGCGAGCGGTTCAATACCCGTGGTGTCCACTGCGCGCATCTTTTCGACGATACCGAAAAATCCGTTCAACTGGCCGAGCATGCGCTCGCTTTCTGCAGGTTGAAGCTCAAGCCGTGCCAGGTTGGCAATGCGCGAAATATCGGAAGCGGTCAGGGACATGGCGAAAATTGAGTTGCAACCGGGTGTAAAGCAGGCCGTGGAAGGCCTCGCCGGTCAGGTTATTCACAGGGGATAGGGTATTATCCCGCCTTTGGCGCAGCTTCTGTAAAAGTGCAGATTTTGGTGCAAAAAGTACGCTTTTGAATCGATAAATATGGTGATGACCTGCCGAAGCGTGGGTTATGCCTGAGAGGATTTCTGATGTTTGGAGCATTCCGTCGGTATTTTTCTACCGATCTCGCCATTGACCTGGGAACCGCCAATACCCTGATTTTTGTGCGCGACAAGGGCATTGTGCTGGATGAGCCCTCGGTTGTGGCCATTCGCCACGAAGGCGGCCCTCAGGGCAAAAAGACCATCCAGGCTGTCGGCAAGGAAGCCAAGGCCATGTTGGGCAAGGTTCCCGGCAACATTGAGGCCATTCGCCCGATGAAAGACGGTGTGATTGCCGACTTCACCGTGACCGAGCAGATGCTCAAGCAGTTCATCAAAATGGTGCATCCACGCGGCGTGTTCAAACCCAGCCCGCGCATCATCATCTGTGTCCCTTGCGGGTCCACCCAGGTGGAGCGCCGTGCCATCCGTGAATCCGCTCTGGGTGCCGGTGCCAGCGACGTGTATTTGATTGAAGAGCCCATGGCGGCGGCCATTGGCGCGGGCTTGCCCGTGTCGGAGGCCAGTGGCTCCATGGTGGTGGATATTGGCGGCGGCACGACGGAAGTTGGTGTCATCTCGTTGGGCGGCATGGTTTACAAGGGCAGTGTGCGTGTGGGTGGCGACCGCTTTGACGACGCCATCATCAACTACATCCGCCGCAACTACGGCATGCTGATTGGCGAGCCGACGGCTGAAGCCATCAAGAAGCAGATCGGCTCTGCCTTCCCGGGTTCGGAAGTCAAGGAAATGGAAGTGCGTGGTCGCAACCTGTCTGAGGGCGTGCCCCGCAGCTTCACCATCTCCAGCAACGAAATTCTTGAAGCGCTGACCGACCCGCTGAACAACATCGTGTCGGCTGTGAAAAACGCGCTGGAACAAACCCCGCCGGAGTTGGGTGCGGACATTGCCGACCGCGGCATGATGCTCACCGGTGGTGGTGCGCTGCTGCGCGATCTGGACCGTCTGCTGGCCGAAGAAACCGGGCTGCCAGTGCTGGTGGCTGAAGACCCGCTGACCTGCGTGGTGCGCGGTTGCGGCATCGCGCTGGAGCAGATGGAGCGTCTGGGTTCCATTTTCACCAGCGAATAGGGGCGAGCCACCGGGACAATAGCCGTCCATGCCGCTCGGTACGCTCGACAGAACCCCGCCGCCCTTCTTTCGACAGGGTCCATCGGCCCTGTCCAAACTCATGCTGTTCAGCGCCGTGGCGCTGTTTTTGATGGTGGCTGACGCGCGTTTTCAGGTCGCAAAACCCCTTCGGGTGGCCTTGGCCACCGCGCTCTATCCTGTCCAGTGGCTTGCCATGCGGCCAGTCGCGTGGGTGCGGGGTGGCGGACAGTATTTTGAGTCCTTGCGGTCTGCCCAGGCAGCGGAAGAAGATGCGCGGCAGAAGCTCGGGGTCTTGTCCCAGCGTGCCAATCAGGTGGATCAGCTGGCTCTTGAAAATATCCGTCTTCGCAAGTTGCTGGAACTCCGTGACCGTGTGTCCACTTCCGCACAGGCGGCTCGCGTGCTCTATGACGCAGCTGACCCCTACACACGCAAGATCATTGTCGACAAAGGGTTGGTGGATGGCGTGACGGCCGGCTCCCCGGTACTGGACGAGGCTGGCGTGTTGGGGCAGGTCACCCGTGTCTACCCGGCCATCAGCGAGGTTACGCTGGTGATTGACCGCGATCAGGCCATCCCGGTGCTCAATGTCCGCACAGGGGCGCGTGGCGTGGCGTTTGGTGAAGCAGTGGCCCGCGCGGGCACGCTGGAGTTGCGGTTCATGTCTGCCAATGCCGATGTGCAAGCGGGGGACCTTCTTACCACCAGTGGTGTGGATGGTGTTTATCCACCGGGATTGCCGGTTGCCAGGGTGGAAAAAGTCGAGCGGCGGGTTGATTCGGCATTTGCCCGTATCTACTGCACCCCGCTGGCGCTGGTGGACGGCGCGAATTACGTCATGCTGCTCAAGCCGGTGGCGGTGGATCCGGCCGCTGCCCGCCCTGCCCCGGAAGCACCTGTTGCGCTGCCAAAGAAGGGCAAATCAAAATGATCATGCGCCCCGGCCAGCAATTGCTGCTGCCTGCCAACACGCTATTCATCTGGACATCACTGCTGATGGCCCTGTTGCTGAACATGGTGCAAAACATGGGCCTGTGGGGGCGGGCCGCATGGGCGCCGGACATGCTGGCGCTCGTGCTGGTATTCTGGAGCGTTCACCAGCCACTTCGCGTGGGGATTGGTATCGCTTTTGCATTTGGCCTGATGATGGATGTGCACCAGTCAAGTCTGCTGGGCCAGCACGCCCTGGCCTACACGGCGTTGAGTTTTCTGGCCATTTCCATTCACCGGCGCTTGTTGTGGTTCAGTGTGCCGTCGCAGGCATTGCAGGTTTTCCCGTTGTTTGTGGCGGCCCACACCATCGAGTTGTTGGTCCGCATGATGGGCGGCGGTGGTTTTCCGGGGTTTTTGCTTTTTCTGGCACCTGTGATCGAGGCGCTGCTGTGGCCTCTGGTCAGCGTGGTGCTCTTGTGGCCGCAACGGCGGGCTCCAAACCCGGACGCCAACAGACCCCTGTGACATGACTGAACTTCGCAACGTTGAAGCGGATCTGTCCCGATTCAAGGCGCGGGTGCTGGTGGTCAGCATCGTGGTGCTGGTCTGCTTCATGCTGCTCGCCTCGCGGCTGGTGTACCTGCAAATCGTGCGTCATGAAGATCTGAAAGAGCAGGCTGAAAACAACCGTACTGCGGTGGTACCGGTGGTGCCGAACCGCGGGCTGATTCTGGACCGCAACGGTATCGTGCTGGCCAGCAACTACTCGGCCTATACGCTGGAAATTACGCCGTCCAAAGTGCCTGCGCTGGAGCAGACGATTGAAGAGCTGTCGGCGCTGGTGGACATCACGCCAAGGGACCGGCGCCGGTTCAAAAAACTGATGGAGGAGTCCAAAAGCTTCGAGTCACTGCCCATCCGTACCCGCCTGACCGATGAAGAAGTGGCAAAGTTTGCGGCGCAGCGGTTCCGCTTCCCGGGCGTCGATATCAAGGCCCGCCTGTTCAGAAGTTATCCCTACGGCGAACTGGCTAGTCACGTGATTGGCTACATCGGGCGCATCAATCAGGCCGAGAAGGAAAAAATCGAGGAGTCGGACGAGGACAACAACTACCGTGGTACCGAATACATGGGCAAGCTGGGCGTGGAACAGAGCTTTGAGGCCCAGTTGCACGGCATCACCGGCGTTGACTCGGTGGAAACCTCAGCGGGAGGCCGTGCGGTGCGCAAGCTGGCCAGCAGCCCTTCCACCCCGGGCAACACGGTCATGTTGTCCATCGACATCAAGTTGCAACACCTGATTGAAGACCTGTATGGTGATCGCCGGGGCGCGCTGGTGGCGCTGGACCCCAAAACCGGCGAGGTGCTGGCCTTTGTGAGCAAGCCTACGTTCGACCCCAACCTGTTTGTGGATGGCATCGACACCGAAAGCTGGAAAGCGCTGAACGAGTCCATTGACAAACCCCTGCTCAACCGTGCGCTGCGCGGCACCTACCCGCCCGGCTCTACCTACAAACCTTTCATGGCGATGGCCGCGCTGCAACTTGGAACGCGCTCGCCCACCACCATCATCAACGACCCCGGCTTTTACATGTTTGGCGGACACCGTTTTGGCAGTCCCGAGAACGAGCGCGGAGGCGCGATGGACATGAACCGCGCCATCGTCGAGTCCAGCAACGCGTACTTCTACTCGCTGGCCAATGAAATGGGTGTGGACGCCATGCACGATTTCATGAAGCCGCTGGGCTTTGGCCAGATCACCGGCATCGATATCTTTGGTGAAGTGCGTGGCGTGCTGCCCAGCCAGGAGTGGAAACGCAACTACTACAAACGCCCTGAACAGCAAAAATGGTACGCTGGCGAGACGATTTCGCTGGGCATTGGTCAGGGCTACAACAGCTTCACCATGCTGCAATTGGCCCAAGCCACAGCCACGCTGGTCAACAACGGCATCAAACACAAGCCGCAGTTGGTCATTGCCACGCAGGATGCCACTACGCGCACGCGCGTGCCCGTACCGTTTGCCCCTCCGGAAGACCTGGGTTACAAGCCGGAAAACGTTGAGATTGTCCGCAAGGGCATGGTGGGCGTCACACAGGTGGGCACCTCGGCGCGAGCCTTCGCCGGGGCGGCTATATCAGCGGTGGCAAGACCGGCACTGCGCAGGCTGTCACCATGAGCCAGAAGGAAAAATACAACGCAGCCAGGATGGAAGAGCATCAGCGTGACCATGCGCTGTACGTTGCCTTTGCCCCGGCAGACGACCCCAAAATTGCGCTGGCCGTGATCGTCGAAAACTCAGGTTTCGGGGGAGCCAACGCCGCCCCAATAGCCCGGCGGGTGTTCGATTACTGGCTGCTGAACCAATATCCCAATGAAGCCGACATTGCGGCCGTCCGACTGGGGCAGGCGACTGCACCTCAGGGCAAAACCCGGTCGGTGGCCGAGGTGCCGTGGCCGCCGGGTTCACCCGCACCGGTTCCTGCTCCGGTTGCCCCGGCGTCCGCCGCCGCCTCAGCCGCAAAACCCGCCAGTGCGCCACGACCCTGATCGGTCCTGATTTCTGGACGGTGGTGTAACGTCTAGACGCGCAGGAACGCGTCGTACCCCGTTTTCAGAATCAGCGCACCCACCACCAGCACAAATACCGCCCGGATAAACCCGGCGCCGTGTTTTAAGGCCAGGTGCGTGCCCAGCAGGCTGCCGGCCACGTTGGCCACCGCCATGACCGCTACAAAATGCCACCAGACATGGCTCTTTGCCGTAAACAGGATCAGTGCCGCTAGGTTGGTGGCGCAGTTCATCACCTTCGCGGACGCCGAGGCGTTCAAAAAGTCATAACCCAGCCAGCGCACCATCAAAAAGACAAACAGGCTGCCGGTGCCCGGCCCGAAAAAACCGTCATAGAAACCCAGCGTCAAGCCAATGAAACCGGCAGCCAGTACCTCGCTGCGACCGGTAAAACGCGGTGCATGAACCTGCCCCATCTGCTTTTTGGCCAGTGTGTAGAGCAGCATCGCCAACAGAATGAAGGGCAAAAGCTTGCGTAGAAAGTCCGGGGAGATCAGCGTGACGACCCAGGCCCCCGCCATCGATCCGGCAAAACCCAGGGCTGCCGCCGGCAACAGCACCGCCCACCGCAGATCAACCCTTCGGCTGTATTGCCAGGCGGCCATGCCGGTGCCCCAGATCGCCGCGCCCTTGTTGGTGCCCAGCAGGGTAGCCGGGTGCGAAGACGGGAAGGTGGCAAACATGGCCGGGACCAGAACCAGTCCACCGCCGCCCACGATAGAGTCCAGAAATCCGGCCAACAGGGAAGCAAGGGAGATGACGGCGAGTTCCATGCTGGCCATTGTCGCATCGGCCAGACAGCACGGTGACTATAAAATCAATAGCTGCTTACGCACACTGGACGAGGGCTGGAGGCATAAATGAGCACTATAAATGCCGCAAAAACAAAAGGCACCGGGGTTGCCGGTGCCTTTTGAAACGCATCCGCTTTGGGGTGCGGGTAAACGATCAAGTCGTCAGATTTTGTCTCCTGGGCCTCTCGAGCGAAGCGGACTTTTGGTCCGTTTGCGAGTGGGGTGACTGTAGAAGCCCCCTGTGCCCCGCACATCGGGAGTTACCCTTTCATGGCAAACCCTTGGTGTCTTCGGCAATCCACTGGGCGGCTTTTTCGGCCAGCATCAGCGTGGGCGAATTGGTGTTGCCGCTGGTGATGGTGGGCATCACGCCCGCATCCACCACCCGCAAACCGGCAATTCCCGCACCTTGAGCCGCGAATCGACCACGGCCATCGGATCTGCGTCAGGCCCTTCGATCTTGCCCATCTTGGTGGTGCCGACGGGGTGAAAGATGGTGGTGGCGATGTCGCCCGCCAGTTTGGCCAGTTCGTCATCAGTCTGAAACTGCACGCCCGGTTTCCATTCCTGCGGCTGGTATTTGGCCAGTGCCGGCTGTGACACGATCTTGCGGGTGATGCGCAGCGAGTCCGCCGCCACCTTGCGGTCTTCATCGGTGCTGAGGTAGTTGGGGGCGATGGCCGGGGCGTCTTCAAACCGGTTGCTTTTGATGTTCACCGTGCCCCGGCTGGTGGGGTTCAGGTTGCACACGCTGGCGGTGAACGCCGGGAAGCTGTGCAACGGCTCGCCAAAGGCGTCCAGGCTCAGCGGCTGCACGTGGTATTCGATGTTGGGGTGCGGCTTGTCCGGCGAGCTGCGTGTGAACGCGCCCAACTGGGACGGTGCCATGCTCATCGGCCCGGTGCGTTTAAAGGCATATTCCAGCCCGATCCGCGCCTTGCCCCACAGGCTGTTGGCCATGGTGTTGAGCGTCTGGACGCCGTTGACCTTGAAGACCGCACGAATCTGCAAATGGTCTTGAAGGTTAGCGCCCACT
The DNA here is from genome assembly GCA_016707075.1 of Candidatus Egaibacter danicus. Classification (GTDB taxonomy): domain Bacteria; phylum Pseudomonadota; class Gammaproteobacteria; order Burkholderiales; family Burkholderiaceae_C; genus Egaibacter; species Egaibacter danicus. The sequence goes on from JADJII010000006.1 coordinate 138,368, forward strand.
CCCGGTGTATCAGCAGTTACCGGTATGTTGTGTTGCGCCAGCAAGGCCGCCGGGCCGATGCCGGAGAGTTGCAAAATCTGCGGCGAACCAATGCTGCCCGCCGTCAAAATCACTTCGCTTGCCGCGTTGGCCGTCACCATTTCCTGGCCGGTCCATACCTGCGCGCCGGTGCAGCGCAGGCTACCGTCGGGCTGTTTTTCGATCACCAGCTTGGCTACTTGGGCTGACGTCCACATCTCGAAATTGGGCCGTGCGTAACACATGGGTCGCAAAAAGGCCTTGGCCGTGTTCCAGCGCCAACCGGCTTTCTGGTTCACCTCGAAGTAACCCACCCCTTCGTTGTTGCCAGTGTTGAAGTCTTCCGTGGCGGGCACGCCAGCCTGTTGGGCGGCTTGCGAAAAGGCATCCAGTACGTCCCAGCGCAGGCGCTGTTTCTCAATACGCCATTCGCCCCCGGCATTGCGGTGGCGCAGCAGTTTTTGATAATCGGTGCCGTTGGCGGGCATCAGCTCGGGTGCCGTGCCACGTGCACCGTGCAATGTGGTGGGACCCTTGTAGTGGTCCTCATGCAGTTTGAAATAAGGCAGCGCGTTGTTCCAGGTCCAAGTGTCGTCACCGGTGAGCTGTGCCCACTGGTCGTAGTCGCGCGCCTGGCCGCGCATGTAAATCATGCCGTTGATACTGGAGCATCCGCCCAGCACCTTGCCGCGCGGGTAGCGCAACTGGCGGCCATTCAGGCCCGCGTCGGCTTCGGTCTGATACAGCCAGTCGGTGCGGGGGTTGCCTATGCAATAGAGGTAGCCGACCGGGATGTGAATCCAGTGGTAGTCGTCCCGCCGGCCGGCCTCAATCAGCAGCACGCGTTTGGAAGCATCGGCGCTGAGGCGGTTCGCCAGCAGGCAACCCGCCGTGCCGGCGCCGATGATGATGTAGTCGAATTCTGTGTGGCCCATGGGTAATGGTAATCAGTGACCCGCCCAGTTTGGCTTACGTTTCTCCTGAAACGCCTTTTGCCCTTCTTTGGCGTCGTCGGTCAGCGTGAACAGCGCAATCTGGCTTTCGGTGAACGACATGCTTTCCTCAAACGCCATGGCTTCCACCTTTTTCATGGTGTACAGGCCGCGGCGGATGGCGGCGGGGGATTTGTCCAGCAGGCGGTCCAGCAGCCACTGCAGTTTGGCGTCCACGTCTTCATCCACATAGTTCACCAAGTTGGATTCCAGTGCCTGGGCGGAGGTGATGGGCTCACCGGTCAGGCACATTTCGGCCAGCACGCGCTTAGGGATAAGGTGCTGCAACACGCTCAGCACCTGTGCCGGAAACACGCCCACCTTCACTTCAGGCAGGCCAAACACCGCGTGGCTGGCCGCGACCGCCATGTCGCACATGCTCATCAAGCCCATGCCACCAGCCATGCAGGCGCCGTTCACGCGGGCGATCAGCGGCACATTGCTGGCTTTGGCCACGCGCAGCAACTGGGCCAGGTGGCCGTGGGGCTCGGAATAGTCGGTGGTGAACGCCTTGGCCGATTGCAGGTCCGCCCCGGCGCAAAACGCCTTGCGGCCAGCACCGGTAATGACGATGGCGCGGATGTCACGCCGGCCCTGGACAGCTGCAATAGCCTGCGCCATGCCTGCTAGCACGCCGTGGCTCATGGCATTGCGCCGCTCTTCGCGCGTAATGGTCAGCCACAGCACCGGGCCGCGTTGTTCAACTGCCAGCTCGGCAGCCAATTCGGGCGATAGGGTGAAGCTGGGGCTGGAATTACTCATGAAGTCTCCTGTGGGCGTCTATTTTGCGTGCATTTCAGGCGGCGGCAGTGGTTACACGCGTTACGATTGCGAAAACCAACAAGTCGAGCCCAACGACCCCCGTCAATGCGTCTTCGTCCCTAACACCGCTGACCATGGAGGAAAGCACCCCACACATCACGCGCGAACAGGCGCCGCAAGGAACGCGTGCACGCGTGCTGGGCCAATGGACGGCCGCACGGCTGGCCGAACCAGCCGCTTGGGACGGCATTCAGGGCGAACTGCAGGCCCTGGCACAACCCGCCCTGGCTGGTTGCGAGTGGGATCTGAACGCCCTGCAGGGGCTGGATCACACGGGTGCGCAATTGCTCTGGAACGCCTGGGGCCGGCAGTTGCCGAAAGACATCCATCTCCAGCCCGTGCAGCGCGCCATGCTGGAGCGCGTGGCCCGGTTTTCGGTAGCGCGGCCCGTACCGCAGCGCCGCTCCGCCTGGAAGATGTTTCTGTCGTTGGGGGCAGCCGTCTGGCAGGTGCTCGATCACCTGCAGGGGGTGGTCCGGCTGGTTGGACAGTTGCTGCTGGACCTGATTCGGCTGGCGCGTGCGCCGCGGGATGGGCCGTGGCGGGATGTGTCAGGACACCTGTATCACATCGGCGCCACGGCTTTACCCATTACCGCGCTGGTGGGGTTTTTGATCGGGGTGGTGCTGGCCTATCTGATGTCTCTGCAGCTTCGGCAGTTCGGCGCGGATGCATTCATCGTGGATATTCTGGGCATCTCGCTCATTCGTGAACTCGGGCCTGTGCTGGCCGCGATCTTGCTCGCCGGGCGTTCGGGGTCGGCCATCACGGCGCAGATCGGTGTGATGCGCGTGACCGAAGAGCTCGACGCCATGCGCGTCATGGGCATTCCCAAAGGCTACCGTCTGGTCATGCCGCGTGCCATGGCGATGGCGCTGGCCATGCCGTTGATTACAGTCTGGACCACGTTATCGGCTTTGCTGGGGGGCATGCTCGCTGCCGACCTGGTGATGGGTGTGACGCCCGCGTATTTTGTGGAAGCGTTGCCGAAGGCGGTGGAGGTGTCCAACCTGACGCTGGCAGTCTGCAAATCCATCGTGTTTGGCCTGTTGATTGCCATCATTGGCTGCCACTACGGCCTGCGCGTCAAACCCAATACCGAAAGCCTGGGGCAGGGCACCACAGCCTCCGTGGTGACGTCCATCACGGTGGTGATTCTGGTGGATGCGCTTTTTGCCGTGCTGTTCAAGGACATCGGCATATGAACCACACGAACTCGAGCACACGACCGGGCACGAGAGCGCCTGTGGTGCAGATCAGCAAGCTGTGGTCGGTGTTTCGATCCGCCGGGCAGCAGGCGGTGATTCACAAAGACCTTGATCTGGTGATTGAGGCTGGCGAGTTGCTGTCCATCGTGGGCGGCTCGGGCAGTGGCAAAACGGTGCTGCTGCGGCAAATTCTGGGGCTCGAAACTCCGGCGCAAGGCAGCGTGACGGTGCTGGGTAAACCGGCCGCCGAGCTGGGCGATGCGGGTGCCGCCAGCCGCGTGGGCATGTTGTTTCAACACGGTGCGCTGTTCTCGGCATTCAGTGTGCTGGACAACATCGCGTTTCCGTTACGTGAACTGAAAAATTTACCCGAATCTCTCGTGCGCGACGCGGCGCTGGTGAAGCTGCAGATGGTGGGACTGGATGCTTCGCAGGCCTACAAGATGCCAGCCGAGCTGTCCGGCGGCATGATCAAGCGCGTGGCGCTGGCGCGTGCGCTGATCATGGACCCGCCGCTGCTGCTGCTGGACGAGCCCACCGCCGGGCTGGACCCTGACAGCGCCGATGCGTTTTGCGCGCTGCTGCGCTCGCTGCACCGCGAGCTGGACCTGACGGTCGTGATGGTGACGCATGATCTGGATACGCTGTTTGAACTCAGCACCCGCGTGGCGGTGGTAGCTGACAAACGTGTGGTCATCAACGCACCGCCGAAAGAAGTGATTGCGTTCCCGCATCCCTTCATTCACGATTTTTTCCTGGGCGAACGGGGTCAGCGCGCCATGGAGTTGTTGCGCGAATACCCGTTTGCCGTGTAGAAAGAGAATCTTATGGAAAACCGATCTCATGCCCTGGCCGCCGGTGCGTTTGTACTGGCTGCGATGGCATTGCTGGTGGCGCTGGCTTTTTGGCTGACACGCGACAACGCCGTGCGCCGCACTTATGAGATATCCAGCAGGGACGCTGTGACCGGTCTGCAGGTTCAGGCGGGCGTGCGGTTTCGTGGCGTCACCGTGGGGCGTGTCACCGATATCGGGTTTGATCCAGCCACAACAGGCAATGTGCTGGTGCGAATTTCGGTGGATGACAATGCGCCCATCACCCGCTCAACCTATGCCGCGCTGGGCTTTCAGGGTGTGACCGGGCTGGCCTTTGTGCAGCTGGACGATTCCGGTGAGTCGCGCGAGGCGCTGCCTTCTGGCGCGGCAAAACCCGAGCGCATCCCGATTCGCCCGAGCTTGTTGTCCAGATTGTCCGACCAGGGTGTCGTGCTGCTCAATCAGCTGGAAGAAACCAGCAAGCGCGTGAACCTCTTGCTGGCGCCTGAGAACCAGAAAACGCTGATGGGAGCCATTGATGGCATGAGCCAGGCAGCCACCAGTGTGCAGAAGCTGGCCGCCAATGCAGACAAAGTGCTGGATGCCCAGCTCGGGCCACAAAAAGTCAACATCCCCAAGCTGGTCGAAGAAACGACGGCGACGCTCAAGTCGATGCAGGGCGCTTCTGACCGCGTTGGTACCAGCGCAGACGAAGCGCGCGATTCCGCTGCCGCCTTCAAACGTGTGACAGAGCGCATGAGTGCGCCGGGCGGCACGCTTGATCAGGTGACGCAAGGCATCGAGTCACTCACAGCGACGGGTCAAACATTGAATGCAGGTACGCTGCCGCGCCTGAACCGCACCGTGGATGAGGCGGCGCGTGCTGTGCGGCAAGTTGGAAAAACGGTGAGCGCAGTGAACGACAACCCGCAGTCGCTGATTTACGGAAACGGGCCGGTGTTGCCAGGACCGGGTGAACCCGGGTTCATCACGCCGGGAGGAAAACCATGATGTCGCCGCGAACACAACTAAAAGGGGAATGGATGTCATTTGCTACTAATTTAATAGCTATCGACGCATATCCGACTCGGGCTAGAGGTCATTTTCGTTCATATTTTCGAGCGTTTTCAGCATTCTCCCTGGTTGCATTCGCCGTGGCCTTGACGGGTTGTGCCTCGCTCCCAGACAAGCCTGTTCGTGCAGCGGTGTATGACTTTGGCCCGGGTGCCATCGTCGCGCAACCGGCCAACCGCATGGCGCCGCTTCCCGCGATTGCGCTGGCCGAGATTGAAGCCAGCCCCGCGCTGGACAGCACGGCCGTGTTGTACCGTCTGGCGTATGCCGATGCGCAGCAGTTGCGACCCTACGCGCAGGCCCGCTGGAGCATGACGCCCGCTCAGCTGGTGCGCCAGCGTCTGCGGGAGCATCTGAGCCAGCGCCGCGCCGTGATCAACCCGGGCGAAGGTGTGGTGGTGGCGACCGGCGCGCCATCCGTGGCGCCGCTCACCCTGCGCATCGAGCTGGAAGAGTTCAGCCAGTTGTTTGAGTCGGCTGACAAAAGCGTGGGCCTGCTGCGTCTGCGGGCAACGGTGGTGCAGGCCACGGCTCAAGGCGACAAACTCGTGGCGCAGTGCAGCGTGGTGATTCAACGGCCTGGCCCCAGCGCAGATGCCCCCGGTGGCGTGCGGGCGCTGACCGCGGCCACCGACGCCGCCATTGCGGAGCTGGACACCTGGCTGCAGAAGCTGTGATGAGCAGCAGCATGGTGTCGGTAGAAGAACAGCTTCAGGCGGCCGGTCTGGAGTTGCTGGGTTACTGCGACGGGCTGGCCAGCCAGATGCCCAACTGGCGACACGGCTCGGCCCTGCTGGAAGACCTCACGGCGCAGGAGCTTGATGCATTGGGGTTGCTGATGCCCAAGGTACGCGCTCAGCCCGGGCAAGTGCTGATTGCCGAGGGCGATGTGGGCGACTGGTTGCTGCTGGTTTTCAGCGGCACGATTGATGTGACCAAGAACTACGCGAGTGATGAAGCCTCGCGGCTGGCTGTCATCAAGCAGGGCGCCTCGGTGGGCGAAATGTCGATGTTTGACTCGGCGCCGCGATACGCCAGTTGCGTGGCGATCCAGCAGGTGGAGGCAGGGGTGCTCACGCGCGCGGTCATTGCACAAATGATTCAGGCGCACCCGGTCGTGGGGGCCAAGCTGCTGGTCAAGCTCACGCAAATGTTGGCGCAGCGCCTGCGCAACACCAGCAACCAGATGGTCAAGCTGATGCAGTCGAAAGAAGGCGACGCGGTTGCTGTCGCTGATCTCTCGGACTGATTTTTCAATAAACCGTTATTTGGCCGTCGGCATTACGAACTCGGCGCCCTTGGGTGTGCTCTCGGGCCAGCGCTGCATGATGGATTTTTGCTTGGTGTAGAACCGCACGCCTTCTTCGCCATACGCATGCATGTCGCCAAACAGCGAGCGCTTCCAGCCGCCAAAACCGTGCCAGGCCATGGGCACCGGAATCGGCACGTTGATGCCGACCATACCCACCTGAATGCGGCGGCTGAATTCACGTGCCACGTTGCCGTCACGGGTGAAGCAGGCCACACCGTTGCCAAATTCATGATCATTCACGAGCTGTACCGCAGTGGCAAAGTCCGGCACGCGAATGCAGGCCAGAACGGGGCCAAAAATTTCTTCCTTGTAGATGCGCATCTCGGGCGTGACGTTGTCAAACAGCGTACCACCCAGCCAGAACCCCTGCTCGCAACCCGGGCCAGCGGCTGAGCCCTTGAATCCGCGACCATCCACAACCAGCTTGGCGCCTTCTTTCACGCCCTGTTCGATGTAGCCAGTGATGCGGCTGTGCGCTGCGGGTGTGACAATCGGGCCCATTTCGGCGGCCAGATTGGTGCCGTTCAGCACCTTGAGGCTGCGTGCCCGCTCGGTTACTTTGGCCACCACTTCGTCGGCAATATCGCCCACCAGCACGGCCACCGAGATCGCCATGCAGCGCTCGCCAGCTGAACCGTAACCGGCGCCAATCAGCGCGTCCACAGCCTGGTCAATATCGGCGTCGGGCATCACCACCATGTGGTTCTTGGCGCCGCCCAGCGCCTGCACGCGTTTGCCGTGGTGTGCACCGGTCTCGTAGATGTAATTGGCAATCGGTGTGGAACCCACGAAGCTCACGGCCTTGACGTCAGGGTGCACCAGCAGCGCGTCTACGGCCTCCTTGTCACCCTGTACCACGTTGAACACGCCGTCGGGCAAACCCGCCTTTTTGAGCAGGTCTGCGATGAACAGGCTGGGGCTGGGGTCAATCGGGCTGGGCTTGAGCACAAAGGTGTTGCCCGCAGCAATGGCCACCGGGAACATCCACATCGGCACCATCACGGGGAAGTTGAACGGCGTGATGCCGGCCACCACGCCCAGCGGCTGGCGCAGTGTCCAGTTGTCGATGCCGGTGGACACCTGATCGGTGAAGTCACCCTTGAGCAACTGCGGAATACCGCAGGCAAATTCCACGATGTCGATGCCGCGTGACACCTCGCCCTGCGCATCGGTGAACACCTTGCCGTGCTCGGCGGTGATCATGTGGGCCAGGTCATCCTTGTGCAGGTTGAGCAGTTCCAGAAACTTGAACAGCACGCGGGCGCGGCGAATGGGTGGTGTGTCGGCCCATGCCGGGAATGCGGCTTGGGCGGCAGCCACGGCAGCATTCACGTCACCGGCATTACCCAGACGCACCTGACGGGCCACGGCACCGGTCGCGGGGTTGTAAACAGGCTGCGTGCGCGTGCTGGTGCCAGAGGCGCGGGCACCCCGGATGTACTGGGCAATTTCAGTGGTGGTTGCGGTATCTGGCATGGTGTGTCTCGGTGGTTGGGTGATCTGCCGGCTGGCATTGTCTGAAGATGTAGTTTAGGCACTGCACCGGTCCGCGACAAGCGCATGGAGATGAACTGATTGTTCAAAATGGTGAACAATAGACGCATGAATGAGAATAAAACGGACGAACTCTGGAGCCGCCTGCATTGGCTCACGGTTCTGGCGCAGCAGGGCACTTACACCGCAGCGGCCGCCCGCTTGGGCGTGAGCAAGGCCGCCATGAGTCAGCACATGGCGGATCTGGAGCGCATTGCCGGCGTGGCGCTGGTGCGGCGTACCACGCGCAGTGTGCAACTGACCGAGGCGGGCCAGCGCCTGGTGGACGACACACGTGCGCCGTTTGAGCAGATCGCACAGACCTTTGCGCAGGTTCGTGATCTGGCCGGTGCACCACGTGGCCGGTTGCGTGTGACGGCGCCGGTGGCTTTTGCGCGTCAGCAACTCGTTCCCCGGCTGGCCGCCTTTTTGCACGAATACCCGGAAGTGCGGCTGGAGCTGGATATGTCGGACCGGCTCAGTTCCATGGCCACAGAAGGGTTTGACCTGGCCATTCGCCACACGGCGGCCGCGCCCGATACCCACGTGGCGTGGACGCTGTGCGCGACCCGCTCGGTGCTAGCGGCCAGCCGCAGCTACCTGCGTCGAAACGGTACGCCGGCTACACCCGAAGATTTGGTCTCACACAACTGCCTGCACTACCCGCGTGCACATGACCTGCCGGTGTGGACCTTCGAGCGTTCCCCACGCACCGCTGCACAGATGACCGTGCCGGTGTCGGGTTCATTCTCCGCCAACAACAGCGAGGCCCTGCGCGACGCGGCGTTAGCGGGGCTGGGCATTGCGCTGTTGCCCGACTTCAGCGCCCAGACCAGTTTACGCACTGGCAAGCTTGTGCAGGTCTTGTCACAATGGAAACCGGTAGGCGCCTTTGCCGATCAGCTCTATGCGATCAGGCCTTATTCGCCACACGTGCCCCGTGCCGTGACAGCATTCGTCACTTACCTGCGGCAGACGCTGGCAGCAGGATTTGGTGAGGACCTTCCCCGTGGCTGAAAAATTCATCATCTGCTTGGGCTCTGCGGTCTGGGACACCATTTTTCAGGTGGAGAGTATTCCGACGGCGGGCATCAAGGTGCTTCCATCCCGTGCGTTGCAAATTGCGTCGGGCATGGCCACCAGTGCCGCCATCACGATAGCCCGGCTCGGTGGAAATGTTCAGCTCTGGTCGCGTGTGGGGGATGACGATATCGCCAGGCGGTTTATTCGCGATGTGCGGTTTGAAGGCGTTGATACCCGGTTTGTGCGCATGCAGCCGGGCCTGACAACACCTTTTTCCACGGTGATTGTTGACAAAAATGGCGAGCGGCTGGTCGTGCCTTATTTCGATCCCAACATGTCTGCTGACACATCGTGGCTGCCATTGGAGCGAATTGCGGCTGCCGGTGCGGTGCTGGCCGACATGCGTTGGGTGGATGGTGCGGAAGCCCTGTTTCAAACGGCGAAGTCCCACGGCATTCACGCGATTCTGGATGCGGATACCGCTCCCCATCAAGACCTGGCCCGGCTGGTGCCGATGGCGTCACACGTGTTGTTCTCGGAAGTTGCTTTACGCAGCTACGTCAACGCCAGTTCACCTGAGGAAGCCCTGATGACTGTGGCACAGAACACTGATGCGGAGGTGCTGGGCGTCACGCTGGGCGCGAAAGGGTCATTGATCTGGACGCGTGATGCGGGCACGCTGCAACACTATTCAACGCCGAAAATTGTGGCCGCCGACACACTGAATGCGGGCGATGTCTGGCACGGCACCTTTACCTGGGGCTTGGCGCAGGGCTGGCTAATTGACCGGATTGTGCCGGCCGCCAATCTGGCTGCGGCCATGAAGTGCGAGGTGTTTGGTGGTCCTACTGGGGCACCGACTCTGAAAGCACTTCAGCAACGCGCCCAATCACTTGGACTGGGCGTGTGGCCAACCTGACGATCAGCCGGGGGCCAGCATCCATTCATGGGCAGGATCGTTCTTGAATACCCAGAAACGATTCGGACCTGCCATCACGTTCAGGTAATACAGGTCGTAGCCGTGGGGCGCCACCACCGGGTGATAGCCGCGCGGCACCATCACCACGTCGTGGTTCTCTACGGCACAGGCCTCATCAATGCTGCGGTCATCGGTGTAGACCCGCTGGAATGCAAAGCCCTGCGGCGGGTTCAAGCGGTGGTAATAGGTTTCTTCCAGTTGCGTTTCCACCGGAGGCTGCTCGATGTCGTGCTTGTGCGGCGGGTAGCTGGAGGAGTGGCTGGCCGGTGTCAGCACCTCCACAACCAGCAGATGGGCAGCCGTGGGGTCGTCGTGCGGCAGGATGTCACACACATAGCGGGTGTTGGTGCCTTTGCCGCGAACACTGCGGCGCATGGTGGCGGGGTCCAGCACCCGCACGGCACTGGCTGCGCTGCCACCAGGCGCTGTGCACATTGCCACTTCTGAGTCGCGTGAAGCCCGCACGGAAACGGTTCTGCCAGCCGGCACATAAACGGCTGCCGGTGACACCTCTTCGAACACACTGTTGCGCGTGCCCAGGTTGGCAAAAGTCTTGCCATCGATGGTCACGTCAACGGTGCCAGTCAGGATCACAACGCAGAGTTCACGCGTGCCGGTGGCGACGGTTTCCGACTCACCAGCGGCCAGGCGCACGGCGCGAAACCCCACATGCGTCCAGCCCGCACGCTCGGGTGTGACGTTGACGATTTCGCGCCCTTTTGAGGCGGCTTTGGCTAACAGCGGGCTGACCATGACGTGCTCCTTAGCGCAAACTGTTGACCAGGCTACGCAAGGTGTCGTAGCCTTTCTTCGCATACTGGTAGCTGGGTGCGACGGCAGGGTCCTGTTCGGCCTCGACCACCAGCCAGCCCTCATAACCTGAGTTTTTCAGGGTGGACAGCACGGCCTGGTAATCGATGCTGCCGTCACCCGGCACCGTGAAGATGCCGTTGATCACGCCACTTAAAAAACTCCAGCCATCGTTGCGTGCCTGCGCAATCACGGGCGTGCGAACATCCTTGCAGTGCACATGCACCACGCGCTTGATGTGTTTTTTCAGCAAGGCAACGGGATCGGCAGCACCGCCGTAAAAGGCATGGCCTGTGTCGTAGAGCAGGAAAACTTTGGCTGGGTCGGTCAAGTCCATCAGCTTGTCAATGTCAGCGGGAGACTCGACATAAGCGCCCATGTGGTGGTGGTAGGCCAGCTTGATGCCATAGGTTTTGAGCAGATGTTCACCAAAAGCATTCAGCCGCTCGGCATAGGCCTTCCAGAGTGCATCGTTTAAAAAATGGGGGCGCTTGGAAACGGCCGTGTCAATCTGACCCTGAACCGTGCCTGCGCACTCGCCGTAGACCACAACATTCACACCGTTGTATTGCAGTTTGCTCATGTGCGCTTTGCAGCGCTCGATCTCGGCGGCCACTGATTGGGCGTTCGTCTGCCCCGGCTCCAGCTCGGCCAGAAAGCCGGAGTACCAGCCTGATACGCAGGCCAGGTCAAATTCAGCCAGTTTGGCTTTCAGTCCTGGGCCGTCTTTGGGAAACTTGTTACCCAGCTCAAAGCCTTCATAACCAATTTCCTTGCCTTCGCGCAACGCGGTTTCCAGCAGGGTTTCACCGCCGAGCGAGGGCAGGTCGTCGTTCATCCAGGAGATGGGATTGATGCCGATGCGGACATTCCAGGTCATGACAAATTCACTTTCAAAATCAAAAAATCAAACACGCTGATCCTGCTTGGCAGCAGCATAGCGGGCGTGTGCTTCGTTCACTTCGGCGCGGGCAGACACTTCTGGAATGGCCACTTCCCACCAGCAGCCCCCGTCATCCGTGGTGCGCGTGTGGGTGGTGTCGATGACGACAACCTGAGTCTTCGCTGCAGCTCGGGCAGCTACCATGGCCGTTTTGAGTTCAGCCACACTGGCAACGTGCACAGCGTCTGCGCCCATGCTGCGCGCATGCATCGCAAAATCTATCTGGCTTGGGCTGCCACCGTCGGGCACACAATCGTCCAGCATGTTGTTGAAGCGTGGACTGCCTGACGCCAGTTGCAGGCGCTGAATGCAGCCGTAGCCCCGGTTGTCCAGCACCACGATGATGAGTTTTTTGCCCAGCATCACCGAGGTGGCAATTTCGGAATTCAACATCATGTAAGAGCCGTCGCCCACCATGACGATGACCTCCTGCTGCGGACGCGCCATCTTCACGCCCAGGCCACCGGCGATCTCGTAGCCCATACACGAGTAGCCGTATTCCATGTGATAGTTGCCGGGTGCACTGGCCCGCCACAGCTTGTGCAGTTCGGCGGGCAGGGTGCCGGCCGCGCACACGGCCACATCGTTTGTGCCACTGTTTCCACCCGCAAGGTTCAGCGAGTCGCGCACAGCGCCGATGACTTCGGCATCGTAAGGCAACACGCCATCCGGAATGGCGGTGGTCAGTTCTGTGACACGGGCCAACCAGCTCTGCGCAGCGGTTCTGGTGCGCGTGGTCCAGGCCGCGTCAGCCGACCAGTTAACCAGAGCCGTGGACAACTGGCCCAAGCCGACCCTGGCATCTGCCACTAAAGCGAGACCATGCCATTTGGCTGCATCCGCAGGCTGCACGTTGATGCTGAGCAATTTCGCACCGGCAAAGAGACTGTGTGATCCGGTGGTGAAGTCTTGCAGGCGGGTGCCGACAGCCAGCACCACGTCTGCCTCGGCAGCGATTGAATTTGCAGCAGGTGAGCCCGTCACGCCAATGGCGCCGAGGTTCAACGGGTGGTCCCAGGGCAGGCTGCTCTTGCCACCATGCGACTCGGCCACCGGCACGCCATGTGCTTCGGAAAACGCACGCAGGGCATCCCAAGCCTGGCTGTAGAGCACGCCACCACCCGCTACGATCAGCGGCCGTTTTGCTCCTTTGAGCAACTGGGTGGCTGCAGCCAGCTCACGCGCGTCAGCAGGGGAGCGGCGAAAGCGAATCACTTCAGGATTCAAAAAAGACTCGGGGCAATCAAAGGCATGGGTCTGCACATCCTGCGGGAGTGACAGGCACACCGGGCCGCACGATGCGGGGTCAGTCATTACCTGGATCGCACGCGGCAAGGCATGCAGAATTTGCTCCGGCGCAGTGATGCGATCAAAGTATCGGGTAACCGGGCGAAAGGTATCGTTCGCACTCACATCACCCTGTCCGAAGCTCTCGATTTGCTGCAACACCGGATCGGGTGCGCGCGAATTGAAAGTGTCACCCGGCAGCAGCAGCACAGGCAGGCGGTTCACATGCGCCAGTGCTGCAGCGGTGACCAGGTTCGTTGCCCCCGGGCCGATGCTGGTGCTCACGGCCATGATGCGTTGCCGAAACTGCGCTTTGCTGTAGGCAATGGCCGCATGCGCCATGCCTTGCTCGTTGTGCGCGCGGTAGGTTGGCAGTGTGGCGCGCTGCGCCCACAGTGCCTCACCCAGCCCGGCCACATTGCCGTGGCCGAAGATGGTGAACACGCCGCCGCAATAGGGCTGGATCGTGCCGTCATTCATTTCAACGCGCAAGGCAGCCAGGTGTTGCACCAGCGCCTGGGACATCGTGAGTCGTTGGGTTTTCATGATCAGGGGATAGTTGTACAGAAAAACTCAGACGATGGGCGTGGAGGTGCGCCGGTTGCGCCAGGCATCCACCAGAATAGTGAAGTTACGAGCCACGTCGCTGATGAACGCAGCATCGTCCATTTCGCCCTTCAACCAGCGAACGGATGCCTCCGACCAAAGACTTCGCCCAACCATGAAGCCTTTTACAACTGGATTGGTCGCGTTGCGAAAGCTGTCCACCAAGTGTGCGATGGGCTGATTCAGGCCCAAAATCACGGCGCCACGGCAATGCGGGTCACGCTCGGCAATCAAACGTGCCAGCGCAGACCAGCCCGAAGTCTGCATGGGCGCCAGCTTCCACCACTCGGGTTTGATGCCCAGGTTGTAAAACCGTTTGACGGCGCGCAACACGGCTTCGTCCTCCGTACCGGCGGGCGCCGAACCTTTGGGCGCAATGATCTCCAGCAACAACTCGTTGCCGCTGGCGCGGGTGGCCTCCCACAGCTCCAGCACTTTTTGCTCCTGTTCCAGCCGCAGCCCGAACGCATCGTCGGGGTGGTAGTGCACCAGGCACTTCACCACCTGCTCGGTTGGCCAGTGAATGAGGGCGCTGCCGATGGAGCGTGTGCCATCGAAACGCAAAGGGCGTGAGCCTGGCAATTCCACAGGTCGACCCACCCACCAGCCACGCCCCGTAGCGCTGGCCAGTGCATCGGCACCATAGTCGCCACCATCAATCAGCACGCCGGTATGGCCCTGTAGCTGTCGGCTGCTTTCGACCTGTTCGGCCGCTTTGACCAGCAACTTTTTCAGTACGGGAATGCGGGACTCACTGGCGCCTGCCGCGCGGGCCATGTCCAGAAACTGGCTGCGGTGATCGAAGGCCATCACGCACAACTCACTCCAGTCCACACGGGCCGTTGTGGTGCGGTGCAAGTGAGCCAGTTGCTGGTCCGCATCGACCTTGGGGTTGCGACTGCCTCCAAACCAGTGGGCCAGCTCCGCAGGTGTGGGCATGGCGGCTGAGCAGGCGTGGCGGGAAACCACAATGGCACCGCAGGCGTTGGCTACACGGGTGGACTCTGCCCAATCCTTGCCCTGCAACAGGCTGGCCATCAGGCCCGACAGGAATGCGTCACCAGCGCCCAGAACATTCAACACCTCCACCCGTTCGCCCAGATAAGTGGGTGTTGCGTTGATGTCGTCAGGAATGTCGCCTTCAATCACACAGCAGCCCAACGCGCCGCGTTTCACTACCAGTGTGGCCTTGCTGACGGCCCGCACGGCGCGCAGACAGGCGATCAAATCCTCCGCCACACCACCGGCGATGAAGAACTCTTCTTCTGTGCCCACCAGCAGGTCAAATTCGGGCAGCATCTCCTGCAATTGTTGGGTGACGTGAGCGTCTGCGACATAGCGGTTGTCGCCAGCGCCGCGCGTGGTCAGCCCCCACAGCACGGGGCGGTAGTCAATGTCCAGCACGCGCGTCACGCCATGTTTTTTGGCATAAGCCAAAGCTGTCTGCGAGGCGCGCCGTGTGGTGGGCGTGGACAAATGGGTGCCGGTAATGGCCAGCGCACGGCACTGGGCGATAAAGGCTTCACTGATCTGGTCCGCATCCACAGCCATGTCGGCACAGTTTTCACGCACAAACAGCAGCGGAAAGGTGTCGCGGTCTTTCAGGCCCAGCAAGACCAGCGCGGTCAGGCGCTCCGGGTCAATCTGCACCTGGCTGATGTCGCAACCTTCCCTCTGTAGTGTCTCGGTGAGGAAGCGCCCCATCTGCTCGTTGCCCACACGGGAGATCATCGCGCTGCGCAGGCCCAGGCGTGCCACGCCAAACGCCAGATTGGCAGAGCTGCCACCCAGGTACTTGGCCATGCTGCGGGCATCTTCAAGGCGGCTGCCAAACTGTTCGGCATACAGATCCACCGCCAGGCGGCCCAGGCAGGCCAGATCAACAGGACGGCCTGCAGGAAAGTTCAAGGTGCTCATGACAGAAATCGGGAGTATGTGGAGATGTGGGCAACGGCCGTCGCCACGCTGACGACTGGAAAAATTATAGAAAGTAAAAATCAAAAATGCAAATAAAATTCTAAAAAATACATAAAACGAAATTATTTTCTGAAATAATGACGGTCATTCTTTCCATCGCAAGGCGAACTTCCGTGGCTCAATCCGAGACTACAACCGTCGATCAGCTCATCAGGCGCATCACCAGTGAGTACGAAGGCCTGAGCAAGCAGCTCAAGGTGATTGGCCGGTATATCGAGCAGCACCGTGGGCATTTGGGCCTGGAGGGTATTCAAAGCGTTGCGACGCAATGCAACGTTCAACCATCGGCCGTGGTTCGATTCGCCAAACATTTCGGGTTTTCAGGTTTCTCCGAGATGCAGGCGCTGTTTCGGGAAGGCCTGACCCGCCAACTGGCGCCTAACCGCAATTACAAGAAGCGAATCAGGGATGCCATTGATGCCGGTGCAGGCAATTTGTCCAGCGTGGATATTGCGCAGGAGTTCTTTGGCGGCAGCATCACGGCGATGCAGGAATTGCAAGGCAACCTCGACGCCACGGCGTTCAAGAAAGCGGTTGACCTGCTGGTTGAGTCGGATACGGTTTGGGTTGCCGCATCGCGCCGGTCATTTCCGGTTGCGGTTTACCTGGACTATGCGCTTCAGCACACGGACAAACGTGTCAGTCTGGTCTCTGCTGCTGGCAGCATGCAGCTCGGTCAGGTGCGTTCGGTGCGTGAGGGCGATGTGATGATCGCCATCTCTTTCACGCCGTATTCCCGGGAAACGCTTGATGTCGTTGAGTTCGCCGTGCAGCGCGGGGCCAAAGTGCTGGCCATCACGGATACGCGCATGAACCCACTGGCCCGGCTCGCGCAGATTGCGCTGGTCGTCCATGACAACTCAACTTTGGGCTTTCGGTCGCTGACCAGTTCGATGGCGCTGGCCCAGAGCCTGTTTGTTGCGCTGGCCTACAAGACTGAACTGCTCTACAGACCCAACAATGGCGCGAAGGCCTGAGAGTCCCATGCCACGGTTCCATTTCACAATTCAATCAAACTGAACTTAACGGAGAAAACATGAAAAACGTTGCAATTTTTGGCGCCGGCCGCATTGGCCGCATTCACGCAGGCAATCTCGCGGCTCTTTCTGGCGTCAACCTCAAATATGTGTGCGACCCCATGGCCGCTGCCGCTTCAGAGCTGGCTCAGCAGCACGGCGCGCAGGTCTCCACTATCGACGCGGTGTTTGCCGACCCCACCGTAGACGTGGTGGCCATCGCGTCGTCCACCGACACGCACAGCGACCTCATCACCCGCGCCGCCAAGGCGGGCAAACATATTTTTTGCGAGAAGCCGGTTGACTTGTCCGTGCCCCGTGCCGAGGCGTGTGCTGCTGCTGTAAAGGCCGCTGGTGTGGCCTGCATGATTGGTTTCCAGCGCCGCTTTGACCCCACGTTCAACGAAGCCCGCATGCGCATGGACAAAGGCGAAATCGGCAACCCCGAAATGCTGGTCATCACCAGCCGCGACCCCGGCGCGCCGCCCGCCGAATACATCAAGGCATCGGGTGGCATCTTCCGCGACATGCTGATTCATGACTTCGACGTGTTCCGCTGGATCCTCTGCGCCGATGGTGACGAAGCCGCCTGGCTCAGCGCCACCGGCTCGGTGCTGACCGACCCCGCCATCGTCGCCACGGGCGACATGGACAGCACGGCCGTCACCATCCGCACGAAAAAAGGCCGCCTGTGCCAGATCAACACCACCCGCCGCGCCGCGTATGGTTACGACCAGCGCTTTGAAGTGCTGGGCTCCACCGGGATGCTGCAGTGCGGCAACCACACGCCCACCGAGGTGCTCACCTGGAACGCCACCGGCATTCATGGCGACAAACCCGAACATTTCTTTTTGCAGCGCTACGCCGCCGCCTACCGGCTCGAAATCACCCATTTCTTTGAGTGCCTGCAGTCGGGCGCGGCGTTCCGCACCAGCATCGCCGACGGCGTGGCGGCGCAAAAGCTGGCCGATGCCGCCACCGAGAGCTGCAAAAGCGGGCTGCCGGTCAAGCTGTAACGGCTGGGGGCGCAGAAAGCGCTTAGCGCCCCAGCATCGGAAACAGCTTCACCAGCCCGTCTGACATCACCTCCACCGCCAGCGCGGCCAGGATCAGGCCCATCAGCCGGGTCATCACGTTGATGCCGGTTTTGCCCAGCACCCGCGCAATCGGCTCTGCCAGTGCAAAACACACGGCGGTGGCCAGCCCGATCACCACGCCATAGCCCACCAGTGCGGCGAGTTGCGGAAAGTGTTTGGCTTTCTCGGCGTAAATCACCACGGTGGACATGGTGGCGGGCCCGGTCAGCAGCGGAATGGTCAGCGGCACCACGGCAATGCTGGCGCCCACGGCCGAGCGTTTGCCCGCGTCGTCTATCTCTTCTACTGTTGACCTGGCTTCCGCCGGCTGCGCGTTCAGCATGCTCAGCGCAGACGTCAGCAGCAGCATGCCGCCGCCCACCTGAAAACTGGCCAGCGAGATGCCGAAAAACTCCAGAATCTGCAGCCCCAGCAAGGCGCTGGTGGCAATCACCACAAACGCGCTGAACGACGCCACCAAAATCGTGCGCCGCCGCTGCTCGGTACTGAAGCCCTGCGTGTAGTGGATGAAAAACGGCACGATTGCCAGCGGGTTGACGATCGCCAGCAGGGTGACAAGTGGTTTGAAATCCATGGTCAGCGTCCTCCGGCCACGTCCACCATCGAGCCTGTGGTGTAGCTGGCGTCATCACTCATCAGCCACACAATGGCTTTGGCCACCTCCAGCGCGGTGCCGGGGCGTTGCATGGGCACCTGCGGCGCCATCTGGTTGGCGCGGTCGGGCTGCCCGCCGGATGCGTGGATGTCAGTGTCAATGATGCCGGGGCGCACGGCGTTCACGCGAATGCCTTCCAGCGCCACCTCTTTGGCCAGGCCTACGGTGAAGGTGTCAATCGCGCCCTTGCTGGCCGCGTAGTCCACATACTGGCCCGGCCCGCCCAGACGCGCCGCCACGCTGGACACATTGACGATGCTTCCGCCCGCGCCGCCGTGGCGCGTGCTCATGCGCTTCACCGCCTCACGCGCGCACACAAAGCTGCCCAGTACGTTGATGTCAAACATGCGCTTGAGCCGCGCCACGCTCATCTCGTCCACCCGGCAGGCCACGTCCACCACACCGGCGTTGTTCACCAGCGCGTTGACGGGCCCCAGCTGGGCGTCCACCTTTTCAAACATGGACATCACCTGCGCTTCCACACCCACATCCGCCTGCACGGTGATGGCGGTGCCACCGTTGTGCCGGATCTGGCGCACGATTTCATCGGCGGCCAGCGAGTTGGTGGTGTAGTTCACCGCCACGGCGTAGCCTTTTTGGGCGGCCAGCAGCGCGGTGGCGGCGCCAATGCCGCGCGAGCCGCCGGTAATCAAGACAATCGGGTTCATCGGGTCAGGTCCTGCAAAGATGGATAAATCAGGTTACAAAGCGCGTGGAGCAAACCACAATCAGGCGAACCATACACGAAAGGTCTCTCATGGCAGGTTTTATCAATCTCACAGCGGCTGACGGCTTTGTTTTTCCGGCCTGGGTGGCGGAACCGGTTGGCAAGCCGATCGGCGCCGTGGTGGTGCTACAGGAAATCTTTGGCGTCAATGCGCACATCCGTGCGGTGACGGAAGGGTATGCCGAAAAAGGCTACCTGGCTGTGGCACCTTCCACGTTTCATCGCGTCAAGCAGGGTGTGGAAATAGGCTACACGCCAGACGACATTGCGGTCGGCATCGCCCTGAAAGCGGCCGTGGAAGGCCTGCCCGCACCGGGCGTGCTGCCCGACATTCAGGCCGCCATTGATTACGCAGCGCAAACGCTGGGCCCGTCTGGGAAGGTGGGTGTGGTCGGCTACTGCTGGGGCGGCCTGCTCACCTGGCGCGCGGCTTGTCTGCTGAAAGGCATCAGCGCCGCAGTGCCTTATTACGGTGGCGGCATGACAACCCCGCTGGAAGTGGCCCGCCAGCCGCAGTGCCCCGTGCTGTGCCACTTTGGCGAGCAGGACCACGCCATTCCGCTGGACGGCGTGCACGCCTTTGCCAAGGCACAGCCCGGCGTGGAGGTGCAGATTTACCCGGCGCAGCACGGTTTTAACTGCGACCACCGCGGCTCGTATGACGCCACCGCCGCCACGCTGGCCCGCGAGCGCACGCTGGCGTTCTTCGCCCGGCATCTGGCTTAGCGCCACAGAGCCGGTAAAACACTAAAACATGCTTTTTATGTGGTCTTTTATGCCTCCAGCCCTCGTCCAATGTGCACGAGTAGCTATTATATTTATAGCAAAAGCGTGTGTTGCCTACGTTTCACCCACAGCACCTGTCTTGCGTCTCGGTTTCTTGAATTGGTGGACAAGGCTTGGTACCGTAGGAGCAATACACACAACAATCACCCGGTTGAGGCTTGAGCACCGCATGGCATTGTGTGCATTCGTAAAACCACTGACAGGCATCGGTTGGCATTGACTCGGTTTTGGCAAAGCCGCACTCCGGGCATGTCAACGTGGACTCCAGCGTGACGGCGCTCAATTTGCGCCCGTTGCCAAAGTAGATGGATAACCTGCATTTTTAGTTGACTGAGTCAGTGCGCCAACATTGGTTTTCGTGTCGTCAAACGTGACCACAGCTTGCCGTTTGTCAAAGTTCACGCTGGCCTGACTGACACCGGGCACTTGTATCAGCGCCTTTTTAACCGTGATAGGACACACCGGGCAGTCCATAGACGGTACAGCCAGAGTGACGGTTTTGGTTGCTGCGCCAGCGGGAATGGTGCAGACAGCGATAACGATGGCTGCAAACGAATTTTTCATGACAAAGTCCTTTCAATAAAACCATTTGGCAATAAACGGAAACACCAACGCCACCAGCACCAGCACGCAGACGCCCATGAAAAGTGCTTGATAGGCGCGCTTGACCTGCGGCAAGGCGCATATTTCACCGGGTGCGCACTGGGCGGCAGGACGCCAGATGCGTTTGCCAGCAAAGAACAAGGCGACCAGTGCAACACCCATGAAAATCGGCTGATAGGGTTCCAAGGCAGTTAGGTTGCTAATCCACGCGCCAGAAAAACCGAGTGTGATCAAGACCAGCGGCCCCAGACAGCAGGCGGATGCCAGCAAGGCAGCAACGCCCCCGGCCAGTAGCGCGCGAAGACCGCTTGGGGCGATGGTTTTTGTTGGTGGAATTGAGCTCATGGATTAAGCTTACTTCCGTACTCAAGTACGGAGTCAAGCACTATGAACACTTTTTTTGAAAATCTGACGATTGGCGCGCTGGCTGCGAAAGCTGGCATCAATGTTGAATCCATCCGCTTCTATCAACGTCAGGGCCTGATGCACGAGCCTCATCGCCCAGTGGGCAGCGTGCGACGTTACGGCGTAGCTGACCTGGCGCGAGTCCGGTTCATCAAGTCTGCCCAGCGGCTGGGCTTTAGCCTGGACGAGATTGCGCAACTCCTCAGGCTGGAGGATGGGACGCACTGCGATGAAGCCCGCGAACAGGCCCAACACAAACTGATCGACGTGCGCGCCAAACTGGCCGATTTGCAGGGCATAGAGACGGCGCTTGCCAATTTGGTAGACCGGTGCTGTGCTGTACGAGGGCAAATACGCTGCCCCTTGATCGCAACTCTGCAAGGAGCGGGCTGAGATGCCACCCAATGTTCAATGTGCTAAAACATGCTTTTTATGTGGTCTTTTATGCCTCTAGCCCTCGTCCACTATGCGCGAGTAGCTATTATATTTATAGCATTCGCGAATGTTGCCCAAGCCGCTGACTACACCGGCCCGCTGTTCGACGCGCACCTGCACTACAACGAAGAAGCGTGGAACGGCCAGACGGGGCCGCACCCCGTCAGCGACGTGCTGGCGCGCATCAAACGCAACGGCGTCAAGGCAGTCATCGCCAACTCGCGCCCCAACGACGGCACCAAGGCGCTGGCCGCCGAGCCCTCAAAAGGCGACTTGGCCGTGGTGCCCTTCATCCGCCTGTACCGCAACCGCGCGGACTACGACAACTGGTTCCGCGACGAGACCATTTACGACATGGTGCAAACCGAGTTCGCACGTGGCACCGCCGCCGGGCCTTACAAAGGCATTGGCGAATTTCACCTGTATGACAGCGCGAACGCCAACGGCGCGGTTGCCAAAAAACTGATGGCCTTCGCCGAAGACAAAGGCCTGGCGATACTGGCGCACGTGGACGACGTGGCCATCGACCTGCTGATGGCCAACACCCCGTCAAAGGGCCAGAAAGCGCGCCTGATCTGGGCACACACCGGCATCGGCGGTGCGCCGGTGACGCGTGTGAACGAGCTGTTTGCCCGGTACCCGCTGCTCATGGGCGAGCTGTCGTATCGCCCCGGCCTGACGTGCACAGATGACAAAGGGAGCGGCAAGCTCTGCCCCGAGTGGCGCACGCTTCTGCTCAAATACCCCGGACGCTTTTTGATCGGCTCCGACACCTGGATCAACCAGCGCTGGCAGTATTACGACGACACCATGCAGGGCTATCGTACCTGGCTGGGCGATTTGCCGGCGGATGTGGCGCGCAAGATTGCGTGGGAGAACGGGGCTGGGGTGTTTGGGGTGAAGTAGGGGAGGTGAACTGCTGCTTTGCGGGCGGGAGCTGTCGATCGCGAATGGCGGGTTACTGGAAGTCCGGCGCATTGCTGTCACAAGTAAGAAGTCGTTGGCTGAGCAAGCAGTTTTTGCATATACGATGAGCCCCTATGATCAAATCGGTTAACAACTATCCAGTCTCGCAACTCTTTGACATTGAAGCAGGAGTGGTCTATGCGATCCCGCGTTACCAGCGTGAGTACACCTGGAGCAAGAGCCAGTGGGAGACTCTGTTTGATGACGTTCAAGAAAACGACCCAGGATACTTCCTAGGCTCGATCATCTGCATCAATCAGACTGTTGACTCCTTGGCGGTGCAGCGGCTGGAGGTGGTGGACGGTCAACAGCGTCTGACGACGCTGTCGCTGCTCTTCGCTGCGTTGTACCAGTCGCTGAAATTCCATGAGAAAGACCTGGATGACGATCAGCGCGTGGAGCTGATCAACCTCAAGCGTAAGCTGGTGCTGAAGAAGGGAGACGACCAGCTACGCGTCATCCCGCAGATCCAGAACAGCAACCAGAACGACTACCGCGCTGTCTTGTCCGACGTGGGCGTGATTAGCCCATTCGATAGGCCGGCCTTCGCGGGTAACCGCAAGATCTTCCGCGCCTTCCGTTACTTCCAGGCGCGCATTGAAGAGATGGTGGACGGCGAGAACGATCGCCTGGCGTCGATCATGGCCTTCCTCGACAAGGTGAGCCAGGCCTGCCTGGTGAAGATCGAGGTGGCCAGCCACGCTGATGCCTACACCCTGTTCGAATCGCTCAACAACCGGGGCATGCCGCTCACGGCCATCGACCTGATCAAGAACAAGCTCCTGGCACGGCTGGAGACCACCGAGCCCGGCAAGGTGGATCACTACTTTGACGTGTGGAACAAGCTGCTGATCTATCTGGGCGACGACTACAGTGTTCAGGAGCGCTTCTTCCGGCACTACTACAACGCGTTCAAAGACCCGTTGAACGTGCCGTTCCGCAAGGACGAGGACAAGAAGAAGGACCCACTTGGTCCGGTGGCCACAAGGTCCAACCTGATTCAGATCTACGAGAAATTGATCAACCAGGACGCCAAGCACCACCTGCAGGCCATTCGTTCCGCGGGTCAGCTGTATGCACTGATGCTGGCGCGGAACACGGACGAGGCCTGGGCGCCTCTGGACAAGCCGCTGAAAGACCTGGACCGCATTCAGGGCGCCCCGTCATACCTGTTGATGCTTTACCTGCTGGTGCGGCGTGAGGCGCTGGGCATCGACGTGGCGCAGCTGGAGGAGATTGCTCGGCTGCTAGTCTGCTTCTTCGTTCGACGCAACCTGACCGACACACCGCCTACCCGCGACCTGACGCGCCTGTTCATGGCCACCATCGACAAGGTTGCAGAGCTGTCTGGCGGCGCCGTGGTGAAGACCGCCCGCGACGAATTGCTGGCGGTATCGGCCAGCGACGAGACTTTCCACAGCAAGCTGGAAGGTGCCATCTACGAGGAGAACGCCGGGGTCACGCGGTTTGTGCTGTGCGCCTTGGCCGAGCAGAGCATGACCAAAGAGACCTGGGTCGACCTTTGGAAGTACGAAGGCAAGCTCTTCGTATGGACCATCGAGCACATCT
The DNA here is from genome assembly GCA_016707075.1 of Candidatus Egaibacter danicus. Lineage (GTDB taxonomy): Bacteria > Pseudomonadota > Gammaproteobacteria > Burkholderiales > Burkholderiaceae_C > Egaibacter > Egaibacter danicus. The sequence goes on from JADJII010000006.1 coordinate 162,026, forward strand.
TCCCTCAGGGCGACAACATCCCCGCGTCTTGGGTGAACATGATTGCCGACGGCGATTCAGCGAAGGCCAAGGCCATTCAGGAGACCCATGTCCACAAGCTGGGCAACCTGACGATTTCGGGCTTCAACAGTGCGCTGGGCAACAAGAGCTTCAAAGACAAGCGCGACCGCACCGACAGCAAGGGCCGTGAGGTGGGCTACAAGAACGGGCTCAGGCTGAACGCCGAACTGGCAAAGGCCGAGGTGTGGAGCATGACGCAGATCGATGCGCGGACAACCACGCTGGTGGACCAGGTGATGAGTCTCTTCTCCATGAAGAGTGTCCAGCTATAGCGTTAGCCGACGACCATGACCGGTTTGGAGCAGGCAGATCGCGAACCTTAGCACCCGCTTTGCGTCTTTAGCAGACGACAAAAGAGGTCATTTTCATGCATGAAATGTGCCTTTAGCCCTCGCCAGATATGCGTGAGCAGCTACTAATTTAGTAGCAAAAATACAACCTCAGCGGCTGCTGTCCCGCGCAATCAGCTGCGCAGGCAGTATCACCGCGCGGCGCGGTTTGCCCTGAATAGCTTCAAAAATCATATCCACCAGTGCCCGGCCAGCCTGGTCAGGCGGCTGGCGGACGGTGGTCAGCGACGGGTGCACGTGCGCGGCAAGCGAAATGTCGTCATAGCCCAGCAGCTTGACCTGTGCAGGCACGGAAATACCGCGTTCACTGAGGGCACCCATCAGCGAGATGGCGGTCACGTCGCTGCTGGCGAAGATGGCGTCAAATTGCAGATTCTGGTTCAACCAGCTGTCGATGGTTTCGCGGATGCGCTTGTCGCCGGGTTCGTTAAAACCGGCATCTCACAGGTAAAGTTTTGCCACATGCACATACAAGGGAATACCGATCAAGATATTGAACGGAAAGGTCAGGCCCAGCGACATGCCGAAGTAAAGCGAGGGGTTGGCCTCAGGAATCGCATGCCGGATGACCGCAGGTACGGCGATGTACGACGCACTCGCTGCCAGCACCATCAACAGGGCCACATTGCCGGACGACATGCCCAGCACCCAGCCCAGTACCAACGCAATACCTGCATGCGCCATGGGCCCGGCGATGGCATACACCAGCAGCCAGACAGACTGCCCCTTCAACTTGCCCATGTTGCGCGCGGCCAGCAGGCCCATGTCCAGCAAAAAGAAGGCCAGCATGCCTTTGAACAAATCCACCGAAAAGGGCTTCATGGCAGCTTGACCTGCCTCGCCCGTGAGCACGCCGATCAGCATCGCGCCCAGGAGCAACAGTTGTGCGCCGTCGGTCAGGGCCTCATGCAGGATGCGCCCGAGGGGTGCGTTGTTTGAACCGCTTGCATCCGGCCCATTTGCAAAGGTGGTTTTTTGGCGCGCATGATTGGCCAGAACCACTGCCAGCACGATGGCCGGTGACTCCATCAACGCCATCGCTGCCGCCATGTGGCCACCATAGTCGATGCCATGCGTATCCAGGTATTGCACGGCAGTAATGAAGGTGACCGCGCTGACTGACCCGTAAGTGGCGGCAATCGCTGCGGCATCAAAACCGTTGAGGAACCGCCGCAACGTCAGGTAGCCGAGCAGGGGAACGAGTATGGCCATGCCTAGCGCAGCACCCAGGCTGATGAGCACCTCTGTCGTCATGCCCGACTGGGCCAGGGCAAAACCACCCTTGAGGCCCAAAGCCATCAGCAAATACAGGGACAAAAACCGCGAAATCTGAGGCGGTATTTCCAGATTCGACTTCAGCGAACCCGCCAGAATTCCAAAAACAAAAAACAGGATGGCGGGATCGAAGAAGCTTTGCATGGGTATCTCTCAGGCTTCAGTCAAAAATTTCGTTGAGCCAGGACTTTTTGCGGTCCCGGTGGTAGCGCTGCCCACCGCGGTAGTCAGAGTCTTCAAAGTCGGGTAGCTTGCGGCTGCGTGACACAGGCGCAGTGGGTGATGCCGATTCGGCGGCCGCTCGCTCCAGTAGCTTGTCAAGTTCGCCACGGTCGAGCCAGATGCCGCGGCAAGTGGGGCAGTAGTCAATTTCGACCCCCTGGCGATCGGTCATCACCAGGGTGGCGTCGGGGCAGTTGGGGCATTTCATGGTGCGTGTTACTTTCTTTCGTCGTACGTTTTAACTGTCAAGGGCAAGTCGCTCGGTGCGTCCGCGCACGGGTTTGTGGCTGCGCTGCAGGCTGCGCGTCAGCACCCGGGTGGCACGGCGAAGGGAGCGGTCCAGCGCGGTGCGCCAGTCGCGCGCCAGTGAGGCGATGACCACCGTACCTGCAGCCTCGGTGCTCAGTTCGACCTGGCAGCGTTTGTCCACGCCACCCCGCGGACCATTCACGTCCGAGAACTGCACCTTGGCGCGTGGCACAAGGGCATTCAGGCGGCGTAGCGTAAAGCGGACACGCTCAACCGACAACTCGCGCATCTGGATGCCATCGGCATCACGGGATTCAAAAATGATCTGCATTGCATTGTCTCCATTGAGTGAAAGAAGGCCCAACGATAGAAGCCCAATAGATTCTTAAAAAGCAGATAATTTCTCATCCAGAATCTTAAAAAACCTGATCATGAGCACGCCGTTCAACTACAAGCACCTGTACTATTTTTGGGTGGTGGCCAAAGAGGGTGGTATATCCCGTGCCGCTGACAAGCTTGATATGGCGGTGCAAACCGTGAGCGCGCAGGTGCGTGAGTTGGAGCGCTCGTTGGGTTATGCCCTGCTCAAGCCCGCCGGGCGAGGTCTGGTGCTGACCGATGCCGGGCTGGCCGCCATGCAGCAGGCAGACCAGATTTTTCAGTTGGGCGAAAACCTGCCAGCTTTGGTACGCGATGCCGTGAGCGCGCCGACAGTTCGTCTGGCAGTGGGTATCTCCGACGGCCTGCCCAAGCTTGTAGTGCACCGCCTCTTGCAACCGGTGATCGGTGAACGCCACTTGCGCCTGCTGTGCCATGAAGGTGAGTTTGACGAACTGCTGGGTGATCTTGCTTTGCACCGTTTGGACGTCGTGTTGTCGGACCGCCCTGCACCGACCAACCCCAACATCAAGCTGTACAGCCATCGCATGGGGTCGTCTGCCCTTGCCTGGTACGGCACAGCGGACTTGGTGCAAGCTGCAGGCAAAGACTTTCCCCGCAGTCTGGCCGATGTCCCCATGTTGCTGCCCACCGCACATACCGCGGTGCGCGCGCGCCTGGACCTTTGGTTTGAGCAGCGGGCGATCCGGCCACGCATCGTGGGCGAGTTTGAAGACAGCGCCTTGCTCAAAACCTTTGGTGCCAGTGGCATGGGCATATTCCCGGCCGCTGAGTGGATCCATGAGAATTTACTGGCCCATTACGCGGTGCAGCGTTTGGGCGCATGCGAGGGGGTCAACGAGCACTTCTTTGCGATCGGGACCGAAAAGAAAGTGCACCACCCGCTCGTGCAGCGGTTGCTGCAGCCAGCGCTTTGATCCAGCTTCAAGCCTTATGGCCTTGCCTTCTCGTAGGCTTCGTATTCTGGCTCGGCCAGGATAAACGGGCGGATTTGATCCTCGGCATCGGACGACTTCGCGCGCGCTCGTTTGGGTAGGGAGTAGGCCAAAATAACCAGGCCCAGCAACGCAGAAAAGATCGAACCCGCATACACGCCCAGACGCACCGGAGTGGCAAGCGCTGGGTCGCTGAAGGCCAACGCGCCGACAAACAGGCTCATGGTGAAACCCACGCCGGCAATACAGCCCACGCCAATGATCTGCGTCACATTGCCGGGCTTGCTCGCCTTCATGAGTTTGGCGCCCAGATAGGTCATCACGGCGATGCCAACGGGCTTGCCCACTGCCAAGCCAAATGCAGCACCCAGGGTGATCGGGTGCGTCAGGTATTGGCTTGCACCATCCAGGCTGATGCCTGCATTGGCGAATGCAAACACCGGCATGATGCCAAACAACACCCATGGCCGAAAGGTGTGCTCTGCCTCATGTAGCGGGCTATGACCGTCTTTCGCTCTCAGCGGCACGCAAGCCGCCACGATCACGCCGGCAATTGTCGGGCTGATGCCAGATTGGTACATCACCACCCACAGCACCATACCTACCAGGATGTACACGCCAATCGAGGCGATCTTCAAGCGGTTCAGTGCCAACAGCACCGCTGTGACGCCTGACGCAATCAGCAAATAGTCCACAAAAACCTGCTCAGTGTAGAAAAAGGCCACGATCAAAATAGCACCGAGGTCATCCACCACCGCTACTGCCAATAAAAAGGCCTTCAGCGCCGGCGGCACGCGGTTGCCCAGCAAGGACAACACGCCCAGCGCAAACGCAATATCCGTTGCCGCCGGAATCGCCCAGCCTTGACCAAAGCCCGCACGGCCCGCGAACGCCAGATACAAAAGCGCTGGCACGGCCATGCCGCCAGCGGCAGCCATCACCGGCAAAAGCGCCGCCTTCCGGCTAGACAACTGCCCCTCGAGCATCTCCCGCTTGAGCTCGAGGCCCACAAAGAAGAAAAACAGCGCCATCAGCGCGTTCTTGATCCAGTAGGCTACTTTCATCTCTATGCCACCGCCTGTGGGTCCAATGCTGAACGATGTCGACAGAACGGATTGGTACGCCACCCCCCAAGGCGAGTTCACGACGAACATCGCCAGTGCCGCGACAAACACCAGCAATGCACCCGGCACGGCCTCCTGGGGCAAGATGCCCAAGACTTTTTGATGGGAAGAAGTGGCGGCCATGTGGAGCTTTCTAGGCAATAGTGATCAGATAACTTGTGTAGGCAGCATAGCCGGCAATGAAGACCCAGCCTTCCCAGCGCTGCAACTTCGTACCCGTACGCGCAAAGTAAACCAGTAAACCCGTAGCAGCCAGCATCACCCAAATGTCAAAGCGCGCGATCTGTTGAGGCATGTCAATCGGCTGGATGATGGATGTGGTGCCCAGAATGAAGAGCACATTGAAAATATTCGAGCCCACGATGTTGCCGTACGCCACATCCGCATGTTTGCGCAGCGCCGCCATGACGGAGGTCACCAGCTCAGGCATAGAGGTTCCGACGGCCACGATCGTCAGCCCAATGATCGTGTCGGACACACCAAGACCTTTGGCCAGGGCAATCGAGCCGTCCACCAGAAAGCGTGCGCCAAAAATCGTAATTGCAATACCAGCCACAGCCATGCCCACTGAGAGCGCCATGTTGCCCGGCCCTTTGCGTGCGTCTTGCGCGCGATGCTCAGCCACCACCGCCGCCTCATCCGGCATACGCTTTTCCTGTGTGTACACGAAAACGATATAGGCCAGCAAAATTCCAAGAAAAACCACGCCGACCAGCATATCCATGCGCCCATGCAGGACCACGCCCAGGCAAGCCAAAGCTGACACGGACAACATGACGGCATCGCGCTTGAAGCCCTTCGGGTTAACTGCCATCGGGTAAATCAGCGCGGAGAGACCCAGGATAAAGAAGACATTTGCGATGTTCGAGCCCACCACATTGCCCACTGCAATGCCTGGCGAGCCATGCAGCGCAGCCGTCACGCTCGTCACCAGCTCGGGCGTAGATGTTCCAAACCCCACCAGCGTGAGCCCGATCAGCAGCGGCGACACCCCTAGCGACTTGGCCGATGCGACCGCCCCGCGCACGAGTAACTCTCCGCCCACCAGGAGCAGAACCAAACCCAGCGCAATATTCATCCAGACATCCATCGACTATTTATCCATTGGGTTGTGCAGTAGCCGATCGCAGGCTCATTAGCATGGTCAGGGCCAGAATACCCACCACCACTCCCAGGGAAACACCCACCGGAATTTTGTAGATGTCGATCAAGCACATCTTGGTTCCGATAAACACCAGAATCACGGCCAGGCCGTAGTTGAGCAGGTGGAATTTGTTGGCCACGGCGGCGAGCAGGAAGTACATGGCACGTAAGCCCAAAATGGCAAACACATTGCTGGTCAGGACGATAAAGGGGTCGCTGGTGATGGCAAAAATGGCGGGGATGGAGTCCACCGCAAATATCACATCGGTGAGCGCAATCAGGCAAATAACCATGAACAGTGGCGTAGCGATATTTTTTCCGTTTTCCACCGTCCAGAAATTCTCGCCGTCGTAGTTTTTGCTCACCGGCAGCAGCTTGCGCAGCAGCTTCAGCGCCGGGTTGTCATCCAGATCGGGCTCTTTGCCGGCGGCCCACCACATCTTCACGCCGGTGAGGATAAGGAACGCACCGAACACATACAAAATCCAGTGAAACTCGGCCAGCAACCAGCCGCCAACCAGAATCATGATGGTGCGCAAGACAATTGCGCCGATGATGCCGATCATCAGCACCCGCTTCTGGAAGTGCGTGGGCACTGCGAAGTAAGTGAAGACCATCAGGAACACAAAAATATTGTCCACCGCCAGCGACTTTTCGATCAGGTAACCAGTCAAAAATTCCAGAGACTTGGTGTTGGCGATCTCAACCGACCCGGTAGCGTCTTTGACCGCCCACCAGAACAGTCCGTTGAACAGAAAGCTCAGTGCAATCCAGATCATCGACCAGTTCAGCGCCTCTTTGACGCCAATTTCGTGGGAGCCCTGCTTCTTGAGCACCACGAAGTCAATGAAAAGCGACACCAGCACGATGCCACCAAAGGTGGCCCACAGCCACAGGGGAGCAATTGTTTGCATAAATAGCCTTACAGGTTGGAGATCAGCCACCCACTCTGGGCGCTTTGCCTGTGCAGTTGCCGAAATCGCCAATGCACAAATGCGGTGCAAGTTTAGCGAAATAAGCCCATGTTTATGCTGAAAAAATCAGCAATTCAGTTCGTAAAAACATGAGTGTTTTCACGCGTTTTCCTGCTGTCAGGGTGGCCTCAAGGTCGGCATCATGCCCCTGTCGCTACAAATGGGTCGAGGCATTCCAGTGCTCTATGCAATTTCATGGTTTTTGGTGCTGGCACTTTCTACACTGCCATCGTTTGGGGACTGGCTTGCCCCACTGGCCTGGATCGTGTGGGGAGTCGGGTTGCTGATTCCTGCAGTGGGCGCAGTGGCACTGCGCACACTGATTTCCATGACGCGCCGAGTAGCCGTGCAATGAAGCCCACCAATCTGCATTGGAGGGAGCGGCTCAGGAAGTCGCTACCTGACCGCGACGGTTTGTCAGCCCACCCCTGGCTACAGCCTGTGGCGAACCGGTTGCTCCATCCGCAACTTTGGAGGTTTCAACACGAGGCTGTCGCGCGCGGTGTAGCGGTAGGCACTTTTTGGGCCTTCGTCATTCCATTCGCCCAGATCGTGGTAGCCGCAGCACATTGCACCTGGTGGCGCGCCAATATACCCGCAGCGGTGGCAATGACAATGGTGACCAATCCGTTGACCATTGGGTTCTGGCTTTGGCTAGCCTACCAAACAGGCGCGCTGGTTTTGGGCCAGCCTATGGTTCAGCCGCCCTCCGTTGGCGGTGGCGCGTCCTCATGGCTTTCAGAGTTTGGGTGGCCAACGGTGTTGGGCATGGGCCTATTTGCGATTGGTGGCGCATCCCTCGGCTATGTAGGGGTCAAACTGGTTTGGCGTCTGCGCGTATCAATGAAACTGCGCACGCGCCGGAGCGGCCACTAGTTACGATCTCAGCTCTGACAATCCTGTTTTTTCGAAGGTTATTTCCCTAATACGCTGCTTTTATGTTGGTGATCTGAAGCCTATTCTTGACTCCGTTGTTTCATATTTAAAGGAGATTCACATGAAGCGCATGCTTTCACTATTGACCCTGGTTTTTGCCGTTGGTCTTTCCTCTGTGTCGATGGATGCCGAAGCCGCAAAACGCATGGGCGGTGGTAAATCCATGGGTACCCAACGCCAGGCGGCGCCGGAAAAGGCGCCCACCGCTGCCGCGCCTGCCGCAGCTGCGACACCTGCGGCCGGTGCTGGCGCTGCAACTCCCTCTCGCTCGTGGATGGGCCCGGTTGCCGGAATCGCTGCTGGCTTGGGTATCGCCGCATTGGCATCCCACTTGGGCTTTGGCGATGAATTGGCCTCCATAGTCATGATGGGCCTGTTGGCTGCTGCCATCATGGTGGCCATTGGCTTCTTTATGCGCAAGCGTGCGGCCGCGCAAAAGTCCAACGCGGCAAGGCCAGGGGGCTTGCAATATGCGCATGTGAACCCTGGCACAGCGCGCGATACCAGCAACAGCGCTGAGCAGAAAGCGCCCGCCTACAAAGTTCTGATGCCAGCAAATGGCGGCAGCACCATCGGCTCGGGTATTGGGTCAGTTGGTGCAACTGGCAACAGCGCAAGCAGGATTCCTGCGGACTTTGACGTCGCAGGCTTCGAGCGCAATGCCAAGGTCAACTTCATTCGCCTGCAAGCTGCCAACGACGCGGGCGATCTGGACGATATCCGCCAGTTCACCACGCCCGGGATGTTTGCCGAACTCAAGATGGAACTGGCAGAGCGTGGTACCGCGATTCAGAAAACCGACGTAGTGCGTATCAATACCGAGGTGATTGAAGTGGATGAAGACGCGGACCGCTATCTGGTCAGCGTGCGCTTCACCGGCGTGATTCGCGATGGCACCGGCGAGCCGGATGAGTCATTTGATGAAATCTGGCATTTGACGAAGTCACGCCAGGGCGGCAGTGGCTGGGTGCTGTCTGGAATTCAACAGGTGTCGTAAGTCCTGCAGGACATAGAAGGGGGTGCCCTGGACGTGGTTCTCCTTTAAACGCCTGATTGAAAAACATGATTGATTTTGTCAAGCTGATTCATCTAGTGGCAGCCATATTCTGGATGGGGGGCATGGCGTTCATGTTGCTGGCGTTGCGGCCTGCAGCCGTTGCGCTGTTGCAGCCGCCCGAGCGTCTGATGATGATGGGGGCCGTGTGGAAACGCTTTTTCCCGATCGTCCTGGTATCCATCGTCGCCCTGTTGACGACAGGGACCAATCTGTACACCACGGCCTTTCGGGCAATCAAGGCGGCAACCGGACAAGGCGCCGTGCCGCTCGGGTGGAATGTGATGCTGGTGTCAGGCCTGCTGATGATGGCCATATTTGGTCACATCTACATAGTGGGTTACGCGAAATTCAAGCGTGCGATGGCCGTTCAGGATTGGACTTTGGCCGGCAAGGCGTCCGCGCAAGTGCACACATGGATGGTCATCAACTTCGCTTTGGGCTGGCTGGCAATCGCCGCCGTTCGCCTGCTGCGTTAACGCGCATATTGAAACGAAAACTGTGGTGGGGTCTTCAGGCAAGCTCTCCGCCGGCTGGCGGCTGCATTTGCAGGTCTTTCACTGCCTTTCAAACCTTACTCTCGAATGTCGCCCTTGTATTGCGGATTCAACTGGTGGAGACAACAAAAAAAGGCCACTTTACCAACGAAAGAGACCGGTAGCCCATGTAAATTAAGTGTAAGCAGCTCTTACATTGATAGCAATTAATTGTAAAAGGAGTGTTTACTGAAGCCGACGCTCGGTGAGCTTGCCAGCCCGCCAAGAGAGCGGAGCAAACCTTCAAGCGCAGGCAAAATAGAAACACGCCACTTCCAGCCTTTGCCATGCACATCAAAATCGACGACCTGACCGGCCCCGAGATCTACGCGTTACTGCAGGAACACCTGCACAGCATGACGCTGCACTCACCGCTTGAGAGCATTCACGCGCTGGATCTGGATGCGCTGCGCAAACCCGAGATCACGTTCTGGACGGCATGGAGCGATCCTGACCAAAACGGCAGCAGCAAAGTGCTGCTGGGCTGTGGCGCACTGAAGGAACTGGACGCTGGCCATGCCGAAATCAAATCCATGCGAACTGCTTCACCGCACCTCAGAAAAGGCGTGGCGCGGGCGATCCTCGGGCATATCCTGGACCAGGCCCGGCACCGTGGCTATGCCCGGCTGAGCCTGGAGACCGGGTCTGCAAAAGCTTTCGAGCCCGCCCGCAACCTGTACGCCAGTGTTGGCTTCGCCTACTGCGGGCCTTTTGCGCAGTATGTTGAAGACCCGTACAGCCTTTTCATGACCAAGGCGCTCTGAGAACAACGAGAACGAAAGAAAGATAAAAAAAATGCTGCAGCTCCATTACTACCCCAGCACCGCCTCCATGGCGCCCCATATCGTTCTGCAGGAACTCGGCGTGTCGTTTGAACTGGTGCTGGTGGACCGCACGGCGGATGCGCACAAGGCGCCCGAATACCTGCGACTCAACCCCAATGGCCTGATTCCGGTGCTCACCGATGGCGACCTGGTGCTGTATGAATCAGCGGCCATTTGCCTGTACCTGTGCGACAGGCATCCGCAAGCCAAATTGGCCCCAGCGCTTGGCACGGCGGAGCGGGCGCACTTTTACAAATGGCTGATGTGGCTGACCAACACGCTGCAGACCACGCTGATCACTTACTTTTACCCCGAGCGCCTGGTCAACCCCGGCAACGCTGCGGGGGCGGCCGAGGTGAAAGCGCAGGCGGAGCGCAAGGTGGGTGAATTGCTGGACCAGCTGGACGCCGAGCTGGCGCGGCATGGCGGGCCGTGGCTGCTGGGACAAAACTATTCTGCGCTGGACCCCTATGCCTTGATGCTGTGCCGATGGACGCGTGGTTTTGCCTCAAACCCCGCGCGGGTACGCCCGCACCTGGGGCCGTATCTGCAGGCCATGCTGGCGCGCCCCGCCGTGCAACGGGTGTTTACCGCCGAGAAGTTGCCACAGCCCTGGGTTTGAACGCCCGCGCTGTTAACTCTCAGTGCTCCGTGCGGTCCAGGTAGCGCTTGCGCCAGAAAAATATCACCAGTCCGACGGCGGTCAGCATCATCAACACCATGGCAATCCAGAAGCCATTGGACTGGTGCAGCAGCGGAATGAACTCGAAGTTCATGCCAAAAATGCCGGCGATCAGATTCAGCGGCAAGAAGATGGCGGTCAGCACGGTGAGCGTGCGCATGATCTGGTTGGTGCGGTGGCTTTGGGCGTTGAAGTGCATTTGCACGGCGGTCTCGGCACTTTGCTCCAGACGCCGCACATGGTGCACTACACGTTCAATGTGCTCCAGCACGTCGCGGCTGCGCACCTGCAGCAGCTCGCGCTCGCGCTGGTTTTCGGGCGTGGTGGTTTCCGGCCAGGTTTTGGTGGCTTCGATCCAGTCTTGCAGCGCCGAGCGCTGGTCTTCGCAGATTTCGTCCAGATGGTGCAGGGCCAGGCGCGCGTCCAGCAGGGAGCCCCAGTTGTTGAAACGGGTGCGCGGGTTCAGCAATTCAGACTGCCAGTGGTCGAGCTGGCGGGTCAGTTCGCGCCGGAGGTCCAGATAGCCGTCCACCATGTGGTTGACGATGCGCAGCATCAGGTCTGCCGGGCTGCTGGGCAGGCGCGCGCCGGCAGCGCGGGATTCAGCAGACGCGGCGCTCAGCAACTTGGCCGCGTAGGCGTCGCGCACGGCGCAGTCGGTGGGGTGCACGGTCAACAGGATTTGATCGAACACGGCAAACCCGACCGGGCTGGTGTCAATGCGCCGCAAAATGGGCGGGCCGCCGCGGGCGGGTGCACGGCCCAGTGGTGTGCCCGGCTGCTGCAGATCGGTTTCGGTTCGGCCCGTGGCCAGGCGGCGAAACACCAGCAGGTCATATTGCGAGGTGTAGTCGTAGTGCGAGGGCAGCTGGTTGTTCAACAGATCAGAAATATGCAAATCCACCAGCTGCATGCCGCACAAGGCCTGCAGCGTGGCCTGAATCTGCGTTTGCATCACTTCAAACTCGCGCCGCGCGCAGGCCATCCACAGGTAGCCCTGCGCTGGCGGCGGGGTGCTGGCCAGACGCGTCAGGTCATCGGTCTCTGTCACGCTGGTGCCGGTAATGGTGAAAATTCGCATGAAAAAGACCCTTGACCTGCGCCAGATATGCGCAAGCAGCTATTATTTTTGTAGTAGACGTGCAGCATCCAGCGCAAAGTAGGTCAGCACACCATCGGCGCCGGCGCGTTTGAAGGCCAGCAGGCTTTCCATCATCACGGCGTCGTGGTCCAGCCAGCCGTTTTGCGCGGCGGCTTTCAGCATGGCGTATTCACCGCTCACCTGGTAGGCGAAGGTAGGCACCTTGAATTCATCTTTCACCCGGCGCACGATGTCCAGATACGGCATGCCGGGCTTGACCATCACCATGTCGGCGCCTTCGGCAATGTCCAGCCCCACCTCGCGTAGCGCTTCGTCACTGTTGCCGGGGTCCATCTGGTAGACCTTCTTATTGCTCTTGCCCAGGTTGGCGGCGGAGCCCACGGCGTCGCGGAACGGGCCGTAAAACGCGGAAGCGTACTTGGCGCTGTAGGCCATGATGCGGGTGTGGATGAAGTGGTTGGCCTCCAGCGCATGGCGGATGGCACCAATTCGGCCATCCATCATGTCACTGGGGGCCACAATGTCCACGCCAGCTGCCGCCTGTGTGAGCGCCTGCTTCACCAATACTTCAACGGTTTCGTCGTTCATGATGTAGCCGTCAGCCGCCGGGTTGGGGTCAGGCAGGCCGTCCTGGCCATGGCTGGTGAACGGGTCCAGCGCCACATCGGTCATCACGCCCAGATCGGGAAACTCTTTTTTCAGCGCCTGCACCACGCGCGGCACCAAACCATCGGGGTTCAGGGCCTCGCGCCCATCGGGCGTCTTGAGCGACTGGTCAATCACCGGAAACAGCGCCATCACCGGAATGCCCAGCTTCACGCAGTCTTCGGCAACCGGTAGCAGCAGGTCCAGACTCAGCCGTTCCACGCCGGGCATGGAGGCCACGGGCTGGCGATGCTGTTTGCCATCCACCACAAACACCGGGTAAATCAGGTCATGCGCGGTGACAGCGTTTTCCCGAACCAGGTTGCGCGTGAAGGCGTCGCGACGCAGGCGGCGCGGGCGTCCCAGGGGAAAAGGTGCGGAGAAAGTCATCGTGGAGCCTCTATAAATTGTTATCGGGACTACAAATAAGTTGCCCAACGGCTTGAAACCCGATGATAACTTTGCTAGATTACGCACGGGTGGTTCGCCACCTCCCGCTTTTCCTCCCTGAGCGGGGCCTTGATGTGTGACAGCAAATAGGCTTGCAACCCCAGCCCTCGTGCTGGGGTTTTTTTTGGCTCCGGCGGGCATCTCCCGCAGCTACACTTTGTGCATGCTCTGGGTAAAAGCTCTCCATATCGTCTTCGTTGCCAGTTGGTTCGCTGGCCTGTTCTATCTGCCGCGTATTTTTGTGAATCTGGCGATGGTGCCGCCGGAATCAGTGGCTGAGCGAGAGCGCCTGCTTCTGATGGCGCGCAAGCTGCTGCGGTTCACCACCATGCTGTCCGTTCCCGCGCTGGGGCTGGGTTTCTGGCTCTGGCTGGGGTACGGCATAGGCACTGGGCCGGGCAACGGCTGGCTGCATGCCAAGCTGTTTGTGGTGTTGCTGGCGGTGGGCTACCACCATGCCTGTATTTTGATACTCAGAAAATTCATGCGGGGCGGCAGTCAGCGCAGCCATGTCTGGTACCGGTGGTTCAACGAGGTGCCGGTGCTGCTGCTGCTGGCCGCAGTGATTCTGGTGGTGGTCAAGCCATTCTGACGTGAAAGGCAAGCGCTGACAGCCATGCAAAAGACCTCGGCCTGGCCCCTGGCGCTGATCTACGTGGGGCTGGTGCTCTATGCCAGCCTTTACCCGTTTGCAGAGTGGCGTGATCAGGGTATTGCGCCGTGGGCGTTTCTGGCGGCCCCTCTCACGCGCTACTGGACCTGGTTTGATGTGGCTGCCAACGTGGCGGGCTATGCACCGCTGGGGTTTTTGCTGACGCTGGGCGCGTTGCGGACGAGTCGGGGAACTCATGCCGTGCTGGTAACCACTCTGTGCGCTGCAGGGCTGTCCCTCATCATGGAGACCATGCAGAGCTATCTGCCCGCACGGGTGCCGTCCAATGTGGACCTGGTGTTGAATGTGCTTGGTGCGTGGCTGGGCGCGGTGGTTGCGGCGCTGCTGGAAAAGATGGGCGCCATTGCGCAGTGGAACCGTTTTCGCGAGCGCTGGTTCGTGGAGCATGCGCGCGGCGGGCTGGTTCTGCTGGCCTTGTGGCCGGTGGCGCTGATGTTTCCCGCTTCGGTCCCGTTTGGATTGGGTCAGGTTCTGGAGCGGCTGGAACTGGCACTGGTTGATACTTTGGAAGATACCCCTTTTCTGGAGTGGCTGCCCATACGTGAAGTGGAACTGGAGCCCCTGCTGCCGCTGGCTGAACTGGTCTGCGTGATGCTGGGTGTGTTGATTCCCTGCCTGCTGGGGTATTGCATCATCCGCTCCATGTTGCGCCGGGCCATCTTTGCCTTGCTGGTAGCGGCAGTGGGCGTCAGTGTCACGGCGCTGTCGTCTGCCTTGTCCTACAGCCCGGAGCATGCGTGGCTCTGGCTGACCTTGCCGGTGCAGGTGGGCATTGTGTCCGCACTGTCTTTTGCGTTGCCGCTGGTGCTGATACCCCGGCGCATCTGCGCAGCCCTGTTGTTGCTGGCGCTGGGGGTATACCTCAGCTTGCTGAACCAGGCGCCAACGGACCCCTATTTTGCGCAGACGCTGCAAAGCTGGGAGCAGGGGCGCTTTATTCGCTTTCACGGGCTGGCGCAATGGCTGGGCTGGCTGTGGCCCTATGCGGTGATGGTGTATGTACTGACGGTGGTGGGCTCGCGCTCGCCGCAAAACTAAAATGACCGGATGAGTGAAAACCAAAACCAGCCAAAGTCTTATTACGAACGGCACATATTTTTCTGCCTGAACGAACGCAAGAACGGTGAGGAATGCTGTGCGCAGCATCATGCGCAGGAAGCTTTTGACCGTTGCAAGGCGCAGGTCAAAGCCGCTAACCTGATGGGCGCGGGCAAGGTGCGGGTCAACAAGGCCGGCTGTCTGGACCGTTGTGCTGGCGGCCCCATTGCCGTGGTGTACCCGGAAGCAGTCTGGTACACGTATGTGGATAACGACGACATTGACGAGATCGTCGAATCCCACCTGAAAAACGGCAAAGTGGTGGAGCGCCTGCTGACGCCTGCCAATGTCGGGCGATAGTGAACATCCATACCCAACGGTTTACGGTTGCTGGCCCGGCTGGTCAGATTGAGGCGGTGCGCGATGAGCCCACACTGGCGCCCGGCGCAGTTTCCCGTGGCGTAGCAGTCATTGCGCACCCGCACCCGCTGTTTGGCGGCACCATGGACAACAAGGTGGTGCAAACCATGGCTCGCGCGTTTGTGCAGTGCGGCTGGAGTGCCGTCCGTTTCAACTTCCGCGGTGTTGGCGCCAGTGCCGGCACACACGACGATGGTCGTGGCGAGCTGGACGATTTGCTCGCGGTGGTGGCACACAGTGCGCCTGAGGGCGAACTGGCGCTGGCCGGTTTTTCGTTTGGCGCGTTTGTCACCAGCCATGCGTTGCAGACGCTGTGGCCGAGTCGCCCGGCTCAAAAAGTGGTGCTAGTCGGTACTGCCGCCAGCCGCTTTTCAGTCGCAACGCTACCCCCCGACGCCCATGACCGCACGCTGGTGGTTCACGGCGAACTGGACGACACCGTGCCGCTGGCCGATGCGATGAACTGGGCGCGCCCCCAAACGCTGCCCATCACCGTTGTGCCCGGAGGCTCGCACTTCTTTCACGGACAATTGCCCCTTCTGAGAAGTCTGGTGGTGCGCCACCTGAACTCGCATTGAATCCTCCCTCTCCCTTCTTCTCCCCCTTTGATGAAATCGTCACTTTTGAAATCTGCTTCCTTGAAATCCTTTCTGAAATACCTTTCGCTGGCCCTGGCCGCCGCTCTTTGTTTGCCGGTTGCCGCCCAAGTGCCGCAAGCCCCGGAAATTGCTGCCCGCTCCTATTTGCTGCTGGACATCACGGCCAACCAGCTGCTGGCCCAAAAAGACATCGATTTGGCAGTGGAGCCTGCGTCGCTCACCAAGCTGATGACGGCCTATCTGGTGTTTGATGCGCTGCGCACTAAAAAGCTGGACCTGAAGCAGACCCTGCCGGTGAGCGAACGCGCCTGGAAGATGCCAGGCTCGCGCATGTTCATCGACCCCAAGATGCAAGTGCCGGTGGAAGACCTGATCAAGGGCATGATTGTCCAGTCCGGCAACGACGCCACCATGGCGCTGGCCGAGGGCGTGGGCGGCACGGTCGAGCGTTTTGTGCAGTTGATGAACGACCAGGCCAAGGCGCTGGGCATGAAGTCCACCGGCTACAAGAACCCGGAAGGTCTGACCGAGCCCGGCCACACCACCACCGCGCGTGACTTGAGTATTTTGGCCACCCGGCTGATGCATGATTTCCCCGACTACGTGCCCTACTACGCAATCAAGAAATACCACTACGAAGGTACACCTACCGCCAACGACAGCAATCGCAACACGCTGCTGTTTCGCGATCCGTCTGTTGATGGTTTGAAAACCGGCCATACCGATGCCGCGGGTTACTGCCTCATTGCCACCGCCAAGCGCGACTTCCCCAATCTGGGCACCCCGGTGCCGCTCCCGGCACGCCCGCTTCGGTGGGTAGCCGTCGCCTGTTGTCCATCGTTTTGGGCACAGCCAGCGAAAACGCCCGCGCCAATGAATCGCAAAAGCTGCTGAATTGGGGTTACACCGCGTTTGAAGCGGTCAAGCTGTTCGACGCCTTGCAGCCGGTTGTGACACCCGCTGTCTGGAAAGGCAAGGACGCGGTGGTGAAGATCGGCAGCGTGCAGTCCATCGTGGTGGCTGTGCCGGCCGGCAGCGCAGCCAAGATCAAGACCCAGGTGGCACGTGCTGATCCGCTGGTGGCGCCGTTCACCAAAGGCCAGCAGCTGGCCATGCTGAAGGTGTCGGTGGGTGAGCAGCCCTTGATCGATGTCCCGCTGGTGGCGCTGGACGCGGTTGAGCAGGCCGGTATTCTGGGCCGCACGTGGGACGCCATCCGGTTGTGGATTAAATAAGCCGCATCTAATGACGCGTTTTGAGCCGGTCACAAATCTGTCACCGGGGTTTCACACGCGGGTTTAAGATGACAGCTTTGCTGCGGAGAGCTGTATGAACAAGCGTTTGATCGGAGCGGGGTTGCTGGCTGTAATGGCCAGTACGGCGGTGTGGTCGGCAGAGGTGAAGCTGCGCATTCTGGAGACCACGGATGTGCACATGAACCTGCTCAGCTATGACTATTATCAGGACAAGGCCACGGACCAATATGGTCTGGCCCGCGCCATCACACTGATCAAGGCGGCTCGCGCCGAGGCTACCAACAGCCTGCTCTTTGACAACGGCGACCTGCTGCAAGGTAACCCGCTGGGCGACGTGGTGGCCAAGGTGAACCCGCTGAAAGATGGCCAGGTTCACCCGGCTTACAAGGTGATGAACCAGCTGGGCTACGACGCCGGCAACCTGGGCAACCACGAATTCAACTACGGGCTGCCGTTCCTGCGCCGCTCCATCGCAGGCGCTAACTTCCCTTATGTCAACGCCAATGTGTACGTGGATGACAAGGACAAGGATTCTGCTAGCGCCAAACATGCGTTCACGCCGTATGTGCTGCTGGACCGCATGGTGAAGGACGCGCAGGGCAAGTCGTACCCGATCAAGGTGGGTGTGATCGGGTTTGTGCCGCCACAGATCATGCAGTGGGACAAGGCCAATCTGGAAGGCCGCGTGGTCACGCGTGATATCGCGGAAGTGGCCAAAAAATACGTGCCGGAGATGCGGGCCAAGGGCGCGCAACTGGTGATTGCCATCCCGCATTCGGGGTTTGAAAAGGGTGAGGTGGGCGCGATGGCCGAAAACGCGGTATCGCGCCTGGCTGATGTTCCCGGCATTGATGCGATCCTGTTCGGCCATTCCCACGCCGAGTTTCCCAGCAAGGCATTTGCCACGTTCCCCCGTGCCGATGTGGAGCGCGGCACCATCAATGGCGTAGCAGCCGTGATGCCCGGGCGCTGGGGCGACCACTTGGGCGTGGTGGATTTCACGCTGGACAACGGCAGCGGGAGCTGGAAAGTGGTGGACAGCAAATCAACGATTCGCCCGATTTTTGACCGGGTAGCCAAGAAATCGATCGCCGAAGCCGATCCACTGGTTGAAAAAACAGTGGGCGAAGAGCATGCCCAGACGCTGGCCTATGTGCGTGGCAAGGTGGCGTTCAGCAGCGCGCCGATTTACAGCTTTTTTGCCCAGGTGAGCGATGATCCGTCAGTGCAGATTGTCTCCAACGCTCAAATTGCTTATGTGAAGCGCGCCATGCAGGGCACCGATTACGAGAAATACCCGGTTTTGTCGGCTGCCGCCCCCTTCAAATCGGGTGGCCGCCAAGGCTGGTCGTATTACACCGACATTCCGGCCGGGCCGCTGGCCATCAAGAATGTGACCGATCTCTATATTTACCCCAACACCCTGAAAGCCATGCTGCTGACGGGTGCGGAGGTGAAAGAGTGGCTGGAAATGTCTGCGGGGCAGTTCAACCAGATCGACCCAAAAGGCGCGCCGCAGCAAAATCTCATCAACGACGCGTTCCCGTCGTTCAACTTCGACACGATTGACGGCGTAACCTATGAGCTGGACGTGACCCAGCCCGCCAAATACGCGGTTAACGGCTCGGTGGCGGCGGCAGGCGCCAATCGCGTGAAAAACCTGAAGTTTCAGGGCGTAGCCATCCAGCCAGATGCGAAATTCATCGTCGCCACCAACAACTACCGCGCGTTTGGTGGCGGTAATTTTCCGGGGTTGACGGCGGCCAAGGTGATTTTTGACGCTCCGGAAGAAAACCGGCAGGCCCTGATCGAGTATTTGACGCTTGTTGACGCCCTGACTCCGGGCAAGCAGGTCAACCCGACGGCGGACGGCAACTGGCGCATCCAGCCGGTTGCGGGCGTCAATCTGGGCTTTTTGTCGGCCAGCGGGGCGGTCAAATATGTGGCGAACCACCCCGGCATCAAGCTGGTGAAGGACAATGGGGACGGCTCAGCGCTGTTCGAGCTGGCCCAATAGCGGCCTGCATTGCGCTAGTTGCCTCAACCTGCTATAGTAGAAGGCTTTTCGGAATTTCCGAAGGGATGTCCGTTTGCGGACAGGTTTTCACGATTTTCACGATTTTTCAAACGTTTAGGGACGTTTTTCAATAATGCCAACCATCAACCAGCTAGTGCGTCAAGGCCGCGAGGTCGAGACCATCAAGTCGAAGAGTCCTGCGATGCAGAACTCTCCGCAGCGCCGCGGTGTGTGCACCCGTGTGTACACCACGACGCCTAAGAAGCCAAACTCCGCTCTGCGTAAAGTCGCCAAAGTGCGCCTGACCAACGGGTTTGAAGTCATTTCCTACATCGGCGGCGAAGGCCACAACCTGCAGGAGCACAGCGTGGTGCTGGTTCGTGGCGGTCGTGTCAAGGACTTGCCCGGTGTGCGTTACCACATTGTGCGTGGCTCGCTCGACTTGCAAGGCGTGAAAGACCGCAAGCAGTCGCGCTCCAAGTACGGTGCGAAGAAGCCAAAGGCCAAATAAAGCCATTCGGCGGCCTTTCGGTCATCGAAAAGTTTTGATTATTAAAAGGTGTTTGTTTGCTGCGTGGCGCGGTAAATGAACGTAGTGACCTGATTTTGGGTCGAGTAAGTGAGGGTTTGAATAACTCTCGCGGTGTTCGCAAGAGCATCAACTGAAGCAAAGAGGTGAAAAAATGCCACGTCGTCGCGAAGTCCCTAAACGTGAAATCCTGCCGGACCCAAAATTCGGCAATGTCGAGCTGTCCAAATTCATGAACGTGATCATGGAAGGCGGCAAAAAAGCGATCGCTGAGCGCATCATTTATGGTGCGCTGGAGCAGATCGAAAAGAAGAACCCCGGTAAAGACCCGGTTGAGGCCTTCACCATGGCCATCAACAACGTCAAGCCCATGGTTGAGGTGAAGTCCCGCCGTGTCGGTGGTGCCAACTACCAGGTGCCCGTTGAAGTGCGTCCTGTTCGTCGCCTTGCCTTGAGCATGCGCTGGATCAAGGAGGCCGCCCGCAAGCGTGGCGAAAAATCCATGGCCCTGCGTCTGGCCAACGAACTGATGGAGGCCACCGAAGGTCGGGGTGGTGCCATGAAAAAGCGTGACGAAGTTCACCGCATGGCGGAGGCTAACAAGGCCTTCTCCCACTTCCGCTTCTAAAAAGCGGCTACTGCGCGGCCTTCATGCGTCGTTGCAGCCTCTTGTGGTGCTGTTAGCACTGCCCGCGGGGTTGCGCCTAGTCTGAAAGCCGCTCGCTACGCTGCCAAGACCATGAGTCCTGGCGGCTGGCGTTTTGAAGATTTAGATCAACCAAGGATCCATCATGGCTCGCCATACCCCCCATTGAGCGTTACCGCAATATCGGTATTTCGGCTCACATTGACGCTGGTAAAACTACGACTACCGAGCGCGTACTTTTTTATACCGGTGTGAACCACAAAATTGGTGAAGTTCATGACGGTGCTGCCACCATGGACTGGATGGAGCAGGAGCAGGAGCGTGGCATCACGATCACGTCGGCTGCGACCACCTGCTTCTGGAAGGGTATGGACAAGTCCTTGCCCGAGCACCGCATCAACATCATTGACACCCCTGGCCACGTGGACTTCACGATTGAAGTCGAGCGTTCCATGCGCGTGCTGGACGGTGCCTGCATGGTCTACTGCGCTGTGGGCGGCGTGCAGCCTCAGTCCGAAACCGTGTGGCGTCAGGCTAACAAATACAAAGTGCCTCGTCTGGCCTTTGTGAACAAGATGGACCGTACTGGTGCCAACTTCTTCAAGGTCGTGGACCAGATGAAGCTGCGCCTGAAGGCCAGCCCTGTTCCCATGGTGATCCCCATCGGTGCTGAAGAAAACTTCACCGGCGTGGTTGACCTGCTCAAGATGAAAGCCATCATCTGGGACGAGGCTTCGCAGGGCATGTTGTTCGACTACCGCGAGATTCCTGCCGAGCTGGTTTCTGTTGCCAAGGAATGGCGCGAAAAGATGGTTGAAGCTGCCGCTGAAGCCTCTGAAGAGCTGATGAACAAGTACCTCGAGGGTGGTGACCTGTCTGAAGAGGAGATCAAGTTCGGCATTCGCACGCGTACCATCGCCAGCGAAATTCAACCCATGTATTGCGGTTCGGCTTTCAAGAACAAAGGTGTGCAGCGCATGCTGGATGCCGTGATTGAATTCATGCCGTCGCCCGTGGACATTCCGCCGGTGAAAGGTATGGATGAGGACGAAAACCCGGTTACCCGCAAGGCGGACGACGGTGAAAAGTTCTCGGCACTGGCGTTCAAATTGATGACCGACCCGTTCGTGGGTCAGTTGACTTTTGTGCGTGTGTACTCTGGCGTGTTGACCAAAGGTGACAGCGTTTACAACCCGATTCGCGGCAAAAAAGAGCGTATCGGCCGTATCGTACAAATGCACGCCAACAACCGTGAAGAGGTCAGCGAAATTCGCGCGGGCGACATCGCAGCCTGCATCGGCTTGAAAGACGTGACCACGGGCGAAACCCTGTGTGATCCATCTGCCATCGTCATGCTGGAGCGTATGGTGTTTCCTGAGCCGGTGATCACGCAGGCCGTGGAGCCCAAGACCAAGGCAGATCAGGAAAAAATGGGTATCGCACTGCAGCGTTTGGCGCAGGAAGATCCATCATTTCGCGTCAAGACAGATGAAGAGTCTGGCCAGACCTTGATCGCCGGCATGGGCGAGTTGCACCTTGAAATTATTGTTGACCGTATGAAGCGTGAGTTCGGCGTGGAAGCCAACGTGGGCAAGCCCCAGGTTGCTTACCGCGAAACCATCCGCAAGACCATCGAAGACGCCGAAGGCAAATTCGTTCGTCAGTCCGGTGGTAAGGGTCAATATGGTCACGTGGTCCTGAAGATTGAGCCTAACGAGGCAGGCAAAGGTATTGTGTTTGTCGACGCCATCAAGGGCGGCGTGGTTCCCCGTGAATTCATCCCGGCTGTTGAAAAGGGCATCCACGAAGCTGTCACGCAAGGTGTGTTGGCTGGCTATCCGGTGGTGGATGTCAAAGTGACGCTGCATTTCGGTTCTTACCACGACGTCGACTCCAACGAACTGGCGTTCAAGATGGCTGCGATCTTCGGTTTCAAGGAAGGCTGCCGTAAAGCAGGCCCCGTGATTCTGGAACCCATGATGGCCGTTGAAGTGGAGACGCCTGAAGACTACGCCGGTAACGTGATGGGCGACTTGTCCTCACGTCGCGGCATGGTGCAGGGTATGGAAGACATGGTTGGCGGTGGCAAGGCTATCAAGGCTGAAGTGCCGCTGTCCGAAATGTTTGGCTACTCAACCACGCTGCGTTCGATGTCGCAAGGTCGTGCAACGTACACGATGGAATTCAAGCATTACTCGGAAGCTCCGCGTAATGTGTCTGAAGCCATCATGGCTTCGCGCGCCAAGTAAATTTCAAGCTGTCTGCGACGGTGTGCCGCCCTGTTCCCGTGCGGGGCGAACCAGCAACATCGTGCAAACGTTAAACCTGTACACGGGAACACGTTCTTTGGAGAATGAAAATGGGAAAAGAGAAATTCACACGAACCAAGCCCCACGTCAACGTGGGCACGATTGGACACGTGGACCACGGTAAAACCACGCTGACGGCGGCCATCACCACTGTCTTGGCGGCCAAATTCGGCGGTCAGGCCAAGGCCTATGACCAGATCGATGCGGCTCCGGAAGAAAAAGCACGCGGCATCACCATCAATACCGCCCACGTCGAGTATGAGACGGCCAACCGCCACTACGCCCACGTTGACTGCCCTGGCCACGCTGACTATGTCAAGAACATGATCACCGGTGCTGCCCAGATGGACGGCGCGATCCTGGTTTGTTCCGCTGCTGACGGCCCCATGCCCCAGACCCGTGAGCACATCCTGCTGGCCCGTCAGGTGGGTGTTCCCTACATCATCGTGTTCCTGAACAAATGCGACATGGTGGACGACGCCGAACTGCTCGAACTCGTCGAAATGGAAGTGCGCGAACTCCTTGACAAATACGACTTCCCTGGCGACAAGACCCCCATCATCCACGGCTCGGCCAAACTCGCCATGGAAGGCGACAAAGGCCCCCTGGGTGAACAAGCCATCATGAAGCTGGCCGACGCGCTGGACACCTACATCCCCCTGCCCGAGCGCGCTGTTGACGGCGCCTTCCTGATGCCGGTGGAAGACGTGTTCTCCATCTCCGGTCGCGGCACCGTGGTCACGGGCCGTATCGAGCGCGGCATCATCAAGGTGGGTGAAGAAATCGAAATCGTCGGCATCAAGGCCACCCAGAAAACCACCTGCACCGGTGTGGAAATGTTCCGCAAACTGCTCGATCAAGGCCAGGCTGGCGACAACGTCGGCATCCTGCTGCGCGGCACCAAGCGTGAAGACGTCGAGCGCGGCCAGGTGCTGTGCAAGCCAACTTCCATCAAGCCCCACACCCACTTCACCGGCGAGATCTACGTCTTGTCCAAAGATGAAGGTGGCCGCCACACCCCGTTCTTCAACAACTACCGTCCCCAGTTCTACTTCCGTACCACGGACGTGACCGGAGCGATCGAGTTGCCAGAAGGCAAGGAAATGGTCATGCCGGGTGACAACGTGAGCATCACCGTCAAGCTGATCAACCCGATCGCCATGGAAGAAGGTCTGCGTTTCGCCATCCGTGAAGGTGGCAAGACGGTGGGCGCAGGCGTTGTGGCAAAAATTATTGCGTAATTCGCAAACATAAGGAATTACCATGGCTACCAAACAAAAAATCCGCATCCGCCTGAAGGCGTTTGACTACAAACTCATCGATCAATCGGCTGCCGAGATCGTGGACACCGCCAAGCGCACCGGCGCGATTGTCAAAGGCCCCGTGCCTTTGCCAACCCGCATGAAGCGTTTCGACATTCTGCGTTCGCCGCACGTCAACAAGACCAGCCGCGACCAACTGGAGATCCGTACCCACCAGCGCCTGATGGACATCGTTGACCCGACGGACAAAACCGTCGACGCGTTGATGAAGCTCGACTTACCCGCTGGCGTGGACGTGGAAATCAAGCTGCAATAAAAAAAAGCCCGTTTTCCAGTCCTGACTGGAAAACACCAAGAAACGGGCCTTTGAGGGGCTTGCCGAGCTGCAAAGTTCGGGATATACTCACAGGCTCAGCAGAAACGGCTTGGTCGTTTCTGCCTGAGTATTATCAACAGTCTTTCACGCAAAAACGCGGCAGCCAATTGAAGTTGCCGCGGTGAAAGTTACGGAGAAAACAATGAGTCAAAGCAATCACTTGGGATTGCTGGGACGCAAGGTTGGCATGATGCGCCTATTCACCGATGACGGGGATGCAGTTCCTGTGACGGTGGTGGATGTGTCAAACAACCGCGTGACCCAGGTCAAAACCAAAGAGAATGACGGCTACGTTGCCTTACAGGTGACGTTCGGTTCACGCAAAGCTTCGCGTGTAACCAAGCCCGCAGCTGGCCACCTTGCAAAAGCAGGTGTTGAGGCTGGTGAAATTATTCAGGAATTCCGAATTTCGGCTGACGATGCTGCCCAGTACAAGGCGGGTGCAACTGTGCCTGTATCGGCTGTGTTCGCCGTGGGTCAAAAGGTGGATGTGCAGGGTACAACCATCGGTAAAGGCTACGCCGGAACGATCAAGCGCCACCACATGAGTTCGCAGCGGGCATCGCACGGTAACAGCCGTTCGCACAACGTGCCAGGTTCCATTGGTATGGCGCAAGATCCTGGTCGCGTGTTTCCTGGTAAGCGCATGACGGGTCATCTGGGTGACGACACGGTTACCACGCAAAACCTCGATGTAATACGTATCGACGAAGCGCGTCAACTGCTGTTGATCAAGGGTGCGATTCCCGGTTCGGCAGGTGGTTTTGTAACTGTCCGCCCGGCCATCAAGGCCAAGGCTAAAGGCGATACCGCGAAAGGAGCGAACTGATGCAGCTCGAACTCCTGAATGACCAGGGTCAGGCTACTTCCAAGTTTGAAGTGCCAGAGACCGTATTTGGTCGTGAATACAACGAAGATCTGGTTCACCAGATTGTGGTCGCTTTTCAGGCCAACGCGCGTCAGGGCACCCGTGCCCAGAAAGACCGCGAACAGGTCAAGCACTCGACCAAGAAGCCATTCAAGCAAAAGGGAACGGGCCGCGCCCGTGCCGGTATGACGTCCTCGCCACTGTGGCGCGGAGGTGGCCGGATTTTCCCGAACATGCCTGATGAGAACTTCACCCAGAAAATCAACAAGAAGATGTACCGTGCCGGTATGGCCTCCATCTTCTCGCAATTGGCGCGCGAAGGCCGTCTGGCTGTGGTTGATTCCATCAAGGTGGACTCTCCAAAAACCAAACCCCTGGCTGCCAAGTTCAAGGCCATGAATCTGGAATCTGTATTGGTGATTGCCGACGAAGTCGACGAAAACCTGTACCTGGCTTCACGTAACCTGGTGAACATCCTGGTGGTTGAGCCCCGTTATGCCGATCCGGTGTCGCTGGTGCACTACCGCAAGGTGCTGGTGACCAAGGCTGCCATGGACAAACTCAAGGAGATGTTCGCATGAGCCACGGTCCCAATCTGTCCAAGTTTGAAGAGGGCCGTCTGATGCAGGTTCTGGTCGCTCCCATCGTGTCTGAGAAGGCTACGATGATTGCGGAGAAGAGCAATTCGGTGACCTTCAAAGTGCTGCAAGACGCAACCAAATATGAAATCAAGGCCGCTGTGGAATTGATGTTCAAGGTTGAGGTCAAGGGCGTCTCTGTCGTCAACATCAAAGGCAAGACCAAGCGTTTTGGCAAATCCACCGGTCGTCGCGACAACGTTCGCAAGGCCTATGTGACGCTGAAGCCCGGTCAAGAGCTGAACCTCGGTGGGGAGGCTGCGTAATCATGGCTGTTATCAAAATGAAACCAACTTCCCCAGGCCGTCGTGGCGTGGTGAAGATTTCGCGTGACCATCTGTACAAGGGTGCTCCTCACGCGGCATTGTTGGAGCCGCAATTCCAGCAGGCCGGTCGAAACAACAATGGTCACATCACGACCCGCCATAAAGGTGGTGGTCATAAACACCACTATCGCGTGGTTGACTTTGTCCGCAACAAGGATGCAATTCCTGCCAAAGTTGAGCGCATTGAGTACGATCCCAACCGTTCGGCGCACATCGCTCTGGTGTGTTATGCCGACGGCGAGCGTCGCTATATCATCGCTCCGCGCGGTCTGGAAGTCGGTGCAACCATCCTGAACGGTGCTGAAGCGCCAATCCGTGTCGGCAACACTCTGCCAATCCGCAACATCCCGGTGGGTTCCATCATTCACTGCATCGAGCTGCAGGTTGGTAAAGGCGCACAGGTTGTACGTTCCGCCGGTGCGTCGGCAACCTTGCTGGCACGTGAAGGCACCTACGCCCAGGTCCGCATGCGCTCCGGTGAAGTTCGCAAGATTCACATCGACTGCCGTGCCACCATTGGTCAAGTCGCCAACGAAGAGCACAGCCTGCGCCGTTTGGGCAAGGCTGGTGTGAAGCGCTGGATGGGCATTCGACCAACCGTTCGCGGTGTGGTGATGAACCCTGTTGACCACCCACACGGTGGTGGCGAGGGCAAGACCGGCGAAGGCCGTCACCCAGTCGATCCTTGGGGTAATCTGACCAAGGGTTACCGTACCCGTAACAACAAGCGCACGCAGGTCATGATCGTGTCGCGTCGCAAGAAGTAAGGGGAAGGTAAATGACTCGCTCTCTCAAAAAAGGTCCATTTGTTGACCATCACCTGGTGGCCAAGGCCGACAAGGCCGTCACCACCAAGGATAAAAAGCCGATCAAGACCTGGTCGCGCCGCTCCATGATCCTGCCCGAGTTCATCGGCTTGACCATCGCGGTGCACAACGGCAAGCAGCACGTGCCGGTCTATATCACCGATCAAATGGTAGGTCACAAGTTGGGCGAGTTCGCACTCACCCGTACTTTCAAGGGCCATCCTGCTGACAAAAAAGTCGTAAAGAAATAAGGAGGTGACCATGGAAACACGTGCAACCCTTCGCGGCGTCCGTTTGTCGGTAGACAAAGGTCGTCTGGTCGCGGATTTGATTCGCGGCAAAAAAGTTGACCAAGCCCTGAACATCCTGCAGTTCACGCAAAAAAAAGCTGCCGTGATCATCAAGAAGGTTCTGGAGTCGGCGATTGCCAATGCCGAGCACAACGACGGTGCCGATATCGACGAACTGAAGGTGAAAACCATTTTCGTCGAACAAGGTGCTTCGCTGCGGCGTTTCACGGCCCGCGCAAAAGGCCGTGGCAACCAGATCAGAAAACCCACGTGCCATGTGTACGTGACGGTTGGTAACTGAAAGAGGCCAGGAACATATGGGACAAAAGATAAACCCAACCGGCTTTCGCCTGTCGATCAGCCGTAACTGGTCTTCACGCTGGTACGCCAACGACCGCGATTTCGCTGGCATGCTGGCGGAAGACATCAAGGTGCGCGAGTACCTCAAGACCAAGCTGAAAAATGCTTCGGTGTCGCGGATTCTGATTGAGCGTCCTGCCAAAAATGCACGCATCACGATTTTCTCGGCACGTCCGGGCGTTGTGATCGGCAAAAAAGGCGAAGACATCGAAAACTTGAAGCGTGAGCTGGGCAAACAACTGGGCGTGCCCGTTGCAGTGAACATCGAAGAAGTGCGCAAGCCTGAAATCGATGCCAAGCTGATTGCCGACAGCATTACGCAGCAATTGGAAAAGCGGATCATGTTCCGCCGTGCCATGAAGCGCGCCATGCAAAACGCCATGCGTCTGGGTGCCCTGGGCATCAAGATCATGTCGTCCGGTCGTCTGAACGGTATTGAAATCGCACGTTGCGAGTGGTACCGCGAAGGCCGCGTGCCACTTCACACCCTGCGTGCTGACATCGACTACGGTACTTCCGAAGCCAAAACCACCTACGGCGTCATTGGCGTCAAGGTGTGGGTCTACAAAGGTGACACGCTGGGTCGTAACGACCTGCCGGCCGCCGTTGAACCCCGTGCTGATGAAGAGCGTCGTCCACGCGGCCCGCGCCGCGATGACCGTGGTGGCGCACGCCCTGCAGGGGACCGTCCGCCCGCACGTGGTGCACGTCGTCCCGTGGGTGGCAATGCCGCCCCGGCCGATGGCAGCGACAAACCAGCAGAAGCCGCTGGAGCTGATACCCCGAAAACCGCCGTTAAGCGCGTCCGCAAGGTAGTCGCGCCAGCTGCAGCAGCTGACGGTGCCAAGACCGAGTAATCGGTTGAGAAACACGGAGAAATAAAATGCTGCAACCAGCTCGTAGAAAGTATCGCAAGGAGCAAAAAGGCCGCAACACCGGCGTTGCTACCCGTGGCAACACGGTGGCATTCGGTGATTTTGGTCTGAAGTCCACCGATCGGGGTCGTCTGACGGCCCGTCAAATTGAATCTGCACGTCGTGCGATTTCCCGTCACGTGAAGCGTGGTGGCCGTATCTGGATCCGGATTTTTCCGGACAAGCCAATTTCCCAGAAACCTGCAGAGGTTCGCATGGGTAACGGTAAAGGTAACCCCGAGTACTACGTGGCTGAAATTCAGCCTGGCAAGGTTCTGTACGAGATCGTCGGTGTACCCGAAGAACTCGCACGTGAAGCGTTTCGCCTGGCAGCTGCCAAGCTGCCCCTGCGTACCACGTTTGTGGCTCGCATGATTGGCCAGTAATCAGGAGAAGAAATAAATGAAAGCTACTGAACTGCGCCAAAAAGACGTTGCCGGTGTGCAAGCGGAAGTCAAAGCGCTCCAGAAAGCCCACTTTGGCCTGCGTATGCAAAAAGCCACGCAACAACTCAACAACACCGCTACGCTGCGCTCCACGCGCCGTGACATTGCCCGCGCCAAGACCATTCTTGTCGAGAAGCAAAGCGCTGAAAAATCCGCCAATTAAGGAGCGATAAATGACGGAAGCTAAAAAATCCCTCAAGCGCACCTTGGTCGGCAAGGTGGTCAGCGACAAGCGTGCCAAGACCGTGACCGTGCTGATTGAGCGCCGTGTGAAACACGAGCTCTACGGCAAGATCGTTGGCAAGTCCAGCAAATACCACGCCCATGACGAAAAGGGCGAGTACAAACTGGGTGATGTCATCGAAATCACGGAAAGCAAGCCTATTTCCAAGACCAAGAATTGGGTTGCAACCCGTCTGGTTGAAAAAGCCGCTGCAGTTTAAGTCTTCATTGACGTCGCCTGCAGGCGCATCGAAAACGGCCCACAATGTGGGTCGTTTTCGTTTCTGGGTTCCGCGAGCGGAATCCCGGTTTTAGTGATCCATTTTTCAGGAGCAATACATGATCAAAGTAGGCGATACCCTTCCAGTAGCAACCCTGATGGAGTTCTCGGAAGTTGAGGGTGAGGGTTGCAGCATTGGCCCTAACCCGGTTGACACAGCCAAAGCCACGGCTGGCAAGACAATCGCCCTCTTTGCGTTGCCTGGTGCCTTTACACCGACCTGCTCGGCCAAACACGTTCCGGGCTATATTGAGCAGTTCGACAAGTTCAAGGCCGCTGGTGTGGATGAAATCTGGTGTGTCAGTGTGAATGATGCGTTCGTGATGGGCGCCTGGGCGCGCGATCAGAAAACAGCGGGCAAGGTCCGCATGCTGGGTGACGGTGATGCCGCATTCACCAAAGCAACGGGTCTAACGCTGGATCTCACGGGCAAAGGCTTGGGCCTGCGTAGTAACCGCTACTCCATGCTTGTCAAGAATGGCAAGGTGGCATCGCTCAATATCGAAGGCCCCGGCAAGTTTGAGGTAAGTGACGCGGCAACCTTGCTGGCACAAGCCAAAGGCTGAAACCGCTG
Source organism: Candidatus Egaibacter danicus (assembly GCA_016707075.1). GTDB lineage: Bacteria > Pseudomonadota > Gammaproteobacteria > Burkholderiales > Burkholderiaceae_C > Egaibacter > Egaibacter danicus. Next base: position 191,835 of record JADJII010000006.1, read on the forward strand.
CAGTTCGCTATCATTTGTATAGCTACTCATGCAATCCTGATGAGGTGTAAAGGTCAAAAAGACCTCTATAATTTGGCCTTTAGATAGTGCGCACCCGGGATGGGGTTGTGGTAGTACGGTGGTACTTCCACAAACCCGAGGTCCTCGTACAGGGCGCGTGCCGTCTCCATCTCGTCCAGCGTGTCCAGCAGGACGCAGTCATAGCCCCGATTCCGGGCGCTGTCCATGATGGCCTCGGCCAATTGGCGACCCAGACGAAGTCCGCGAAATGCGGGCCGCACGTACAGACGCTTCATCTCGCACGCGTTGGCGTGATCCACGTCGGTAAGTTGCCGCAACGCGCAACAGCCTGCCGGAACGCCATCCACGAGAGCCAGCAGGAGTCTTCCGCCAGGCTCCGTGTACTGGCCAGGTAACGTCGCCAGTTCAGCCTCAAATCCCTGAAAACACAAATCAACGCCCAGCGCCCGGGCATATTCCCGGAAAAGTTCGCGGGTTGCGTCAAGCTCCTGCAGCGCTGTGGGTGTGACGAGTTTGACTGACTGATGGCTCATGAATGGGCTGGTATTGGCGAAACGCATTCAGTTTAGCTGCTCCCATTGTTCGGCCTCCAAAGACCAAGACACGGCTGGACGGCGCCTTCTCGCCACGGGATGCAGGAAACCCGGTTTTCGGCGAAACTCCAGCCGAGTTTCAGGCTCCAACCTATCCTGCGGCGCAACCTCGTGTCGCCTGCGAGCGGTTTGCCCAATCAAAATCCATCGGAGACCCCTTGAAGATCCATCTTTTGCTCCGTCGAGCCCCATGGCACCTGGCCGCCACACTGCTGCTCACCAGCGCCACTGCAGTGAGCGCACAGGGCAACGCAGTTAAAGGGCAATACCTGGCCAATGCCGCCGGCTGCATCGGGTGCCACACGGTCACCAAGGCTGGCGCAACGCCCTATGCGGGCGGTCGTGGGCTCGAAACGCCATTCGGGACTTTCTACGGCCCCAACATCACGCCAGACAAGGAAACGGGCATCGGCACTTGGTCCGAGGCCGATTTCAAGCGCGCGATCCGCCAGGGTGAGCGCAGGGATGGCTCGCACTACTTCCCGGCCTTCCCGTACCCGTCCTTCACGGGCATGTCGGATACCGATATCCAGGACCTCTGGGCGTTTCTGAAGACCGTACCGCCAGCCAAACAGGCCAATCGCGAGCATGAACTGCGTTTTCCGTACAGCCTGCGCTTTCTTGTGGGCGGGTGGAAGTTGATGTTTTTCACGCCGGGGCCTTCCCCGCAGGCCACGGTCGTGGCCAGCCCGGTTGCCCGTGGCGCCTACTTGGTCGGGACTCTGGGTCATTGTGGCGAGTGCCATACCCCACGCAATTTCCTCGGCGGCCCTGACCGGAACGAATTGTTGGGGGGCGCCAGGATTCCGGAAGGCAAGGTCCCGAACCTGACGCCTACACGCTTGAAGAAGTGGAGCGACGCGGACCTCAAGGAATATTTAATGAGTGGCACTGCGCCCAGTGGCGAGATTGCGGTGGAACCCATGAGTGAGGTGATTACCAACACCACGAGCAAATTAACCGCAGACGACGTTGCTGCTGTGATCGCGTATCTAAGGTCTCTGCCCCCGCGCGACGAGCCGAAGTAACGATTCCTTAAGTATTTTCCCTAGGCTGGCAAAAAATCAAAGAACTTTTCTTAACTAAGCGAACTCAACCCCTCTGTTAGCAACCCCAACTCAAAAAAGGATAAACCATGAAAGCAATTGCCTCGTTCGTACTCGCCGCAGCCGTGGTCACCTTGGCTGCTCCCGCTTCCGCGCAGTTTGCGAAGCCGGAAGATGCCGTCAAATACCGCAAGTCGGCGATGACAATCATGGCCACCCATTTCGGACGTGTGGCTGCCATGGCGAACGGGCGTGTTCCCTTTGATGCCAAAGTGGCGGCTGACAACGCAGCTGTTGCAGAATCCATGTCAAAACTGCCTTGGGCTGCTTTTGTGGAGGGCAGCGACAAAGGAGACACCCGCGCCAAGCCCGAAATCTGGTCTGACGCCGCCAAGTTCAAGGACGCCAGCGAAAAGATGCAAGGCGAAATGACAAAGCTCGCTGCCGCCGCCAAAACGGGTAACCTCGATAGCATTAAGGCGTCCGTCGGTGCCGTGGGCGGTTCCTGCAAGGCCTGCCACGACGTCTTCTGGAAACAATAGTAGAGGTAGTTTGCTATATTATTGATAGCTGCTTGCGCATATTGGACAAGGGTTAACGGCCAATTTCGTTATGAAATTGGCCGTTTTCCATTGGTGAAGATCAAGAATCAGACCTCGGCCAGCAATTTCTCGATCAGGGCGTGCAGCTCGGCGAAATCGGGTTCGCCCACGTAACGCTTCACGATATCGCCACGCTTGTTCACGATGTAGGTGGTGGGTGTCAGTTTCACTTCGCCCCAGGATTGCGCGACGGCGCCCGTGTTGTCGATAGCGACTTGAAACGGCAGTTTGCGGGTTTGAGCGAAATTAACGACATAGCTGGGTGGGTCGTAACTCATGGCCACGGCCACCGTGTCAAAACCTTTCGCATGGTATTTGTCGTAAGTGGCGATCACTTTGGGCATTTCGGCCACGCAGGTGACGCAGCTCGTGGCCCAGAAATTCACCAGTGTGACCCGGCCTTTCAGGTCGGCAGTGCTCCTGGTCGAGCCGTCCAGCAGCACAAACGTGGACTGGGGTGCTACGGTTGAGCCAGCGCCGATATAAGTGGCAGTCCCGATTGCCAAAACGACGGCCGCGGCGGCAAGATATAAACTTCGTTTCATTTCAAGGGTTTACTCATGGATCGTCGACAGTTTAACGGTGCTTGCGGGTCTTCGGTGGCTGCATTGATCTTGCTGACGCATGCAAGGGCACATGCGCTCTCGCTGGGTGACCTCACGAATGCAGAAGCCTCATCAGGACTCAAGACCGCGCTCGAAAAAGGTGCACTGGCAGCCGTTGGCCTGCTGGGCAAAACAGATGGATTCCTTGGAAACGAAAAAGTTCGCATTCCACTGCCCGGTTTTCTGAACGACGCCGCCAAACTGCTCAAAACGCTGGGCCAAAGCAAACGGGTAGATGAGTTGGTCACGTCCATGAACCGCGCGGCCGAAACCGCTGTGCCGATGGCCAAAGACTTGCTGGTAGGCGCCGTCAAATCGATGAGCGTGACGGATGCGAAAAAAATTCTCGCAGGTGGCGATACGTCGGTGACCGGCTTTTTTGCTGAAAAAACCCGCGATCCACTGGGCGTGAAATTTCTGCCGGTGGTGACCAAGGCTACCGAAAAGGTCGGTCTGGCCGCGAAATACAACCAGGTTGCCGGCAAGGCCGCGGGAATGGGCCTGGTGAAAAAGGAAGACGCCAATATCCAGCAATACGTCACCGGCAAGACGCTGGACGGCCTGTATTTCATGATTGGCGAGGAAGAAAAGAAAATCCGCCAGGACCCTGTCGGTACTGGGAGCGCCATCCTTAAAAAGGTGTTTGGCGCGATCAAGTAATCCGGCTGTGTGGGTGATTTCAAGAGGTTGGATCGTCGCGGGTTGCCTCGCGCTGACGGCCTGCAGCCCTGCGCTGAACTGGCGTGAAGTTCGCCTGGAACCCTCTGCACTGGTGGCCATGCTGCCGTGCAAGCCTGACCAGGGCACCCGGTCAGTGACGCTGGCAGGGCAAAATCTCTCGATGCACATGATGGGGTGCGAGGCAGATTCCGCTACGTTTGCCGTTTCTTACGCTGATTTGCCGGATGCCACACAGGCAGCAGCCGTGCAGGCCCAGTGGCAAACGGCCATGCTGGGCAACATGCGGGCCACGCAAAACCTGCAGAGCCCGTTGAATATCAAGGGTGTCGTTGGCGCGACGGGTGCCGTGCAGCTGCAGGCGCAAGGCACGCAGCCGGATGGTCGGGCCGTGGTTGCGCAGGGTGTGTGGTTTATTCGGGGTGCTCAGGTCTTTCATGCCGTCATGTACGCTGCTAAGCTCAACCCGGAAGCAGCTGATGCGTTTTTTACCGGATTTCGCCTTCAATGACGCCTGAAACGACAGTTTCAGCGTCGCTGCCGCCAGCGACGGAGCTCGGTCGTCGTGCCGCCTCGTTGGTCTTTCTGGCATTTGCCTTTGCGTACTTTTTGTCGGCGTTGATCCGGGCCATCACAGCCACACTGGCGCCCACGCTCACGCAGGAGTTCGCGCTTCAGGCGCGTGACCTGGGTTTGCTGGCCGGCGGGTATTTCCTCGGTTTTTCTCTCACGCAGTTACCGCTGGGCACCTGGCTGGATCGCCATGGCCCCAAGCGCGTCATTCTTTGTTTTCTTGCCGTTGCAGTGGCGGGCTGCCTGGCGTTCTCAGTAGCCACCAGTTTTTCAGGCCTGCTGGCGGCGCGGGTGTTGTGTGGCGTGGGCGTCAGCGCCTGTCTGATGGCGCCACTCACCGGTTACCGCCGCTGGTTTGCGCCAGCCGCACAGTTGCGGGGCAATTCTTGGATGCTGATGACCGGTTCACTGGGCATGGTTGCTTCCACTTTGCCTGTTCAATGGCTGATGCCGGTCACCGGCTGGCGCCCCTTGTTCTGGGGGCTGTCACTATTTGTCTTGCTGGCCATGGCGGTCATCGCCTGGCAGGTTCCGCGCTGGGATACTGCGCCGAACTTGACTGAGCCGCCCCACCCGGAGCCGGCTGGGTATGCAGCCATCTGGGCGCACCCCTACTTCCGCAAGATGGTACCCATGGGTTTTTTTTGCTACGGTGGTCTGGTCGCCATGCAGACCCTGTGGGCGGCGCCGTGGATGATCAAGATTGCGGGCTACTCGCCACTGCAGGCCGCGACAGGGCTCTTCTGGATCAACGTGGCCATGTTGTGCACCTTCTGGACCTGGGGGCTGGTGAACCCCGGGCTCACGCGTCGTGGCATCAGTGCGGATCGGCTGATGATGTGGGGCCTGCCGCTGAGTTTCGTAATTCTTGCTATTATTATCATAGCTGACCACGCAATATCTGCATGGGCTGGTGTGCTCTGGGCCCTGTATTGCATGAGTTGTACCTTTGTTTCACTGTCCCAGCCGGCAGTCGCCATGGCTTTTCCCAGCGCGCTGGCGGGGCGGGCGTTGTCGGCGTACAACCTGGTTATTTTCCTGGGCGTGTTCGTGATTCAGTGGGGTGTGGGCTTGCTGATTGACGGGTTTCGTGCACTGGGCTTTGGCGAAGTGTTGTCTTTTCAGCTGGCTTTTGGGGTCTATTTGGGGTGTGGCGTGTTGTCGTACGCCTATTTTTGGGCATCCAAAAGCCATAATCAACGCTCATCATGACGATCGCGACCCTCATCATTGCCCACGCCCCGCTGGCCAGTGCACTGCGCCAGTGCGTACTGCACGTGTTCCCCGCGGCAGCGGCCGATATTGAAGCGCTGGATGTGCTGCCCGATGTGTCGCCCGAAGCCTCGCTGGAGCAGGCACGCGCGTTGATGACCCGCATGGGTGCGAAGCAGACGCTGCTGTTTACCGACCTGTTCGGTGCGACGCCATGCAACATCGCGCAAAAGCTGGTTGATGGCATCGACTCCAAACTCATCGCGGGCGTGAACATGCCCATGCTTCTGCGCACCATGACTTACCGCCACGAAACGCTGGACCTGCTGGCCGCGCGCGCCATGGCGGGCGGCTCGCAAGGTGTCATGCAGGTCGCCGTGACCGCACCCCAAAATCAGGCAAAAAGAAACAATGATCAAGAGCACCGTGACCATCAGCAATAAGCTGGGCCTGCACGCCCGGGCTTCCGCCAAGTTGACCAAACTGGCGGGCAGTTTCCCATGCGAGGTCTGGATGTCCCGCGGTTCGCGCCGGGTGAACGCCAAGAGCATCATGGGCGTGATGATGCTGGCCGCTGGCCTGGACTCGACCGTGGAGGTCGAAACCAATGGCGACCGCGAGCAGGAAGCGATGGATTCCCTTTTGGCGCTGATCAACGACAAGTTCGGCGAGGGCGAGTGATTTGACGTTCTCCATCCACGGTCTGGCTGTCGCCCGGGGCATTGCCATCGGGCGCGCCGTGCTGGTCGCTTCCAGCCGCGTGGATGTGGCGCACTATTTCATCCAGCCGTCGCAGGTGGCGTCTGAAATTGACCGTGTACGGGCGGGGCGCAACGCCGTGGTCGATGAAATTCACCGTCTGCAAAAAAGCGTGTCCCTCATGGGGCCCAAAGAGGCGCCGCATGAGCTGACGGCCCTGCTCGACGTTCACCTGATGCTGCTGCAGGACGAAGAACTCATCGGTGGCGTCAAACACTGGATCACGGACCGGCTGTACAACGCCGAGTGGGCGCTGACCACCCAGCTGGAGGTGATTGCACGCCAGTTCGACGAGATGGAAGACGAGTACCTGCGTGAACGCAAGGCCGACCTCGAACAGATCACCGAAAAAGTACTGCTTGCCATGAAGGGTGTGGCCTCACCCATTGCGCCGGTGTCAACGCGCAGTCAGCGCAAGACCTCGCAGCAGGACTTGCTGCTGGATGACACAGTGGACGTGCCGCTGATTCTGGTGGCACACGATCTGTCTCCCGCGGACATGCTGCAGTTCAAGCAAAGCGTGTTTGCCGGTTTTGTGACGGACGTGGGCGGCAAGACTTCCCACACGGCCATCGTGGCTCGCAGCCTGGACATTCCCGCCGTCGTCGGGGCCCGTTCCAGCAGCCATCTGGTGCGTCAGGATGACTGGGTCATCATCGACGGTGATGCCGGCGTGGTCATCGTGGACCCGTCGCCCATCATCCTTGCTGAATACGGCTTCAAGCAGCGCCAGGGCGAACTGGAGCGTGGCCGCCTGTCCCGGTTGCGGCACACGCCAGCGGTGACGCTGGATGGCCAGAAAGTTGAGCTGCTGGCCAACATCGAAATGCCGGAAGATGCCATCGGAGCAGTCAAGGCCGGCGCCGTGGGTGTAGGGCTGTTCCGCAGTGAGTTTCTGTTCATGGGTCGGCAGGGTGAGTTACCCGATGAAGAAGAACAGTACCAGGCCTACAGACGCGCGGTTGAGGGCATGCAGGGCATGCCAGTCACGATCCGTACGATTGATGTCGGCGCGGACAAACAGCTTGGCGACTCGTACAAGGACGACGGCCATCTCAATCCCGCGCTGGGCCTGCGCGCCATTCGCTGGAGCCTGGCTGACCCCGCCATGTTCATGACGCAGCTACGGGCCATACTGCGCGCTGCCGCGCACGGCCGTGTCAACCTGCTCATACCCATGCTGGCACACGCGAGCGAAATCCGCCAGACGCTGGCGTTGCTGGACCAGGCACGTGCCGACCTGGATCGTCGCGGTGAAGGCTATGGACCGCTTCAGCTGGGCGCGATGATTGAAATTCCGGCCGCTGCGTTGACGCTGAAGCTGTTCCTGAAGTATTTCGATTTCCTCTCCATTGGCACGAATGACCTGATTCAGTACACGCTGGCGATTGACCGGGCGGACGAATCTGTTGCGCACCTGTACGACCCCATGCACCCCGCCGTGTTGCGTCTGGTGGCAGAAACCATCGCCGAATGCCAGGCGCAGGGCAAGAGTGTCAGCGTCTGTGGCGAGATGGCCGGTGACGTGGGGCTGACCCGCCTGCTGCTGGGCTTGGGCCTGCGCAGCTTTTCCATGCATCCGGCGCAGATTCTGGCGGTGAAACAGGAAGTGCTGAAAACCGATGCAGGCAAGCTAGGCCCCTGGGCCCAAGAGGTGCTGGAATCTGAAGACCCCGCGCAGGTGGTTTATACCGGACAGCTGGATCGCCGATTGGCCGTCGGCGCGACGGGGGTGGGGCGTCGGTCCTGACCAGCTCGCCGCCAGCCGTTTACTTGCTGCGCAATCCCCAGACGGCCGCGCCAATAATCATCACGGTTGCCAGTGCAATCGACCAGGTCAACGGGCGTTGGGTCGCAGCCAGCAACAGCATGGTGGAGGTCAGTGGTGTCAGGTAACTCAGGATGCCGATATGCCGTGCGTCGCCCAGCTTCAGGGCTCGGTCCCACATGAAGAATGCAGCGCCCAGAGGTCCCAGCCCCATCACGCTGATCAGCAGCCAGTCGTGCCCACTCAAATGCGCCGCCGGCTCCAGTGCCCAATGGCAGAGCAGTGACAGCAGCCCTGACAGCAAGCCAAACAGGCCGATGGCCGCTGTAGGGAAGGGCTTGACGCGTTTGGTCAGCAGCGAATAACTGGCCCAGATCAAGCCCGAGGCCAGTGCCAGTAAATAACCCCACGACCAGCCACCCGTTGCGACGGCCGAACCCGGTGTATCACCGCTGGCGCCCAGAATCGCCATCGCAGCCCCCGCAAACCCCAGCAATGCTGCGGCGATATGTGCGCTGCGCAGTTGAAGTCCTGGCAGGAGCAGTGGAGCCAGCACCACCATGAACAGCGGCCACAGGTAATTGACCAGATTCGCCTCCACCGGCGGCGCATGGCGCAAGGCGATGAACAGCAGGAAATGAAAGCCAAACAAGCCGTACACACCCAGCGCCAATGTCGCAGCCGGCACGCGCCATTGATGTAGGTCATGACGCAATAGCGGCAGGGCGAGCACACTACCGATCAGCAACGAAAGGCCGGTCAGCAGGAATGGAGGCACGTGCGATAGCGACACCCCCAAAGTCGCCAGCGTGGCCCATAGGGCGATGGCGCCCAATGCGTAGAGATTGGCTTTCACACCGCCACCCTGTGCTGGACGGCATTAACAAACAAAGGACAGGACATGAGTACGTTTGATCATAGTGGTCTGATTCAGGACATCAATGAAAGTCTGGCACCCTTTCGCAAGGCGCAGCCAGACGCCATGGCCGGTTTTGGCCAACTGGCCCGTGCAGCGATCACCGATGGCGTGCTGAGCGCCAGGCAGAAGGAACTGATTGCGCTGGCCATTGGCGTCACGCAACGGTGCTCCGGATGTATCGGCTTTCACATCAAGGCGCTTCACAAGCTGGAATGCACACGCGCTGAACTGGAAGAAATGCTTTCCGTTTGTGTATACATGGGCGGTGGCCCGGCGCTGATGTACGCCGCCGAGGCCATCACTGCTTGGGAAAAGATGACGCCCGTCAAGCCTGGCTAGTCTGCGCAAGTGACTGATCCATCAGGCCAGCCGCTGGTCGGTAGATGGGCGCTTCCACAAATTGAGGCCACCATCCACCGCATGCTGGTCAATTGCAGCCAGCTCGGCGGCAGAAAAATCAGGCTGCTTGAGTGCGCCCACCAGTTCCACAATTTGCTCCGGGCGGCTCGCACCAATCAGTGCCGACGTGACGCGTTTGTCGCGCAGCACCCAGGCCACGGCCATTTGCGCCAGGCTCTGGCCGCGGGCCACGGCCATCTCGTTCAGGGCACGCACATGCGCCAGGTTTTGCGGACTTAAGTGATCCTTCTTGAAGGACCCCCCGCCAGGACGGTTGATGCGCGCGTCAGCCGGAACACCGTTCAGGTATTTGTTGGTGAGCAAGCCCTGGGCCAACGCGCTGAAGGCGATGCAGCCCATGCCGTTGTCTTCCAGTGCGTCCAGCAGTTCTTCCTCACTCCAGCGATTCATCAGGCTGTAAGAGGGCTGGTGAATCAGGCAGGGCGTGCCCATCTGGCGCAGCAATGCGGCAGCCTCACGGGTTTTGGTTGCCGAGTAGCTGGAGATGCCCACGTAGAGTGCCTTGCCCTGTTGCACGGCGGTGGCCAATGCGCCCATGGTTTCTTCCAGCGGGGTATCGGGGTCGAACCGGTGGCTGTAGAAGATGTCCACATACTCAAGGCCCATGCGCTTGAGACTCTGGTCCAGGCTGGCCAGCACGTATTTGCGTGATCCGCCGCCCTGGCCGTAGGGGCCGGGCCACATGTCGTAACCCGCCTTGCTGGAGATCAGCAGCTCGTCACGATAGGGCTTGAAGTCCCGGCGCATGTGCTCGCCAAAATTGGTCTCCGCACTGCCTGCTGGTGGGCCGTAGTTGTTAGCCAGGTCGAAGTGGGTGATGCCCAGATCGAACGCGGTGCGCAGCATGTCGCGCTGGGTTTGAAACGGTGTGGCGTCGCCAAAGTTGTGCCACAGGCCCAGCGTGATGGCGGGGAGTTTCAGGCCACTCTTGCCACTGGCATGGTACTGCATGGTGTTATCGTAACGGGTGGGGCTGGCCTGGTAGTTCATTGGTGAGGGGCGCTCAAGAGCGCATGTGCGGTCAATCGGTTGGGCATCTTACGCGAGTTGCGGACGCAACGGGATGGCCACGTACCATCGAACGCTGGTCAATATCACCGGCCACGGGTAGTGAAACCGTTTGAGAACCCTATTCCAGGTGCTTTTGACCAGACTATTGCGGGAATCAAACAAGGGCAGGATTGTCGTTTATGCTCATTGCGACAGCACCAAGGAAACTGTATGCCTCGCCTTCAACCCTTGCCACCCGAGACCACGCCCGAACTCAAGGACCACTTCGATTTCTTTCTGGGCACGCTGGGCTTCACGCCCAATAGCGTGCTGACGATGCAGCGAAAGCCGAAACTGGTGCGTGCATTTGCCCAACTCAACAGCGCCGTGATGGATCCACAGGGCGAGGTGGATCTGGGTTTCCGGCGACTCATTGGTCATGTGGTCAGCAAGGTGTCGGGCTGCCTGTATTGCCAGGCGCACACGTTGCTCGGTGCCCATAATTTTGGTGTGAGCGACGCCAAGCTGGCTGATGTGTGGACCTATGCCAGCAGCCCACTCTACAGCGTGCGCGAACGCCTGGCGATGGACTTTGCGCTGGCTGCATCCAGCCAACCCAATGCGGTGACGGACGCACAGTTTGCAGAATTGCAGAAACACTGGAGCGATGGCGAGATCACCGAGATCCTCGGCGTGGTCGCGATGTTTGCTTTTCTGAACCGCTGGAACGACACCATGGCCACTCCGCTGGAGGTGCCCGCCATCGCGGTGGCTGACAAGGCCTTGGGCGCTCAGGGGTGGGACATTGGCAAACACACCTGACAGCTGACAGCGAGAAGTCCGGTTGACTACTCGGCGCCACGTGCCATCGCATGCCCGGCCTGCACATCGGCGTGGTAACTGCTGCGCACCATGGCACCCACGGCGGCGTGGCTGAAGCCCATCTCGTAGGCCTTCGCCTCAAACATCTTGAAGGTGTCGGGGTGCACGTAGCGTTTCACGGTCAGGTGGGACGTGCTGGGCGCCAGATACTGGCCAATCGTCAGCATGTCGATGTCGTGGGCGCGCATGTCGCGCATCACCTGCAGGATTTCTTCGTCGGTTTCACCCAGGCCGACCATGATGCCGCTCTTGGTGGGCACGTTGGGGTGCAGAGCCTTGAATTTTTTGAGCAGGTTTAAGGAGAACTGGTAGTCCGATCCCGGACGTGCCTCTTTGTACAGGCGCGGCGCCGTTTCCAGGTTGTGGTTCATCACATCGGGCGGGGCGGCCTGCAAAATTTTCAGTGCGCGGTCGTCGCGGCCACGGAAATCCGGCACCAGCACCTCGATCTGCGTGGTGGGCGACAGCTCACGGATTCGCGAAATGCAGTCCACAAAATGCTGGGCACCGCCATCGCGCAGGTCGTCGCGGTCCACGCTGGTGATCACCACGTATTTCAGCTTGAGCGCTGCGATGGTTTTGGCCAGGTTTTCGGGCTCGTTCACGTCCAGCGGGTCGGGGCGGCCATGGCCCACATCGCAAAACGGGCAGCGCCGCGTGCACTTGTCGCCCATGATCATGAAGGTGGCCGTGCCCTTGCCGAAACATTCACCGATATTGGGGCACGATGCTTCCTCGCACACCGTCACCAGTTTGTTGGTGCGCAGGATGTCCTTGATCTCGTAAAAGCGCGTGCTGGGCGACCCCGCTTTCACGCGAATCCAGTCCGGCTTCTTCAGCACTTCGCCCTGTACCACCTTGACCGGGATGCGCGACAGTTTGGCGCCCGCCTTTTGCTTGGCACTCGCATCGTAGGTCTCGATAGACTGGACTTCGCGGACGGTTGTGTTGGTGGTGGTCATGGGGTCAGGACAGGTTCAGGGTGCCAGATAGGTAACGAGCTTGCGACTCAAAATGTCGGCGGCCTCAGCCCAGCCAACAGATACCCCGATTGTAGAAAGGTCCACGGTTTGCAGGCCCGTGTAGCCGCAGGGGTTGATGCGGGAGAAGGGTTCCAGGTCCATCGCCACGTTCAGCGCGACGCCGTGGTAGGTGCAGTTGCGGCTGACCTTGATGCCCAGCGCGGCGATTTTGCCGAGGCCTGAAAAGTCTGGTTCAGATTTAATTGGAATCTGACCCCCATAAAGAGGTGATGCTTTTAGGGGGCGCTGGGGCAGCAGCGCGTGGGATCCCGGGTCGTCCAGCCGCACATAAATGCCGGGCGCACCGGCGACGCGGTGCCCGGTGACGCCAAACACACCCAGCGTGCGGATCACCGCTTCTTCGATGCGGTAAACGTATTCCTTGACGAAATAGCCTGCACGTTTGAGGTCGATCAGCGGGTAAGCCACCACTTGGCCGGGGCCGTGGTAGGTCACCTGCCCGCCGCGGTTGGTCTGCACCACGGGGATGTCGCCGGGGTTCAGCAGGTGGTCCGGCTTGCCGGCCAGTCCCTGTGTAAAAACCGGTGGATGCTCACAAATCCATAGCTGGTCAGGCATATCCGACGAGGGCTGAGTGTCTCTTTGGCTTGTGAATTCCTGCATGGCGGCGTAAGTGGGCGCGTAGTCCACCAGGCCGAGGTTCTGGATGAGCAGGGCCACGGCGCGCTACAAAACCACCTTCACCATCGGATGCGTGCTCAGCGTGCGGTACAGCTCATCAAGCTGCTCCCGGCTGGTGGCGGTGATGGTGATGGTGACACCCAGGTATTTGCCGCCTTTACTCTCGCGCAGCTCGATGGTGGAGGCGTCGAACTTGGGATCAAAAATGTGGGCAATGGTGGTGACTGCGTGCACGAAGCCATCAACCCGCTCGCCCATGACCTTGATCGGGAACCGCGAAGGGTACTCAATCAGCGACGGTGCTGCGGGGTCGGTTGGTGGCAGGGGCATGGTTTCAGGCCGCGGTGATGGTTACGGGGGCGGGCTTGGCGCGCTGGTAGGCCTCGTACAAACGGGCGTAAACCGGACCGGGCAGGCCACGTGTCGCTCCGTTTCCAACAGGTTTGTCGTCCAGCTTCGTGATAGCCAGCACTTCCTTGGTGGCGCTGGAGAGCAGCAGCTCGTCGGCACTGAACACCTCGTCACGGCTGATGCGACGCAGCTCAAACCCGATGCCGGCCTCGCGGCACAGTTCTTCAATCAGGCCATATCGAATGCCTTCCAGCACCAGGTTGTCTTTTGGCGCGCCCAGCACCTTGCCGTTTTTGACCACCCACACATTGCTGGCGGCGGCTTCGCTCAAATAGCCGTCCCGAAACATCACCGTCTCCACCGCACCGGCGTCAAAACTGATCTGGCGGGCAAACACCGCCCCGAGCAGGCTGGTGGATTTGATGTGCGCTTTCTTCCAGCGAAAGTCCTCCGCGGTGACGCAGGCCACACCCTGGTCGCGCTGCTCCGCGGATGGCATCGTCATCTTATTGATCATCACGAACACGGTGGGTATCAGGTCCGGCAGCATCACATGATCGCGCGGTGCGACGCCGCGGGTAACCTGGATGTAGATCAGCTGGGCGGGCAACCCCCCGTTCTTTTTGGTGCCATTTTGGGCATCAGCCCCCGTCGAATGTGCGTGACTAGCTATCAATATAGTAGCTATTTCAAGCCATTGGGCTGGCGTGTACGGATTGGTGATGCGCAGCTCGGCCAGGCTGCGGGCCAGCCGCGCCACATGCTGGTCAAAGCGGAAGACCTGGCCGACGTAAACCGGCAGCACCTCATACACGCCATCACCGAAGATGAAGCCCCGGTCCATGACGCTGATCTTGGCGTCCTTCAGGGCGGTGTAGTCGCCGTTGAGGAAGCAGATGGTGTCAGGTAGTAATGCGTTGCGGGGTTCGGGCGTGACGTTCATGCCCGGATTATCCCCGCCCCGCTGAAACCCTGTGCCGTGTCAGCTGAGAAAAACCACGGCAGCTACAGCGGCCCAGCCCAGGCAGAAGTTTGTGACCACCAGCATGTGGATGTTGGCCAGATGCACGCTGGCACGCGGCCAGTCTGCACGTGCCACGGCACGCTTGAGTCGCTTGAATGGACCAAAATACAGATGGCCAAAGACCGCGAACATCAGCAGGCCAATGCCCAGCATCCAGTGCCAGCCTTTGGGCGCATTGCTCATGCCAGTGCTGATCAGCATGTGCAGACCAGTGAGCAGCAGGGCAACCACGCTGACCCATACCAACATGAAAAAGCGCACCAGCACGGCGCTCAGCAGGGTGAGCCGGGCGGAAGGTTGAAGCTGTGCAATCGCCACGGGCCGCAGGCTGGTCAGCACGAAGACCATGCCGCCCAGCCAGATGATGGCGGCGGCGAGGTGCAGAAATTTGGAGAGCATGAGCATGAAAAAACCTTTGTCCGACACCGCGCTGTTGTCAGGTGATGCCGGAAAGATGACGGAGAATGGGAGGGATTGTGACGCCCTTTGCTGTTTTGCCGGGCACTTGCTTGAGGCGCGGGTTTCTACGTATAATCAATGGCTTTGCTGAAGTTTTCAGGGTGTAACCTGCGCGTAATCTGACATGATCACAATGGCACCCGGACCAAACAGGGCGGAAACTTCGCAAGCTTTGCAAGTGGAGGCGCAAGAGCCTGAATTCAAGCCGTTGACCGCCGAACAAGCGCGTCAGCTGCGAGAAAAATCCCCGTCGGTTTCCCCCTGGCGGGTGGTTGCGGGTCAGGCGGTTGTGGGTTTTGTGGTGGCAATTGCCGCTTGGGGCCTCACAGGGCGACAAAACGTGGGCTGGTCGGCTGGTTACGGTGCGTTGGCGGTGGTTTTTCCTGCTGCCTTGTTCGCCCGGGGTCTGATGAGTCGCGTGACGCTGGTGAATCCGGGTGCTGCAGTGTTCGGGTTCTTCTTGTGGGAAATGGTCAAAATAGCCTTGACGGTTGCGATGTTGTTCGCGGCGCCAAGGCTGGTTACTGATCTGAGCTGGCCAGCGATGCTGGTCGGTCTGATCGTAACCATGAAGGTGTATTGGGTGGCGCTGCTGGTGCGTCCCAAGAAATGATTCAAAGTGCTTGAAAAAGCGTAGAACTTAAATACGGATAAACAGATGGCTGCTGAACACGGACCTACCGCAGGTGAATACATCGGTCACCACCTGACGCATCTGCAAAACAAGCCGATGAGCGGCGTGATTGACTTTTCGGTCTATAACCTTGATTCGATTTTCTGGTCGATCCTGATGGGAGTTCTGGGCACTTTCTTCCTGTGGAAAGCTGCCAAATCCGCTACCGCTGGTGTGCCGGGCCGTTTTCAGGCTGCGGTCGAAATGCTGGTGGAAATGGTCGACACGCAGGCCAAGGGCATCATTCACAACGCCAACAGTCGCAAGCTGGTAGCGCCGCTGGCGCTCACCGTGTTTGTCTGGATTTTCCTGCTGAACGCGATGGACTTCTTGCCGGTTGATCTGATCCCGAAAATCTGGGAGTGGATTTATGGTGCGGCAGGACACGATCCCCATCATGCTTATATGCGTGTGGTGCCTACCGCTGACTTGTCCACCACGCTGGGTTTGTCTTCTGGCGTGCTGTTTGTTTGCCTGGCTTACAACGTCAAGATCAAAGGTCTGGGCGGCTGGATTCACGAGCTGTTTACTGCCCCGTTTGGCGCACACCCATTGCTGTGGCCCGTCAACTTCCTGATGCAAATGATCGAATTTGCAGCCAAAACCGTGTCACACGGCATGCGGTTGTTTGGCAACATGTATGCGGGTGAGCTGGTGTTCATGCTGATCGCGCTGATGGGTGGTGGCGCGGCGCTGTCGCTGTCCGGCATCCTGCTGCCGATTGGTCAGGTGATCGTGGGCTCCATCTGGGCCATCTTCCACATCCTGATCGTGGCGCTGCAGGCCTTCATTTTCATGATGTTGACGCTGGTGTATGTGGGGCAAGCCCACGACGCCCACTAGTTTTCAGATAGTTTTTTCAGAGTTTCCCCTTTCCCTTTAACCATTAACTTTTATTCTCAGGAGCTAAAAATGGAACACGTACTCGGCTTTGTTGCACTCGCTGCCGGTCTCATCATTGGTCTGGGCGCTGTTGGCGCTTGTATCGGTATCGGCATCATGGGCAGCAAGTACCTCGAGTCTGCAGCCCGTCAACCTGAGTTGATGAACGAACTGCAAACCAAAATGTTCCTGTTGGCCGGTCTGATCGACGCTGCCTTCCTGATCGGCGTCGGTATCGCGATGATGTTCGCGTTTGCCAACCCGTTCGTGCTGAAGTAATCGGCGGCCCCTTCACCTATTGACTGAAAGGGTGTTGCTGTGAGTATCAATGCAACCCTGTTAGTCCAGCTAGTAGTTTTTGCGATCCTGGTGTGGTTCACGATGAAATTCGTGTGGCCTCCCATCGCTACCGCTCTGGACGAACGTGCCAAAAAGATCGCTGACGGCCTCGCCGCCGCCGACAAGGCCAAAGCCGAACTCTCCTCCGCCAACAAGCGGGTAGAAGACGAGCTGGCCAAGTCGCGCAACGAGACCGCTGCACGCCTGGCTGATGCCGAGCGTCGCGCACAGGCCATCATTGAAGAAGCCAAGGCCAAGGCCACGGACGAAGGCAACAAGATTGTTGCTGCCGCCAGGGTTGAAGCCGAGCAGCAAACCGTGAAAGCCCGTGAAGCCCTGCGTGAGCAAGTGGCAGCATTGGCCGTCAAGGGTGCCGAGCAGATTCTCCGCAAGGAAGTCAACGCCGGTGTCCACGCGGACCTGCTGGGCCGTCTGAAGACCGAACTGTAAGAGCGCGCCATGGCTGAAATTGCAACCATTGCCCGTCCTTACGCTGAAGCCTTGTTCAAGGCATCGGCTGCCAATCCCGGTGGCGCTGCGGCGTGGCTGGACGAACTGGCTGCCATTGCGGGAAATCCGCAGTTGCAGCAGTTTGCCGACAGCCCCAAGGCTACCACGGCGCAGGTGTTTGACGTGATGGCTGGCATTGCCAAATCGGCCTTGCCGGATGCGGCGAGGAATTTCCTGCGCCTCGTGATCGAGAACGGCCGCCTGAGTGCTTTGCCCGAGATTGCATCGCAGTTTCGCGCATTGAAAAATGCAAGCAGCGGTTCTTCGGATGCCGTGGTGTACAGCGCGTTCCCGATTGACGCAGCTGCGTTGGCTGATCTGGCCAAGGTGCTGGAAAAGCGCTTTAGTCGCCAGTTGAACGTGTCCGTTGCGCTGGAGCCTGAATTGATTGGTGGCGTTCGCGTGGTGGTGGGTGACGAAGTGCTGGACACTTCCGTCAAATCCCGTCTTCAGCAGATGAAAGTCGCCTTAACAGCCTAGTTTTCTGCCAGGGCATTGTGCTCTGGCGGGTTTGCCTATTAAAGAAAGAAGGAAAGAGTCATGCAACTCAATCCCGCAGAAATTTCTGAACTGATCAAGAGCCGAATTGAAGGCTTGTCTGCCAGCGCCGACATTCGCAATCAGGGTACGGTCGTTTCCGTGACCGACGGTATTTGTCGCATCCATGGCCTTTCGGACGTGATGCAGGGCGAAATGCTGGAATTCCCGGCTGATGCTGATGGTCAGCCCAGCTACGGTCTGGCACTGAACCTGGAGCGTGACTCGGTCGGCTCCGTGATTCTGGGCGCTTACGAGCACATTTCCGAAGGCGACACCGTCAAGTGCACGGGCCGTATTCTGGAAGTGCCGGTGGGCCCCGAACTCAAGGGTCGTGTGGTCAACGCGCTGGGTCAGCCGATCGACGGCAAAGGCCCGATCAACGCCAAGATGACCGACGTGATTGAAAAGGTTGCGCCTGGCGTGATCGCGCGTCAGTCCGTTGACCAGCCCATGCAGACCGGCCTGAAGTCCATCGACTCCATGGTGCCTGTGGGCCGCGGTCAGCGCGAGCTGATCATTGGTGACCGTCAGACTGGCAAAACTGCCGTGGCGATTGACGCGATCATCAACCAGAAGGGTCAGAACATGACCTGCGTTTATGTCGCGATTGGCCAGAAGGCCTCTTCCGTCAAAAACGTGGTGCGTGCGCTGGAACAAGCCGGTGCGCTGGAATACACCATTGTGGTGGCGGCTACCGCTTCCGAGTCAGCCGCCATGCAATATGTGAGCGCCTACTCAGGCTGCACCATGGGCGAATACTTCCGCGACCGCGGTGAAGACGCGCTGATCGTGTATGACGATCTGTCCAAGCAGGCCGTGGCTTATCGCCAGGTGTCTTTGCTGTTGCGCCGTCCACCAGGCCGTGAAGCCTACCCTGGCGACGTGTTCTATCTCCACAGCCGTCTGCTGGAGCGCGCAGCCCGCGTGAACGCCGACTACGTCGAGAAGTTCACCAAAGGCGCTGTCAAAGGCAAAACCGGTTCACTGACCGCACTGCCCATCATTGAAACGCAAGCCGGTGACGTGTCTGCTTTCGTGCCAACCAACGTGATCTCGATCACCGACGGCCAGATCTTCCTGGAGACCTCGCTGTTCAACGCCGGTATCCGCCCCGCCATCAACGCCGGTATCTCGGTGTCCCGCGTCGGTGGTGCTGCCCAGACCAAGCTGGTGAAGAGTCTGTCGGGCGGTATTCGTACCGACCTGGCCCAGTACCGCGAGCTGGCTGCGTTTGCGCAGTTTGCCTCCGATCTGGACGAAGCCACCCGCAAGCAGCTGGACCGCGGTGCCCGCGTGACCGAACTGCTCAAGCAGGCGCAGTACAGCCCGCTGACCATCAGCCTGATGGGTGCCACGCTGTTTGCCGTGAACAAGGGTTTCATGGACGACATCGAAGTCAAGAAGGTTCTGGCGTTCGAGCACGGTCTGCATGCTTACCTCAAGGACAAGCACGCTGCGTTGCTGGCCAAGCTGGAAGCAGCCAAAGCCATGGACAAAGATGCCGAGGCTGAATTGAACACCGCCATTGGCGCGTTCAAGAAGTCATTTGCCTGATCCCGACCTGACTAACCAAGGAGCCTATCGTGGCAGCAGGTAAGGAAATACGCGGCAAGATCAAATCGGTGGAAAACACCAAGAAGATCACCAAAGCCATGGAAATGGTGGCGGCCAGCAAGATGCGCAAGGCGCAGGAGCGCATGCGCGCCGCCCGCCCTTACAGCGAGAAGATCCGCAACATCGCAGCCAACCTCGGTCAGGCCAATCCCGAGTACGTTCACGCCTTCATGAAAACCAACGACGCCAAGTCGGCGGGCATGATTGTGGTGACGACCGACAAGGGCTTGTGCGGCGGCATGAATACCAACGTGCTGCGCGGCGTGACCAACAAGTTGCGCGAGTTGCAGACGGCAGGCGTGTCCACGCAGGCGGTAGCCATCGGCAACAAGGGTCTGGGTTTTCTGAACCGTGTTGGTGCCAAGGTTGTGTCGCATGCCACACAACTGGGCGACACGCCGCATCTTGAGAAGCTGATTGGCCCCGTAAAGGTGGTGCTGGATGCTTATGCCAAAGGTGAAGTGAATTCGGTGTACCTGTGCTACACCCGATTCATCAACACCATGAAGCAGGAGCCCGTGGTGCAGCAGCTGTTGCCGCTGTCAGCCAGTGCGATGCAGGCTGAAGCGCAGGCAGACGAAGCCAAGTCAGGCTCCAAGCACGGCTGGGATTACATCTATGAGCCCGATGCACAGTCGGTGATCGATGACTTGCTGGTTCGCTATGTCGAGGCGCTGGTGTATCAGGCTGTGGCCGAAAACATGGCGTCCGAGCAGTCGGCGCGCATGGTGGCCATGAAGTCGGCGACCGACAACGCCGGCAGCGTGATTGCCGAGCTCAAGCTGGTCTATAACAAAACGCGTCAGGCAGCGATCACGAAAGAACTTTCGGAAATCGTCGCGGGTGCAGCAGCGGTCTGACCCAGCGGTCACCTGCAGCGGTTTAAACGTATTTATTTTTGGAGCAAAAAATGGCTCAAGTCCAAGGCAAGATTGTTCAGTGTATCGGTGCGGTGGTGGACGTGGAATTTCCACGCGACCAGATGCCCAAGATTTATGACGCGCTCAAGATGGACGGCTCTGCGCTGACCCTGGAAGTGCAGCAGCAAATGGGTGACGGCATCGTCCGTACCATTGCGCTGGGCTCTTCAGACGGCCTGCGTCGCGGCATGATCGTGCAAAACACGGCCAACCCTATCATGGTGCCCGTGGGCAAAGCCACACTGGGCCGCATCATGGACGTGCTGGGTGCGCCAATTGACGAGCGCGGCCCGGTTGCTGCTACGCAAACTGCCTCCATTCATCGCAAGGCGCCGACCTACGACGAACTGAGCCCATCACAAGAACTGCTGGAAACCGGCATCAAGGTGATTGACCTGGTTTGCCCGTTCGCCAAAGGCGGCAAGGTGGGCCTGTTCGGCGGCGCCGGTGTGGGCAAGACCGTGAACATGATGGAACTGATCAACAACATCGCCAAGGCGCACAGCGGCTTGTCCGTGTTCGCTGGTGTGGGTGAGCGTACCCGTGAAGGCAATGACTTCTACCACGAGATGGCCGATTCCGGCGTTGTGAACCTCGAGAAACTCGAAGACTCCAAAGTGGCCATGGTCTACGGTCAGATGAATGAGCCCCCAGGCAACCGTCTGCGCGTGGCGCTGACCGGCCTGACCATTGCCGAGTCGTTCCGTGACGAAGGCAAGGACGTTCTGTTCTTCGTGGACAACATCTACCGCTACACACTGGCCGGTACTGAAGTGTCCGCGCTGCTGGGCCGTATGCCTTCCGCCGTGGGTTACCAGCCGACGCTGGCCGAAGAAATGGGCCGTCTGCAAGAGCGTATTACGTCCACCAAAGTGGGCTCCATCACGTCCATCCAGGCCGTGTACGTGCCAGCGGATGACTTGACCGACCCATCACCTGCCACCACCTTCGCCCACCTGGATTCCACCGTGGTGCTGAGCCGTGACATCGCTTCGCTGGGTATTTACCCCGCGGTGGACCCGCTGGATTCCACCAGCCGTCAGCTCGATCCGCTGGTTGTGGGTGCTGACCACTACGAAACTGCTCGCGCCGTGCAGGGCACGCTGCAGCGCTACAAAGAGCTGCGCGACATTATCGCGATTCTGGGCATGGACGAACTGGCACCTGAAGACAAGCTGGCCGTGGCACGCGCCCGCAAGATTCAGCGTTTCCTGAGCCAGCCATTCCACGTGGCTGAAGTTTTCACCGGTTCGCCCGGCAAGTACGTCAGCCTGGCCGAGACGATTCGCGGCTTCAAGATGATTGTGAACGGCGAATGCGACCACCTGCCCGAGCAGGCGTTCTACATGGTCGGTACCATCGACGAAGCGTTCGAAAAGGCGAAGAAGGTTGCGTAAGCCACAGGCTTTGCACTCACCTTTCAAGGAACTGATATGAGCACCATCCATGTTGATGTTGTGAGCGCAGAGGAATCCATCTTCTCCGGCGAAGCCAAATTCGTGGCCTTGCCTGGTGAGGCTGGTGAACTCGGCATCTATCCGCGCCACACGCCGCTGATCAGCCGTATCAAGGCCGGTTCGGTGCGCATCGAATTGGCCGATGGCAGCGAAGAATTTGTGTTCGTGGCCGGCGGCATTCTGGAAGTGCAACCCAACCGCGTGACGGTGCTGTCGGACACCGCCGTTCGTGGCAAGGATCTGGACGACGAGAAAGCCAACGCAGCCAAGGCTGCCGCAGAAGAGGCACTCAAGAATGCCAAGGGCGAGCTGGATATCGCCCGTGCACAGTCCGAACTGGCTGTCATGGCGGCCCAGATCGCTGCTCTGCGCAAGTATCGTCAGAAAAAATAACACCTTGCTCGCGGCGTGATTGTTGCGTAGCGAGACTGGTTATCGAAAAACCCCTGATCTGCAAAGATCAGGGGTTTTGTTCTTTTGGTGTTGTCAGTATCAGGCCAAATTCAATTTAACACTGGCGAATCGGGCAGTTCGTTGGGCCCGGCAGTGTCAGCGGACTCAGGGAAGTTGGATACCAGCACGGCGGACACCTCCTCCAGTGCCTGTGTCAGGCCATCCTCAAAGCGCCCGGCGGTGAAGGCTGTTCCCATGCGCTGGACCATCGCCTGCCACTGCGCGTCAGTCACAAAGGCCTTGAGCCCGCGGTCGGACACCAGCTCAATTTCGCGCTCCGCCAGCAACAGATAAATCAGCACGCCGTTATTCTGTTGGGTGTCCCACACCCGCAGCCTGCCGAACATGGACAGGGCGCGCTCGCGGCACAACAACCGTATCGGCGTCTTGTGCCATAGATGACGCCACAAATAACTCAACGGAAGGCCCGCCTCTACACAAATGCGGATCTCCCCACTGTGCCTTCGTTCGCTGGCAGCAACCCGGCGCGTTAGACGCCCCAGCAGATCACTGCCAAAGGTCCGGCGGGTGTCGGATTCGTCCAGCCACCGGTGCCTGAGGGTTGTCTTGAGTCGGTTCAACATGTTGTTCGGCTCCCGTTACCAGTTGCCCGAGGCGCCACCGCCCCCAAAATCGCCGCCGCCACCGGAACTGAACCCGCCACCACCACTGCCACCGGACCATCCCCCACCGGTGCCGCCGCCCCATCCGCCCCCACCCAGTCCACCGCCGCTGCGCGGCCCGCGGCCCGATGAGGGTGGTGTGAATGAACCCGAGAGCAATGTGAAAATCAGCGCGGCCACGGCGGCGAGGCCACTGATCAGCAGGCTGGCCGTGACGACCATGGCCAACACCCCCACTCCGCCGCCGGTGATCACTGCACCCAGCTTGCGCCCGAACACACTGCGTGCCACCGCAGAAGCAATGGGCACGGCAAACAGCATGAAGATCAGGAAATCCATCCACTCCATCCCCATTGCGGCCAGAGGTCCGGTCTGGGTCGAGCGCACGGGTTCGGGCAGGGCTTCGCCTGATATCAGTGCGGTGATTCGGGTCACCGCAGCATCCAGCCCGCCCGCAAAGTCACCCTGCTTGAAGCGGGGCGTGATGACCTCGTCAATGATGCGTTTGGCCGCCAGATCGGGAATGGCGCCTTCCAGCGTCTTGGCCACTTCGATGCGGACCTTGCGGTCGTTCTTGGCGACGATGACCAGAACGCCATCACCGACAGCGCGCCGCCCGATCTTCCATTCATTGGCCACCCGGTTGGCAAAGCTGGCAATGTCTTCCGGTTGCGTGGTGGGTAGCAGGTAGACCACCACTTGCGACCCCTTGGTCGCCTCAAATGCGGCCAGCTTCGCTTCCAGTGCCTGCTGTTGTGCCGCGTCCAGCGTGCCGGAGGTGTCGATCACCCGGGCGCCCAGCGGCGGGACCGGCAACACGCCTTGGGCAGTCGCCGAAATGGCAAGAAACAGCGCCAGACCAATCCAAGCCAGTGCGGAACGCAGCCATGTCAGCCCGCGCCCGGATGGACGAAAGCCAAAAAGGCCTGGCGACATGTGCATTTACTTCTTGAAATCAACCGTTGGTGGCGTTGAAATCTGCGCTTCGTTGGCGACAGTGAAACTGGGCTTGGCCTGATAGCCGAATACCATGGCAGTCAGGTTGGTCGGGAAACTGCGGGCAATTACGTTGTACTCCTGGATCGCCTGGATGTAGCGGTTGCGCGCGACGGTGATGCGGTTCTCGGTGCCTTCAAGCTGAACCCGCAGGTCGGCAAATCCCTGATTGGCCTTCAGGTTGGGGTAAGCCTCACTCACCGCCATCAGGCGCGACAGGGCGCTGCCCAACTCACCCTGCGCAGCCTGGAACTTGTTAAATGCCTCCGGGTTATTCAGCGTTTCGGGCGTGACCTGGATCGACGTGGCCTTGGCCCGTGCTTCAATCACCTTGGTCAGCGTTTCCTGCTCGAAATTGGCCTCGCCTTTGACGGTGGCGACGATGTTGGGCACCAAGTCAGCACGGCGCTGGTATTGATTAAGCACTTCGCTCCAAGCCGACTTGGTCTGTTCGTCCAGACGCTGAAAGTCGTTGTAGCCGCAGCCTGTGAGCGAAGCCGTCAGCGTAAAAATGGCAGCCAATGTGATGAGCCAGCGTTTCATGTGCATATCTCCAAAAGACAATCCAAGAGGCTAGCATATCTGCATGGCAAAAATGCCGGATTCAAGCCCCGGCTGTCAGGTACCTGCGCTGCCCGTGTCCGAACCAGGCCAAACCACTGCAAAATCAAGGCTCCATCCCTGCCGACAACCCATGATCAAAGCCAAATTCCAGGCTGCCGCCGTCGGCGGCACGCCAGACGACGTTGAAGCCGCGTTCTATGACGCGATGCAGCATGGCGAGGTGGACAAGCTCATGGCCTGCTGGGCTGATGAGGACGACATAGTCTGCGTGCACCCGGGCGGCCCGCGACTGATGGGGCCGGTGGCGATTCGCGCCGCGTTCGAGGCCATGTTTGCCAACGGCACCATTCAGGCCTCGCCGCAGCACCTGCGCCGGGTGGAGTCGGTTGCCAGCGCCGTTCACAGCCTGGTGGAACGCATCGAGGTGATGACGCCCGAAGGTCCGCGCCACGCCTACGTGGTGGCCACCAACGTGTTTCACAAAACTGCGCAGGGCTGGCGCATGGTCGTGCACCATGCGAGCCCGGGCACCAAACACGCCGCCGAGGCGAGCGCGGATGTGGCACAGGTGCTGCATTGATGCAACAACCGATTTCACAGGGAAATATTGCTACTTCAGGCCGTCAGGCCTCGTCATTATTGTGTAATAAGCTATGAATTATGTAGCACCCGTCTGGTTGCCTGGAGGCAACCTCCAAACTATCTGGCCTGCCCTCTATTCCAGACGGGTGTTTGGCCCACCCCCCCAATATCGCCGCGAACGCTGGACCACGCCGGATGGTGACTTCATTGATGTGGATCTCCTGGTGTCGGCTGGTCCCGTTGACTCGATCGGCGAGCCTGTGAGTGACAAACCACTGATGGTCATGTTTCACGGTCTGGAAGGTTCCTCGCGCAGTCATTACGCTGAAGCATTTGCCGATTTCTGCCAGGAACGCGGCATGGCGTTCGCGGTGGCACATTTCCGGGGTTGCAGTGGTGAACTCAACCATGGCCCGCGCGCCTACCACTCGGGTGATTTTGAGGAGATCGACTGGATCCTTCGACGGTTTCGTCACCAGCACGCGGGACCGATTGTCGCGGTGGGCATCTCGCTGGGCGGCAACGCACTGATGCGCTGGGCTGGTGAGATGGGAGAGGCGGCGGCGCAGGTCGTGCAGGGCGTGGCGTCCGTATGCTCACCCATCGATCTGGTGGCGGGTGGCTGGGCGATCGGACGGGGTTTCAACCGGCTGGTCTACACGCGCATGTTCCTCAACACCATGAAACCCAAAGCCATGCGCAAGCTGGCCCAGCACCCCGGGCTGTTTGATGCTCAGGCGCTGCAGGCAGCGCGGGACTTGTACGAGTTCGACAACATCTTCACCGCGCCCGTTCATGGCTTCAAGAACACCGACGACTATTGGGCGCGCGCCTCGGCCAAGCCGCACTTGCATCGCATTCGCGTACCTGCACTGGTGGTGAATGCCCGAAACGACCCCTTCGTTCCTGCCTGGAGCCTGCCCCAGCAAAACGAGGTGGGCGACTTTGTCACGTTGTGGCAACCTGCGCACGGCGGCCACGTCGGCTTTCCTCAGGGCAGGGTGCCCGGCCATGTGCGCACCATGCCGGATGCTGTGGGTGGCTGGCTGGGCGCCCGGTACACGGCGTGACAAGCGTGGGGGCACAATCCATTCATGGATGACATCGTCAGGCAAGCCATGGCCAAATGGCCCAACGTGCCGCATTGCTATGGCTGGTTGGGGCTGGACGCGCGCGGCCACTGGTTCATGCGCGACGACCGCACGCAGGCACTGGGCAGCTTTGCCAGCGGTGCGGCGGGTGCCAAAGGCTCACGCCTGCAACACGAAAAGTTGATCGACTTCATCCACCGCAACTACGCCGGTGACGACTCTGGGCAATGGTTTTTCCAGAATGGCCCGCAGCGCGTATATGTTGAACTGGAAGCCACACCATTTGTCTGGCGAGTGGGTGCTGACTTTTCGGTAACGGCCCACACCGGACAGCCTGCAAGGCCGCAGCGCTGCGTGGTGGACGAGCATGGCCGCGTGTACCTGGACACCGAGCTGGGTTTTGGGCTGATTCATACGCTGGACGTGCCCATTGCCGCCGAAGCTGTAGAGGCGGGTTTGTGGGTGCCTGAAGAGGTGTACACCCGCGACTTGCCCACACGATTTGGCTACATCCGCAGCCCGCAGCAGATGCTCAAAATGCTACAAAAATAATAGCTAGTCACGCATATTCCTCAAGGTTCAAAGCCTTGAATGACCTGAAAAAAGCGAAGTTGCGGGTTGGTAGCAATAAAAAAGTCGGCTGATAAACCGGCTTCTTTGCGGGAGGGATACACCCTGGATGAATCTGATACGTCAGTCTGCTGGCCTGACCTGTTACTTGGCCGCGGAAGCTGCATCGGCCGGAGCGCCCGCTGCAGCTGGAGCCTTGGGTTCAGCCAGTTTGCCGCCCGAAGCATTCGCCATGTAAACCACCGCACGCCCGATTTCCAGTTCTTCAAAATCACCGCCACCCTGCGCACCCATGGCGCCTTTGCCTTTGAGTGCGGAATTGATCAAGGCGTCATAACCAGTAGCAATGCGCGGGCCCCATGCACCAGCGTCACCCACTTTGGGGGCACCTGCAACACCAGCGGCATGGCAGGCCGTGCACTGGGCCTTGAAGACTTCTTCGCCGGACTTGAGCGCGCGGTTGGCATCACGAATCTCGACCGTGCCCACTTTCTGGATGCGCTCGGCAGTCGCTTTTTCCACATTCACGGAGCCGGCGGCAGGTTTGTTGGCGGATGTGACGTAGTACACCAGTCCGATGATGATGAAAATCGGTGCGACAAACGAAAAGAGCACTGCCAGGGCCAATTGCTTCGGATTTTTAATGGGGCCGGTGTGGGCCTCATCGTGAACAGTGGCGTGGCTGTTATCGCTCATGGTGTCCTCAAAATGTCAGTGGCTGGGTACGAAACCGCTCATTATAGCGGTGGCCCCTGTGAAAACCCCTACAATTGCCGCTGCTCAAGGGTTGCGGCTGTAGCTCAGTGGATAGAGTATTGGCCTCCGAAGCCAAGGGTCGTGGGTTCGATCCCCGCCAGCCGCACCAGTCGCCCCTTCAGTTTCCGCCCAAGTGCATCTGATAGCTGGCGCCATTGGAAAACGTGCAGTTTCCAGCGCCCTGATACGGTGTGTTCATCTGGTATTCGCAAGACATGTACATGCCTTTCGGGCTGTAGGCGCTGGCCACACCACGCTTGTCGCTGTTGGAAACGCGCGTGGCTTCACCGATCAGAATCTCACCCATATAGCTGACCTGAAACTGGCCTTTGCCGGTCATCATGTTCGTGACCGTACCTGTGATGATGCCCGTCTGGGCAGCCACCTCGTTCGATGGATACAGTTTGGCATTGATGACCGCGGGAACCGTGCCTGTCGCTGTACCGGGTATGACGGTGCCTGGCGCTGGCAGCGGGTAGGGCTGATACACAACGGCGCCATCCGGCCGGGTGACGGGAACGACGTAACAGGCAGTGAGGCTGACAGTGGCAACCGCCAGCAACGCGAGGACTCGAACAACACGCATGAAATTCTCCTGATTTGACGCCGCATGAACAGCCATACGGACCTTGCTTACCTCAGTATCACTGTCGCTGTTTCAATAGCCGGGGTTTTGATTTGACGCAAGGAAAACGTGAGTGAATGCTTTTTATGAGGACGTCGCTGCAACCCGCGCAGGAAGTTGATTTTTGTCAATATGCCTGCATCGTTCCGGGCAAGGCAGGCATCGGAACCGGGGCCTCAGCAGTATCATGGCCGAGAGTGATTGGTTTCACCGATGCCATCTTTATCCAAGGACGCAAATTAATGGTTGCCTACACGCTGACTGAAAGCCAGCAGCACGCGTTGCTGCAAGCGGCTAGAGCGGCGCGTCTGAAGGCTTACGCGCCGTACTCGAAGTTTCTGGTGGGCGCTGCCGTGCTGGATGATCAGGGTCGCATCCATGCCGGGTGCAATGTGGAGAACGCGGCCTATCCGGAGGGTGTATGCGCCGAAGGCGGCGCGTTGAGCGCCATGGTGCTGGCTGGCAGCACTCGGGCGCAGGCAGTTCTTGTCGTCGGAACGGGAGGTGCCTGGTGCACTCCCTGCGGTGGTTGCCGGCAAAAACTACGCGAGTTTTGTACACCGGAAACCCCCATCCTGACCGCCAGCGAAGAGGCCCTGGGGCCATGCTACACGCTGGCCCAACTGCTGCCAGACAGCTTCGGCCCTGACCATTTGCACGCGCCATGACGGACCTTCCTGCCCTGCGCACCATTCAGAGGAGTGCTCCGAATTTCAAGCCGCGGATCGCGGTGGTTTTGGGTTCCGGCTGGGGCGATTTGACGCAGCAGGTGCACGATGCTGTTCGTATTCCCTATTCCGCGCTGGACGGTTTTCCGCGGGCTACCGTTGCCGGCCATGTGGGTGAGTTGTGGCTGGGCCGCGTGGGCGATCAGATGGTTGCCGTCATGAGCGGGCGCAAGCACGGCTATGAAACCGGCGAGGTGGACGGCATGAAGACGCCGCTGCGGGTGCTCCGGTTGCTGGGTTGCGAGGTGCTGGTGCAGACCAATGCGGCGGGCAGTTTGAGGCTTGGTCTTCCCCCCAAGAGTCTGGTGGTGCTTACCGACCACATGAACTTTGCGCAGCGCTCGCCGCTGGTGGGAGAGCCAGGCTCGGAACGATTCGTGTCCATGGTGGATGCCTACGACCCTGTCCTGCGCGAGCAGGCCAAAGCCATTGCCAAAAAGCGTAGCGTGTTGCTGCATGAGGGGGTGTACGCCTGGGCTTTTGGCCCGCAGTTTGAAACCCCGGCCGAAATACGGATGATGGCGCAACTGGGCGCCGATGTGGTGGGCATGAGCACAGTGCCCGAAACCATCATTGCGCGCCACGCTGGCATGCGCGTGCTGGCGCTGTCTCTCATCACCAACATGGGTGCAGGTCTCTCCAGCGAACACCTGAGTCATGCCCACACGCTGTCGCAGGCGCACGAGGGCGGCACGGTTGCCAGCCAGGTGCTGGCCGACATCATTGAAAACATGACCATCCCGCTCTCGAATCCCAGCACATGACCATACTGAACCTTCCCTGGAACGCTGACCCGGTGGCGAATGCCCGGCTGGCGCTGGCCTGCCTGGACCTTACCAGCCTGAACGATCAGGACACACAAGCCGACATCGCCCGCCTGTGCGAGCGCGCGCAAGGCCGTTTCGGCCCCGTGGCGGCGGTGTGTGTGTGGCCGCGCCTGGCCGCGTTTGCGCGAAGCCAGCTGCCGCCTCACATTTTGGTCGCGGCGGTCGCCAATTTTCCGGATGGCAGTGCGGACGTTCAGCGTGCCCTGCGCGACACTGACACCATCGTGCAAAGTGGCGCGCAGGAAGTGGACGTGGTGCTGCCGTATGCGCAGTTGCTGGCTGGGAACGAAGCGGTGGTGGCGCAACTGCTGACTGCTGTGCGCAAGGCTTGTATGGGGCTGACGCTCAAAGTCATTCTGGAGACCGGTGAGCTCAAGGATACGCGGTGGATCAAGCGCGCCTCGCGCCTGAGCCTGGACGCCGGTGCTGACTTCCTCAAAACCAGCACTGGCAAAACACCGGTCAGCGCCACGCCCGAAGCCGCCCGCACCATGCTGGCGGCCATTGTTGAACATGCGGCTGCGGACCCGGTGACGGTAAGCCGTATTGGCTTCAAGCCATCGGGTGGCATTCGCACGGTAGCCGACGCCACGACCTACATGACGCTGTGCAGCGAATACCTGGGGCCACAGGCGCTGAGCCCGAAACGGTTTCGCATCGGAGCCAGCAGCATTCTGTCGGACATTGAAGCGATCTTGGGTGGAAAAAGCGCACTGAGAAGCGCATCGGGCGCACCACCCACTGGCGCCGCTGGCACCTATTGAGGTCAACCATGCTCGCGCAGGAAATCATCCGCCACAAACGTGATGGTCTCGTGCTGGAGCGTGCGCAGATTGACGCGTTTGTGCAGGGCCTGGTGGACAGCTCCTGGAGCGAAGGCCAGGCCGCTGCGATGGCCATGGCGATGTTTCTCAAGGGCATGAGCCCGGCCGAAACCATTGGCCTGACGCAGGCCATGACCCGTTCCGGCACGGTGATGGATTGGGCCAGCGCCCATCTGCCCGGCCCGATTCTGGACAAACACTCCACCGGCGGCGTGGGTGACAAGGTGAGCCTGATGCTGGCGCCCATCGTGGCCGCGTGTGGCGGTTTTGTACCGATGATTTCGGGCCGTGGCTTGGGCCACACCGGCGGCACGCTGGACAAATTCGACAGCATTCCCGGCTACTGCAGCACGCCGGACACCGCGCTGTTGCGCCGCGCCCTGCAAACCGCTGGCTGCGCCATCATCGGGCAGACCGCCGAGCTCGCCCCGGCGGACCGGCGGCTGTATGCCATTCGGGACGTCACCGGTACGGTGGAATCCGTGGCGCTCATCACGGCCAGCATCCTGTCCAAGAAGCTCGCAGCGGGTTTGCAGGGGCTGGTGATGGATGTCAAAACCGGCAACGGCGCGTTTGCCGCATCCAGCAGCATGGCTGTTGAGCTGGCCACGTCGCTGGTGAAGGTCGCCAATGGCGCCGGTTTGCCCACGCGCGCCTGGATCACCGACATGAACCAGGTTCTGGGCGACAGCTGCGGCAACGCGGTTGAAATGGTGGAGGCCATTGCGTTTTTGAAGGGGGAGCGGCAGGAGCCGCGCCTGCTGGACATCACCCGCACGCTCAGTGCCGAGTTGTTGCTGATCGGCAAACTGGCCAGCGACCACGCACAGGCTTTGCAACAGGTGGACGCCGCGCTGAACAGTGGCCTTGCGCTGGAACACTTTGCCCGCATGGTGACGGTACTGGGCGGCCCGGCAGACCTGATTGCGCGACCCGCCCACTACCTGCCTGCGGCCCCGGTGCAGGTGCCCGTGCTGGCAACCCGCGCAGGCTGGGTCTCGGGGATGGCCACGCGCGACATTGGCTTGCTGATCATTGAGCTCGGTGGCGGCCGGCACCGAGCCAGCGACGCGGTGGACGCCCGCGTGGGATTTACCCAGTTTGTGCAGACCGGGCAGCGTGTGGAGGTGGGTGATGTGATTGCCACCGTACACGCCGCGGACGACGCTGCTGCGCGCATGGCGCAACAGGCACTGCTGCCCCTCATCCACATTGCGGACCAGCCGCCGGTTCTTGCGCCTGACGCACGCCTGGCTTTTGACGCAGATCAAACTCTGTTCTCCCCCGTCTTGAAGACTGCGGGGTCGCTACCTACATAAAGGTTATGGCGGCGTCGGGTTGGCGCTGCCTCAACCATGCATGAAGGAGTTTGAACATGAATTCATTGATCAGCCGAGGCAACCTGTTTGACGACTTTTTCCGTGACGTGGCTCCCGGGTTTTACGTGAAGCCGCTGCATGGTGACCCGTTGCCCACGCCTGCGAGCATCAAGATTGACGTCAAGGAAAACGACAAGGCCTATACCGTGCAGGCGGAGGTGCCGGGCGTTAGCAAGGAAGACATTCACGTGTCGCTGGAGGGCAATGTGGTGACGGTGCGTGCTGAAGTCAAACAGCAGGATTCGCAGAGCAAGGACGAAAAAAGCCTCCGCACCGAGCGCTATTACGGGGCGGTTTCGCGCAGCTTCCAGTTGCCGCAGGACTTTGATCAGGGCAGCTCGAAAGCGAAATACGACAACGGCGTGCTGACGTTGACGTTGCCCAAGAAAACGGGTGGCAGCGCCCAGCGGCTGGCTATTGAGTGACCCTATGTAAATGGGGCTGGCGGGTGATACGCTTGGCGCTTCACCCGCCAGGAGAGTTGTTTTGCAGTTTTCCCCGTTCAAGACCAACCCGCCGCCCTGGGCCTTGCGCCTGGGTTATGCGGGCCTGATTCCGTTTGTTTTTGGCGCGGCGCTGATCTGGCTGGCAGAAGCTTCGGCGCTGCCGTTTGTCATGCTGGCGCTCGCCGGGTACGCGGCCACCATCGCCAGTTTTCTGGGTGGCATCCATTGGGGCCTGGCCATGCGCGAGGGTCAGGATGGCGACCTGTTCCCTTACCTGTGGGGCACCATTCCCGCGTTGCTGGCCTGGATTGCGATCATCATGCCGCCTTGGGCCGGGCTGGTGGTGCTGGGCGTGTTGCTGCTGATCTGTTACGTGGTGGACCGGCGGCTTTATGGGCGCTACCACCTGGAAGGCTGGTTGCCGCTGCGTTTTCGGCTGACTCTCGTGGCCAGCCTGAGCTGCTTTTTGGGGCTTCCGGACTGTAAAAAAAGCTGTTTTTAGGCATATTTTTGGCCTTCATCTCTCGTCGGATATGCGTAAGCAGCTATTTATTTTGTAGCATTCGGGGTTTCAGACATCTCCCTGTATTTTGCAAACATAAGTTTGTTATATATACTTTTGTTTGTGACCGAACGCGAACAACAAATCCTGGCCATCCTGCGCGATGAGCCGCTGATTGCCCAGCAAGCGCTGGCTGACCGGCTGGGCATCAGCCGCCCTGCCGTGGCCGGCCACATCATGAATCTGACCCAAAAAGGGCACATCCTGGGTAAGGGCTACGTGCTGGCCGGGCAGCAGTTTGTGCTGGTGCTGGGCGGTGCCAACATGGACATTTCCGGCGCGACAGAGCGGGTGCTGGTGGCGGGCGACTCCAACCCGGGGCACATCCGTTGCGCGCCCGGTGGCGTAGCGCGCAACGTGGCGGAAAACTTGGCGCGGCTGGGCAACGACACCCGCCTGATCACGGCGGTGGGCGACGATTTGTACGGTCGCAGCTTGCTGGAATTGACTCAAAAAGCGGGTGTGGACGTGCAGGGCTGCTGGGTGCTGGCGGGCGAATCAACCTCGACCTATTTGTCCCTTCACGGCCCGGACGGCGACATGGCGGTGGCGGTGAACGACATGCGCATTCTGGAGCGCATCACGCCCGAGCGACTGGCCGTACACGCTGACCGGGTGCGCCACGCGGCCGCGATGGTGGTGGACTGCAACCTGATGCCAGACGCACTGGCCTGGCTGTTTGCGCAGCGCCAGACCACGCCGGTTTTTGTGGATTGTGTGTCGGCCTTCAAATGCCAGCGCATTTTGCCCTGGCTGGGGCAGGTGCACACGCTCAAGGTCAACCGGCTGGAGGCGCAGGCGCTGTGCGGCTCGCCAGTGGACACCGATGCCGCTGTTGAGCAGGCCGCGCGCTGGCTGCACGCACAGGGCGTGCAGCAAGTCATCGTGAGTCTGGGTGAGCGGGGTGTGTACTGGAGCGACCGGGACTCAGGCAACGGCTGGCAACACGCGCTGGGGGCCGAAGTGGTGAACGTTACAGGGGCTGGCGACGCGCTGATGGCCGGTGTGGTGCACGGCTTCCTCCATCACCAGGCCCTGCCTGACGCCGTCCCGTTTGCGCTGGGGTGCGCGGCGCTGACCGTCACGTCCGCTCTGGCCAATCACCCCAGTCTGTCCGTCGTTTCCGTTGAACAACTGCTTCGCTGAGTATTAGCCTTTATGACCAACCCCTATCTCGACATTCACCCCGACGTGGCCCGGGCCATTGCCCAGCGGCGCCCTGTGGTGGCGCTGGAATCCACCATCATTTCGCACGGCATGCCGTATCCGCAAAATGTGGCGACTGCCCTGCAGGTGGAGGCCGAGGTGCGGGCGCACGGCGCCGAGCCGGCCACCATTGCCATCGTCAACGGCCGCCTGAAAGCCGGACTCACCGCTGCGGAAATTGAAACGCTGGGCCAGACCGGGCGCAGCGTTGTGAAGGTCAGCCGCCGCGACATCCCGTTCATCGTGGCCTCGGGCGCAACCGGCGCCACCACGGTGGCCTCGACCATGATCATCGCGGCCATGGCGGGCATTCGCGTATTTGCCACGGGCGGCATTGGCGGCGTGCACCGCGGCGCGCAGCAGAGTTTTGACGTGTCGGCCGACCTGCAGGAGCTGGCCCAGACACCGGTGGCGGTGGTCTGCGCCGGAGCCAAATCCATCCTCGATTTGCGCCTGACGCTGGAGTATCTGGAAACCCATGGCGTGCCGGTAGTGGGCTACCAGACGCCCTGGCTGCCGGCTTTTTTCACGCGCGACAGTGAATTCAAGGTGGATTACCAGCTCGATACCGCGGCTGACATCGCACGGGTCATGCATGCGAAGTGGGCGATGAAATTGCACGGTGGCATGGTGGTGGCCAACCCGATACCCGAAGCCTTTGCCATGCCACGTGCAGCCATTGATGGTGCGATTGAGCAGGCTTTGAGAGAGGCGCAGCAGCAGGGCATTGGTGGCAAGGAATCGACCCCGTTTTTGCTGGCGCGAGTGAACGAATTGACCGGCGGCAACAGCCTGTCGTCCAATATCCAGCTGGTGCTGAACAACGCGCGGCTGGCGGCGGCTATTGCCTGCGAGTACGCTCGTGAATACGAAGCGTTGTCTGCCAGCAAACCCGCCTAGAGCACGCCTGCCGGGCTGTCCCAGCGGCTCATGGCCTGCGCGGCAGTCGTGCGGACGTCGGCGGGCATGAAGGAGGCCCCTGCGGCCTGACGCATCATGGTTCCGATCTGGTCGAGCGTGATGCCGTTGATGTCGTGTATCGCTTGAAGCTCTTGGCTGAGTGTCACGCCGGACATCAACCGGTTGTCCGTCGAGCAGGATACCGACAGCCCGGCCCGCACCATGGCGCCAATCGGGTGCGCAGCCAGCGACGCCACCGCGCCCGTGTGCACATTGCTGGTGGGGCACACCTCGAAATGCAGGCCCAGCTCCCGGGCCGCTTTCACTTGTTCCGTCTGGCCTGGGGCTCCTGGCGGCAGCATGATGTTCACGCCGTGGCCGATGCGCGTGGCGCCCACAGCCGCGGCTTCCAGCACACGGGCCCCGATGTCGGCTTCGCCGGCATGGCAGGTCAGGCCCAGGCCCGCTTCACGGGCAATGGCAAAAGCATCGGCGTGAAGCCCGGGTGGGAATCCCCGCTCGGCACCGGCAATGTCAAAACCAATCACACCCTGGCCTTTGTAGCGTGCAGCCAGCTGGGCCGCGCGGGCGGTTTCCTGCGGACTCTCCATACGCATGGCGCAGACAATCAAGCCGCAGGGCAGGGTGCTTCGTGCCAAACCACGTGCCAGGGCTTCCACGACGGCTTCCCCCGACAGGCCAAACGCTTCCAGCAACAGGGGTGCCATGCGGAACTCGGCCAACACGCAGCCGTCCAGCCGCGCATCTTCAGCCGCTTCAAACGCCACGCGCTCGCAGGCCTGCGGGGTCGCCATGGCCGCAACCGTCAAGGCAAAACCCTGCAGGTAGCGCTCCAGACTGCCTGAGTTGGCGTTTGCCTGTATCCACGCCGCCAGCGATTCGGCATCGTCTGCCGGTACAGCCAGGTTCTGTTCGCGGCACAGGTCGAGCAGGGTTTGCGGGCGCAGGCCGCCATCAAGGTGCTCGTGCAGCAAGACCTTGGGCAATGCCCGCCAGTCAGGGGCTGTCGTATGGGTGTCAGTGCGAACAGACGTCATGATGGGATCATTGTCGATCAAGCTTGAATCAGTTATTCTTCATACTGCATCTTAAATTTGCTACCCCTTTTTCTGATAAACCGAAAGAACCTATGAACATGAAACTCACCCCCTCATTGAGCCTGATTTCAGTCGTGCTGGCAGCTGCTCTCGTTGGCTGTGGCAAAAAAGAGGAGGCTGCGCCTGCCCCCGCGGCCGCGCCTGCATCCGCTCCCGTGGCCGCAGCACCTGCCGTGCCAGAGCCCGCCATCATTTTTGACATGGGCGGCAAGTTTGATAAATCATTCAACCAGGCCGCCTACGATGGTATGGAACTGTGGAAGAAGGAAACCGGCAAAACTTACCTTGAGTTCGAAATCGCCAATGAATCCCAGCGTGAGCAGGCGATTCGCCGCATGGCTGAGCGTGGTGCCAGCCCGATCATCGGCATCGGTTTCGGTCAGGCAGAGAGCATCGAAAAAGTAGCCAAAGACTTTCCGAAGTTGCAGTTCGCCATCATTGATATGGTTGTCAATCAGCCCAACGTGCAGTCTGTGGTGTTCAAGGAGCAGGAAGGCAGCTTCCTGGTTGGCGCCATGGCAGCCCTGGCCAGCAAATCGGGCAAAGTCGGTTTTGTGGGCGGTATGGACATTCCGTTGATCCGTAAATTCCAGTGCGGGTACGAGCAGGGCGCCAAGTTTGCAAAGCCTAAAACACAGGTTTTCGCCAACATGACCGGCACCACGGGTGCGGCATGGAACGATCCGGCCCGCGGTGGTGAACTGGCCAAAGCGCAATTCTCCAAAGGCGCTGACGTGGTGTTCGCTGCTGCCGGCGGAACGGGTATGGGTGTCTATCAGGCTGCCAAGGATGCCAAGAAACTGGCAATCGGCGTAGATAGCAACCAAAACCACATTCAGCCCGGCACCATGCTGACATCCATGCTCAAGCGTGTGGACGTCGCTGTGTACAACGTAGCCAAAGGCCACACGCCTGGCGTTTCCGTTCTCGGCCTGAAAGAAGGCGGCGTTGATTACGCGATGGACGACAACAACGCCAAGCTGGTTACAGAAGACATGAAAGCCAAAGTGGAGGCCGCCAAGGCTGACATCATCAGCGGCAAAATCAAGGTGGCTGATTACATGGCCGACAACGCCTGCAAATACTGAGACTGAGGCGACAGGGTAAAAACAGACCAGGGCCGGTGATCCGCTCCTGGTCTTTTTGACTTTGACCGCATGACGACTACCCAAGCCGCGCCAACCCTTGAGGTCGGGAGCGCCAACGTGTCTGGCATAGCCGTGGAAATGTTGGGCATCAACAAACGCTTTGGTGCAGTGCAGGCCAACAGCGAAGTTGATTTGAAGGTTATGGCAGGGACCGTGCACGGTATCGTGGGCGAAAACGGTGCTGGCAAGAGCACCTTGATGTCGGTTCTGTACGGTTTTTACACGGCTGACACCGGCACGATCAAGGTGGCGGGGCGTGCGGCGACGATCCGCAACGCCCATGACGCCATCTCCCTGGGGATTGGCATGGTCCACCAGCACTTCATGCTGGTGGATACGCTGACTGCGCTGGAGAACGTGATGCTGGGCGCCGAGCCCAGTTTTCTGCTCTCGCGTGCCGAAGGAACCGTTCGCAGCAAGCTTAAGGAATTGATCGACTCCACCGGCCTGAAGGTGGAGCTGGATGCACGCGTGGACAGCCTTCCGGTGGGTGACCGACAGCGGCTGGAGATTCTGAAAGCCCTGTACCGCGGCGCCAGAATCCTGATTCTGGATGAGCCGACGGCTGTGTTGACGCCGCAGGAAACCGAGCAATTGTTTGGTGTGCTGTCCCGACTGCGGGAGCAGGGCACCACCATCCTGTTGATCACGCACAAGCTCAAGGAGGTTATGCGCCTGTGTGACCATGTCACCGTGATGCGTGGCGGCCGCGTCGTGCAGGAAGTGGCTATTTCGCAGACTTCCATCGAAAGCCTGGCCGAAGCCATGGTGGGCCGCAAGGTGCACATGGGTCGCCAGGGAGACGCTACCAAACCAGCGGGTGAGGTTCTTATGCGGGTTAAAGGGGTCGTGGTACGTGATGCCCTGAAGGTGACGCGTCTTCATGGGCTCGATGTGGACCTCCGGGCGGGCGAAATCGTCGGTATCGCCGGGGTGTCCGGAAATGGCCAAAGCGAGATGCTGGAAGTGTTGTCTGGTTTGCTGGCGCCGCAAGAGGGGCATCTGGAAGTGGGTGGCACGGTGTTTGATGCCAGGGCCTGGATCGATCCACGAACGGCCCGCAGGCTGGGTGTCGCACATGTGCCGGAGGACCGGCATGAGCGGGCCATGGTGATGAGTTTCGAGGCATGGGAGTCGGCGGTTCTTGGGTATGAGTGGCTGCCGCACTATTGCCGGGCTGGTTGGATGCGGCATGATGAGATGCGCAAGGCCACTTCGGACTTGATGGAACGTTTTGACGTCCGTCCACGTAACGACCGGCTGCTCAGCGCCAGTTTCTCGGGTGGTAACCAGCAAAAACTGGTGCTGGCGCGGGAGTTGGGACAGTCACCGAAGGTGCTGCTGGTGGGGCAGCCCACCCGCGGTGTGGATATTGGTGCCATCGAATTCATTTACTCGCAGTTGCGTTCCATGCGTGATTCGGGTTGTGCGGTGCTCGTCGTGTCCAGTGAGCTGGACGAAATTCTGGCCCTGTCTGATCGGGTCATCGTGTTGAATCAGGGGCGGGTGACGGGCGAGTTGCCAATTGCCCAGTGCACCGAGTCCAAATTGGGGATGCTCATGTTGGGAAGTGCTGCATGAGAGCCAACCAGCCGATGTCGCCCTGGGTTGAACTGGGTGTGCTGCCAGTGGTCAATCTGCTGGTGGCCCTGCTGGCTGCAGGCGCGGTTGTTGCTCTGGTAGGCCAGAATCCCGTAGACGTGCTCACTGTGTTGATCCGTGGAGCATTTGGTACGCCACGCGGGTTGAGCTACACGCTCTACTACACCACGACCTTCATTTTCACAGGGTTAGCCGTGGCGGTTGCCTTTCATGGCGGGCTGTTCAATATTGGCGGTGAAGGTCAGGCCATCATGGGTGGCCTCGGCGCGGGGCTGGTGGCCTTGTGGCTGTCCTACAGCCAACCCGCATGGGTGGTGTTGCCCATGATGCTGATGGCCAGCATTGTTTTTGGTATCGCCTGGGCCGCTGTGCCGGCGTATTTACAGGCGTATCGCGGCAGCCATGTGGTGATCACCACCATCATGTTCAATTTTCTTGCCAGTACGTTGCTGGTCTATCTGCTGGTCAATCACCTCAAGCCGGATGGCTCCATGTCGGTTGAAAGTGCCGTGTTCGGGCCTTCTGCCAAGCTCACCAGCATGCGCGACTTCATGGCCTGGCTGGGTCAGGAGTGGCCGGCGTCTCCCCTGAACATCAGTTTCTTCCTGGCTTTGCTGGCTGCCGTGGGTGTCTATCTCTTGCTCTGGCATACCCGCATTGGTTATGCGCTTCGTGCCGTCGGGTCGAGCGCCAATGCGGCCGCTTATGCCGGCATCAAACCCAAGCACCAGGTGATGATTGCGATGGGGTTCTCGGGTGCGCTCGCCGGCATGGTCGGGATGAACGAAATAGCCGGCGTCAATGGCAAGCTGTTGCTCGAATTCGTCAGTGGAGCCGGATTCACGGGGATTGCGGTCGCGTTGATCGGGCGAAACCATCCGGTCGGCATTGTGCTGGCCAGCGTGTTGTTCGGTGCGCTGTTTCAGGGGGGGGCCGAGGTTAGCTTCGAGATTCGCGGCTTCAGCCGCGACATGGTGGTGATGTTGCAGGGGTTTATCGTTCTGTTCTCCGGTGCCATGGCCTACGTGATTGCACCCTGGGTGAACATGGTAGCTGTGCGCATCGGAAGTGCCTTGTCCCGCCAGGCGCATGCCACAAAGCCAGGAGCATCAAATGGATGACGCCCTGATTGGCGCACTGCTGGCCTCAACACTGCGGGTTTCCACGCCGCTTATTTTGTGTGCGCTGGCGGGCTTGCTGTCCGAGCGCTCTGGTGTGATCGATATCGGGCTGGAAGGCAAAATGCTGATCGCCGCGTTTACAGCGGGTACGGTTGGTGTGACAACAGGCTCCACCGCGCTGGCGTTGCTGGTGGCCATGGGCGTCACTGTGGTTTTGTCGTGGCTGCATGGATTTGCCTGTGTGAGCAATAGTGGTGATCAGGTGGTTTCCGGTGTGGCGATCAACATCATTGCGGCGGGGATGACCATCGTGCTCGGCATAGCCTGGTTTCATCAGGGTGGGCAGACACCGGCAGTGAGTGCCGAAGTCCGGTTGCTGGCCGTCATGCCGGGACTGGTTGCGAAACTGCAGGGCATTCCAGTATTGGGCACCATCGTTGGAGAGGGCTTGCTGAGTCACAACATCATGGTGTATTGCACCTTGTTGCTGGTGCCAGCAGTCTGGTGGCTGTTGTACCGGACGCGTTTTGGCCTTCGCTTGCGCGCTGTGGGTGAAAACGCCCACATGGTGGATGCGGCCGGTGTGTCGGTCAAAGGTATGCGTTATGCGGCGATCACGCTGAATGGTTTGCTGTGCGGATTGGCGGGCAGTTACCTGGTGCTGGCCCAAAACGCCTCATTTGTACCGAACATGACGGCTGGGCGTGGCTTCATGGCGCTGGCCGCCATGATTTTCGGCAAATGGCATCCGGTGGGTGCCTTCTGGGCCTGTCTGTTATTCGGTTTTCTGGACGCCGTTGCCATTCGCCTGCAGGGCGTGAGTTTGCCCGGTATTGGCGAAGTACCCGTTCAGGCGGTGCAGGCCCTACCCTATCTTCTGACGGTGGTGCTGCTCGCGGGCTTCATCGGCAAGGCCGTGGCACCTCAGGCGCTCGGCAAGCCCTATCTCAAAGAACGCTGATCAGTTTTCGTTCTTTTTCAACGTCAAAGCAGCTTCGTACAGGGTATTTCGCGGCAGGCCCGTGATGTCAGCGGCGAGCTTGACGGCCGTTTTCAATGGCAGTTCGGCCAGAAGCAACTTCAAGACACGTTGGTCCTGATCGGGTCTTGCCTCAACTGGCGCGGGGTGCAATACCAGGACAAACTCCCCTCGCGAGCGGTTTGGCTCGGCTTTCAGCCAATCCGGGAACTCCTCGGAGCCGATAGTGGCAATCTCTTCAAATTGCTTGGTCAGTTCTCGCCCTATGGTGATGCGCCGGCTTCCCAGCACGGACAGTGCGGAGGCCAGCACTTCAATGCGATGCGGCGCTTCAAGCAGGACGACGCAGCGTCGTTCACCGGCGAGCGTTTCCACCGCAGCTATGCGTTCGGTGGCTTTTGATGGCAAAAATCCCAGGAAGATAAAAGCACCTTCGGGTGTCCCGGCAGCCCCCGACACCCCCGCAATGCTCAACGCCGAGGTGACGCTGCTGGCCCCCGGCAAAGGAACCACGGTCATTGTGGCGGCCTGGACGGCTGCGACGAGCCGGGCGCCTGGATCACTGATGCCTGGCGTACCCGCATCACTCACATAGGCAACACGCTGGCCTTGCCTGAGTCTGGTCATGACGGTCTCGGCAGCCTCGGCCTCGTTGTGCTGGTGTACGGCCAGCAGCCTGGAGGAAGGCTTGTCGATACCATAGGCACGCAGCAGGGTCTGCGTGTGGCGGGTGTCTTCGCAAGCAATGGTGTCGACCATATCCAGCACGTGCAGCGCACGCAGGCTGATGTCAGCGAGGTTGCCAATGGGTGTTGCCACCACATACAGGGCGCCTTGCGGATAATGCTGGCTTGACGCCGCGTCACGGGCCGCAACAAGCGCTTTGGCGTAGGCAGTAGTCAATGTAATTCCTAATTCAGGGCGATGAACAGCACACCCAGCACCAAACAGACGGGCGACGCCGCGGAAGATGAGGCTTTGCGCCACCTTCAGCAAGCCGGATTGCGTCTGGTCCAGCGCAATTATCGGACGCCCGGGCGCGGTGGCGGAGAAATTGATCTCATCATGCGTGACCGTGACGGGACGACCGTATTTGTAGAGGTCCGCAAACGCCTGAATACCCGTTATGGCGGCGCTGCGGCGAGCGTGGGTCTGACCAAACAGCGGCGCCTGGTGTTCGCGGCACAGCACTATCTCATGCGCCTGCGCGAGTCACCACCGTGCCGTTTTGACCTGGTCGCCATTGAGAAGGATGGCATTCAATGGCTTCGTGGCGCGTTTGACGCCTTCTGACGCGTAACAAAACGTGAGAAATCGAGCTGCGCGGCGCGGGTATCATCGCCACCATGCTTGAGCAACGTATCCAGCAACACTTTATTGACAGTGCGGACCTGAAATACCAGGCCGCCGAGGTCTTGAGCAAGCCTATCGCCGCAGCGGTACAGGCCATGCTGGCCTGTGTAACCAGTGGTGGGAAGGTGCTGGCCTGCGGAAACGGTGGCTCGGCTTCTGATGCCCAGCGCTTTGCGTCCAAATTTGTAGGCCGCTTTGAGCGGGAGCGACCGGAGCTGGGTGCGATTGCCCTGTCCAGCGACAGCGCGCTGCTGACCGGTATCGCCGACGACATCGACTTTCAGTCTGTTTTTTCGCGTCAGGTACGCGCGCTGGGTGCAGCAGGTGATGTCTTGCTGGCCATCTCGACCGGTGGCAATTCACCCAACGTGCTGGCGGCCATTGATGCAGCTCATGAGCGCGAAATGATTATCATCGGGCTTAGCGGAAGGGGCGGTGGCAAAATGGCCCAGGCACTTCGCGATACAGACGTGCACATCTGCGTGCCACATGAACGGATCGCCCGAATTCAGGAGGTCCACGTTTTGACTTTGCATTGCATTTGCGATGCAGTTGATGCCCAGCTATTGGGTGAACAGGAAACTTCAATATGAAATTGGTAAATCGGAAATTCTGGATATCGATGGCTGTTGCAGGTTGTGCTTCGGCCTCTCTTACAGCCTGTTTCCCGCTGGTTGTGGGTGGCGCTGCCGTTGGTGGACTGGTCGCGACCGACCGCCGTGCATCCGGCACCTATCTGAATGATGAGGGCATAGAGTTGCGCTCTTCCAGCCGTATTCGCGACAGTCTGGGTGAGCGCGGTCATGTCAACGTCACCAGCTACAACACGCAGGTGTTACTCACCGGCGAAGTTCCGAGCGCTCAGGACAAACAGCTGGTTGAACAGATCGTGCGCAAGGTTGACAACGTCAAGGCCATCGTCAATGAGGTTGAGGTGATGGGCAACTCATCACTCACACAGCGTTCATCCGACGCGCTTGTTACCGGGCGCGTCAAAGCCAGCATGGTGGACGCCAAAGACCTGTTTGCGAACGCCTTCAAGGTCGTGACCGAGCGGGGAACCACTTACCTGATGGGCCGCGTGACACAGCGTGAGGCCAACCGTGCTACGGACATCGCCCGCTCCACCAGTGGTGTGCAACGGGTCGTTCGCGTATTCGAAATCATCACGGAAGAAGAGTTGCAGGGGCTGATGCCAGCCGAGCCTCCCAAAAAATAAAGATCATTCAAGAAAGGGGGGGGGGGGGGGGGGGGGGGGGGGGGGGGGGGCGCGGAAAGCGCGCGGGGTTTTTACAAGCGTGGGCCGCTACCTCAGGCGCCTGATCAGGCTGGAAGTATCCCACCGGCGCCCGCCCATCTGCTGCACATCCGCGTAGAACTGGTCGACCAGCGCAGTCACAGGCAAACGTGATCCGTTCCGTTTGGCTTCGTCCAGCACCAGACCGAGGTCTTTGCGCATCCAGTCCACGGCAAAGCCAAACTCGAACTGATCGGCCACCATGGTCTTGCCGCGGTTATCCAGTTGCCAGCTTTGTGCGGCACCTTTGCCAATGACCTCCAGCACCTGGTTCATGTCCAGCCCGGCGTTTTGACCGAAGGCAATGGCTTCACTCAAGCCTTGAACCAGGCCGGCAATGCATATCTGGTTGACCATCTTGGCGAGCTGGCCAGCACCACTGTCGCCCAAATGGGTGAAAGCGCGGGAAAAAGCCATGGCGACGGGTTGGACAAGGTCAAACGCGGCCTGCTCGCCACCACACATGACCGTGAGCATTCCGTTTTGTGCACCTGCCTGGCCTCCGGACACCGGGGCGTCAACAAATTCCAGCCCCAGTTTCCTCGCCGCAGCAGACAGCTCGCGAGCCACATTGGCTGATGCCGTGGTGTGGTCCACAAAAATGGTGCCCGGCTTCATGCCGGCAAACGCGCCGTCAGCGCCACTGGTCACACTGCGCAAATCGTCATCGTTACCGACACAGCAGAAAATGATGTCATTGCCCGCGGCCGCTTCCCGCGGCGTCAAGGCATGTTTCAGTACTCCAAGGCCTGAAAAATCTGCGCACCAAGCTATTGATTTTGTAGCGGTCCGGTTATAGACGGTAACCTGATGTCCCGCACGAGCGAGGTGACCAGCCATGGGATAGCCCATCACGCCCAAGCCCAGAAAGGCAACTTTGCGTGACGGCGTCGGGTCGTAGGTCTTGGGATTGATCGTGGACATGATGGTGGGAATAGCGCCAGTGCTCCAGACGCTTTCTATTGACGGCACCGTTGCGGGCACCTTCCTGCAGGGTTTAGACGATAGCGAAGTTCTCAGTACCTGCAGCGAGGTCGGTTGATCGTCCACGCTGGCTGTTGAGTTTGATCTGCAGACGCAAGTCGTTCAGTGAGTCCGCGTTACGCAGAGCATCCTCGTAAGTAATCAGGTTGCTTTCATACGCATCAAACAAGGCCTGGTCAAACGTCTGCATGCCCAGATTGCGGCTTTTCTTCATGA
The DNA here is from genome assembly GCA_016707075.1 of Candidatus Egaibacter danicus. Lineage (GTDB taxonomy): Bacteria > Pseudomonadota > Gammaproteobacteria > Burkholderiales > Burkholderiaceae_C > Egaibacter > Egaibacter danicus. The sequence goes on from JADJII010000006.1 coordinate 236,286, forward strand.
TCTCCTTGATCTCGGAGACGTCGCCCTTGAAGATCAGATCGGAGATCAGCGGTGTATTGAGCATGATCTCGACAGCGGCAGTCCGTCCCTTGCCATCCTGCATCGGGATCAGGCGCTGGGATACCAAGGCTTTCAGGTTGAGGGAAAGGTCCATGAGCAACTGCGCCCGGCGCTCTTCAGGGAAGAAGTTGATGATTCGGTCCAGCGCCTGGTTGGCGCTGTTGGCGTGAAGCGTTGCCAGACACAGGTGACCGGTTTCAGCAAACGCCACCGCGTGCTCCATGGTTTCGCGATCCCGTATTTCACCCATCAGGATCACGTCCGGCGCCTGACGCAAGGTGTTCTTGAGGGCGATCTCCCAACTGTCTGTATCCAGACCGACCTCACGCTGCGTAACCACGCAATTCTTGTGCATGTGCACAAACTCAACCGGGTCTTCAATGGTGATGATGTGGCCAAACGAATTCTCGTTGCGCCAGTCCACCATGGCAGCCAGTGTGGTGGATTTGCCCGAGCCCGTCGCCCCCACCAGAATGCACAGCCCGCGCTTGGAGGTCACCACTTCCTTGAGCACCTGTGGCATGCCCAGACTGTCGATGGTGGGCAGCACGGCCGGGATCACCCTCAGCACCATGCCTACCTTGCCCTGCTGGATGAACGCGTTGACACGGAAACGCCCCACCCCGGTTGGCGAGATGGCAAAGTTGCATTCCTTGGTGCGCTCGAATTCGGCGGCCTGCTTGTCGTTCATGATCGAACGGGCCAGCGCCATGGTGTGCGCCGCGCTCAGCGGCTGCGGGGAAACCTTGGTGACCTTGCCATCCACCTTCACGGCGGGCGGAAAGTCTCCCGTGATGAACAGGTCGCTGCCGTTGCGACTGACCATCAGCTTGAGCAGGTCGTTGATGAATTTGGTGGCCTGATCGCGTTCCATGAGGTCTGATGCTCCCGGTATTCAGGTGGGTGTCATTTGCGGTCGCTGAGCCTTGCACTGACCACGCGCAGGCGAAGCGATAGCTTGCGGGCCAGCACAGCGATAAGCCTGGCGGCCAGTGAAGGGTCTGCCGTCATCATCTGGTCCATGGCCTCAGTGCTCAAAATGGCAACCTCACAATCAGTGATGGTGGTGCATGCCGAGAAGCGGATACCGCTGTCCAGCAGCGACATCTCACCCAGAATGTCACCGGGCCTGGTTTCTGCCAGACGCATGCGTTCACCCCACGGCTGTAGACGGTCGACAGCAATGTTGCCGTTCAGAAGAACCACCATGAAGTTGCCGTATTCGTCCTGCCGGATGATGTCGCGACCGGCAGGCACCAGGGCAAACTCGAAAAACATCTGCAGGCTGTGGATGGCATGGTCATCCAGATGGCTCATGTATTTGTCTTTGGCCCACAGGCTTTGCAGTATCTTGGTAGCCCGTTCGGCGTTCAGTTTTTTTGCGCCCACTTCAGTGGCCCGTGCCTCCCAAGGCACCAGCAGGGATGGGTCCACGCCCTGGTCGGCAAAAGCCGTGGTGAACATCACCGAGTCGAGTTGCTCTTCACCAGATCGCTCCGCCTGGGAGCGCTGTCGCAAGAGTCCGAGAATTCCCTTCATTGATTACTCCTGGTATATGTTTGTTTTTATGTCAGCCGGGGAAATTTTCCGGGATTTTCGCCTTGCTGCGCGCCTCGGCCGCACTGATCACATTGCGCTTGACCAGGTCCGTCAGGTTCTGATCCAGCGTTTGCATGCCCACGCTGTTGCCGGTCTGGATGGAGGAGTACATCTGCGCCACCTTGGCCTCGCGGATCAAGTTGCGGATGGCGCTGGTGCCCAGCATGATCTCATGCGCCGCGACGCGGCCCTGGCCGTCTTTGGTCTTGCATAAAGTTTGTGAAATCACCGCTTGCAATGACTCGGACAACATGGCGCGGACCATCTCTTTTTCATCAGCCGGGAACACGTCAATGATCCGGTCAATGGTCTTGGCTGCGCTCGATGTATGCAGGGTACCAAACACCAGGTGGCCAGTTTCTGCCGCCGTCATGGCCAGGCGGATGGTTTCCAGGTCACGCATTTCACCCACCAGAATGGCGTCCGGGTCCTCACGCAGTGCCGACCGCAGCGCAGCGGAGAAGCTCAAAGTGTGCGGCCCCACTTCGCGCTGGTTGACCAGGCACTTCTTGGATTCGTGCACAAACTCGACCGGGTCTTCCACGGTCAGGATGTGGCCGAATTCGGTTTCGTTCAGGTAGTTCACCATGGCAGCCAGTGTGGTGGATTTGCCGGAGCCCGTGGGGCCGGTCACCAGCACCAGCCCGCGGGGCTTAAGCGCCAGATCACCAAAAATCTTGGGTGCGTTGAGTTGTTCCAGCGTCAGGATCTTGCTTGGGATGGTCCGGAACACGGCACCCGCGCCGCGGTTGTGGTTGAACGCGTTCACCCGGAACCGGGCCAGACCGTCAATTTCAAAAGAAAAGTCTACCTCCAGGAACTCTTCGTAGTTCTTGCGCTGGGTGTCGTTCATGATGTCGTACACCATGGCATGCACGGCCTTGTGGTCCAGCGGCTCGACGTTGATTCGCCGCACGTCACCGTGAACACGAATCATCGGAGGCAGGTCAGCTGACAGGTGCAGGTCCGATGCTTTATTCTTGACGCTGAAGGCCAGCAGTTGGGTAATGTCCACAAATCCCTCTATGGTTTGATAGGCTCTCTGGATTATGACCATGATTTCCGACAATCTCCAAGGTGTGCGCGCCCGTATACAGGCCGCTTGCGCTGCCGTTGGTCGCCCCCCGGATGCCGTCAATCTGCTGGCTGTTTCGAAAACCTTTGGACCTGACGCGGTGGCTGAAGCCTTCGCGGCTGGTCAGCGTGCGTTTGGCGAGAATTACATTCAGGAGGCCGTGGAGAAGATGGCCGCGCTGAGTGAGTTGCCGATCGAATGGCACTGCATAGGCCTGTACAGAGTAATAAGACCCGTCTGGTTGCCGAAAACTTCCACTGGATGCATACGGTGGACCGGCTCAAAATTGCCCAGCGATTGAGTGAACAGCGGCCTGCCGGGATGCCTGCTTTGCAGGTTTGCCTCCAGGTGAATGTGGATGGCGGAGCGAACAAGTCCGGGGTTCAGCCGGGTGAGGTGCTGGAATTGGCGCGATCTGTGGCAACTTTGCCACGGTTAAAGCTGAGGGGGTTGATGAGTATTCCTGAGCCTGCTCCTGATTTTGTAGCTACTTGCGCACTGTTCATGAGGGTAAAGGCACTATTTGATGGCTTAAACGCAGAAGGCCTGAGCCTGGATACCCTCTCCATGGGCATGAGCACCGATCTGGAGGCAGCCATTCACTCCGGAAGCACCATGGTGCGTGTGGGCACCGCCATCTTTGGCGGGCGGGCCCGGCCTATTTCTTCGGCATGACGATAGGCTTGACGTTGCCGCATTCGCTGGAGAGGAACTTGCCCGACGCATCCATCTTCATCGTCTCGGGCTTACCTTTGACGGTGGAGTTGATGGTCATTTTCATCGTGTAAGCCTCAGGGCTGACAAACGTCACCTGACCTTCCCCGTTTGAAGGAGGTTTGGTGCAGACAAACGAAAACTTCATGGTGTTGCCCATGCGCGGCGAACTGGTGTTCTGGCAGTCGCCCTCCTGGGCCATGACGTCATTGCGCTCCACCATCTCGCGGGTCATGCAAACCTTCGCCGACATGGTGCCCGGTGCGCCCGCGCTCCCCTTGGCGACGCCCTGCTTGGCCATCATGTCTTCCATCATCTTGCGCTGCTCGGGTGGCATGCTGGCGAGCTGCTTTTGCATCTCGGCCATACCCTTTTCCATTTCGCCTGATTGGGTTGTCATCTTGTTATTGATCTCCCACAACCCTGGCTTCATGGTCTGCGCCGTGGCAAAAAAAGAGCCTGCAGTCAAAGCGATGGCGACCAGGGCACGAGGCAGCGGTTTCATGGCAAATTCCTGTTTCTGAAATAGTGGGTGGCTGTGCACATTGTCACCAAACCGTCGTGTCTTGGGAATCCTCCAATGGAAGTAGGTACGGCCTCAGCGCAGCGGCAGATGCGTCGAGTTTTTGACTTCCTCCATCACCGCATAGGTGCGCGTCTCGCGCACGCCTGGCAACTGCCACAGCACGGTGCCGGCAAACTCACGGTAGGCGGTCATGTCGGCCATGCGGGTTTTGAGCAGGTAGTCGAAGCCGCCCGCCACCATGTGGCATTCCATGATCTCCGGCCGCACCTGCACGGCGGCCTTGAAGGCTTCAAACACATTGGGCGTGGTGCGGTCCAGCAGCACCTCCACAAACACCATCATTCCGGCGCCCAGCTTCAGCGGGTTCAGCCGCGCCTCGTAGCCCAATATGTAGCCCTCTTTGGTGAGCCGTTGCACTCGTGCCAGCACGGCGGTGGGTGACAGTGCCACGCTTTCTGCCAGCTTGAGGTTGGAAATACGGCCATCCTCCTGCAGGCAATTCAGAATTTTGAGATCAATGCGGTCCAGATCAGAAAGGGCGTCGTTCATGGGTTCCTCACGACAGACGGTAGGTTTGCAGGTGAATGCTGGTTTCGGTACTGCTGATGCCCCGGATTAACCTGATGCGCTCCAGCACCTGCGACAGTTCCGCCAGGTTGGCCGCGCGCAGTTCAGCCAACAGGTCCCAGCGACCATTGGTGTCGTGCAGCGTGGCCACGCCAGGCTCGCCGAGCAGGCTGGCAATCACGGCGCGGGTTTCATTGCCCTCCACGGCTATGCTCATCCAGGCGCGGATGTCATTCGGTTGCGAGTCGGGCCGCAGGCGCACCGTGTAGCCGACGATGATGCCGGCGTCTTCCAGCTTGGTTACCCGGTTGGTCACGGTGCCCCTGGAGACGCCCAGCCTGGTAGCCAGTGTGGCCACGCTGGTGCGGGCGTCTTTGCGCAAAAGGGAAAGCAGCTGCTGATCCGTGGCATCCATTTGTGCATTTTGTCATTTATATCTATCTAAATGGCAAATATTTATCAAAAAGCAATCATTACTGGCGATTTACATTGTCATGCGCCCTTGAGACACTGCTTCCAACCCACCGGAGCACCCGCCATGAAACGCACCTCAATTGTCCAAACCCATTTCCTCAGCGCTCACGATGTGGCCACCATCATCAGAAAAACCGGCCCCGCGGCCGCACTGCGTGGTATGGCGGACTACATCCAGGAAGATTTCCTGCGCTGGCACGATTTCGACAAATGCGCCCGCGTGGCCAGCCACTCCAAAGATGGCGTGATCGAGCTGATGCCCGTATCCGATGCCAAAACCTACGCGTTCAAATACGTTAACGGCCATCCCAGGAACAACCGCTTCGGCCTGCCCACGGTGATGGCGTTTGGCGTGCTGGCCGATGTCGATACCGGCATTCCCGAGCTTCTCAGCGAATTGACGCTCACCACAGCGTTGCGCACGGCCGCCATGTCGGTCGTTGCCGCGCGCGCGCTGGCCCGGCCCAACAGCACCCGCATGGCATTGATCGGCAATGGCGCGCAAAGCGAGTTCCAGGCACTGGCTTTTCACCACCTGCTGGGCATTCAGGAAATCCGGCTGTTTGACACCGACCGCTCGGCCACCGAAAAACTCATGCGCAATCTCAAGCACACGCGGTTGCGATTGATCGCCTGCGACAGCGTGGCCCAGGCTGTGAGCGGAGCCGATATAGTGACAACCGTGACCGCCGACAAAACCAACGCCACCATCCTCACGCCCGGCTTGATCGAGCCGGGCATGCACATCAACGGCGTCGGCGGCGACTGCCCCGGCAAGACGGAACTGCACGCTGACGTGTTGCGGGGCGCTTCGGTATTTGTGGAGTATGAGCCGCAGACCCGCATTGAAGGCGACCTGCAGCAACTGCCTGCAGACTTTGCCGTGACCGAACTGTGGCAAGTATTGGGTCAACAAGCGCCTGGCCGCACCAGTGAGGCACAGGTCACCGTGTTTGATTCAGTCGGTTTTGCGCTGGAAGACTATTCGGCCCTGCGCTACATGCGTGATGCCGCCCAGCGGCTGGGCATGGGCCAACTGGTGTCGCTGATCCCCGAACTGGCCGATCCGAAAGACCTGTTCAGCCTGATTCGGCCCTCGCCTGAAGTCTTGCTGCCGGATGTCAGCGACATCAAGGAATTGTTCCTGGCTGTTTGACCCCTCCCCATGAATCCTGCCAACCCGCCTTCTTCTCCCAACCGTGCGCCTGGCGGCGTTAGCCTGATAGGTGTGCCCACCGACATCGGTGCCGGTACGCTGGGCGCCCGCATGGGCCCCGAGGCGTTGCGCGTGGCAGGCATTTCAAAAGCAATTGCGCAGTTTGGTCTGGACGTGAAAGACTGCGGCAACCTGAGTGGCCCCGCCAACCCCTGGCAAGACGCGGTCAACGGATTTCGCCACCTGCCCGAAGTGGTGCAGTGGAACCAGTTGCTGCACGAGGCGATGTATGCGGAGCTGCAGGCCGGGCGTTTGCCCATCATGCTGGGCGGCGACCACTGCCTGGGCATTGGCTCTATCAGCGCGGTGGCACGCCACTGCCGCGAAAAGGGCAAGAAGCTGCGTGTGCTGTGGTTTGACGCTCACGCCGATTTCAACACCGCCACACTCACGCCCAGCGGCAACATTCACGGCATGCCGGTGGCCTGCCTGTGTGGCCACGGCCCGAAAGAGCTGATTGAGATTGGTGGCCATAGCGCCGACCGGCCCGCGCTGCACCCCAAAGAGATTCGCCAGATCGGCATTCGCAGCGTGGACGAAGGCGAGAAACGTCTGGTGCATGACATGGGCATTGAAGTGTTCGACATGCGTTTCATTGACGAGATGGGCATGCGCCACGCGATGGAGCTGGCCCTGGCGCTGGTCGATGCCAACACCCATTTACACGTGAGCCTGGATGTTGATTTTCTCGACCCCGACATTGCGCCCGGCGTAGGCACCACGGTGCGCGGCGGCCCTACTTACCGCGAGGCGCAGCTCTGCATGGAAATGATTGCCGACACCGGGCGGCTGGCGTCGCTGGACGTGGTGGAACTCAATCCCGCGCTGGATGTGCGCAACCAGACGGCCGAACTGGCCGTGGATTTGATTGAAAGCCTGTTTGGCAAAAGCACGTTGATGCGCAAGGCCTGAATTCACTAAATTCAGGCTGAATTCAGGGGCTAAATGAGCCCTTAACCCTCGTGGAATATGCGTGAGAAGCTATTAAATATATAGCAACCCTGCGCAGTCCCAAACGAGCCTATGCGGTGGCGCAAGCCGTCCAGGCGCCGTTGTTGTTGCTCGACTGGATCACGCTGTCCACAAACCGCACGCCCAGCAAACCGTCCAGTGAGTTGGGGAAATACAGGCTGAGCGGGTCCGGGGTTTTGCCGGCGCGTCGTGCGGCTATGGCCTCTGCCGCGTCTGAATAGACGTTGGCAAAACTCTCGTGAAAGCCTTCCGGGTGCCCCGCCACGATGCGGGACGCGCGGGCCGACAGTGGCAATGTTCCGGGCCCGTTGGGTGTGCGGTTTTGCGAGGGCGCATCCAGCGGCTTGAAGGTCAGCGCCTGGGGAAATTCCTGCATCCACTCCAGGCTGCCCAGCGAGCCGCTCACACGAATACGCAAACCGTTCTCCACACCGGCCGCTGCTTGGGTGACCCAGAAGCTGCCGCGGGCGCCGTTGCTCAATCTCAGCATCGCGCCCGCAAAGTCATGCGTCACCCGGTCCGGCACGATGGCGCCGATTTCAGCTGCCACTTCGCTCACTTCCAGCCCGGTGATGAAACGCAGCAGGTTGTGGGCGTGGGTGCCAATGTCACCCATCACCAGCGACGGGCCGCCCCGCACGGGGTCTTCCTTCCACGCCCGGCGGCCCGGGCCTGATTTGGCGCGGCCACCCTGCACATATTCCACCTGCACCAGCCGGATCGTGCCCAACAGACCTTCGGTGACCATGGCTTTGGCCTGCCGCACCATGGGGTAGCCGGTGTAGTTGTGCGTGAGGCAAAACACCAGGCCGGTTTCCAGCACCCGCTGGCGCAGTTGCTCGGCCTCGGCAACCGTGTTGGTCATGGGTTTGTCGCAAATCACGTCAAAACCCTGGGCCAGTGCCGCCATGGCGAACGGGAAATGGCTGTCGTTGGGCGTCATGATGGCCACCACATCGGCGCCATCTTTTCGGGCGGCTTCCGCGGCGATCAGGTCCATGCCATTCGCGTAGCAGCGCTCAGGTGGAAGGCCAATTTCCTGGCCTGCGCTGACAGACCGCGTCGGGTCAGACGACAGTGACGCGGCTACCAGTTCGTAGCGGTCGTCGATCCGCGCGGCCTGGCGGTGCATGGCGCCAATGAAGGAGCCGGGGCCACCACCGATGACGGCCAGTCGCAACCGGCGGCCCAGCGTGGAAATCACAGGATTCAATGACATGACGGCCTCTCGTTGTGAATCTATTTGCCCCAGCGCAACACCATGGGGTTGAGGCGGCGTGCGGTTTCGATCAGCCCGGCACGGGTGGCCGGGTGCATGGCCGGGAAAGGGTGGCGGGGCGCTTCGCAGGCAATCACACCACCTCCCTTCATCAAGGATTTGGCGGCCAGCAAGCCGGTCTGGCGGTTCTCGTAGTTGATCAGTGGCAGCCACTGCTGGTACAGGGCCGCGGCTTCGTCGCGCCGTCCGGCGGCGTAGGCGTCCACGATGAGGCGAATGCCATCGGGGTAGGCGCCACCGGTCATGGCGCCCGTGGCACCGGCGTCCAGATCGGGCATCAGGGTGATGGCTTCTTCACCATCCCACGGGCCTTCAATTGCGTCGCCACCCAGGCGAATCAATTCGCGCAGTTTGGATGCCGCACCGGGCGTCTCGATCTTGAAGTAACACACCTGTTTGATCTCTTTAGCCATGCGCGCCAGAAACGACGCGGACAGCGTGGTGCCGCTCACCGGCGCGTCCTGAATCATGATGGGGATGTTGATCGCGTCCGACAGGCGGGCGAAGAATTCATACGTCTTTTCCTCCGGCACGCGGATCGTGGCACCGTGGTAGGGCGGCATCACCATCACCATGGCGGCACCGGTCTGCTGGGCCCGCAGGCTGCGCTGCGCGCAGACTTGCGTGCTGAAGTGCGTAGTGGTCACGATCACCGGCACACGGCCGTTGACGTGTTCCAGAATGGCGGTGGTCAACACCTCGCGCTCGGCATCCGACAAAACGAACTGTTCGGAGAAATTGGCCAGAATGCACAGGCCGTTGGAGCCCGCGTCAATCATGAAATCCACGCAACGCTTCTGGCTGGGTAGATCCAGTTCGCCGGACTCGGTGAAGGTGGTGGGGACGACCGGGAAGACGCCCTTGAAGCGAGCTGATGTTGTCAAAGTCATGTCAAGTTCCTTGTTATTTCTTCTTGTTGTACACATCCACACACACGGCCGCCAGTAGTACCAGGCCTTTGATGACCTGCTGCCAGTCAATGCCGATGCCCATGATGGACATGCCGTTGTTCATCACGCCCATGATGAACGCGCCAATCACGGCGCCCAGCACTTTGCCGACTCCGCCCGATGCCGAGGCGCCACCAATGAAGCAAGCCGCGATCACATCCAGCTCAAAGCCAAGACCTGCTTTGGGCGTGGCGGTGTTCAGGCGCGCGGCAAAGATCAGGCCGGCCAGAGCGGCCAGAACACCCATGTTGATGAAGGTATAGAACGTCAGCCGCTCGGTGTTGATGCCTGACAGGCGGGCCGCTTTTTCGTTGCCGCCCAAGGCATAAATCCGCCGGCCAATCGTGGTTCTTGAGGTGACAAAGTCGTAGGCCAGCATCAGCAACAGCATGACGATCAGCACATTGGGCAGCCCTTTGTAAGATGACAGCTGGTAACTGAACGCGGCAATCATGCCGGCAAACACCAGGTTCTTGGCGATGAAGAACATGTGGGGTTCGCTGACCATGCCGTGTTTGATCCGCTCCGAGCGACCACGTACCTCGGTGATCAGCATCGCCAGGGCCAGCAAGAGACCGACTGCGAGCGACGTGATCCGCAAACCTTCCCCGGCAAACGGGTCCGGTATGAAGCCGGTACTCAGTAGCTGGAACTCTTCGGGAAACGGCCCCACCGACGAGCCGCGCAAAACGGCGAGCGCCAGCCCCTTGAAAACCAGCATGCCCGCCAGGGTGACGATAAACGACGGAATCTTGTAAAACGCGACCCAGTAGCCTTGCGCCGCACCGATGACACCACCCAGTACCAGACAGATGATGGTGGCAGGCACAAAGTGCATGTTGAATTCCACCATCAGCACGGCAGCTACGGCGCCAACGAACCCGCACACCGACCCCACGGAGAGATCAATATGACCCGCCACGATCACGAGCAACATGCCCAGCGCCATCACGATGATGTAGCTGTTTTGAAGAATGAGGTTGGTCAGGTTCAGGGGCTGAAACAGCGTGCCGTCAGTCATCACCTGAAAGAAAACCATGATGGCGACCAGCGAAATCAACAGACCATATTCGCGCAAATTATTCTTGAGAAAGCCGGCGCCAGTGCCTGACGGCTGGGGCTGCGCTTCTGTTGTGGTGGTTGCCATGTCAATTCACTCCTGATGTCACGATGGATCGCATAATTTTTTCCTGGGACGCTTCTTCAGCGGTGAACTCCGCTACGAATGCGCCTTCATTGAGCACACAGATCCGGTCACACATGCCCAGCAGTTCAGGCATCTCCGACGAAATCATCAATACGCACTTGCCTTCGCTGGCCAGCTGGGCAATGATGGTGTAAATCTCATACTTGGCACCCACGTCAATACCGCGGGTGGGTTCGTCCAGGATGAGTACTTCCGGGCTGGAAAACAGCCATTTGCTGAGCACCACCTTCTGCTGGTTGCCGCCCGACAGGTTGACTGTGCGTGCAAACACATCCGGACTGCGGATGTTGAGCTTGCGACGGAAGTCCTCAGCCACCTTGAATTCGCGGCCCTCGTCAATCACGCTGTTGCTGGAGACGGCTTTCAGGTTGGCCAGCGTGGTGTTCCAGGCAATCGTCTCGTCCAGCACGAGGCCGTAACCTTTGCGGTCTTCCGTCACGTAGGCCAGCCCCGCGTCGATGGCGTTTTGCACGGTGCTGGTGTCAATTTCCGGCCATGCAGCAGCACCTGGCCGCTGATGCCCTGCCCATAGGTGCGCCCGAAGATGCTCATGGCGAGTTCGGTGCGCCCGGCGCCCATCAGGCCGGCAATGCCGACAATCTCGCCGCGTTTGACATGCAGGTTCACACCCTTGATCACTTCGCGATCGGCATGTTCCTGATGGTGCACGCGCCAGTTTTTTACTTCAAACACGGTTTCACCAATGTTGGGCGTGCGTTTGGGGTAACGGTCTGCCATTTCACGACCCACCATGTGCCTGATGATCAGGTCTTCACTGATGGCCGTGGCTTGGCAGTCGAGCGAGGCGACGGTCGCACCATCGCGCAATACGGTGATGGCGTCGGCCACCTTGGAGATTTCGTTGAGCTTGTGGGAAATCAGGATGCAGGCGATGCCCTGACGTTTGAGTTCCAGCAGCAACTCCAGCAGCGCGTCGCTATCGGTTTCGTTCAGGCTGGCAGTGGGCTCGTCCAGTATCAGCAGCTTGACCTCTTTGGACAGTGCCTTCGCAATTTCAATCAACTGCTGTTTGCCCACGCCCAGATTGGTAATCAGGGTGCCGGGGAGTTCTTTCAGCCCCACTTTTTCAGCAGCGCCTGGGTCTTCAAGAATGACGACGTCCAGTCAATGACCCCGCGGTGTGCCTGCTCGTTGCCCAGAAAGATATTTTCTGCAATTGACAGCAAGGGAACCAGTGCCAGTTCCTGATGGATGATGATGATGCCTTTTTCTTCACTGTCCGAGATGCCCCTGAAACGGCATTCCTGACCCAGGAATGAAATGGCGCCCTCGTAGTCGCCGTGCGGGTAAACGCCGCTGAGCACTTTCATCAGCGTGGACTTGCCCGCGCCGTTTTCGCCCACGATGGCGTGAATCTGTCCGGCCTGCACGGTCAGGTTCACATCGCTCAGCGCTTTCACGCCATGGAACGATTTCTTGATGCCACGCATTTCCAGAATGGTGTCTGCCATGTTGCCTCTACGTTTTTCTGGCCTGGATGATTATCGGGAAAAAAAAAGGGCCCTGTGCATTTCGGCACAGGGCCCTTCAGCTGAGCCAGTGTTCTTACTTGAGCTGCTCTTCCTTGATGTAGCCGCTGCCAATCAGAACCTGCTTGTAGTTGGCCAGGTCCACGCTGACGGGCTTGAGCAGATACGACGGCACCACCTTGACCTTGTTGTTGTAGGTCTTGGTGTCATTGATTTCGGGCTGTTTGCCGGTCATGAGGGCATCGACCATGTTGGCCGCAACTTTGGCCAGCTCACGGGTGTCTTTGAAAACAGTGGACGACTGCTCTTTGCGCAGCATGGATTTGACCGATGGCACTTCAGCGTCCTGGCCCGTCACGATGGGGCAGGGTTGTGCTGCGGTGCAGTAACCCACGCCTTTGAGCGACGACAAAATGCCGATGGACAGGCCGTCATACGGTGACAGTACCGCGTGCACCTTGTCTTTGCCATAGAAGGCACTCAGCAGGTTGTCCATGCGGGCCTGTGCCACAGCACCATCCCAGCGCAGCGTGCCGACCTTGTCCATCCCCATCTGCTTGCTGCGCACCACCAGCTTGCCGCTGTCGATGTAGGGCTTGAGCACGCTCATGGCGCCGTCGTAGAAGAAGAAGGCATTGTTGTCATCAGGCGAGCCGCCGAACAGCTCAACATTGAACGGGCCCTTGCCGGCCTTGAGGCCCAGCTTGTCCACGATGGAGTTGGCCTGCAGCACGCCCACCTGGAAGTTGTCGAACGTGGCGTAGTAGTCAACGTTCTTGCTGCCGTTGATCAGGCGGTCATAGGCAATGACCTTGACACCCTTGTCAGCGGCTTTTTGCAGCACGTTGGACAGCGTGGTGCCGTCGATTGATGCAATTACCAGAACCTTGGCGCCCTTGGTGACCATGTTCTCGATTTGGGCGAGCTGGTTCGGGATGTCGTCGTCTGCGTATTGCAGATCGGTCTTGTAGCCTTTGGCGGCCAGTGCGGCGACCATGCTGTTGCCATCGCTGACCCAGCGGGTCGAGGTCTTGGTTGGCATGGCCACGCCAACGGTGCCTTTGTCCTGCGCCTGGGCAACTGGCGTGCCGAGGGCGAAGCCCAGCGTCAGGCTGGCGGCGAGGGCCTTGAGTGTGTTTCTACGTGCTTTCACTGTGTGTCTCCTAAGAGGTTTTTCGTTGAATTTGTCATCTTTGCCTTTTCGGCGAAGAGGCCTGATGATACGGATTTGATCAATAATTCTCTAATACTGTTTGATTCACTTGTCATACGTGAATTTGAATCAGGGAAAACCCTAATATGACGAATTACATGCACTGGTTCATCCGCGCCAGACTGAAAACCCGGCAGCTGTTGCTGCTGGTTGCCCTCGCCGAAGAGGGCAATATCCATCGTGCGGCGCAGGTCCTGAACATGACGCAACCTGCCGCGTCCAAATTGCTCAAGGACCTGGAAGACGCGCTGGAAGTTTCGCTGTTTGACCGGTTACCGCGGGGCATGCGGCCCACCTGGTATGGCGAAACCATGATTCGTCACGCGCGGGTTGCGCTGACCAGCCTGAACCAGGCGCACGATGAGCTGGAAGCCGCCAAGAGCGGACAGTTCGGGCAGGTGAATGTGGGTGCCATCACGGCTCCGGGGCTGGCGCTGTTGCCGCCTACCGTGGCACTGGTGAAGCGGGAGCATCCCAACCTGCAGATCACGCTGCAAATCGAACCCAGCGATGTGCTGATCGAGCGCCTCAATCAGGGCAAGCTGGACATTCTGGTGGCGCGCCTGTTTGCCCAGCATGACAAAACCGAGCTGCGCTACGAGATGCTCACCGACGAGCCAGTGTGCGCCATCGCCCGGCCCGGTCATCCCATGCTGGTGGGTCCCACGCCCACGCTGGCAGATACCGTGGACGCGGGCTGGATTGTGCCGCCCAGTGGCAGCGTGCTGCGCCACCGGTTCGATCTGATGTTTCAGGAAGAAGGGCTGCAGGCGCCCGTTAACGTCATTGAAACCGCATCACTGATGTTCACCACCAAGATGCTGCAGCAAAGCGACATGATCAGCGTCGTGGCTGTAGACGTGGCGCGCTACTACGCCGACCACGGCATGCTGGCCATCTTGCCGATGGTGTTGCCGTGTCAGATGGATGCATTTGGCATCATCACCCGGCGCGACCGGCTGTTGTCGCCGGCGGCCAAGGTGATGCTGCGTTCGCTGAAAGCGTCGGCGATGACGGTTTACGGCAAGCAGCTCGACATGACCGTGGATGACTAGGCCAGGGCTTGGCCTGGGGGCCTAGTTCCAGCCCGCATCCACCTTGAACTCCTGCGCGGTGCACATGGCCGCGTCGTCAGAGGCCAGAAACAGCACCATGCGGGCCACATCGGACGGCTGCAATTTGTCGGGCAGGCACTGGTTGCGTTTGATGCTTTCCTCTCCCTCGGCGTTGAGCCACAGCTTGATCTGGCGCTCGGTCATCACCCAGCCGGGCGACACCGTGTTGACCCGGATGCGGTGTGGCCCCAGGCTGCCCGCCAGCCCGCGGGTCAAACCATTCACGGACGATTTGGCAATGGCGTAACAAGGGTATTCGCTGCCCTTGGTTTGCCAGCCGGTGGAGCCAAAGTTGATGATGGAGCCACCACCCAGGCGTTTCATGCCTGGCACGATGGCCTGAATGGCGAAGAATGCCGGGCGCTGATTCACCGCCATGCGCTCATCCCAGTATTCTGGTGTGACGGATTCGATGGTGTGGCGGTCGTCCCGTGCCACGTTGTTTACCAGTGTGGCGAAATCACCCAGCTCGGCCGTTGCGGCGTCGATGGTGGCTTTCAGCGCGGCCACGTCGCGCACATCGCAGACGCGCCACCACGGCGCCGGGTGTCCGGCCTCTTTCAGGCTGTTTGCCAGGGCCTCACTTTCGGCTTGCGCCACATCGACGAAGGCAACCTGGGCGCCCTGCTCGGCAAAGGCGGTGACGATGGCCGCGCCAATGCCGGTTCCCCCGCCAGTGACGAAGACGCGCTGGCCGCGCAGGCTGGGGAATACGGCGAGAGAAGAAGTAGATGGCATCACGAAATCCTGTCTATATTGCAATTTATATATGTCAATGATTGATTTAACTATTTTCCATTATCACTGTGCCTTGCTACGATGCGTTTTGTCAAGCCCTTTGCGCTTGAATCATAAAGAGAGACAACCCCCGACATGGACTCCAAAAAACACCCTTTCCGCCGTAGCCAGGCCTGGTTTGGAAAAACCGACCGTGACGGTTTTATGCACCGCAGCTGGATCAAGAACCAGGGTTACCCGCACGACGAGTTTGACGGCCGCCCGGTCATCGGCATCTGCAACACCTGGAGCGAGCTGACGCCGTGCAACGGGCACTTCCGCGAGTTGGCGGAGTTCGTCAAGCGCGGCGTCTACGAGGCGGGCGGCTTCCCGCTCGAGTTCCCGGTCATGTCGCTGGGCGAAACCCAGTTGCGCCCCACCGCCATGTTGTTTCGCAACCTGGCCAGCATGGACGTGGAAGAAAGCATTCGCGGCAACCCGATTGACGGCGTGGTGCTGCTGATGGGCTGCGACAAGACCACGCCCTCGCTGATGATGGGCGCGGCCAGTTGCGACCTGCCGACCATCGGTGTGTCGGGCGGGCCGATGCTCAACGGCAAGTTCCGCGGCACCGACATTGGCTCCGGCACCGGCGTGTGGCAGATGAGCGAGATGGTGCGCGCCGGCGAGATGACGCAGGAAGACTTCACCGCAGGCCGAATCGTGCATGCACCGTTCCAAGGGCAGCTGCATGACCATGGGCACGGCCAGCACCATGGCCAGCATGGTCGAGGCGCTGGGCATGTCGCTGCCCGAAAACGCCGCCATTCCGGCTGCGGATACGCGCCGCAACCGGCTTGCCCAGCTGAGTGGCCGACGCATTGTTGAGATGGTGAAGGAAGACATGCGCATGTCGAAGATCCTCACGCGCCAGGCCTTCGAGAACGCGATCCGCACCAACGCGGCCATCGGCGGCTCGACCAACGCGGTCATCCACCTGCTCGCCGTGGCCGGCCGCATGGGCGTGGAGCTCAACCTGGACGACTGGGACCGCCTGGCGCCGAGGTGCCGTGCCTCCTGAACCTGCAGCCCTCCGGCCGGTTCCTGATGGAAGATTCTTTTACGCCGGCGGCCTGCCCGCGATGCTGAAGGGAAATCAGGCCCATCCTGCACCCGGACGCCGCCACCGCGAACGGCAAAACGATCGGCGAGAACATTGAAAATGCCCCCTGCTACAACCGCGACGTCATCAAGACGCCGGATGAGCCGTTCATGAAAGACGCCGGCATTGCCGTGCTGCGCGGCAACCTGGCGCCGGATGGCGCGGTGATCAAGCCCTCGGCCGCGTCGGCCCATTTGCTGCAGCACCGGGGCCGTGCCGTGGTGTTTGAAAATATTGAAGACTTCCATGCCCGCATTGACAGTGACGACTTGGATATCGACGAGCACTGCATCATGGTGCTGAAAAATTGCGGCCCCAAGGGCTACCCCGGCATGGCCGAGGTGGGCAATATGCCGCTGCCGCCGAAGATTTTGCAGCAAGGCATTACCGACATGGTGCGCATCAGTGATGGCCGCATGAGCGGCACGGCCTACGGCACCGTGGTGCTGCACACATCGCCTGAAGCCGCGGCCGGTGGCCCGCTGGCGCTGGTGCAAAACGGCGACATGATCGAGCTGGATGTGGCCGGCCGCCGCCTGCACATGGAGGTGACGGACGAAGAGCTGGCCCGCCGCCGCCTGACGTGGAAACCGCCCGTGCACCCGAGCCGGGGCTACCAGAAGATTTATGTGGACCACGTGCAGCAGGCCCACCTCGGCGCTGATCTGGACTTTCTGGTCGGTGGCAGCGGGGCCGAGGTGCCGCGCGAGTCGCACTAGGCACCCACGGCAGGCCTGAGCTCGCCATGCGTGAACCTGGCTCATCCGTCGCCCCGGTCATTCGGGGCGCGCCCCGCTGCCTGTGGCCCGCAGGTGCCAAGGCTGGGCGAAGGCACCTCGTGGTCTGTGCGCGAGCGAGGCGCTCTACTGGGTGGACATTCTGGGCTGCCAGTTACACCGGTTTGACCCGCTCACGCAGGCGCGCGCCAGCTGGTCGTTGAGCGAAGAAATTTCGGCCGTGGCCGAGCGTCTGGCTTCCCCCGAGCTGCTGGTCACGCTGCGCAGCGGCTTCGCTTTTTTCGACCCCCTCACCGGCACACTGGAGCGCATTCACAACCCGGAGCCAGACCGCCCCGGCAACCGCTTCAACGACGGCAAGTGCGACTCACAAGGCCGCTTCTGGGGCGGCACGATGGACTTTGCCTGCCAGGCGACCACCGGCGCGCTGTACCGGTTTGACGGCCACCTGAAGTGCACGCGCCATGACGATGGCTACGCCGTCACCAACGGCCCCACCTGGTCGCTGGATGGCCGCACGCTGTTCTTCAACGACACGGTGCGGTCCCGCAAGGTGCACGCGTTCGACTTCGACCCGGCCCGGAAATGTGAGCAACAAGCGGGCGTGGCTGCGGTTCGAGCCGCAAGACGGCTACCCCGACGGCATGACCACCGACGCCGCAGGCCGTTTGTGGATTGCCCACTGGGGCGCCTCGTGTGTGACCTGCCACAACCCGGCCAACGCAGCCGAGCTGGCGCGCGTGATGCTGCCTACCAGGCACATCACCAACTGCGCTTTTGGTGGTGCGGACATGCGCACCCTGTTCATCACCAGTGCCCGCTCGGGCCTGGATGACGCCACGCTGAAAGCCGAACCCCTGGCCGGGGCGCTGTTCAGCGTGGAGATCGACAGCCCCGGCTTGCCCGCGGCTGCGTTTGCTGGCTAGTTAGCTAACCAGCGGAATCAACCGCCCGAATTAACCCCCTTTGTGCGGACGCTTGCCAGGGTTCTTCTTGCTGCGCGTCCAGGTGCCACGCTCCAGGCTGATCTTCTGGCCGTGGCCCACCGGGTTGGTGTAGCCGGGCATGGGCACGGGCTTCGGTGATGCTTTGCGTTCTGCTTCGGTTCTGAATTCTTTGGCCATGATGTGATGGTTTTCCGTGAGGAAAGGTTGGAAGAGGTAGAAAACCCTCTATTAGGCCACAACCGCGCGCCACCTACTGGAAAGCCGCTCA
>JADJII010000007.1:0-289890 GCA_016707075.1 Candidatus Egaibacter danicus
GAGCAGCAGCACCGCGCCAAAGGCGCGCAGCACGTCGGTGCCCAGGCCCAGCATGTGCAGCAAGCGGGTGACCTCTCAGCGCCGGCGCGGCGGCCTGCATCTCGGTGCTGCTGTTGACGTAACGCGGAAAACGGTCACGCCGCCAGCGGCGTTTTGTAGCTGACCAGCGCCAGCGTGATTTCGCGCTCGTCCTCCATGATCCCGGTCTTCGTCGTCCACCGCGGTGTAGTCCTCGTGCACTTTCCAGACCGAGGCGGTATCGGTCAGGATCAGCCGGTCCAGCACGCTGCCACTCGGAGCCAGAAGGCCCACCACGGTGTAGAGATTGTCACCATGGGTGTGCCCACCGGCACCCAGCCCGTGGGAGCCGACAAAGGTATGGCCAGGCTGCAAACCCAGCTTGCGCGCCACGGTAGCGCCCAATACCACCTGCATCGGGCGGCGTCCACACCCGCCCTGCGCCAGCTCGCCCTGGTAGTGGTCGCATGTAGGCATGCGAGGTGCCGACGATGCGAAAGCCGCGAAGGTTGTCGCCCAGGCTGATCGGGATGACCTGGCGACCTGCGGGTTTTTTCCAGTTCGCGCACCGCCGCCAGCGGCACGTTGCCCGGCGGCACGTCGATGTGCAGCACGCCGCTCAGAATCAGCTGCATCGGGCTGCCCTTGGCACCTACCACCACGTCGATGCCGGCCAGATCGCGCTCAAACGCGCGGCTCAGCTGGTGCCCGACCAGCAGCAAAAAGGTGATCGACGCCAGCCCCAGCGCGAGCAGCAACAGGTTCAGCCGCCGCCAGCGGGCGCGACCACAAGTAGCGCCAGGAAACGCAAGGTTGCTATTGTTTTCATAGCTACTCACGCAAATCGACGAGGGCTGAAGCCGATTTTTACCACTCACAACATCGGCGGCCGGCAAAGTGCCGCCACACGGGCGTCGTGGCTGGCAATCACCAGCGTGCCGTGGCAGCGCTGGGCGCTGCGCCGCAGCAACTGCAGCGCGACCTGCGCGGCCTCATCGTCCAGGCTGGCGGTCGGCTCGTCGGCCAGGATCACGTGCGGCTGCAACAGCACCGCACGCGCCAGCGCCACCCGCTGCGCCTGCCCGCCCGAGAGCTGTCCGGGCTTGCGGTTGCGCCAGGTCGGCCGCCCAGCGCCTCGCAAGGCACGGTCAATCGCGCGGCATCGTCGGCCTGCCCAGCCGCCCACTGCGCCATGGCCAGGTTTGCCTGCACGGTCAACGCTTCTGCTCAGGTGCATTTTGCGGCAAAAGCCGATAGCCCTCGCCCGCCATGCGTCGGCAGCTATGATTTTTAAGAGCATTCAGGGCTTGCCCGGCCACCGTCAGATCTGCCCGCTGGCGGGGGCATCAACGCAGCCACCAGCGCCAGCCAGGTCGATTTGCCGCAACCGGATGGGCCACAGAGCAGCAGCACGCATGCCTTGCGGCACATCCACATCCGGAAAATGCAGCGTGGCGCCGCCCGGGTAGCGGCACGCAAGCCGCGCGGTCCGGATCATGGCGGTCTCCGGGCAGGCTGGGCGCAGCCGAAGTGGCGCAGTCGGCGCAGACGCCGCGCACGGCAAAGTCCATGCTCAGGCCCTGATAGCCCAGCGCCTTGAGGGCCGCCATCGCGGTTTGCGCGGCACGGTCCAGGTCCTGCGCATTGGCCTGCAAGGCACCCGCCAGCGGGCTGTCGCGGTGGCAGCTCTGGCATTCAAAGTGCGGCATGGCCGTGACGCTGGCGGGCATGGCCTGGTAGCGACGCACGCGCTGACTGTCCACCCGACACAGCAGCAAACCGGTCTGGGTCAGCCGGTCAATCAGGCGGTACAGGGTGACACGGTCGAGCGCGGCCTCGCCACTCAGGGCCGACTGCAACTGGGCGTGGGTGTAGCTGGTGTCGGGGTGGGCCAACAGCCAGCCCAGCACCAAACGCGCCGCAGCCGTGCGGCGCAGGCCGTGGGCCGACAGCAGCACATCAATCGGGTCGGCGGCAGCGCTGCGGAGGCTTGGGCCTGGTGTTTGAGATGCCATGGCTGGTTGCAAAACTATAACGCAATCAAGTTGCATTAGACTATATCGCAATCCAGTTGCATTATGGCCCGACGGCCCGCGACCGACCTGAGCGTCCATTCACGGCCAGACGCACATTTTGTAAAGATACCATGCCCATGGTATTCTGCCTGGGCACCGCCCGGCTCACCCGACCAACAGCGTGCTGGGCTGGCCGGCCTGGCAGCGCGTGCTGGCGGTGCTGCCCGCCTGGCGCTGCTGTGGCTGGCGGTGGCCTGGGCCAGTGCCGAGTCCGCGCCATGGTGAGGCTGGACAACCTGACGGTGAGCTACCGCCAGCACCCGGCGCTGCACCACATCAGCGGTCAGTTTGCGCCGGGGTCGCT
Source organism: Candidatus Egaibacter danicus (assembly GCA_016707075.1). Lineage (GTDB taxonomy): Bacteria > Pseudomonadota > Gammaproteobacteria > Burkholderiales > Burkholderiaceae_C > Egaibacter > Egaibacter danicus. The sequence continues at coordinate 2,398 of JADJII010000007.1, forward strand.
GACGGCGGTGATCGGGCCCGAATGGATCGGGCAAAAGCACGCTGCTCAAAACCATCATGGGCCTGTTACACCCCGGCGCGGTGCGCAACGAGCTGGTGTCAGTGCCCTGCGCGCGCATGGCCTACCTGCCGCAACTCGCCGAGATTGACCAGCAGCTTCCCGATGCTGGTCCGCGACTGCGTATCGCTGGGCTGCTGGGCCGCCGCGGGTGCCTGGGGCGCAACGTCGGCCACGCGCGACGCGGATCGACGCCGCATTACACGCGGTCGGGCTGCAGGGCTTTGAGCAGCGCAGCATGGGCACGCTGTCGAGCGGGCAAACTCAACGGGTCCTGTTTGCCCGCATGCTGGTGCAGGACGCCGAACTGATCCTGCTGGACGAGCCCTTCAACGCCATGGACAGCGACACCACGCGGCCCTGCTGGCGCTGATCCACCAGTGGCACCGAGCAGCAACGCACCGTGATTGCCGTGCTGCACGACGATGCACAGGTGCGCCAGCATTTCCCACAAACTTGCTGCTGGCCCGCGAACGGGTGGCCTGGGGGCCTACTGCGCAGGTGCTGACCGAAACCCAACCTGGCACCGCGCCCGGCCATGGCCGTTTGCCGAATTTACCTTCATGCGCCGCGCCCTGGTAGCCACGCTGGCGCTGGCGCTCAGTGCCGCACCGCTGGGGGTTTTTCTGACGCTGCGGCGCATGAGTCTGCTGGGCGACGCGCTCAGCCACGCCCTGCTGCCGGGCGTGGCCATCGGCTTCATGCTGAGCGGGCTGTCGCTCCTGGCGATGGCGCTGGGCGGGGTCGTGGCCGGCATGCTGGTGGCGGCCATCGCCGGGGTGGTGAGCCGTTCCACCGCGCTGAAAGAAGACGCCAGCCTGGCGGCCATTTACCTGGTGGCGCTGGCACTGGGCGTGACGCTGATCTCCGGGCACGGCACGCAACTGGACCTGCTGCACATTCTGTTTGGCAGCGCGCTGGGGTGGACGGCGCCGGCCTGCTGCTGGTGGCCAGTGTGGCCAGCGCGAGCCTGGTCGCGCTGGCAGCGATGTACCGGGGGCTGGTGCTGGAGAGCTTTGACCCGGTTTTTCTGAGCGCTCGCCGGCCGGGCCAGGGCGGCTGGGTCTGGCAACAAAGCTTTCTGATGCTGGTGGTGGTAAACCTGGTGGCCGGGTTTCAAACCCTGGGCACCTTGATGGCGGTCGGGCTGATGATGCTGCCAGCGGTGTCGGCGCGGCTCTGGCATGACGGCCTGGGCGCCCAACTGGTCAACGCCAGCTTGCAGGCGATGCTGGCCGGCAGCGTCGGGCTGCTGCTGTCGTACCACCTCGACACGCCCTCGGGCCCGACCATCATCGGCTGCGCCGGACTGCTGTACGCCGCCTCGCTGCTCGTTGCACCCGGTGGCTGGCTGCCCCACCTGCGCACCACCCGACATCGGATGGCGTGAGCCTCATCGCCATTTTTCCGCTCCACTTCCATTTGTTCAGATTCCTTTATCAACCACTTTACCCACAGGAAATCACCATGTCAAATCAGATAGCCACGCTCCCGCACCCTCTTCACTGCCCGCCGCTTTGCTGGCCAGCGCCACGGCACTGGCGCTGCCGGCAAGCCTTGCCCACGCTGCCGACAAGCTGCCGGTGACGGCCAGCTTCAGCATCCTGGGTGATCTGGTGCGGGTCGTCGGTGGCGACCGGGTGACGCTTGTCCACACTGGTTGGGCCCGATCAAGATGCCCATGTGTTCGAGGCCAAGCCCTCAGACGCCAAAGCATTCTGGGCAGCAAGTTGCTGGTGACCAACGGCCTGGGGTTCGAGCCCTGGGCCGGCAAGTTGGCCAAGTCTGCTGGCTACCAGGGTCAGATCCGTGGTCGCCTCCAAAGGCGTGCAAGGGCCGCGCCATGGCCGACGAGCACGGACATGCAGAATCCGACCCCCACGCCTGGCAAAACCCGAACAACGTGGTGCTTTATGTGCGCAACATCGCCGCGGGCTCTGTCCAGGGTAGACCCCGCAGGCGCGTCGGCTTACCAGGCCAACGCAGAGGCCTATGTCAAGGAACTGCAGGCGCTGGACAGCTGGGCCAAAGAACAATTTGCCACCATCCCGGCGGAGAAGCGCAAGGTCATCACCTCGCACGATGCGTTTGGCTACTTTGCGGCGCACTACCGGATCCAATTTGTGGCACCACAGGCGAGTCCACCGAAGCCGAACCCAGTGCCAAACAGGTCGCCCAGCTCATCCGGCAGCTTCAGCGCGAAAAATCAAGGCGGTTTTCTGGAAAACATGAGCAACCCCAAACTGCTGGCGCAATTGAGCAAGGACGCGGGTGTGACGCTGGGGACAGCGTTGTATGCCGATGCCCTTTCAGCCCCGGGCAAACCCGGTTCGACATATTTGCAAATGGTGCGGCACAACGTGACGCAACTGGCTGCGGGGATGAAATTGAATTGATGGTGAATCGCTATCTATTCGATAGCTGTCTACGAATATTTTACGGGCTCTAGAGGCCAATTTAGTCTCCAACTTACCTGGAAGAAAACCATTGGGAAGCTGCCTTTTTACTCTCGAATCCGTATCGTCTATGTGGTCAGTATCTGCTCAAGACGCATCGCAGCTACTGGCGTATTCGGGCTAACGGGCGGCTCCCAACCCAAAGCGGAGTTCCGACTGACCGGATTGAGCGCCAGTAAGCGGACATTCGGCAAACGCATATTCAGTCGAACCGAGGACGACCGTGATGAGGGCGGCGGAAGACGTTGGCTTTCGCGCCATTAACCGCTCTAATGGAGTTGAAGTGGGCGCTCAATAAATCGCGTGGGTCTGGAAGCACGCTGTCTGTTGAATTTCGTCAAAATTTATTCACTTAGTTAACACGTGACAAGGTAGATGACATGACATTGGTAGTAGCGAGACGAAATGAAGGCCGAATCTACATGGTTGGCGATACCAAATTCACACCTGAGAATTCCGGCGGGCGTGACGGGCAGTTGCACTTCATCGGCGGCCTGAAAATCGTTGTGCTTCACCCTGGTGCTGTCATCGCATTCGCTCACAACACCGTGAGCGCCCGGCATGCGATTGAGGGTATTCACTCACGCGGGGTGGATCTTTTCGATAAGAACGCGGTGCTCGACTACCTTCTGGGCCATCACCAGAGTTCACTGCAACGGGGGCCGATGCGATGGTCGAGTTCATTGCCGCATTCGAGCTGGACGATCAAATCACGGAACTTTTCCTCATCAAGAATGGCAACGTCGAATGGGTCGACGCCGGGTATATCGGAAGTGACATTGCATATAACCGCTTCCTGCATCATCAGCATCAGCTCGGTGCCACGCTGCCAACACCATTGGCCCTCGACATTGCTATGCAGGCTCTCGATGCGGTAATCCGCGATCCGGACCCAACACTCCAAGCCGTGGATGGATTCACGATTGGCCTGCGACAAAGCGCGGACGAAGGCTTTCGCTACGTACAGCGGGTCACGGTCGAAGGACGGCCAAAGCCGGTCCGCGCTGGGCCCATGGCGCCAGTGACCTTCGGTGGTGCGCCAGATGGCGCTAATGAATGGAGCATAGGATCTTCACCGGGAGATAGGTTCGGTGTTCTCACTGCCTTCTGCAACACGGGATCCTTCGGCGCAATTTACCGGCCAGCGCTCAATTTCGAGCCCCGCATCGTTCGAAACTGTACCTCTAAGGACCTTGTGGATGCGTCGATGCTAGAGGTCAATCAGGTCACCGCGCGTCTTAAGCGATGCTGATCGTCATGGGTCCCGCACATTCAGATATTCTCATATGAACGTCTGCTTGGCGTCTGCAGCAGGAGTTTGGCTGCGGCAATCAGAACTCGCAGCAGCATCAAAAACTACGGCCTCAGAGCAGTCATGCACAAACGACTGCATCTGGGCGCACACCTGCCTCCGTTGCCGACCCACAGCGATCGTGGACGGGTCATTTCAGTCCTCCAGAAAGCTGCCATTCAATGCGAAGTATTATTTTTATTCCGCAAGTGGAGGCTAAGTCACATTTGCAGAATCCCGCACAAGCGCCCAACTGACTTCTCAGGACCTGATGCAACGACGGAACTACCTAGCCTTGAGTCAAACTCAGGTCACCGGCGCCGGGTTGAACAACACCAGTGCATTGTGCAGCTTCCAGTGCTCGGCCCAGGTCTTCTTGCGGCCACTGGCTACTTCCAGCATCAGCTTGAACAGTTCCCAACCCACCTCTTCAATCGTTTTGGTGCCATCGGCGATGGTGCCTGCATTCACATCCATCAGGTCATGCCAGCGGCGGGCCAGATCGCTGCGCGTAGCGACCTTGATCACCGGTACCTCCGCAAGACCATAAGGCGTGCCACGGCCCGTGGTGAACACGTGCAGATTCATGCCGCCCGCCAGCTGCAGCGTGCCGCAAATGAAGTCGCTCGCGGGAGTGGCCGCGTAGGTCAGCCCCTTTTGCGTGAGCTTTTCACCCGGCGCCAGCACCCCGGTGATGGGCACCGAGCCACTTTTGACGATGGAGCCCATGGCTTTTTCGACGATGTTGGACAGACCGCCTTTTTTGTTGCCGGGCGTGGTGTTGGCACTGCGGTCCACCTTGCCGCGCTGCAGGTAGGCGTCGTACCAGGCCATTTCGCGGATCATGGCCTCGGCTACTTCGGGGGTGGACGCGCGCGACGTGAGCTGGTCGATGCCGTCACGCACCTCGGTGGTTTCGGAAAACATCACGCTGGCGCCAGCGCGTACCAGCAGGTCGGTGCAATAGCCCACGGCCGGGTTGGCGGTGACACCCGAGAACGCGTCACTGCCGCCACACTGCACGCCCACCACCAGTTCGCTGGCGGGCACGGTGGTCCGGCGACGGGCGTTCAGGCGCGTCAGGTGCTCGGTGGCCTGACGCATGATGGACTCGACCATCGACATGAAGCCCACGTGCGCGTCGTCCTGCAGGCAAACCACGTCCAGTGGTGCGCCTTCTGGCTGGCGCACGTCCACGATGGCAAAGCTGCCCGGAGGCATCAACCGCTCGGGTTGCAGCTTTTCGCAACCCAGGCTGACCACCATCACCTCGCCGCCAAAGTTGGGGTTCAGGCTGATGTTGCGTAGCGTGCGAATGGGGATTTCTGCACCCGGCGCATCAATCGCCACACCGCAGCCGTAGCCATGCTCCAGCGCCACCACGTCGTCCACGTTGGGGAACTTGGGCAACAGCTCGGCCTTGATGCGCTGCACGGCGAAGTCGGTCACGCCCGCCACGCACTGCACGGTTTGTGTGATGGCCAGAATGTTGCGCGTGCCCACCGAGCCGTTGGCATTGCGGTAGCCCTCAAAGGTGTAGCCCTCCAGCGGCGGCTGTGGCGCGGGTTTGACAGTTGAAATGGGCAGGTTGTCCAGCTCACGCGCGTCGGGCATCTGCAACAGGCGCTCATGCACCCAGCTGCCGGCCGGGATGGCCTTGAGCGTGTAGCCAATGGGGATGCCGTAGCGCAGCACGGGCGTGTTTGCTGCCAGGTCCACCAGCGCCACCTTGTGGCCTTGCGGCACGCGGTCAACCAGCACCAGTCCACCTGGCAGTGCGGTGCCTGCGGCCAAACCACCGTCATTGGCCATGATGGCGACGTTGTCGCGCTCATGCATGCGGATGGTCAGTGGGAGTTGTGAGGCTGGGGCCGTGTTATCGATCGCTGCCATCGCTATCTCCCACTCAGGGGCTGGATGTGTCCCAGCGTGGCGGCGGCGGGCGGCACGTGTTCGCCGCACACCCAGCAAGGCACCACGCCATGCATCTGGCGGGCCACGGTTTTGTAGATTTTGTCGCAGGTGATAGAAAGTTTGCTCATGCCTGAGTGTAAATTCAGCCCGGTCGGAGGGATACTCTGGCTTCAAAACCCGCCCCCATACCGTTCACTTAGGAGCATCCATGGCAGCCTATCTCGTTGTTGACACCGATCTGACCAACCCGGAGCTGTACGAACAATACAAGCTCAAAGCCCGGCCCATCGCCGAGCAATATGGCGGCGAGTACCTGGTTCGGGGCGGAAAATTGTCCGTCAAGGAATCAGATCTGTGGTCACCCGTGCGCATGGTGGTGGTGCGGTTTCCGTCCAGCGAGCAGGCTGAGAAGTTTTACCAGTGCGCCGAATACCAGGAAGTGCTGAAAATCAGCAAGCAGTCCGCCAGGCGCACCGTTTGCATTGTTGAAGGCGTTTAACCACGCCGCAGCACAATCTTGATCAGTAGCGCGGCAGCAACTGAACTGGCCAACACCGGCGACGACGCCAGCATCTGCGCCAGGCCGCCAATGGCTTCGGTACTCACTTGCTGGGCAAAGTTGGCCAGATCAATCACGTCGCTGACCTGAACGCCCTGTGCGTCGTCCATGCGGGCAGGTCCGTCAGACCACCCGCCCTTAAAACGTATTTTCACGAAGATACCATTGGCCACGGCTGCCAGCGAGAGAATGCCCAGTGGCTTCATCAGGTGTTCAACCAGACGTTTTCGCTCCGTGTTCGGCGCGGTCTCGTACACCTGCCCAACCAATTGGGCGAGCATCTGGTTTTTCATGGCCGGGGTGGCAGACTCATAAACTTCATCAACCAGTTGCTCAATTGGGGCTTGCGGATTCATGGAATATCACTCCTTCAAGTTTGTGCATTGAACGGTTAACCAGTTTGCAGGCAGTTTGTGACAATGCAGTTGTGAAATGTGAAGCAAACGTAAGGGTCTGTAATACGCCATGACTACCACCCTCCTCACCATCTGGCTCCTGCACGTGGCGGCCATGATAAGCCCCGGCGCCAACGTGTTGCTGGTGTCGCAGCTGGCTGCCAGTGACCGCGCCCGAAGTGCGCGTTTCGCCGCGTTGGGCGTCACGGTGGGCGCAGCCATTTGGGCTACGAGCGCCGTACTGGGCGTCAATGCGGTGTTTCACATGTTCCCGGGGCTCCGCCTGGGGCTTCAGGTGGCAGGCGGCGTGTACCTGCTGTATGTCGCCAGCCGCTTGTGGCGCTCCAGTGATGCACCCCTGCAGGGCAAGGCCACGTCCGTTTCAGCCCCTGCCGCCTTTCGCCTGGGATTTCTCACCAACATCACCAACCCCAAGTCGGCCCTGTTTTTTGGCAGCGTGTTTGCCGCGTCATTTCCGGCCAGCCCCAGCATCCTGTTGCAGGCGTCGGCCGTGGTGATGATTGTGCTCAACGCGCTGTGCTGGCACACGTTGCTGGCGTACCTGTTCTCACGCGACCGGGTGCGGCTGGCCTACTCGCGAACCCGAAAAACCGCCAACCGTGTGGCATCGGTTGCGGTGGGCACTTTGGGGCTGGGGTTGCTGATGGCGTCGTTGCGGGAGCTGAAGGAATACCAGTCACAGTCTTTGTGATTGCTGCATATTTAATAGCTGCTCACGCATAATCCACGATGGCTGGAGGCCAATTTGATAAGTAAAACCCGGTGTTTTCGGGTCGCAGAGCCAGTTAGCGAATCACCAGCCACGTAAGCAGGCGCAGGCCCACAGCCCACTGCTCGCCTTTACGCCGCACTGACACCACCATGGCCAACGCGTCGAAATCGCGGGTGACCATGCGAACAACCTGCCCTTCTTGCATGGCGTTGGATAACACCAGACTGGCGCCGTTTGCAGACACATCCTTCAGACGAGCAGGCAGAGGCCCACCCTGGGCAGTCGCGTAGACGGTTATCGCCAGCTCATTTTCGATCCGCAACACGCCGCGCCGATCGAGCAAGTCTTTGTTCTTGCGTTCAGGTGGCGAAACGGGGGCCAGCGGGCTTGAGCAGCCGCCGCAGCGCGTGTCGCGTCCAATCTTGGACGGCAAGGGCCGGCTGCAAAACGGGCAGCCAGACGCAACTACAGGCACGCCGGGCTTCCCGGAAACAGGTGGTTTTGCCTGCAAATCGGGGGCAGCAGCTGCGCGCGCGGGTTTTGCGAGCCCTTGGCCCGGGTCCGACGGGTGGCCTTCTATCTCCTGGCGATGTATGGCAAGACGAAGGGACTTGTCGTAAGCGACACGTTTGGCGGGGTCCCCCAGCACGGCCCAAGCCTCGTTGATCAGTTCCGCCGTTTCCGGATCGCCACCCTTGCCTGGTCGCATCCCCAGAATGGCCACCAGCGTCTGATAGCTCGCCCGGATCACCTCGACCGGCGCTTCGGGTTGAACATGGAGAATTCGATAAAGGTTGCGACGGTTGCGTTTCATTCAAATGATTCTAGGCTGCTATTTCCGCCTGCAAAGGCAGCAAGTCACAGAACCCGCATCCTAGAATGTAAAAAATTGCTCCAGAAAAACCTTCACTCATGACGCTATCCACTGCGCAATTGCGCGTACACCAATTTGTGGCCCTGCAACCCGGTCCGCGCCTGATTGTGCTGGGTGCTGTTCACGGCAACGAGACCAGTGGCACCCGCGGTATCGAACGGATACTGGCTGAACTGGACGCGGCAACCCTCACCATTGTGCGTGGTACTGTGACGTTTGTACCCGTAACCAACCCACTGGCCTATCAGAAACGCCAGCGCATGGGCGACCGCAACCTGAACCGGAACCTGTACCCCAACGTGCAGCCCAGGGACTATGAGGACACCATCGCCAACGTGCTGTGCCCCATGCTGGCCGCGCATGACGTGCTGCTGGACCTGCATTCGTTCCATACGGCGGGCGAGCCATTCGCCATGATTGGCCCGGTGAACAACACGGGCTCACTGGAGCCATTTGCCCAAGCCGCGCAAGAGCAGGCGCTGGCCTTACGTCTGGGGCCACGGCGCATTGTGGAGGGCTGGCTGGACACTTACGCGGCCGGGGTAAAACGGCGCCTCGAACGCACCGCACCCAGTGACCGCGCCAATCTGCTCAGCACCGATCCGCGCTACGGCGTGGGGACCACGGAGTACATGCGCACCCAGGGTGGCTATGCCATCACGCTGGAGTGTGGCCAGCATGACGACCCGGCCGCGCCCGAGGTGGCTTATCAAGCCATCCGCCGCACGCTGGCACACCTGCGATTGATCGACGCATCAGATCCGCAGCCCACGCCGGATATCGAATTTCTGCGGCTGACGGAAGTGATTGACCGGTATCACGCAGGCGACCAGTTCTCACGCCCCTGGGCCAGCTATGACCGCGTGAAACAGGGTGAGTTGATTGGCACCCGCCACGATGGTGCGCTGGTGCTGGCACCGCAGGACGGACACATCGTATTCCCCAATCCGGCGGCCATGCCGGGCAATGAGTGGTTCTATCTCGCGCAGGTCAGCACGCGCCAACTAGCCTAGCCCTTTGCCAGACGCGCAAAGGTCTTTCGGAACTTGGCCACTTTGGGACCAGCCACTGCCACGCAGTACCCCTGATTGGGGTTGTTGGCAAAGTAGTCCTGGTGATAGGCCTCAGCCGCGACGTAGTTTTGCAAAGGCTTCACTTCAGTAACGATGGGGCGGTCAAACGTGCCTTGCCGGGTGACCTCGGCAATGAAGCCATTGGCAATGTCCTGATGCTCCGGACTGGAAAAATAGATGCCGCTGCGATACTGCGTGCCGGCATCCGCCCCCTGCCGGTTCAGGCTGGTGGGGTCATGGATCACGAAGAAGATCTCCAGAATCTCGCGCAGGCTGATTTGCGCAGGGTCGAACACCAGTTTGACCACTTCGTTGTGGCCAGTGGTCCCGGTACACACTTGCTGGTAGGTGACATTTGGCACATGGCCATTGCAATAGCCGCTTTCGACGTCGGTGATGCCGCGAACATCCACAAAAACCGCCTCGATGCACCAGAAGCAGCCACCGCCCAAAGTAATGGTTTGCAGGGAATCAGACATGGGTTCTCCGTTTAAAGTGGTTGGTCCGGGGGCGCAGCGGCATCTTACGCGGCAAGCCCGAAAAGCCGGTTTCTTTACCCAAATTTACCCGGCAAACCGCGGTGAATGATTGAAACCAGCTACCCTGTCCATTGACGGGGTTTCGGGGAAAAGCTAAACTAATAACCCGTTAGTCAGTAATTTAATGTCCTTCTCCAAACTATTCTGTGAAACTGCGAGAGGTCTCCCCGCCAAACGGGAGCGTCGCAAAGAGGCACGCCCCGGCGAATTGCTGGCCGCCGCACTGGAGCTGTTTGTAGAAAAAGGTTATGCGGCCACACGTGCCGAAGAGGTAGCCAAGAGGGCAGGTGTGTCCAAAGGCACGTTGTTCCTGTATTTCGCCAGTAAGGAAGAGTTGTTCAAAGCGGTCGTGCGGGACAACATTTCCGGACGCTATCCTGGATGGGCAGCCGAGTTTGAGGCGTTTGAGGGCAACACGACCGACATGCTGCGTTATGCCATGAACTCATGGTGGACCAGCGTGGGAGCAACCAAGGCCTCAGGCATCTCCAAACTCATCATGAGTGAAGCGAGTAATTTCCCGGAACTGGCGGCCTTTTATCAAAAAGAGGTGATTGAGCCCGGCCACGCGCTGATCCGGCGGATTTTGCAGCGCGGCATTGACCGCGGCGAAATTCGCCCGATGGACATGAACCATGCGGTGCACATCGTCATGGCGCCCCTGCTGTACCTGGTCATGTGCAAGCATTGTTATGCAACCTTTGCCGAAGAGAGCGCGCAAATGGTCCCTGAGGAATTTCTGGCGGCACAGGTCGATGCGCTCATGAATGGCCTGGGCCTGCACCAGATCGACAATGCCACTCCTGACCGGAAGGCAAAAACAGAATGAAAAGCTGGATGAAATGGGGGGCTGCTGCCCTCGTGGTGGTTTTGATCGCGATCGGTGTCGCCCGGGCGCTGGCGGCCCGCAAAGCTCAAAAAGACGCTCTGGCTCAGCAGGCTTCGCAAAAGACCGAGGCGACAGTTGAGTTGTCGCCCATGGACTTGGTGCAGGCCAAGTCGCGTGATCTGGCGCAAGGGGTTACCGTTTCCGGATCACTCAAAGCCGTGAATTCCGCATTCGTCAAGGTCCGCGTGGCTGGCGAGCTTCAGGGCCTGACCGTTCGCGAAGGTGACATCGTCAAGGCAGGACAGGTATTGGCCCGTGTTGACTCCACTGAATACCAGGCACGGGTTCGTCAGGCACAGCAGCAAGCAGAATCAGCCAAAGCCCAGGTAGATATTGCCAAACGCACTTTTGAGAACAATCGCTCCCTGGTCAGCCAGGGTTTTATTTCAGCTACCGCGCTTGACTCGTCCAGCGCCAGCCTGGCTGCTGCGCAGGCCAACTACCAGGCGGCACAGGCGGGTGCCGATGTGGCCGTCAAGGCGCTGAACGATACGGTGTTGCGCGCGCCCATTTCGGGTGTTGTGGCCCAGCGGCTGGCCCAATCTGGCGAGCGCGCAGGAGTGGATGCCAAGGTGCTGGAAATTGTCGATTTGGGCAAGCTGGAACTGGAAGCCAGCCTGGGTGCCACCGACTCCATGCAGGTTAGCGTGGGGCAGACGGCGAGCCTCCAGATCGAAGGAGCCAGCAAGCCCGTTATGGCCAAGGTGGTGCGGATTAACCCCTCCACCACGGCTGGCAGTCGCGCCGTGCAGGTTTACCTGTCTATCGAATCTGCGGTGGGTTTGCGTCAGGGCATGTTTGGCCAGGGTACGTTGAACACGGGGCGCGCCCAGTTGCTGGCCGTTCCCCTGAGTGCGGTGCGCACCGACAAGCCGGCGCCGTATGTGCAATGGGTCAATAACAACCAGGTGCTGCATCAACAAGTGGAATTGGGCGTGCGCGGCGAGTCAGACGGTGAGTTGATGGTGGCCATCAAGGGCGTGCCCGAGAATGCGCTTCTGGTCGCGGGCTCCGTAGGCCCACTGCGCGCGGGTACGGCAGTCAAAATAACCCCCAATACCCCAGTTGCCCGCTAGCCCATGTGGTTCACACGCGTCAGCCTGAACAATCCGGTGTTCGCCACCATGGTCATGCTGGCCTTGGTGGTGCTGGGTGTATTTTCTTATCAGCGGCTGCAGGTCGATCAATTTCCCAACGTCGACTTTCCGGTAGTAGTGATCACGGCCGAGTACCCCGGCGCTTCGCCGGAGATCGTTGAGAGTGAAGTCACCAAAAAGCTGGAAGAAGGTGTCAACTCCATTGCCGGCATCAATGCATTGACTTCGCGCAGCTATGAGGGCCAGGCTGTTGTCATCATCGAATTTCAGCTGCATGTGGATGGCCGCAAGGCAGCCGATGACGTGCGCGAGAAAGTGGCCACCATCAAGGCGGGCCTGCGCACCGAGGTAAAAGAACCACGCGTGCTGCGCTTTGACCCGTCCAGCCGGGCGGTCTGGTCGGTCGCAGTGCTCCCCGCCACTGCGGAGCAGGCTGGTGCCGGTTCGCGACCGATGACACCGGTCGAACTGACCAACTGGGCTGATCAGACACTCAAGAAGCGTCTTGAAAATGTGCGTGGCGTCGGCTCGGTCACGCTGGTCGGTGGTACCAAACGCGAGATCAACGTTTATCTCAATCCGCAGTCACTGGAAGCCTTTGGCATCTCGCCTGATCAGGTGGTAACGGCCGTTCGCAATGAAAACCAGGACCTGCCGGTGGGCGCCATCCGCTCGCGCGAACAGGAGCGCGTGGTGCAGATTGAAGCGCGCATGCAACGCCCTGAGGACTTTGGCAAGGTGATCGTCGCCCGCAAAAATGGTGCTCCGATTTATGTGAGTCAGCTTGCCCGTGTAGTGGACGGTGCACAGGAAGCAGAAAACCTGGCACTCTACAACGGACAGCGCACCTTGCTGCTCACGGTGCAGAAGTCGCAGGATGAGAACACCATCGGCGTGGTCAATGGTCTGCAGAAAACGCTGGCTGACATGCAGCAGCAGTTGCCACCTGGCGTGCGACTGGAGCAGATCACCGATGGTTCGCGGCAGATTCGCGTGGCAGTTGAAAACGTGCGTCGCACCCTCATTGAGGGCGCATTGCTCACCATCCTGATTGTTTTTTTGTTTCTGAATTCCTGGCGCTCCACTGTCATCACCGGACTCACACTGCCCATCGCCCTCATTGGCACTTTTTTGTTCATGAACCTGTTCGGGTTCACCATCAACATGATCACGCTGATGGCTCTGTCCTTGTGTGTGGGTCTGCTGATCGATGACGCCATCGTGGTGCGGGAGAACATCGTGCGACATGTGCAGATGGGCAAATCGCCGTTCAAGGCTTCACTGGACGGGACGGAGGAGATCGGTCTGGCCGTTCTGGCTACCACGCTGTCCATCGTGGCTGTGTTCATGCCCATCGGTTTCATGGGCGGCATCATTGGCAAGTTCTTCCATGAATTTGGCATTACCATCGTAGCCGCAGTGCTGATCTCCATGTTTGTCAGCTTCACGCTGGACCCGATGCTCTCCAGCATCTGGCACGACCCCAGCATTGAAGCCCATGGCAGACATTCCGTACCCGTCACCCTGTATGACAAGTCCATTGGACGCGTGACCGGATGGTTTGATCACGCCACGGAGTTGCTGGTAGACACCTACCAGACCATCTTGCGCTGGGCTCTGGTACACAAACTCAAGACACTGGCCCTGGCCCTGGTCATCTTTGTTGCCAGCATTTTCATGGTGCCATTGCTCGGTACGGAATTTGTGCCCAAGGCGGATTTTTCGGAGACCTCGCTCAACTTTTACACGCCGGTAGGTTCATCCCTGGAAGTAACCGAAGCCAAAGCGCAACAGGTGGAAGGCATCATTCGCGGGTTTCCTGAAGTTCGGTACACGCTGTCCACCATTAACACGGGTAACGCCCAGGGGAAAATCTACGCCAATGTGTATGTCCGGCTGGTTGACAGAAAGGATCGAAAACGCAATGTAGACGAATTGTCTGCGGCTCTGCGGGATCGACTCAAGCTGGTTCCCGGCATCACCGTCACGCACGTGGGTTTGCTGGATTCTGTAGGCGGAAACAAGCAGGTGGAATTTTCACTGCAGGGGCCGGACATTCAGGAACTGGAGCGTCTGACCAAGCTTGTGCTGGAGAAAGTGCGGCCTGTTGCAGGTCTGGTTGACCTGGACTCCAGCGTCAAACCCAACAAGCCCACGCTGGACGTGGAAGTTCACCGTGAAGCAGCCTCTGACCTGGGTCTGGGCATTGCGCAGATTGGCAGTGCGTTGCGTGTCCTGGTGGCTGGTCAAAACGTTGGCACGTGGCGCGCACCCGACGACCAGACCTATGACGTGAATGTCCGGCTCGCGCCCGAGGCACGCAATACGCCCAATGATCTGGAGCGCATTCCTTTCACGATGGGTACCAATGCCGATGGTAGCGCGCGCGTGGTGCGCCTGAACCAGGTGGCCATGGTCAGGGAGTCCACCGGTCCCAATCAGATCAACCGGCGCGACCTGACGCGCGAAGTGGCCATCAACGCCAACGTGTACAACCGCTCGGCCGGCGAGGTGTCGACTGACATCAAGTCAGCCCTGGAGAGCATCAACTTTCCGCCAGGTTACCGATATCAATTTGGTGGTTCGACCAAAAACATGGCTGAGTCATTCGGGTACGCCATTTCAGCCCTTGTGCTGGCCGTCGTATTCATCTACATGATTCTGGCCAGCCAGTTCAAAAGCTTTCTGCAGCCGCTCGCTTTGATGACAGCACTGCCGCTGACTCTGATCGGTGTCGTTTTGGCGCTTCTGATGTTCCGTTCCACCCTGTCCATGTTCTCGGTGATCGGCGTCGTGATGCTGATGGGCCTCGTAACCAAAAACGCGATTTTGCTGGTGGACTTTGCCATTCGCGCACGGGAAAGTACCACGGGCGCCGATGGTATCCATATTCCGGGCATGGCACGTAACGAAGCCTTGCTGATGGCGGCCAAAGTGCGGTTGCGCCCGATCCTGATGACCACACTGGCCATGATTTTCGGCATGGTGCCACTGGCCTTCGCGCTAAGCGAAGGATCAGAGCAACGTGCTCCCATGGGGCAGGCCGTGATCGGTGGGGTCATCACATCCTCCTTGCTGACTTTGGTGGTGGTGCCCGTGGTGTACTGCTATATGGATGACCTGGCTCAATGGATTCGTCGAAAGCTGGGCCCCAAAACGCCCCGGGCGCCTGCCAAATGACCCTGTCCCGGTAAAATTCATCAATATCAGCTAATATACCCATAGGAGTATCTGAATGAATCTGGAACAAGCCCGCTTCAACATGATTGAGCAGCAAATTCGTCCTTGGGATGTGCTGGATGGCCATGTCCTGCAATTGCTGGCCGTGGTCAAGCGTGAAGATTTTGTGCCCGCAGCGCACCGGGCACTGGCTTTTGTAGACATGGAAATTCCGCTGCCCGGTGGGCAATGCATGCTGACGCCGCGTGTCGAGGCACGCATGTTGCAGGACCTGGCCGTTCGCAAGCACGAAAAAGTGCTCGAAATCGGCGCGGGCTCCGGCTACATGGCCGCCCTTTTGGCGCATAAGGCACAGCGCGTGATTTCGCTGGAGATCCTTCCTGAATTAGTCACCATGGCTCGTGCCAACCTGCAAAAGGCCGGCATCCATAACGCTGAGGCCCGGCTGGGTGATGGCGCCAAGGGAGTACTCATTGAAGGACCTTTCGACGTGATTGTGCTAAGTGGCTCCGTGGCTGAGGTACCGCAATCACTGCTGGCAAACCTGAAGATTGGTGGTCGGCTGGTGGCCATCGTGGGAGAGGAACCCATGATGCGGGCGACATTCGTCACACGCACTGCAGAAGCCGCTTTCCAGACTTCTCAGCCGTGGGACACCGTGGCGCCCCGGCTGATGAATTTTCCTGAACCTTCACGCTTCCATTTCTGAAGCTTGAATCAGTCCTGTCCCATAGCAGCAAAGAACATGATCGATCAAGTACGTCCCGGCCATTTGTCCGCCTGGCTTCAAACAGTGGCAACCCACGGTGACCCTGTCGTGCTGGATGTACGCGAGCCATCAGAACACCGTTTGGCCAGTGTGAAGGCTGATGGTTTTGAATTGCTGACGATCCCAATGGGCACTATTCCCCTGCGACTGGCTGAACTCGACCCGGAACGGCCCGTTGCCTGTCTGTGCCACCACGGTGGGCGCAGCATGCAGGTTGCTTCATTCCTGAAGCGACAGGGATTCACCAAAGTAGCCAACATCGCGGGTGGTATTCATGCATGGTCGGTCGAAGTTGACCCATCGATTGCACAGTACTGAACCCTGTCCAGGCCTACCTATCAACCCAAGTTCTGAAAAGACGATCATGATCAAATTTCATTTGTTACCTGTGTTCATCGCATTCAGTACTGCTTTTGCAGTACCGGTGCATGCGCAAAGCCTGATCGAACTCTATGAATCTGCGCGAAGTTATGACGCCACGTTCAAATCTGCGCAATCCCAGTATCAAGCGACTCTGGCCAGAGCCGATCAGGCCCGTGCCGGTATCTACCCAACAGCCAATTTATCGGCAGGTGTTTCCCGCTCCAACCTTGACAGCAGCCTGTCTGCCAGTGAGCGTGTCTTTGGCGCTCAGACGGCAACGATCAGCGCATCTCAACCCATTTACCGTCCCGCCAATGTAGCCAGCTACGAGCAGGGCAAGAAGCAGGCGGATGTCGCGCAAGCCCAGTTGAAATCAGCCGAGCAGGATCTGGTGGTGCGTGTCAGTCAAGCCTACTTTGACGTGCTGGCATCTCAAGACAGTCTGGCTTTTGTCACGGCGCAAAAGGCCGCTGTGTCAGAGCAATTGGCCTCCGCCAAAAGAAACTTTGAAGTGGGCACTTCGACGATCACGGACTCCCGGGAAGCACAGGCTCGTTTTGATCTGGTGGTCGCCCAGGAAATTGCTGCCGAAAACGACCTGCGTATCAAGAAAATTGCCCTGGATCAACTGGTCGGGAAGTCTGCAGCCACCCCTAAAGCACTGGCTACTCCAGTGGTGTTGCCGGCCTTGTCACCGTCCGATGTGGGCGCATGGGTCAGCCAATCTGAAGAAAATCACCCGGGTGTCATTCAGTCCAGGCTGGCACTTGATGTGGCCCAGCTGGAAACCCGGAAAGCAGAAGCCGGTCACAAACCCACCCTCGACTTGACAGGCAGCTATGCGATTGCACACAACGACGGCACGTCAACAAGCACGCTGAACAGCCGGACCAACGTTGCCACGATTGGCCTGGCCTTCAATCTCCCTTTGTTCGCCGGCTTTGCCACACAAAACCGGATCAAGGAAACGCTGGCGCTGGAAGACAAGGCCCGAACAGATCTTGAATCCACCCAAAGAACTGTTGCTCAAGGAACACGTACTGCATTTTTCGGCGTGCTGTCTGGCACGGGTCAAGTAAAAGCACTGGAAGCAGCCGAGGCATCCAGTCAAAGCGCACTGGATGCCAACAAGCTCGGTTATCAGGTAGGTGTACGCATCAACATTGATGTGCTCAATGCACAGAGCCAGTTGTTCCAGACCAAACGTGATCTGGCCAAGGCTCGCTATGACGTGCTGGTAGGTGGCTTGAAGTTGCGGCAGGCCAACGGCACGTTGACCGCCGATGATCTGCAGGGGATCAACGCCATGCTGGTGAAGTAGATCGGTTGGCTGATTTCAATCTCCCTGCCCTTCTGGCAGGACATCCAAAATAGCGGCGGCTGTCTTTTGTGATGCGCCTTGATGGGCGTTTGCAAAACTCAGGCAGGCAGACTGAGCCCTTTTCAAGACCTCTGGCTGCTGTATCCAGTCGAGCGCTGCATCAAGACCAGCTTGCACATCAGACGTTCGGCGTGCAGCGCCCGCCTGTTCGGCCCAATCTGCAGCCTGAGCAAAATTGTAAGTATGCGGCCCCATGATCAAGGGGCAACCACACGCGGCAGCCTCAATCAGGTTTTGACCTCCAAAGCGCTCAAAACTGCCCCCTAGCAAGGCTACATCACACATCGCGTAGTAGAGCGCCAGTTCCCCCATGGTGTCGCCCAGCCAGATGTCGGCATTCGATGGCTGCTCTTTCCACTCCGTGCGCCTTGATACGCTAAAACCCGCGGCAAGAAACAGGCTGGCCACGTCACCTATGCGTTGCGGATGGCGAGGAACCACAAGAATTTGTGGGCAATCCGATTCAAACTCCATCGGCCCTTTGCCGGATTTCCGCGCCAATAGGGCGGTTATCAGTGCAGCTTCCTCACCATCACGGGTACTAACCAGTGCCAGAACGGGCCGACAACCCTGCAACTTGCGCCACTTTCTCCCCAGCGTTAATTGATCCGCTGCAGGCTGCGCGTCAAACTTGATGTTTCCCAATACGCCGTCGACCTTCGCACCCAGTTGCTCAAATCGCCTGGCGTCAGCGTCGCTTTGAGCAAGCACTTTGGTCAGGTTGGCATACGCAGGTCCAGACAGCCATCGCAGCCGCCTGGCAGACTTGAATGAAGCTGCATTCAGCCGGGCATTGACCAGCAGCACCGGGACGTTTAGCTGCACACAGGACTGCACAAGATTGGGCCACACCTCGGTTTCGATCAAAACCCCCATAAGCGGACGGAAGTGCTTCAGGAAACGGATGGTCGCGCCGCGCGTATCCCAGGGTAGCCACACCTGACGATCACCAGACTGCAAGACGGATTTGCCAGCCTCCCATCCAGTCGCCGTGCTGTGAGTCAATAGCAGCGACATGCCCGGCCGCATTACCCGTAGTTGAGCGATCAGTAACGCTGCTGCACGGGCTTCACCCAGTGAGACGGCATGAACCCATATCGCTCCGGCTCCGGGCCTATCCTGATAATGCCCAAAACGCTCCTCCACCAGCAATCCGTATTCAGATTCCTGCTTTGCCCGACGGGAAAGCTTTCGTCTCAGCAATGGCTGGGCAAGCCACACCAGGCATGAATAAACCAGCAGCGTCAAGCGCTCAGGCCAACTCAGGTTTCTTGCCATCAAACAACGATTGATAGACACGTCCGATTCCAGCAGCTTCAGCCTGCAAACTGAATCCCTGAACAACCCTCTCACGTGCACGCTCACCCATTTGCTTTGCTGCCTCTACATCAGACATAACGCGCAAAACAGCATCTGCCAGAGACGCGGAATCCCCCGTCGGAACCAGCTCGCCATTAACGCCTGGCTGTACCAGTTGCTCAAAAGCACCGGTACGGGAACAAATCAACGCACAACCGGTAGCCGCAGCTTCGAAGGGCGTCAGCCCGAAGGGCTCATAACGCGGGCAGGCGACGCACAGTAGGCAACGCTGGTACCAGAAATGCACATCTTTGGCGGGCACTTCACCCAGGAAGACGATGCGATCAGACATGTCTGCGTTGGCAATCTTGTCGCGCAGCGTCTTCTCAAAAGCCTGATGCTGTGGCTGTGCAAGACCCGCAACAACGGCTGTCACACCAGGCAAGTGGGGCAAGGCTTGAAGCATGGCATCCACATAGACGTCGGTGCCTTTGTCAGGCCTGACGCGCCCGAACACACCGATTCCATATTGTCCGGGCAACCCGCTACCTTTCCAGGCTGTTAATTTGTCCGGCTCTTTCGCGAAACGCTGGAGGTCTATCCCGTGAGGCACTACAGCCGAGGTATTGGGCACAAACGATGCTGCCAAGTCCGTCGTGGAGATGACAGCATCCATGCGCGAAATCAGCCACCGTGGAAACGCACCATGCAAATGCTGGGCCGCCGATGTGAAAACCAGTCGAATGGGCAAACGCAATACATCACGCGCAAATATGCCTGCCATCATCTCGTGGTCACGGCGAACGTGCCAAATCCGGAAACTCCTGCCGGCAGCAGGCGTGCGCGAAAGCTTGATCGCCTGGCGCAAGGTCATCCCGGGCACACCGTTAGACATCAGGCTTCCGCAATAACCCAGACGCCACTGTCCAGCCTGAAGGGGAACCAGTGCATTGACCGTGGCCGAAACGCCTGTATATCGGTGTTTCAGATTGAAGACAATAACCTCAGGATCTGCGTTCATCGCAGGGATCATTGAACCACCATTGCTATTGCTTTCACAGGTTATGGTAGTCAATGCGCGCTGGCGCCAATTTTTGCGTCAGGCTTCACCTTGTGCACCAGAGCAAGCATCTCTTTTTCAATGCGATGCAATGCCTCTGGCGTATGCCCTTCAAAACGCAAGACCAGTACGGGGGTCGTGTTTGATGATCGCATCAAACCAAAGCCGTCTGGCCAATCGACCCGCAAACCATCAATGGTATTGATCTGGGCAGGAGCAGAAAAATTGGCGAAAGCAACAGCTTTCTGGACTAACTGGGGGGCCTCGCCTTCCGCGCAGGCCACATTCAGTTCCGGGGTGGAAAAGCTCGTCGGCAAGGCGTCAAGAACAACATTCGCATCGGGGGACTTGCTGACGATCTCCAGCAAGCGGCAACCCGCGTAGGTCCCGTCATCAAAACCAAACCAGCGCTCCTTGAAAAAGATATGGCCGCTCATTTCACCACCGAGTGGCGAATCCACTTCTTTCATCCGGGCCTTGATCAGTGAGTGACCTGTCTTGTACATCATAGGTGTGCCGCCCGCGTCAGCAATGGCCGGCGCCAGGCGCTGGGAGCATTTGACATCGAAGATGATCGTTCCGCCGGGAACCCGCGACAGCACATCACGGGCAAACAAAATCATCTGACGGTCCGGATAGATGTTGTTACCCTGCTTGGTGACAATTCCCAGGCGATCACCATCCCCGTCAAATGCAAGGCCCAGTTCCGCATCAGAATTCTTGAGGGCAGCCATCAGGTCAGCCAGATTTTCCGGTTTGCTCGGGTCAGGGTGGTGGTTGGGAAAGTTGCCGTCCACTTCACTGAACAACTCAATGACCTCACAGCCAATGGCCCGAAAAATGGCCGGAGCCGATGCCCCAGCGATGCCGTTACCACAGTCCACCACAATTTTCATTGGCCGGGCAAGCTTGATATCAGACAGGATGCGCGCTTGATACGGCGCTTCGACGTTGATGTTGCGCACGCCCCCCCCCGATTTGAGGGACCAACTCTCAGCCTCCATCATCCGACGCAGATTCTGGATTTCCTCTCCGTAAATGGCACGACCCCGCATCACCATCTTGAAGCCGTTGTAATCCTTTGGATTGTGACTGCCGGTCACCTGAATGCCGCTGGCGCACAACGTGCTGGCTGCAAAGTACAGCATGGGGGTGGTCACCATGCCCACATCAATAACATCGAGACCGGCAGCAACAAGCCCACGAACCAGGGCTGTACTCAAAGCAGGGCCACTCAATCGACCGTCACGACCCACCGCCACCGATGTTTCACCTTCAAGCCGGGCGACGGTTCCAAAAGCTTTCCCGATGGCCTCGGCGACCTGCTCTGTCACAGTGGAAGGCACAACTCCACGAATATCGTAGGCCTTGAAGATGGAAGATGCCACTTGCATTTTGCAATTCCTTTTTGGTGATCAGTGTCGGGCTACCTGGATGTAAAGATTGTATGCCCCGTGATGTCGCACGGCTATCGAGGGCAGCGCATCAGATCCTGGCTACAACTCAATTTTTCGGCCTCTCACAGCTTCTTCATAGAGAGTGAGATACTGACTGGCAGCTTCCTCCCAGGAGAAACTCTGGGCCATGCCACGAATCATGATTTGCTGCCAGACTTTTGTCTGGGCAAAGGTTCCCGTCGCCCGCTTGATCGCTTCCGCCAGTGCCTCCGGGGTCGCCGGACCAAAAAGAAATCCTGTCGCCTCGTCACGCTGCAGGGCTTCGGAGTTCGCATCCACAACGGTATCAGCCAGACCGCCCACCTGTCGAACTACCGGCACCGTTCCATAGCGCAGGGCATACAGTTGCGTCAGGCCACAGGGCTCAAAGCGAGACGGGACCAGCATCGCGTCAGCCCCGGCAATCATCTGATGCGCGAAAGCCTCGTCATAGCCCAGACGAACCGCCACGCGACCCGGATTGGCAACAGCCGCAGCATTAAAAGCAGCTTCCAGCGTAGCGTCCCCATTTCCTTGCACGGCCAGTTGTGCACCCCCCGCCAACAGGGCCGGCAAAGCGGCCAACACCAGATCAAGACCTTTTTGTGACGTCAGACGGCTCACCACACTAAACAGCAGCGCCCTGGGGTCACCTCGCAAACCCAGGGCTTTTTGCAGAGCCGCCTTGCACCGTGCCTTGCCCTGTATCGCCAGCGGGTTGTAGGGTGCGGCAATACCCGGGTCACTCGCGGGGTTCCAGACGACACCATCCACGCCGTTCAGAATGCCCGACACATCGGTTCCCCGGGTGCGGATCAAGCCATCAAGGCCGCAACCGAACTCTTCGGTAGCCATTTCGCGCGCGTAACTCGGGCTGACGGTCGTGACGCGATGCGCGTAAGTCAGCCCGGCTTTCATGAAGGAGAACTGCCCATGGAATTCAAGACCTGTCGGCGTCATGAGTCGGGCAGGCAAACCCAGCAGATGAAAATCCGCCGAATCGAAAAGCCCTTGATAAGCCAGGTTGTGAACGGTGAACACCGTGGTGACGCTGGCCGCCGGGTTGGCTGCAACGTAGGCACAAGCCATTGCGGCGTGCCAGTCATGGGCATGCAGGACATCGGGTCGCCATGAATCGTCCAGTTCCCCTGTCGCCAAATGAGCAGCGACCCAACCCAGCAAGGCAAACCGCTGGGCGTTGTCCGCCCACTCACCGCCATCTGCCGCGAGATAAGGATTGCCCCGGCGTTGATACAGGAAGGGTGCATCAACGACGTAGGCCAAGACACCAGATCTGCCCAATCGCCCTATCCACAAGGACACTCTCCCCGCCCCAAAAATGGCCCCGATATCACGAACCAGCGTCTGCCCCTCTACGCCCGCTTTGATGGCCGGTAGCCCCGGCAGGACCAGACGTACATCGGCGCCCGCTTGAACCAGGGCTTGAGGCAAGGCCCCCAGTACATCTGCCAGTCCCCCTGTTTTGACGAGAGGAAAAACCTCCGCCGCCGCATGAAGAACCTTCATTCCGTAACTTTTGCGAGCATCTCGGCCGTCACCAGCGTGATGCCATTGGCACTTCGGTGAAAACGGGCTGCATCCTGCTCCGGATTTTCACCAATCACCATGCCATCCGGGATACTGCAGCCCCGATCCACCACTACCCGGGTCAGGCGGGCACCGCGGCCAACCTGCACCCCGGGCAGCAGAACCGACCAGTTCACACTGGAATAAGAGTGCACCCGCACACTTGAAAACAGCAGCGAACGAAAAACGCTTCCGGAAACAATGCATCCGCCCGATACCGTGGACTCGATAGCCGTACCACGGCGATCCTCCACGTTGTGTACAAACTTGGCAGGCGGCAATTGCTCCTGATAGGTCCAGATGGGCCAGCGCGTGTCGTAAAGGTTAAGCAACGGATCGGTGGCGGTAAGATCAATGTTGGCATCCCAGTAGGCATCGATGGTACCCACGTCACGCCAGTACGGCACATCATTGTGCTTGGTACCTACTGCGCTCAACTCAAACGGGTGCGCCGCAGCGCAGCCATTACGCACCGCGCGCGGAATAATGTCTTTGCCAAAATCATGACTCGAGTCAGGGTCTGCCATATCACGTTCCAGTTCCTTGTACAGGTAACGTGCGTTGAAAACATAGATG
Source organism: Candidatus Egaibacter danicus (assembly GCA_016707075.1). GTDB lineage: Bacteria > Pseudomonadota > Gammaproteobacteria > Burkholderiales > Burkholderiaceae_C > Egaibacter > Egaibacter danicus. The sequence goes on from JADJII010000007.1 coordinate 25,926, forward strand.
CCCATGCTGGCCAGTGACAGGTCGGGTCGACCCGGCATGGCTGGTGGATCAGCAGGTTTTTCGACGAACTCGGTGATCATGTATTTGTCATCAATCGCCATAACGCCAAAAGCCGAGGCCTCATTTCGCGGCACGGCAATACAACCTACGGTGCAATCGCGGCCCTTGGCCACATGATCGGCCAGCATGATCGCGTAGTTCATCTTGTAAATATGGTCACCGGCGAGCACGACCACATAGTCCACTGAACGGTAGCTGGCCAGAATGTCCTGATTTTGGTATACCGCATCGGCCGTACCACGGTACCAGCTCTCTTCGTCCGTACGCTGCTGGGCAGGCAGCAGATCGACAAACTCATTCATTTCGCTTTTGAGGAAAGCCCAGCCACGCTGCAGATGGCGCAACAGGCTGTGTGATTTGTACTGGGTGATCACACCGATGCGCCGGATGCCGGAATTGAGGCAATTGGACAGCGCAAAGTCAATGATCCGGAACTTGCCACCAAAGTAAACCGCCGGCTTGGCCCGACGGTCAGTCAGATCCATGAGGCGGCTGCCGCGTCCACCGGCCAGCACGAGGGCAACAGTTCGCTTGGGCAGGTCAAAACTCAGAGCTAGCTCATCAGGTTTCATGTTGTCTCCTTGTTATTGGAAAGCCACGTGGCTATACCATCTTAATACTGATATCACTGCCTGTGAAATGCCGGTTACCAGAGAGTTACCACATGCGAAAATCATACCCATGCCGGCGGGTGGCCCGATACTTGCATTTACTCCAGCATTTCCTCCAGCCCCCCGCAGCCACTCAAAGGACGCTCTTGTGACCCCAAACCTGCCGATTGCAAAACACGCCCTGGCCGCCCAGATCGAAGAGCACCTCTTAAGCACTGTCGGGGTTGCGTCTGCAGACGCCTCCACCACTGACCTGATGCAAGCCGTGTCCCAGGTGGCACGCCAGCAACTGTCCAGACGCTGGGTTGAAACCCAGGAGCATGATCGCGCCACGAAGGCACGCCGGGTGGTCTACCTGTCCATGGAGTTCCTGATGGGTCGCACACTGTCCAACGCGCTGGCCGCCCTGAACCTTACAGGCAGTGCAGCTCAGGGCCTCATACAGCACGCCCAAACGCTGGAGGACGTGGCCGAGCGCGAGCCCGACGCAGCCTTGGGAAATGGCGGCCTTGGCCGACTTGCCGCCTGCTTTCTGGATTCCATGGCTACGCTGGGCCTGCCATCATTCGGGTACGGGATTCGTTACGAATATGGCATGTTTGCCCAGGACATTCAGGGGGGCTGCCAGACAGAATATCCGGATCCATGGCTTCAGGACGGCACGCCTTGGGAATTCCCGCGTGCAGACATCACCTACCCGGTACGCTTTGGAGGCTGGGTCGAGCATCTGAATGGCAAGGCAGTCTGGCAACCGTCAGGGGAAGTGGAGGCCAAAGCTTATGACATGGTCATTCCTGGCCATGCCACCTCCAAAGTCAGTACGTTACGGCTCTGGAAGGCAGTAGCTCCCGCCCATATTGATCTCGGCGCCTTCAATACGGGCGACTATGCGCGTGCCGCGAGCGCCAAGAATGAATACGAAAACATCTCATGGGTGCTGTATCCCAACGACAGCACACCGGCAGGGCGTGAATTGCGTCTCAAACAGGAGTACTTCTTTGTCGCAGCATCCGTTCAGGATCTGGTAGGCCGCCATCTCAAGGAGTACCCATCGCTTGCCAATCTTGCCGACAAGGTAGCCATTCACCTCAACGACACCCACCCCGCAATTGGTGTGGCCGAATTGATGCGCGTACTCTGCGATGACCATGGTATGCCGTGGGAGCAAGCCTGGGCACTGTGCGGAAAGACGTTCTCGTACACCAACCACACCCTCATGCCAGAAGCACTGGAGACCTGGCCAGTTTCGCTGATGCAGCATGTCCTGCCGCGGCATCTCGAGATCATTTTCCGAATCAACAAGGAGTTCCTTGATGAAGCGGCGCGACATCGTCCCAACGATCATGACTTTCTGGCCCGCCTGTCGCTGATTGATGAACATGGCGAACGCAGGGTACGCATGGCTCACCTGTCCATTGTCGGCAGTCATAAGGTCAATGGTGTTTCAGCGTTGCACTCGGAATTGCTGGTGCAAACCATTTTTTCCGATTTCGCCAGCATCTGGCCGGAACGGTTCACCAACATGACCAATGGCGTCACGCCTCGCCGGTGGCTGTCGCAAGCCAACCCGGGGCTTGCCGGTTTGCTGGACGACCGTCTTGGTTCATCCTGGCGCCTTGATCTCGACCAGCTGAAACGCCTCACGGCTCACAAAAACGACACATCTTTTTCAGATGCCTTCATGTCGGTCAAGCGTGCCAACAAGGCTCGCCTGGCTGCATACATCCACAAGATAACAGGCATCATTGTCAGTCCAGACAGCCTGTTTGATGTACAGGTCAAACGTATCCACGAATACAAGCGGCAGTTGTTGAATGTGCTGCACGTTATTACCCGTTACCAGGCCATTGTTGCCAACCCGAAGGGCCCATGGGTGCCACGAACCGTCATTTTTTCCGGCAAAGCCGCATCCAGCTACCACACGGCCAAATCCATCATCCGGCTAATTCATGACGTGGGCATGGTCATCAACAGTGACCCGATAGTGGGGGACAAGTTGAAACTGGTGTTCATACCAAACTACGGAGTTTCGGTTGCCGAAATCATCATGCCGGGCGCAGACCTGTCAGAACAGATATCCACCGCTGGCACTGAGGCGTCAGGCACCGGCAACATGAAGCTCGCCCTCAATGGCGCACTCACTATTGGTACTGACGATGGCGCCAACATCGAGATCCGGCAAAACGTGGGGGATGACAACATCTTCATCTTTGGCCTGAAAACCCCGGAAGTCCAGACTCTCCGTCAAAATGGCTATCAGCCCATGCGCTTTTATGAAAATACGCCAGCATTGAAATCCGTGCTCGATTCCGTAGCCGGTGGCCAGTTTTCACCCGATGAACCGGGTCGCTATCGGCCACTGGTTGATTCGCTGTTGTGGGGTGGTGACCATTACATGCTGCTGGCCGACTATGGGTCTTACGTCGCGACACAATCGCGAGTTGATGATCTTTACCGCTCACCTGCAAGATGGTGCGAAAAGGCCATCGCCAATGTGGCCGGCATGGGCGTATTCTCCTCTGATCGAACCATCCGCGAATACGCGCGGCAAATCTGGCATATTGAACCGGATAGTCGATGAGCCTGGATCGCCATAACTGACCACGAGTTCCAACAGCATGCTGAACCAACAGGACATCGAACGGATTTGCCAGGCAAGTCATGATGACCCTTTCTCGGTATTGGGTCCTCATCGAATGCCTGATGGGCGGGTTTCTGTACGCGCCTTCATGCCAAATGCCCAGCAAGTGCTTGTGATTGATGCTGACTCGGGTCGGGTTCTGGCCACATTGGCCAAACGTCATGACGACGGTTTTTTCGAGCGTGTGCTCACCGCTACGCTTCATTCGATCTATCGACTGCATGTCCGCTGGGCCGATGGTACCGAAGTGGTCATGGATGACCCTTACCGGTTCCCGCCCGTGCTGAGTGATATGGACGTGTGGCTGCTGGGTGAAGGCACACACCTGAGGCCTTATGAAGTGCTGGGTGCCACGCCCACACAACTGGAAAATGTTTCGGGCACCCGCTTCGCCGTATGGGCGCCCAATGCGTCTCGCGTCAGCGTCATCGGGGACTTCAATCTTTGGGATGGCCGCCGCCACCCCATGCGCTTGCGCCGCGAGTGTGGTGTCTGGGAGCTGTTTTTACCTGGTGTGATGGCCGGAGCGCTGTACAAATTCGAAATTCGCGCCCGCGATGGCCAAGTCCTCCCGTCCCGGGCCGATCCCTATGCGCGCAGATCCGAGCTGCGTCCCGCCACGGCCAGTGTGGTTGCGGGCATGCCCCCCGTCGTGCCAACCTCTCCCCAGCGACAGCAAGCGAATGCGCTCGATGCGCCAATGAGTATTTACGAGGTGCATCTGGGTTCATGGCGTCGCATAGCCGACAGCTCCGGTGACGGACCAGGTCGCTGGCTCAATTGGGATGAGCTGGCAAAGACCCTCATCCCGTACGCCAGAGACATGGGGTTCACGCATCTGGAATTACTGCCTATCAGCGAGCATCCGTTTGATGGCTCGTGGGGGTATCAGCCAATCGGGATGTACTCCCCTACCTCCCGTTATGGCGATGCGCAGGGGTTTGCCAAGTTTGTAGCGTGCTGCCACGATGAGGGCATCGGACTCTTGCTGGACTGGGTGCCTGCCCACTTTCCCACGGATGCGCACGGCCTGGGCAATTTCGACGGAACACACCTTTACGAATATGCTGATCCGCGTGAAGGATTCCACAACGACTGGAACACCCTGATCTACAACCTGGGTCGCACGGAAGTGCGCAACTTTCTCATTGGCAATGGCCTTTACTGGCTGGAGCGCTTTGGCGTGGACGGACTGCGCGTCGATGCCGTTGCCTCCATGCTCTATCGCGACTACAGCCGCAAGGCAGGCGAGTGGATCCCCAATGCGCATGGCGGCCGGGAAAATCTGGAAGCCATTTCGTTTCTCAAGCGCGTCAATGAAGTGGTGGGGGAGCAGCGGCCGCAGGCCATCACGCTAGCCGAGGAGTCCACTGCTTTTCCTGCGGTCTCCCGCCCTACCTATGCGGGCGGTCTGGGTTTTCACTACAAATGGAACATGGGCTGGATGCACGACACGCTGGCCTACATGGCGCGCGACCCAGTCCACCGCAAACATCATCACGGCGAGATGACCTTTGGATTGGTCTACGCCTTCAACGAGAACTTTGTTCTGCCGCTCTCGCACGACGAAGTGGTGCATGGCAAGGGGTCACTGTTGAACAAGATGCCGGGGGACCGCTGGCAGCAGTTTGCCAACCTGAGGGCGTATTTCGGATTCATGTTTGGCCATCCAGGAAAAAAACTGCTCTTCATGGGCTGCGAATTCGGTCAGCAGCGCGAGTGGAATCATGACCAGAGCCTGGACTGGCATTTACTTGATGATGGGCTGGATGCGCCCTTGCACCGGGGTGTGCAGCGTCTCATGCGTGACCTCAACCACCTGTATCGCAGCACACCCGCGCTGTACCAGCAAGACTTTGTCCCGGCCGGCTTCGAGTGGATTGAGCACAACGACGCTGATCGGTCCGTGCTGGGCTTCATTCGTCACGGCCTGGACAATCGCACGCTCATGGTCGTGGTGTGCAACTTCACACCCACGGTCCAGAAGGGCTATCGACTGGGCGTGCCGCAGTCAGGCTCCTACCGCGAACGGCTCAATACAGATTCTGCTTTCTACGGCGGCAGCAATACAGGAACGCCGCTGGGCATTGCCACCGCGCAACAGGTTGCCTGGCACGGTAAACCCTGGTCGGTGCTTCTGGACTTGCCACCTCTTGCCACCGTGATGCTCGAATGGAAGGCATGAAACTGGAGACAGGAAACCCGTGGCCACTGGGCGCCCACTGGGATGGCAAGGGCATCAACTTTGCGGTGTTTTCGGCTCATGCCCACCAAATGGAGCTGTGCCTGTTTGACGAAACCGGCGAACGCGAGACCGCCCGATATGCGTTGCCAGCCCACACCAGCGACGTGTGGCACGGTTACCTGCCCGACGCGCGTCCCGGTCTGATCTACGGGCTGCGTGCCCATGGCCCCTGGCGACCTGACCGCGGCCATCGATTCAATGCCTCGAAGCTGCTGCTGGATCCCTATGCCCGGGAGGTGGTCGGGACGTTCGAATGGCGCGATGAGCACTTTGGCGGAGACCGCAAGCTCCCGATGCATCCCGACACGCGAGACAACGCTGCCTTTGCGCTGAAGGCTCGCGTGGTGGACGAAACCTACAACTGGGAAGGCGATAACCCACCCCGCACCTCACTGGCCAGTACGGTCATTTATGAGGTACATGTCAAGGGCTTCAGTCGTCTCAACAGCCACCTTCCGCCCGCCCTGCGCGGCACCTTCGCCGGCCTGGCGCACGATACGTCCATCCAGCACCTGAAACAGCTTGGTATCACAGCCGTCAGCCTCTTGCCGGTGCACTTTGCCCTGGATGAGGAACGTTTGCACAAGCTCGGTTTGCATAACTACTGGGGTTACAACACGCTGGCGTTTTTTTGCGCCAACCCACGCCTGGCAAGTCTGGATCAAGGGCAAACCGCCCGGGACGAGTTCCGCACGATGGTCAAGGCTCTGCATCGCGCAGGCATTGAGGTCTTGCTGGACGTCGTGTACAACCACACGGCAGAGTCAGATGAAAACGGGCCGACTTTGAGTTTTCGGGGCCTGGACAATGCCAGCTACTACCGCTTGCCACCGGAGTCACGCGAGCACTACGAGAACCACACGGGTTGCGGCAATACACTGGACATTCGCCACCCGCGTGTGCTGCAACTGGTACTGGACAGTCTGAGGTACTGGGTCAACGACATGCATGTGGATGGTTTCCGGTTCGATCTGGCACCCGTGCTGGGTCGGGGTGATCATGGTTTCAGCCGCGACGGGGCATTTTTTACAGCGCTTGCGCAAGATCCCGTGCTGTCACGCGTCAAGATGATTGCCGAGCCCTGGGACATCGGGCCCGGTGGCTATCAGGTTGGCGAATTTCCGCGCGGCTGGCTGGAGTGGAATGATCATTTTCGTGATGCCATGCGCCGCTTCTGGATTCACCCCGAACGGCCAGCCAGCACGTGCGGCGATTTCGCCTTGCGGCTGTGCGGCTCGTACGATTTGTACCAGCCGCGTCAGCGTGCACCAGCCGAATCTGTCAACTATGTGGTGTCGCATGATGGTTTCACGCTGCTCGATCTGGTCAGCTACAACAACCGTCATAACCAGGCCAATGGTGAACACAACCGTGACGGGCACGGTCATAACCTCAGCTACAACTGCGGCATCGAAGGGCTTACTAAAAAACCCGTCGTCAATGCCTTGCGTGGACGGCTTCAGCGTGCGCTGATTGCCACCACGCTGCTGGCGCAGGGCACACCCATGCTGTGCGCGGGCGATGAACTGGGCCATACGCAGCGCGGCAACAACAACCCCTATTGCCAGGACAACGAAACCACCTGGATCAATTGGGCTCACGCCGACGCCGACCTGATTGCTTTCACCGCCCGCGTGCTGACCTTGCGGCGCGAAGCCCTGCCTTTCGCCAACCGCTGGTACAACGGCCTGACCGATTCACTGGGGCTGCATGATCTCGCCTGGCTGCAGCCCGATGGAAGCCCCCTTCAGGGCCTGGCATGGCAAGACCCCTCGACGCACGTGATGGGCTGCCTGATTGGTCAGCCCGGCAAGGCCAAAGCGCCTCTGCTGCTGCTGATCAACCCTGAGCGCTCCGACCGCCCCTTCATGTTGCCCGCCGGTGTGTGGCAGGCATTGCTTGACACGTCACACCCACTTGGGCTGACTGCGTGGCACGGTCAGGGCGAGGTACCGTTCATGCTGCCAGCGCATAGCCTGGTGGTGCTGGCCGCTGCGGGTGCATCGATCAAGGGCTTGTGAAACCATGAAGCTACCTCGCAAAATATGAAACTGCCTCGCGCAAGTGGCATCCTGCTGCATCCCACCAGCCTTCCTGGTCCGCATGGGTCGGGCGACCTGGGTCCGGCCGCTTACCATTTCGTTGACTGGCTGGCCGGCGCCGGGCAAAAACTGTGGCAAATATTGCCACTGGGCGGCATTGGCTCTGGCAACTCACCCTATATGAGCAGTTCCGCATTTGCGGGCAACCTGTTGCTGATCGACTTGGCAGAGTTACACCAGCGCGGCTGGCTCATTGCTGCTGATCTGGAGCCCGATGTAGCCTTCTCTGATGAACGCCTGAATTTCAGCGCGGTTGTCCCCTGGCGGATGACCCGCCTGGAGCGGGCGGCACACCAATTTGAGCTGAAGGCCTCCACACAGGAGCGTGCTGATCTGGCTTCTTTTGCCGTGGCCCACAGTGACTGGCTCGCCGACTACGCCCTCTTCATGACGCTGGCTGATGCCCATGGCTGGCGTGACTGGTGTGACTGGCCCGCTCCACTGGCGCAACGCGAACCTGCAGCGCTGCAGGCAGCACAAGAGCAATACGCCTCGCGCATAGCCTTCTGGACGTTTTGCCAATGGTGTTTTTTTCGGCAGTGGCGGCGATTGAAAGCCTATGCCAACCAGCGCGGCGTGAAGATAGTGGGCGATGCCCCCATCTTCATTGCCTACCAGAGCGCCGAAGTCTGGGCGCACCCCGAACTGTTTGAGCTGGACGCGCAAGGCCGCACACTGGTCGTGGCCGGTGTGCCACCCGACTACTTCAGCCCCACCGGCCAGCGCTGGGGTAACCCGCTCTACCGATGGAGCGCCCACGCCAAAGAGGGATATGCCTGGTGGGTACACCGCGTGCGTCGCACGTTTGAGCTGGTAGACATTGTTCGCATCGACCACTTTCGCGGCTTTGCCGACTATTGGGAAATACCAGCCGACGAACCCACCGCGATTCGGGGCCGCTGGCTGACCGGGCCCGGTGCGGCGCTATTCGAAGCCATACGCGGCGCACTGGGCGACCTGCCCATCATTGCAGAAGACCTGGGGCTGCTCACGCCGGCTGTGACCGATTTGCGCCGCCAGTTTGGCCTGCCCGGCATGCGCATCCTGCACTTTGCGTTCGGCGGCGGCAATGACAACAGCTACCTGCCCCACAACTATGATGCCAACACCGTGGTCTATACCGGCACGCATGACAACAACACATCGCAGGGCTGGTGGCTTGAAGCATCAGAAACCGAGCGTGAGCACGTACGCGACTACTTCGCGCTCAAGCCCGAAGATGGGGCCGGCATCCATTGGGCCATGATCCGCGCTGCCTGCGCCAGCGTCGCCGACACGGCCATTCATCCCATGCAGGACGTACTGGGGCTGGACGGCCAAAGCCGCATGAACCTGCCCGGCGTGGGAGAGGGGTATTGGGAGTGGCGTTTCAGCTGGAATCAGGTACTGCCGGAGCATGCGCAGCAACTGGTGAAGCTTTGCAGACTCTATCGGCGCTAGTGACAGCTAAGGACGGAATTTTCACGCGGGGGAACATGTCCGAAAACGGCTAGTTGAAACGGCACTGCGGCGTATCATCGGCCGCATGCCAGCCCATCAGGACTCCAACGCCCAGGACGCTCGTTATCTCGCTCTGAAAGCGCGCGATGCACGGTTTGACGGGCGCTTTTTCACCGGCGTCACGTCCACCGGCATCTATTGCCGACCTGTGTGCAGCGTCAAGACCCCAAAACGCGAGAACTGCCGCTTCTTCGACCACGCCGCACAAGCCGAACGCGCAGGCTTTCGTCCCTGTCTGCGCTGCCGCCCTGAGCTGGCGCCACATTCAGTCGTGTGGTCAATTCAGGACGCAACCTACATCCTGGCCCATCAAGCGGCATGGTTGCTGGACGAGCCCGAGGCGTGGGGTCCGGATGCCCTTTCGGTGCAGACACTGGCGGACCGGCTGGGTGTCAGCGACCGTCACCTGCGGCGGATTTTCGAGGCGCAGTTCGGCGTAGCGCCATTGCAATACCTGCAGACGCGTCGCCTGCTGACCGCCAAGCAGTTGCTGGCCGACACCAACCTGCCCATCACCCAGATCGCGCTGACCAGCGGCTTTGCCAGTGTGCGCCGGTTCAACGCGGCGTTTGTCGCGCACTACCAGCTCAACCCCACGCAGCTGCGCCGCGCGGGCACGCCTGCGAACGGGCAAGGCATCACCGTCAAGCTGGGTTACCGGCCGCCGTATGACGTGGATGCGATGCTGGCGTTCATTGGCAAACGCACGATGAACGCTATTGAATTCGTAGCTGCTCACGCACATTACAAAAGGGCTGGAAGGACATTTCGTATCGGAATTGGCGGAAAAATACACACAGGCTGGTTGATTGCCGACTTCGATACCGCGCGGTGCCAGTTGGTGCTGCAGGTCAGCGACTCGTTACGCGACGTTCTTCCGCTGGTCATCCGCCGGGTGCGGGCAGCGTTTGATCTGGACGCTGACCCGAACGCCATCAACCCGGTGCTGCACGACAACTTCCCCGACGGCGATGGCCTGCGCGTGCCGGGCACGATGGACGGCTACGAGCTGGCGGTGCGAGCCGTACTGGGGCAGCAGATCACGGTCGCCGCAGCACGCACGCTGGCCCAGCGCCTGGTGAACACCTTCGGTGAACCGATTGACACACCGTACCCCGAGCTGACACGGCTGTTCCCCACGCCCGCCGTTCTGGCTGCCGCCAGTGGCGACGCGCTGGGCTCACTGGGCATCGTGAAGCAGCGCCAGGCTGCCATCGTCGCCATAGCGCAGGCGGTCGCCGACAAACGCCTGCAGTTGCATGCCGGTGCGGATGTACCCGCCACGATTGCGATACTGAAAGATTTGCCGGGCATTGGCGATTGGACCGCGCAATACATCGCCATGCGCGCACTGCGCTGGCCGGATGCATTTCCGGCAGGTGATGTGGCGCTACACAAGGCGCTGGGTGTGCAGGAAACCAAAAACCCCGCGCGCGCGGCGGAAGCGGCATCGCAGGCCTGGCGCCCCTGGCGGAGCTACGCCGTGATACGAGCCTGGAACACCTTGCCAGTTGCTACAACAATAGTAGCTGCTCACGCATATCCGACAAGGGCTAGAGCCCTAAAAGACCACTGAATTGGAGTGTTTTTATGAAGTTCCACCCCTCGATTGTCACAAGCACCTTCGTCAGCCCCTTGGGCCTTATGACACTGGCCGCCACCAGCACGGGTTTGGCCGGCGTCTGGTTCGCAGGCCAGCGCCACCACCCGGATCTCGTCAGCTGGCCTGTGAATGACCGACACCCGGTTCTGGTGGCCGCCAGACAGCAACTCACCGACTACTTCGCAGGTCGGCGCAGCCATTTTGATCTCCCGCTGGACATCAATGGCGGTACTTTATTTCAACAATCCGTCTGGCAGGCGCTGCTTAAAATTCCGCAGGGTCAAACCACCAGTTACGGCGACATCAGCAGGCAGATTGGCAACCCGACGGCGGTGCGTGCTGTGGGGTCAGCCGTGGGGCGCAACCCGGTGAGTATCATCGTTCCCTGTCACCGCGTGCTGGGCGCCGACGGCTCACTCACCGGTTACGCGGGTGGGCTGGACCGGAAAACCGCTTTGCTGAAACTGGAGCGTTCCCTGGAGCGTTCGCGGCCCGCAACCCGCAGAACTGCATGAAAAAATCCATCCTGATCGACTTTGTTTCCCTGGCCGCCATGTGGGGGGCCTCGTTTCTATTCATGCGAATGGGCGCCGCCGAGTTCGGCGTGTTCGCCACTGCAGGCCTGCGTGTGGCTATCGCCGCCGCATTTTTGACGCCCATCCTGTGGTTCAGCGGGCATTGGGGCGAGCTCCGGCGCAAAGCCGTGGCCATCCTGTTTATCGGCCTGCTAAATTCCGGCATTCCGTTTGCGCTGTTTTCCTATGCCGTGCTCTCCATCAGCACCGGGCTCACGTCCATCCTGAATGCCTCGGTGCCTGTTATTTGCGCCGTCATTGCCTGGCTGTGGTTGAAAGACCGGCCGGGCAATTCGCGCATTCTGGGTCTCTTGATCGGCTTTGGTGGTGTCATTTTGCTGGCGGGTGAAAAGGCCAGTTTCAAGCCCGGTGGCACCGGTTGGGCCGTGCTGGCGTGCCTGCTGGCATCCATTTGCTATGCGTTTGCAGCCAGCTTCACCAAACGTTATCTCACCGGCGTGCATCCGCTGGCCACGGCCACCGGTAGCCAGATCGGGGCGACTATCGGGCTGGCTTTGCCTACCTTCTGGTTCTGGCCATCGCACATGCCGGGCCTGACGCCGTGGCTCGCACTGCTGGCACTGGGCGTGGTGTGCACTGGCGTGGCCTACATCCTGTACTTTCGCCTGATTGAGCGCGCCGGCCCTGCCCGGGCACTGGCCGTTACCTTTGTCGTACCCGTCTTTGCCCTGACCTATGGTGGGCTTTTTCTGGGGGAACAACTTACCTTGTGGATGCTAATGTGCGGCGTGATCATTGTTTGCGGGACGGCCTTGGCGACGGGTTTGCTGAAGTTTGGCGGCAAGTAGGTGCCCCATGCAGCTTGATGCAGTTGCGGCACCAGGCAAATAAAAAAGCCATCCTGTTTTCAACAGAATGGCTTTTCATTGTTTTGGTGGTGTAAACGTCTTGCAGATCATCGCCTGCAACCCGCATGAATATGTAACCATATGACTTCAAAAAAATAAATGTACCCCCAGAAATACCTCAAATCTTGTTGAGCACTGTTACATCCCGAGATGGTCAATGAATTAAGCCCTCGACTTAAAGATTTACAACCAGACCACCAACTTTCGTCCCGTAGAAAGCTCCATAGTTCCACGAATTCTTGTAAGACTTGCTTTTCCACACCTCATTGAAATCAGATGGGCAGTTAAAGTGGATCGTCTTCGCAGTCTTTTTGTCCAGAGTTAGGATGCGAGCAATCGCTTCTTCGTCAGGATGATTAAATTGCTGGCCATTTGTAGAGACCAGATAGTGCTTAGCCGGGAACGCTGCAATCAGTTCTCTGGAGACATTGTTCTTGCTTGCATGGTGAGGCAGCTTGAAAGCACTCAGTGGCAGGCATCGCCTAGCGGGCACGGCAGGCTTTCCATCAACACCGTCCGCCCGAATAATACCGCTTCTTCTGGCAATGAAACGTCCGTTGCCGCTTTGTCTTTGAATAGGTTCTGCCCAGTCTTCAACCTTGCCGCCAAGAAATCCGTCAGGCAACACATCCTTCAGCTTGAACGCTTTTCCCGGAACAAGACCCGCCTGAACTCTTTCCCACTTCGGCTCTTCCGCATCCAATGTGGAGAAGCAGAGTGATTCAGCCAGAAATGCGAAAGAGGGAGCTTCGTCTGGCACCATGACAGCCAAATCTTGAACCGTTTGTTCCATGCCCAGCCCCGCACCAAAGGTGTCACCCCCTGTTTACGCCACACGCTGGGTTCGAGAGATGAAAACACGTTGAACCATTCCTGATGGAAACCATGCCCGCCGGCCGTTGAGAAACTCAATCGTTCCGCCAATGTCACTACAAAGTTCAAACTTCATGACCCGGTCTTATAGCCCGAGCAAAGCAGCCCGCCCGCATCAATCAGAGGCCGATTGACGTCCCCATATTCGACCCAGACATCCCCATGGTCAGCGGCAAGCAAGGAACGAAACATGGAGAGTCCTTTCAGGTTTGAATTTCCAGGAACTGTAACGGTGAGGCTCAAACGAACGGCTCGCCATCAGCCACTCCCTTGACTTCCAGCGAATTTCACGCCATTCCCTTTGACTTGACGCCGAGCAGCGAACGTACGAACAGATTTTGCAGGGTCCCGTGAACCGTTGCCAGCGGCCCAGCACTATCGAGGCGCCGACACCATAAATCGGCTGACAGTTCAGGAAGGCTATTGCAAGGCCACCGCAACCGAGGAGCAGCACACAGGTCCGGCCCACTTTCAGCAGATCGAACAATCACTCCAGATCAACGTAGGTCACCTCCTTTGAACCTCTTGCTGGCATACAATATCGGGAGTTATCGTAGAGGCACAAGACCAGCAGGAGGCACGCGCGGCAAGAATGCCCGCTCCAATCGTCCCAAGACATTGCCAAACGCACTCCCTCAACGGATTGCAGGCTTCACACCTTTCGCACCCGTAAGGTCCGCTTTTGAAACTCGCGAACTCGATGCCAGTATGGCTGCGGTAAAGGGTGCCAGCGTGTCAGCGCCCGGCTTGGGAATACTGAACTCATGCGCGTCAGTCCTGCCAAATGGCAACCGCTCAATACATTTTCCAAACCCCCAGAACGCACCGGCAGACTAGTTCTCCTGGCATCTACTTATCGTGAACGGCGCCATCGCGGCGGTCAGCGCCTTTTTGCGTTCGCACAGCTTTTGGGCTTGGGGGACCGCCCGATAAACAAACTCAACAGGAAGGTAAGCGTACGAGCCCACGACCTGCAATCGCCGGCCGATTCAAAATTGAAGCCCGCCATCTGTTCGCAGCTCATACATCAAAGACACCATGATTGGCCACGGAATCATCAGCTCAACCAACCTGGGCTATCGAGTTTGAGTACATCGCCAGCCATCGAGATTGGCTTTGACAGCAATGACTTCAACGTCATGGCGTTGAGACCCGCAGCTCACTGAAAGTTGCCTGTCACTGGTAACACGTAACTCCAGGAAACCCGCCTGTCATTGATCACCAACGCCACATCTTGGCGCCCCGACCGCTGAAAATGCGGGCTGACTATATTTTCCTGCCGCAATGCAAACTCTGAGTCAGCGTCTGGAACTGCCAGCATGAGTGTTTGCAGAATACGGTTGCGGTGCAGAACGATGATGCGTGCACGAAATGCCTGCCCGTCTTCGCCTGTGGTGAAGTCGAACTCTGCCACGCACTGTTCCCCGCTTTGGCAGATGAATTCCGATGCCCCAGAACCACGGATCCGAGCGGCGAGGTATCCAGCGGCAAAGACCACTTCGCACCCCATGGCGCAACAGCGATTCACAGCTGGCGCACGTACGCAGTTTCGCCATATCACCGGCGATACGAACCTGTGCAACGTATGACAGCCTGGACTCCAGAACCTTACTGGCCTTGATCTGGACCTCCCATCCAGAACCTTGCACTGACGCGGCTGTTCACCGTTCTTTCCGTCTCCATTGCACTTTCCGCAGCATCACCGCCATATCCGGAAAGTCTTTCCACCGCAGGCTTTTTCGCCCGAGCGACCAACCAGGCACGACGGATGCTATGGCCCGATCATGGCAAGCCCATCAGGCCCGATACTCAATAGCGTCGCCCAGCTCGGTCGAATGCCCAGATCGCGTCCGCTGAAAGTCGTAGAGCTGGCATGTTTCTCCACCACATCCTGCATCCCCGCGGCATCCCCGACAACCACACAGCCCAGGCCAACCCCAGCGTTAACCCTCAACCCAGCAAGGCATGCTTGGCCGGTCCGCGGTGAATCCACACCCTTGACTTCAAGCACCAGCGTTTTGCCAGACGTATAGCGCACCAGAAAATCGGGAATGTATTTCCGCTTGGAGCCGTTCCACATGTAGAGAACGCTGAACCCAAGTGATCATTCTTCGCCCAGGCGGCCACTTCGGATGGGGCTTCAACCACATTGCCGCGTACTTTTCCCACCCGCCGTCCACCACAATGCTGATCCGGAATGCTGCGTCGGCTCGCGATACGGAACAGGTGCGCACGTCGCGGCGCCAGGGCCGCTCGCCATCAAACACAGGCTCCAGTCTCAGGGTGTTTTGCTCCACCGTGTACTTCAGCAGATGCTGGGTAATCTGGTCCATGTGCAACGAAAACAGGATGCGCTTGCGCAATGGATCCTGATGGAACAGCGACGGTATATCGATCTTGTTCGAGGCCAGGAACTCCTCTACCAAACGCACCAGTTGGAACAGCAGGTATTCGCGCTGACCCTTGAACTGGCCGGAGCATCAAACGCCGCTGCGGCCGAAACACCAGCGCGCGGCGGAACCTTGGCATTTTTCCAGGTCGATGCCGGTACCTGCTCCAGTCGGCCGCGCCTCCCAGAGCAGGGGCAATTTCCGCCCGAATCGCCATGGCGCTAGGGTCAATCCGTAGCGGCGCAACCTTGCTCCACTCCACTACCAACTGCGGCTTCACCACCTGGTCCACGCGCAAAATATTCGGCCATTTGATTTCGAATACATTGCGCTCACTCAGCGACTCAATTTGCGTGCTGGGTTTGGGAGGAGGAGGGCTGACGCCACCCTCCCCCGGTTGCAGGGCAATGGAGAGCGGCACCCCAAACACATTGACGAACTCGGGCACGTAGAGGCCGTTTTCGTCCATGTCATATGACACGCGCCGCAATCCACGCCCAATGACCTGCTCACACAGAAGTTGGCTTGTAAAAGCCCGCAGACCCATGATATGGGTCACGTTCTTGGCATCCCAGCCCTCGGAAAGCATGGCCACAGACACCACGTTCTGGATATCCTGCCCGGCCTGGTCACGCTTGCCAACGGTATCTACCAGTTCGCGCAGCAGTTCTTCCTTCTTCATGCTCCGCAAGATTTCTTTGCGTGGCTCTGAAATGCGGGCTGCCTCGACGATGTCTCTTAAACGCTGTTCGTAGTCTTTATCAGCGGCCGCTGTTTCCCCAATTTCGGCCTTCTCCAGCACCCGGGAGTCGACCCGAAACGTCTTGTCTGCGGCATGCAGTTCCGGCCAATGGGCATAGCCCTTGGTGAAGAAATGCTCCACGCGCGCAGCCGTCTCTGTGCGGTTACATACTGTCAGCATCACCGGGGGGGACTGGTGCCCCGCCTCTTTCCATTGGCGGGCCGTCTCCCGCCAGTCCGCTCCCAGCAGGGTATAGGCCTGCTGCACTAGCGCAGGCAGCGGCTCATGCGGCTCAGCGCCTTTGCGGTTCAAGTCCTCACCGACTTCCGGCTCCCGGTACAGGTGGTACAGCTTGGGGCGCAATGTCTGCGCATTGGGCAAGGCGTCGTCGCGCACCACCACACGAGGCGTCTTGACCAGACCCGCTTCAATCGCATCATTCAAACCAAAGTCTGACACCACCCAACTGAACAAGCCAGCTTCGGTATTGGTGCGACCGGTGGGAGCAAAGGGTGTGGCCGACAGGTCGAAGCAACGGGAGATCCTCCGCGTTTTGTGGATGCGATCCAGCCCCTCCACCCAACGGGTAGCTTCGTCGAGGTCCAGACCAAGGGCATCGGCCTCCGCTTTGCTGATCTTCACATCTGCAGGCGTGCGATAGGCGTGGTGGGCCTCATCGTTGATGACCACGATGTCCTTGTGCGTGGCCAGCTTGCCCAACACCCGCTTGGAAAAGGCATCGTCACTTTCCTTGCCCTTCTTGACCACGGAACGCTCTTGCTGCTTGAGCGGCATCAGTGTGTGCCAGTTCTCAATCAGCACATCGGCACGGTTGAGCTTTTGCCGCAGCGCCTCTGACGGGCAGAGCACAAAGCTGTCGTAGTAATTGGCGGGGTCACCCGGCTGCAGCACGCGCAGGCGGTCTTTCACCGTCAGCCCCGGCGCCACCAGGAAGATGGCTCTGGAATACCGGCGGTGTGACTTGGGATAAGTCAGCGCATTGAGCACCTGCCAGGTGATGATCATCGCCATCACCGTGGTCTTGCCGCTGCCGGTGGCCATCTTGTTGCACAAACGCTCAAACGCACCGCCGTCGCCCTGCACGCTGATACCCTGGCGATATTCCTGCTGCGCCTCGGTGTACCAGATCAGGGTTTCAATGGCCTCCAACTGACAAAAGTAAAACGGGTACTGCCGGCCCGACACGCGATCCAGATCCCACCAGTGCGTGAGCAGCTCCAGCGTCACGGCGGTCACGCCGGGCCATCCCGCGTCGCGCCACTGGGCCACGCGCAGGCGAATGTCGTCCACCAGCGGGATTGACACCTGGCGGCGCGTGTTCTCGCGGGTGTCGATGATTTCGTAGCCCGCCGGGCGGCGGATGTTCTCCAGGCGCAGCGTGCGGTCGGCGTTCTCCGCCCAATAGCGCTGTGGCTCGACAAAAGGCGAGTTGATGATGAGTGAGTTTGGCGCAGTCATGGCGCGGCCCCTATGCTTGAGCGGTGGTGTCCACCAGCTTCATCACCTTGAGCGACTCAATACCGCGGTCGTCCACAATCTTGACGGCCACGGTAGCGTTGGCACCCGCTTCAACGGCAGCGACACGGTGCCGACAAAGTGTTTGAGCAGGTCTTCGTCCAGCTCTGCGCGAATGTCCTTTTTGAGCTTCATCCAGCCCTCATCCTTGCCCGCCATCGGGAAGAAGAACTGGTGCGGGAACAGGCTGCGCCCGTCGTAATCGGTGTCCAGCTCCAGGCGGCAATCTTGGCTTTGCCGCCCGACACCAGCTCGCCCTTGGCGGTGTCAAAGTAGTCAAAGCCGTTCACCTCCACCTGCCACAGGCCACCGGGCAGTGCTGTCAGGTGGACATCAGGCTGGCCCATGAGCCAGAAGCTCTGGTTCGTGGTGGATTTGGAGCTGGCTTTCTTCAGGTCTTCCGTCAGCAGGTCGGTGTTCATTTGGGCCTTGAGTGCGGTAATGCCTTTGAGGGCGTCAATGTCTTTGGCGGCTTCGGGGTCAAAGGCAAAGGCGCAAAACACAATCATCTTGGGCCGGGGGAACAGGTCCGCCGCTTCGCCCAGGGCGTGCTCTACCTGCCTTTGTTCGAGCGCGCCATGCTCGGGGCCGAAGCTAATGACTACGCGCTCGCCCGTGTCCAAATGTCCACTGGCGTGCAGGCAGGTGGTGCCGGGCAGCACCTCCAGTTCGGCAAACTTCAGCATCTGGCCGCCCTTGCCGCGAATGCCGGTTTTCAGCAACTCGTCGCGCCAGGTGTGCTGGCGGCTGGTGTTGCCGCTGCGGGCCACCGACATATCGGCCAGCGCGGTGTTATGGGTCAAATTGGCCTCTAGCCCTCGTGGAATATGCGTAGAGTGCTCCTCAAGTGATAGCACGGTGGGGAATGGAACCGCCTCCACGGTGAACGGGCCGGACACGCGCAGCTTGTTCTTGGTCTTCTCGGGCTGGTCGTACAGCGTCTCGTTGTCGGCCTGCGCAGCGATGGATCGGTCCATTTCGGCCTGCATTTTCTGGCGGGCGGTGTGGAAGGCTGCGAACAGGGGCTGCGCCTCGGCGTGCCATTCTGCGGGGTAATCAAACGGCACTTCCCATTCCAGCAGCGCCACGCCTTTGGTGCCCAAAGCGAGTTTTTGCCCCTTGCGTGCGCCCTCCGTCACGGTGAAGGCGTTGGCGGGAGGCTTAGCGGCCAGCGCGGCATTCAACCCGGCCAGCGCTGCGTCAATACCGGGGTGCAGGCGCTCGTAGATGGCGTCGATCTCGGGGTTGTTGGCAATGCTTTTGAGCGTGACGTGCGGCACGGTCTTGTAGATGAAGCCGCCCTTGAGTCCTTCGTGCGGGTAGCGCAGGGCGTAGTAGTCAAAGCTGGCGGTCATCAGCCGCTGCTTGGCCAGGGTGATGGCCACGCGCGAGGTGTCGCAGGTGATCCAGCGGCGGCCCCATTTTTCGGCGACGTAGGCGGTGGTGCCGCTGCCGCAGGTCGGGTCGAGGACGAGGTCGCCGGGGTCGGTGGTCATGAGCATGCAGCGTTCGATGATCTTGTTGCTGGTCTGAACCACGTAAACCTTTGGATCAGCACGATCTTGCACAGCCCCTGCAATATCAAACCATGCGTTCGTCACGGGGCGTTGATCAAAGTCCGTGAAGTAACGCAGATACCGTAGCTTGTTTTTCGGAGTGATGATTAGCCGTTTAGACAGCGCAATCCGGCGCATACCGTGAGGCAGTGGGGCTTTCCAGTGATTACTTGGGCCGGGATGAAACGTGAGGCCCGCCATTGTGAAATCATCAGTTGCTACACCCTCGCCTTGCGAGGTCGGGTTATCGTCTGTAAAGCATCGTCCTATTTCATTTAGCCGAGTTGGATCACGCTTTTCGGCTTGCGTTAGTGGTCTGCGCAACCCGCTCAATTCTTCTAGCTGGTCGTAATCGTCCAGGACTGCATCTACTTGAGATTTTTGTATGTAAATCCGGTTGAACTTGACGTTAGAAACATCCTTCGCGTACCAAAGTATGTAGTCTCCAGTTCTACTCAATGTGGCCGACGCGAATCCACCAGTAGTTGAATAAGTGATGATCGATACAAAGTTATCCGCTCCAAAAATCTCATCTAAAACCATTCGGACGCGATGCAAGTTCTCATCCGAAATCTGCACAAACACACTCCCCGTCTCACTGAGCAAATCCTTCGCCAGCAGCAACCGGTCCCGCAGATACGTCAAATACGAATGAATCCCCAGCTCCCACGTATCCCGAAACGCCTTGATCATCTCGGGCTCCTGGGTCAGGTCGGCATCCGAACGGTCTTTCACATCGCGCTTGTTGGTGAACGGCTGAAAATTGCTGCCGTACTTGATGCCATAGGGCGGGTCGATGTAGATCATCTGCACCTGCCCGGCCATGCCTTCCTTTTGCAGCAGGCTGTTCATCACCAGCAGGCTGTCGCCCGCTACCAGCCGGTTGGCCCAGCCCCGGTCGTGCTTGTAAAAGTCCACCGCCGCGCGCAGGGGCATGCTCTCGAAGGGGGCTTCAAACAGGCCGGGCTGGAAGCCAGTGGTGGAAGCCTTGTCATTCTTCTTGCTCTGGCGCTTACTCACCGCCGACAGAATGCTCATGGCATCAATGCGCTCGTGCACATGCAGGCTGACGGTATCTACCTCAAAGCTGGTGCGTTCGGCCTTGCCGGTCCATTGCAAATAGGGTGCGCTCATGCGGCGCAGCTCCTCCAGGGCGTGGCGCATGGCGGCGGGGTCGTCACCGGCCAGGGCGTCTTCAATCAGCTTCTCGGCCCCGGCACGGGCGGAGTCGAATTGCAGGGCCGGGTCCAGGTGCGGGTCGTAGGCCCAGGGGGTTTTGGCCTGCTCGGGGTCGCTGGCTTCATTGACCAGGCCGACCTCGGGGTTATTTTTGCGGCGGTCACTGTGGCGGTAAGCCAGCACCTGGGCATCGCCAGTGGCAGCGGCCTGGGGTGTCGCTTTGGGTTTGGTGGACTTGGCTGCGGGCTTGGCCAACAGCATGTCTGGCGTTACCACCTCAGATTGCAGAGCAAAGTCCGGTCTGTTTGCGCCAGTGACCCTGGCTGTCGAGCCGCCGCGGCCCTTACCCTTGACCGCCTCGCCGGCTTCCACCAACGCGTCGCGCGTGGCTTTGAAATCTTCTTCAGTGATGCCCTTCAAACCCGCATCACGGGCGGCCGCCACAAACTGCTCCAGCAGGGTGATATTGCCCACCGCCGAATAGTCTTCCGGTAAAAGGGCCAAAAGAATGGTTCTGAGTTGTTTTTGCGCCGCGGCCATGGATGCCTCCCTCGTCCTTATAGGTCACAGGTCGGTCACCGGCCACAGGGACCGATAAGTGCTGTGCCAGTCTTTACCTTAGTCGCTGGGTCACTTGAATCCAGCTTTCCGGGACTGTACCGCAATGTGCCGTTGGGTCTGCAGCAATCCGAGGGCATATTGCCCCTCGCTACTGGTAGCAAACAGAAATATTTGCTGTTTGCCCTGGTGGTCACTATGATTCGACAGGTTCCCAGTATGTCGTTGGATAGCACAGAGCCCGCAGTAGATGGGCCACTTAACCACAGTGAATGGGGGTAGGTCATGGCTATTGACGGCAAGACTCTAGGGCTCGCACTTTCCGGTGGCGGGTACCGCGCATCGCTTTTCAGTCTGGGCTCGCTGTGGCGGCTCAACGACGCAGGGCTGCTGGGCAAACTGGACCGCATTACCAGCGTCTCTGGCGGCTCGATCCTCATGGGCATCCTCGCCCACCACTGGCGCGAGTTGCAGTTCGACGATGGCCGTGCAGCCAACTTCAAAACGGTCATTGTTGATCCTGTCCGGGATTTCTGTACCAAGACGATCGATATCGGTGCTGGTATCGCAGGCCTGCTCGTACCGTTCAAATCGGCTGGCGACTTTCTTGCGGACCGCTACGAAAGTGACCTGTTCGGCGAGGCGATGATCAAGGACCTGCCCGTTGCGGACGGCAAAGGCAACCCAAAGTTCATCTTCTACGCAACGAACTTGCAGACCGGGCGTAGCTTCCGATTTCGCCAGGATATGGTTGCAGACTACATGCTGGGCATATCAAAAACGACCAACGTGCCACTGGCCGTTGCGGTGGCCGCATCCAGTGCCTTCCCGCCGATCTTCTCTCCGATCGTTCTGAAGACTGACCCCAAAGCATGGAGCGAGGGCAGCAATCTGCCCAACCTCGAAACACTGCGCAAGCGTATCCTGCTTGCCGATGGCGGCGTATACGACAACATGGGGCTGGAATCGCTGGTCGGTAAGGTCGATATCGCCATGGTCAGTGATGCCGGTGCTCCATTCGAAGTGGATGAAACACCCGCGGAAGATAACCTCTTCCAACTGGGCCGCGTGCGTGACATCCTGATTGACCAGACCCGAGCACTGCGCAAGCGTTGGCTGATTGAGGAGTTCGAAGCCGGCCGAAAACGCGGCGCCTATTGGGGCATAGGCACGGCGATGGCTGCTTATGCCGCAGTGCCCCACATGGTTGATGACACTGCGATCAGCGATGCACTTGAGCGGGTACCTACCCGACTTAGCAAATTTGACGCCGATTTGCAGGGACACCTGATCAATTGGGGCTACGCGCTGTGCGACGTATCGCTGCGGGCACGGCTGGGCTTGCCCGTTCCCATGGCGACATCCTGGCCAGTGCCCGATTGGCCACTGTGACTTTCGGCCTGGAAATGAAAAATCCCCAAGTAAATGAATTACTTGGGGATTCCAATATTGGCGGAGCGGACGGGACTCGAACCCGCGACCCCCGGCGTGACAGGCCGGTATTCTAACCAACTGAACTACCGCTCCTGGTAGTGGCAACGTTCGCTCTTGCGAGCCAAGTGCAACTCTTTTCAGAGCTGCTGTTACCAACTTGCGCTTCGATCATCTTTCGACGAATCTTGGCGACCCCACGGGGATTCGAACCCCGGTACTCACCGTGAAAGGGTGATGTCCTAGGCCTCTAGACGATGGGGTCAAAACCTTGGGACTTCCAATATCAACAAAATACCGAAAATCTTCGAAAACCATTGGTGGAGGTAAGCAGGATCGAACTGCTGACCTCTTGCATGCCATGCAAGCGCTCTCCCAGCTGAGCTATACCCCCAAACCCGAAACACTTCGCAGCGTTTTTAATTTCCGAGCCTTCAATTATAGCCTGAAAATCAGATCTGACCCAGTCGTTCTATCGCGGTTTGCCGGTCACACAGCGCCAGCACCGCGTCCAGCGACGGCGTCTGGGGCGTGCCCAGCACCAAAACCCGCACCGGCATGGCGAGTTGGGGCATTTTCAGGCCAGTCACAGTCAAAACCTCCTTGATCGCCGCGGCAATGGAAGGTTTATCCCATGCACAGGTACCCAATTTTTCAGCGAGTGCCGCCAGCGCGGGACGAACACCATCGGTCACATGTTGTGCCTTTTCAGCCGGATCCGGCCGAACATCGCTGTAAAACTTTGCCGCCCATGCTGCCAGCACCACCGTGGTATCACATCGGTCCTTGAACAGGGCGCAGATGGCTTCCAGGCGCTCGTCGGCGCTCACGGTCAACGGAACAGGTTGCCGGGCTAGCTGGCCAGCAACCAGCTGCGCCAGGCGCTGGTTGTCGGCCAGCTTGATGTAATGCGCATTCACCCACAACAGCTTGGCTGGGTCCCACTGTGCGGGACTCTTGTTCAAGTGGCTGCCATCGAACCAGCTCACCAGTTGCTCGCGGCTGAACAGTTCCTCATCACCGTGGCTCCACCCCAGCCGCGCCAGATAGTTCAGCATGGCTTCAGGCAGGTAGCCCCCCTCTTCGTAGGCTGTCACGCTCACCGCACCGCGCCGCTTGGAAAGCTTCTGGCCGTCGTCGCCCAGAATGATCGGGCAATGCCCAAACTGGGGCAGCGGCGCACCCAGGGCGTTGAACATGTTGATCTGCCAGGGTGTGTTGTTGATGTGTTCGTCACCGCGAAACACGTGGCTGATCTGCATGTCCCAGTCGTCCACCACCACCGCAAAGTTATAGGTAGGAATACCATCGGTACGCACGATGATGAGATCATCAATTTCGTGGTTGCTGATGGTGATGGGGCCTTTGACCAGGTCATTCCAGGTCACGTCGCCATCGGCTGGGTTGCAGAAGCGCACCACCGGGTGTACGCCCTGCGGGACAGGCGGCAGAGTCTTGCCTGGCGCCGGCCGCCAGCGGCCGTCATACAGCGTCTTTTCACCCTTCGCGCGTTTCGCTTCCCGCGTGGCTTCCAGCTCTTCTGGCGTGCTGTAGCAATAGTAAGCCTTGCCCTCGGATATCAACCGATCAACCACCTGTTTGTAGCGATCCAGTCGCTGCATCTGGTAGATGGGGCCCTCGTCATAGTCCAGCCCCAGCCAGCGCATCGACGCCAGAATCTGATCAACTGAATCCTGCGTCGAGCGCGCCACGTCGGTATCTTCGATGCGCAGCACGAACTGCCCGCCATAGTGGCGGGCATAGGCCCAGGAATACAAGGCAGTGCGGGCCGTGCCAAGATGCAAAAAGCCGGTCGGCGACGGGGCAATACGGGTTCTGATCATGAGTTATTTCAACGTATCCAGCCCGCGCAACAAGTCATCCTTCATGTCGTCGGGGTGTTCCAGACCCACCGCCATACGGATAAGGCCCTGGCCAATGCCAGCGGCCTGGCGTTGGTCTTCGGACAGCTTGCCGTGCGAAGTACTGGCAGCATGCGTGAGCAGGGTTTTGGTGTCACCCAGGTTGGTACACAACGACAGGGTTTGCAAACTGTCCAGCACATGGAAGGCGCCGGCACGCGCAGCTTGCGGCGTACTGGCTTTCACATCAAACGACAGCACCGCACCGCCCAAGCCCGACATTTGCTTCATGGACAGCTCATGCTGCGGGTGGCTCGTCAATCCGGGGTAATACACGCGCGAGACTTTCGGGTGCTGCTCCAGCCACAAGGCCAGTTCGTGCGCTCTGGCACTTTGCGCGCGCATGCGAATATCAAGCGTTTCCATGCCCTTGAGGACGACCCATGCATTAAAGGGCGACAGCACCATGCCACCGTTTTTTTGCACCGGCAAAAACTTTTCCTGAATCATTTGCTCACTGGCGCACAGAGCCCCGGCCATGACGCGACCTTGTCCGTCCAGGTACTTGGTGCCGGAGTGCATGACGATATCGGCACCCATGGCAACAGGGCGCTGCAAGATGGGCGTGGCGAAGCAGTTGTCCACGGCCAACAGGGCCCCGGCGTTGTGCGCCAAGTCCGCCAGAGCGGCAATGTCGCATACATCGGTCAACGGGTTGGTGGGCGTTTCAGCAAACAGGATTTTGGTATTGGGGCGAATCGCCGCTTTCCATGCCGCCACGTCGCTTTGCGGCACGATGGAGGACTCCACACCAAAGCGCGCAAACTCAGTGCCGATGAGCTTGATGGTGGAGCCAAACATGCTTTGCGAGTAGACCACGTGGTCGCCCGACTTGAGCAAACTGAACAGCATCAGCATGATGGCGGCCATGCCCGTCGACGTGGCAATGGCAGCTTCCGTGCCTTCCATCGCAGCCAGACGCATCTCAAAGCTGGTCACCGTGGGGTTGCCCGAGCGGGCATAGGTGTAGCCCTCTTCGTCACCGGCAAAGCGCCTTGCCGAGGCTTCTGCCGAAGGCTGCACATAACCGCTGGTGAGGTACAGCGCCTCGGAGTTTTCACCATACTGGCTGCGTTCCACAGCCACGCGTACCGCCAGGGTGTCGCGGTGCAGGTTGTCGGGTAGTTTCTTCAATGTCATATTCAGTCAGCGTGGTTGGGCAGCGCCAGACGGGAGGTGTCTTCCTCATTTTCATCGGCATTGACCCGGTTTTCGTTCAGCCGCGTGATGTCGTCAAAGGAGATGTCACCGGTCACATAGACGCCATCAAAGCACGACGCGTCAAACCCATCCAGCTTCGTATTGAGCGAACCAATGGCTTTTTTCATGCCATCCACATCCTGGTAAATCAGCGCATCACAACCGATGATTTCGCGGATCTCTTCCACAGTGCGGTTGTGCGCCACCAGTTCGTCCGCCGTCGGCATGTCGATACCATACACGTTGGGATAACGCACCGGCGGCGCGGCGCTGGCCAGGTAGACCTTGCGCGCACCCGCGTCGCGGGCCATCTGCACGATTTCCCGGCTGGTGGTACCCCGCACGATGGAGTCATCCACCAGCAGCACGTTACGGCCCTTGAACTCGCTGGCGATCACGTTGAGTTTCTGGCGGACAGATTTCTTGCGAACGGCATGTCCCGGCATGATGAAGGTCCGGCCCACATAGCGGTTCTTCACAAAGCCCTCCCGATAGGGCAACCCCAGCAACTGGGCCAGTTGGGCCGCACTGGGCCGGCTGGACTCGGGGATGGGAATCACCACGTCAATCTCGTTCGGTGGCACGGTGGAGATCACGCGCTTGGCCAGCGTTTCACCCAGATTCAACCGTGCCTGGTAGACCGAAATGGTGTCCATCACGGAATCAGGCCGGGCCAGGTACACAAATTCAAAAATGCAGGGTTTCAATACAGGTTGGTCAGCACATTGCTGGCTGTACACCTTGCCCTGCAGATCAATGAACACCGCTTCGCCGGGCAAAATATTACGCTCAAACGTATGCGACGTGCCTTCCAGCGCCACTGACTCGCTGGCCAGCATCACCGTGCCATCGCCACGGCCCATGCACAGCGGACGAATGCCAAACGGATCGCGAAATGCCAGCACACCATGCCCGGCAATCAGTGCGATGACCGCATACGAGCCCTTCACGCGGCGATGCACATTGCGCACAGCAGCAAACAGGTCATCGGGCTGCAGGGGCAAGCCGCGTGTGGTGCGCTCGATCTCATGCGCCAGCACGTTGAGCAACACTTCAGAATCGCTTTCGGTGTTGATGTGACGATGGTCCGTGCTGAACAGCTCGGATTTGAGCGCTTGCGCATTGGTCAGATTGCCGTTGTGCACCAGCACAATGCCAAAGGGCGCATTCACATAAAACGGCTGGGCTTCTTCTTCGCTATAGGCATTGCCCGCGGTGGGGTAACGCACCTGGCCCAGGCCACAGTTACCGGGCAGCGCCCGCATGTTGCGGGTGCGGAAAACATCCTTCACCAGCCCCTTGGCCTTGTGCATGAAGAACTTGCGCTCCTGCTGCGTGACGATACCCGCCGCGTCCTGCCCGCGATGCTGCAGCAGCAGCAAAGCGTCATAGATCAGCTGATTGACGGGTACGTTACTGACAACCCCAACGATTCCACACATTATGGTAAGTACTTTCCAAATTCAACAGGCAACACAGGTTTCAAACCCCTGAGCGCGATGGTGGACAAATTGGCACCTGTCGATTCCTGCCACCCTGCAGCCGTTTTCAGCGGCGTCATGAGCACCACCACGGTCGCTGCCAACAACAGCACCAGACCGCGCAGCAAACCAAACACAGCCCCCAGCGCACGATCGGCAGGCCGCATGCCCACAGACTCGATCAGTTTTTTGATCAACCATGCCGCCAGCCCAC
This sequence comes from Candidatus Egaibacter danicus, assembly GCA_016707075.1. Classification (GTDB taxonomy): domain Bacteria; phylum Pseudomonadota; class Gammaproteobacteria; order Burkholderiales; family Burkholderiaceae_C; genus Egaibacter; species Egaibacter danicus. The sequence goes on from JADJII010000007.1 coordinate 53,214, forward strand.
CAGCAAACACCACGCCCACAAACACCACCACAAAACCCGCTGCGTAACGAACCGCCTCACCGGCTCCCGACATGGGTAATTTTTCCGCTACATCCGGCGCAAACCACTGGGCAGCCACGAATGCAGCCACCCAGCTCAGCGCCGATACCACTTCGTAAACCAGCCCACGCCAGGCGCCGAGTAACAGGGAACCCAGCAACACCACCAGAAACACCCAGTCCAGAGCAGTCATCAACCACCCGCCATCACAGCGTCAACACAGCTGCCGACAGATCCAGTTTCCTGATTTTTTCAGCCGCCTGGTCAGCCTCTGCACGCCCGGCAAACGGACCCACACGCACACGAATCCGGCGACCGTCTTTCGTCTCAACCACCTGCGTGTAGGTTTTGAGCCCTGCTTTTTCCACCTTTAGCCGGGCTTCGCGGGCTTTGGCCACATCGGCAAATGCACCAACCTGGACGACGAAACGGCCATCTGCTGCGGCTGGCTCCTTGGCTGCAACATCCTTGCCCTCCAGAAGTGCCTTGGCTTTGGCACTCTCTGTTGGCTTCACCGCTGCCGGCGTTTCGACTGGCTTGGGCTCCGGCTTTTTGGCAACGGCAGGCGCTTCAGAAGCTGCCACGGCCGGTTTAGGTGGTTTTTCAACGGGCGCAGCGGCTTCAGGCACCGGGGCCGGGGCCACAGCCACCGGCTTTGCTGGCGCAGAAGCTGCAGCAGCGGATGGTGAGGGTACAGCTGGAACAACCAGCGGCTTGACCTTGTTCTTGTCCGGAATTTCGATTGGAATATCGACAGCGATGGGCCGTGGCTGGTTGTCAAACAGCAGCGGAAAACCAATCACACCCACCAGAACCAGCACAGCGGCGCCAATCAGCCGGTGTTTGGCGCGCTTGCGCATGACCTCGACGCTGTCGGGCTGGGCGGGCGTGGCAGACGAGTCGCCAGCGTTTTTCCGGAATTTGAAAAAAGCCATGTAGGAAGACTCAGGGATTCAGGTGTTTGGCATGAAGGCGCGGGGTGCCATCCTTCAAAATGCCGCCCACGGTATAGAACGAGCCAAAGACGACGATTCTATCAGCGGGGTCTGCGGCACCGACAGCGGCACGCAGCGCATCCACGGGGTCGGCAAAGGCCAGCGCCGACGCGTCTTTGCGCGTGTTCTGCGCTTGCCATTTTTCCATCAACTTGATGCCCGATTCAGCCCGCACCGTGGGCAAATCGGTGAAATACCACTTGTCGATCAGCGGCCCCACCTTGCCCAGCATGGGCGTCAGGTCCTTGTCGGCCATCGCGCCGAAAACCGCGTGGGTGGTCGGGAAATAGCCCATTGCGTCCAGATTGGCAGCCAGCGCGGCAACAGAATGCGGGTTGTGCGCCACGTCCAGCACCAGCGTGGGCTGGCCCGGGATAATTTGGAAACGCCCCGGCAGCTGGACCATGGCCAGGCCGTTGCGAATGGCCTGCGCCGTCACCGGCAGGCGATCCCGCAGGGCAGTCAGCGCCGCTAGCACGCCCGAGGCGTTGACCAGCTGGTTGGCACCGCGCAGCGCCGGATAGGCCAGACCACTGTAACGACGGTCCCGTCCGGCCCAGGCCCACTGCTGTTTATCGCCCGAAACGTTGAAATCCACCCCGAAGCGCCACAAATCGGCATCAATCTCCAGCGCGCGGTCCAGCAGGCTCTGCGGCGGCATGGGGTCGCTGACGATCACCGGGCGGCCGGTGCGCATGATGCCGGCCTTTTCACGGCCGATCGATTCCCGGTCTGGCCCGAGCAGCTCCATGTGGTCCAGGTCGATGCTGGTGATCACCGCGCAATCCGGGTCGATGATGTTCGTGGCGTCCAGCCGCCCGCCCAGACCCACCTCCAGAATGACCACATCGAGGTTGGAGCGGGCCATCACCTGCAGAATGGCCAGCGTGGAAAATTCGAAGTAAGTGAGCGAAATTGCAGGGTCAAATTGGCACCTGGCCCTCTCCACATCTGCGAAGGCAGCTATCAAATTCGTAGCGACCACCGCCTCACCCAGCAAACGCAGCCGCTCCTCAAACCGCACCAGATGCGGCGAGGTATAGACCCCCGTGCGGTAACCCGCCTGCCCCAGAATGGCCTCCAGCATGGCGCAGGTGGAACCTTTACCGTTGGTGCCCGCCACGGTGATAACCGGGCAGCTGAAACCCAGGCCCATGCGGGTGGCCACCGAGCGCACGCGCTCCAGCCCCATGTCGATGGCTTTGGGGTGCAACTGCTCGCAGTAGGCGAGCCATTCGTCGAGTGTTTTGAAATCGGTTGTCATACAGGATTGAATTGTCGCGCACACGGGTCGCGTACCGGGATAACCCCACAGATTGCGGCATGATGACGGCCATGAAATCCACATCCATCACGGTCTACGGCATCCCCAACTGCGATACTGTCAAAAAAGCACGCGCCTGGTTAACCAGCAACGGCGTGGACTATCAGTTTCACGACTTCAAAAAGCAGGGCGTGCCCCTGCCCCAGCTCGACAACTGGCTGAAAGCAGTGGGCTGGGAGAAACTGGTGAACCGCCAGGGCACCACCTGGCGCAAGCTGGACGACGTTGTCAAAGCCACCGTGGTGGACGCCCCAAGTGCCAAAACCCTGATGCTCGCGCAGGCCAGCGTGATCAAGCGCCCGGTGGTGGAGTGGTCAGCTGGCGACGTGACGGTTGGCTTCGACGCTGCGCTCTGGCAGCAGCGGGTCGCCTAAAATAGGGCCATGACTACCGACACCCTCTCCAATCTCTCCGTCACGACCAAAGCCAACGTCTACTTTGACGGCAAATGCGTAAGCCACAACATCACGCTGGCTGACGGCACCAAAAAATCGGTCGGCGTGGTGCTGCCCGCCACCCTCACCTTCAACACCGGCGCACCCGAAATCATGGAATGCGTGGCCGGGTCATGCGAATACAAACTGGCGGGCACTGATGCGTGGGTCAAGTCCTCTGCAGGTGAAAAATTCAGCGTTCCGGGCAACTCGAAGTTCGACATTCGCGTGGCTGATGCTTACCACTACATCTGCCATTTCGGCTGAGTCAACCTACCCGAACAGCTCACATTTGCTACTCTTTTTATAGCTGCTCACGCATATTCGGCGAGGGCTAAGGGCACATTTCATGTCAAAAACCATTCTGCAAAACATTCCCGTCGGCCAAAAGGTCGGTATCGCGTTCTCCGGTGGCCTGGACACCAGCGCAGCCCTGCTGTGGATGAAGAAGAAGGGCGCCCTGCCCTACGCCTACACCGCCAACCTGGGCCAGCCCGACGAGAGCGACTACGACGAAATCCCGCGCAAGGCCATGGAGTACGGCGCCATCAAGGCGCGCCTGGTGGACTGCCGCCCGCAGCTGGCCGCTGAAGGCATTGCCGCGCTGCAAAGCGGTGCCTTCCACATCACCACGGCGGGTCAGACCTACTTCAACACCACGCCCCTGGGCCGCGCCGTGACCGGCACCATGCTGGTGAGCGCCATGAAGGAAGACGATGTGAACATCTGGGGCGACGGCTCCACCTTCAAGGGCAACGACATCGAGCGCTTCTACCGCTACGGCCTGCTGACCAACCCCGCGCTGAAGATATACAAGCCCTGGCTAGACCAACAGTTCATTGACGAACTGGGCGGCCGCTTCGAGATGAGCGAGTTCATGAAAGCCGAAGGTTTCGGCTACAAAATGAGCACCGAAAAGGCCTACAGCACCGACAGCAACATGCTGGGCGCCACCCACGAAGCCAAGGACCTGGAGTTTTTGAACAGCGGCATCAAGATCGTGAACCCCATCATGGGCGTGCCGTTCTGGAAAGACGACTGCGTGGTCAAGGCCGAAGAGGTGTCGGTGCGCTTTGAAGAAGGCCGCCCCGTGGCGCTGAACGGCGTGCAATACCCCGACCTGGTGAGCCTGATCCTCAAGGCCAACGAGATCGGCGGCCGCCACGGCCTGGGCATGAGCGACCAGATCGAGAACCGCATCATCGAAGCCAAGAGCCGCGGCATCTACGAAGCCCCCGGCCTGGCGCTGCTGTTCATCGCCTACGAGCGCCTGGTCACCGGCATCCACAACGAAGACACCATCGAGCAGTACCGCGACAACGGCCGCAAGCTCGGCCGCCTGCTGTACCAGGGCCGCTGGTTCGACAGCCAGGCCATCATGCTGCGCGAAACCGCCCAGCGCTGGGTGGCCAAGGCCGTGACCGGCACCGTGACCCTGGAACTGCGCCGTGGCAACGACTACAGCCTGCTCAACACCGAAAGCCCCAACCTGACCTACGCGCCCGAGCGTCTGAGCATGGAAAAGGTGGAAGACGCGCCGTTCAGCCCGCTGGACCGCATCGGCCAACTGACCATGCGCAACTTGGACATTGTGGATACGCGCGCCAAGCTGGCGATTTACTCGGATGCAGGTTTGCTGGAGCTGGGTAAGGGTGAGGACTTTTTGAAGTTGGGGAAGTAAGCCGCGATGCCTTTCAGGCCCAAATCCGCAACCTGGTGCGTGTGGTATTGCGCAAGTACGGTTCCCAGCAGGGGTTACTGGAACTAGTGGCAGAGCAAATGCTGGCCTTGGAAAAATTGACTGATAGAGGCGACAGCACATGACAATCACACCTGCACAAATTGACATCTGGCGCACTCAACCCTCAGAAACCCAGAACTTGGAATTCAAAGAGGCTGGCAATCAGTACGACACACGAAAGCTCTGCCGTTATTGCGTGGCGATTGCCAACGAGGGCGGCGGGCATCTCGTATTGGGTATTGCAGACAAGCCGCCACGCATGGTGGTGGGCAGCCATGCATTCCCCGATACCCAGGATATTGGTGAAAAGTTATTTCATTGGGTTGGTTTTCGCGTGGACGTAGAAACCGTTGCGCACCCCGATGGACGGGTGGTTGTGTTTAGCATTCCGGCTCGCCCCAAGGGGACGGCATATCACTACGACGGCGCTTACCTGATGCGCTCTGGCGAAGAGCTGGTGCCTATGAGCGAGGACCAGTTGCGCAAGATCTTTGCAGAGGGGCAGCCCAGCTGGTTAGAAAACCCTGCGCTGAAAAATGTATCCGCGCAAGAAGTCGTGCAACTGCTGGACACCCAGACCTTCTTCGATTTGATGCGTCTGCCCTACCCCACGGACCAGGCCGGAGTACTTGCCCGTTTGCTGGACGAGCGACTGATCGAACGCAGCGCTGCGGGGTTCAACATTCTGCATATCGCCGCTGTTTTGCTGGCAAAAAACCTTCGCAATTTTCCGGATGTCAGCCGCAAAGCGGTGCGCGTGATCGTGTACGCAGGCGAGTCAAAAATGAAAACGACCTCAGACATTACCGGTGAGAAAGGTTATGCAGCAGGTTTCACCGGGCTGGTTCAATATGTGATGGGCAAGTTGCCTCAGAACGAAGTCATAGAGGGGGCACTGCGTAGAGAGGTGAAATTGCTACCGGAAGTGGTGGTGCGCGAGCTTTTGGCAAATGCTCTGATTCATCAGGACTTTGATATTGGTGGAGCCTCACCGGTTGTTGAAGTGTTCAGCGATCGCGTAGAAATTTCCAATCCTGGTGAACCCATAGTGCCAGTAGACCGATTCATCGATGGCTACCTTTCACGCAACGAACGCCTGGCTGATTTGATGCGGCGGTTTGGTATATGTGAGGAAAAAAGTAGCGGCATCGACCGAGTTGTGGAGGCAGCTGAAATGATGCAGCTACCCGCGCCAGAATTTTTGACCAGCCACAAGCGAACCATTGTTGTGATTCATGGGCCTCGTTCATTCCGCGATATGAATGGAAGCGATCGGGTACGTGCGTGCTATCAACATTGCGTACTGCAATACGTGCTGCGCAAGCAAATGACTAATCAGTCCATGCGCGAACGATTCGGCCTATCTGAAGGCAGCAGCAACTCCGTGTCACAGATCATTACAGCGACCATTGACCAGGGGTTAATTAAGAGTGACCCGAATGCTCCCGACTCTCGACGTTATGCCCGGTACATCCCGGCATGGGCCTAAGCGCATTTCAATGCAACCCCAATTGAACAATAAAATAATCCATAACCCTATGATTTTCATAGGTTTTTTCATTTCACTGCAAACCGAACCACCTTTTCCCGTTGATAGGTACAGCTAGCAGTTGGGAAAGACTAAGAAGGGAAACGGAGCGCAGAAATGAAAACCGACGCGTAACCGCTCCATCAGCTTTTCCCCTGCCCGCGAAATTCCTATTCAGCCAGCAGCGCGATGTACGCCGCGTAACTGTAATTTCGGTTTTTCTTCTGCCCCGTCAGCTCGGTGACGATACCCAAGTCTTCCAGCACCTTCACCGCCGCGGTAGCGGTTGGGAAGCTTGTGGCCAGCCTCTGGCGCACCTGGTCGATGGTGAAGCGCGGCATCATGGGCAGCATTTCAAACAGGCGGTAGCTGCTGGGTCCAGCTTTGGGCGCAGCCAGCAAGGCGCGGCGGTCGGTAGCCAGCAGTGTGGCGATGGCCACAATGTTGCGTTCGGCATCCTGTGCGGCCACGGCCACGCCTTCCAGAAAAAACGCCACCCAGCCCTCCCAGTCGCCCTTCAGGCGCACGTTGGACAGGCGGCGGTAGTACTCAGCCTGGTGTTGCTTCAGGTAGCCGCTGAGGTACATCAAGGGCTCAGGCAGCAGGCGCCAATGCTCGAGCAGCGCAGCGATCAGCAGCCGCCCGATACGGCCATTGCCATCCAGGAACGGGTGGATCGTCTCAAACTGTTGGTGGATCAGCGCCGTCTTCACCAGCGGCGGCAAGGGCTGCTCGACGTCGTGAATAAACCGCTCCAGGTCAGCCAGCAGCGTGGGCACCCGCTCGGGCGGTGGCGGCACAAACACGGCGTTGCCGGGCCGCGTGCCACCAATCCAGTTTTGCGAGCGGCGCAGTTCCCCCGGTTGCTTGCCGTTGCCACGGGCGCCGTCCAGCAGCAGGCGATGGGCATCGCACAGCAGCCGCACGCTCAAGGGCAGGCCAGCCGGGTCACGCAGTTGCGATTGCACCAGCCTAAAGGCGCGCAGATAGTTGGTAACTTCTTCCACATCGTCGGTGTTGCTCACCGCGAAGCCCGCCTCTTCGTCAAACAGGTCGTCCAGCGTGGCCTGGGTGCCTTCAATCTGCGACGTCAGCAGCGCCTCTTTGCGGATGGCGCTGTAGAGCAGCCAGTCCACCGACGGCACCAGCCCTGCCACCCCCGACAAGCGGGCCAGTGCCAGCTCTGCCGCCCGGTTGGCCTCTACATAGCACTCGGGTGCCAGCACGGGCTTGGCTGGTGGCAGTGCGTGCGGCACAAATGCCTGCACAGACTCGCCCAGCGTGGTGGAGATAGCGTAGGTGCCGGTGGTGCGCATGGTGCGAAAGAAATCTTTAATAGAGCAAAATCAAATTAAAACATTCTTTAATACAAAGCGCAAGTGTGAAAGCAAGCTTGAATAGAAGGGTCGGATGGACAGAAACCCCGGGAGGCAGTGTTTTACAAGCAAAATAGGCCTGTAGCCCATGTGGAATATGCGCAAGCAGCTATAAAAAGAATAGCGCCTTTGTCACTTGCTGGCCGGGACAAGATGGCTACACCACCACGGGCTCCGGCTCCAGCAAAATGCCAAAGCGCTCGTACACACTGGTCTGAATGGCCTTGGCCAGCGTCATCACCTCGCCGCCGGTGGCGCCGTTGCCATCGGTCCCGGCACCGCGGTTCACCAGCACCAGCGCCTGCCTTTCGTAAACACCAGCCTGCCCGACCGATTTGCCCTTCCAGCCGCAGGCATCGATCAACCAGCCCGCCGCCAGCTTCACCGAGCCGTCCGCCAGGTGGTAATGCACGATTTTGGGTTCCCGGGCGATGATGTCGTCGCACTGATCTTGCGTCACCGTGGGGTTTTTGAAAAAACTGCCCGCGTTGCCGATCACCTGCGGGTCCGGCAACTTGGCGCGGCGAATGTCACAAATCCACTGGTAAATCTGCTGAGCCGACGGCGCGGAGACGCCGGACTCAGCCATTTTGCGGTCCAGGTCGGCGTAGCCCAGCACGGCCTTCCACGGTTTGGGCAGGCGAAACCGAACCCGCGTGATCAGCGCCCGGTCTTTCAAACCCAGCGCCTGCCGATTCGAACCGTCCTCTGATGCCCCGCTCGAGGCATGTTTGAAAACCGAGTCACGGTAGCCAAAGGCGCACTGGGCTGCGTTGAGCGTGAACATCTGCCCATTGCGCAAATCCACCGCGTCCAGCGACTCAAACCGGTCCTGTAGCTCCACCCCGTAGGCACCCACGTTTTGTACGGGCGACGCCCCCACGGTGCCGGGGATCAAGGCCATGTTCTCCAGGCCAGGATAGCCCTCTGTCAGCGTCCAGGTGACAAAGTCGTGCCAGTTTTCGCCGGCACCGGCCTCCACAATGAAGGCTTTGGAAGTTTCCTCCACGAGACGCCGCCCCATCACCTCCACCTTCAACACCACAGGTTTGACGTCACCGGTCAGCACAATGTTGCTACCCCCGCCCAGCACAAACTTCGGCGCAGGCCCCAGTTCCGGGTCGCTTATGACCGTCTGCACATCGTCCTCGCTGGTCACCCGAACCAGCGAATGCGCCTTCGCCACGATGTGAAAGGTGTTGTACGGCTGGAGTGGGACGTTTTTCTCGACTAACATGGCAGGATTGTCTCACCGCCTTTTGAGTACCCCTATGCCCTCTTTTGACACCGTCTGCGAAGCCAACCTGGTCGAGGTGAAAAACGGCGTGGAAAACACGGCCAAGGAAATTGCCACGCGTTTTGACTTCAAGGGAACCAGCGCCAGCATCGAACTCAAGGATAAAGAAATCACGCTGATTGGTGACGCTGAGTTCCAGTTGACGCAAATTGACGACGTGTTGCGTAACAAACTCACCAAAAGGAGTGTCGATGTGCGCTTTCTGGACATGGGTGACATTCAGAAGATCGGCGGTGACAAGGTGAAACAGGTCATCAAGGTGCGCAACGGCATTGAGTCCGAACTGGCCAAAAAAATCCAGCGCATGATCAAGGACAGCAAGCTGAAGGTTCAGGCAGCCATTCAGGGCGACGCCATTCGTGTCACGGGCGCCAAGCGCGACGACCTGCAGGCCGCCATGGCGCTGATCCGCAAGGACGTGACCGATGTGCCAGTGAGCTTCAACAATTTTCGCGACTGATTGATGAAACCCGTCACCTTCCTCCTGGCAGGCGCTTTGGTGTTCGCGACATCGGCGCACGCACAGTCCGTCGCGCTAGCCGGCATGCTGGGCTCCAAGGCACTGCTGATCGTGGATGGCGGCGCGCCCAAAGGCGTCGCCGTGGGAGAGACGCACCGTGGCGTCAGGATTGTGTCCACACAGGGCGAATTCGCCGTTGTCGAGATAGCCGGCAAACGGCACACTTTGCGCGTGGGTGACGCGCCAGCCAGTGTTGGCGGGAGCGGTGGCGCAGGTGCCTCAGGGACAAAAGTGGTCCTGACAGCCGGCACCGGCGGGCATTTTGTGACGCAGGGCCAAATCAACGGTCGGGCCACTCAGATGGTGGTGGATACGGGTGCCTCGATGGTCTCCATCAGCGCGCCGGATGCCGACCGCATGGGTCTGAATTACAAGGGTGGGCAACCCATCCGTTTGAGCACGGCCAACGGGGTGACTAACGGGTGGAAGATCAAGCTGTCATCCGTGCGGCTGGGCGACGTGGAGATTTATGAAGTGGACGCCGTGGTTTCGCCCGCCGCCATGCCTTATGTGTTGCTGGGCAACAGCTACCTCACCCGGTTTCAGATGACACGCACCAATGACCAGATGCTGCTGGAGAAGCGGTTTTGAACGTGCAAAGCGAAAACGAATACGAGGACCTGTTGAGCCTTTGGTCTGACCTGGAGTCAGGCCTGGGGATCATCTTGAGCAGCCCCGGCAGCGTTCAGGAGTTTGAGCAGCGCGTGTGGCAATACGACCGCTGGATGCAAACGCTACTGCAGCGCGATGCCGATGTAGGCCTGTACCTGCTGTTCCAGCTGGCCACCAACTCACCGGTAGGCTACAGCGCATCACATGCGCTGATTTGCGCCGTGTTGTCGCATCTGATTGCCATTGAACTCAACCTGGGCATCAAGGAGCGTGACAGTCTGGTGCATGCCGCTTTCACCATGAACCTGGCCATGACGGCACTGCAGGACGAGCTGGCCGGGCAACTGGACAAACCGACTCCCGAGCAGCAAAGCGCCATTCGCGCGCACGCCGTCAAGGGCAGCATGATGCTCAACGCCGTGGGCGTGGTCGACAAGCTGTGGATTGATGTGGTGTCGTCCCATCACGACGAAAGTACCGATCAGGGCGAGCTGAGAGCCATTGCACCGGCAGACCGTCTGGCCCGCATTCTGCGCATCGTGGACCGTTATGCCGCCATGATCAGCCCGCGCAAGTCACGGACCGGGCGCAGCGCCACTGATTCGGTGCGCGCCATCATCAGCGCCTCGGCTGAACAGGGTGGCGAGGTAGGTCATGCGCTGGTTCGCACGGTGGGCTTGTGCCCACCAGGAACCTATGTGCGACTGGACAACAACGAGACAGCCGTGGTGCTGCGACGCAGCGGCAAACCCAACCATCCGCATGTAGCCATCGTCATTGATGGCCGCGGCGAAACGCTGAGCCAACCGCGCCTGCACCGCACCGCCGAGGCCAGTCCCCGCATACAGGCTGCTCTAGCGGCGGCGTCTGTCCAGTCGCGGCTCAACCACCATCTGGTGTTGCAGCTGGGTGCCTACGCGGCGCGTCACTCCTAGGCCGGGTTCAACACCGGGCCAGGTTCACGCCTTCTTTTTGGCGCCCAGTTTCGATTCATTGCCCTTGACCAGCCGGCTGATGTTTTCGGCATGCCGGTAAATCAGCAGCATCGACATCACACACAGCGCCAGCATCTGGCTTTTGTCCATGAACCAGGCCATGCCGTCACCCATCAGGTAGAAGACTGGCGCAAACACCGCTGATACCAGTGAGGCCAGCGATGAGTAACGGAAGAAATACGCGATGATCAGCCACGTCGCCCCCGTGGCCAGCCCCAGCACCCAGCTCACGCCGAACAGCACGCCAAACGCCGTGGCCACACCCTTGCCACCCTGAAACTTGAAGAATATCGGCGCCAGGTGCCCCACAAACGCCGCCAGCCCCACCATCGCCACCGTGCCCTCCTCCAGCCCGTAGGGTTTGCCGTAAAACTTGACGAGTAAGACGGGCACCAGCCCCTTGACCGCATCCAGCAGCAGGGTCGTTATCGCCGCCGCTTTGCTGCCCGAGCGCAACACGTTGGTGGCGCCGGGGTTCTTGCTGCCGTAGGTGCGAGGGTCGTTCAGCCCCATCACGCGGCTGACGATTACGGCAAACGACAGCGACCCCACCAGGTAGGCCGCCACCGTAGCGAGGATCGGATAGAAGTTTTGAATGGCTGTTGAATCCAACGTGATGTCTCCGGTTCGTATTTGTTTTGTACTTGCGCCTATTCTGCCAGCGCGCACTGCACTGCACGTGCATTCAGCAACTGTACGCATACATCTGGCGTCAAACCCACCAGATAACCCCGCCGTCCGCCGTTAATCAAAATTCGGGGCAACGCCAGCACCGACTCCTCCACATAAACCGGCATCTGCCGCCGCGTGCCAAAGGGCGACGTGCCGCCCACCAGATAACCGCTGTGTTTGTTGGCGATCTCGGGCTTGCAGGGCTCCACCGACTTGGCCCCAATCTGCCGCGCCAGATTCTTGGTGCTGACCTTGCGGTTGCCATGCATCAACACCACCAGCGGCTTGGCGTCCTGGTCCTGCATGATGAGTGTCTTGACCACGGTGAACGGGTCCACGCCCAGCACCTCGGCACTGTGCTGCGCACCGCCGTGCTCCAGGTAATCGTAAGGGTGCTCGGTAAAAGTTACCTTATTGGCTTTCAGCATGGCGGTGGCGGGGGTTTCGGAGACGTGTTCTTTTTTGGCCATGGCGGGTATTTTGCGCCGGGTTTAGCCAGACCCACGCACGCGAACAGCGCAGGGGAGTCGCGCAGCGAACAGCGCCGCAGGGTGGCCCCCGGCGCACCGTCCCGCGCAGCAGCCCACTACAAAAATCAGAGCGCAGGGTCCCGCATGTCCCAGCGAATCTTGTCAATCGCAGCCAGCAGCTCAGGCGACAACGTGGTGCCCCAAGCAGCCAGACATTCATCCAGCTGCGCCACCGACGTCACGCCAATGATGGTGCTGGCCACGCGCCAGTTGGTATAACAAAACGCCAGCGCCATTTGCGTGGGCGTGAGGCCGTGCTCACGCGCCAGCGCGTTGTAGCGACGCGCAGCGGCCAGCGCCTCGGGGCGGCCCCATCGCTGCTTGCGGATGGTTTCATAGCGCGCAATGCGGCCTTCTTTTGGCGCGTTGGGCCCTTCGGTGCCGTGCTCGTCATATTTGCCTGTGAGCAAACCAAAGCCCAGCGGCGAATACGGAATCAGCGACACACCCAGGCGGTGCATGGTTTCGTCCAGACCGTTGTCCACCGTGCGGTTAACCAGGCAATACGGGTTCTGCACGGTGGCCACGCGCGGCAGGCCATGCTGCTCGGCCAGGCGGATGAATTCGTGCACACCATACGGCGTTTCGTTGGACAAACCGATGGCGCGCACCTTGCCCGCCTTGATGAGCTTGGCAAAAGTTTCCAGCTGCTCGTGCACGGAGATCGTTGGCAGGTCTTTGGCCGGGTCAAAGTACGGCACGCCAAACGCAGGCACGTGGCGGGCAGGCCAGTGGATTTGATACAGGTCGATCACATCAATTTTCAAACGGCGCAGCGAGCCTTCGCACGACTCGACAATGTCAGCAGATGACAGACCGCTGCGCCCCTGGCGAATCCAGTCCATGCCGCGCGGCGGACCAGCCAGTTTGGTGGCCACGATGAGCTTTTGCCGAACGCCGGGATTTTTGGCAAACCAGTTGCCGATGATGGTCTCGGTGGCGCCGTAGGTTTCGGCACGGGTGGGCACCGAGTACATCTCGGCCGTGTCCAGAAAATTGACACCGCGCGCCAGCGAGTGGCTCAGGATGGCGTGGGAAGTGGCCTCATCCACCTGCTCACCAAAGGTCATGGTGCCCAGGCAAATGGGGGTGACGTGCAGGTCGCTCTGGCCGAGTTGTACCGTTTTCATGGGGTGTGGCGTGTTCGTGGTTTTTTGAAGAGCCACGAGTTTACGGTTTCCAGCCGTTTCACGCTTCAGGGGGCCGTCGCAGCCCTCGCCCGCTCTTCTTCCTGCAACCGCAACACACGGCGCTGCACCTTGCCGGTGGTGGTCATGGGCAACTCGGTGATGAATTCAATTTCCTTGGGATATTCGTAAGGCGCGAGCAGGCCTTTCACGTGGGCCTGCAATTCTGCCCTTAATTGAGCATCAAATTGGCCTTCAGCCCCCGTTGATTGTGCGCGAGCAGCTATAAAATCAGGAGCAATCACCACATAGGCCTTGACCACGGCACCGCGCTCGCGGTCCGGCTTGGGCACCACGGCCGCATTCGCTACAGCCGGGTGTTTGATCAGGCAGTTCTCGATTTCACCGGGGCCGATGCGGTAACCCGCCGCCTTGAAAACGTCATCGGCACGGCCCTGGTACCAGAGGTAGCCATCGGCGTCACGCGTGGCCAGGTCGCCCGTACGGCACCAGTCGCCGGTGAATTTGCCGGCGGTAGCCGCTTCGTTCTTCCAGTAGCCCAGAAAAAAGATCGGGTCTGGCTTGCCATGGACGTCAAAGCGGTTCAGTGCCACATCACCCGGCACGCCCACCGCGCATTCGTTGCCCGCTTCGTCAATCACCGCCACCCGGTGGCCGGGATAACCCTTGCCCATGCTGCCCGGCTTCGCCGGCCAGTAGCGGCTGCAGTTGCCCACGATGTAGTTGATCTCGGTCTGGCCAAACATCTCGTTCACGGTCACGCCGAGCTGGCTTTGACAGTAGGCAAACACCGCGTCACCCACCGCCTCGCCCGCGCTCATCATGGCCTGCAGATTCAGCTTGAAGTGTTTGCGCGGCTCGGGGTAGGCCTTCATCATGGCCTTGAGCGCGGTAGGGAACAAAAAGGTGTGCGTCACGCCGTGCTGCTGCATCAGCGTGAACGCGGTTTCAGGGCTAAAACGCCCGTTAAAAGCCACGATGGGCCGGCCAAAATACAGCGTGGGCAGCAGCGCGTCCATCAGGCCACCGGTCCAGGCCCAGTCGGCAGGTGACCAGAACACCGCCTCACTCTTGTCATTGGTGACCCCGTCAAACCCGAACCAGTTCTGACTGCAGACAAAACCGGTCAAATTGCCAATCAGCGCACGGTGCGGGATCAATGCACCCTTGGGCTGGCCCGTGGTACCGCTGGTGTAGATCAGCACGGCGGCTTCATCCGCCAGCGTGTCTACCATTCTGAACTCGGTCGGCGCACGGTCCAGTGCCAACTGGTATTCAAAGCTGGCCTTCGCCCCCGCTGCCCCCACACCAATCACCGTCTCCAGCAGCGGGCAGTTCTCGCGAATAGCCAGCAGGCTGTCGATGGATGATTCATCACAAATAGCCACCACGGCTTCGCTGTCGTGCAGGCGGTATTCCAGCGCCTCGGGGCCAAACAGCATCGACAGCGGCATGGCCACTGCCCCCATCTGCAGCACGGCCATATAGGCCACGGCGGTCTCAAAGCGCTGCGGCATGACGATGGCCACACGGTCGCCGCGGTGCACGCCGCTGGCGGCCAGCACATTGGACAGGCGATTGGCCTGAGTCTGCAGCTCGGAATAGGTAAGAAATGTGCCCTCAGAACCCGCTGAATGTGCGCGGACAGCTACTCTTTTTGTAGCATCTGGCTGATCTGCCCAGCGAGCGCAGCAGACTTGAGCCATGTTGAACCGCTTGGGAACGAGCCAGCGGAATTGGCCATGCAGACTGGCGTAGTGGTCGGGCTGGGCCGGGCTGCTCATGGCGCTTCCTTTGTCACGGTATTGACTGACGTTGCGGTGGGTCTTGACTATCATTCCCCAAATGTACCAAGTCAAACGCATTTCCCGCAGCGAGTTTGTCCCTATCCGCAAGCTCGATTACCACGTGCGCCTGTGGGGAACGCCGCAGCCCGGCCAGTCGCCACTGGTCATGGTGCACGGCTGGATGGACGTGGCCGCCAGCTACCAGTTTGTGGTGGACGCGCTTGAACAGGACCGTTATGTGATTGCGCCAGATTGGCGCGGTTTTGGCCTGACCGGCTCGGGTGATGCAGACAACTTCTGGATGCCCGACTACCTGGCCGATCTGGATTTCCTGCTGGACCACTATGCGCCAGAGCAACCGGTGGACCTGGTGGGCCACAGCATGGGCGGCAACGTGGTGATGATTTACGGTGGCGTGCGCCCTACTCGTATCCGCCGGCTGATCAATCTGGAGGGGTTTGGCATGCCCGCCACGCGGCCTTCGCAGGCGGCAGGGCGTTATGCCAAATGGATGGACGAAATCAAGGCGTTGCACCGCGGTGACATGGCTCTCAAGGCTTACGACTCGGCAGACGGCGTGGCTCGCCGCCTGATGAAGACCAATCCGCGCCTGGGTGAAGACAAGGCCGCCTGGCTGGCCACCCACTGGGCACGGCCCGAAGCGGACGGCCAGTGGCGCATTCTGGGTGAAGCAGCCCACAAAATCGTAAACGCCAACCTGTACCACGTGGAGGAAATGCTGGACATCTACCAGCGCATCACCGCACCGGTGCTGGCGGTGGAGGCCAGTGACAACAGCATGGGCCTTTGGTACCAGGGAAAATACACACTTGCCGAATACCACGAGCGCCTCAAATCCGTGCCCAACGTGCAGGTGGGCCACATTGCCGATGCGGGCCACATGCTGCACCACGACCAGCCGCTGGCGCTGGCCAAAATGATCGAATCATTCATCGCGTGAGTACGCGGAACTAAAATAGCAGGTTAATTGAACCCCCTTTCACACGCAGGACCCGCATCATGGAACCAGAACGCATCAATCAAATCGGCACCCAACTCGCTGACCTGAGCGCTCGCACGGCTGAGTTACGGGGGTATCTTTGACTATCCTGCCAAAGCAGAACGCCTGAGGACCGTCAACGCATCCCTCGAAGATCCCAACGTCTGGAACGACAGCAAGAAAGCCCAGGAACTGGGCCGGGAAAAGAAGGCTCTTGACAGCGTGGTCGGCACGCTGGACAACCTGACCAGCGAGCTGGCCGACAACATTGAGCTGTATGACATGTCCAAGGCTGAGGGCGATGAGGCCGGCCTGCAGACGATTGAAGCCGAAGCTGCCAAACTGGCCGCCACCATCGAGCAGCTGGAATTCCGCCGCATGTTCAACAACCCGGCCGATCCCCTGCCCTGCTTTTTGGACATTCAGGCCGGTGCGGGTGGCACGGAGGCCTGCGACTGGGCCAGCATGTTGCTTCGCCAGTATTTGAAATACGCCGAGCGCAAGGGCTTCAAGACCACGATTGAAGACGAAACCGCGGGCGACACCGCCGGTATCAAGGGCGCCACGATCAAGATCGAGGGCGAATACGCCTTTGGCCTGCTGCGCACCGAGACCGGCGTGCACCGCCTGGTGCGCAAGTCGCCGTTCGACTCGTCGGGCGGCCGCCACACCAGCTTTGCCAGCGTGTTTGTCTACCCCGAGATCGACGACTCGATCGAGATCGACATCAACCCCAGCGACGTGCGCACCGACACCTTCCGTGCGTCTGGCGCCGGCGGCCAGCACATCAACAAGACCGACTCGGCCGTGCGCCTGACCCACATCCCTACGGGTATCGTGGTGCAGTGCCAGGACGGCCGCAGCCAGCACAGCAACCGCGACGTGGCGTGGAAACGCCTGCGTTCGCGCCTGTACGACTTTGAGTTGCGCAAGCAGCAGGAAGCCCAGCAAAAGCTGGAAGACACCAAGACCGACGTGGGCTGGGGCCACCAGATCCGCTCTTACGTGCTGGACAACAGCCGCATCAAGGACTTGCGCACCAATGTCGAGGTGTCGGCCACGCAAAAGGTGCTGGACGGCGACCTCGATGTGTTCATTGAAGCCTCTTTGAAGCAGGGCGTGTGATGACCGTGCAAACTGCCCTGAAAACCGAAGCGCTGATCTTCGACATGGACGGCACCATGATCAACTCCATGCCCTACCACGCGCAGAGCTGGATCGCGTTCACCCAAAACCACGGCATCCAGATTGATGTGCCTGACCTGATGGCCCGCACCACCGGCCGCACCGGCGCCGAGTGCATGCGCGAGCTGTTTCAGCGCGAGATGGAAGACGACGAGTGCTGGCGGCTGATCCACGAAAAGGAAGAAATTTACCGCGAGCTGTTTGCGCCAGTGTTCTCCGAAGTAGCAGGTTTCAAGGCGTTCGCAGCCGTGGCACGCGGCCAGGGCCTGAAGGTGGGTGTGGGCACAGCCGGTGACAAACACAACATCGCGTTTGCGTTCTCACACCTGAAGATGGACCCCGTTCCCCATGCCGTGGTGGGCGGTGACGAAGGTCTGCCCGGCAAGCCCGAACCCGCTATCTTTCTGGAAGCGGCCAGGCGAATGGCGGCGAAGGCTGAGGCTTGCATTGTTTTTGAAGATGCGCCCTTTGGCATCGAGGCGGCACGCCGCGCCGGCATGCGTGCGGTGGCGCTGTGCACCACGCATTCCCCCGCCGAGCTGGCGGGCCCGCACGTGATTGCCAGCGTGCGTGATTACCATGAGCTGATGAGTTCACAATTTCTGGAGAAACTGCATGTTGCAACTTCGTGATGGACAAGGCGCCCCTGTGGCGGTTCACCGTGCCGACTATGCGGCCCCCGCTTACTGGATCGACACCGTTGATCTGACGTTCGATCTGGACCCGGCCAAGACCCGCGTCCTGAACAAGATGACGCTGCGCCGCAACCCCGATGTAGCAGCGCAGCCTCTGAAGCTGGATGGCGAAGACCTCAACCTTGCCCGCGTGCTGGTCAACGGCCAGGGCGCGTCGTTCAAGATGGAAGGCTCGCGCCTGGTGCTGGAAAACCTGCCTAGCCTGGAAGAATATGGCAGCAGCCCATTTGAGCTGGAAATTTTCACC
This sequence comes from Candidatus Egaibacter danicus, assembly GCA_016707075.1. Lineage (GTDB taxonomy): Bacteria > Pseudomonadota > Gammaproteobacteria > Burkholderiales > Burkholderiaceae_C > Egaibacter > Egaibacter danicus. Next base: position 71,339 of record JADJII010000007.1, read on the forward strand.
ACCTGCGTGCCCGCCAAAAATACCAAGTTGATGGGCTTGTACGTTAGCAACGACTCCTTCTTCACGCAATGTGAAGCCGAGGGGTTCCGGCGCATCACCTACTTCCCGGACCGCCCCGACGTGATGGCCAGCTACACCGTGACGCTGCGCGCTGACAAGGCCAAATACCCGGTGCTGCTGAGTAACGGCAACCTGGTGGCGCAGGGGCCGGTGGAAGGCGCCGGCAACGAGGGCCGCCACTTCGCCAAATGGGTGGACCCGCACAAGAAGCCGTCTTACCTGTTTGCGCTGGTCGCCGGTCAACTGGTGTGCCGCGAGCAGCGCATCACTTCCCGCGCGGGCAAGGAACACTTGTTGCAGGTGTATGTGCGCCCTGGCGACATGGACAAGACCGAACACGCGATGAACTCGCTGATGGCCAGCGTGGTGTGGGACGAGGCCCGCTTTGGCCTGCCGCTGGACCTGGAGCGCTTCATGATCGTCGCCACCAGCGACTTCAACATGGGCGCGATGGAAAACAAGGGTCTCAACATCTTCAACACCAAGTACGTGCTGGCCAGCCAGGCGACGGCAACCGACGCCGATTTCTCGAACATCGAATCGGTCGTCGGCCACGAGTATTTCCACAACTGGACGGGCAACCGCGTCACCTGTCGCGACTGGTTCCAGCTCTCGCTGAAGGAAGGCCTCACCGTCTTCCGTGACCAGGAGTTCTCGCAGGATCTGGCAGGCGATGCATCGGCCCGCGCCGTCAAGCGCATTGAGGACGTGCGCGTGCTGCGCACAGCCCAGTTCCCCGAAGACGCCGGCCCCATGGCGCACCCGGTGCGACCTGACAGCTACGTGGAGATCAACAACTTCTACACCGTCACCATTTACGAAAAAGGTGCTGAAGTCGTTCGCATGATGCAGACGCTGGCTACCGAAGGGGCCTCCGATCCCCAGGGTCGCGCAGGCTTCGCCAAAGGCATGACGCTGTATTTCGAGCGCCACGACGGGCAGGCGGTGACCTGTGACGACTTTGCGCAGGCGATTGCGGATGCCAACCCGGCGTCTGACCTCGCTCGTCTCTTGCCCCAGTTCAAGCGCTGGTACAGCCAGGCGGGCACGCCCCATCTGCACGCCGCAGGAGTGTTTGACGCTGCGCAACGCAGCTACACGCTAACGTTCAAGCAAAGCTGCGCGGCCACGCCGGGGCAAGCGGTGAAGGAGCCGTTTGTCATCCCGATCGGGTTGGGCCTGCTGACCCCAGAAGGTCAGGAAATTGCCGCATCGCGCACGTTTGTAATGACACAGGTCACAGAAACCGTGACCTTTGACAACGTGGACGCCGAGCCCGTTCCGTCCATCTTGCGTGCGTTTAGCGCCCCGGTGGTACTGGCGTTTGACTACAGCGACGAACAGCTGCTGACCCTGCTGGCGTTTGATCCGGACCCGTTTAACCGCTGGGAAGCCGGGCAACGTCTGGCACTTCGATGCGCTATCAAGTTCATAGCTGGTCACGCTGATTTGACAGGGGCTATCGTGCTAAACGATGCCTATATTGCGGCCATGCGCGGTGTTTTGCGGCACCCCACGCTGGACGCTGCGTTCAAGGAACTGGTGCTCACACTGCCGTCCGAGACCTACATTGCCGAACAGCTGGATGTGGTGGACCCGCAGCGCATTCATGCCGTTCGTGAGGCCATGCGCGCGCAACTGGCGCAGGCGCTGGCCGCGGACTGGCAGTGGGCGTTTGAAGTCCACCAAACCGGCGGCGTGTACAAACCCGATGCGGTCTCCAGCGGCAAGCGGGCTCTGAGCGGTCTGGCCCTGTCGCAGCTGTGCCTGGCGGCCCGACACACGGCAGACACCGTGTGGCCAGGCAAGGCTCTCCAGCGCTTCAAGGACGCGACCAACATGACGGACCGCTTCAACGCGCTGGCCGCGCTGGTGAGCAGCGGCCATGCGCTGGCTGCTCCTGCGCTGGAGCGCTTCCACAGCATGTTCAAGGACGAAGCGCTGGTGCTGGACAAATGGTTTGCGCTGCAGGCCGGCGCCACCGACCGCAACGGCGACGTGCTGCCGGTCGTGCGCCAGCTGCTGCTGCATCCAGACTTCAACCTGCGCAACCCCAACCGCGCACGCAGCGTGATCTTCAGCTACTGCAGCGCCAACCCCGGCGCGTTTCATCGGCCCGACGCGGCGGGCTATGTGTTCTGGAGCGAGCGGGTCATCGAGATTGACAGCTTCAACCCGCAGGTTGCAGCCCGTCTGGCCCGCGCGCTGGACCGCTGGAAGAAACTGGCCGAGCCCTACCGCAGCGCAGCCCGCGAAGCCATTGCGCGCGTTGCCGCACGCACCGACCTGAGCAACGACGTGCGTGAGGTGGTTGACCGCGCGCTGGCCGATTGATTCTGCGTTTGTTTCATCATGTCCAAAAACATTTCCCTCACCCGTTACCTCGTTGAGCAGCAACGTGAGGGCGGGCTGATCCCCTCACAACTGCGCCTGCTGCTGGAAGTGGTGGCCCGCGCCTGCAAAAGCATCAGTCAGGCCGTGAACAAAGGCGCTTTGGGTGGCGTGCTGGGTGCAACCGAGAGTGAAAATGTTCAGGGTGAAATCCAGAAAAAGCTGGACATCATCGCCAATGAAGTTTTGATCGAAGCGAACGAATGGGGTGGTCATCTGGCGGCCATGGCGAGCGAAGAGATGGACAGCATCTATCTGGTGCCTCACCGTTACCCGCAGGGTGAATACCTGCTGCTGTTTGACCCGCTGGACGGCTCCAGCAATATCGACGTCAACGTCAGTATCGGGACTATCTTCAGTGTGCTGGTCAAACCAGAAGGCTCCGGCGTTTCGGAGCAGGACTTCCTGCAACCTGGCAGCAAGCAGGTCGCGGCAGGTTATTGCGTTTACGGGCCGCAAACCACGCTGGTACTGACCGTGGGTGATGGTGTGGCGATGTTTACGCTGGACCGTGAGCAGGGCTCGTTCGTGCTGACCCAGGAAAACCTGAGGATTCCTGAAGATACGAAAGAATTCGCCATCAACATGAGCAACATGCGCCACTGGGACACCCCGGTCAAACGCTACATTGATGAATGTCTTCAGGGCAGGGAAGGCCCAAGGGGCAAGGACTTCAACATGCGCTGGATTGCCAGCATGGTGGCCGACGTGCACCGCATCCTCACCCGTGGCGGCGTTTTCCTCTACCCGTGGGACAAGCGCGAGCCGCACAAGGCCGGCAAGCTGCGCCTGATGTACGAGGCCAACCCCATGAGCTGGCTGATCGAACAGGCCGGCGGCGCTGCCACCAATGGCAAACAGCGCATCCTGGATATCCAGCCGGGTCAGTTGCACGAGCGCGTGAGTGTCATGCTGGGCTCGAAGAACGAAGTGGAACGCGTCACCCGGTACCATAACGAGCCGTAAACCAGCCATTACAGGCAGGCTATAATTTGCGGCTTACCAGCCGGTGTAGCTCAGTCGGTAGAGCAGCTCATTCGTAATGAGAAGGTCGGGTGTTCGATTCATCTCTCCGGCACCAATAAAAACAAGGAAAGCCCGCTATCCGAACGATAGTGGGCTTTTTCAATGGTCGGCACCCTATTCGAAATCGGGCAACGTGTGACAGCATGTGTACTCCGGGAAGGCGGGCAATGAATCGATCACTGGCAACGGCAATGACTGCCGTGCTACTCAGCGGCGGGATGGCGTTGGCCGACCCGTTCGACGATGCCATGGCAGCCAACAAACGCGGCGACTATTTCACGTCATTTCCCCTCTTTGAAAAACTCGCCTTAAAGGGCGATGCGGCGGCCCAAACCAGCCTGGGCCTGATGCTGGAAAAAGGGCAAGGCGTGGCCCCAAGCCCTGCTGAGGCGGTTCAGTGGTATCGGCTGGCAGCCGAGCAGGGGTATGCCACAGCCCAGGTCAATCTGGGGCTGATGTACGGCAAGGGTCTGGGCGTAGCGCAAGACGAAGTGCGGGCTTACATGTGGTTCATGCTTGCCGCCGGATCAGGGGAACCCAACGCCATCAGGAATCGCAATGTGGCCGCACAACGCCTGACACCCCAGCAAATTGCGCAAGCGCTGCAAATGGCGCGCGAATGTCAGCGGCGTGAGTTCAGGGGCTGTGAGTGATCTTCAGTTTGTCAAAGCTACACTTGTTGGCCTTCAGCAACGAAACCCGGAAAACTGCCAAGGCCTTTCTTGTGTTGTGATCCCGCGCAAGGGATAGCATTTGATAAAACACATACTGAAACGACATTGTTTGAATAACCGGCCCGATCCGAACAGGCGACCCAGACCCCCGATATGCCCTTGAAATGTTCATCGTGCGGCGCACCCGTTGCCCGCCAGGACTGTCACCGGAACCGCTATGCAGAGTTCATCTGCAGAAAGTGTCAGCGCGCCGGAGTCAGATTCACCTGGCGCGGGCGATTGCGATACTGGTCCAGACAAACTCGTATATGGGTTCTGTTTGGTCTGATGCTGCTGGTGGCAGCCGGCATGATTGGCTGGGCCATTTACAGGTCTTTTAACTCCTACTGAAGGCCATACCGTAGCGCAGTAGTGACCTGTGGTTCCTGATGGCCAGCTGCATTTTGCTTTAATGTGCCCAACTTCCTGTTTGCGCCCCAACATGTTCATTGCAGCCAAATTCCTCGCCCTGATCACCCAGCCACTTGTGTACGTTGTTGTCCTGTTGGCCGCAGGTTTGCTGTTGACGCGGTATAGACCATCCCTGAGCCGTCGCCTGACGGGGGCAGCCTTGACCGTGTTGCTGGTAATGGGCTGGATGCCGTTGCCTGACCTGCTGGTTCGCCAACTGGAGGGGCAGTATGCCGAGATGGCGCCGCAGACCGATTTGAGTGGCTATGCCGGCATCGTGGTGTTGGGCGGTGCGCTGGTTTCAGGTCAAGTCTGGCTGGGCCATACCCAGCCCTTGCTCAACGACGCCGCAGAACGGATGACGACGGCGGTGGCCCTACTGCAGCGCAACCCGCAACTGCGCGTCGTGTTCACGGGGGGTGAAGGCCTCTTGTTTGGCACCGGCCCCAACGAAGCGCAACGCACCAAGATCTTTTTTGACAGCATGGGCGTTCCCGATGGGCGTGTGAGCTACGAATCCGCGTCACGCAACACCCATGAAAATGCCGTGCTCACGGCACGGCTGCCGGGCATTGACATCACGCAGCGCTGGCTGCTGGTGACATCGGCCTCGCATATGCCGCGCTCCATCGCCACATTCGCCAAAGCGGGCTGGAACGTCACCGCCTACCCGGTCGATTTTCGTACCGGGCCAGTCACGCCATGGACTGACTATTCGCTGGCTGGTGGCGCCGACCGCTGGGAACTGGCGCTGCACGAACTGGTTGGCCTGCTGTCTTATCGCCTGGCCGGGTGGCTATAGCTTGAGGAGCGAATGGCCAACACCTTGTCGATACGTTTGCCGTCCAGATCGACCACCTCAAACGTCCATCCTGCACAGTCGATTCGTTCGCCAGTTGAGGGCAATTCGCCAGACACCGCCATCAGGAGCCCTGCCACAGTGTTGTAGCGGCCACGGTCTTCACCAGGCAACTCATCGATATCCAGCCTGGCCTTGAGTTCGCCAACGGGCATGGCGCCGTCAATCAGCCATGAGCCATCGTCACGCCGGGTCGCCCAGGCTTCAGTCTGCGCATGGGGTTGCAGTTCGCCGGTGATGGCTTCCAGCAGGTCATGCGGCGTCATCAGGCCCTGCACCACACCGTACTCATCCACGACAAACACCATGCGGGCGGATCGGGTTCTGAACTGCTCGATCAATTCCATGCCAGTCAGCGTTTCGGGAACGAAGGATGCTGCCTGCACATGGGCTTCAATGTTGCCTTCTTTTCCAGCCCCCGGCGCGCTGCCAAGCTGCAGCAGCTTGCCGACACTGATGATGCCCACAACGTCGTCGAGTGAACCGCGGCAAACCGGGTACCAGGAATGGGTTCCTCGGTCACCACCCAGGCCAACACGTTTGAGGCTAGCAGCAGCGGAATCGTCCGCCTCCAGCCATTCAACATCGGCGCGTGGCAGCATCATGGAGGTTAACGGCCGGTCGTCCAGGTGAAACACATTAAGCACCATCTGGTGCTCATGCTCCTCAATGAGTCCGGCATCCACCCCCTCCTCCAGGCTGGCGTCGATTTCGGCCTCGGTCACCATGCGGTCACCCGCCGTGTCGATACGCAGCAGTCTGAGTACGCCATGGGTGCACATGGACAGCAGTCGGACGAATGGTTTGGCACCCGTGGCCACCCAGGTCATCGGGCGGGACACCCAGCGCGCCACATCCTCAGGGTACAGCTGTCCAATTCGCTTGGGCACCAATTCGCCAAAAACGATGGTCACAAAGGTAATGGCGGTCACCACCAGCGCAGTGGCTGTGACGTCAGCCACCCGGGTGGACAAGCCAAAGGTTTCAATCCATTCGGATACGCCACTACTGAAAGCCGCCTCGCCAATGATGCCGTTGAGCACCCCGATGGAGGTGATGCCGACCTGAACGGATGACAAAAATTGTGTGGGGTTTTCCAGCAGGGTGAGCGCTGCCTGCGCGCCTTTGTCACCCGCTTCGGCCAGGGCGCTGAGGCGCACCTTGCGGCTGGCAGTGAGGGCCAGTTCGGACATGGCAAAAGCGCCGTTGAGCAGCGTCAGCAACGCAATCAGCAAAATATCCATGAATCCGGGGTGAAAATCAACACCATGGCACTTTACCTGATTGGTGACGTGCAGGGCTGCAATGCGGCACTGCAACGTCTGCTGGACACGATTTCTTTTTCACCCAGCCGCGACTCGCTCATCCTGCTCGGGGACCTGGTCAACCGCGGGCCGGACTCGGCCGGGGTATTGCGGCGCCTGATGCATTTGGGCCCTGCCGCACGGTGTCTGCTGGGCAATCACGACCTGAACCTGCTGGCTGTGGCCCATGGCGTGCGCAAACCCCACCGCAAGGACACACTGGGTGGAATTCTCGATGCGCCAGACCGCAACGCCATGCTGGACTGGCTGCGCCAGCAACACATGGCGCTGCTCGAAAAAACCGGGAATGAAGAGCTTTTATTGATTCATGCCGGCGTACTACCTGCGTGGACAGCTATTAAAACAATAGCGCTTGCCAAAGAAGTGGAAGCGGTGCTGCAAGGCAATGACCTCGGCGAGTTTCTCCACCAGATGTACGGCAATGAACCCGCCGGCTGGAGCGAGTCACTCACCGGTGTGGCGCGCCTGCGCGTGATCGTCAATGCTTTGACCCGATTGCGGTTTTGCACGCTCGAAGGGGAAATGGAATTCGAAACCAAGGAAGGTGCCAGTGCCGCACCCGCGGGGTGTATGCCCTGGTTCGACGTGCCAGGTCGACAAACGGCGGGCGTCACCGTGGCCTTTGGCCACTGGTCCACACTGGGCTGGCTGCATGACCGCCGCGATGTGATCTCGCTGGACACCGGATGTGTGTGGGGCGGGTGTTTGAGTGCGCTCAAGCTGGGAGCGAACTCCACCTTAAACGAACTGATTCAAGTGAAATGTGAGGCAGCCCAAAAACCGGGTTAACCGGGTTGCGCGGCCCGATTATTCCGATTTGAACAGTGCCGCAACTTTACGCTTGGGCTTGATGTTGGCCGAGATGCTACGCGGGCCAGCGGGTTTGCTGGATTCCCAGGAAGGCGCGGCCTCCATGGCGGGCGCCTCATAGGGCTTGTCAAAGAACGGGTCACGCGATGCCGGCGCAGGACGAATCGGGCGCTGTTGCTGCCGTGGTTCACGCTGCTCACGACGGGTGTCCAGCACATCGCGCGGGTCACCCATTTCACCGGCTTCACGCCAGGCACGCCGCCCGTCGTTGATCCGGCCCTGCTCCCGGATTCGGGGCTGGTCTTCTTCAAACTCGATCGCTTCGAGTTCGATCTTGGTTTTGATGAGTTTCTCGATATCACCTATCAGGCGCGCATCGCTTTTGGACACGAACGTGACTGCCAGACCTTCAGCCCCGGCCCGGCCCGTGCGGCCAATGCGGTGCACATAGTCTTCAGCGTTGAAGGGCACATCGAAGTTGAACACTGCGGGAACGTCCTTGATGTCCAGCCCGCGGGCGGCCACATCGGTACACACCAGCAAATCCACTTCGCCTTTTTTGAAGGAGTCCAGCGCCTTCAGGCGCTCGTCCTGGCTCTTGTCGCCATGCAGGGCGGTGGTTTTCAAGCCCTCACGCTCCAGTGACCGTGCCAGACGGGCGCAGCTCAGCTTGCTGTTGACGAACACAAAGGCCTGCTTCATGCCCCGGTCTTTGAGGATCTGGTGAAGGGCGCGGCGCTTGTCGTCATCACCCACGCTGTAGAAATGCTGCTCTACGGTGGACGCCGTGGCGTTGGAGCGGGCCACTTCAATCGTCACCGGGTCTTGCAAATAGCTATTGGCCAGACGCTTGATTTCGGGAGAGAACGTGGCGGAAAACAGCAGTGTGGTGCGCTGTTTGGGCAGGTAGCTCAGGATGCGCTGCAGGTCCGGCAAAAACCCGATGTCCAGCATCCGGTCAGCTTCGTCCAGCACGACATACTCGACCTGGTTCAGCACCGCGGTTTTGGCTTCAATATGGTCCAGCAGGCGCCCGGGCGTGGCCACCAGCACTTCAACACCTTTTTTCAGTTCCAGTGTTTGCGGCTTCATGTCCATGCCGCCAAACACCACGGCTGTACGCAGCTGGGTGTGCTTGGCGTATGCCTTCACGGCCTGCGCTACCTGGTCGGCCAGTTCCCGAGTGGGCAGCAGCACCAGCGCCCGAACCGGGTGACGCGCAGGTGACGTGGAAGCGTTTTCGTGCTTGAGCATGCGCTGCAGCAGCGGCAGCGAAAAAGCAGCCGTTTTGCCGGTGCCGGTCTGGGCGGCGCCCATCACGTCGCGGCCTTGCAGCACCACCGGAATGGCCTGCGCCTGAATAGGCGTCATGGACTCGTAGCCCAACTCGGCCACGGCGCGCGACAGGGCGGGCGCCAGGTTCAACTGGGAAAACGAATCGAGGCGAGCCTCAGCAACTGCTTCTGTAACGGTGTCTGTCATTAATACTCTTGAGGGGAAAGGCTGCCACCAGGCAACCGCCTATTATCCCCCATCCGTCACAACTGGCGTGCCGAGAAGGTATCACAACCCTTGAGGTTGCCTCCCTGAAGACCAGAATTGAACCAGCGCTGGCGCTGTGCACTGGAGCCATGGGTGAAGCTGTCGGGCACCACCGCACCTCCCCCGGCGCGTTGCAGGGCGTCGTCACCGATCTTCGCGGCAGCGTTCATGGCTTCTTCCACGTCCCCGTTTTCCAGGATCTGGCGTGAATTCTGGGCATGATGCGCCCAAACGCCTGCAAAACAGTCGGCCTGCAGCTCCAGCCGCACGCTTAAGCCATTGAACTCCACCTGGCTGACGCGGCCGCGCATGTTATCCATTTTTTCGCTGATGCCCAGCAGATTCTGGACGTGATGACCCACTTCGTGGGCAATCACGTAGGCCTGCGCGAAGTCACCCGGCGCACCCAGCCTGTCCTTCAGGGTCTGATAAAAGCCGAGGTCGATATACACCTTCTGGTCACCCGGGCAGTAAAACGGGCCCATGGCAGCCTGGCCGGTGCCGCAGGCGGTAGGCGTCACCCCCCGAAACAGCACCAGCTTGGGCTCCGCGTAGGTCGCGCCACCCTTGGTGAACACATCTTTCCAGACGTCTTCGGTGTCCGCCAGCACCGTGGAGACAAATTTGGCCATGCGGTCGTCAGCGGGCGGCCTCTGGGCTGGTGCCTGCTCCACCTGCGCGGTGGGCGCGCCACCGCCGCTGAGCAGGCTCAGGATGGTGAGCGGGTTGATGCCAAAAATCCACCCCCCCAGCAGCGCAATCACGATCGTGCCTATGCCAATACCGCGTCCGCCCACCAGACCACCCAAACCACCGCCCCCCCCTGCACGACGGTCTTCCACGTTGTCTGATTCACGATTACCTTCCCATTTCATGGCTTTTCTCCTCGTCACCCGCCGCGTGGGGTAAATTTGCGCCCATGTTAACGCGCAAAGCTCCTGCCCTACCGGCACCCGCCAAAGTCCTGCTGACGGGTTTTGACGCCTTTGGCGGCGAATCGCTCAACCCCAGCTGGCTGGCCGTGAAAGCGCTGCATGGCCGAAAAATCGCGGGGCATACCGTGGTTGCGGCGCAGTTGCCCACGGTGTTCGATGACTCGCTGCGGGAGCTGGATGCCCTGCTGCAAAAACACCAGCCAGCCCTCGTCATTTGCGTGGGCCAGGCTGGCGGGCGCAACGCCCTTTCGCTCGAACGGGTGGCTATCAATGTCAATGACGCCCGCATCACCGACAACGCGGCTAACCAGCCCATCGACACGCCGGTGATCTCTGGCGGACCTGCCGCCTATTTCACCACCCTTCCCATCAAGGCGATGCTGGCCGCCCTGCGGCAGGAGGAAGTCGCGGTCGAGGTGTCACAAACCGCTGGCACGTTCGTCTGCAACCACGTGTTTTACGGTTTGATGCATGCACTGGCGACGAAGCACAAGTTGCGCCACACGCGCGGCGGTTTTGTGCACGTGCCGTTTCTGCCGGAACAGGGGAAGCCCAACATGGCGATGGAAGACATGGTGCGCGGATTGCGGCTGGCTGTGCGTTGCGCACTGCAGACGCGGGAAGATCAATTGCTGGGCGCAGGCACCACGCACTGAGCCACCAGTCAATCCGCCGGGAAGATCAAGCCTTCGGCAACGTCACCCCAACCTGCCCCTGGTATTTGCCGCCGCGGTCCTTGTAGCTGGTCTCGCAGACGTCGTCTTTATCGCTTTCGAAGAACAGCACCTGGGCGCAGCCTTCGCCCGCGTAGATCTTGGCCGGCAGCGGTGTGGTGTTGGAGAACTCCAGCGTCACATAACCTTCCCACTCGGGCTCGAACGGCGTCACGTTGACGATGATGCCGCAGCGGGCGTAGGTGCTTTTGCCCAGGCAGATGGTGAGCACGTTGCGCGGGATGCGGAAGTACTCCATGGTGCGGGCCAGCGCGAAGCTGTTGGGCGGGATGATGCACACGTCATCGTGAAAATCGACAAAGCTTTTTTCGTCGAAGTTTTTCGGGTCCACCACCGTGCTGTGGATGTTGGTGAACACCTTGAATTCGGGCGCGCAGCGGATGTCATAGCCGTAGCTGCTGGTGCCGTAGCTGATGATTTTCTGGGTCGCGCCGTTTACCTCACGGCTTCGAATCTGGCCGGGCTCGAACGGCTCGATCATGCCGGTGGTCTCTGCCATGCGGCGTATCCATTTGTCGCTTTTGATGCTCATCTGATAAATCTCCGGATTGCGGAGGATTGTAGGCAAGCCATTGCGCGCGGAGCCTCACTCACGGCATCTGCTATATTTTTAATAGCTACTCACGCATATCGGACGAGGGCTAGAGGTCAATTTCGACCTGAAATAACCGCTTTTTCGACCAACCGGTCGTCGCCCAGCACGATCATGGAAAACAACAGCTCGTCCAGGTTGGCCGCCCGCGCGGTTTTGCGCGCCAGAAGCGGCGTGGCCGCGGGGTTCAGCACGAGGAAATCGGCCTCGCAGCCAACCTGCAAGTTGCCAATGACACCTTCCAGCCCCATAGCGCGAGCGGCCCCCGCCGTGTGCTGCCACCACAACTGCTGCGGAGTCAGCGAAAGACCGGTCGTGGCCTGTCCTTCCCGTCCGACGTAATACGCGGCCAGCATCGTGTGAAACGGGCTGAAACTGGTGCCCCCACCCACGTCGCTGGCTAGCCCGTAGCGATAACCCACGCGGTCGGCACCCTCAAAATCAAAAAAACCGCTGCCCAGAAACAGGTTGCTGGTCGGGCTGACCGCCGCCGCCGCGCCAGTTTCACGCATCAGGGCCCGGTCATCGTCGTCAAAGTGGATGCAGTGGGCGTAGATGGCGCGGTCGCGCATCAGGCCGAAGTCGGCGTAGGTGGCCAGATAACTGCGTGAACCCGGGAACAACTCGCGCGCCCACTTGATTTCGTCCCTGTTTTCGGCCACGTGGGACTGAATCCACACGCTCGGGTACTTGGCGGCCAGCTCACCCGCGCCACACAGCTGCGCCTCGCTGCAACTGGGCGCAAAGCGCGGCGTGATGGCATAGCCGAGGCGACCTTTGCCGTGCCACTGCTGGATGAGGGTTTCGGTATCAATCAGGCTTTGCTCTGTCTCGTCCCGCACGCCGTCAGGCGAATGCCGGTCCTGCAGGCATTTGCCGGTGATCAGGCGCATGCCGTTCGCCTGCGCTTGACTGAACAGCGCGTTCACCGATTCGGGGTGCGAAGTGGCAAAGGTGAGCGCCGTGGTAACCCCGTTGCGCAGCAATTCCGCTATGAAAAAAGTAGCTGCCTGCGCACTGTATTCGGGGCTTGAGAAGCGTTTTTCCTCTGGAAACGTGTAGTTTTCCAGCCACGGCAGCAAACCTGGGGCCGGTGAGCCAATGATGTCGGTCTGCGGGTAGTGAAGATGCATGTCCACAAAACCGGGGGCGATGATGCGACCCGGCAGGTGCTCCACCGCCAGATATGGAAACTGGCCAATCAGGCTTTGGTACGAGCCAACAGCCTTCACCACCTGCACGCCGGCCGCATCTGGCGCCACCACCAGTAAGCCGTCTTCTTCAAAAATGGCGGCGTGACGCGGCTCCCGGTCAGAGGCAAAGCGGAGAATGGAAGAACGATAGGCTTTCATGTAATCCACAGCTTAACCAATCCTGACGGTTTGCCAATAAGCGGAATCGGATAGCCCCTATAAAGTGCCTCCTGCGATAATGGGCGCCATGAACACGTCTACCTCCACCTCCCCCCTGGCGCCCCGGCTGACCCAGCTGTGGCGCCCGATTCTGGCGATGCTGATTGTCATTGCGTCATCCAATTACCTCGTGCAATTTCCCATCAACGACTGGCTGACCTGGGGTGCTTTCACCTTCCCGGTCGCCTTTCTGGTGACTGACCTGACCAACCGTGCCGTAGGAGCCAAAGCGGCGCGCCGCGTGGCCTGGGTCGGTTTTGCGATTGCAGTGGTCGTGTCTCTGGGCCTGGCCCCTTGGCGCATTGCCGTGGCGTCGGGTATTGCCTTCATCATCGGGCAACTGCTGGACATCGTGGCGTTCAACCGGCTGCGCACCATGTCGTGGTGGAAAGCCCCGTTCATCGGTTCACTGGTGGCTTCGGTCATTGACACGGGCCTGTTCTTCTTCCTGGCCTTCGCCGGAACCGATCTGGATTGGCGCATGCTCGCCGCGGGTGATCTGGGCGTGAAGTGGCTGATGGCCGCCGTGCTGCTGGCTCCTTACCGCCTGATGCTTCCGCGCCTGCAACTCTGGGTTCCCGCCGCACGCGCCTGACAGAGGATTACCCGCCTTGACCATAACGATCACGGAGCCATCCCGTCAAACGGATGTCATCCACGAATGTGACGTATTGGTCGTAGGCGGTGGCCCCGGTGGCTTGGCGGCTGCACTGGCTGCCGCCCGAACGGGGGTCAGCGTCACGCTGGTTGAGCGATTTGGCTGTCTGGGCGGCAACATCACGGTCGTCGGCGTTGAGGGCTTTGCCTGGTACCGCCACGAGAAAACCGTAGAAGCCAACGGCATCGGCCGCGAGTTCGAAGAGCGCGCCCGGCAAATGGGCGCTGCGGTGCCCGAATCCCAATCGCTGTCGTACGAGATCGACTCTGAGGGTTTCAAGCTGGTCGCTGACCAGCTCGTGCAAGAGACTGGCGTGCACACCATGCTGCACCGCCTGTTTGTGGCACCGGTGATGGACGGTGACACCATTCGCGGCGTGATTGTCGAGAGCAAGGCCGGTCGCGAAGCCATTCTGGCCAAACGCGTGATCGACGCTACCGGCGACGCTGACATTGCCTACCGTGCGGGCGCGCCCACGGTGAAAACCCCGAAAGAACACATGCAGGCTGCGTCCGTTATGTTCCATCTGGCGGGCGTGGACAAAAAGAAATTCATGGCCGGTGTGAAGGCCGATCCGCAGACCTACAAAGACTGGGGCAGCGGTGAATGGAAGATTGAAACATCGGGTAAAGAAGACGCCATGTTTTCACCCTTCCTGAAAAAACCGTTTGACCGTGCGGTAGCAGAAGGGTTGATTCCGGCCCACCTCACCACCATCGCCGGTACCTGGGGCGCCATGCACGACAGCGGCGAGCTGACCTACATGAACCTGGTGCATCTGGCCGGGTGCGACGGCACCGACCCCGACAGCATGACGCACTTCGAGATGGAAGGCCGCCAGCAGGCGATGTTGGCCATCGAGGCGCTGCGACGCTTCACGCCGGGCTGTGAAGGCGTACGTCTGCGCAATTTCGGCATGGCCATCGGCATTCGTGACACGCGAAAAATCGACGCAGCCTACAACATGACCGAACGCGATGTCCGGGAGCAAGGACGGTTTGACGACAGCATCGGCATCTACCCGGAATTCATCGACGGCTACGGCATCCTCATCCTGCCGACCACGGGCCGGTACATGCAGATTCCCTACCGCTGCATGCTGCCCAAGGGCGTGAAAAACCTGCTGGTGGCCGGGCGCTCCATCGGCGGCGACCGAATCAGCCATGCCGCAACGCGCAACATGGCGTGTTGTGCGGTGGCGGGTCAAGGCGCGGGTATTGCGGCAGCGCTGTCGGTCAAGTCAGGGACCACGCTGGACAGCGTCAACATGGCGGCAGTCCAGGCTGAGCTGGCGCGTCAGGGTGTTCGCTACCTCTGAGGCTTCCGGTGTCTGGGCGTCAGCCGGTCAGACAAACGTCTCGAACGCCGCGTTCAACCGGTCCACATAATTCCGCTTGGCGCCTGCATCAATGAAGCTGGCTTCAAAGCTGTTGCGGGCCAATGTGTACGCGTGTTGTGCCGTAAGGCCGGTTGCGGCAAAGGTTTGCGTGAAGTTCTCGTTCAGGTAGCCGCCAAAGTAGGCTGGGTCATCCGAATTGACCGTGGCCACGATGCCCGCGTCCAGCAGCAGCCCCAGGTTGTGATCAGCCAGCGTGGGGAACACACGCAGTTTCAGGTTGGATAGTGGGCACACCGTGAGCGGCACTTTGTCTTTCACCAGCCGCTGCATCAGCGCGGGGTCTTTGAAAGCCTGCACCCCGTGGTCAATGCGCTCCACCCGCAGCACGTCCAGAGCACTCCAGATGTAGGCAGGCGGGCCTTCTTCCCCCGCGTGCGCCACCAGACGGAACCCCAGTTCGCGACAGCGCGCAAACACGCGGACAAAGTTCTCGGGCGGATTGCCCAGCTCACCCGAGTCAAGCCCCACGCCAATGATCTTGTCACGATAGGGCAGTGCCTGCTCCAGCGTTTCAAACGCCTCCTGCTCGGACAGGTGACGTACAAAACACATGATCAGTGCGGCGCTGATACCGAACTCGGCTTGTGCATCCATGCAGGCCCGGTGCAGGCCGTGGACAACCGTTTCCATAGACACGCCACGGGCCGTGTGGGTCTGCGGGTCAAAAAACAGTTCGGCGTGCGCTATGTTATCGATAGCCGCACGCGCAAGGTAGGCGTGGGCCATGTCGAAAAAATCCTGCTCATGCAGCAACACACCAGCCCCGGCGTAATAGATGTCCAGAAAGCTTTGCAGGTTGGTGAAGGCGTAGGCACGACGCAAATCCTCGACGGAGGCATGGGGCAATGTGAGGCCATTGCGTTGTGCCAGCGCGAAGATCAGCTCGGGCTCCAGCGAGCCTTCGATATGCATATGCAGCTCTGCTTTGGGCATGCGGCGCAGCAGGTCGGGCAGGCGTTCAGGCGGGATGTTTTTGACAGCCAAGAAAGGAGAACTCATCAACATACTCCAAAGGTGATGCCCAGCATTTTCAGGTGCCGGCGGTAGGCCGACGACGCTTTGTCCGCGGCGGTATGCAGTTCGGCCCGCAGATCCAGCGGCAGCCGTCTGGGTGTTTGCGATTCAAGCACCGGCTTGTCCTGCATGAAAATCGTATGCTGAAACGTGCGCAGCTTATCGTCCGGAGATACAAAGTCGGCCATGGCCAGACGAAACCAGACGCGGCTGGTCTCAGGTCCTGTTGGACAAATGAACAGTGCGATGGATTCCCGAAACAGTCCGGGGCCAACATTTGCCGCCACGCTGGCCGGATCAGGCACTTTGGTCAGCACCGCGCAATAAGGTGCTGTGACTTCATAGGTGTACTCCACCTGGGCAGGTGCCTTGGAATGCACGTTGGACTGCGGCTGCCAGGCTCGACACTGTGTGGCCAGCAAACCGGTCGGCGTGGCCTGAACCTGATAGTCGTCGATGGCCGTGGCACTGCGCATGCCCAGCCATCCTTCGTGCACAAAACCGAAGTGCGCCATATCCAGAAAATTCTCGACTAGACGCGGTGCGCTGGTAGCCACATCGTAGGGACCGCAGTTGAGCTTGCGCAGGTGTGGGTCGGATTCCGCCGCAAAGGCAGGCACCTCGTTTTCAGCAACGGGCGCAAGCCGCACCCAAATCAATCCGTATTGCTCCTGCGCTTCATGGGTTCGCGCAGTGCGCGAGGCGGGGGGCGTGAATGTCGGCAAGGCCGGCACGTGAGCGCAGTGGCCCGTCTCATCAAACTGCCAGCCATGGTAAGGACACTCCAGTCGCCCGTCGCACACGCGCCCCAGTGACAGTTTGGCACCCCGGTGCGGGCACTGGTCCAGCCAGGCGTGGACCATTCCGGCCGCATCGCGCCATACCACCAGAGCGTGCTCCAGCAAAGTCACGGCCAGCGGCTGGTCGGTGACTTCGGCGGTTTGTGCAACGGGATGCCAATGGGTTTCTTCAATCATGTCAATTCAGCAAAATCAGAAAGAAAAAAGGGCCGCCATAAGGCGACCCTTTTTGCGCGTGAGCGCAATAGTCGAGCCGCTTATTTGCCGCCGGGAACCTTGCCTTCCACACCCTTGACGTAGAAGTTCACGCCGCCCAGGAACTTGTCGTCCGCCACAGCGTCCTTGGCCAGGATTTCCTTGCCATCTTGGCCCAGGAGAGGGCCTTTCCAGATGCTGAAGGTACCGGCTTTCAGGCCTGCCTTGATTTCGTCAATTTTGGCTTTGGTTTCTGCAGGCACGTCTTCGGCGATAGACACCAGGTCAATCGAGCCTTCTTTATGACCCCACCATGACCCCGTGCCACCCTTCCAGGTGCCATCCAACGCTTCTTTAGTGGCCTGAATGTAGTACGGACCCCAGTTGATCACGGCAGACGCCAGGTGGGCTTTGGGGCCATAGGCAGTCATGTCAGAGTCCCAACCGAAAGCGCGCTTGCCTTTTTCCTGGGCAGTTTTCAGCACAGCGGGTGAGTCGGTGTTCTGGAACAGCACGTCAGCACCACCGTTTATCAACAAGGTGGCGGCTTCAGTCTCTTTCGGCGGGTCAAACCAGCCGCCCACCCAGATCACCTTGGTCTTGACCTTGGGGTTGCTGGACTGGGCACCCAGCGTGAAGCTGTTGATGTTGCGCAGCACTTCAGGAATTGGCACCGAGGCCACCACGCCCAGCGTGTTGCTCTTGGTCATCTTGCCGGCAATCACACCCGCCATGTAGGCACCTTCGTAGGTGCGGCTGTCATAGGTACGCATGTTCTCGGCCTGCTTGTAGCCGGTGGCGTGTTCCAGCATCACGCCTTTGGTATCAGCAGCTACCTTGAGCATCGGCTCCATGTAGCCGAACGTCGTACCAAAAATCAGCTTGTTGCCCTGGGAGGCCATGTCGCGAATTACGCGCTCGGCATCAGCAGACTCGGGCACGTTTTCGACAAACGAAGTCACAACCTTGTCGCCAAACTCCTTCTCGACGGCCTTGCGGCCGTTGTCGTGGGCGAACGTCCAGCCACCATCACCAACCGGGCCAATGTAGGCGAAGGCAATCTTCAGCGGTTCGGCCTTGGCTGGCGCGGCTGGAGCGGCTGCAACCGGGGCAGGCGCGGGAGCCGGCTCTTCCTTCTTGCCGCAACCCACCAGTGCAGCAGATGCCACGGCGGTAAGGGCTGCGAGTTTTAGCAGCGAACGTTTTTGTAGGTCGGTCATGTCAATTCCTTGTTTGGAGAGGGTTGCGACAGGTTGAAAAAGTTCAATTATGAACCGGAAAAAATCAGGAACCAGGGTAGAAAGGCTTGCCAATCGACGCCGGCATATTGATGCGAATCCACTGCGGGTTACGGGAAATCAGCGCCAGCACCACGATGGTGGCCACATAAGGCAGCATGCTCAGGAACTGGCTGGGCACATCGACGCCGATACCTTGCAAGTGAAACTGCAGCATCGTCACGCCCCCAAACAGGTAAGCCCCCAGCAGCACCCGCGCCGGGCGCCAGGTGGCAAATGTCGTCAGGGCCAGCGCGATCCAGCCTTTTCCGGCCACCATGCCCTCCACCCACAGCGGTGTGTAAATCACTGAAATATAAGCACCCGCCAAACCGCACAGGGCGCCGCCGACCACCACGGCACCCAGGCGAATGCGGCGAACTGGATAACCCAGCGCATGTGCTGACTCCGGGCTCTCTCCCACGCTGCGCATCACCAGACCACTGCGCGTGCGGTACATAAACCAGATCAGCACCAGTGCGAGCGCAACAGTCAGATACACCATCGGGTGATGGCGAAACAATGCCGGACCGATCAGGGGGATGTCTGACAAACCGGGAATGGCGTAGCCGACGCGGTCAGGGATCTTGGCCTGCACAAACGAGGTACCAACAAAGGCTGAAAAACCTGTGCCAAACAGCGTGAGCGCCAGCCCGGTTGCAAACTGGTTGGTGTTTAGCCAGATCACCAGCAAACCAAAGATGGCAGCCAGTGCAGCGCCCACCGCGATGCCGGCAGCAAAGCCCAGCCAGTCGTTACCCGTGTGGACCACCGTGGCAAACCCGGCAATGGCTGCGCACAGCATCATGCCTTCGGCACCGAGGTTTACGATGCCCACTTTTTCGTTGATCAGCAGCCCCAATGACGCCAGCGCCAGAACGGTACCCGCATTGAGCGTGGCGGCCAGCAGCAATGCATAGGAATCCATTACTTGCTCCCTTTCAGTTTGAGCCGGTAGTTCACCAGCGTGTCGCACGCCAACAAGCTGAACAGGAGCAACCCCTGAAATACACCCGTGAGTGATTTGGTCAACCCCATGCGCGACTGCGCCATTTCGCCGCCGATGTAAAACATGCTCATCAAAATGGCCGAGAACACCATGCCAATCGGATGCAGACGGCCCACATACGCGACGATGATGGCGGCAAAGCCGTACCCTGCGGGTACATACGGCGTGAGTTGGCCAATGGGCCCGGCCACTTCCAGCGCGCCAGCCAGCCCCGCTGCACCACCTGAAATCATCAAGGCGGTCCACAAGGCCTTGCGCGATGAGAACCCGGCGTACCGGGACGCCGCTGGCGCCAAACCACCCACCTGCAGTGCAAAGCCGGCACGCGTGCGAAACAGGAAAATCCACATGCCCGCCACCCCGAGCATGGCCAGTACCACACCGATGCTCACCCGCGAGCCGTCAAACAGGCGCGGAATGCGCGTGGCCGCTTCAAAGGTTTTGGTTTGCGGGAAGTTGAACCCCTGCGGGTCTTTCCAGGGCCCGCCCACCAGGTAGCTCAACACTTGCACCGCCACATAGACCAGCATCAGGCTGACCAGGATTTCGTTGGCATTGAAGCGGTCTTTCAGCAGCGCCGTGATGCCCGCCCACACCATGCCACCCAGCACGCCTGCCAACATGACGGGCACCACTATCCAGCCTCCGGTAGTCTTGTCCGCCAGCAGCGCCACACCACCGGCAAAGATGGCACCGATGATGTATTGCCCTTCAGCCCCGATATTCCAGACGTTAGAGCGGAAACACACCGCCAGCCCCAGCGCAATGATCAGCAGTGGCGTCGCCTTCACCAGCAATTCGCCCACCGCATAACCACTGCGGATGGGTTGCCAGAAAAACATTTCCAGTCCGCGCAGGGGATCTTTGCCCAGCGCCAGAAACATGATGATGCCGATGATGACGGTGATGCCCAGCGCCAGCAACGGTGAGCCATAGCTCCAGGCACTCGAAGGTTGTGGGCGTGCTTCAAGCTTCAGCATGGGTCGCCTCCACTGCCATGTTGGCCAGATGGGCCTGCACCTCTTCATGCCACAGGCCGCTCATCCACTCACCAATTCTCTCAATCGTGGCTTCCCCAATCGGTACGGAAGGAGACAATCGCCCTTTCGCGATTACATGCAGACGGTCGCTCAATTCAAACAGCTCGTCCAGCTCTTCACTCACCACCAGCACGGCACACCCCTTGTCCCGCAACTCCAGAATTTCGCCGCGGATTTGCGCGGCAGCACCCACGTCCACACCCCACGTCGGCTGCGAGACGATCAGCAACTTCGGGTTCGCGTCGATTTCGCGCCCCACGATGAATTTCTGCAGGTTGCCCCCGGACAGCGACCGCGCCACGGAGTTCGGCCCACCCGCCTTGACGTTAAAGCGGCGAATGATGTCTGCCGCCTGCGCCTCCAGCGCCTTGACCCTGATCCAGCCCGACTTCGAGAGTGCATTGTTTCGGGTGAGCAGCAGGTTGTGCGCCAGCCCCAGCGTCGGCACCGCGCCACGGCCCAGACGCTCCTCCGGCACAAAGTGCAGCCCCAGCTTGCGGCGACCGCCCGGATGCAAACGGGACATATCCACCTCACCCATGCGCACGGACCCGGCCGGTGAGCGAACATCTTCACCCGATAACGCGTAAAGCAGCTCTTTCTGGCCGTTGCCCGACACCCCGGCGATGCCCACAACCTCACCCGCACGAACCTGCAGGGAAATGCCATCGAGGTCCACGCCAAACTGATCTTCCCTGGGCAACGCCAGGCGATTCACCGTGAGTACCGGCAAGCCCGGCTTTTGCTCGCGGTGCGTCAGCTGCGGTGGCTCGGCACCAATCATCAGTTTGGACAGCGAGGCGTTGGATTCTTCACCTGGGTTGCACACACCGGTAACCTTGCCACCACGCAGCACCGTACACGCCGTACACAGCTCCGCGGATCTCATGCAGCTTGTGGCTGATATACAAAATGCTGCAGCCCTCGGAAGCCAACTTTTTCAACACCACAAACAGCTTGTCCACAGCCTGTGGTGTCAGTACCGAAGTGGGTTCATCCAGAATCAGCAATTTGGGGTTGGTCAAAAGGGCTCGGATGATCTCCACGCGCTGCATTTCACCCACGCTCAGCGTATGAACCGGTCGCGCGGGGTCAATATCCAGACCATACTCCTGCGCCTTGGCGGTGATGCTGTGAGTCACTTCATCGAGCGTGAGGGTTTTGCTCAGGCCCAGCCAGACGTTTTCGGCCACGGTGATGGTGTCAAACAGGCTGAAATGCTGGAACACCATGCTGATGCCCATGGCGCGGGCTTCCTGCGGGTTGCGGATGTGCACCGGTTGCCCGTTGAACATCACACTCCCCTCATCCGGCTTGACCGACCCATAGATGATCTTCATCAACGTGGATTTGCCAGCGCCGTTTTCCCCCAGCACGGCATGCGTTTCGCCGGGCATGACGGTTAGCGAAACCTCGCTATTGGCCACCACGGAGGGGTAACGCTTGGTGATGCCGGACAGCTGAAGTCGGGGGGTCGTCATGGGTTCATTCTTTCTCATGCAACTTTGATGCCACGGACTTCACCCGGTCGCGCAGCCACCGGGCGGCGGCGGAGGTGTGGGTGCGCTCATGCCACAGCTGGTAGTAGGTCAGGCGTGGAAAGGGGATGGGGCACGGCAGGATGACCACTGGCGCCCGCGTGAGATACCGCTCGCAATACTTGCGCCCGGTGGTCAGCACCAGCAGTGTGGACGCCACCATGGACGGGATCAGGCCGAAGTGCGCGCAACGGGTGGTGATGTTGCGCGTCAGTCCCAGCGAATACAGGTGCTCGTCGATGATGCCTTTGGCGCCGGGGTGGGTGGCTCCGGGCGCGACGTGGTCCGCTTCCAGCCAGGCAGCTTGATCCCAGCCGCGGCGCACAGCCGGGTGGTCTTTGGACACCAGGCAGACCACTTCGTCATCAAACAGCGTGCCCAGATGCAGGTCGTCCGGCGGTGTGGACCAGTTACCGATGACGATGTCCACCTCTCCCTGCGACAGGTGGGCCTGGTAGTCGGAGTCGGCCGACAGCGGCTGGATGTCGATGTTGCAGTGCGGTGCCTGGGTTTTGATCTGGGTGACCAGCCGGGGCAGGAACAGCGTATCCAGATAGTCGCTGGCCGCCACCCGGAACGTGTTGCGGGCCTGGGCAGGCTCAAAGCCCCGGGCGTCGGAGAACAGCATCTCGGCGGCACGCAAAATGCTCGCACTGGGTTCAAACATCCGCAGCGCGGCGTCGGTAGGCACCATCGTGGAGCCTGAACGCACCAGCAAGGGGTCCCCGGCGAAATCCCGCAGACGTTTGAGCGACGCACTGACCGCCGGCTGGTGCATGCCCAGCCGGATGGCGGCTCTCGAAACACTGCGCTCGGTTAACACGGTATGAAGGACCCTGATCAAGTGAAGGTCAATCTTGTCGAAAATCGCGTGGTCTCTCATATCTGTGTTTGCATCCGGGTCATATGCTAGCGCGTATGGACAGGCCTTGCCTCCTGTTTTACCCTCGCGCACAAGGACACTGTCATGAACACCAAAACCATCCAATTCATCCGGCGCGGGGAAATCGTCTCGCTGGCCAATGTACCGCCAACCCGCACCCTGCTGGAGGTGCTGCGCGAAGACTTGGCCTGCACCGGAACCAAGGAAGGCTGCGGTGAAGGCGACTGCGGCGCCTGCACCGTGGTGCTGGGAGAACTGACGCCCGCGTCGACGGGCGGGGCTGCTGGCGACCACCTCACCTACCGTGCCATCAACAGCTGCATCCGCCTGGCGCACTCTGTCGACGGCATGGCGCTGTGGACAGTGGAGGACATCGCCGCGCAGGACGGCACCCCGCATCCGGCGCAGGAAGCCATGGTGCAGTGCCACGGTTCGCAATGCGGCTTTTGCACGCCCGGCTTTGTGATGAGCCTGTTTGGCATGTACCAGAACCATGTCTGCCAGGGCAAGGCCATCACCCGCGAGCTGGCGCAGGAGGATTTGTCCGGCAACCTGTGCCGCTGCACCGGCTACCGGCCGATTCTGGATGCGGCGCAGCAGATAGGTTCGTTACCCCCAGCACGCATCAACGAACTCGATTTGCTGCAAAAATTGAAGCTACTAACGCATAGTGGACGAGAGCCAGAGGCCAATTCGACCTATATTTCACCCAAAAATCTGCCTGCCCTGCTGGCCGCCCGGGCTGCGCACCCGGATGCTCAGATAGTGGCCGGCTGCACCGATGTTGGCCTGTGGGTGACCAAGATGCACATGCAGTTCAGCAAAGTGCTGGACGTCACTCAGGTGAAGGAGCTACGGCGGGTGGAAGACTACCCGCACCACGTAGCCATTGGCGCCGCCGTGCCGCTAACCGACGCTTTTGCCGCGCTTGTGGCCCAGCGCCCCCAGTTGCGCACCTTTGCCAACCGGTTTGCCGGCCTGCCGGTGCGCAACTCCGGCACGCTGGGCGGCAATGTGGCCAATGGCTCGCCGATTGGGGATTCGATGCCGCTGCTGATTGCGCTGGGGGCCAACGTGGTGTTGATGAGCAAACGAAACGGGAAGATAAGCCATCGTGAAATGCCACTGGAACAGCTCTACACCGGCTATCGCAAGAATGTGATGGCGGCGGATGAGGTGCTGGCCTGGATCAAGGTGCCCAAACCCACGGCGGGCGAACTGTCCAGGGTGTACAAAATCTCCAAACGGTTTGATGACGATATTTCAGCCGTCTGCCTGGCCCTGAATCTGTATCTGGACGGCGGGAAGGTGCTGTCAGCTTCCATCGGCGTGGGCGGCGTGGCGGCTACGCCGGTGCGGGCGGTCAAAACCCAGGCGGCGCTGGTGGGCCAGCGGTGGAATCTGGCCACGGTGAAACGCGCCATCGACACGCTGCGCGCCGAGTTTCAGCCCATATCGGACATGCGGGCCTCGTCTGCCTACCGCAGTGAGGTACTGGGCAACCTGCTGCAGCGCTTCTGGCTGGAAAGTCAGGGCATGCAGCAGATCAATCTGGAAGCCTTCACACTGGAAGGAGAGCCGGTATGAATGCACCCGAGAAACTGCCCGTTTTGCCAGCGGTCAAGGCGTCGCCTGGTGCGGCGGGCCATTCCAAACACCACGAAAGCGCCCGCGCGCAGGTGGCGGGCGCTGCCACGTATGTGGATGACATCCCCGAGATCAAGGGCACGCTGTATGCGGCACCGGTTTTGTCCACCGTGGCGCATGGCAAGCTGCTGGGCGTGGACACCAGCGCCGCGCTGGCCATGCCGGGCGTTCGCGATGTACTGCTGACCCGCGACATTCCGGGCGACCCGATCCTGGCATCGTTCGCCGGGGATGAGCCCATCTTCGCCATTGATACCGTGCAGCACATTGGCCAAGTGGTGGGCGTGGTGGTGGCCGACACGGTGATGCAGGCCCGCCGCGCGGCACGCAAGGTCAAGCTGAACATCGAAGCGCTGCCGGCCATTCTGAGCGTCAAGGACGCGCTGGCGGCCAAAAGCTACGTGTTGCCGCCCGTGTTTGTCACGCGCGGTGACGCCACCACGGCGCTGGCCAGAGCGCCCCACACGCTGAGCGGTACGCTGGAGGTGGGCGGGCAGGAACACTTCTATCTGGAAGGCCAGGTGGCCTACGTGGTGCCGCAGGAGCAGAACCAGTGGCTGGTGTATTCCAGCACGCAGCACCCCGGCGAAGTGCAGCACTGGGTATCCCACGCGCTGGGGCTGGACAACCACGCGGTGCGCGTGGAGTGCCGGCGCATGGGCGGCGGTTTTGGTGGCAAGGAGACGCAGGCCGGGCACATGGCGGTGTGGGCCGCGCTGGCCGCGCACAAGCTCAACACCCGGTCAAGCTACGCATGGACCGGGATGACGACTTCATGGTCACCGGCAAGCGCCACCCTTTTGCCTATGAATACACGGTGGGGTTTGACGACACCGGGCTGTTGAGTGGCCTCAAATTGATGATGGCTGCCAACTGCGGCTTCAGCGCCGATCTGAGTGGCCCGGTGGCTGACCGCGCGGTGTTCCACAGTGACAACGCCTATTTTCTGGAAGACGTGGACATTGCGTCCTACCGCTGCAAGCTGAACACCCAGAGCCACACGGCTTATCGCGGCTTTGGCGGGCCGCAGGGCGTGATCATCATTGAAGCGATCATGGGCGACATTGCCCGCCATCTGGGGATGGACCCGCTGGATGTGCGCATGCGCAATTTGTATGGTGTGGAGAAGCGCAACATCACCCACTACCAGATGAAGGTGGAAGACAACATCCTTCAACCCATGCTATCAAAACTGGAGCTGTCTGCGCACTATCGGCGGCGGCGGGAGGCCATTTCGGTCTGGAATTCGGGCAGCCCGGTCATCAAGCGCGGGCTGGCCATCACGCCGGTCAAGTTCGGCATTTCCTTCACCGCCACGCTGTTCAACCAAGCCGGTGCACTGGTGCATGTGTACACCGATGGCAGCGTGCAGGTGAACCACGGCGGCACCGAAATGGGCCAGGGTCTGAACACCAAGGTCGCGCAGATCGTGGCCGATGAGCTGGGCGTGCCGTTTGAGCGCGTGCTGGCCACGGCCAGCGACACCAGCAAGGTGCCTAATGCATCGGCCACAGCCGCATCGGCCGGAACTGATCTGAACGGCCGCGCCGCGCAGTTTGCGGCCCGCCATGTGCGTGACAACCTGGCTGCATTTGTGGGTGGACTGGACGGTTGCGGTGCCGGTGCGATCCGCTTTGACGGCGGGCACGTCATCTCGCCCACGGTTACCCACAGCTTCAACGACGTGGTGAAAGCGGCCTATGCCAACCGCATCCAGCTCTGGAGCGACGGCTTTTACCGCACACCCAAAATCCACTACGACAAGACCACGCTGACCGGCAGACCGTTCTATTATTTTTCCTACGGCGCGGCCTGCACCGAGGTGGCGATCGACACCCTTACCGGCGAAAGCCGCGTCCTCAAAGTCGACATCCTGCATGACGTCGGGCGCAGCATCAACCCGGCTATCGACATCGGTCAGATTGAAGGCGGGTTCGTGCAGGGCATGGGCTGGCTCACCACCGAGCAGTTGGTCTGGAACGACAAGGGGTATTTGAGTACCCACGCACCCAGCACGTACAAGATTCCCGCGACGGGTGACATCCCGGCCCATTTCAAGGTGGACCTTTGGCCGGAGCCCAACCGCGAAGACAATGTGTTTGGCAGCAAGGCCGTGGGCGAGCCGCCCTTCATGCTGGCCATCAGCGTGTATGAGGCGTTGCGGGACGCAGTGGCGCAGGCGCGAGGCAAGGCTGGCGACCCGGTCAAACTCACTGCACCGGCTACAGCCGAGAACGTGTTGCGCTCGCTCGGGCCTCTGTCAGGCTAGCCGCGCAACGGCTACAAAACCAGCATGGCCCGGAAGTCGTTCACATTCGTGTGCGTAGGACCGGTGATCACCAGATCACCCAGCGGTTTGAAGAAGCCATAGGCGTCGTTGAGATCCAAAAAAAGGTCGATCTTCATGCCCTGCTGCTGCGCCCGTGCCAGCGTGTCGGGGGCCACGTAAGCCCCGGCGTTGTCTTCCACGCCGTCGATGCCATCGGTATCGGCTGCCAGCGCAAACACGCCCGGGTGCCCCTGCAGCGTCTGAGCCAGGCCCATGCAGAACTCACCCGCACGACCACCACGACCGCGCGGTGTGCCTTCCGGTTGTTTGCGAATCGTCACCGTGGTTTCACCACCCGACAGAATGACGCAGGGTTTCTTCCACGCACCCGCTCCACGTGCCACGGCGCGTGCCATGGCCGCGTGCACCTTGCCCACCTCGCGTGACTCGCCCTCGATCTCGTCGCTGAGAATATGCGCTTCCAGTCCTGCCGCTTGCGCTGCGCTCGCAGCTGCCTCAAGAGACTGTTGCGGTGTGGCGATCATGTGCACGGCATGCCCGGCAAAGGCCGCGTCACCTGGTTTGGGGGTTTCGAGTGCGCCACTTTCCAGCGCTGCGCGCACGGCATCGGGCACGGCAATACCATAGCGCTTGAGGATGGCCAGTGCATCGGCACAGGTGGTGGCGTCAGGTACCGTGGGACCGCTGGCAATGATCGACGGGTCATCACCCGGCACATCGCTGATCGTCAGCGTCACCACTTTTGCCGGTGCACATGCGGCGGCCAGCCGCCCACCCTTGATGCGCGAGAGGTGCTTGCGCACACAGTTCATTTCCGAAATATTGGCACCGGAATTCAGCAGATCCTTGTTGATGCGCTGCTTGTCTTCGAGCGTGAGGCCCCCGGCAGGCAGTGTGAGCAGGGCCGAGCCACCGCCGGAGATCAGGCACAGCACCAAATCGTCTTTTGTCAGTCCCTGCGTCAGGGTCATGATGCGCTCCGCTGCGGCCAGACCCGCTGCATCGGGCACGGGATGAGAGGCTTCCACCAGCTCAATTCGATGGGCCAGACCTGTTGGCCGCGGTGGAATGTGGTGATACCGCGTCACCACCAGGCCGGTTAGTGGCGCGTCGGCTGGCCACAGGGCTTCGACCGCCTGCACCATCGAGCCACCGGCTTTGCCCGCACCCAAAACAAGGGTCCGGCCCTTCGGCGGTGGTGGCAGAAACGCTGCGGTGTTGTGCAAGGGCAATGCGCGCATAACTGCGGCGTTATAAAGGTATTCCAGAAACGCCCTGGGCTCGCGGGCGGCGTCGGGCGCAGAATTTGGTGCGATCATTCACGGGTCTCCTGCACGGATTGTGCCCCGGTCCCCGTGTGGTCCACTACGACTTTTAGGTCACAACAGTATTCATGACTACCCTGCTGATCAAAAACGCCCAGTGCGTGGCCACTTTTGACGATGCCAACCCCTCGAAGGCCCGAGAGTTGCTTCACGCCTCTGTCTTTGTACGTGACAACCTGATCGAGTCCATCGGCCCGGCTGCCGAACTGCCGCAAACAGCTGACGAGGTGATCGATGCACGGGGGCATCTGGTCACACCAGGGCTGATCAACACCCACCACCACATGTTCCAGTCGCTCACCCGGGCGATTCCGGGGGTTCAGAACGCCGAATTGTTCAGCTGGCTGCAGGGCCTTTACCCGATCTGGGCGAATCTGACACCCGAGATGGTTCAGGTGTCTACCCAGGTGGCGATGGCCGAACTGCTGATGAGCGGCTGCACCACCAGCAGTGATCATCTGTATATCTATCCCAATGGTGTGCGTCTGGACGACAGCATCGAAGCGGCGCACCAGATTGGCATGCGCTTCACCGCCAGCCGGGGCAGCATGAGCGTAGGCCAGTCACAGGGCGGTTTGCCGCCAGACAGCGTGGTGGAAAATGAAGACTTCATCCTCAAGGACACGCAGCGACTGATCGAGGCGTATCACGACAAGTCTTTCGGCGCGATGGTGAACGTCGCCGTGGCGCCCTGCTCCCCTTTCAGCGTGAGCCGCGATTTGATGCGCGAATCGGCCAAACTGGCCCGGCACTATGGGGTTCGCCTGCACACCCACCTGGCCGAAAACGATCACGACCTAGCCTATTCAAAAGAAAAATTCAACTGCACACCCGCCCAGTACGCACAAGACCTCGGCTGGCTGGGCCATGACGTCTGGCATGCCCACTGCGTGAAGCTCGACGACGAGGGCATCAGCCTGTTTGCGGCCACGCGCACCGGCGTCGCCCACTGCCCGTGCAGCAACATGCGCCTGTCCAGCGGCATTGCCCCCATCCGCAAAATGATCAACGCCGGCGTTCCCGTGGGTCTGGGTGTGGACGGCTGCGCCAGCAATGACGCAGCCCACATGGTGAACGAAGCCCGCCAGGCGATGCTGCTGGCGCGGGTGGGGCGCGCCCTGCAACCGCCGTCCACCGACGCCAGCGGTCGCACTTTTTTCGGCTGCGATCTGGGCCCGTCCGAGATGACTCCCCGGGATGCGCTGTCTGTGGCCACACGCGGCGGCGCAGAAGTGCTGGGCCGCACAGACATTGGCCACCTCGCCCCGGGCATGTGCGCCGATCTGGCCCTTTTTGATCTGGGCACGCTCGCTTTTGCCGGAGGTGCGGTGCATGACCCGGTGGGCAGTCTGCTGCTGTGTGCCAGCCCGCAAGCTGCCTCTACCGTGGTCAACGGCCGCGTCGTGGTGCGCGAAGGACGCCTGACCACCGTCGAGATGGAACCCCTGATCGGGCGGCATAACCGACTGGCGATGCAACTGGCTGAGGCCGGGAATAACGCGCCATGACATGACCTGGATCAAAGCCGGTAAGCGTCAGATCGAATAACCTCCCGAGTTATTTTTTCGGGAATTCACATGGCGAATCTGGAATGGTCGGATGCATTGGCGCTGGATTTGCCGGCGATGGACGACACCCATCAGGAATTTGTGGAACTGCTGGCCAAGGTGGAAAACGCGCCTGATGCCAAACTGCTGGAGCAATGGACAGAGCTGATCGACCACACCGACGACCATTTCGGCCGCGAAGACGAATGGATGCAAAACACCCGGTTCGCCTCTTCCAACTGCCACAGCATGCAGCACAAGGTGGTGTTGCAGGTGATGCGCGAGGGCCAAATACACGGGCGGGATGGGAATCTCGCCATGGTGCGGGACATGGCCCGCGAACTGGCCCTGTGGTTTCCACAGCACGCGCAATCGATGGATGCCGCTCTGGCACTTCACCTGCGGGGAATAGGCTATGACCCGGTAACCGGCATCGTCAGCATGCCCGACGCGTTGCCCGCGGACATCATCCACGGCTGCGGCGGAGCCAGCTGCTCGGACACCGAGGCGCCTGCCTCGCAGGCCGCGGAAACAGCATGAGCGCTGCGCCGGCGATGACTGCTGCACCCGCCGGAGCCAGCCCGACGCCACACCATCGCCCTTACGAAGATATTCAGGCGCTGATCACCGGTACCCTGTTTGTGGCGCTGGGCGTGGTGCTGTTCGGGCAGGCGGGTTTGCTCACCGGGGGTACCGCCGGGCTCGCATTCCTGATTCGTTATGCCACCGGTCTGGACTTTGGTGCGGCGTTTTTTCTGGTGAACCTGCCGTTTTACGTGTTTGCCTGGCGGCGCATGGGCAGGGTTTTCACACTGAAGACTTTTGCTGCCGTCGCCCTGTTATCCATCTTCGCAACATTGCTGCCACGTGGCATCACGTTTGACTATCTGTCGCCGTTGCTGGCTGCCATTTTGGGTGGCCTGTTGTGCGGCGCCGGCATGCTGATGCTGTTTCGCCATCAAGCCAGTCTGGGCGGCATGAACGTGCTGGTGCTGTACCTGCAGGACCGGCTGGGCTGGCGTGCGGGCAAGGTGCAGATGGTGATCGACAGCCTCATCGTGCTGGGCGCCTTGTTCATTGCCGACTGGCAACGGGTGGCGCTCTCCGTGGTGGGCGCCGTGGTGCTGAATCTGGCGCTGGCCATCAACCACCGGCCCGGCCGCTATATGGCGGTTTAGCCTCTCACCGCAGCTTCACCCCGCACTCACTCCGTCTTTGCCCCGTCGTTAAACCACTTCCCGATTACCGCGCGCTCGGCGTCGGTGATCTGTGTGGCGTTGTTCATGGGCATGATTTTGGTCACCACCACCTGCTGATAGACCGCCAGTGCGTGCTGCTTCACCAGCGCGGGCGAATCCAGCCGCACGTTCTTCATCTGTACCTCGGCACCGTGACACAGGTAGCATCGCTGCTCCAGTATTTTTTGCACATTTTTGTAGCCATTTTGGCCATCAGACCCCGTGGAATATGCGCTACCAGCTACTGAATTTGTAGCAATCCCGGCAACTGGCGCTGGCTGTGATGCCGGCTTCAGCCACACAATCGCGCCCACAATGACCGCCACGCCAACCGCAGCGTACGGCCAGGGATGGCCATTTCGACCCAACTTGAAGCCATGCCGCATCACGAAAAACTGGCGGATCAGCGCACCGGCCAGCATCATCAAGATCAGTACCACCCAGTTGTACTGGTTCGTGTAGGTGAAGCTGTAGTGGTTGCTCAGCATGGCAAACAACACCGGCAGTGTGAAATAGGTGTTGTGCACGCTGCGCTGCTTGGCGCGCTGGCCATGGATGGGATCAACCGGGCGCCCTTCGCGCAAATCCTTGACCGTGGTTCGCTGCCCGGGAATGATCCAGAAGAACACATTGGCGCTCATGGCAGTGGCAATCATGGCGCCCACCAGCAAAAAAGCCGCACGCCCGGCAAACCAGTGACAGGCCAGCCACGAAGCACCACACACCACCAGGAAAATGAGCGCGCCCACGATGGCGTCACCATTCTTGCGTTTGCCGAAAATCTGGCAGATCAGGTCATAGATCATCCAGAACACCACCAGGAACGACACCGCCACGCCAATGGCCGCACCGCTAGACCAGTTCATCAATGACTTGTCGATGAGGTAGGTGCTTGCACTCCACAGGTAAGACACAGTGAACAGCGAAAAACCCGTCAGCCAGGTGCTGTAGCTTTCCCAGTAAAACCAGTGCAGGTGATCGGGCACTTTTTCGGGCGCCACCGCGTATTTCTGCGGGTTGTAAAAGCCACCGCCATGCACCGCCCACAATTCGCCACCGACGCCTTTTTTCTGAAGGTCTT
Source organism: Candidatus Egaibacter danicus (assembly GCA_016707075.1). Classification (GTDB taxonomy): domain Bacteria; phylum Pseudomonadota; class Gammaproteobacteria; order Burkholderiales; family Burkholderiaceae_C; genus Egaibacter; species Egaibacter danicus. The sequence continues at coordinate 103,090 of JADJII010000007.1, forward strand.
CAGACTCGGGCTTGACCAGACTGCTGTCAAGAAAGACAAAGTAAAACGAGGAACCGATCCAGGCGATGGCGGTGATGACGTGGACCCAGCGCAGCAGCAGGTTGGCCCAGTCGAGGTAATAACTTTCCATGTTTCTCAACCTTTGTGGTGAAGCGCAGCCACACCAGGAGACTTCAAGCTGCTCACCACTGCGGGCGCTGTAAGCAGTTTCTGTGTCGCGAACAAGGGCTTCTTGATAAAGGCAAGGAAGGCCCGGCTCCGCTGCGACATGGAGATCAAAGTGTATACACTTTTTGACGCGAGTTGAATACGCATGCGGAGGATTTCTCCTAGTAAAAACCCTAGCCTCTGCGTTGCAATAACTGTGCCGCTACTGCCACGGCAATGACTTCCGGCTCTTTACCCGTGATGCCTGCCACACCAATCGGGCAGGTCACCTTCGCCAGTTCCAGAGCGGAAAAACCGCGCCCGGCCAGTCGGTGTCGAAAAGTCGCCCATTTGGTCTTGCTGCCAATCAGCCCGATGTAGGGCAAATCGCCCCGCAAGCGTTGGCGCGTCAGACAGGCCGCCACCACATCCAGGTCTTCCGCATGGCTGAAACTCATGATCAGCACGCTGCTTCGTGGTGGAAGATCGCTCACAGCCCTGTAGACAGGGTCCGAATGCTCACACACCACGTTGCCGGGCAGGCTGGACGGGAAGATTTCGTCGCGGCTGTCCACCCACGTGACGGAAAACGGCAAAGTACCCAAAATGCCGATCAGTGCACGACCGACATGCCCACCGCCAAAGAGGGCCACGGGCTGCAGTGCCTGCTCCCGTTGTGCAAACAGCCAGGCCCTTGCCCGCGCAATGTCCTCAGCGCGCATCAACTCGAAGCGCAAATGCACCACCCCACCGCAACATTGGCCCAGGCTTGGGCCCAGGGCAAAGCGCAAAACCGCCTCCCCTGTGGCGCCTTTCAGACGTTCACGGGCCAAATCGATCGCCTGGAATTCCACATGTCCGCCACCGATGGTTCCCATCACACTGTTGCGAAAAACCGCCATCCAGGCGCCCGGCTCCCGGGGAACTGAGCCCTGGATGGAGTCAACTCTCACCCAGACAGCCGTCTCCTGCTGGAGTTGATTCAGAAATTCATCCGTCTGGTTCACTTTTTGTTACCTTGTGACATGCGACCGGTGATCGCTTGTGGTGCAACTCTGGCACAGTTCATCTCATAACCGTGTGAAACTCCTCAGGAGACAACCCATGAAACTCATCACGAACAACAGAATCAGCCTGATCATCGCAGCAGCCATCGCTGGTGCGATCCTGGCAGCCTGCCAGTCCGCACCTCCTCCTCCCCCACCTGCAGCACCTGCTCCTGCACCCGTTGCCATGCCCAAGCCAGCACCTGTACCTCCCGCACCGGTCGCTGTCGCGCCAGTTGCCCCGCTGGGCGCTACGTCTGGCGCTGGCACCCCACGCGACTACCGCCGTGACGCCGCAGGCCATTTGTATCGACAAAATGGCAACCGTATCTTCAAAGGCAAGATGCCACCGCTCCTTTATGCGGTGGGTGTGCTGAATGTGGAAATCGACAGTCGGGGCAATGTCGTATCAACCAACTGGATGCGGGCGCCTTCCCATGCTCCTGAAGTCATGGCCGAGATTCTTCGCACCGTTCGCGCAGCTGCGCCTTACCCGGCTCCCGTTCGCATGGGCCGCGTAACCTATACCGACACGTGGTTGTGGGAAAAAAGCGGACGCTTCCAACTGGATACCCTGACCGAAGGTCAACTTTAGGAATTCGGCGGCTCTGACCCCTGGCACAGGGAACATCACGAGCCCCGATAGGTTGAGTAGCTCCAGGGGCTGACCAGCAGCGGCACATGGTAGTGCTGGTCAGTATGGGCGACGCCAAAGTCCAGACTAACCCTGTTCAGGAAGTTGGGCTCGGGCAGCACCACGCCACGGTCCCTGAAATACCCCTGTACGTCGAAAACCAGCCGGTAGGTACCGGCGCGAAGGCTGGCGTTGTCATACAGCAGCCCGTCAGGGTTGCGGCCATCCTGGTTCAGGACAAAACGCTTGACCAGTGTGGCCGAGTCGCCGTGTGTGGTGTACAACGCCACGGCCATGCCCGCGGCGGGGCATCCATGCATGGTGTCCAGTACGTGTGTGCTCAAGCCCATATTGCGTCCTTGATTTGAATCCCCGACAACCCGCGCCCCCTGTATTGAAACAGGGATTTGATGCGCGGAGACCGAAAGTGTATACACTTTTTGCGTTTGACGCTATGATGAGGCTCATGGAAGCATCATCTACTGCGTTGATCGTTCAGGCCCTCACCAAGGCCATTGTGGAGCACCGTCTCCAGCCCGGCAGCAAGCTGGCCGAGCAGAAACTCGCTGACCACTTTGGCGTGTCCCGTACGCTGGTTCGCCAGGCCCTGCTGCAGTTGTCCCAACACCAGCTGGTCACGCTGGAGCCAGCTCGCGGCGCCTTTGTGGCCGCCCCTTCTGTGACCGAAGCCAGGCAGGTCTTTGCGGTACGCCGCATGCTGGAGACCGAGATGACCCGCGCCTTTGTGCGCCAGGTGACGCCCGCCAAGATCAAGGCCCTGAAAGAACACGTGGCCCAGGAAAAGCTGGCCGTGCAACGGGAGGATGCGTCAGGGCGCACCGAGCTTCTGGGCGACTTTCATGTGCGTATTGCCGAGCTCATGGGCAACGATGTGCTGGCGCAACTGCTGAGCCAGCTGATCTCACGCTGTGCGCTGATCACCCTCATGTACCAGACCTCGCGGGCAGCCGAGCATTCCAACGACGAGCACGTCGAAATCGTGAAAGCGCTGGCCGCGAAGGATGAAGAACTGTCGGTGCGGTTGATGAACGAGCATCTGATGCATGTGGAAGAGAACCTGACCTTCGACCGCAAGATCCCCACCAACGACATTTCAATGGCCCTGTCCTGAGAGAACCTGCCATGACCAGTGCCGCTTACGATTCCACCGCTTCCTACCCCCGTGATCTCGCTGGCTACGGGCGCAACCCGCCGCATGCGCAATGGCCCAATCAGGCGCGCATTGCCGTTCAATTTGTGCTGAACTACGAAGAAGGCGGTGAAAACGCCGTGCTCCATGGCGACCCGGCATCCGAGCAATTTCTGTCAGAAATGTTCAACCCGGCAGCCTTCACGGCCCGGCATATGAGCATGGAAGGCATTTATGAATATGGCTCGCGTGCCGGTGTATGGCGCATCCTGCGGGAGTTTGAAAAACGTGGTCTTCCGTTGACTGTGTTTGGTGTGGGCATGGCGTTGCAGCGTCACCCTGAGTTGACGGCCGCCTTTGTCGAACTGGGCCACGAGATTGCCTGCCACGGCTGGCGCTGGATCAGCTACCAGAACATGGACGAAGCGACCGAGCGGGAACACATGCGCATCGGCATGGACATCATCCGCGAGCTGACCGGCGAGCGACCCTTGGGCTGGTACACCGGGCGCGACAGCCCCAACACGCACCGTCTGGTCGCCGATTACGGCGGTTTTGAATATGACAGCGACTATTACGGTGATGACTTGCCATTCTGGATGAGCGTCAAGAAAACCGATGGCCGTGTCGTACCGCAGCTCATCGTTCCCTACACGCTGGACACCAATGACATGCGTTTCTCATCTGCGCAGGGTTTTGCCCAGGGCGATGATTTCTTTACTTACCTGAAGGACAGCTTTGATGTGTTGTACGCCGAGGGCGATCCAGCAGGCATCAACGCGCCCAAGATGCTCAGCATTGGCATGCATTGCCGGTTGCTGGGCCGGCCCGGCCGCATGCGGTCCCTGCAGAAGTTTCTGGACTACATCCAGAGCCATTCCCACGTCTGGATTTGCCGCCGGCTCGACATCGCCCGGCACTGGACTAAAACAAACCCCTATCCGGCCGCACCGTCAGCCGCAAGCAAAGGCTGAATCATGCCGCTGAGCCTGAACCAACTCAACAGTGCGCCGCCAGCCGAGGCCGCGCAGATGCTTGACGGTCTGTATGAGCATTCCCCCTGGATCGCCGGGCAGGCGGTGACCCAGCGGCCGTTTCGTTCGCTGGCGCATCTGAAGCACACGATGGTGAAGGTGCTGAACGCTGCAGGCCGTGACGCCCAGCTGGCTTTGATTCGTGCCCACCCCGAACTGGCCGGCAAGGCCATGGTCAACAAGTCACTCACAGCCGAGTCAACCCATGAGCAAGGCAAGGCCGGCCTGACCGATTGCACGCCTGAAGAGTTCGCCAGGATCCAGCAACTCAATGCCGACTACAACGCGAAATTCGGCTTCCCGTTCATCCTGGCTGTGCGGGGTGCACGGGGTACCGGGCTGAGCAAGCAGCAGATCATCGACACGTTTGAGCGTCGCCTGCATGGGCATCCCGGCTTCGAGTTGCAGGAGTGCCTGCGCAACATTCATCGCATCGTCGAAATCCGCCTGAACGACAAATTCGGCGTCGAACCGATCATCGGCAATCTGGTGTGGGACTGGCATGAGGCACTGGCTGCGTACACCGATCCGGGTTACGCTGAAAAAGGGCAGCTCACGGTGACTTATCTGACGGACGCCCACCGGGCGTGCGCCGCCCAGATCAAGATCCAGATGCTGGAGTGCGGCTTTGACGACGTGCGCATTGACGCGGTTGGCAATGTGGTGGGGCGCTACCTTGCCAGCGAACCATCCGCCAAAACTTTGCTGACCGGATCGCATTACGACACCGTTCGAAACGGCGGCAAATACGACGGTCGCCTGGGTATTTTTGTGCCCATGGCCTGCGTGCGCGAACTCAAACGCCTGGGCAAGCGGCTCCCCTTTCACTTTGAAGTGGTGGGATTTGCCGAGGAAGAGGGCCAGCGCTACAAAGCCACTTTTCTGGGCTCCGGTGCATTGGTGGGTCAGTTCGATTCCCGCTGGCTTGACCAGAAAGACGGCGACGGCATTTCCATGCGGGAAGCCATGGCCCATGCAGGACTCAACATCGATGACATTGCCGGGCTGACACGCGATCCGTCCGGGTATCTCGGCTTTGTCGAAGTGCATATCGAACAGGGTCCGGTTCTGAACGAGCTGGATTTACCGCTGGGCGTGGTCACATCCATCAACGCCAGCGCACGCTACGCTGTGGAGGTTATCGGCACCGCCTGCCACGCCGGCACCACCCCGATGGACCGGCGCAGCGATGCGGCGGCGGCAGTAGCGGAAGTCATTCTTGCGGCTGAAAGACGGGCCGAGCAGGACGGTGACTCGGTCGCCACCGTGGGCCAACTGCTGGTGCCCAGCGGGTCCATCAACGTGGTGCCGGGGCGCTGCCAGTTCACGCTTGACATGCGCGCACCGAGCAACGGACAGCGTGATGCCCTGGTGAATGACATCCTCGCATCATTGGCCACCACTTGTGAGCGCCGCCAGGTGCGCTACACGCTGGAAGAAACGATGCGTGCGTCGGCAGCCCCAAGTGCGCCGGAATGGCAAAAGCGCTGGGAGCGCGCGGTCGATGCCCTGGGTGTTCCACTGCATTGCATGCCCAGCGGCGCGGGCCATGACGCCATGAAGCTGTTTGAAGTGATGCCCCAGGCCATGCTGTTTGTGCGCGGCCAAAACTCGGGTATCAGCCACAACCCGCTGGAATCAACCACCAGCGACGACATGCAACTCGCGGTTGACGCCTTTTCCCTGCTGCTTGAAAACCTGGCTGCCGAATTCTGATTTTCTTACGTACTGAACCTTATGAATACCTACGAACAACTCGATGCCTGGATTGATGCCCACTTTGACGAGCAAGTGCGCTTTCTGCAGGAACTGATCCGCGTGCCGACCGACACACCGCCCGGCAACAATGCGCCCCACGCCGAGCGCACGGCTGAGCTGCTGCACGGCTTCGGGCTGGATGCCGAGAAGCATCCTGTGCCGGAAGCCGAAGTCAAAGCGTTCGGGCTGGAAAGCGTCACCAACCTGGTCGTACGCCGGAAATACGGCCCCGGCAAAACCGTGCTGCTCAACGCGCATGGCGATGTGGTGCCCCCCGGGGAAGGCTGGACCAAGAACCCCTATGGCGGCGAGATTGAGAACGGCAAAATTTACGGGCGTGCGGCAGCCGTCAGCAAGTGCGATTTTTCTACCTATGCCTTTGCCGTGCGCGCACTGGAAGCCGTTGCCAAACCGAAGACAGGCAGCGTGGAGCTGCTGTTCACCTACGACGAAGAGTTTGGTGGCGAGGTGGGGCCCGAGTGGCTGCTCAAACACAAGATCATCAAGCCCGATTTGATGATTGCCGCAGGTTTCAGCTACCAGGTCATCACGGCGCACAACGGCTGTTTGCAGATGGAAGTCACCGTGCACGGCAAGATGGCGCATGCCGCCATTCCGGAATCGGGTGTGGACGCCATGCAGGCGGCAGTCAGCATCCTCAGCGCGCTTTACCATCAAAACACGCTGTACAAACAAATCAGCTCCGAAGTGGCCGGCATCAACCATCCGTATCTGAACGTCGGCATGATTGAAGGTGGCACCAACACCAACGTGGTGCCCGGTCGCGTGACGTTCAAGCTGGACCGGCGCATGATTCCCGAGGAGAACCCGGCCGAAGTGGAAGCCACCCTGCGCAAGATCATCACCGATACCGCTGCGCAGCATGCAGGCGTGACCGTGGATATCAAACGCATGCTACTCGCCAATGCCATGCGGCCGCTGCCCGGCAACAAACCACTGGTAGACGCCATCCAGAAGCACGGCGAGCAGGTGTTTGGCGAAAAGATTCCCGCGCTGGGAACACCGCTGTACACCGACGTGCGCCTGTTCTGTGAGGCCGGCATTCCCGGGGTCATTTACGGCGCCGGGCCACGCACGGTGCTGGAGTCGCACGCCAAGCGCGCCGACGAGCGGCTGGAGCTGGAAGACCTGCGCCGTGCTACCAAGGTGATTGCCCGCACCCTGAGCGATCTGCTGGGCTGACCTGCCCCACACCGCCTGTTCATTCAGGCACTAAAAGTTAAAAGCGCGCCGCCCGAAACCCCATGAATGCCCGCGGCATTCTGGGGTTTTCCCTTATCTGGATTATGGCCAAAGTGTATACAGTTTAGCGTACAGAGTGAAGAACAATATTCATATCTGAAATCTGGACCCTGCTTTTTTCGATCCCTGCTTTCTTCTTCAGGAGACACCACATGGCTAACCCATCAGTCCACCCCGTGGACGAGCGCCTGCCCACAGGCAAACTGACCGCCCTTGGCCTGCAACACGTACTGGTGATGTACGCCGGTGCGGTGGCTGTGCCACTCATCGTGGGCCGCGCACTCAAGCTCAGCCCCGAGCAGGTCGCCATGCTGATCTCGGCCGACCTGTTCTGCTGCGGTCTGGTCACGCTGATCCAGTCACTGGGCGCCACACAATGGTTTGGCATCAAGCTGCCGGTGATGATGGGGGTAACCTTTGCGTCCGTCGCACCAATGGTTGCCATGGCCAACAGCCTGCCCGGTGTGGAAGGTGCGGGGTTGATCTTCGGCTCCATCATTGGCGCGGGCGTCATCTCCATCCTGATCGCGCCCATAGTCAGCCGCATGCTGCGCTTCTTTCCGCCGGTGGTCACGGGCACCATCATTGCGGTCATCGGTATCAGCCTGATGCGCATTGGCATCAACTGGATTTTTGGCAACCCATTCGGCCCCACCGCCCCCAGCGTGGTGAACCCCGAACATGCCAAGTGGCTGGCCGATGTGGGCGGCATGGCCAATGCGGCGGTCACGCCCGCTGCGGGCGCCAGCGCACCCGCAGCCTCGGTGGTGCCAGCCATTCCCAAAGGCCTGGCGCTAGTCGGCTCGGTGCCCAACCCAAAATACGCACAGATGCCGCACATCATCATTGCCAGCATCGTGCTGGTGTCCATCCTGCTGATTGCCAAATACGCCAAAGGCTTCATCGCCAACATCTCGGTGCTGCTGGGCATCATTCTGGGCGGTGTCATCGCAACAATGGCCGGGCTGATGACGTTCGAGAGAGTAGCCAAGGCGGGCTGGTTTGATCTGGTGCTGCCGTTTGAGATCGCCACACCGGTGTTTGACCCCATCCTCATCCTCACGATGACGCTGGTGATGATTGTGGTGATGATCGAATCCACCGGCATGTTCCTCGCGCTGGGCGACATGACGGGCAGGAAGATCGACCAGAAAGCATTGGCGGCCGGCCTGCGAACGGATGGTCTGGGCACGCTGATTGGCGGTATTTTCAACACTTTCCCCTACACCAGCTTCTCGCAAAACGTGGGTCTGGTGGGCGTAACCGGCGTGAAGAGCCGCTTTGTCTGCGTGGCAGGCGGCATCATCCTGATCATTCTGGGCCTGTTGCCGAAGATGGCCGCGCTGGTGGAATCGCTGCCCACCTTCGTACTCGGCGGCGCCGGGTTGGTGATGTTCGGCATGGTGGCGGCCACCGGTATCCGCATCCTGGGCGGTGTGGATTACAAGGGCAACCGCAATAACCTGTTCATCGTCGCCATCTCCATCGGCATCGGCATGATTCCGCTGATTGCACCCAACTTCAAGCAGTGGATGCCGCACAACATTCATCCGCTGATCGAGTCGGGCATTCTGCTGGCGTCCATCAGCGCTGTCGCACTGAACCTGTACTTCAACGGTGCGCGCGGGGATGGCTCGGACGCTATCGAAGCAGCCAGGCAGGCCGACGCTCACTGATGGCGCAAGAAGGAATTGCTATATATTTGATAGCTTTTCACGCATATCTGACGAGAGCTAGAGGCCGATTTGGCCACTAAATATTGCCAAAATCAGCCCCCGGGCAAGGTTTCCCACCAGCGTCCATTGAAGCGCCCCTGCAGGTACGCGACGAAGGCTTGGACCTTGCCGGGAACCAGTTTGGGTGACGGGTAAACCGCATGGATTTCCTGCTCGGGCAGGTTGTAGCCCTTCAGGATTTCTACCAGGCGACCGGACGCCAGCGAGTCGGCCGCCACGTACCACGGCAACGCCGCCACCCCGAGATGCGCGCGCGTAGCCGCCAGCACAGCGGACAGGTTGTTGGACCGGAAGCAGCCCGTCACCGGCACGGTCACGGCTTCGCCTTTGGGCGATTGCAGGCGCCACACATCGTCGCCCTGCACGCTACTGTAGATCAGGGCATTGCGCCCGCTCAGATCTGCGGGGCGTTTGGGGACGCCCTCTTCTTTGAGGTAACGCTCGGAGGCCACAACCAGCCAGGGGTTCATGCCCAGGTAGCGCGCGCCCAGTGAAGAATCTGCCAGCTTGCCCATGCGAATGGCCACGTCAATGCCCTGCGCCACCAGATCGGTGTAGCGGTCTTCAAAACTCAGGTCCACTTGCACCAGCGGATGCTGCGCCATGAATTCCAGCGCCAGCGGCACGACGACACGCCGGCCAAACGCCACCGATGTACCGATGCGCAGCATGCCCTGGGCCTGCGTCTGGCGCAGCCGGGCCACGTTTTCGGCCTCGTCTGCCTCACGCGCAATGATCTTGCATTTCTCGAAATACAGTGCGCCAGACTCCGTCACACTCACGCCCCGCGTGTTGCGGTTGAGCAGCCGCACTTTGAGGCGCTCTTCCGTTGCCGACACCATCTTGGTGACGGTGGGCTGGGTGGTGGCAAATTCCTTTGCAGCCTTTGAAAAACTACCCGTTTCCACCACGCGCACAAACACCTGCATTGCCAGAAGCCGGTCCATGACTTAAATCCCTTATTTATTCCACAGTGGAATAGATGTTATGGGCCACAGCCATCTATCGCAATGCTTTCCTTGTTTCTACAGTCCAACCCATCGTGCAACAAATCAGGATGGAGCAAAAATCATGGCAAAGATGAGGGCAATCGAAGCCGCTGTGTGGGTCATGGAGAAAGAGGGCGTAACGCAGGCCTTTGGCGTGCCCGGCGCCGCCATCAATCCGCTTTATGCTGCACTGCGCAAACAGGGCACCATCGGCCACATTCTTGCCCGCCACGTTGAGGGCGCCTCCCATATGGCTGAGGGCTACACGCGGGCCGTTGCCGGCAACATCGGGGTGTGTATTGGCACCTCCGGTCCCGCGGGCACAGACATGATCACCGGTCTGTACTCGGCGCAAGCCGATTCCATCCCTATCTTGTGCATCACGGGCCAGGCACCGCGCGCGCGCCTGTACAAGGAAGATTTTCAGGCCGTGGACATCGAGTCCATCTCCAAACCGGTCACCAAGTGGTCGGTGACGGTGCGCGAACCGGCGCAGGTTCCCCGCGTGTTCCAGCAGGCTTTCCATGTGATGCGCTCCGGTCGCCCCGGCCCGGTGCTGATTGATCTGCCGTTTGATGTGCAGATGGCCGAGATCGAGTTTGATCCGGATACCTACTCGCCGCTGGCGGTGTACAAACCCGCGGCCACCCGCGCGCAGATCGAAAAAGCGATATCGATGCTCAACGCGTCGGAGCGGCCACTGATCGTTGCCGGCGGCGGCATCATCAATGCCGATGCGTCTGATCTACTGGTTCAGTTTGCAGAAATCATGGACATTCCCGTCATCCCCACACTGATGGGCTGGGGCACGATTCCCGACAACCACCCGTTGATGGCCGGCATGTGCGGGCTGCAGACCAGCCACCGCTATGGCAATGCCACGATGCTGGCTTCAGACTTTGTGCTGGGCATTGGCAACCGCTGGGCCAACCGCCACACAGGCTCACCCGAGGTGTACTGCAAAGGCCGCAAATTCATCCACGTGGACATTGAGCCCACCCAGATCGGCCGCGTGTTCTCGCCAGACTTCGGCATTGCGTCGGATGCCAGACTGGCACTGGCGCTGTTCATTCAGGTGGCGACTGAATGGAAGGCACAGGGCAAGCTGACGGACCGCAGCGAATGGGTAGCGGCTTGCCAGCACCGCAAGGGCACGCTGCTTCGCAAGACGAACTTCGAAGCCATTCCGATGAAGCCGCAACGGGTGTACCAGTGCATGAACAATGCGTTTGGGCAGGACGTTTGCTATGTGTCAACCATCGGGCTGTCCCAGATTGCCGGCGCCCAGTTCCTGCATGTGTACAAGCCGCGTCACTGGATCAACTGCGGTCAGGCGGGGCCATTGGGCTGGACCATTCCGGCCGCATTGGGCGTGAAGGCCGCCGACCCGGCGCGCAAAGTGGTGGCACTCTCTGGCGACTACGACTTCCAGTTCATGATTGAAGAGCTGGCGGTGGGTGCGCAGTTCAAACTCCCCTATATCCACATGGTCGTCAACAACTCCTACCTGGGGTTGATTCGCCAGTCACAGCGCGGCTTTGAGATGGACTATTGTGTTCAACTGGCGTTCGACAACATCAATACCGGCGACGACCCACTGGTTCGCAGTTACGGAGTGGATCACATGAAGGTGGTGGAAGGCCTGGGCTGCAAGGCCATTCGTGTACACAAGCAGGAGGAAATCGCCCCGGCCATCAGGCAGGCTGAGGCCTGGATGAAGGAATTCCAGGTGCCGGTGGTGATTGAAGTGATGCTGGAGCGCGTGACCAACATCGCCATGGGCACTGAGATCGACAATATCGTGGAGTTTGAAGAACTGGCCGCCTCACGCAGCGACGCACCCACGGCGGTGGCCGCCATGCTTGACTGAAATCGCCAACTGATCGTCATACAGAAAACACACGCAAGACATACGGAGAAGAAATGCCGAAATTTGCCGCCAATTTATCGATGCTGTTTACCGAACTGCCGTTCATGGAGCGCTTCGCTGCGGCCAGAGCTGCCGGGTTCGAAGCCGTGGAGTATTTGTTCCCCTACGCGTTTGACAAGAGCGAACTGGCGAACGCCCTCAAAAGCAACAACCTCAAGCAAGTGCTGCACAACCTGCCCGCTGGCAACTGGGACGCGGGGGACCGCGGCATGGCCTGCGACCCCGCCCGCGTAGACGAGTTTCGCTCGGGCGTAATGCTGGGCATTGAATATGCCACCACGCTGGGATGCCCCCAGCTCAATTGCCTGGCGGGCAAGTTGCCTGCTGGCGTGAGTACAGACCAGGCACGCGCCACGCTGGTTGCCAACCTGGCGTTCGCTGCAGAAAAGCTCAAGGTGGCAGGTTTGCGCTTGCTGATGGAGCCCATCAATTATTTCGACATTCCAGGTTTCTTTTTGAACCGCACCGATCAGGCTGCGGCCATTCAGGATGACGTGGGCAGTGACAACCTCTTCATCCAGTACGACATCTACCACGCGCAGCGCATGGAGGGCGAACTGGGCAACACGCTCAAAAACAACCTGGCACGTATTGGCCACATCCAGTTGGCCGACAACCCGGGCCGCAACGAACCGGGCACGGGCGAGATCAATTACGCGTGGCTGTTCAGGCATATTGACGCCATCGGCTATACCGGTTGGATTGGATGTGAGTACAAACCCAAAACCAATACCGTTGACGGCCTCGGATGGATCAAGGCCCTGAACTGACAACACGAATACCCGACAGGAAATACGATGACTGCAACTTCACTCAAGCTTGGTTTTATCGGCCTTGGCATCATGGGCGCACCCATGGCCGGCCACTTGCTCAAAGCCGGCCACACACTGTTTGTGAACACTCGCTCCCAGGTGCCGGCCGACCTGTTGACCGCAGGTGCGACCAACTGCAGCAGTGCGCAAGACGTCGCCAAACGGGCCGACATCATTTTCCTGATGCTGCCGGATACACCGGATGTCGAAAGGGTGTTGTTTTCCGAAGACGGCGTCGCGTCTGGCTTGTCCAAGGGCAAGACCGTGGTGGACTGCAGTTCCATCGACCCCATCGCAACCAAAGGTTTCGCCGCCAAAATCAGGGCTCTGGGTTGCAACTACCTCGACGCACCGGTGTCCGGCGGTGAAGTGGGGGCCAAGGCTGCGTCGCTGACCATCATGGTGGGTGCTGAGCAGGCCGCGTTCGACCACATCAAGCCGCTGTTCGATCTGATGGGCAAAAACATCACGCTGGTGGGTGGCGTGGGCGACGGCCAGATTTGCAAGGTGGCGAACCAGATCATTGTGGCCCTCAATATTGCCGCGGTTAGCGAGGCATTGGTCTTTGCTTCCAAAGCCGGCGCAGACCCGGCCAGGGTGCGCCAGGCACTGATGGGTGGTTTTGCAGCATCCCGCATTCTGGAAGTGCATGGCGAACGCATGATCAAACGGACATTCGCCCCCGGCTTTCGCATCGCGTTGCATCAGAAAGACCTGAATCTGGCATTGCAGGGCGCCCGGAGCCTGGGTGTAGCACTGCCGCAGACGGCCAACGCCGCACAACTGATGCAAACCTGTTCCGCGCTGGGTTATGGCCAGTTGGACCACTCCGCGCTGGTCAAGGCGCTGGAAACCATGGCGCAACATCCGGTCGCACCCGACGCCTGAACTCCCCCCGGAACCGGGGTACTAGGGTTTCCCGCGATGATCGCGGGATGGGTAGACACGCATAATCTGTACGCAGAAGTTGTATACCTTTTTGAGCAAACCAGCCTTGGGGAAACTGCCTCTGGCATTTTTCTTGCTTTGATTCTCAAGTGTATAAACAGTCACCCCCTATCCATCCAGACGGAGTTTTCATGAATAAGCGTTTTTTGCTCAAAGCCACTGCCGCCCTGGCCCTGACCGCCACCATGGGCATCGCCCACTCGCAGGTTACGCCCATCAAGTTTCAGCTGGACTGGCGATTTGAAGGCCCGGCCGCCCTGTTCCTGACGCCCGCCGCGAAAGGCTATTTCAAGGACGCCAAGCTGGACGTCACGATTGACGCCGGGAACGGCTCGGGCGGCACGGTGACCCGTGTGGCATCGGGCGCATACGAGATCGGTTTTGCCGACATGGCGGCGCTGATGGAGTTCCACGCCAACAATGCGGATGCGCCCAACAAACCCGTGGCCATCATGATGGTCTACAACGACACGCCGGCGTCAGTCATGGCGCTGAAAAAGTCCGGCATCAAGACACCGGCCGACCTGAACGGCAAGAAGCTGGGTGCACCGGTGTTTGACGCTGGCCGCCGTGCATTCCCGATTTTTGCCAAAGCCAACAACGTGACCGGTGTGCAATGGACTGCCATGGACCCCCCACTGCGCGAAACCATGCTGGCACGTGGCGATGTGGATGCCATCACCGGCTTTACGTTCACTTCACTGCTGAACCTGGAAGCACGGGGCGTGAAGGCCGAAGACGTGGTGGTGCTGCAGTACCCCGACTATGGCGTCAAGCTGTATGGCAACGCGATCATCGCTTCGCCCAAAATGATCAAGGAAAACCCGGCCGCCGTGAAAGCCTTTCTGGCAGCCTTTACCAAGGGCATGAAAGATGTCATCGGTAATCCGGCCGCTTCCATTCAGGATGTGAAAGCACGTGACGGCATCATCAACGTTGAACTGGAAACCCGCCGCCTCAAGCTGGCGATTGACACCGTGATCAATAGCCCCAATGCCCGCGCCGAAGGCTTTGGCCAGATCAACCCTGGCCGCCTGTCTCTGATGGCGTCGCAGGTGTCGGACGCCTTCAACACCAAGAGCCGGGTGAATCCGGACGTGGTGTGGAACGGCTCATTCCTGCCGACCAAGGCTGAACTGAACGTCTTGCCAAAGAAATAACATGCCCGACAAGCTGCAGTCCTGGTTTGTTGATTTTCAGGACGTCTGGCTCGCCTACAACGAAGAGCTGCTCCGGCAGAACCACTTTGCGGTGGAGGCCATTGACCTGAAGGTGCGCCAGGGTGAGTTCATCGCCATCGTCGGGCCTTCCGGTTGTGGCAAGTCCACGTTCATGAAGCTCACCACGGGCCTGAAGATGCCTTCGAAAGGCAGGATTCTGATCGACGGTCAACCTGTGACCGGGCCGCTGAAGATTTCGGGAATGGCTTTTCAGGCGTCTTCGCTGCTGCCCTGGCGCACGACGGTGGACAACGTCTTGCTGCCTCTGGAAATTGTGGAGCCCTATCGCAGCAACTTTAAGGCCAAGCGCAGGGAGTATGAAGAACGCGCGCGCAAACTGCTTCAAAAAGTAGGCTTGGGCGGCTATGAAGGCAAGTTCCCCTGGCAGTTGTCGGGCGGCATGCAGCAGCGCGCCAGCATTTGCCGGGCGCTGATTCACGAGCCCAAGATGCTGCTGCTGGACGAGCCCTTCGGCGCGCTGGACGCCTTCACCCGCGAAGAGCTGTGGTGCATTCTGCGCGACCTGTGGACCGAGCAGCAATTCAATGTGATTCTGGTCACTCACGACCTGCGCGAATCGGTTTTTCTGGCCGACACCGTGTACGTGATGAGCAAAAGCCCGGGCCGTTTTGTGGTGAAAAAGGAGATTGATTTGCCACGCCCGCGTGATCTGGAAGTGACCTACACCAAAGAGTTCACCGACATTGTTCATGAGCTGCGCAGCCACATTGGTGCCATGCGCAAACCGGCAGCAGCAACCGGAGCTACCGCATGAACAAAAAACAGACTGAACGCTGGGCCCCCGTGGTATTGGCCATTGTTGTGTTGCTGATCTGGCAGCTGGTTTGCACCGTGTTCCAGATTCCGGAGTTCCTGTTCCCCAGCCCGATAGCCATTGGCCAGTCCATGGCGGAGTTTGCAGCACCGCTGGCCGAGGCTGGCTGGAAGACCTTCTGGGTCACCATGGTGGGCTTTGGCCTGTCCATCCTCGTTGGCGTGCTGCTTGGGTTTCTGGTGGGTTCGTCCCGGCTGGCTTATGCGGCGGTTTATCCATTGCTGGTCGCGTTCAACGCCGTGCCGAAGGCGGCGATTGTGCCCATCCTTATCGTCTGGTTTGGCATTGGCATCGGGCCGGGCATCCTGACCGCTTTCCTGATCTCGTTTTTCCCGATCACCGTCAACATTGCCACGGGTCTGGCCACGCTGGAGCCCGAGCTGGAAGATGTGTTGCGCGTATTGGGCGCCAAGCGCTGGGATGTATTGGTGAAAGTGGGGCTGCCGCGTTCGCTGCCGTACTTTTTTGCGTCACTCAAGATCGCCATCACACTGGCGTTCGTAGGGACCGTGCTGGCCGAGATGACGGCCGGCGACTCTGGCATTGGCTACCTGATGCAAAGCGCCGGGTCGTCACAACGCCTTTCGCTGGCGTTTGCGGGTTTGGTCGTGATCGGTGCGATGGCGATGGCGATGTATGAGCTGTTCAGTTACGTCGAAAAACACACCACCGGCTGGGCCCACCGCGGCTCGCAGGGCGAATAAAGGCGATGCGCCATGAACAGGTCATTGCCCACCTGCGGCGCGCCAATGAGGTAGCCCGCCGGGCCATGTCGCTGGGCCGCCATCCGTTTGGCGCGATTCTGGTCGCACCCGATGGCGAAACCGTGCTGGCCGAGCAGGGCAATGTGGATACCGTCAACCACGCGGAATCCACGCTGGCCCGCACGGCCGCAACCAACTACACGCCAGACTACCTGTGGCACTGCACGCTGGTTACCACGGTGGAGCCCTGTGCGATGTGTGCAGGCACCCAGTACTGGGCGAACATTGGCCGACTCGTTTACGGCATGAGCGAGCGGCGCCTGTTGCAACTCACTGGCAACCACGACGAAAACCCGACGATGGATTTGCCCAGCCGCACCGTGCTGGCTGCCGGGCAAAAAGTCATCGAGGTCATCGGCCCGGTTTCTGAGCTTGAGACCGAGATTTCTGCCTTGCACCGCGACTTCTGGAAAGCCTGAGCGGCGCCTGCGCGCTGCCCTACACTCCCGCCATGTCCTGGCACGCCCAACTTCAGATTGACTACTGCGCCGAGGCCTCAAGAACGGTTGCCCGCTATCAGCACACTGGCCCGTTGCGGATACTGAAGAGTCTGTACCCGGAGGGGGATACGATTTGCCACAACGTGCTGGTTCATCCGCCAGGTGGTCTGGTCGGTGGCGACACACTGGACATTCATGTCCATGCAGCCAGCGGCACCCATGGCTTGATCACCACGCCGGGCGCAACGCGCTTTTACCGGTCGCAGGGGGAGCGCGCGGTACAACAGTCTCGCATCACACTGGAACCAGGCGCACGGTTTGAATGGCTGCCACTGGAGAACATTGCCTACAGCGGATGTCTGGCCGAAAACCGCCTGCAACTGAACCTTGAGGAAGGAGCCGAGTTGATCGGCTGGGACGTCACGGCTTTGGGTCTGCCCAATGCTGGTCTGCCGTTTGACACAGGACGGTTCAGTCAGCACATCGAGATGCCGGATGTCTGGCTGGAGCGTGGCCACATTGATGCCACCGATCTCCGGCTCATGAACAGCCCGCTGGGCCTTGCAGGCAACCGCTGCATGGCATCGCTATTCTTCGCCACAGGCACCCCGATCGAACGGCAGCGCAAACAGCAAGTACTGAATGTTGCTCGCGACATCATGGCCACACATGACCTGCGCAGTACTGCGGGTGCTACCAGCCCAAACCCGCAAGTTGTGGTGCTGCGCGCAGTAGCCCCTCTGGTGGAATCTGCCATGGATGCCATGCGGCAGGTCTGGACTGCGTGGCGCAGCCTGTTATGGAATCAACCCGCCTCCAGCCCCCGAATCTGGTCAACTTGACGCTGTCGTTCAGATAGCAACCAGTTGCCGAACGCCGTTGGCCTCCATGTCTTTGCCGGCCCCACGCGCAATGAATTCGCCGCGTTGCATCACCAGGTAATCATCCGCCAGTTCCTGCGCAAAATCATAGTACTGCTCCACCAGCAGGATGGCCATGTCACCGCGGTCCGCCAGCATGCGGATCACACGGCCAATGTCCTTGATGATGCTGGGTTGAATGCCTTCTGTGGGCTCATCCAGAATCAGCAGCTTCGGTTTGGCTGCGAGCGCACGGGCTATTGCCAATTGTTGCTGCTGACCGCCAGACAGATCACCGCCCCGACGGTTGATCATCTGTTTCAACACCGGAAACAACTCGAACAACTCAGCGGGAATTGGTGTGCTGGCACTTTTGTAGGCCAGCCCCATGCGCAGGTTTTCTTCGACCGTCAGGCGCGAAAAAATCTCCCTCCCCTGCGGCACAAACCCGATGCCTGCTCTGGCGCGCTCAAACGGTGTGGTGGCACGGATGGCCTTGCCTGCGAACTCGATGCTGCCGGACTTGATGGGCACCAACCCCATGATGGACTTGAGAAGCGTGGTCTTGCCCACCCCGTTGCGACCCAACAAAACAGTGACTTTGCCAAGGCTGGCCTGCAAGCTCACGCCCCGAAGGATGTGCGAGCCGCCGTAATACTGGTTGACGTCTTTGAGGCTAAAAACGGGGCTATCGGCCAAGGTACACCTCGATCACGCGTTCATCACTTTGCACCTGATCCAGCGTGCCCTGTGCCAGCACAGACCCATCGCACAGAACGGTCACGATGTCAGAAATAGTGTCAATGAAACTCATGTCGTGTTCTACCACCAGCAGGGAATGTTTACCTTTGAGTGTCAGAAACAGCTCAGCTGTGCGGGCCGTCTCTTCATCCGTCATGCCGGCTACGGGCTCATCCAGCAAGAGCAGTTTGGGGTCCTGCATCAACAACATGCCAATCTCCAACCACTGTTTTTGCCCGTGACTCAGATTGCCTGCCAGGCGACCCACACTGTCCGCCAGGTGGATGGTGTGCAACACCTCACCCAGACGATCACCCTGCGCAGAGTCCAGCTTGAAAAACATCGAGGGCTTAACGCCTTTGTTGGTTTTGAGCGCCAGCTCCAGATTTTCAAACACCGTGAGTTGCTCAAACACCGTGGGCTTCTGGAACTTGCGACCGATGCCCAGTTGTGCAATCTCGGGCTCGGTGTAGCGCAGCAGGTTAATGGTGCTGCCGAAAAACACGGTGCCTTCATCAGGCCGCGTCTTGCCGGTGATGATGTCCATCATGGTCGTTTTTCCCGCGCCATTGGGGCCGATGATGCAGCGCAATTCACCCGGTGCAATATCCAGCGACAGCTTGTTGACGGCCTTGAAGCCATCGAAGCTGACGCTCACTTCCTCCAGGTACAGAATGCGGCCGTGTGTGACGTCCACTTCACCAGCCTGGGCCACTCGCGAGAAACCCGCAGCACGTCCACCTGATTCGGTCTTGCCCTGGGCCGCTGCCTGACGAACCTTCTCCAGACGCCTGGCGCCTTCCTCCAGCAGATCAGGCGTCATGACGCGAGCCTTTCCACTTCTTCACCAACCCCACAATGCCTTGAGGCAAAAACAGCGTGACAGCAATAAACAGGGCACCGAGTACGTAGAGCCAGAATTCCGGGTACGCCACGGTCAACCAGCTCTTGGCGCCATTCACCACGAAGGCACCGACAATAGGGCCGACCAGCGTGGCACGCCCCCCCACCGCAGCCCAGATGGCAATCTCAATCGAATTGGCCGGACTCATCTCACCGGGGTTAATGATGCCCACCTGCGGCACGTACAAAGCCCCGGCCACCCCGCACATGATGGCGGAGATGGTCCAGATGGTCAGCTTGAAACCAATGGGGTTGTAGCCCGAGAACATGACCCGTGTTTCCGCATCGCGAATGGCTTGCAACACACGACCAAACTTGCTGCTGATCAACCAGCGGGCGAACAGGAAGAAACCCAACAAGGTCAGGCCCGTCAAAACAAACAGAACCATGCGCATGGGCGGCGTGGCAATGGGAATATCCAGAATGCGCTTGAAATCGGTGAACCCGTTGTTCCCGCCAAAACCGGTCTCGTTGCGAAAGAACAGCAGCATGGCCGCAAAGGTCATGGCCTGCGTGATGATGGAGAAATACACGCCCTTGATACGCGAGCGAAAGGCAAAGTAGCCAAATACAAACGCCACCACACCCGGCACCACCACAATCAAAATCAGTGTGGCCAGAAAGCTGTCGCTGAAAGTCCAGTGCCACGGCAGCGTCTTCCAGTCCAGAAACACCATGAAGTCCGGCAAATTGCTTTTGTAATTGCCCTCAAGGCCAATCTGGCGCATCAGGTACATGCCCATGGCATAGCCGCCCAGCGCGAAGAACAGGCCGTGCCCCAGGCTCAGAATGCCGGTGTAGCCCCAGATCAAGTCCATCGCCAGCGCGCAGATGGCGTAACACATGATCTTGCCCAGCAGCGCCACCGAGTAGGTACTCATGTGGAACATGCTGCCCTCGGGCACCAGCAGGTTCAATACGGGTGCCACGGCACACACCACGATCAGCGCGAGGATGAACGCTGCCCAGCCCGCCCGGGTCAGCACGGGGCTCTTTGCAGGTAGAGCGATCGGCGCCAGCGTGGTCATGCTTCGGCGCTCCGGCCCTTCATCGCAAAAATGCCTTGCGGGCGTTTCTGGATGAAGATGATGATCAGCACCAACACGGCAATCTTGGCCAGCACCGCGCCAGTCCAGCCTTCGAGAAACTTGTTGAGAATGCCCAGACCCAGCGCGGCATACACCGTGCCCGCCAGCTGGCCCACGCCGCCCAGCACCACCACCAGAAACGAGTCCACGATGTAGCTTTGCCCGAGATCAGGCCCCACGTTGCCAATCTGGCTCAAGGCGCACCCCGCCAGCCCGGCAATGCCGGAGCCCAGCGCAAATGCGTAGGTGTCTACCCGCGCGGTGTTCACGCCCATGCAGGCCGCAATAGGCCGGTTTTGCGTAACGCCGCGTACAAACAAACCCAGTCGCGTACGGCTGATCAGCCAGGCCACACCCAGCAGCACGGCACAAGCAAACCCGATGATCACCAGACGGTTGAACGGCAGCGACAGGTTGCCCAGCACCTGCACACCCCCACTCATCCAGCTCGGATTCTCGACGGCCACGTTTTGTGCGCCAAACACCGAGCGTGCCAGTTGCATCAGCATCAGGCTGATACCCCAAGTGGCCAGCAGTGTCTCCAGCGGGCGGCCATACAAATACCGGATGACGCCGCGCTCCAGCGCCGCACCCATCAAGGCCGCGGCCATGAACGCCACCGGCACGGCTGCCACCAGATACCAGTCAAAAGCCCCCGGCATGTATTTCTGGAAAATGCCCTGCACCACGTAGGTGGCGTAGGCGCCAATCATCATCAGTTCGCCGTGGGCCATGTTGATCACGCCCATCAGCCCGTAGGTAATCGCCAGCCCCAGCGCCACCAGCAGCAGGATGGAGCCCAGACTGATGCCGCTGAACAGCGCTCCAATCTTGTCCCCCCACGCCAGCGATGCTTCGACCGAACGCAGGGCAGACTGCAGGGCAGACTTCACGTCGGGCTGGTCTTCGGTCTTCAACCGCTCCAGCAAGACTGTTTTGGTATTGGTATTGTTGCTTTGTGAAAGCAGTTTGGCGGCCTCCAGCCTCTTGTCTTTATCAGCGCTGTTCAGCATGATGGCTGCACGCACCAGCTGCAACTGATCCTTGAATTCGGGTTGGGTCTCGGCCGCGAGGGCTTTTTCAATCAGGGGAAGTTTGGTTTCGTCCGTCTCGCTGAGCATGGTCTTGATGGACTCACCACGTACCTTGTCGTCTTTGGAGAACAGCTTCAAGGCGGCCAATGCGGTATCCAACTCCCCCCGCATACGGTTGTTGTTCATCACGTCTTCAGCGGCTTCCGGCACCGCCACTTCCAGACCGGTCACAGGATCGAACCCCCTGTCGTCTTTCATGACGAAAACCTGTTCGCCAGCGGTCTTGACCGCGTCATCCGCGAGCGCCTGCAATAACGCAGCCGTCTTTTCGTCGGCATTGGCCAGAGCCTTGTTCAGCGACTCGATGCGTGCGTCGCCCTCGCCAATGGCAATACCCTTGGCCTCAACCGCCGTCAGCGCGTATGCGCCGGGTGCCATTAGAAGAAGCGCAGCGATAAAGGCCAGCCGGTTGATGGCCTGAATGATTGTCATGAATTGCCCGGAGTAGAGGAATGGTGACCACCGGCCACCATCCTCATCGGTTTCTGGGAACTGATTACTTCTTCGCCGGCTCGTCCGGCTTGGAAGCATTGCCTTCGATGTACGGGCTCCATGGCTTGGCCTTCACAGGACCAGGCGTCTTCCACACCACATTGAACTGGCCATCAGCCTTGATTTCGCCAATGAACACCGATTTGTGCAGGTGATGGTTTTTCTCGTCCATCTTGCTCACGATGCCACTTGGTGCCTTGAAGGTCTGGCCGGCCATGGCGGCAATCACCTTGTCGGTATCGGTGGACTTGGCTTTTTCAACAGCCTGCTTCCACATGTTGATACCGATGTAGGTAGCTTCCATCGGGTCGTTGGTCAAAGGCTTGTCCATGTGGCCGGCAATCTTCTTGTCCTTGGCGTAGGCAGACCACTTCTTGATGAACTCGGTATTGGTCGGGTTCTTGATGGACTGGAAGTAGTTCCAGGCGGCCAGGTGACCCACCAGCGGCTTGGTATCCACACCGCGCAGTTCTTCTTCACCCACGGAGAAGGCGACGACTGGTACGTCTTTGGCTTTCAGGCCGGCGTTACCCAGCTCTTTGTAGAACGGCACATTGGAGTCACCGTTGATGGTGGACACCACAGCCGTCTTGCCACCGGCGGAGAACTTCTTCACGTCAGCCACGATGGTTTGATAGTCGGAGTGACCAAACGGTGTGTATTTTTCGTCGATGTCGGTGTCTTTCACGCCTTTGCTCTTGAGGTAAGCGCGCAGGATCTTGTTGGTGGTACGGGGATACACGTAGTCGGTACCCAGCAGCACCCAGCGCTTGGCGCCGCCGCCTTCCTTGCTCATCAGGTAGTCCACAGCCGGAATGGCTTGCTGGTTAGGCGCGGCACCGGTGTAAAACACGTTTTTGGAGAGCTCTTCGCCTTCGTACTGCACGGGGTAGAACAGCAAGCCGTTCATTTCTTCAACAACTGGCAATACCGACTTGCGGGACACTGATGTCCAGCAACCGAAGATGACGGAAACCCTGTCTTGTCCCAGCAGTTGCTTGGTTTTTTCAGCAAACAGGGGCCAGTTGGAAGCCGGGTCAACGATCACGGGCTCCAGCTTCTTGCCCATCACGCCACCCTTGGCGTTGATCTCGTCAATGGCCATCAACACGGTGTCTTTCAACACGGTTTCTGAAATGGCCATGGTGCCCGAGAGGCTGTGCAAAATGCCAACCTTGATGGTGCCACCTGACTGGGCATGGGCTGGCAGGGCAGAGATGCCCGCCAGAGCGACGGCAGCGGAAAGCGCCTTGAGGGTAAAACGACGTTGCATGAGTGCTTCTCCGGTTAGTGAAAAATTCATCTCGCCACGTACAACTGCCCTGCAAGACAGCTATTGCGCGACGATGGGTTCACTGTAGGGAAGCAGGTGCAAACTGCAAATACGCCGGGTGGCGTACATCGGCACCCAGGTAATACAGCATGCATTTGACATGGCTCAAATCGGTAGGAACGAATGTTCTGACAATTCGAGACATCAACCCCTGTCCTGGAGATTCCCATGAAAGCCAGCCCTGAGCCTGTCAGCTTTGAAGCACTGGATGACTGCCATCAGCAGATACATGCGCACCTGGCCGAGTTGGCCAAACTGGCAAAGCACATCGAAGCAACCGGGGTGGACGCAGCGGCACAGCATCAGGCGGCGGCTATCGAAACATTCTTCTCCGGTACATCGCGTGCGCATCATGCCGAGGAGGAGAAAAACGTGTTTCCGCCGCTGCTGCAAAGTGGCAACGCCGAACTGGTAGCAGCCGTGCGCACTTTGCAGCAGGACCACGGCTGGATCGAAGAAAACTGGATTGAGATTGCACCACGGCTGCGGGCCATGGCGACGGGCAGCAACTGGGTCGACCCCGCCGAGTTTCAGCAATATGTGGAGGTATTTGTGGCGCTTTGCAACGGCCACATCGCGCTGGAAGAGACGCTGATTTACCCCGAGTCCAAAGCACGCTGGGCGCAAGCGGTAGCCAACCGGGTGGCGCAAAAGCCGCTACAGGATCGAATGAATTCGTGAGTTCGCTACGACCATCATTCAGCTATCATGTTTGTAGCTGTCTGCGCATATCCAACAAGGGCCAGAGGGGGGTTTAGCGCTTGGGAGAACCCACCGACCCCCGCCGCGACTGGGACTGATTGCCACCACCCACATGCGCCTCGCGATCGCTGCGGCTGTCAGGCGTACGCTTGCCCTGATTCAACTGCGTAACCTCTTGCTCCCCCAGCTTGTTGGTGTCGTTCTGGACCTTACCGGTATGAGGAGTCTGTTTGTCTCGCGGGTTTTTCTTGGTCGTCATCATGATTTCCTTGAAGCAGATAGGCAGAAACGTTTTCAGCGGCCTTCTGAACAATACAGGAAGTGAAGCCCGGCTGCAAACGTAAACCTCATTCCCCAACATAGACACATGCACATACGGACGGGTCGCCAACCCTACATGCCAGCCGGGCATCACAAGATCAATCGACCCACTTCACTGACAGGTACTGCCGCAGCCCGGAAGTCTGCTAAAGACGCGTTACTGACTTTCACCCCGTCCCAAAGCGGTCATTGACGTTTGAGTTGGCCCTCACGACCAACCGTTCGCGTGAAGGTCCTGAGCGCGAAAGCGCTTACGCGCAGGTGTGAACTCATCGTGGCGCTCGTTCAGGAAGGCGCCGACGACTCGGAGCTTGGTGAGATAAGGAGCCTTGCGACCGCGATTCCCAGCGGGCGAATTGGTTCGCTCCCAGCGACCGTTGATGATCTCAGGCTGGTCATTGTGCGGATTTTCCCATTGACCAGTGCATTTGGCGCAGAGATGGCTTTCGAACTCGGTGAGCCAGATCTTGGCCGTTGGCGAGTACAGCGACTCTTTGGCAAAGACCGGATCGACAGAGGGCTCGTGTGTCTGGGCCCAGGACAGGAGGGCTGGCGCCAAATGACGAACGCAGGCCTCGTTTGCGGCCAAGCCCGAGTGCGGTGATTGAAAGTACGCTCCGCGATAGCCATGCTCAGAGTTGAAGAAAAGATCGAATGCACTTTGGGAAGAGCCACGTTGAAGACAACTCTGGAAAAGCCAGCCATGTCATCGCAAGGGGGACGGTGACAACAGAGAATCTCCATTTGGCTGGCGACCAAGCGAAGAATGTTCGCGAACGCTGGCGCTCGGGCCAGAGCCTCGCGTCGCTCACTCGATAGTGCTGAACTGAAATGCCAGGCAGCCATGCGGTCTTCGTGAGGGCTAACGTTGGCGCTGTCCGGCGGGCAGCATGCGCCGCGAAGCGGCAACCTGATGTTGGCTGTCCGTGCCGAGCAACCTGTTAACTGGTAATTCCACTTCCCAACTCCGCGCAACGCACTCGAACATTTCGTCTCTGAAATAGAAGAGATAGTGTTCCATGCTCTCCACGCCCGTCTTTGGTTGGACGACAGACCAGTCGTTCGGGGCAAGAAGAAGATCAGAGTCTCCGGTGAGTTGATAGAACTCGCCCCACTTAGGCGCGAGCTTGCTAAAGCGACACTTGCCCATGTACCAGCCCTCATCATTTGTCGAGCCAATGCGATAGCGTTGGCATGACTTGAAGCGAATTGTGGCTTTCGGGCCTTCAGTGAACTCAGGGAACTGGAACGCGTTCACAAAGAAGGTGACAACGACATTCCCATCAACAACCGTAACCTGGGGTTCAGGTGAATTTGGATCGGCATTCCAGCCGTGGTTGAGTTGAACGAAAGTCGTCACTGCAAGTTAACTTTGATATATCCCGCAAAAATGCGGGATAACATGGCTTGCTACGGGATAACGTGGCAATAAATTACTGAAATTTCTCATACGTTTCAAACACTTACCGGTATCGGCTGATCAACTGTACAGGTATAGTGAAATCGACAAAGTCGTTGTCGTATCCATGCCACCAAACAACCTCTTCCGAGGACCGCTTTCGCCCACAAAGTTACCGTTCGAGCTCAATCACTATCAAATAGATAGCTACCTACGCATATTCCACAAGGGTTTTAGGCCAATATCAAGCCTAATTTACCGTCACAAAGTCAATAAACCCGCGGTCAACATTGGTTGACACCAGTTCCACGCGCACCTTGTCTCCCAGCCGCATACCCATGGCCCCGCGCACGACCTTGCCCTCGGCAGGCGGTGCCAACAATCGCACCCACACACCTTCAGTGGTGACACCGGTCACGAGGGCGTCAAATTGCTGGCCAACGCGGGATTCCAGCAGCAGCGCAGCTTCAGATTTGCGCATGCGTCGCTCCAATTTTTGAGCCGCGTCTTCCTGCTGGGTGCAGTGCTGGGCCAGTTCACCGAGTTCGGTGTTGGAATACGGCGGCGACTGTTTGGCCAGCGCGGCCTTGACCATCCGCAGCGTGATCAGGTCGGGGTACCGGCGGTTGGGCGCGGTGGAGTGGGTGTAGTCACGCACGGCCAGCCCGAAGTGGCCAATGGGCTCACCCCCCGGCGTTTCAACGACGTACTCGCCGCGGCCCATCAGCTTGACGATGATCAGCGACAGGTCGGGAAAGCGCAGCGGGTCGGCCTTGTGGCGTTTGGCCAGAAAGGCTTCCAGCGCCTTGCCGTCAGGCTCGTTCGGCAGCTCCTCTCCGTATTCCTTGGCTACGCCCACGATGCGAAGCCAGCGCTCGGGCGAACGCACCACGCGCCGCAGTGATGCGCTGTGTTGCGATGCCAGAAAACGCGCACTGCAGCCGTTGGTGGCGATCATCACTTCTTCAATCAGCTGGCGCGCACGGTTTTGCTCCTGCTGGCGAATGTCGATGACCTGTTCGCCCTCAAACACCGCACGGGGCTGGAAGGTTTCCAGCTCCAGCGAACCTTCCTGGTGACGGCGCACGCGCAGCTGCTGGGCCAGTGCATCCTGCGTGCGCAACTGGGCCTCCATGCCAGCCACGGTCGCTGCGGCAGCGGGCAAATCACCCTGCCCTTCTATCCAGGCACTGACGGCGTCGTAAGCCAGCTTGGCCTTGTTGCGCACGCGCGCCCGGTACACCGTAGAGCCCGCCAGCGAGGCATCGGCGTTGAAGATCATTTCCGTCACCACCGCCAGCCGGTCTTCATGCGGATTGAGTGAGGTGAGGTCGGTGGACAGGCGCTCGGGCAGCATCGGGAAGATACGTGCCGACGTGTAGACGGACGTGGTGTTGATGCGGGCATGCTCGTCAATGGGTGTGCCCTTTTTGACCAGCGCGTCCACGTCGGCTATGGCCACCAGCATGCGCACCTTGCCCTGCTCCAGCACCTCGCATACCGTGAGCTGGTCCAGATCGAGCGAATCGTCGTTGTCGATGGAGCACCACAACAGCGCAGTCAGGTCCCGAATGGTGGAGCCAGTTTCATGGCCGGGGCCGGTGATGGTGGCGAGCTGGCGTTCAACCTGTTTTGAAAATTCGGGCTCCAGTCCGCGTTCGGACATGGCGCTGATGGCCAGGTGGACAAGATCGGAGGCCTGGTGACGGTGATGGGTGTGCATAAGGCAATATACATCCGCCTGCTGGTGCGCTTTGGCTACGGCGGAGATGGCGGGCGGCGGCTTTCTGCCCGGCGGGTTTCGCGCAGCATGAAGAGGTAGAGTCCCTCCACTTTCTCGCGCGCCCACGGCGTCTTGCGCAGGAACTTCAGGCTGGACGCGATGCTGGGGTCGCTGGTGAAGCAGCGCACCGGTATGCGCTCGCCCAAACCAGGCCAGCCGTAGTGCGCCACGAGTTGCGTCACGATGGCTTCCAGCGTGAGGCCATGCAGTGGGTTACGAGGCTGGGACGGTGGCTGGTGCGGTGGCGTGAGTGGCTCTTGCATGGCCCGATTTTGCCACTCAGCCTTCAAACTGCAGATGCAGTTGCCTGATGCGGCTCATCGCCATGCCGGCAGCTGCGGTGCGTGTCTCGACCCCCAGCTTCACGTACACCCGCTCCAGATGTTTCTTGGCCGTGGCGGGGCTGCTACCCAATATCTCGCCAATGTCGCGGTTGGTTTTGCCTTTAACCACCCAGTACAGCACTTCGGCTTCACGCGTGGTGAGCTTGAATGACAGGCTCATCGCTTCAATCACGGCGGTGTCGGACACCTCGCGCATGATGATGAGCCAGTCACCGCCCTCCCCGCCGGTGCCATCGCTGTCCCCCGTCTGCTGGTGCAGGCGGAAACTCAGGCGCTTGGCACCTTTCTCAATACTCAGGCGGGGCGGCTCAATCTGTGCCCGGGCTTGCGCTTCGGCCTGCGTGATGTTTCGGCGCAGCCAGTCCACCACAGCTTGCGGCGCGACGCCCTGCAGGTGAGGCTGGCCGAAATAGTCGCGCAGCAGGTCACGCGCCAGCGCGGTTTGCCACATCAGCCTTCCATCGCTGGCGCGTACGGTGATGCTGGCGTAGCCAAAGGCATCAAGCGCGTTGCGTGCCTGCCCGGCTTGCCGGGCTTCCTGCCGGGCGTTGCGCGCACCCTGCAAATGCACATTCATGCGGGCCAGCACTTCCTTGGGCTTGATGGGCTTGGTGACGTAGTCGATGGCGCCAGCTTCCAGCGCCGCCACCAGGTATTCAGTCTCTGTCAGGCCGGTCATGAAAATGATGGGAATATGTGCCGTCTGCAGGTTGGTTTTGAGGCGGCGTGCCACTTCGAAACCATCCATGCCTGGCATCATGGCATCGAGCAGCACGATGTCGGGTAGCGCCTGCGCAGCGCGCTGCAAAGCCGCTTCGCCCGAAGTGGCCACCAGCACGGTATAGCCGGACTCGTCCAGCGCGCCGGGCAGCACGGCCAGGTTGTCGGGGATGTCATCGACTATGAGCACCACATCACTATTGGCGCGGTCAAGAGCTTGGCTCAAGGCCTGCATGGGTGGCATGTCAGCAGGCTTCGGGTTCATGCGCGGGGGCCGATGGTGCACGAACCAGATACTGGCTCATGGCTTCAAATTGAAACTGCCGGGCCAACGCGCGCAGGTGTTGCACAAAGCTGGCACATTCGGGTTGCAGGGCTTCAATGTCGTCGAGCTGGTTCAGCACGCCACGGAAATAGCCCAGACTCACCACTTGGGCCAAAGCCTGCACGCGTGCAGGTGTGGGCCAACTTTGCGGGACAACCGGCGGGTGGCTTGTCATGGAGGGCATTTCGGGTATCGCCTCATCGGTCCACACGAGCGAGAGGCGTCGCTCGAGCCAGTCCAGCAACTCGCTATGGCGCACCGGCTTGACGATGAAATCTTCAGGGGCGATGTTCACATCGTTCTCCAGCCCCTTGTCAAAGGCATTGGCCGAAACGATGGCCATGTGGATATCACGATGCCCGGCAGCACGCAGGCGGCGGATGGTTTCCCAGCCATCGATGCCGGGCATGGCCAGGTCCATCAAAATCACATCCGGGCGGTAACCCGCAGCCAGCAAGTCCAGACAATCGTGGCCGCTGGCAGCGCTACGCAGCTCGAACCCCATGGGTGTGAGCAACTGTTGCAGCAGTTCACGATCGGGCTCTTCGTTGTCCACCACCAGCAGCTTGCGGCGGGGGCCCAGATAGCCGCGCGGCTGTCGCCGGGAGGCGGGCAGCACGGCGTGTTTACCCACCACGGAGCCCGGATGAACCTCAGGCAAAAAGAGCTTGATGCGAAATACCGAGCCCTGCCCT
The DNA here is from genome assembly GCA_016707075.1 of Candidatus Egaibacter danicus. Classification (GTDB taxonomy): domain Bacteria; phylum Pseudomonadota; class Gammaproteobacteria; order Burkholderiales; family Burkholderiaceae_C; genus Egaibacter; species Egaibacter danicus. The sequence goes on from JADJII010000007.1 coordinate 132,596, forward strand.
GGCGTGCTGCTGACGGTCATCTCGCCACCCATCAAATCGGTCAGCATTTTGGCAATCGTCAAACCCAGACCCGCACCGCCCGAAGCGCCGCTGCCCGGTGGCGACTGGCCAGTCTGCGAGCCACGCTCAAACGGCTCAAACACACTGGCCAGCTCGGCTGGTGTCATGCCGGGGCCGGTGTCTTCAATCTCCAGCAGCGCCATTTCACGCGCATAACGAACCCGCAGACTGACGCGACCGCTGGCAGTGAACTTGATGGCGTTGCCCAGCAGGTTGATCAAAATCTGGCGCACGCGTTTTTCATCGGCACGCACCACCTCAGGCAACGGGCCTTCGGGTTCAAACCGGAACCGCAAACCCTTAGCCTGCGCCTGCGGCTCGAACATGTCGCACATCTCGTGCACACAGTCGGCAAACTGCATGGGTTTGACATTCAGCGTGAGCTTGCCGCTCTCGATGTGGGCCATGTCCAGCGTGCCCTCGATCAACGACAGCAAATGCTCTCCGCCACGGCGGATCACGCTGACCGCCTGCTGGCGGTGCGGTGGCACCGTGGTGTCTTCACCCATCAGCTGCGCGTAACCCAGAATGCTGTTCAGCGGTGTGCGCAGTTCGTGGCTGATGGCGCTGATGTAGCGGCTCTTGGCGCGGTTGGCCTGATCCGCTGCGTGACGTGCTTCATCGGCGGCTTGCCGGGCATCCTTTAACGCCTGATCGGTCTGGCGGTGCAGTTCAATTTCGCGCTGCAGCAGATTGGTCTGGCGGTTGGACTCTTCTTGCGCTACCTGACGGCTCTTGTGGGCCAGCACCAGCCACCAGGCCACAATGCCCGCAGCAACCAGCAGGGCCATGTAGGCCTTGAGAAAACCTGACCGCAATGCCGTTTCGGCTGGTGCATCCATCAGCTGCGCGCCCAGTTGGGTATCTGCCACCACCTGTGCCAGCGCACGCAGTTCCTGGTAGTACAGCAGGCCAAACACGGTCGCCAGCAACGGCACAACGATGAGCATCAACAGCATGAAGTGGCTCAGGCCCGTGTCAAGATAGGGCCAGATGCGACGGGGCAGCAGCCAGCGCAAGGTGCCCGACCATTGTGCAGACAGACTGGCGTGCGGCTTGCACAGGTCCCCACAACGTGCATCGAGCGTGCAGCACAAGGAGCAGATGGGACCCTGGTAGGCCGGGCAATGGGCCATGTCAGGGCCTTCGTATTCGCGTTCGCAAATCACGCAGTGCTGCAAGGTGAGTGGTTTATGGATGCTGGTGTCGCCCGGGGTTCGGGCGATGTAATAGCGCCCCCCGGTAGCCCACGCAATCAAAGGTGAGATGACAAAGGCTGTGCCCAAAGCGATCACTGCAGAGAATGCCTGTGCCACGGGGCCAAATACGCCCAGATAGGCGGCCACGGACAGCACGGATGCCAGCCCCATCGCACCCACACCCACAGGATTGATGTCATAAAGATACGCTCGTTTGAACTCAATGCCTTTGGGCGACAGGCCCAGCGGCTTGTTGATGACCAGATCCGCCACCACGGCCATCATCCACGCAATGGCGATGTTGGAATACAGCCCGAGCACATCGCCCAGTGCCTGAAAGACATTCATCTCCATCAGCATGAAAGCGATCAGGGTATTGAACACCACCCACACCACACGACCGGGGTGGCTGTGTGTGATGCGTGAAAAGAAGTTGGACCATGCCAGAGAGCCGGCATAGGCGTTGGTGACGTTGATCTTGACCTGCGACACCACGACAAACACCGCTGTGGCCGCCACGGCCCAGCCGTAATTCGGGAACACGTATTCATAAGCAGCCAGATACATCTGGTTCGGGTCTACCGCACGGTCTGGCGGCACCATGTGAGAAATGGCCAGCCAGGCCAGCAAGGCACCACCCAGCATCTTCGCCACACCCAGCACCACCCAGCCGGGCCCGCCAGCTAGCACACCAAACCACCAGCGGCCTCGCGTGGCCGGGGTCTTGGCTGGCATGAAACGCAGGTAGTCGGCCTGTTCCCCCATTTGGGTAATCAGTGCAATGCCTACGGTCAGCGCTGCACCAAACAAATGCAAATTGAAACCGGCAACCACACTTTTCTCACCGATGTAGTGCGTTATACTAATAAATGCACCAGGATCGCGCATCAGCACATAGGGCAAAAGGCACGGCCAGCATTACCAGCCATAAGGGTTGCGTCCAGACCTGCAGACGGCTGATGGTGGACACGCCGTGCGTCACCAGTGGAATGACCACCAGCGCACAAATCAGGTAGCCCCAGGTAGGCGCAATGCCCAGTGCCAGTTCCAGCGCATAGGCCATGACGGCAGCCTCCAGCGCGAAGAAAATGAAGGTGAACGAGGCATAAATGAGCGACGTGAGGGTGGAGCCGATGTAACCGAAGCCCGCGCCGCGCGTGAGCAAATCCATGTCCACGCCGTAACGTGCCGCATACACGCTGATAGGCAGGCCAGCCAGGAAAATGATGAGCCCCGTGGCCACGATGGCCCAAAAGGCGTTCAGAAAGCCGTATTGCACAAACAGTGTGGCGCCTACCGCTTCCAGAATCAGGAACGAGGCCGCACCAAACGCCGTGTTGGCCACCCGCCATTCCGACCATTTGCGAAAGCTCTGCGGCGTGTAGCGCAGGGCGTAATCTTCCATGGTTTCACTGGCGACCCAGGCGTTGTAGTCGCGGCGGATCTTCACCACGCGTTGTGGCGCGTCAGTCAGGGGCGGCTGTTCGGTCAGGTTGTGCACAGACACAACGTGCAGCTTTCATGCCATGCACCCACTATCCATCCGGCATTTGGCGTACCTGCGCACAGAATCAGGGCACGAGCCTTGCTTAATAATGATCAGTCCTCCCAAACATCGCCGGCCGCCACACGCCTGACCACCATGGAACTCACCCCCCGCGAAAAAGACAAGTTGCTGCTGTTCACCGCTGCACTGCTGGCCGAGCGCCGCAAGGCGCGTGGCCTCAAGCTCAACTACCCGGAAAGCATGGCCCTGATCAGTGCCGCGGTCATGGAAGGCGCGCGCGACGGCAAGACCGTCGCCCAGCTCATGAGCGAAGGCCGCACCGTGCTGACCCGCGCCGACGTGATGGACGGCATCGCCGAAATGATTCCCGACATCCAGGTGGAAGCCACTTTCCCTGACGGCACCAAGCTGGTGACCGTGCACCAGCCTATCGTATGAACAACCCCCGGCTTGCCCACTGCGTGTGGCCGCTTGTTAACCGATCCCACTTACGGAGACTACGATGAACCCACGAGTCAAATTCGCTCTTCTTTTAATAGCTGCTTGCGCAATACCCACGGGGGCTATGGCCCATATTGGGGTTGACAACCATGAACATTCCGGGTTTTTGACCGGGTTTCTACATCCAATTGGCGGCATGGACCATCTGGCAGCGATGGTGTCTGTCGGCTTGTGGAGCGCACTGGCAGCGCGTCGGGCTGGCCCCGCGTTGCTGTGGGGCCCTCTGGGTTTTGCCAGCATGTTGCTGGTGGGTGCGCTCATCGGCCTGCAGGGCATCGCCATCCCGGCCGTGGAGCCCATGATCGCAGCGTCGTTGCTGGTAACGGGTCTTCTGGTGGTCAGCCGCCTGCGTGTGCAGGGTATCGCTGCGGCGCTCATCGTCGGCGTGTTTGCGGTGTTTCACGGTCTGGCCCACGGCTACGAACTGGCTGGCAGCCCCAGTGCCTTGCATACACTGGCCGGGATGCTGACCGCCACCGTGTTGTTGCACGCCGCCGGTTTGACGCTGGGCTGGGCCTTGCGCTCTACCCCTGTGTGGGTGCCCCGCATCGCTGGTGCCGCCGTGGTTTTTTTCGGCAGCGTGATCTTGTTGCAACTGGCCTGAGTGGCGCACAGGCGTAACGCACCATGACCCCCGGCGAAATCATCACCGACGAAGACGAGCACATCCTCAACACGGGCCGACGCACCGTGACACTGGTTGTCCAAAACACGGCCGACCGGCCCATTCAGGTCGGCTCGCACTACCACTTTGCCGAGACCAATGGCGCGCTGGGCTTTGACCGGGCTGCCGCACAGGGCATGCGGTTGAACATTGCGTCAGGCTCTGCAGTCAGGTTCGAGCCGGGGCAACAGCGCACCGTCGAATTAGTGGACTACGCGGGAGGCCGGATTGTGTATGGCTTTCGTGGACTAACACAAGGGAAACTCTGATGGCAACCATTGGCAGACGCGCCTACGCTGAAATTTTTGGACCTACCGTGGGTGACCGCGTGCGTCTGGCTGATACCAGCCTGCTTATTGAGGTGGAAAAGGATTGCACCCTGGCAGCAGGCAGTTACGGCGAAGAGGTGAAGTTCGGCGGTGGGAAAACCATTCGCGATGGCATGGCGCAGTCGCAGAAAATGCGCTCTGAAGGCGCCGTGGACTGCGTGATGACCAACGCGCTCATCCTGGACCACACCGGCATCGTGAAGGCGGACATTGGCCTCAAGGGCGGCCGTATTGTCGCCATCGGCAAAGCTGGCAATCCTGATACACAGCCCGGCGTGGACATCATCATCGGCCCCGGCACCGAGATCATCAGCTGCGAAGGCAGCATCGTCACAGCCGGCGGCATCGATTCACACATTCATTTCATTTGCCCGCAGCAGATTGAAGAAGCGCTGGCTGCTGGCATCACCACCATGTTGGGCGGTGGCACCGGCCCGGCCACCGGCACCTTTGCCACCACCTGCACGCCCGGGCCCTGGAACATTGAGCGCATGCTACAGGCCGCTGACGCGTTCCCCATGAACCTGGGCTTTCTGGGCAAAGGCAATGCATCGCTGCCTGCCGCATTGCACGAACAGGTTAACGCAGGGGTAATTGGCCTGAAATTGCACGAAGACTGGGGCACCACGCCCGCTGCCATCAGCAACTGTCTGGACGTGGCAGAGGCCACCGACATCCAGGTGGCGATTCACTCCGACACGCTCAACGAGAGCGGGTTTGTGGAAAACACCATTGCCGCAACCAAAGGCCGCGGTTTGTGCGCGTTCCACACCGAAGGTGCTGGCGGCGGCCATGCACCCGACATCCTGCGGGTGGTGGGCGAGGCCAACTTTCTGCCCAGCTCCACCAACCCCACCATGCCCTACACGGTGAACACGCTGGATGAGCACGTGGACATGCTGATGGTGTGCCATCACCTGGACGCGGGCATTGCCGAAGACCTGGCCTTTGCAGAGAGCCGAATCCGCAAGGAAACGATTGCCGCCGAAGACGTGTTGCACGACATGGGCGCCATCAGCATGATGAGCAGCGATAGCCAGGCCATGGGCCGCGTGGGGGAAGTCATCATCCGCACCTGGCAGACGGCGCACAAGATGAAATCGCAACGCGGCTCGCTGCCCGAAGACAACGCACGCAACGACAATTTCCGCGCCAAACGCTATATCGCCAAATACACCATCAACCCGGCCATCGCCCACGGCATCAGCCACGAGGTGGGCAGTATTGAGGTCGGCAAGTGGGCTGACCTCGTGGTCTGGAAGCCCGCGTTTTTCGGCATCAAACCTGCGTTGATTCTCAAAGGCGGCTTCATCGCCATGGCGGCGATGGGTGACCCCAATGCGTCCATCCCCACGCCGCAACCGGTGCACTACCGACCCATGTTTGGCTCGTATGGTGGTGCGCTGGCGCGCGGGTCACTGACCTTTGTGTCGCAAGCGGGGTTGAACGCGGGAGTCAAGGAAAGGTTTGGCCTGGCGAAAAATGTGAGTGCGGTGAAGAACTTGCGTGACATCCGCAAGCAGCACATGGTGCACAACAGCTACCTGCCCAAAATGGAGATTGATGCGCAAACCTACAGTGTGCGCGCCGACGGCCAGTTGCTGACCTGCGAACCCGCGGTAAGCTTGCCCATGACGCAACGCTATTTCCTGTTCTGATGCTCCAAACATCGAAACTGATGCCCCAGGGTGCCGGGCTGGCCCCGGTACTGATCAAACGCGCCGCCACGGTGGAACTGGATTGGGACGTGCGTCAGAAAAGCCGCTTTGACGCAACCGACTCAACCGGTCGCCAACTGGGTGTCTTTTTGCCACGCGGCACGGTGGCGCGCGGTGGCGATGTTCTGGTCGCCGAAGACGGCTCGCTGATCAAGGTGGTGGCTGCGCCACAGTCCGTGCTGCGCATCACGCATTGCACCGAACACGGTACCCCGTATGACCTGATTCGCGCGGCCTACCACCTGGGTAACCGCCACGTGCCAATTGAGTTGAAACCCGATCACCTGAAGATCGAGCCCGACCATGTGCTGGCCGACATGTTGCGCGCGATGCACCTGATTGTGAATACAGTCAATGAAGCATTCGAGCCGGAAAATGGTGCTTACGCCACGGGCGGCCATGCGCACACTGGGCACGGGCACAACCATGACCACGACGATCATGGCCACAAGCATTCCCATGAGCACACCGCCACGCCTGCCGCTACGGGGCATGTGCATGGCCCCTGCTGCGGGCACGACCACTGAACATACTGCGCATGCTTGACGCCAGCCTGATGCAGCTGATGTGGCTGGCTTCGCCAGCCCTGCCCATTGGCGGGTTTTCATACTCCGAAGGCCTTGAAGCCGCCGTGGATAGTGCGCTAGCAGCTACAGAATTAGGAGCAAAAGACTGGCTACTGGATCAACTGCACATTAGTCTGGCACGATCTGATCTGGCCGTAGTCGCCCAAGCCATTCCCGCCTGGCGGCAGGCTGACGCAAAGCGCATCGCCGGATTGAATGCCTGGGTTCTACAGACTCGCGAGAGCAGCGAGCTGCGTCAGCAAAGCGAGCAGATGGGTCGCTCCCTGCTGGAATGGCTGCGCAACCACACAACGGCACGTGCGGAGCAGATCGACCTGCTGGCCGGTCTGCAGCCCACTTATCCGATGGCCTTTGCATTGGCTGCCAGCAGCACCGGCGCACCGGTGCGCGACTGCCTGCTGACCTACGCCTTCGGCTGGGCCGAAAACATGACGCAGGCGGCTATCAAATCGGTGCCACTGGGTCAAAGCGCGGGGCAGCGTATCCTGTCTGCGTTGACGGCTGAAATCCCGGCTGCTATTGATCACGCTCTGGCACTGGACGACGACAGTCGACAGGCTTTTTCCCCCATGCTGGCCATCTTGAGCAGCCAGCATGAGATTCAGTATTCAAGGCTTTTTAGATCGTAAATGACCTCTAGCCCTCTCCTTTATTGCGCAAGTAGCTCCTTTATCAATAGCAAATCACCATGTCCGCACTGCACCACATTCCTAACCGCACCAAGAACCTGCCCCCCCTGCGCGTGGGGATCGGCGGCCCTGTGGGTTCTGGCAAGACCACGCTGCTGGAAATGCTGTGCAAAGCCATGCGCGAGAAATATGACTTGGTGGCCATCACCAATGACATTTACACAAAAGAAGATCAACGCATCCTCACCGTCAGCGGTGCACTACCCGCGGAGCGCATCATGGGTGTAGAGACCGGCGGTTGCCCGCACACCGCCATCCGCGAAGACGCCTCCATCAACCTGGAAGCCATCGACCGCATGCTGGTCGAGTTCCCCAATGCTGACGTGGTGTTTATTGAGAGCGGTGGCGACAACCTGGCTGCCACTTTCAGCCCCGAACTGAGCGACCTGACCATTTACGTGATCGATGTGGCCGCTGGCGAAAAAATTCCCCGCAAGGGCGGCCCCGGCATCACCAAAAGCGACATGTTCGTCATCAACAAGACTGACCTGGCGCCCCACGTGGGCGCTGATCTGAAAGTGATGGAGGCCGATACGGTGCGCATGCGCACAACGCCAAAAGGCCTCAAGCCTTTCGTCATGACCAACCTGAAGACCCTGGACGGCCTGAAAGATGTGATTTCTTTCATCGAAACCAAAGGCATGCTGCAAGCCAGCGCTTGACTGCGCACGTCCTGTTTCTGAAATCAGGCCAACATCCTGAAAAGCGTAGACTTGCTCGACTGATGGAATAAACCTGAAGGGGAACCGAGCCATGGATTTGCTGGATTTCGCTCGCGGCCCAGCGCTGGCCGTCGCGCTCGTTGTCTTTGTTCTGGGATCACTTTGGCGCCTGATCTCTGTATTGCGACGCCCGCGAATGCCGGACCTCTCACCAGCACGCGACGGAGCACCGTCTAACCTGGCGGGCGCATGGCGCAACATCCTGCGCGGCATGTGGCCGCGCAAGGAGTTTGGTCCAGGTCCGCAGGTGGTCACCATCAACGGCTATGTCTTCCATATCGGTCTGGCACTGATATTTTTCGGCTACGCACCCCACATCGCCTTCATCCACCGCCTCACCGGCCTGTCGTGGCCGGCCCTGCCCGACATGGTGATGTACCTCGCCGCCGGTGCCACCATCATCGCGATGTTGCTGGCGCTGTTTGCGCGCATGACCAACCCGGTGCGAAGAAAAATCTCGATTGCCGATGACTGGATCACCTGGACCATCACTTTCCTGCCTGTGATCACGGGTATGGCGGTGATCACCGAGCCCTCGGCGATTGTCCTGGCGCGAGACCACGTCATCTACCGGGGCCCATTGGCCGTACATCTGATAACGCTGGAACTGCTGCTGATCTGGTTCCCGTTCGGCAAGCTGATGCACGCCTTCCTGTTCGCCTTCTCGCGCGGGGCCACCGGCATGCGCTTCAGCCATCGGGGAGTCAAACTATGAGCACTGCTGTTTCCGCAACAAAGGCCTTCGACCAGCAGGGCACCCTGAGTAACGAGGCGCGTGTCAATGCCGCCATGGGCAGCTTCGTCTCCGAGTTCGGTGTCACCGCTTCGCTGCATATGGAGTCCTGCGTGCGCTGCGGCCTGTGCGCCGATGCCTGCCACTTTCATGTGGTCACTGGTGACCCCAAGTACACGCCGATCTACAAGCTCGAACCGTTTCGCCGAGCCTACCTGCGCGAGGTCAGCCCGCTGGCGCCGCTGATTCGGGCGCTGGGTCTGGTCAGGAAGCCTCGCATTGAAGATTTGCAGCAGTGGCAGGAACTGCTGTACGACTCCTGCAATATGTGCGGCCGCTGCACATTGGCCTGTCCGATGGGCATCGACATTGCCGAGCTGGTGAAGGAAGCGCGTCACGGCATGTTCAAGGCCGGCCTGGTGCCCGACCGGCTGGCGCTGATGGACCGCACCGCGCGTCAGTGGGGCAGCACGGCCACTCCAGGCGAAGATCTGCCAGACATCCTGGCCGAGGTGTCGGCAGAGCATGAGGTAGCGATTCCCTGCAACCTGGAGCACGCCGACGTCCTGGTCACAGCCGCGCCGGCCGAACTGGGCGAACACACCAAGGCGCTGGCCGATGCTGCAAAAATTCTCAATCGCATCGGTGTGAAGTGGACGATGCACCAGGGCGGCTTTGACGCGTCCAACATCGGATTCAACAACGGTGACCTGGAGTTGCAGGAGAAGCTCACGCGCGCCCTGATCGATACCGCCGTGAAAATCGGCGCCAGGACCGTGCTGCTGCCAGAATGCGGCCACGCCTACGGCGCCGCCCGCTGGGAAGCCGCCAAATGGTATGGTCAGGCGCTGCCAGTGCGCATCATCCACATGACCGAGTTTCTGGACGAGCTGATCACCTCCGGTCAGATCCGCGTGAACAAGATCGGCGAGACGGCGACTTTCCATGACCCCTGCCAGATCGTGCGGCGCGGCGGGCTGGAAGCGGCGGCACGACGGGTGCTGGCTGCCCTGGGCTTTGAGTTGATCGAGCTCGAAAACCATGGCCTGACGGGTTATTGCTGCGGTGGTGGTGGTGGCGTGGTGTCGAACCAGCGCGCAACACCGTTGCGCCACAAGGTGTTCGAGCTGAAGCAGCAGCAGGTCGAGGCAACCGGTGCCAAGCGCTTCGTCACGAGTTGCGGCCAGTGTCGTATCACACTTGATATGGGTGCGAAACATACAAATTGGGACAAGCCAACCGAGAGCCTGCTGGAACTGGTAGCCGACAACCTCGAAGATTGATCGTTACAAAATGGGGGGCCAACTCAACCACCCACTCTGACAGTCCGGCTTTGCTGGAGGGCACAAGCCCCTATTACCCATATGGGCTACCCAGCATTACCCTTTGCGGTGATAGACGCATCGGGGCGTCTCCTCAAGAATTAATCCATGTGGCGTAGTGGGTACAAAATGCCTGTTGCGCAGGATTGATCGTGCGTTCCCGCAACCAGTCCAGAACCCACAATTAGTCAACCAACGGAGACAAGACATGGAATTCAACAAGGAATTTGACGCATCTGGCCTGGCCTGCCCGCTACCCATCGTGAAAACCAAGAAAGCGCTGGCCGATATGACTTCCGGGCAGGTGCTGCGTGTCGTCGCCACTGATCCTGGTTCGGTGTGCGACATGGCCGCCTTTGCGGAGCAGACGGGCAATGCGTTGCTGGAACAAGGCAGCGAAAACAGCAAGTTCGTTTTCTACCTCAAAAAAGCCTGAGTCCCGCCACCAACCGCTCCGGAGCACACGCATGGCAACCAAGAAAATGGCGCTCATCGCCACCAAAGGCACGCTGGACATGGCTTATCCACCGTTCATCCTGGCCTCTACCGCTGCAGCGCTGGGTTGGGAAGTTCAGATCTTCTTTACCTTCTACGGCCTGCAATTGCTGCGCAAGAGTCTGGACGGTATCAAGATCAGTCCGCTGGCAAACCCTGCCATGCCCATGCCGGTTCCCATGCCGGTGATGGTACAGATGCTGCCGGGCATGGAATCCATGGCCACGATGATGATGAAAAACAAGATGAAGTCCAAGGGCGTGGCGTCGCTGCAGGAACTGCGTGACATCTGCCTGGAGACAGAAGTCAAGTTTGTCGCCTGCCAAATGACTGTTGACCTGTTTGAATTCAAGACCAGCGAATTCATCGATGGCATCGAATATGGCGGCGCGGCCACTTTCATGAAATTCGCGGGCGAGTCTGACGTCTGCCTGTTCATTTAGGTATTCCCTTCTGTTGGTGCAGGCTGTACCAACGTCCCGTACTGCCTGGTTATCCCTTGGGGTAGTAGCATGGCAAACCCAGACTTGAGAATCGCTATGAAGAAAATGATCATGTGGTGCGTCCTGCTGTGGTCGTCACAAGTCTGTCTGGCACTCGAACCCTATGTGCAGGGGGACAAACTTGCTGGCGCAGACCTGTCCGCGCAGTTGGCACAAATTGAAAAAAAGCTCCAGGCGGAAGGATTCACCGTGATTGGTCACCACACGCCTAAAGGACTGCCCGGATACGCCAGTCTGGTGATCACGGACCCGGACATGCTGACGGCGATCCGCACCATCGGGGGTTCGGCCATCGTCGCATCCGGTATCCGTGTGGGTCTGCAAAACGACGGCACTTTGACCTACATGAATCCGGATTATTGGTACCGCGCATACCTGCGCGGCCAGTACAAGGTAGCCCAAGCCGCTGCCAAGTCGGTGCAAATGCGGCTTGCCAAAGCGCTGGGCGAGGGCAAGGCGTTTGGTGGCGACGTACCTGAGGCCGACTTGGCGAACTACCGCTACATGATTGGCATGGAACGGTTCGACTCCGCCAACAGCGAACTCAGCACACACGCCAGTTTTGAAGAAGCCCTCAAGGCCGTGCAGGGCAACCTGTCCAAGGGAACAGGCACTACCAGCCGGGTGTACGAGGTTGTCATGCCAAACAGCAAAATTGCTGTCTTCGGCGTGGCCATGAACGATCCAGGTGACGGCGAGGGCTGGTGGGTCAAAAAGATTGGCGCAGACCACATGGCCGGACTGCCTTACGAGGTCTTCATCGTGGACAACAAGGTCTACGCGTTGTATGCGCGTTTTCGCATTGCGCTGGCATGGCCCGCGCTGGGTATGGGTCAGTTCATGGGCATCATCAACGCGCCTGAAGCCATCCGCAACACGCTCGCCCGCATAGCGAGTGGGTCCAATTGATTTCCACCTGATCTGGAGCAATCGACATGAGCGAAGCAATCAACCCGGCCACCATGGTCATATGGGGCGGCTTTGTGCTGGCCTTCATTTTCGGAGCCATCGCCAACAAGACCAACTTCTGCACCATGGGTGCGATCTCGGATGTGGTCAATATGGAGCACTGGGGACGCATGCGCATGTGGCTGCTGGCCATTGCGGTGGCGGTGATCGGTGCCAATCTGCTTTACTACTTCGGGTTGATCGACTTGTCAAAATCGGTCTATCAGCGCCCCGTGTTGCCGTGGCTTTCGCTCCTGCTGGGGGGATCCCTGTTTGGCGTGGGCATGACGATTGCCGCTGGCTGCACCAACAAGAATCTGGTGCGGGTTGGCGGTGGCAGCCTGCGTTCCGTGGTGGTGCTGGCGTTTCTGGCGATATCGGCCTATATGACGCTCAAGGGCCTGTTTGGCCAGTGGCGCTCCACCTTTCTGGATCCGGTGGCGGTCGATTTGTCCCAATGGGGCTTCAAGTCCCAGAGTCTGCCTCAGCTACTGAGCAAGCTGACCGGCCTGCCAGAGAAGACCGCCCTGCTCACCACCGTGGCCATTGTCGGCTTGGGTCTGCTGGCGTTTGTATTCAAGGACAAGCGCTTTCGTGGCAACCTGTCCAACGTGATCGGTTCGGCGGTGCTAGGTTTGCTGGTAGTGGCCGCTTGGTACCTGACTGGTCACATCGGGTTTGGGGAAGACCCCGCGACCATGGAGTCGGTTTATTTCGCCACCAACACCCGTACGCTGGAGTCCTTGAGTTTTGTGGCTCCGGTGGCCTACAACCTGGAGATGCTGATGCTATGGACTGACAAGTCGTTGCGGATGACCTTTGGCATCGCCTCGACTTTGGGCGTGGTGCTGGGCTCCTTTGCCTACGCCATCGCCACGAAACAGTTTCGATGGGAAGGCTTCGCCTCTTTGGAAGATTTGCGCACCCAGCTGGTGGGCGCAGTGCTGATGGGTTTTGGGGGTGTCACAGCAATTGGCTGCACGATCGGGCAGGGCCTGTCTGGCGTGTCCACGCTGGCGATGGGTTCTTTCCTCGCGCTGGCCGGCATCGTGGGGGGCGCAGTAGTCACAATGAAGTGGCAGCAGCGCTGAAAGCCAACATACTGCCAGTGAAGGCGAAAGGGTCTTTAGCCGGAGATGCTCTAGGCCTTGGGAGACGTAGCGCGACGGCGCGGCTGCCAGGCCACGATACTGGCGACAATTTGTGCCCAAGGTAACTCCAGCAGACTCGCCTCGTCAGCTTGGGCTTGTTGCACCATGGCATGAACGTTCACCTTGGGCGCTACCAGCGCTGTTTGCAGACCGCGCAGTCCTCCACACTGCAACTGCATGACTTTGGCGTGAGCGATCGGAACACCCGGGCGGGGAAGATGCAGCGCAAACATCGCTCTTTCTCGAAAAAGGCTTTCCAGCGTCATGCAATTGATACGTGCCACTTCCAGAGAACAGGCCACCACTTCGCGCTCGGCCAGCGCCCGCCGCCTGGCCAGCTCACACTGCGCACAGTCCGCCAGAATGGCTCTCTCAAACACGCAGGGTGAGGGATTCAACATCCTGCGTGAGTCTTGGAATGCCCGCTCGTCCATGCCGCGGCGCTCAGTCGTCTCCCTTGGGCCCCGGCACGCGCACCTGGCACAGCAGGTCTTCAGCCTGCAACTCGTTGTCTGCAAACATGACTTTGATTTTTCCAGGTAGGTCGGCTGGGTTCAACGGGTGCAACACCCAGCCAGCGCTGGATTGCAGCAGTTGCCTGAAGGTCCACTCGCTTTCATGCCACGCCAGGACGTACGACCGGTCCTGGGCCAGTCCATCCGGCTCGATGACGATGATCTCGCCCTCAAGGAACTCGGGCGCCATGCTGTGACCAAGCACCATCAGCGCAAACGACTCGCCGCCGCCGCAGTCCGGCAGAACAGCATCCTCCATGGGGGGCAATGCATCAGCATAGGTCGCGGCAGGGTCTGATGGGGAAGATTTCCTGAGCATGATCAATATGTTGGAAGTTTGTTACAGCACTTGGGTGAATATTCGAGCCGTCACCACCCCCGCCGCGCGTAGTTCATCGCGCAGCGTGCTGACAAAATCGGGTGGGCCGGCCAGATAGAAGTCGCAGTCAAAATCAAACAGATCGGCCCTCATTGACTGGGCGATTTGCCGCGCGCCAGCAGCCACATCCGCATCAGACACCAACTCGTATTCAAACTGGTCCAGAGCCTCTGACCAGGCGCGACACTGATTGGCCAAAAAATGTCCGTCGCTACGAGTGGCCAACCAGAACAGTGACAGTGGGAGAGCAGAATCCAGAGCCAGTGCGTGCTCAATCAGGCTTTTGACAGGTGCAAAGCCGGTGTTGCAGGCGGCAAACACAAGGGAACGGTTGCCGTCCGCAAGCACAAACTCGCCCCATGGACCTAACACCGAGATGGCAGCACCAGACTGGATATCGCCGGCAAAAAGATGCCGGGCCAAGGCATCGGTCTCATCGCGGGCAATGAAAAAATGCAGATTGCGATCATCACAGGGGCAACTGGCCACCGGGTAAACCGTACGTATATCGCCTTGGCCCGGTATAGTCCACCCCAGTTGAACAGATTGTCCAGCCAGAAATCGCAAGCGGTGGCTGCGCGGCGTCTGCAGGTGCAACAATCGGGTGTCGGGCCCCAACTCGGTGATCGCGCGCACTTGGGCTACTATTTGCTGCTCGGGAATATCCTGCGGACCGCCGGCTTCCAGCAGCTCCAGGACCAGTTCGCTGCTGGCTGCGGTATGACAGCACATCAAGGTATATCCCTGCGCTTTTTCCGCTTCCGACAAGGGATAGTCGAAGTGCTGGGTTTTCGCGATTTCGCCAGAAATCACACGCACCTTGCACATGCCGCAACTGCCGTTGCCACAGCCATAATTAAGTTTGAGTCCGGCTTGCAGACCCGCCTGCAACAGGTTGCTGCGCCCTTCCACCGAGAATTCGTGTTTGCTGGGGCGCAGAGTAACCTGTGCCGTCATGACCTTGAGCATATCGTCCATCACCTCCAGCAAATCGACCGGCTCGGTGGCCAGAACCTGCGCCAGCCCCCGGGTAGCCTGTTGTTCCAGTTCCTGCCATGCAGCATCACCATGACGCTGCATTGACTCTTGCCGAATACGCTGTTGAAGCGCAATCACCAGACCGTGGTAACTCTGCAAGTGTTTACGCACATCGGCGAGTTCCTGGCTTTGGGCAAACAAGCGTTGCGCCAGCACTTCCTGGCTGGGCAGCATGCGCTCCCGCACTCTTCTGCCAAATGCTTCGTCCCGAATTTGCGCCACACGCTCCAGCAAGCCGGATTCCTCCAACTGCGCGCCAGGGTAAAGGCGTAACAAGGCGTCGGTTGTCACCATTCCGTCACTCAATACCAGTGCGCCGTCGCGCACTTGTTGCTGCAACACCCCGCGAGCCACGCCTACCAGCTGAGCGGCACGCCAGACGGTAACTTGATGCGACATGGTTTACTCCGTCAGGCTTTCTACATCGGTACGGATACGATCCAGGTAGCGCGCCCTATACAGCAGCCTGGGTTGCTGCGGGTCGTCCAAAAAGCCTGATCGATCATGCAGCACGTTGTTGCACACAAGCCCCATGCCGGGCTCCAGAGTCAGCCGAAATACATGAGGTGAGTCGCTGGCCAGCAACTGCTCCAGAAACGCTACGGCGGCGCGCGTCTGCGCATCGTCCTTCCATTGCACACTGCGCGTGCGCGCCGTGTAGCGCATGTGCAGCGCACCACTTGCTTCGTCTACGGAAAACACAGGTCCGGTCTGCTCGGTGCGGGCCACTCCATCTTCATCCAAGCGCTCAGGGATGGTCATCGCGTCAGGGGCCATCAGCGCTCGCACCCAATCGGGATTGGCATCACGCATGGCAATATAGGCCATCTCATGGTCCATCAGGGCATTTTCGCCACCTGAACTTGCCGCGCGCACGCAATGCAGAATCATGGCCCGAATCTGGCGAGACTGCGGATGGTAGTAACCATCGGTATGCCACTTGATGGGTCGATTGGTGTAAGGAATAAATGCGGTGCGGTCACCTGCCGTCGCAGCCACCGCAATCTGCGAAATGCCGTCCTCGTCAGCAAGCCAGTTACCGTCGAGCCGGAACAGCCCCATCTGCTGCCCCAACAGACGCGGAATGTCCTTGTCCGGAACACGCACCGCGCTGCGGTAAATAGCCATGTTGGCACCAGCGCAGCGTTGCAGCAGTGCTTGAACTTCAGCATCGCTCAGGGTACGTGGGTCGCCCACGTTGACCACCAGATCACGTGCGTGGGTCGGGTGGCTGGCGCGCTTGGCAGCGGCCCAGCGTCGGTAGGCCAACTGGTTGTCGAGGTCAAACGGTGAGACGGGCATGATGCAGTACTCAGTCACCGGATGTGGCGCCATGGCCGGCACGCACCGGTCTCGGCTCGGTGGACAACACGTTTCGCATGGCGCGCTGCAGCATCTCCAGCGCAATTGGCACTTCGGCTGCCATGATCTGCTCCACCACCCAGCGTTGGTCCTTTTGCGGCATCAGCGACTCGATGCGATGGCCCAGGTAGCGCACAAAGGCAAAGTCGGGGCCGTCGGCGCCAAACCCGAACTCGGCATAGTGGTCAGCCAGCTCATTGAACAGGTCAATAAATGCTTCGTAGTGGCTGGGTGCACTATCGGGAGGCACACCGAGCAGGCTGTCTTCGTTTTCCTGCAATACCTCTGCCACGCGCTTGACCAGGGCGGTGATGAACTCACCTCGTCCCTCGGGACCCATGCGCTCATAGGCCATGCGGTCCAGCACTTGGGTGAAGAACACCAGCACCTCCCGCGTGAAGGCGAAGTATTGCGGCCCGACTTCAATATCAAAGTGGGCCGAGCGCATTTGTTTGAGCATGTTCTGCGCGACTCGCCAGGCGATGAACGCCATCGCGCTGGCGGTCTGCTGAGGCGTCTTGGGAGCGCCGGAGCGAAACCACTGGCTCTTGATGCGAATGGCTGACATGCTCAGTTGTTCCGCATCAGTATCCGCCCTTGCCCAGGGGCTGGGGCAACGCGGCTACCTTGGGTCCTTGCTTGGCGGGTCCGATCGGAAACAGGTCGTACAGATACTTGCTGTCCACTTCAGGGCGTATCTCGGCCATACCTTTGAGCATGGCACGAAAATTCGGTGTGTGACCGTGTTCGCGGTACTCGTCGCGCAGGTAGTTCACGACCTCCCAGTGCGCATCGGTCAACTCAATGCTCTCCGCCGCTGCAATCGTGCGCACTGCCTCGTCATCGAACGATGCCTCCAGCAAGTAGCCCTGTTCATCGGCTTCCAACTCCATGCCATTGACCTTGTACATCATCGTCTTCTCTCCTTCTCTATTGTCAAAACCTCTATGAGCCCACGGCAGCCGCCGACTTGTGCGGCACAAATATGCCGCAACCCAGCAGCCGATGTGGCCCCAGGCCACACCGCTGCAGACGCAGTGATTGTTCCTCAGGCAGTGCGTGCAGCATCAGGCTGAATGTATCCAGCACGCGTCCCGATATCACCATGCGCTGGCGCTTGCCACAGACACGCTCGCCACCGATACCGAGCGTATCAAGTTCACGCCTCACCGTCGCCATGAACGCCACTTCGTCCGCACTATCTGCAGCCACCTTGTAGGCATACAAGGTGGCATGGGGCTGCAATTCGCGCCTGTGCGGCGCGCCCAAACGCAGGCGATGGCCATCCACACTCAGGTCAAGACCTGCCAGCGCCATCAGCTCGTCCATGCGCTGCGCACCGACCCGCAGCAACAAGCGCGCGCGCCGGGACAGCAAGGCCGGCTCGTCACCGCCCGGCACCAGCTTGATGGGTTGTACCCCCGCCAATGTCTCGGTGCCCAGCCAGGGCATTTGTGCACACAGGGCCTGCTGCAGCGCCTGAGCATGGTCGCGCGGCAATGTCTGCCCGTCCAGGGGAAACACAACATCCACCGTTACGTCACCCGGTGTTTGCGAGGCCGTCACGTCGGCTCCTGCGGTTGGAGCACGGACTGAGGCTGCGTCTGCACCCAGCGCAGCAAAGCCTCACCCCAAAGTTGTGCCGTCTGGGGATCGATCTCAAACACGGTGAAACGGCTTTTCTCGCGAATGCGCGTACGCAGCAAGCTCATGCCGCCACCGGCATAGTCCAGTTGCTGCAATTCAATGACCTGCCCGCCCAGAGGACTGGTCAGCTTTTCAAGCGGCGTAATGGTGGTCATATTGCGTATCTCTTGTTCTATGCCTGTCATCCACGAGCGACTGGGCCGTGAAAGCCCACACCGCCAGACCGGACAAACCGTCTGTACCGCTATTTGGCGCAATGGCGGGCCGTACCGTCTATAACCGGCACGGGTGGGGACATATAGCCCGAATGGGTAGCACAGAATACTCAACGAGGGTGATGGCGCTCAGCGCACAGGGAAACGTACCATTTGCCCCAGACTCAACCGTGAACCAGCCGTCGAAGGCAGACTCCGGCAAGGCCTTTGATTGTTCGGCACAACCCGTTCCACCCTGACAGGAGACACACCATGAGCAAAAAACCGCACGACACTCCCATGTTGGATCAGCTTGAAAGCGGTCCGTGGCCAAGCTTCGTTACAGGCCTGAAACGTCTCGCCAAGGATAACGACTACATGACTGACCTTATGGGTCAGTTGGAGCACTCGTATAAGACGCGAAAGGGGTACTGGAAGGGCGGCACGGTTGGCGTCTTCGGCTACGGAGGCGGCGTGATCCCACGCTTTTCCGAGGTGGCGGAGATGTTCCCGGCTTCCAAGGAATTCCACACCCTTCGTGTACAGCCCCCAGCCGGCATGCACTACAACACCGATGTGCTGCGCAAAATGTGCGATATCTGGGAGCGTCATGGCTCTGGCCTGATTGCATTTCACGGTCAGTCCGGCGACATCATGTTTCAGGGTGCCAGCACGGCCAACGTGCAGGGGGCATTTGACGAGCTCAACGAACTGGGCTTCGATTTGGGCGGAGCCGGCCCTGCGGTACGCACCAGCATGTCCTGCGTCGGTGCTGCACGTTGCGAGCAGTCCTGCTTTGACGAAGCGCGGGCACACCGCCATGTGGTCAATACGTTTCTGGATGATATGCACCGCCCGGCACTGCCCTATAAGTTCAAATTCAAGTTTTCAGGTTGTCCGAATGACTGCATGAATTCCATTCAGCGTGCGGACATGGCGGTCATTGGCACTTGGCGCGACAACATGCGTACCGATGAACCTCTGGCTCGCAAATGGTTCGCCAAACATGGCTTGACCGAACTGGTTAACGATGTGGTCAGCCGCTGCCCGACCAAGGCCATCATGCTCAAGGAGACCAAGGATGTCTCCAAGGGCTCCAAGATTTCCAGCGTCGCTGTAAACGACACCCAGTCGCTGGAAATCGACAACTCCAACTGCGTACGCTGCATGCACTGCATCAACGTCATGACCGGTGCCCTGGCCACGGGCACGGACAAAGGCGTGACGGTGCTGATGGGCGGCAAGCGCACCCTCAAAATCGGTGACCTGATGGGCACGGTGGTGACACCTTTCATGCCGATGAAGACGGATGAGGATTACCAGGCACTGGTGGAACTGGCTCAGAAGTCGATCGACTTCTTCGCTGAAAACGCTCTGGAGCATGAGCGCACCGGCGAGATGATTGAGCGCATCGGCTTGATCAACTTCCTGGAAGGCATTGGGCTAGAGATTGACCCCAATATGGTTTCCACGCCGCGCACCAACCCCTATGTCCGCACTGACGGATGGGACGACGAAGTAGCCAAGATCAATGCCCGCAAGGCGGCGGCCTGAAACTCTGAAGATCACAGGAATACCAACATGGCAACCATGCGCACCCCCATCGAAAGCGGCGTACCGGACAACAAGCAGTACCTGCATCCGCTGATGCTCAAGAACTACGGCAACTGGAAGTACCACGACCGGCCACGTCCGGGCGTGCTGCACCACGTGTCGCACACCGGTGACGAGATCTGGACCGTGCGTGCAGGCACGCAGCGCCAGATGGACCTCTTCACTATCCGCAAGCTGTGCGACATTGCCGATACCTACGCTGACGGGCATGTCCGTTTCACCATCCGCTCCAACATCGAGTACATGGTGTCCGACCCGGGGCGTGTGGCTCCATTGGTTGATGCACTCACCAGCAACGGTTTTCCAGTGGGTGGTACCGGCAACTCCGTTTCTGCCATCGCGCACACCCAGGGTTGGCTGCACTGCGACATTCCCGGCACAGACGCCTCCGGCGCGGTTAAAGCCCTGATGGATGACCTGCATGCTGAGTTCATCCAGGAAGAAATGCCCAATCGGGTTCATCTGTCTACCTCCTGCTGCGAAATCAACTGCGGCGGCCAGGCCGACATAGCCATCATCATCCAGCACACCAAGCCACCCAAGATCAATCATGATCTGGTAGCCAATATGTGCGAGCGTCCTACCGTGGTGGCGCGTTGCCCGGTGGCCGCCATTCGGCCCGCCATGGTCAACGGCAAGCCGTCGCTGGAAATTGACGAATCCAAATGCATGTGCTGTGGAGCCTGCTACCCACCCTGCCCCCCGATGCAGATCAACGATCCCGAGCACAGCAAGCTGGCGATCTGGGTTGGCGGCAAGAACTCCAATGCCCGTGGCAAACCGACCTTCATGAAGATGGTGGCCTCAGGCCTGCCCAACAATCCACCACGCTGGCCCGAAGTGTCGGCGATGGTCAAGAAAATTTTGTATACCTATAAAGAAGATGCCCGCTCTTGGGAGCGGGTATCCGACTGGATCGAGCGTATCGGCTGGCCCGCATTCTTTGAGAAATGCGATCTACCCTTTACCAAGTACCTGATTGACGACTGGCGCGGTGCTCGCACCAGCCTGAATGCTTCGACCCATATCCGTTTTTGATCGATATCGGAAAAAACCACCATGAAATTTGGCTTACTTGTGAGCGAAGGTCCCTATACGCACCAGGCGTCCGACACTGCCTATCAGTTCGTCGTAGCGGCCTTGGCAAAAGGCCATGAGATTCAACGCGTCTTTTTCTACCACGACGGTGTAAATAACGCGACTCGCCTCACCGAGCCGCCACAGGACGACCGGCATGTTGTGAACCGCTGGTCAGCTTTGGCCACAGAGCACAAAGTGGATCTGGTGGTGTGTGTAGCCGCTGCTTTGCGCCGTGGCATCAAGGAAGAGGTGTTGGCGCCGGGTTTTCGTATCTCGGGTTTGGGCCAATTGGTGGACAGCGGTATCAAGGCCGACCGTTTGGTGACGTTTGGCGATTAATCGACTAAGGGGAGACACCCGAAATGAGCGAACAGCAAGCAACTCCAGCAGTCGGTCCAAAAGTGAAGAAATTCATGTTTGTGAACCGCAAGGCGCCTTACGGCACCATCTATGCACTGGAAAGTCTGGAGGTGGTGTTGATCACCGCCACTTTTGATCAGGATGTGAGCCTGGTCTTCATGGACGACGGCGTCTATGAACTGGTCAAGGGACAACAGACCAAGGGCATCGGCATCAAGAATTTCTCACCCAGCTACCGCGCGTTGGACGGCTACGACGTGGAAAAACTCTATGTCGATCAGGACTCACTGGCGCAGCGTGGCCTGACCGAGAAAGACCTGCTGGTTCCAGTGGAGGTGCTCGACGCGCAGCAAATGGGCCAGCTCATGCAGCAACAGGATGTGATCCTGAGTTTTTGAAGGAAGAAGGAAACCCATGTTGCACATCGTCAATAAATCCCCCTTCCAGACCAGCACTCTGGACACTTGCTTGCGGATGGCCCAGGCGGGCAATGCGCTGTTGCTCATCGAAGATGGCATTTATGCCGCCACGGCAGGAAGCGCCGCAGAGGCCCGCATTCGTCAGGCCTGTACCAAGCTCAAGGTCTATGCCCTGCAGCCCGACATGGATGCCCGCGGCGTGACTGGCAAACTGATCGAAGGCGTCACGCCAGTGGATTACGCCGGCTTTGTCGACCTGGCCGTGGAACACAGCACCTCTCACTCGTGGTTGTGAGCCGAACACGATTCACTACCTATTTTTTACCTGGAGAAATACATGAGCTTTGAAATTGCCGGCAAGACCTACGAAACCGATGAAGAGGGTTACCTTCTAAACCTGGCGGACTGGACGACCGACGCCGCGGTGCACCTGGCCGAAGAGGAGAAAGTGGCGCTCACCGACAACCACTGGGAAGTAATCAATTTCCTGCGTGAGTACTACAACGAGTACCAGATTGCGCCCGCTGTGCGCGTGCTGACAAAGGCTATTGGCAAGCAATTCGGTGAGGAAAAGGGCAACAGCAAATATCTTTACGACCTGTTTCCCTACGGGCCAGCCAAGCAGGCCTGCAAGATCGCCGGCCTGCCCAAGCCTACCGGCTGTATCTGACCGCGGACACTGAAATCCAGGTGCGTCTGCCAAGCCGATAAACCGCCGGTACTGCCCATGTCACTCTTGACGATCTTCTACGCAGTCATGTTCTACGTCGCCACAGGCGTGTTCGTTGTCGGGCTGGCGCGCAAGATCCGTAGCTATGCGAAGGTCTCTGCGCCGCTGAAGATTCCCACCACACCGGCACCAATGACCGCCACTGGGGTGGGCTGGCGCATGACCCGCGAGGTGGTTTTCTTTGAAAGCCTGTTCAAGTCCAACAAATGGACTTGGATCCTCGGCTGGACGTTTCACGCTGCGCTGTTACTGGTGGTGTTGCGTCATCTGCGGTATTTTCAGGAGCCGGTCTGGTTGCCCGTCGCCTTGATCCAGCCCTTTGGCACCTATGCGGGTTTTGCCATGGTGGCAGGTCTGGCTGGTTTGTGGGCTCGCCGCTGGCTGGTTGATCGCGTGCGCTACATCTCCACGCCATCGGACCATCTGATGCTTGCTCTGCTGTTGGCGATCGGCCTGAGCGGATTGGGTATGCGCTTTGTGGCACATACCGACATCATCGCCGTCAAGGCATTCATGCTGGGACTGATGCGGTTTGACTGGCAACCGTTGCCGAGCGACCCGGCGCTGCTGGTGCATCTGGCGCTTGTAGCACTGCTCATGATCATCTTTCCCATCAGCAAGCTGTTGCATGCGCCGGGGCTATTTTTCAGTCCAACCCGCAACCAGGCCGACATCGCCCGCGAGGCACGGCACATCTCTGCATGGGCCGCAGCGTTGGACAAACGACCCTGAGCACCCACATTCAACATGGCCACAGCCGCATTTGAAACCCCGAAGCTCAAGAGCTACCCGGTCATCCCGTTGGTACAGGCAGGTGCCGTATCGCACCTAAAGCCCTTTGTGGCGAGCGGGGCAATTCAGAAAGCGCTTGGATTTCCGGAAGAACTGGTGGAGGACTGGCAGACCAAAGCCATAGCCAAGATGGGCGAGTTGCTGGGCAAGTACCGTTCACTCCAGGTCTATATGGACGCCTGCGTGCATTGTGGAGCCTGCTCTGACAAATGCCACTATTTCCTGGGCACGGCCGATCCGAAAAACATGCCGGTGGCTCGCCAGGACTTGATGCGCAAGGTCTACCGGCGCTACTTCACGTTTGCAGGCAAGCACTTCCCCAAGTTGGTCGGTGCAGTGGACCTCACGCGCGAAGTGCTCGACGAGTGGTACAGCTATTTCAACCAGTGCTCGGAATGCCGTCGTTGCTCGGTGTTTTGCCCTTATGGCATTGATACGGCAGAGGTCACCATGGCCGCGCGGGAGATCATGGACTCCATCGGTATGGGGCAAAAATACTCAAACGAGATCATCGGCAAGGTACACCGTATTGGCAATAACCTGGGCATCCCCGGCCCCGCGTTGGAAAACACGCTCGAAGGCCTGGAGGAAGATACCAAGGATGAGACTGGTCTGGACATCAAGTTTCCTCTCGACGTCAAAGGTGCTGAGGTGCTGTTGATCACACCTTCGGCCGACTTCTTTTCAGAACCACACGTGGAGAGCCTGATCGGCTACGCCAAAGTGTTTCACGCTGCAGGCATCAGTTGGACGCTGAGTTCACACGCGTCAGAAGCCGGCAATTTTGGCATGTTCATTGGCAACTATGAACAGATGCGCAACATTTCCATGCGCGTGCGCGAAGCCGCTCTTGAACTGGGTGTGAAACGCATTGTCGTTGGCGAGTGCGGCCATGCCTGGCGGGTGGCCTACAGCTTCTGGAACACCTTGATCGGTCCGTTTGACTACCTCGATCAACGCTACCCGGTGCCTCAGCACATCTGCGAGTTCACAGACGATCTGATTCAGCGCGGCGCACTCAGCTTCGACAAAGAGGCCAATGACGACCGCATCATCACCTTCCATGATTCCTGCAACGTGGCTCGCGCCTCGCGAATGGGCAATATGCCCGGTGGGCAGTTCGTCATTCCCCGGCGCATCATCACATCGGTGGCGAATCATTTTCACGACATGGCGCCGCAAACCATTCACGAAAGCACCTTCTGCTGTGGTGGCGGTGGTGGCTTGCTGACAGATGACCTGATGGAGTTGCGCGTCAAAGGTGCCTTGCCCCGCATGGAGGCCTTGAATAACGTCGTAGAAGACCACGGCGTGAACTTCATGGCTACGATCTGCGCCATCTGCAAAGCCCAATTCACTAAAGTCTTGCCCTACTACGGCTTCAAAATGAGCATGGTGGGCGGCGTGCACCAGTTGGTCAGCAAGGCAATTCGACTGGGCGACAAGTAGCCCCGTCCCTTGTTGCCTATTCAAAACACCAGGAGACTCCACTATATGTCCACTCCAGCCGAATCCGTCACTGCCAAACCACTCAATTTTCGTCGCTACAAAGACGGCGATGACAAGGTGCACTCTTGGCAAAAGGAAATATTTGATGCGGGCCACTCGCACAAATGTCCCACCTACATTCAAAGCGCTCCCCCATGTCAGGGAAGTTGCCCCGCGGGCGAGGACATTCGCGGCTATCTCAATATCGTACGCGGCATCGAGAAGCCGCCTGTCGGCATGGTGTGGCAGGAATACGCGTTTCGTCGCCTGACCGAGGCAAACCCGTTCCCGTCCGTGATGGGCCGTGTGTGTCCGGCACCGTGTGAGTCCGGATGCAACCGCAACCAGGTGGAAGACTTTGTCGGCATCAACTCTGTCGAGCATTTCCTGGGCGACTACGCGATTGCGAACAAGCTGGCATACCCCAAGCCGACAACCCTGACCGGGAAAACCGTAGCGGTGATCGGAGGCGGGCCAGCCGGTCTTTCTACAGCCTACCAACTGGCGCTCAAGGGTCACGATGTGACGCTATTCGATGAGCGCGCCGAACTCGGCGGGATGATGCGTTACGGCATTCCGGGTTTCCGGACACCGCGCGATGTGCTGGATGCTGAAATCCAGCGCATTCTGGATTTGGGCGTGAAAACCCGCATGAACTGTCGCATCGGCACCGATATCACCATGGCAAAGATTCGCGCTGAATTCGATGCGGTGTTTCTGGGTCTTGGCGCCCAAGCCGGTCGTGCCCTACCGGTGGAAGGGGCTGATGCGCCAAACTGCGTCACAGCCACCTCATTCCTCAAGGCTTTTAACGACGGGCGTCTGCGCCACGTGGGCAAGCGTGTAGTGGTGGTGGGTGGTGGCGATACCTCCATCGACGTGGCCACCGTGGCTCGCCGTCTGGGCCACATCGACAAGATTCACGAGTCTGATCGCCCGGAGCACGCGATCGCCGGCCATGTGGCGCACGATGTCGCTGAGGCTTCGGCCCGTCAGGGGGCAGAAGTCACGCTGACCACCATCTTTGCTGTGGACAAGATGCAGGCGACCAAACATGAAGTTGAGCATGCCTTGTCCGAAGGTATTACCATTCGCGGCGGCATGGCCCCGGTCGCGGTCTTGCGCGGGCCGGACGGACGGGCCGTCGCATTGCGCATCATTCGCTGTGAAGCCAAAATCGTGGGCGGACGGCTGGAGATCAAAAATATCGAAGGCACAGAAGAAGACATTCCCGCCGACCTGATCGTATCGGCCATTGGTCAGGCAGTAGATTTCACCGGGCTTGACGAGTTCAACAATGGCAAGGGCGCCATCAACAGCGACAAGAACTACCAGGTGCAGGGGCAACCAGGATTCTTTGTGGGCGGCGACGTGGTGCGCCCGCACCTATTGACCACGGCCATTGGTCATGGCGCGATTGCGGCCGACGGAATTGATCGCTTTTTGCAGAACGAAGCACTGGAAAAACGCCCCAAAATCGACGTGCATAGCTTCGATCTGAAACGCAAAATGCTGGAGAAAGGTTATGCCTTCAGCGAAGTCCACGAACCCATACGCGGCACGGACAAGAGTACCGCCGCCATTCACAATTTCGACAATCGCTCGGATCGCTACGTGATCTCCCACAAGGAATTATTTCTGGGTCACTTCCCTTATCTGATGCGCAATCGGCGCGGCATGACATCTCTGACCGCCGAGCAGGCGTTGAACAACTTCGAGGAGCGCTTGCAACCCCTGCTGGAGGCCCAGGCAGTGGCCGAGGCCAAACGTTGCATGAGCTGCGGTCAGTGCTTTGAGTGCGACAACTGTGTGGTCTATTGCCCACAGGTAGCGGTGTTCAAGGTGCCCAAGGCCAAGTCCACCATCGGTCGCTATGTAGACACCGACTACAGCAAATGCATTGGTTGCCACATTTGTGCTGACGTGTGCCCCACCGGCTACATCCAGATGGGACTGGGGGACTAGCGTCATGGCTGGAAAACGCGCATTTCGACGCGCCATCGCCAGCAGCCTGTGCGCTGTAGCCCTGATGCTCACAGTGGGGCCCGTTGCGTGGGCGCAGAAAAAGGAGCTTCCCTCTGTGTCTGGCCGGGTGCCGCAGCCAGTGATCGAACCCGCGCGCGGCGGCCAGTGCGTGGAAGACCCCGCCTTCATGCGGCGCAACCATATGCAACTGCTCAAACACCAGCGAGACGAGACGGTGCATGGAGGCGTACGCGCTGCCAAGTACAGTCTGAAGGCCTGCATCGACTGCCACGCCAGCAAGGCCACCGGCAGTGTGACGGTGGCCAACACCAATTTTTGCCAGAGCTGTCACAGCTACGCTGCTGTCAAGATCGACTGCTTTGAGTGCCATGCCAGCAAACCGGCACAGAGCTCGTTTCCACCGATAGCACCTCATGGGCAGGCGGGAACCCACGCGCTGAGCCAGCAATTGCGTCAGTTGGTGACCCAGCAACAGGCCAAACCATGAAGCCAGACCAGACACCTCCATCCGCCAAATCGGCAGCACCGAGAGCCAGTCGCCGCGGTTTTTTGGGCGTAGCCGCTGCGGGCTTGGCAGGCGTCATGCTGGCTCCGGGCGTGCGACTGATCGAGATCGCCCAGGCCGCACCGGGCACGCCCAGCGCGAACGCGAGCAGCAAGGTTCGCTGGGGCATGCTGATCGACAGCAACAAGTGCGCCAGCGGCTGCAACGACTGCGTGACCGCCTGCAACACCGAAAACGGCCTGTCAGGCGGCACGCGGCCCACCGACTCACAGTGGATTCGCAAGATCGAAATCAAGGAAATCCGGACTGGCAAAACGCAGTCGCTGCCGATGATGTGTCAGCACTGTGCCGAGCCGCCCTGTGTGGATGTGTGCCCCACGGGCGCCTCTTTCAAGCGGGCCGACGGCATCGTTCTGGTGGACAAGCATATCTGCATCGGGTGCCGCTACTGCGTGATGGCCTGTCCGTACAAGGCGCGCTCGTTTGTGCACGAGCCTCAGACCAACCAGAAGCCCGACGTGCCACGCGGCATGGGCACGGTGGAAGGCTGTACCCTGTGTGTGCACAAGGTCGATCGCGGCGAGATGCCGGCCTGCGTGACGGCCTGCTCAGACGCGGGCCACGGAGCCATGATTTTTGGAGATCTGAATGACCCGAACAGTGAAATTGCAATACGCGTGGCCAGCTATTCCTCTCGCCAGATTCGTGAGGATCTGAACCTGAACACCGGCGTGCGGTACATCGGCATTTAAAGCGAAGAGGAATGATTCATGAAAATCACCCTGCGTGAACTGCAAGGCACCAGCCCCGGCTACTACCTGCTGCTCGCTGGGCTGGCGCTGATTGCGCTGCTGGGTCTTGGAGCGGTCTGGTTCATGGAACACCATGGCCACATCGTTACAGGCATGAACAATCAGATCGTCTGGGGTTTGCCCCATGTATTTGCCGTATTTCTGGTGGTGGCGGCATCGGGTGCGCTGAATGTCGCCTCTATGGCGTCAGTGTTTGGCAAAACGGAATTCAAACCGCTGGCTCCCCTGTCCGGGTTGCTGGCCATCGCGCTGTTACTGGGTGGATTAACGGTATTGATGCTGGATCTGGGGCGACCCGACCGGTTGATCGTGGCCATGACACACTTCAACTTCAAGTCCATTTTTGCCTTAAACATCTTTCTCTATTCGGGCTTCATGGGGTTTGTCGTTGCTTACCTGTGGACCATGATGGAGCGACGCATGAACCACTACACCCCGCTGGCGGGTCTGTTCGCCTTTATCTGGCGCATGGCGCTGACCACGGGAACAGGCTCGATTTTTGGCTTTCTGGTAGCCCGACAAGCTTATGACTCCGCTCTGCTGGCACCCTTGTTCATTGCGCTATCGCTCAGTTATGGCTTGGCCGTCTACCTGCTGGTGCTGATGCTGGCCTGCCATGCCAGCGGACGCCCTCTGGGTGATGCACTGCTAGCCAGGTTTGCGCGGCTTCAGGCCATCTTTATCGCAGCAGGACTGTATTTTGTAATCGTTTACCACCTGACCAATCTGTATTTCACCAAGCACCACGATTTCGAGCGCTTCATCCTGATCGAAGGCGGCGTGCACACCACCCTGTTCTGGCTCGGACAGGTAGCACTGGGCGGGGTGTTGCCGCTGGTCTTGTTGCTCCACCCCAATATCGGTCAGATGCGTTTGCGCGTCGCTGCGAGTGCCGCACTGGCAACAGGTGGAGGTTTTGCCCAGATGTACGTCACCATCATCGGAGGGCAGGCCTTCCCGCTCGTATTGTTCCCCGGTCGGCAGGTGAGCAGCAGTTTCTATGACGGCGTGGTCAATCCTTACTCACCCAGTCTGCCAGAGTGGCTGCTTGGCCTCGGTGGCGTGGCCATCGCGGGTCTCATCGTCACGCTGGCGTTGAAGTTACTGGGCTTTCTGCCCGAGCGCCTGGACGACGCAGCTGTGCAGACCGGCAGCACTGCGCAAGCAGCCGCCGGCGCCTGAAATTGCTTTTGCATGTCGCGCTTTCTGGTTTCTGCGGCACACAAATCGTCCGGCAAGACCACGATCACGGTCGGACTCTGCGCCGCGCTGTCGGCGCAAGGTCTGATCGTTCAGCCCTTCAAGAAAGGGCCAGACTACATTGATCCCATGTGGTTGAGCCAGGCCAGTGGACGCGAGTGTTTCAATCTTGACCCCTTCCTGATGACGCCCGAGCAGATTACAAGCTGCTTTGTTCGCCATGCCGCTGGGGCAGACATCAGCATCGTGGAAGGCAACAAAGGTTTGTACGATGGGCTGGCGCTGGACGGCAGCAACAGCAACGCTGCGCTTGCGCAGTTGCTGGATCTGCCTGTGGTGCTGGTGCTGGACGCGCGCGGCATGACGCGCGGCATTGCCCCGCTTATCTTGGGCTACCATGCATTCGACTCGCGCATCCGTATTGCCGGTGTCATTCTGAACCAGCTTGGTGGCGCCCGGCACGAATCCAAACTACGTGCCGTGATCGAGCATTACACCGACGTGCAAGTGCTAGGCGCCATTGCCCACGACCCACGGCTGGCGGTGGTAGAACGTCATCTTGGGTTGATGCCCAACCATGAGCTGGACGATGCCGCGCAGCGGGTACGCGCCATGGGTAAACTGATCGCAGCGCAGATTGATTTGTCACGGGTGCTGCAGCTGGCCGCTGGCGCCGCGCCTCTGCCATCAGCGCCGACCGCGATGGTCTCCCAGCCACCTCTACAGCAACAACATGTTCGCATCGGACTGGCACGCGACAAGGCTTTTGGCTTTTACTACCCGGACGACCTGATGGCACTTGAATCAGCCGGTGCGAAAATTGTCCCGTTTGATACTCTGAAAGACACAGCCCTGCCCGATGTGGATGGCCTGTTCATCGGGGGCGGATTTCCGGAGATGTACATGCCTGCCTTGCAGGCCAATGTAGCGATGCGCGAGAGTATCCGGGCAGCCATTGAAGCAGGGCTGCCAGCCTATGCTGAATGTGGTGGTCTCATGTACCTGGCACGAAAGCTGAGGTGGCGGGAAAGTTCTTACAACATGGTTGGCGCATTGCCTGCGGATGTAGTGATGCATGACCACCCTGTTGGGCGCGGCTACGTGGAACTGCAAACCACCGCCAATGCACCGTGGCCAGTCAACGCGGATGGCGTGCAGGCTTCACTGCGTGGACACGAGTTTCACTATTCCAGTGTTGAGAATTTGGCGCCGGACCTCAAATTTGCCTATAGGGTGTTACGCGGGCACGGTATCGACGGCAAACATGATGGCATCGTTTACCGCAACGTGCTTGCCTCCTATGCCCATCTGCGCAGCGGGGCGGGTACGGACTGGGTGCAGCATTTCGTGTCCTTTGTCCGCGCCCGGCGCGAAGCTGCCAAGACGCAGGCCATGGCGGCGACACGGACCGTGCAGGTCAATGGCAGGCCCGTCGCCACAGATGTTGAGGGCTATTTGAAGAATCTGGAAGACTGGTCTGAAGATTTTGCCCGTGCTCAAGCCCGGTCGGAACAGCTTGAGTTGACCGAGGAGCACTGGCAGGTCATCCACTTTCTGCGGTCGTATTTCGAGGAGCACCGGGTGCAGGCTCAAGTACGAGTGATGATTTCACACTTTGCCAAGGCCTGGGGGCGAGAGCATGGCAATAATCACTACCTTCATGAACTTTTTCCAATTGGCGGGCCCCAGAAACAGGGCAATCGTTTGGCCGGTCTTTTGAAGACCAAGGGCGAGCACTAGAGAATTTTGGATTGGGAGCAACACATGTTTACAGTAACCAGCGCCGCAGCGCTGCAAATCCAGCAAACTGCAACCACCAGTGGAGCCCAGGGCTTGGTCCTGCGCATAGCCGCCAGGGTTGATGCCGACGGCTCGATGCAATACGGCATGGGCTTCGACGACCCGAAAGATGAAGACATGAAGCTCGAACTGGAAGGAATCTCAGTCGTCATCGCCGACGAATATCAGGAGCTGCTAACCGACACCGTGCTGGATTTCGTGGAATTGAATCCCGGCGAATTCAACTTCATCTTTATCGATGGCCGCCAGGTTCCGGATGCACCCGAACAAGTGCCGGGCGGTGGTTGCAGCGCCGGCGGTTGTAACAGCGGTGGTTGTGGCGGAAAAGGACTTGCGCATTGAAAGCCGACACAATGCACTCACCGTCGGACACTGGGCGCGTCTATCTGGTGGGTGCTGGCCCAGGTAACCCCGAACTGTTAACGTTGCGCGCTGTGCATTTGTTGCAGCAAACCGAAGTTATCGTCTATGACCATCTGGTATCCAGCGCGGTTCTGGACTATGTTTCTCCCACGGCTGAGCGCATCTATGCCGGCAAACGTCGCAACGAGCACACCATGCGACAAGAGCAAATCAACGATTTGCTCGTCAAACTTGCCCGAGAAGGACGGCAGGTGGTACGCCTCAAGGGCGGAGACCCGTTCATCTTCGGACGCGGTGGTGAGGAACTGCAGGCGCTGGCGGCTCATGGCATTGCGTTTGAAGTCGTACCCGGTGTGACGGCTGCATCGGGCGTCTCCTGCTACGCGGGTATCCCGCTGACGCACCGTGACTATGCCCAAAGCTGTATATTCGTGGCCGGCCACCTCAAAGACGGCACAGCAGACCTCGATTGGCCCAGCCTGGTAAGGCCACGCCAGACTGTTGTGATCTATATGGGCCTGGGTGGTCTGCCAGAGATTTGCCGCCAGATGATGCTGCACGGAGCTTCTCCTTCCCTACCCGTAGCCGTGATTCAGGACGGTACCATAGTCACCCAGAAAGTAGTCACCGGAACGCTGGCAGACATGCCTGAGCGAGTGGTTGGGCAAGGCCTGAAATCCCCCAGCTTGACAATCATTGGCGACGTGGTCAAGCTGCATGGGGCACTAGCGTGGTTCGAACCATCGATTGCGGCCACGCCTATTTGACAATAGGTCCTTGATGACCGGGAGTCACCCCCTGGTTTTCTGACTGACCTCACCCGCTGCCTTGATTCCGTCCGGCGAACTTCGATACTCAAAAGCAAATACTGCCGCTTCCACCCGCGAGCGCAAGTTGAGCTTGTCCATAATGTGACGCACGTGCAGTTTGACCGTGTTGTGACTGATGTCCAGTGCCTGGGCAATGACCTTGTTGCTTTGCCCGCGCGCCACATGATCCAGTACCTCCCGCTCACGCTCGGTGAGCGAGGCGACCAAATCCCCCTTGACTGACCCCTTGGGACCAGACTGAAGAATTTGCGCGAGTTTCAGCGTCATGGCTGAGGCCACGACCATCTCGCCACGCGCAGCCCGCCCGATAGCGTCAATTACCGCTTCGGGTTCCATGTCCTTGAGCAGGTAGCCCCGCACACCGGCCCGCAACGCAGCGGACAAGTCATCTTCGCTATCGCTCATGGTCAGTATGACGACCGGGGTTTCGCACCCTTCAGCGCGAATCTGGCGCAGCAGAGTCAAGCCATCGGCCTGACCCAAACGCAAGTCCAGCACCATCAAATCAGGCAACTGCTCTCGCAGCATGGATACCACCTGTGCAGGGTCACCCGTGGCCCCCACCACCTTCATCTCGCCGCGGTGTTCCAGCAATTCAGTCAGACCACTGCGGCACAGCGCGTGATCGTCCACCAGCATGACTCTGGTCCTGGCGGTCATCTAATATGCGCCCCAGGTACGGGAGTTATGGGAAGCAGCAAGCGCACACGCGTTCCGCCGCCTTCACTATTTCCGACTTCAATACTGCCGCCCAATCGCCGGGCGCGGCCCTGCATGATTTCCAGCCCAAAATGAGCCGGTGAATCCAGACCTTTCGCGGACGCCAAAATAGTCGACACAGAAGGAGCAGCCATGCCCAGACCATTGTCCTCAATCACGAACTCCAGCCGCTCGGTCGTCTTGTCAATCGCCAGCACGGCGCGCCGTGCCATGGAGTGTTTCGCGATATTGGCCAATGCCTCCTGAACAATGTGAAACACCTGAACCTCCTGCTCATCAGTCAGATTCAGATTCTGCACCGAATTCCTGACTTCCAGTGTGATGCCGGTGCGATCAAAGAAACCGTCTGCGATGCCCTGTATCGCGTGCAGCAGGCCCAATGGGTCCATACGCGTGCGAAAGTAAGTCATGACTTCTCGCAAGTTGTCATGCACCTCACCCACGGCCTTCTTGACATCCGACAGATACTTGAGGGAGTTCTGATCGTCGTGGGCCAGCATGGCGTCATTCAACAAAGGCAGGCGCATTCTGACGTAAGCCAGCGTCTGCGCAATGGCGTCATGCACTTCATTCACCATCTCCTGGCGCTCTTTCATGACTGTCACGCGCAGGCGCTCACGCTCAATCCGGGCATTGTGCAAAGCCAAACCCAGTAACTGACCGATCAGGCGCAATATGATTTGTGTCTGTGGGTTGATGTGAGTGTGCGCTTCATAAAACAGGTTGTAGATTCCCAGCACCTGGTTGCCATGGGTCAACGATATGGCCAATACGCTTTTGCATTGCGGGCCAAAGTATGTTTCCGTGCTGTGCCTGGCGCAGGATCGCACATCGTCTACCCAACCCAGCACGTCGGAACCCGCCGCAATACCACACATGCCGCAGTCGCGCTCGACCAGCCGTTCAGCAATCACCACGTCCGGCGGCAAGCCTTGCTGCGCCACCAACCGCATGTGTTGCCCGTCATCGGCCGAAATTCGAACTGCCCCGGCCTGAGCACCAGCCAGCGCAACGATGGGAGCCAGAAAACGTTCCAGCAACGGCTCCAGTTCAGTATTTGCCGCAAGCGCCGTCTCCAGGCCGGAGATGATGGTTCCATCATCGACGGAAGTCACTGGATTGAACAGGATAGTGGAAGAAATCATCATGCAGGTGCCTGAGAGACATGCTAATACATTACTCAATGCTGATGAATCGTAAAAACCCGAAGGCACAGCGATTTAGCCCGTGACCCCATCGGGAAGGACGCTAGATGTGGCACAGGCAACCCGGAGCCTGCACGCTACCCATTTGGGTTACACCGGATTACCCGTGTCGGCTATAGACGAGGCTAAGCCCACTTGTCTCTAATAGGCTCACTGTGTAAGTACTGTCCCGGCGCCCCGGTCACAGGCAGTCCGAGCCAGACATTTTCTGACCCGCCAGCGAGAAAAGCACCCATTGCATGTCCGACACACCGCTTCACGACCCTTGCCGCCCACCGCTGGTTGACTCGACCACCGAAACGCGCAACACCACCTGCTATATGTGTGCTTGCCGATGTGGTATCCGTGTGCATTTACGCAATGGCGAAGTTCGATATATCGAAGGCAACCCGGAACACCCGCTAAACCAGGGCGTCATCTGCGCCAAGGGCTCCTCCGGCATCATGAAACAGTACTCGCCTGCACGCCTGACGAAGCCGCTGATGCGCAAACCAGGCAGTGAACGCGGCGACGGACAGTTCGTCGAAATCAGTTGGGAAGAAGCCTATTCCACCCTGGAGCAGCGGCTCAAAAAGATTCGCGCTATCGACCCCAAGCAGTTTGCCCTGTTCACCGGGCGTGACCAGATGCAGGCATTGACCGGTTTGTTTGCACGTCAGTTTGGCACGCCGAACTACGCTGCGCACGGCGGCTTCTGCTCAGTCAACATGGCCGCCGGAATGATCTACACCATCGGTGGATCGTTCTGGGAATTTGGCGGGCCGGATCTGGAACGCGCGAAGCTTTTTGTGATGATTGGCACGGCGGAAGACCATCACTCCAACCCGATGAAAGCCGCGCTATCCAGATTCAAGCGCAACGGTGGACGGTTTGTCTCCATCAACCCGGTGCGCAGCGGCTATTCAGCTATTGCCGATGAATGGGTGCCGATCAAGCCGGGAACCGACGGTGTGTTGTTACTGGCTCTGATTCACGAACTGATCAGGCTGGGCCTGTATGACCGCGAGTTTCTGGCGCGATATACCAATGCGGGTCAGCTGGTCAATCAGGATACCCACAGTGATGACTTGGGCATGATGCTGCGCAACGTGCAGGGCGACGTGGTCAACCCGCTGCGTCCAGCCAACTTTTACTGGTGGGACCGTCTCACCGAACAACCCGTCTCCGACCACGCGGAAGGTGCGGATCCAGCGCTGTTGGGACACTTCACCATGCCGGACGGCACGCCCGCAGTGCCCGCATTCCAGTTGCTGGAGGAACGCGTCAAGCCCTACACGCCAGAGTGGGCCGAAGCCATTACAGGCATACCTGCAGACACCATTCGTCGCCTGGCGCATGAAATGGGCATCACCGCACGCGATCAAAAAATCGAACTGCCCATCGCGTGGACCGACAGCTGGGGCAAGCGCCATGCGTCAGTCACCGGCAACCCGGTGGCTTTTCACGCCATGCGCGGTCTCGCGGCTCACTCCAATGGCTTTCAGACCATTCGCTCACTTTCGATACTGATGTCACTCTTGGGAACCATCGACCGCCCAGGAGGTTTCCGACACAAAGCCCCGTATCCACGCGCCGTACCACCCAATGCTCGCCCACCCAAAGGGCCGCAGGCGGTTAAGCCCAACACGCCACTGGATGGCGCGCCATTGGGTTGGCCAGAAAGCCCGGATGACTTGTTTGTGGATGAACAAGGCAAACCGGTACGTATCGACAAGGGCTTCTCCTGGGAACATCCGCTGTCGGCTCACGGCCTGATGCACAACGTCATCACCAACGCTTGGCGCGGTGATCCTTACCGCATTGACACCTTGCTGATCTTCATGGCGAACATGGCCTGGAACTCCACCATGAACACCTCCGAAGTGCGCAAGATGCTCAATGACAAGCGCGAAGATGGAGAATACAAAATTCCGTTCCTTGTGGTGTGTGACGCGTTCCAGTCGGAGATGACGGCCTTTGCCGATCTGATTCTGCCGGACACCACCTATCTCGAGCGGCATGATTGCATGTCCATGCTGGACCGCCCCATCTCCGAATTCGACGGCCCGGTGGATTCGGTGCGCATTCCCGTGGTTGCGCCCAAAGGCGAGTGCAAACCTTTTCAGGAAGTCCTGGTTGAGTTGGCCGGTCGACTCAAGTTCCCGGCCTTTACGCACACGGATGGGACGCGCAAGTTCCGCAACTACACTGACTTCATCGTCAACTACGAAACGGCGCCGGGTTCAGGCATCGGTTTTCTGGCAGGCTGGCGTGGCAAAGGTGGCGAAAAGTCCATGCGTGGCGAACCTAACCCCAAACAATGGGAAATGTACGAAAAGAACAATTGCGTGTTCCACTACCAGATGCCGGTGGAATACCAGTACATGCGAAACTGGAATCGCGGTTACATGGAGTGGGCACAAAAAGTAGGCATCCGGCGAGACAAGGATCCCATCGTCATCCATATCTATTCCGAATTTCTGCAAGGCTTCCGGCGCGCAGCCCAGGGCAAACGCCCTGGCAAACAACCACCCGATCACCTGCGCAATCGCGTCGAGACCTATTTCGATCCGCTGCCGTTTTACTACGCACCACTGGAAGAGCAAGCGACCGATACCGCAAAATACCCGCTCAATGCAATCACCCAGCGCCCAATGGCGATGTATCACTCATGGGACTCGCAAAACGCCTGGCTGCGACAGATTCATGCGCACAACTACCTGTTCGTCAACCCCAGGACGGCCAGCTCTGAAGGCATTTCCGATGGCGGCTGGATGTGGGTGGAGTCGCAATGGGGCAAGGTGCGCTG
Organism: Candidatus Egaibacter danicus; assembly: GCA_016707075.1. Lineage (GTDB taxonomy): Bacteria > Pseudomonadota > Gammaproteobacteria > Burkholderiales > Burkholderiaceae_C > Egaibacter > Egaibacter danicus. Next base: position 169,551 of record JADJII010000007.1, read on the forward strand.
CATGTGCCGCTATTCCGAAGCGGTGGAGCCCGGAACGGTATGGACATGGAACGCCATCGGAAAATCTGCTGGTGCCTGGAATCTGACTCCCGAGGCGAATGAATCGCAACGTGGCTTTTTGCTCAACCACCTGATCTCGGAAGAATTGCCCGCATCTACCGCCGGCGCCTTCGTGTCCAACTCCGACCCCATCACTGGCCAGGCCGCATGGTACGACGTTCGCGTGCGTATCTACAAAGCGCAGGACGACGAACCCAAGCAGAGTTGGCCTCAGTTCAAGGCGGTACCAGCAGCCCCTGGGGTTCAGTCCGTTGTGCCGCGCTGGCTGGCCTACTTCGCTGGCAAGGGAGCAGGCAAATGACACAACTCGCGTTGGTCATCGACCTGAACGTGTGCGTGGGTTGCCATGCCTGTGTTACCAGCTGCAAACAGTGGAACACGTCTGGCGCGGCAGGCGCACTGGCTGACCTGAATCCTTACGGAGCCGATCCGAACGGCACCTTCTTCAACCGGGTCCAGACTTTTGAAGTGGGTGAATTTCCGAACACGCAGACGGTTCACTTCCCCAAATCCTGCCTGCATTGTGAAGACCCGCCTTGTGTGCCAGTATGCCCGACCGGTGCCAGCTACAAGCGCGCAGAAGACGGCATCGTGCTGGTGGACTACGACAAATGCATTGGCTGCAAGTATTGCTCCTGGGCTTGCCCCTACGGCGCACGCGAATTTGACGAGCAACGCAAGGTCATGACCAAATGCACCCTGTGTGTTGATCGGGTTACCGATACCAGGCTGCCGGAGCCCGAAAGAAAGCCGGCCTGCGTGCTGGCCTGCCCAGCCAATGCCCGTCTATTCGGTGATGTGCACGACCCTGACTCGGTGGTTTCAAAAGCCATCGCCGACCGTGGTGGCTACCAGCTCATGCCGGAATGGGGAACCCGTCCAGCCAATCACTATCTGCCCCGGCGCAAGACAGAAATTCGTATTCACCCCGAAGACCTGGAGCGTGTGGATAACCCGCTGAAGATTGACGGCAAACAACCCGAGCACGCGCACCGCGATCCTGGGCGCGAAGACTTCGCCACCTGAAACCCGATACGGCTCACCATGCAACCTGCTTTTTCGGTTATTTTTCTGACAACGCTGATCGGCGCCGCGCAAGGACTTTTTCTGGCGCTGTATGGCACCGAGGTCACGGGCGCCGGAGGTCTGAATCCTGTCGATGGCCATCGTTTTTTGGCCTTGGGCAGCCTGGTAGCCTTGGTGCTGACCGGACTGGGCCTTCTGGCTTCATTTTTTCACCTGGGTCGTCCTGAACGCGCCTGGCGCTCCGCGGCCATGTGGCGTACGTCCTGGCTATCGCGTGAGGTCATTGCCCTGCCACTGTTTATGCTGTGCCTTTTCCTTTATGGCGGCTCGCATTTACTGGGCTCAGGACATGCTTCACTCATAGGTGCCATGACTTTGGTGATCTGTGTGGTGCTATTCGTCTGCACCGCCATGATTTACGCGTCAGTCCGCTTCCTTCAGGAGTGGGCCAGTCCGCTCACCCTAGTGAACTACCTGTTGCTTGGTTGCGCCTCGGGTTTGATGCTGGCAACACTGCTGGCGGCGGTTTCAGGCATGTCTGGTCTGGTGCGGCCCTATGCGCTCGCCGCCATCGTGTTGACCTTGGCGGCCTGGATCACGCGGAGTGCCTCACTGGTGCGAAACACCCGGCTCAAGCCGAAATCGACCCTGCAAAGCGCTATTGGCATCAAGCATCCACGCATCGTACAAAAAGCGCAGGGTTTCATGGGGGGTTCATTCAATACCCGCGAGTTTTTCCATGGCCGCACGGTTGCGGTGCTGCGTTCGGTCAAATGGGCTTTCTTGCTGCTGGCATTCCCACTGCCACTACTATGCCTCTCCCTTGGGTTGAATACCGAATCCACGCATTGGCTGTGGGCGGCCTTTGGATTTCAATACATAGGATTGCTGATGGAACGCTGGTTCTTCTTCGCCCAGGCCAATCATCCGCAAAACCTGTACTACCAAACTATTTCCTGAAAACGTTTTTCATGCTCAAACTGCCCTTATCAGCTTTGGCAACGCTACGGCAGGGATGGACGATCGGGTCGCTACTTCTATTGCTGGCCATTCCAGCTCAAGCCGCTGAAAATGTGGCAAACGTAAGTACCCTGCCATGGTGGTTCTGGCCGCTGGCCTTGTTTGTCACCTGCTTTTTTATCGGCATTGTGGCCGTGCCTGCTGGTATTGGCGGAGGCACCTTGTTCGTTCCCATCGTCGGCGGGTTCTTTCCCTTTCATCTGGACTTTGTGCGGGGTGCTGGTTTGCTGGTTGCACTGGCCAGCGCACTCGCAGCCGGGCCGATGCTGCTTCGCGGCGGACTGTCCAGTCTGCGCCTGGCGTTGCCACTGGCACTACTGGCCTGCATGAGTTCCATCGCAGGGGCGCTGTTGGGGCTGGCGCTACCTGCATCGATGATCCAGACTGCGCTGGGCATGATCGTGCTGGGTATCGTGACACTCATGCTGATGTCAAAGAAATCAGAGTTTCCGTACGTGGCGCAAGCCGACCGGTTGTCCTCAGCGCTGGGAATTCACGGAGTTTTTGTCGACGGCGCCTCCAATCGAACCATAGACTGGCAGGTGCATCGCACACCCTTAGGTCTAGCGCTGTTTTTGGTCATCGGCGTCATGGCCGGAATGTTTGGCATTGGAGCGGGTTGGGCCAACGTGCCTGCGCTCAATCTGCTGATGGGCGCTCCGCTGAAGGTCTCCGCGGGCACATCGGGGCTGGTGCTGTCGCTGGTGGACTCATCCGCCGCGTGGGTCTACCTGAACCGAGGCGCGGTGTTGCCGATGATCGCAGTGCCCTCGGTGGTGGGCATGATGCTGGGAGCACGCATCGGCGCGCGCCTGCTCCATGTGCTCAAGGGTTCCGTCATTCGCAAAATGGTTATCGCCTTGCTGCTGTTTGCGGGTATTCGTGCCTTGCTCAAAGGCTTGGGGCTGTGGGTGTGAGGACGAAAGATCGATGAACGACGCCAGTTCCACGCACGCCCAGCAGCAGCAAGCCGAGGCTTCCCGCTATGCGCTCCTGCTGGATTGGGGTACGCGCATCGGTCTGTTGGCGCTGGTCATCAGTTTCGCAGCCTACCTGTTCGGGTGGCTGGAGCCCCATGTACCTCTGGAGCAGTTGCCCGGCGTCTGGAGCCTGCCGGTAGCTGCCTACCTGGAGCGCACGGCTACGCCCACGGGATGGGCGTGGCTGACTATGGCCTACAAGGGGGACTTGTCCAACCTGATCGGCATTGCGTTGCTGGCGGGCTGCTCACTGCCCCCGTTGCTGGGCCTGATCCCCCTCTACCTGAAACGGCGCGACTATGCCTATGCAGGCATCAGTGCCTTCGTGGCCATGGTACTCGTGCTGGCTGCTTCGGGCCTTCTGACGGGGGGACATTGAACATGCCGGAACTCTTTGCGCGCCTGTTACTGGCTACCGAACACACTGAATTTGACACCGGCGCTGAAAAAGTGGCCTTGGCAATGGCCAAACGCTGCCAACTGCCGCTGGCAACGGTCCTGCCGCTGGTAAGCAATCCGGAATATGAAGCTCTGGCTCCCCAAATTGCAGCAAGAGACGAGCGTGACGCGGCCGACAAGATCACCCGGTTGCGCGCACAAGCGGTTGCCGTGGGTGTTGCCATCGACTTGCGCGTACGGCGTGGCGAAGAACCCTACCGTGAGATCGTTGATGAAGCGAAGGAACAAGGTTCGGAGCTGATCATCATCCGGCGTCGGGGAAAACGGAGCTTTCTGGCCAACCTGCTGGTCGGCGAGATGGTCAGCAAGGTGGTGGCGCACGCCCCGTGCCACGTATTGATCGTGCCGCAGGATGGGCGCATGTGGAACCAGCGCGTGCTGGTGGCGGCGGAGCCGACGCCCCAAGGCCGCCAGGTCATCGCTACTGCCGTAGCGGTCGCAGCCCAATGCGGACTCCCGCTGCATCTGGTGAGCGTTGTGCCGGCTGAGGGGTTGCGCCCGCAGGCAGACGCATTCATCAACGAAATGACGAACAAGGCGCGGTTGGGTGGCGTTACAGCACAGGGAGAAGTGCGAACCGGAAAATCGTTCACGGAAATTCTGAACTCGGCGACCACGTGTCAGGCTGACCTGATCGTTGTCGGTAGTCGCGGTGACAACCGCATCGGCCGGGCCTTGGTCGGCGGCGTCGCTCAGAAGGTGATGGGGCTCTCCGAGCACCCGGTGCTGGTTCTGCATCTTCCATAACCAAAGGAATTCTTCTCCATGAGTGACGCGCTGAACTACCTGCTCAAAGCACGCCCCGACGCGTTGGGCCATTACTTCGCATTTCTAAAGGATGCAGGCAAACACCTGGACCCCAAGACCAGGAACCTTATTTCGGTCATCACCAAAGTCCACGCACAAACGGAGCGCGGCTTCCGCCAATATCTGGGGCGTGCCCTGCGCGAGGGATGTACTCCCATGGAAGTTCTGGATGCGCTGCTGATGGCATTTCCGACGTTGGGGCTGGCCAGGATTATCTGGGCCGTCGACATCATTCTGGACATGAACATCCCCGAATTCCATCCGGATGCATTGACCCACCCGGCTGGATGGCACGACGTGATGGCAAGTGCCGATGTCAAGGACGGTGAAGTCACTCGTACTGAATGCGATGGTCACGGCCTGTTCGTGTATCGCGACCAGAAATCTTTTCAGGTGTTTGACAGTCGGTGCCCCCACCAAAGCACCGACATCCCCGAACTGGCGCTCCATGGCAGCACCTTGACCTGCCCCAAGCACCAATGGGAGTTCGATGCAACGAGCGGAGCCTGTATCAAAAAGGGCAACAGCCCGCTCAAACGCTTCGAATCGAAAGTCGCCAAAAGCCGTTTGCTGGCTTTCTGGTAATTCACATCTGTCGCATTCGTCTAACTACCCACCGATCATCATCCCAGTGAAAACCCGCGCTTCCATTCATTAATACACCAGGAGACCACCATGAAAGCATCCAGAAAATTCCTTGCCCTGACCCCTCTTTGCGCGCTGCTTGCAGCCGCATCCGCACATGCCACCGACGGCTACTTCCCCCACGGTTACGGCATGAAAGCCAAAGGCATGGGAGGCGCCTCGGTGGCGATGACGGACAACGCCTTTGCCGGAGCCAACAATCCGGCAACCGCCGCATGGGCGGGCAACCGCATCGAAGCCGGGGTAGAGCTGTTCATGCCGGACCGCTCAGCCTCCAACACCGGTGGGGCCGCAGCCGACAGTGACAGCAACCTATTCCTGGTGCCCGAGTTCGGCTACAACCGCGCCATCAGCGACAAACTGGGTGTGGGGGTTACCGTGTACGGCAACGGCGGTATGAATACGGACTATCCGGTCAATTTCTTCGGCGGCACGCCGCCACTGGGCATCAACCTGCTGCAACTGATCGTTGCCCCGACCGTGGCCTACAAGATCAGCGACAACCATTCCGTGGGCGTATCACCCCTGCTGGTGTACCAAAAGTTCAAGGCAGAAGGACTCTCCCCATTTGCTGGCTTTTCTGCCAACGCCAGTGCGCTGACCAACAACGGCTATGACTCCAGCAGCGGTATTGGTGTGCGCCTGGGCTACCTGGGCAAGCTCAATGACCAGGTGAGCATTGGCGCGGCCTATTCGCCCAAGATTTCGATGTCCAAATTCTCCAAATACGCCGGCCTGTTTGCGGGTGGCGGAGACTTCGATATCCCCGAAAATTACACACTGGGCGCAACCCTGCAGGCCACGTCCAGTGTGCTGTTGGCACTGGACTACCAGCGCATCAACTACAGCGGTGTTGCCGCCGTCGGCAACCCGAGCAACAACCTGCTGCTGGGCAAACCGCTGGGCGCAGCCGATGGGCCTGGCTTTGGCTGGTCTGACGTCAATGTCTGGAAGCTGGGCGTGCAATGGCAGGCCACACCGAAGCTGACGATGCGTGCCGGCATCAATGTGGGGGACAACCCGATCAAGAGCGCGGATGTGACTTTCAACATCCTGGCGCCCGGAGTCATCACCAAACATTACACGCTGGGTGGAACCTACGCTTTGTCGAACACGTCGGAGGTGAGCTTCTCCTTCATGTATGCGCCTTCGAACTCGGTCACAGGCAACAATTTGCTGGGCCCCGTGGTTGATACCATCCGCATGTCACAGAAGGCTCTGGGCGTTCAGTACGGCTGGAGGTTCTGATGGATGCAGGGCGGGATCTGCGATCCTGCCCTTGTTTGCCGACTTGATTTGAAGTCTTGTCTTGAAACCATTCATTATGGGAAAATATGCAATGGTCGCAGAGACTGGCAATTGCTATTAAATACATAGCTGGTCACGCATATTTCACGGGGGCTCTGTAAACCTAAAGTGCCTAAAAAAGTCCCGGAATCAAGCCTCAAACTGCAGGCGCAATAGCCGGATATGGCTCATTGCCATCTCGGACATCAGAAACTTGGCAGCATGAGCAACGGCGCAAAGCCAGCTAAAATGATCGAATTGGAAGCTTGGCCGAGCGGTTTAAGGCACCGGTCTTGAAAACCGGCGAGGATGTGAGTCCTCCGTGAGTTCGAATCTCACAGCTTCCGCCAGCTGACTCGACTTTGCAATTGTTTTACAAATGCCTCGTCAGCTGATAACCACAATATCCCGTTGTTGGTGTCAATAGTGTCACCCATACCTTTTCGCCCGGGACCCAGCATGAAAAAACTTCCGACAACCTTGATGGTGCTTTGCACACTATCCTGGTCTGCCCTCGCCCAGACAGACACGCCTGCGAATAGTCGATGGAGCTGGCTACCCTGGTTGAAAGACAAGGCCCCTGCTGTCAGCACGGTCAGCACCGCTTCCGGATGGACGCGATACTTTGCGAACCAGGTCGTATTTATCCCTGGCATCGGCCCGTTGGTCAACAACGACTGCAGTGTCTACCCGAATTTTTGCGCTCGCGTACTGCCCGACGGCAGAATCGACGCCCCAGGTTACAGTCCGATCGGTGGGTTTGGTGGCAGGAGGATATTTGATGCCCCGGTAGGTAACACCCCGGTTCCTTATGTAGTAGTTGGCTGCTCCAGTCCGAACCCAATCCAGAACTGGATTGGCCCGATATTCACCGATGAGCAAAAGGCAAAAACACTGCCACCGGGTTCATGGGGCCTCATTGCAAACCCAGCCTTTGTACCGTGCGAAAGTACCCGTTAAGGTTATTCCTGACCCAGTGGGTCAGTCATTCTTGCAGAAACAAAGCCTGCAGATCACTCAAAAAGTCAAACCCGCGAACGGTGGGTTTGACGCGGTTGAAGTCCCGCTCAATCAAGCCTTTGCGTTCTGCCTGTTCCAGACCAGTCTGGATAGAGCTGATCGGCAGGCCAGTGCGCTCTGAAAACTGCGTCAAGCTGAAACCGTCTCGCAAGCGCAGGGCATTGAGCATGAACTCAAATGGCAATTCAGCGCGGCTAACCTCTTCTTCTTGAGCAACCGGCTGGCCAGACAGGGCATGGGTCATGTACAACCGGGGCTCCCGAAAACGCACCTGGCGAACCACACGGTGGGCAAAGCTCAGCTTGCTGTGCGCGCCCGCTCCGATGCCCAGATAGTCCCCAAACTGCCAGTAGTTCAGGTTGTGAAGGCAGCGGTGTCCGGGTTTGGCGTAAGCCGAGACCTCGTAGCGGTCCAGCCCGGCATTCTGCGTCAGTTCGGTGATGCGGTCCAGCATCGCGTAGGCGGTGTCGTCTTCCGGAACCATGGGTGGGAACTTGGCGAAGTAGGTGTTGGGTTCGATCGTCAGGTGATAAATCGAGATGTGCGAAGGGCTCAAGCCCAGTGCCGTCTGGATATCCTGTTCCACATGGTGCAATGTCTGACCCGGCAGCGCATACATGATGTCGAGATTGAAGGTGTCAAACGAATGCGCCGCCTCTTCCACCGCCGCGATAGCCTGCGCCCGATCATGCACACGACCCAAGGCCTTGAGATGCTGGTCGTTGAAGCTCTGCACACCCACCGACAGTCGCGTCACACCCGCACTGCGGAAAGCCTTGAATCGGTCTTTTTCAAACGTACCCGGGTTGGCCTCTAGCGTGATCTCACAGTCAGGCTCCAGCCTCAGACGCGCCCGGATACCCCCCAGCAGGCGGTCGATTGCCTCGGGAGAAAAGAGGCTGGGTGTGCCGCCGCCAATAAAAATGCTGTGAACCGTGCGACCCCAGATCAGCGGCAAGGCTGCCTCCAGATCAGCCATCAGGGCGTCCAGGTAGCGTTGCTCAGGTACTTCCGCCATACGCATCTCATGCGAGTTGAAATCGCAGTAAGGGCACTTTTTGATACACCACGGCAGATGCACATACAGCGACAGTGGCGGGAGCGCCGCAAGCTGCAGCATGCCCGGGCGCATATAGTGCTGCGGGTCACGTAGCGGAAGGCCTCCCGTCAACTCCCCGGCCGGCAGAATCGGAATCATGGCAATGCCAGCCAACGCTCCCGAATCAGCCCAACCATTTCGCGCGCAGCACGACCCCGGTGACTGATGCGGTTTTTGATGTCTGTTGGCAACTGTGCAAATGTCTTTCCCAACTCGGGGATCAACATCACCGGATCGAACCCAAAGCCATTGATGCCCACTGGCTTGCGCGCAATCTCTCCCACGACGCGGCCTACGGCAATCAGCGGCTCGGGATCATCCGGGGAACGCACTGCCACCAGCGTGCTCACGAGTGCCGCGCGCCGGTTATCGATGTGCTGCATCTGTTCCAGCAGGGCTCGCACGTTGTTGTCATCGCTTTTGGGATAACCAAACTGTGTGGCGTAGTAAGCAGTGTCCACGCCCGGCAAGCCTTCAAAGGCATCAACGCAAAGGCCCGCATCGTCGGCAATGGCAGCCAACCCGGAATGCGCGCTGGCGTTACGCGCCTTGGTCAGCGCGTTTTCGACAAAGGTGCGATACGGCTCAGCCGCTTCCGGCACACCCAACTCGGCTTGCACCACCAGATCCAGCCCCAGCGGCGCAAACATGGCCTGCAATTCGGCAAGCTTGCCACGGTTACTGGAAGCCAGAACAATACGCATGAAATACGACCTCAGCCCTCTAGGATGTTGCGTCAATAGCTATTATTTTGATAGCGACTGTGTCTGCAAACCGACCAGTTCGGTGATGCCTTTTTCGGCCAGCGCGAGCAACGTGTCCATCTCCTTGCGGGAAAAGGCGGCGCCCTCTGCCGTGCCTTGCACCTCAACATAGTGACCGGCTCCCGTCATCACCACGTTCATGTCGGTATCACACGCAGAGTCTTCGATGTACTCCAGGTCCAGCATGGGAATACCCCTTGACAATGCCTACCGAGATGGCTGCCACATGACCCATGATGGGTGTCTCTGGCAGCTTGCCGGAAGCGATGAGGGTGTTCACGGCGTCCTGCGCTGCCACGAACGCGCCGGTAATGGCGGCCGTACGAGTGCCCCCATCGGCCTGGATCACATCGCAGTCCAGATAGATCGTACGTTCACCGAGTTTCTTCAGATCGAACACGGCCCGCATGGAGCGGCCTATCAGGCGCTGGATTTCCTGGGTGCGTCCACTCTGCTTGCCCCGCGCCGCTTCACGATCACTGCGCGTATGGGTAGCGCGAGGCAACATGCCGTATTCGGCTGTCACCCAGCCTTCTCCACTCCCCTTTTTGTGGCCGGGAACTTTTTCTTCAACGGACGCAGTGCACAGGACCCTTGTAGACCCAAACTCGATCAACACGGAGCCCTCAGCGTGGATGGTGTAGCCGCGGGTGATGCGCACAGGGCGCAGCTGATCGGCCTGGCGGGCGCCGCTTCGTACAAATTGACTCATGATTTTTCTCTTGTTGAAGACAATGCCAGAGCAAGGTCTGGACAGCTGCGTGACGGTTTAGCCCCTTCTGGCGGCTGTCCGTCTGATGGCTTCGTTGATTTCGGCGATGGAACGCTCTATTTCGGCGTCGTTTAGATCATCCACACCGGTGTCAATCCAGCCGGCCTGCACGGTGGAGGCAAAAACCCCATCGTTGATGCTGTCGGTAGAGACGCCGCCCAGTGCCGACTCACTGGCGTCAGGCGTCTCCCACTCAAAGGCAATTACCGTGACGTTGTCACTGCTGTTGCCGGCTTTTGCAAGCGCCTTTTCAACCAGGTCAGGAGCGGCCTGGGTAACCGCCTTTTGCCCCAGCTCGTACACAATTTCAATATCGTTCAGGCTGCCCCACAAACCGTCCGAGCACAGCATGACCTTGTCTCCCTGCTTCAGGGCCACGGGACCGGTCACATCGAATACCGGCTTGGTGGGCGAGCCAAGGCAAGTAAACAAAATGTTGCGATTGAACCGCCCCGGGGCCTTCTTGACAGTGGCCTCGGTAACCGGTTGCTCCATATAGGAGTGGTCCCGCGTGCGGGCGAGCAACTCGCCATCGCGCACCAGGTACAAACGGGAATCCCCACTGTGAATCCAGGTGGCACAGCCGCCCTGCACCAGCACCGCAACCAGGGTAGTGCGGGGTGTATCCAGAATGCTCTGCTCAATTGCGTAGCGCAGGATCTGGCGATGTGCTGCCATCAGGGCAGTCTGAAGAAACGCCGTGACGTCCGCCACTTCAGGTTGCGCTTCTTTCTGAAAACTTGCAGAAAACGACTGCAGTGCCAACTGTGCCGCCACCTCCCCTTCGGGGTGTCCACCCATGCCATCGGCCAGCAGAAAGATACCGGCACCGCGCGTATAGCAGTACCCCATCCGGTCTTCGTTTTTCGGCCGGCCGCCCTTGCGGCTGAGCTGGAATACCGAGAACTTCATTTCGTCTTGCCGCCAAAGCCCGTCACGTTTTTGACGCTCTTCTTGGTGTCCGACACCATCGTGTCAAACTGCAGGCGGACCTTCTCACCGACCGACAGCTTGGTATAGCGGCGTTCGCCCTCCCGACTGAGTTCCTTCTGAAGTGCAAAGACCGATTGGGGACGTGACAGTGGATCCAGCGCCATGCACCACTCCACAACCTCAATCAGGTTGTCTGAGTAGACGCCACGCAAACGGGCCAGCGCAATGGCAATCCGGTCCTTCTCAAGCCGCTGCGGCGCTTCATTGGGCGGGTAGCCCTGCATACAGGCATAAATACAGGCGCCAATGGCATAAATGTCGGTCCATGGGCCCATGGATGCATCACGGCGGTACATCTCGGGTGCAGCAAAACCGGGTGTGTACATCGGGCGGATGAAGTTACCTTCCTTGCTCAAGACCTCACGGGCCGCACCGAAGTCGATCAATACTGACTTGTTGTCGTCCGTGATGAAAATATTTGCCGGCTTGATGTCCAGATGCAACATCTTGTGCTGATGAACGATGCGCAGACCCCGCAATATTTCGTCAAACAGAGAACGAATGGTGGACTCCCGGAATACCTTCTGCTGCTTCAAATCCCGCGCCGTGATGATGAAGTCCTGAAGCGCGGCGCCCTCCAGGTAGTTCATCACCATGTAAACGGTTTCATTCTCACGAAAGAAATTCATCACACTGACAACAGAAGGATGCGAGATCTGGGCCAGTGACCGGCCTTCCTCGAAGAAACTCTTCAGCCCCAGACGGTAAAGGGACAGCTTTTCAGAGGCGACCTGGGGGCGCAGCTCACCAGGAGCACGCGTGGCCAGCGATGACGGCAGGTACTCTTTGACGGCCACCTTCTGGCCTTCCGAGTCCAGCGCCAGGTAAACAACCCCGAAACCGCCTGCGGCCACCTTGCGAATGACGCGATACCCCCCGATCATGGTATCCGGCGGCAACGGGGTGGGTTTGACCTTTGACATAAATTTGGAGTGAACGCTCGTCGGATCAGGTTGAACCGGGTTATTCTCGGAGCCCTCCGATCAAGAAGAGAACCGCGATGCCAGTTTACAGCATGACTGGCTATGCCAGTGCACAGCACAGCACAGCCAGCAACACCAGCGATAGCGAGGCAAAAACCGCACCCCACAGCCAGCTTGGTCTTGAGATCCGCTCGGTCAACAGCCGCTTTCTGGATCTGTCCTTCCGGTTGCCGGAAGACTTGCGGATGTATGAGCCCGCGCTACGGGACCTTCTGATTGCTCAGATCAAAAGAGGCAAGGTGGAAGTCCGTGCTTCCATCGAGGCCAGCGACGCAAACGCCATTGTCGACCCAACGACCCGGCTGCTGCAGCGCCTCAATTCGGTGCAAGACAGCATCAAAGCCTGGTTGCCAGACGCCCGGGCACTCAGCGTTGCCGACGTCATCCGTATTTCAGCGGCTGAGCAGACTTCGTCACGTGACTGGAGCAAGGTGGTTGTGCCGCTGGCGGAAAAAGCCGTCAGGGCGCTCATCTCCGCGCGTCAACGTGAGGGAGACCGGATGGCAGCCATGCTGCTGGAACGAATCGGTCAGCTGCGCGCACTGGCCTCCTCGGCTGTGCCGATGATCCCCAAGCTGGTCGAGCAGCAGCGCCAACGCTTTCTGGAGCGCTGGAGAGAAGCGATGGCACTGACCGATGGTTCGGCGGCACCTGAAGCAGCGCGGGATCGCGCCCTGACGGAAGCCACCGCCTTTGCCATCCGGATTGATGTCGCGGAAGAAATTACGCGCCTGAATTCCCATCTGGATGAGCTGGAAAGACTGATCAAAAAAGGGGGGGAAATCGGAAAGCGCCTAGATTTTTTGATTCAGGAACTCCATCGGGAAGCCAATACGCTGGGCTCCAAATCCGCCGCGCTCGAATTAACCCATGTATCTGTAGACATGAAGGTCTTGATTGAACAAATGCGCGAGCAGGTGCAGAACATAGAATGAGTGGACTGTTGTAAATAGCAAACAAGAGCCTTTCTATGGACTACCCCGGCAATCTTTTCGTTGTCGCCGCACCCAGCGGGGCCGGCAAATCCAGCCTGGTCAAAGCGCTGCTGGAGCTAGATTCCCACGTTCAGCCTTCTGTTTCCCACACGACGCGTGCGCCCCGGGGACAGGAAAAACACGGCCGGGAGTACTTCTTTGTCTCGCCTGCGGAATTTGATGCCATGGTTGCCGCAGATGCTTTCGTTGAATGGGCTCATGTCCACAGTCATCGTTATGGCACCTCCAAAAGGGCTATTGAGGAGCGAATTGCTCAAGGTGCCGACGTTATTCTGGAGATTGACTTTCAGGGGGCGCTGCAAATCAAGAAGGTCTTCGCCAACGCGGTCTCCATTTTCATTTTGCCCCCAAGCTGGGAAGAGCTGCGTTCCCGGCTGGAGCGCAGGGGCGAAGACTCCGAAGAAGTCATCGAAATGCGGCTGAAGAATGCCGCAACTGAGGTCGCCCAGGTCCATCATTTCGACTTCGTTATAATCAACGAGTTGTTTGACCGGGCGCTTTTTGACCTGAAAGCCATCGTTCATGCCCAGCGGCTGAAGTTTTCAGCCCAGCGGCGCGCCCGTGCTGAGACTTTCAAGGCCTTGAATATTCCCTAGTCTTTCGGAGAACTCCATGGCACGTATTACCGTTGAAGACTGTCTTCTTCAGATCCCCAATCGTTTCCAGCTGGTTTTGGCAGCAACCTATCGGGCCCGCATGCTGAGCCAGGGCCACACCCCAAAGATTGAAAGCAAAAACAAGCCCGGTGTAACTGCATTGCGCGAAATTGCGGCTGGCAAAATTGGGGTGGAGATGCTCAAAAAAGTGCCTCTCTGAGCGCCGTGAAACTTTACGAAAAGCACCTTCAAGGTGCTTTTTTTTAGCCTTGTGATTCGTATTTCCGCGCGCACGCTATATTTGTGGGGTGAATACTCCGGCACACCCCCCAACTGACAGCCCACCCAAGGTCAAGGGGAAGGTCCGTGCAGGTGCGGTCCATGTTGCCGCAGCCAACGCCACCGCGGCCAGTTTCGCCGCATTGACCGCGCGACTGGACTACTTGACCCCGGCCGATATTGAGCAGGTACGCCTGGCTTACCGATTCGCAGATGAAGCACACCTCGGCCAGCTTCGAAACAATGGTGAGCCCTATATCACCCACCCCATCGCCGTAGCGGCTCAGTGCGCAGACTGGCGGCTGGATGCCCAGGCGCTGATGGCAGCTCTGCTTCACGACGCCATTGAAGACTGTGGCGTCACGAAATCTGAATTGATAGAGAGGTTTGGTTCGGCTGTTGCCGAACTGGTTGATGGCCTGACCAAGCTGGACAAGCTGCATTTCAACACCCGGGAAGAAAGCCAGGCAGAGTCTTTCCGGAAGATGCTGCTGGCCATGGCCCGGGACGTTCGGGTCATCCTGATCAAATTGGCAGACAGGTCCCACAACATGCGTACGCTCTCGGATGTACCGAGAGAAAAATGGGGGCGGATCGCCTCGGAAACGCTTGAGATTTACGCGCCAATTGCCCATCGGCTGGGTCTCAACCAGACCTATCGGGAACTCCAGGACCTGTCTTTCCGTCACCTGCGCCCCTGGAGATATGCAACGCTATCCAAAGCAGTTGAAAAAGCCAGGAGCCGCCGGAGAGACTTAATCCAGCGTGTGCAAAAAGAGGTAGAGGCCGCGTTTGCTGCTAGTGGCCTTCAGGTACGTATTGCTGGACGCGAAAAATCGCTGTACTCCATTTATCGAAAAATGGTTGACAAACACCTTAGCTTTGCCCAAGTCACAGACATTTACGGGTTCAGGGTTCTGGTGCCTGAAGTAATTGACTGCTACACCGCGCTGGGTACTTTGCATCAGTTATACAAGCCAGTTCCTGGAAAGTTCAAGGATCACATTGCCATTGCCAAGGTGAATGGCTACCAGTCGCTGCACACCACCTTGGTAGGCCCCTCCGGTGTCAATGTGGAATTTCAGGTTCGCACGGAGCCCATGCACATCGTGGCGGAATCGGGTGTTGCGGCTCACTGGCTCTACAAGGAAAAAGCAGCTGACGGCACGTCTTCCGATCGGCTAGGCGCCCAGTGGCTGCAATCACTTCTGGATATTCAGGATGAGACCCGGGATGCGGCTGAGTTCTGGGATCACGTCAAAGTGGATTTGTTCCCTGATGCGGTCTATGTCTTTACCCCCAAGAGCCAGATCATGGCCCTGCCGAGAGGTGCCACTGTCGTGGACTTCGCCTATGCCATCCATAGCAATGTGGGTGACCGCACGGTGGCAGCCAAAATCGGAGGCGAATTGGTCCCGTTGCGTACGGAGCTTAAAAACGGCGACGTGATTGAAATCATCACAGCCCCTGTCTCTGCCCCGAATCCCTCATGGTTGAGCTTTGTGCGAACCGGCCGGGCCCGATCCAAAATACGCCATCACCTCAAGACGATGGCGCACACCGAGTCAGAGGAGTTGGGTGGCAAACTACTCGCTCAGGCTCTCAGATCAGAGGGTATCGAGCATCTGCCAGACGATTCGGAATCTCAATCAGGAATCTGGGAAAAACTGTTGCGCTTCACGGGGAACAAAACCCGCAGTGAACTGTTAGCCGATATTGGTCTAGGCAAGCGCATTGCCAATATTGTGGCGAAGCGGCTGGTGAATCTACTGGCCGAGCAGGGAGAAAAACCCAACGCCGTTTTGTTGACCCGGGAGCGCTATGGCTCAACGGGTACTCCTGCACTCACTGGCCTAGCACTCGACGGTAGCGAAAACGCATCCGTACAGTTTGCCAAATGCTGCCGTCCCATTCCTGGCGATGCCATTGTGGGTTATCTTGGCCGGGGCGAAGGCCTGCTTGTTCATGCCGAGAATTGTCCAACAGCGAAAAAACTGCAGAACAAGGATAGTGAACGCTTCATTCAGGTAGAGTGGGCTGACGAAACCGTCCGGCCTTTTGAAACAGGTATTTCGGTAACAGTAACAAACGGCAAAGGGGTTCTGGCCAAAGTCGCTTCTGCACTGGCGGCCGCAGAAACCGATATCACTCATATTGACATGGGTGAAGAAGCCGCCCAGGACACCGCCGAGCTCCGGTTTGTAATTGCGGTACGGGACCTTGCGCACCTGGAAGCAGCGCTACGCAGCCTGAATCGGTCCAAATCCGTGATCCGCGCGGGTCGAACACGCGTGGCGTCTTAAGCAACATCTCTGGCCGGCGCGGGGTAGGTCACTCGCATCACTTCAATCTCGGTCACCTGCGCTGGTGTTACCAGTTGCAGCACATCCCCTTCCCGGGCCTTTAGCAGTGTTCGCGCAATCGGAGACACCCAGCTGACCTCCCCCTTGGCGCTATCCGCCTCATCAACGCCCAAAATGGTGACGGTGCGTTCAAGACCCGTTTCATCAGCATAAGTCACCGTTGCACCAAAAAACACCTGATCGTTCTGGAAATGAATGCTGGGATCAGTGATTTCCGCCAACTCCAGTCGCTTGGTCAGGAACCGGATACGGCGATCAATTTCCCTCAAACGTTTCTTTCCGTAGATGTAATCTCCGTTTTCAGAGCGGTCCCCATTGCTGGCAGCCCAATGAACGATATCCACAACCTTGGGCCGCTCGATGTTGATCAAGTCGAGTAATTCAGCTTTGAGACGGGTGTATCCAGAAGGGGTGATGTAGTTTTTGCCGCCCGCAGGCAAAGGGGGCAATTGCAGATCATCATCGTCCGAGTCGTCAGACTCTTTTGTGAAAGCCTTGCTCATGACAATTACGCCGTTGATTCTGGAAAGCGAACGGCGTCCGCATCTCCCACACAAGAAAAAGCCCTAGAACATCGCTGTTCTAGGGCTATCGTCTGGTGCGGCTGGCAGGAATTGAACCCACGACCCCTTGGTTCGTAGCCAAGTACTCTATCCAACTGAGCTACAGCCGCTAAGATTTTCATTCTAGCACGATCCAGAAAGCCTGTTTCCCTGCGCTAGGAACGCAAGCCCAGCAGGGCGCGCGCTTCTGCCGGGCTTGCCACCGGTCGACCAGCAAGCCGTGCGCAGTTTGCCAATGCGGAAATTAATGCACCATTGCCTTTGGCGCGCTCCCCATCCGGCAGATAAAACGTGTCCTCCAGACCGGTACGAAGCATGCCCCCCAGATCTGCTGTTTTCTGATGCACGGGCCAGATTTCGGCACGGCCAATCAGGGTCGTCTGCCATACGCTGTCTGGAGCCATCCAGCGCAGTAACAATGCCAGCAAATCTGCGTCGCAAGGCATGCCTGACGCCACGCCCATCACCAGGTTGTATTCGGGACGACCCAACTCTGGCGGGAGCATGCCAGCCTTCAAATACATCCCGACGGACCGCACAATCCCGACATCAAAACACTCAAACTCAGGGTGAACACCGCACTCCAGCATGACATCCAGAAACTGCTGAACCTTGGTCACGGGGTTGTCAAACACCATTGGCGGCCAAGCCCATTGACCATCATCCCTGATTTTCAGGTAGTTCAGACTGCCCGCATTGCAAGCGGCAATTTCCGGCTTGATACGGCGTATGCAAGCCAGAGGCCCGGAAACATCTTTTCCAACCACCCCCGTGGTCAGGTTGATGATCACGCCAGGACAAGCTTCACGAATGGCGCTTACCACGGCAGTCGCAACCTCCGGGTCCCACGATGGCAGATGGCCCTTCCCTTCTTCCTGCTGGCGCAGATGGACGTGCATGACTGAAGCACCGGCATTGAATGCGTCACGAGCCTCCTGCGCCATTTGCTCTGGTGTGACAGGAACGGGATGCTGGCTCGGATTCGTGAGCACGCCGGTCAGTGCGCAAGTAAGAATAGCCTTGTCCATCATGGTTCCGAGCTCCCGGCCTGGCTTGCTTCATGAACTCTCAATTCGATCACGAGAGCTCCTGACACGACCTGCTCGCCAACGAGCGAGTGGATTGCGACCACCTGACCAGCGCCTTGCGCCGTCAACCACATTTCCATCTTCATGGCTTCCACACACATCAACGCCTGGCCTTGGGTCACACTGTCGCCTACTGCAACAAGCATCTGGGAAACTTTGCCAGCAACCGGCGCCAGAACTTGCGCTGCGTCTGATTTCGTATCGACTTGCGGAAATGGGGAAATCTCATGAAAAACGAATGACGCCACGCCCGTTGCCATGTGCAAATTTTCGCCGGACATCACAAACAGAGCTTGCCGGGTAACCCCTTCCATGTCGTAGTGCAGTCTGCCCCCAGCCCGGAGATCAAGCCTGATTGTCCGCTCAGCACCTTCCTGGGCAACTGTTACCCGCCCATTGTGATCGGGCGAAACACGCAAATTGCGCACACTGCTATCGCACCGCAAAAACAGGTCGTATGAGGCTACGCCAACCGGTCGCCAGCCGGCACCACCCTGCATGGCAAAAACGGCCGCGGCAAGACACCACACATCGTCGTCAGGTTGCGGACGACGCAGTAAAGGCTCGTCATTTTCCATCCACTGATCCAGTGTGGCGGTGGTCATCGCCGAATCGCGAAAATGGGGCGAATTCAACACATCTGACAGAAACTGACCGTTATTTCGGACCCCAAGTAGAGGGGTTTTGGCCATCGCCGTGCGAAGCCGTCGAATCGCGTCATCGCGGTCATGCCCGTGCGCGATGATCTTGGCCAGCAAGGGGTCATAAAAAGGGGAGACGATGCTCCCTTCCACAATTCCGTCATCTATCCGTATTCCTGACTGCAGGGCTTCTTGTGGCCGCCATCGGCAAATCGTCCCAGTTTGTGGGGCAAATCCAGCATAAGGATCCTCGGCACAAAGCCGAACCTCGATCGCATGACCAGACAGTTGAACGTCAGCCTGTTGAACAGGCAAAGGTCTCCCGGCCGCAATCTGGATTTGCCAGGCCACCAGATCAAATCCGGCGACCATCTCTGTAACCGGATGTTCAACCTGCAAGCGGGTGTTCATCTCCAGGAAGTAGTGATTGAACTGTGCGTCCACGATGAACTCAACGGTACCCGCGCCACAGTAACCAACGGCCAATGCAGCAGCCACAGCGTCTTTACCCATGGCCTCCCGCATGCCGTAACTAACCACGGGCGACGGCGCCTCTTCAATAACCTTTTGCCGTCGCCGCTGCGCGGTGCAATCACGTTCACCCAGATGAACGGCTTGTCCATGCGCGTCCGCAAAGATCTGGATCTCAATATGCCTGCCATTCTCAATCAGGCGCTCCAGCATCAGCGTTCCGTCTCCAAACGAGCTCTGGGCCTCACGCCGTGCGTCTGCGATGGCTTGGGGAATCTCGCTGGCTGACCGCACCAACCGCATTCCGCGCCCACCGCCGCCGGCCACTGCCTTCACCAAAAGCGGGAACCCCAATTTCAGGGCTTCTTCGGTGAGACGCTGAGAAGCCTGCTCTTCACCCAGGTAGCCCGGAGCGCACGGCACACCGGCTGCCATCATCCGCCGCTTTGCGCGGGCTTTGTCGCCCATAGCCTCCATGGCATCTGCAGATGGCCCAATGAATACCAATCCATGGTCAACAACTGACCGGGCAAAAGACGCGTTTTCGCTCAGAAAGCCATACCCCGGATGTACGGCGTCTGCGCCCGTCTTGCGGGCGGCTTCCAGCAACGCTTCAACATTCAGATAGGAGTCTGCAGCAGCTGAGCCACCAATATGCACCGCCTCGTCGGCCTGCTCCAGGTGAGGTGAAAGCCTGTCGGCATCGCTGTAGACCGCAACGGTTTGATACCCCAGGACTCGTGCAGTCCGAATGATGCGACACGCGATTTCGCCCCGATTGGCAATCAGGATTTTTGAGAAACCGGTCACAGCCTGGCCACTCCAAACGTGTTGGCATGCAATTGACGAGCCCGTGATTCCTCGGCCATCGCCAGACACATTCCCAGCAGACGACGGGTGTCGCGGGGATCGATGATGCCATCGTCCCACAGTCGCGCCGTACCGAACAGGGCTTCTGACTCCTGATCAAGCCTCGTTCGCAACCCGTCAGACATGGCCTTGAGCGCACCTTCATCTGCCAGCGCCCCGTCCCGCTGGACTTTGTTTCGGTTGACGATATCCATCACTTTCGCAGCCTGCGCGCCTCCCATCACGGCCGTGCGCGCCGTGGGCCAGGCAAATATGAATCTTGGATCAAAGCCACGGCCGCACATGCCGTAGTTTCCGGCACCATACGAGCCCCCCAATACAAAAGTAAATTTGGGCACTCGCGCATTCGCAACCGCCTGAATCATTTTGGAACCGTGCTTGATGGCCCCACTCCGCTCAGCGACAGCACCCACCATATAACCCGTCGTATTCTGAAGAAAAACCAGAGGCGTGTCACTCTGGTCACACAGCTGAATGAATTGCGCCGCTTTGGTAGAGCCTGTCGGTTGAATGGGCCCGTTGTTGCCAAGAATACCAACCAGATACCCCTGCACACGGGCGTGACCACAAACTGTCTCACTGGCGTACCCGGACTTGAACTCCAGAAAATCCGAGCCATCAATCAGCCGTGCAACAACTTCCCGTACATCATAGGGTTCGCGGTTGTCTGCAGGAACAATGCCGAGCAGCTCCTGCTCGTCGTACAGCGGCTCGACGAAGGCCGTCTGCGGCAGGACTGGGTCCCATTTCAATTTATCGAGCAGTTCACGTGCCAGGGCAATGGCGTGCGCATCGTCCTCACACAGATACTCGCCCAAACCGGTCACTGTTGCATGGGTTTCGGCTCCACCCAGGTCTTCCTCGGTGCTGTCCTCACCAATGGCCGCTTTCACCAGCGGCGGCCCGGCGAGAAATATGGCCGAGCGCTTGCGCACCAGAATCACGTAATCAGACAGCCCAGGCAAGTAGGCTCCGCCAGCCGTGGAGGAACCATGCACCACGGATATCTGTGGCAGACCCGCCGCAGACATACGCGCCTGATTGGCGAAACTGCGCCCGCCTTCCACAAATATTTCGCTCTGGTACATCAGGTTGGCACCACCGCTTTCCACCAGATAGATCACTGGCAATTTGTTCTCGCGCGCAATCTCCTGTGCACGCAACGCCTTGCGCAAACCCATAGGCGCGACGGTGCCACCTTTCACCCCACTGTCGTTGGCAGAAATCAGGCATCGCTTCCCGGCCACAACACCGATGCCAACGATTGACCCCCCACCCAAAACAGAAGTCTTGCCGTCGTCATCATGCATATTGAGGCCGGCCAGGCGACTCAACTCAAGGAAAGATGAGCCCCGATCAAGCAACCGGGCAACACGTTCACGGGGCAACAACTGGCCGCGCTTTTCGAATCTTGCCCGCTTGGACTCGGATTCCTGAACCACCAGCCCCTCCAGCCGTTGGACCTCGGCGAGCAGGGCCAGCATGCGCTGGGCATTTGTCTTGAAGGCTTCTGACTTGGTCTTGATTCTGGATTGAATGGCTGGCATCAGTACATGTCTCTTCTTGCTTATCCAACATTAGAGGATATGCCAAAGCCAACGTCAACCAACTGCGCTGCGCATCGTGCTGGCCCGGAAGAAACCTCTACGATGGATTTATATGGCCTTTTCGGCATCCAGCCCTTTTGCGACCTGCGCAAGCAGCTCCTTATTTGATAGCAAATTGCCGGGGGCTGCCTCATTGCCCTGTCATACGCGGCCACTTCGCCGGCCGCCTGTTGTATCACTCGCCCCTGGAGCGTTTCATCAGACGGGCTTCAACTTCAGGCTCATCGAGAAAGTTAATCGCATCGCGCAGAACCTGAACGTGGTCTGGCGGGGCTTCGCTCCCTCCAGCATTCCGGATGAAGTCTTTCCAATACAGGACATGCGTAAAAAGGTGGGATAACCCGACCCACGTCATCCAGCCGCGCGGTCGCCTGATACAAACCGCAATATCGGTCACACCGGGTCCGAAGTCACGAGCCAACGGCCCGGAAATCAGGTCGCCAAACGGAAACAGAACCCGCCCTGAGGGGGCGTGAATATTCGTCCAACGCGTGGGTGCCATAGCGGCCGCATGATGGGGTTGCATCTGCCGGCTCCCCTTTGGATTCGCGTAGACAAAGTGCAGGTTGAGCTGCGCATCAGCTTCAAAAACCGGTGGGCAGCGCAGGGTCTCACGAGCCTGCACCATCACCCGCAGTTCGCACAGGCTGCGGGCGATCAGGAATTCCGCATGAGTGAGCGGGCAGCCCATGGTGATGAGATCTGAAATCAGCCAGGCGCTGCGGCGCTTTTGATCGGGACCTTGCACCTGGACAGCAGAAAGCTCAAGGAACAGCCTGCGCTGGGCCACACGATAGGTATCTCTCAGGTCCGGCACCTTATCCATTGCCGCCGATGAGCGACCATAGGCACATTGACCTCCGCGATCATCCCGGTGAATGTCAGGCGCATGGCCTTTCGTGTATCCGGCAGCGTCCAGCAACGCCTCGCCCGCAATTTCGCAGTCGCGAAATGCCTGATGCAGTGAGGATCCAACCGTCATCGTGATGGAACGCGCGGCCTCAGACCATGCCAGCATCACCAGATCGTGCGCCAGCACACTACCCAGACTGTGCCCGACAACAATGACTCTGTCATAAGCACCTGACGCTGCAATCTGGTCTAGCAGCTTGAGCCCACGCTGGCGGGCTTCATGACGGACCTTGATATTACGCGGCTCCGCACTGACGTACCGGGCCACGTCACCGAAATAGGACGTCAGAAAAGACTTTCGCTTTACCCCCGAAAGCAGCCAGCAGTACCGTCACCAAAATCCACCCACGCCAGGTCATCAAGGACCCCAGCCAGGTTCCTGCAAGCGGGTCATGCTGGTAGAACTCGACCACTTTGGGCCAGACTGTAGACAAGCCGCTGAACAGGAGCGCCAGGGTGAACAGCCACATGACCATCCACACCGTCATGACTCTGGGCGGTATTTCGCCACGAAACGGGTTGCGAAACAACAGGGCACCGAACCACTTGGTGAAGTCCCCCCAATTGGAGTCGGCGGTCAGATCAGCCCAATAGAGCTCGAAGAAATCGGTGCGCTTCCCCTTCTCGCCCTTGTGATCCGGGTCTCGCGCTCTGGCTGTGGTGATCCGCCGTAGCTCGGCAGACCCGGACAATTGGTCAGGCTTGCTCCAGATATCCCAGTTCCAGTGGTCGGGTGGGTCTTTCAAGTCCTTGAACAAGTTGCGGTCATGTTGCCAGACGGACTCAACGAAACCCCGCAGGGTCTGCATCGGCTTTTGCTCGCCCATGCCGTGAATCACCACCACTGCGATCTTTTTCTTTTCAACCGTTGGAGTAGCCTGAGTTGGGGCATTCATTTAGATCGGATCCTCAAATAGAGGAAGACTCCCGCCTTCCAATGCAGATTCTGATTGTTCTGGTACCGCAATTCGCTTCAACGCAAAAGACCGCTCCGAGCTTTTTTGACATTTCGCAAACAATGGCAGCGCAGGCCGAGATTCAGCTGGTGTGAGCTGGCCAACATATTTGTGGCGCAATCATTGCAGCCGGACAGCGGTGTCGAAGAGCCAGGTCCGGCGGATCTCGATCACGTCGAATTCGCGGGCCAGGCCCGGCGGGAACGCCGGGTAGTTCGCCTGGCTGTGCACGATGCGGGGGATCGCTTCGTCGATGGCCGCCACGCCGCTGGAGCTCACGAAGACCACCGACTCCACCGTGCCATCGCTTCGAATGGCCACCGTCACCACGGGATCGGTGTGTGGCTGCTTCGCCGCTTCGCGGACCATCTCGATGGTCATGTTCATCTGGATCTTGCGGGCCCAGGCTTCCGCGTAAAGGATCAGTTCCGTGTTGGGGTCCGAGCGCCCGAAGAGCCTGCCGCGACGCAGGCTGCTCACCGACGATGGCAGGCGCGCCGCAGCCGCGGCCGCTGCTTCGCGCCGGTCAGCTTCCTCGTTCAGCTGTCGTCCGATTTCCTTCAACAACGCTTCCCGTTTGGCCACCGCGGCTTGCCGCTCGGCCGCCTGGCGTTCGACTTCCAGCCGCGCAGCTTCAAACCGTGCCGCCTCCAGGCGAGCAGCTTCCTGTTTGGCAGCTACCTGCTGCGCCACTTCCCGTTCGGCCGCCTCTTGCCGCGTGGCTTCGACCCGCGCCGCTTCCTGACGGGCTGCTTCCTGTCGCGTCGCCTCTTGTCGTACGGCTTCGGCTGAAGCCACTTCCTGACGGGCCGCCTCTTGCCGTACTGATTCCTTGCGTTCGGCCTCTAATCTTGCTGCTTCGACCCGAACAGCTTCCTGCCGCGCCACTTCCCGTTTTGCCGCCGCCTCTTGTCGTGCGGACTCTTGGCGAGCGGCCTCCTGCCTCATCGCCTCTTGCCGCATGGCCTCGACCCGTGCCGTTTCCTGACGGGCAGTTTCTTGCCGTGCTGATTCCTTGCGTTCGGCTTCCTGCCGAGCGGCTTCCTGTCGCGCAGCCTCAATTCGTGCCGCTTCCTGGCGAGCAGCATCCTGTTGCATCGTCTCGACTCGCTCAGCCTCCTGTCGCGTGGCCTCAACCCGCACCGCTTCTTGCCGTGCGGCCACCAGCTGCGTGGCTTCGGCTCGCGCAGTCTCTTGCCTCGCAGCCTCAATTCGTGCCGCTTCCTGGCGAGCAGCATCCTGTCGCATCATCTCGACTCGTTCGGCCTCCTGTCGCGCGGCTTCAACTCGCACCACTTCCTGACGGGCGGCGTCCTGTCGTATGGCCTCACTCCGCGCTGCTTCTTGCCGTGCGACCTCCATGCGCTCGGCCTCCTGTCGCGTCGCCTCCAGCCGCTCGATTTCGACCCGCGCAGCTTCCTGCTGCTCAGCCTTCTCCTGCTCGGCCCGATCGGGCAAGGTCACCTCAGCGGCTCGCGCCTGCACCTCTTGGCTGATTCGCGCCACCCCTGCATCGCTCGTCTCGCGAACCGGCGGCAACACCGCGCTCTCCGGACTCGGTTCGCTTGGCGCCGCCGCGATGATGGGCGTTGGGTTGGCCTCTGCGCCCGGCTGGGCCTGTGGCACGCTCGCCGCGGTCGCCCCCTCAGTGGGCGGCGCAGGAGGCCCGGGCTGCGTCAGTGCCGCCTCAGCAGCCACAGGCTGCTTGACGACCGGTGCCGGCTGCAACGGCTCCGCGACCGGCGTCACCGCCGGCTCTGCGGCCTGGCCTTGCGCCGGAACCAGACGGACGTGCAGATCGGGCACCTCGGTCCGCCGCTCCTGCCAGGGGAAGCCGAAGCCCGGCAGCCCAAGCCCCTGGCCACCAAAGGTCAGGCTCAGCAACAGCATGTGTATCAACAGGGAGAGCAGCAAAGCGAGCGTCAGGCGCCACCGTTCAGGGACCATGCCCGGGCTCCGCCGCCAGCCAGGGGCAGCGGCCCGCCGAGATCCCGTCGACTTCGGTTTATCGGTCGGTCTCGGCGCAGCGCTGGAACCTGTGAAACTCAAGCGTCCTCCGCCGTCGCTGCCCAGGCACTGCTGTTGGCGAGGGGCAGCATCGACCCCTGTCCTGCGCGCCGGGCGACCTCACTGTCCCACCGGGCATGGGCTTGCCAAAGTGCCTCGAATGCCATCGTGATCTGCATCCTGCCCATTGTGCCGTCCAAACCATCAGTCTCGCTAGCCGAATTCATGGCTCCACACGAGCATCGACACGCGGGTACCATTGCGCGCTGAAGTGGAAATTCGGGGTGAAAAACGGGGTAAGGGGAAAATGACTACACCTGAAAAGCGATGTAAGTCATTGATATAAATGGTAGGGCGTGTAGGACTTGAACCTACGACCAAAGGATTATGAGTCCTCTGCTCTAACCAACTGAGCTAACGCCCCAACCGAACTGACGATTGTAAGGGGCTACTTGTGGTGGCTCAGCGCGTTGCTGACCAGTTTGGAAGTGATGTCCACAATCTGGATCATCCTGTCATAAGCCATGCGGGTGGGCCCGATCACACCCAGCGTTCCCACAATTTGTCCGTCCACCTCGTAGGGCGCGCTGACGATTGACAATTCCTCAAACGGCACGACCTGACTTTCGCCGCCGATGAAGATGCGCACACCCTCGGCCTGACCGGCAATGTCCAGCAGGCGCATGAGCTGGGCCTTTTGCTCAAACAGCTCAAAAGCCCGGCGCAAGTGACCCATGTCGCTGGAAAAATCCGTCACTGCCAGCAGGTTTCGCTCACCGGAAATCACCACCTCGTCCTGTGTCTGGGTAATGGCTTCAGAACTGACGGTCACAGCCGCCTGCATCAGTGTGGCGATTTCCGAGCGCAAAGACTCCACTTCGGCCTTCAGGCGCTCCTGTACCTGCTCAATGGCAAGACCCACGTAGTTGGCGTTCAGGTAGTTGGCAGCCTCTACCAGTTGGGCCTGTGAGTAATCCAGTTCGGTAAAAATAACCCGGTTTTGAACGTCGCCATCGGGCGAGACGATGATCACGAGCAGACGGCGCTCGGACAATCGCAGGAACTCAATGTGGCGAAACACCGACGAGCGGCGCGGCGCTATCACCACGCCCACAAACTGGGACAGACTGGAAAGCAGGTTGGCGGCGTTGGAGATGACTTTTTGCGGTTGATCGGGTGCGAGGCTCTGGGCCGCAAACTGGCTGTGTCCTACGGTCAGCATGGTGTCCACAAACAGCCGGTAGCCACGGGCAGTCGGAATTCGCCCCGCTGACGTGTGGGGGCTGACGATCAACCCCATTTCCTCCAGATCGGACATCACATTGCGGATGGTCGCCGGTGACAGCTCCAGCCCGGAAGCCCTGGATAACGTGCGTGACCCCACCGGCTGTCCGTCAGCTATGTAGCGCTCAACCAGCGCTTTCATCAACAACTTGGCACGATCGTCGAGCATGTCTTCATTTTAGTGATGTAATTTGCAGATGAAATCTAAATTCCGGCACATCGCCCTGATTGGTAAATACCATGCGGTGTCGTCGGGCACATCGGGAGCTTCATCCCGAAGCGCCCTGGAAGAGATAGCCCATTTCTTGCATCGGCAGGGCTGTGATGTGGTGCTGGAGCTTGAAACGGCCACCAACATGGGCCTGACCGGCTATCAGGTGATGGACGTGGACGCCATTGGCGCCCACTGTGATCTGGGTCTGGTCGTGGGGGGCGACGGCACCATGCTGGGCATCGGTCGACGCTTGGCCCGATTTGGGGTGCCGCTGATTGGTATCAACCAGGGAAGACTCGGTTTCATTACGGATATTCCGTTTGACCATTTTCAATCGGCGCTGGAGCCCATGCTGCGTGGTGAATACGAGGAGGATCACCGCGGGCTGATGCAAGGCAAAGTCATGCGGGACGGACACTGTGTATTTGAGGCACTCGCCATGAATGACGTGGTGGTCAACCGGGGGGCCACGTCCGGCATGGTGGAGTTGCGCGTGGAGGTGGACGGGCATTTTGTGGCGAACCAGCGGGCAGACGGCTTGATCATCGCCACGCCAACCGGCTCCACCGCCTACTCCCTGTCTGCCGGCGGACCCCTGCTTCACCCTTCCATTCAGGGCTGGGTACTCGTCCCGATTGCGCCGCATACACTATCAAACAGGCCCATAGTCCTCGCCAACGTTGCGGAAGTAGCTATAGAAATAGTAGCAGGTCGTGATGCCAGTGCCAACTTTGACATGCAATCCCTTGCATCCCTGCTACACGGCGACCGGATCGTCGTGACCCGCTCCGAGCATCATGTGCGTTTCCTGCACCCCAGGGGCTGGACCTATTTCGATACCCTGCGTCAAAAACTTCACTGGAATGAAGGAGTAGCGTAACCGTGGGCCTCAGACGCATCGTTTTGCGGGACTTCGTGATCGTCAGCGAACTGGAGCTGGAGTTTGCTGACGGGTTTACCGTGTTGACCGGGGAAACGGGTGCCGGCAAGTCCATATTGATTGACGCGTTGCAACTGGTCACCGGTGCGCGCGCCGATGTCGGCGTGATTCGCGAAGGTGCCGTCCGGACGGATGTCTCAGCGGAGTTTGATTGCACTGACGCGGTTGGTGAATGGTTGGGTGAAACCGGCTTTGATACCCATCCCCTCTTGTTGCTGCGGCGCACGGTTGACGCCCAGGGGAAAAGCCGTGCCTGGATCAACGGCAGCCCGGCTACCGCTACCCAGTTGCGCGAGCTTGGCGAGCAATTGCTGGACATTCATGGTCAACACGCCTGGCAAAGCCTGATGCGGCCGGATGCCGTGCGCAGCCTGCTGGATGCCTACGGAAAAATCAGCACGGCGAGCCTCAACCGCGTGTGGCATCAGTGGCGGCAAGCCCAGACTCTGCTTGAGGAGGCGTGTTCAGCGCAAGATTCGCTGCAGCGTGAACGTGAGCGTCTGGCCTGGCAGATTGGTGAGGTAGAAAAACTGGCTCCCCAGGCGGACGAGTGGGAAGGGCTCCATACCAGCCATAGCCGCCTGTCGCACGCCCAGACGTTGCTGGATGCAGCGCAGGGCGCAGTTGATGCGTTGGCGGGAGAAGATCAAAGTGTTGCCAGCTCTCTGGCCGGCGCAAGTCAGTTGCTACAACATCAGGAGCATCTTGAGCCGGATTTTAGGGGGTTTAATGAGGTTTTGGCATCCAGTCTGGCGCAGATTGACGATGTTGTGCGGTCACTTCGCGCCTATCTGCGACACACCGACCTGGATCCCGAGCGTCTGGCCCAGCTGGATGAGCGGATGGCCTTGTGGGTGTCCCTGGCGCGGCGCTACAAACGTGCGCCCGCCGAACTGCCGGCATTGCTGGCAAGCTGGAAAGAAGAGTTGGCCCGACTGGAAGCAGCAGCAGACCTGGCAGCCGTGGAACGCTCTGAAAAGCAGGCCCATGACACCTATCTTGCCGAGGCTAAAACCATTGCCAAGGCACGGGCCAAAGCCGCCCCCCTGCTTTCGAAGGCCATCACCCAGGCCATGCAGGGATTGGGCATGCAGGGTGGCCGTTTTGAAGTAGCTCTGGAAAAACTGCCCCAACCCCAGCAGTACGGCCTGGAAGAAGTGTCATTCCTGGTGGCCGGCCACGTTGGCAGTACGCCCAGACCCGTCAACAAGGTAGCCTCCGGCGGCGAGTTGTCGCGGATTGCACTGGCCATTGCCGTCACAACCAGCCAGCTGGGCACTGCGCAGACCCTGATTTTTGATGAGGTTGACTCCGGTGTGGGCGGAGCCGTAGCCGAGACCGTCGGTCGCCTGATGAAGCAGCTCGGTCTGGACCGCCAGGTCTTGGCCGTCACGCATTTGCCCCAGGTTGCAGCATGCGCTGATCACCATCTGGTTGTGGCAAAACAGGCACTCGGCAAAGGCGTTCACAGCACCGTATCCAGCGTACTGGGGGAGCAACGGGTTGCCGAGATCGCCCGGATGCTTGGGGGCGAACACCTCTCCAGCACAACCCTCGCGCACGCGAAGGAAATGCTTCAACCCGGCGCCGGACTCCATGGAAATCGTGCTGATCACCGGCATGTCCGGATCCGGAAAATCTGTCGCACTGAATGCGCTGGAAGATGCCGGCTTCTACTGTGTAGACAACCTGCCACCCGAGTTGCTGTTGCCCTTTATCGAACTGGAGCAACAGCACCGGGCTCTCCGTGTGGCCATCGCGATGGATGTGCGTAGCGCGACGTCCCTGCATCTGGTACCCGAGCTGCTAAAGAAGCTTCGCGACCAGGGCATTGCAGTCAAGTCGCTTTTTCTGGAGTCAACCACCGGGACGCTGGTACGCCGATATTCCGAGACACGTCGCAAGCATCCCTTGTCGCAGTCCGAGCCACACGGGTCAGCGAAGGACTTCCGCCGGGCGCTGGTGGACGCCATTGAACTTGAGCGTGAACTGCTCGCCGACTTGCGTGAAAACGCCCATGTCATTGATACCAGCATCATCCGGCCATCCCAATTGCAGGGCTACGTCAAATCTGTCATTTCATCGCGCAGCGACCAGCTCACTTTGGTCTTCGAATCCTTTGCGTTCAAGCGCGGCATCCCCGGCGACGCCGACTATGTGTTTGACGTACGCATGCTTCCCAATCCGCATTACGACCCGGACCTCAAGGCGTTGACGGGTCGCGATGAACCGGTCGCCCGGTTTCTTGAAGAGCAACCGGAAGTCGTCAGGATGTACTTGCACATCGAGCGGTTTCTGGCCGAGTGGCTTCCCATGATGGCGGCAGACCACCGGAGTTATGTCACGGTAGCCATTGGCTGCACCGGCGGGCAACACCGCTCGGTATACCTCGTTGAGCGTCTTGCCACCGGGTTCGGTGACAAATGGGTCACGCTCAAACGACATCGCGAGCTCGATGCGTTGGACGGCGTCCTTCAGTCCGGCTGAAAGCGCGGTTCAGCCTGCTTTCATGGCTGGCTCTCCAGCAGCTTCCGAATGGGGGCTGGCAGTCCCATTTCAGACCACTGGTCCGGTTTTGCCCAAACACCACCCCCAGCCTTCATTGAACTGCTAGGGAGCTGAACCTTGACGGGATGCAAATAGAGATCCTTGTGTGTCAACACATGTTTCACGACGACGCAGGCTTCAAGATCCGTGCGATACCGCGCGGGGACTGCAGCTTCCAGTGTTGGCAAGTCATCAAACAGGGGGAAGCAATACAACCCAGCCCAGACACCCGGAGTGGGTCGTTTACTCAACCAAACGGAGCCATCGCGGGCCTGGGCCCACAAAAGCCAGATAGTCTGCACGCTTCGTTTGAGTTTTTTTGACTTGACAGGAAATTGCAACTGCGTGCCCATGCGTTTGGCAACACAGATTCCAGCCAACGGGCACGCATCGCAATTCGGCTTTCGGGTTGCACAAACGGTGGCGCCCAGATCCATCAGGCCCTGCGTGTAACGCGGCATGGTTCGGCCCAGGTCGGTAACTGGCAACAGCTCTTCCGCCTGCTCCCAAAGAGTTCGCGTATTCGCAGCTGTGGCCAGATCAGCATCAAAAGCCAGTGCCCTGGTCAAAACGCGTTTCACGTTGCCATCCAGTATCGCCACGCGTTGACCAAAACAGATGGAGGCTATCGCCGCTGCAGTAGACCGCCCGATACCCGGCAGCGTCTGCAAGATTTCAGCTGATTGCGGGAAAACACCACCATGAACCGCAACGATCCGGACCGCGCACTGGTGCAGGTTTCTCGCCCGGCTGTAATAGCCCAACCCGCTCCACAGCGCCAACACGTCATCAAGATCAGCAGCAGCCAACTCACTGATATCAGCAAACTGCGCAAGGAACCGGGCGTAATAATCCTTGACGGTTGCAACCTGTGTTTGCTGCAACATGATTTCGGACAACCAGACGCGATAGGGATCCCGTGTGTTCTGCCATGGCAAGTTGTTCCTGCCGTGGGATTCCTGCCAGCGCACCACCCGGGTGGCCAGATCCACCGGCATGCGGATCAAACCCGTTCGAGAGCCGAAACAACCTCGGGGTGACGGGGCGCCTGGGAATCAATCAGGTAGGTGGTTAACTCGGACAGCTTCCCATCCAGCTGATTGAGCGTGCCCTCCTGATGCTGGATTTCCTGAATCCGGTCAACCAGCCCACCGGCTGCCTGTTGAATGCGGTCAATCGCCTCAATGCGGCGGCTGAAATTGCGGCGCCGCTCACGCAGTTGGGCGTCAAGCTGCGCCGCAGCGGACTTGCTCCAGAGCTCCACATCACCCAGCGCGGTTTCGTGAACCGTGCGCAAGCGTGTGGAAAGGGCGCGTACGAGCCGGTCAGCAAATTCAGGCTGGGCCAGCCGGAACGCATTGCCAACACCCAGGTACTGCAAGTGGCTGCGTTCCACCAGATCCAGATCGCGCAGATAGCGCGTCATGGGGGGCTCTGCAGGCACCTGAAGCGAAAAGCCATATTCCGCATTGAGCTGCTTGAACGTGGCGCTCAGCATGGCCTGAATTTCGGCACATGTGGACTGAACCTTCTGCAGGCCTTCGCGCAGGCGGCCAAAGGTTTCACCGTAGGCCTTCTTCACGCCCAGTTTCAGCCCCTTTTGATGCAGTGCAGAAGTCAGTTGGGTCATTTCAGCTTTCAGCGTGGTTGAGCCCAGCATGCCAAACACTTCCCGCAACAGCTTGAGGTGCACCGAACGCACCGCGTGAATTTTGGCTCCACCCAGATCAAACTCCGCCTGCTCCTGGGAAATGCGGGTTCGCATGTGCCGGATGACGGAGGCATTCTTGCCCTGCAAACCCTTCAATTCCATCATCTGGTCAGCCAGATCGCGGCGCCGAATGTTGATCACACGCCCAGTCTCTGCGCGCAACTCCGCAATGCCCGTGGCAACAGCGCTTCCCAGAATCTTCTGGCGCTTGCCCATGATGCCGCGACCCAGCGCGTCTTCCAGTACCGGCAGGCAACTCTTCTGAAGGAGTGCCAGGTCATCTGTTACTTTGGCTACCAGCCCTTTTTGCGCCGAAACGGCAATCACCTGATTCTTGGGAATACCCAGAATTTCGGCAGTTGACAGGCGCTGGCGGTCGATCTGCGCCTGCACCTGCTCGGGCGAGCTCAATTCATCCCACAGCGTGTCAATCTTGTTCAGCACCACCAGACGGGCGTCGGTGGTATCAGCGGATTCCGTGATCAGGTGCTCGCGCCAGATGGTCAGGTCTGACTTGGTCACACCGGTGTCAGCACCCAGAATAAACACAACGGCATGCGCTTGCGGGATCAAACTAACGGTCAGCTCCGGCTCAGCACCGATGGCATTTAGCCCTGGTGTATCCAGAATCACCAAGCCTTGCTTGAGCAAAGGATGGGCGATGTTGATCAATGCATGGCGCCATTTAGGCACTTCCACCATACCGTGCGCATCAACCATCGGGTTGTCTTCAGGCGACTGGTTGTGCCAGAAACCCAGCGCTCGGGCTTCGTCCTGAGTAACGCGCCGGGTTTCGGCGACCTTTTCAAGCGCGGCAGCCAGCTGGTGCGGATCATTGACATCGAGATCAATGCGCGTCCACTTCTCTGGCGCCATGCGCCATTCCATCAGTGCCTGGGGCTGCAGACGGGACTCAATAGGAAGAAGACGCAGGCAAGGAGGCACTTCGGCGTCATAAGCCATTTCGGTGGGGCACATGGTCGTGCGACCGGCGCTGGCGGGCATGATCCTGCGACCATAACCCGCAAAAAACATCGCGTTGATCAGCTCGGATTTGCCGCGGGAAAACTCCGCCACAAAGGCGACCATCACCTTGTCGGAACGTACCTGGGCTTCGAGCCGCTTGAGCCGCTCTTCGACAGCGGCATCCAGCAGGTCATGATCCTTCATCCACTCAGCCAACAGCTTCAGACGAAGTGCGAACTCACGTCGCCACGTGCCATGTTGATCGAACTGTTCGTTAAATGAAGTACCCAAGATGCCCCCAGTAATCTTTCAATATAGTCGCGACTCTCACATTTTCTGGCATTTGGAGCAAAAAAACGTCGATCGCTGGCCTTGGCGTATGTTTTTGACAGCAGTTCCGCATACTTTGCAGGGCTGGCCAGCCCGTCCGTACACCATGGCTTCGAGCTGGAAATGACCGGCCTGGCCATCCGCACTGGAAAAGTCACGCAAGGTACTGCCCCCTTGTTCGACGGCTCGGGCCAACACCATTCGGATAGCGTCGTGCAGCCTGGCGGCCCGTGGGAGGCTCAATTTCGATGCGCGCAGGGTTGGTCTGATACCAGCATGGAACAGGGCTTCCGAGGCATAGATATTCCCCACACCAACCACCAGGTCACCCGCCAGCAACACCTGTTTAATTGAGGCCGAGCGGCGCTTCAGCCCGACGTGAAAGGCCTTGAGGTCAAAGTCACCGGAAAGGGGCTCCATCCCGAGATGACCCAGCAGCTTGCGTGCCACCTCAGAGTCTTCACTGTCTGCATAGACAACAGCCCCAAAACGCCGCGGATCGTTCAGGCGTAGCGTCCCCGCGCTCGTTTCGAGTTCAAAGTGGTCATGCACGCCTGGCGGAGACACATGTTGCCCATGGGGCAAGAAGCTCAGACTGCCCGACATGCCCAGATGGACCAGCAGCAGTCCCTTGTCCAGATCAAGCAGCAGGTATTTGCCACGCCGGCGCACGGCACGAACCGTGCGGCCGACCAACTGTGCCGGCGGGCAACCCAGTGGCCATCGCAAAGGCTTGCCTACTCGCACGGACTGAACCCTTGACCCTGCGATTCGAGAGGCAAAACTCAAGCGTGTGACTTCAACTTCGGGCAATTCGGGCATGGTGAGGCATCGGTGGCTGGCTTGGATTATTATGGTCCGATGTCACGAATCCAACGACGACTCCACGCGATTGCTTCCGTATTGCTGCTCACCTGCGCGCTGGGCGCAGGCGCTCAAACCAGAGAGCTCGAGGCAAATGCGCCCGCCAATTCTGCGCTGGACAAGATTTTGTTCTATCAGATTTTGCTGGGGGAGCTCAATGCTCAGGGTGGGGAGCCCGGGACCGCCTATTCCCTGATGCTGGATGCTGCCCGCAAGTCCAACGACGCCCAGCTCTATAAACGCGCTGTGGAAATTGCCCTGGAAGGGCGGCAGGGCGAGTCCGCTCTGCAGGCTGCGCGTGCATGGCGGCAGGCTTTACCCGACTCACGGGAAGCCAACGCTTTCCTGCTGCAGATTCTGGTCGGACTGAACCGCATCAGTGAAACAGTGGAGCCGCTGAAGCGGGAACTGGCGGCAACTGACGCCAAAGACCGGCCCGCCGTCATATCAACAATCCCCCGCTTTTTCGCCCGCGCCACCGACAAGAAACTGGCGGCTTCAGTCGTGGAGCAGGTTCTGGCTGACTACTACAACCCGGCCGATGTCGGCGTAGCGTCGTGGACCACGATCGGACGCATGCGGCTGGACACGGGTGACACGGCTGGTGCACTGGAAGCCGCTATCCGCGGACAGGCGCTGGCGCCCAGGGCAGATGGGCCAGCCTTGCTGGCGTTGTCACTGATGAGCCCGAGCACTCCTCAGGCCGAAGCCATCATCCGCAAATACCTGGCGGGCAATCCGCGCTACGAAGTACGCATGGACTACGCCCGTGCCTTGCTGGATACACAACGCTATGCCGAATCGGCCGAGCAATTGCAGCATGTTACCGCGGAGAAACCGGACTACAGTCCGGCCTGGCTGGTACGCGGATCGCTTGAGCTTCAGGACAACAAGCCCGCCGTGGCCGAGAAATCCCTCATGCGATACATCGAGCTCGCAACAGCCGCCAAAGCCGCGCCGGACGCTGTCGATGGCAGCCGTGGGTTGACCCAGGCCTATTTGCTGCTTGCACAAATTGCTGAACAGCGCAAAGACTATGCACAGGCTGAACAATGGCTCGCCAAAATTGACAACGCGGATGACATGGTCCGCGCCCAGTCGCGGCGGGCCAGCATTCTGGCCAGGCAAGGCAGGCTGGATGAAGCGCGCAAGCTCCTGAAAAGCCTGCCCGAGCGCAACCCCGAAGAGGCGCGCGCCAAACTGACCGCCGAAGTGCAGTTGCTGCGCGACAACAAACAGAACCAGGCCGCATATGACCTGCTGGCCGCAGCATCGGCCCGCGACCCCAAGGATCACGAGTTGATTTATGACCAGGCGATGCTGGCAGAAAAGCTGGGGCGACTGGATGAAATGGAGCGCCTGCTGCGTGGCGTGATGGCAGCCAAACCGGATTACCATCACGCCTACAACGCGCTGGGATATTCGCTTGCAGATCGAAATGTGCGCTTGCCCGAGGCGAAGAAGCTTATCCAGAAAGCACTGGAATTTGCCCCTGGAGACCCCTTCATCACAGATAGCCTGGGCTGGGCCGAGTTCCGCATGGGCAACAAGGCTGAGGCCCAGCGCCTTCTGCAAGGTGCATTCAAACAAAAGCCTGATGCCGAAATTGCGGCTCATCTCGGTGAAGTACTCTGGAGCCTGGGTAAGCGGGAGCAAGCCACCGCAATCTGGAAAGAAGGCCTGCAGCTCAACGCTGACAACGAAACCCTGCTGGAAACCCTGAAACGTCTGCGTGTGAAACTGTGAACCGATCGCTGAGGTTGCTGGGTGGTGTGATCCTTTTCGCTATATTTTTAATAGCTGGCTGCGCACATTCGACGGGTGCCACAGGCCAAAATGTCATTAAAAATAGCTGGCAGGGACGACTGGCGCTATGGGTTGACTCAGAGCCACCGCAATCCTTCGCCGCTGCATTTGAGCTGACCGGTACCGCCCAGGCAGGGGAGTTGAAGCTCTACACCCCCATTGGCACCACACTGGCCCTGCTGACATGGTCTCGGGAGTCGGCACTGCTGCGTGCCAATGGCGAAGTACGGTCGTTTGACTCGCTGGACGCACTGGCGCTCCAGGCCACCGGCGCGACCATTCCCATCGGCAGCCTGTTCGACTGGCTGGGGGGCTCGGCCACCCAAACCGAAGGCTGGCACGCTGATGTCACGCAACTCGGCAGCGGCCGTGTGACCGCACGACGCGCCACCCCCCTGCCTGCGGCCGAGCTGAAATTGCTGCTGGATCAATAGCGCCTGTTTCTGCCCATGAAATCCATCTATGACATCCCCGCCCCGGCCAAGCTGAACCTTTTTTTGCACATCACGGGCCGCCGGGAAGACGGTTATCACCTGCTGCAGTCGGCTTTCATGCTGATTGACTGGTGCGATACGCTGCATGTTGAACTGCGAACGGACGGCCAGATCAGCCGGGAAGACCTCGACGTGGCCCTGCCGGAAAACGACCTGATTGTCCGCGCCGCCCAGGCTTTGAAAGCGCACGGCGCCACACCCATGGGTGCACACATCATGGTCAACAAGCGCATCCCCTCGCAGGCAGGCATGGGTGGCGGCTCGTCGGATGCGGCATCCACCCTGCTGACACTCAACCGGCTCTGGCAACTGAAATTGGACACTGAAACACTGGCGCAGATCGGGCTGTCGCTGGGCGCTGACGTGCCATTCTTCGTGCGCGGTCAAAACGCCTGGGTGGAAGGCATTGGTGAAAAAATGACACCACTGGAGCTGCCGGTGGCCCGGTTTGTTGTGGTCAAACCACCCGACGGATTGGAAACCCGACTGATTTTCTCGGACCCGGCGCTCAAACGCGACACCAAAACCGCTATAATTTCAGGCTTTGCTGCAAACGCTACCGGATTTGGCCGGAACGACCTGCAGCCGGTTGCCCAGCGGCTTTGCCCCGGCGTCAATTCAGCCCTTTCCTGGCTTGAATCGCGCGGATTGAATGCCCGGATGACAGGCTCTGGAAGCGCGGTGTTTGCACCAATCCCGCATGATGTTGACTTGAGTGCACCACCCGGTGGTTTTCAGGTCAGGTTGTGCCAGAGTCTGGAAATGCATCCTCTATTTGGGTGGGCAGCCAGCAAGTAGTTTCGGCGGGTAGCGCAAGCTGCCAGCCCGTGTAGGGGAGTCGCCAAGTTGGTTAAGGCACTGGATTTTGATTCCAGCATGCGAAGGTTCGAATCCTTCCTCCCCTGCCAAATACGTCAGACGTACAGGCTTCAACGTTAATCATTTGCTGGGACTCTCATGCAGGCCACTCACCCTGATTTCATGGTTTTTACCGGCAATGCCAACCCTGGTTTGGCCTCGGAAATCGCTGCGCATATGGGTATTACCTTGGGCGCTGCCAGCGTAGGCCGCTTTTCAGATGGTGAAGTGACGGTTGAAATCAATCAGAACGTCCGGGCCCGTGATGTGTTTGTGGTGCAGTCCACCTGCGCACCAACCAACGAGAACCTGATGGAACTGCTGATCATGGTGGATGCGCTCAAGCGGGCGTCTGCCGAGCGAATCAGCGCCGTGATTCCATATTTTGGTTATGCCCGGCAAGATCGGCGTCCACGCTCCACACGTGTGCCCATCACCGCCAAGGTGGTGGCCAACATGCTGCAGGCTGTGGGCGTGGCGAGCGTGCTGACGATGGATCTGCACGCAGACCAGATTCAGGGGTTTTTCGATATCCCGGTGGATAACATTTATGCGTCACCTGTGTTGCTGGGCGATCTGCGGCAGAAGAATTATGAGGACCTGATTGTGGTCTCGCCCGACGTGGGTGGTGTGGTGCGTGCCCGTGCACTGGCCAAACAGCTCAATTGCGATCTGGCCATCATCGACAAGCGCCGCCCGCGGGCCAACGTGAGTGAAGTGATGCATGTGATTGGTGAAATTGAAGGCCGCAACTGCGTGATCATGGACGACATGATCGACACGGCCGGCACGCTGGTGAAAGCAGCAGAAGTATTGAAAGAGCGTGGTGCGAAAAAGGTGTATGCCTATTGCACGCACCCGATTTTTTCAGGCCCCGCCATTGAGCGCATTGCGCAAGGCTCCGCACTGGACGAGGTGGTGGTCACCAACACCATCCCGCTGAGCGCAGCCGCTGCAGGATGCCAGAAAATTCGCCAACTCACCGTGGCTCCGCTGATCGCCGAAACGATCCAGCGCATTGCCAAGGGTGAATCGGTGATGAGTTTGTTCTCGGAGCAGGAAAACCTCTTTTGAGGTTTGCCGAAACGGGACAAAAAGCTGACCCGCAGGCTGTCAAAGCCTGTTTTGGGTCTTTTTAACCGGAGTCACACTGGTCGCGGTGGACTCTTTTTTGGAGTGAATCATGAAATTCGTCGCTTTTGAGCGCGCAAAGCAGGGCACGGGTGCGAGCCGCCGTCTCCGCATCACCGGTCGCACGCCCGGTATTGTCTATGGTGGCGCCGGTGAGCCCCAACTGATCGAGCTTGACCACAACGCCTTGTGGCACGCCATCAAGAAGGAAGCCTTCCATTCCACCGTGCTGGACATGGAAATCAACGCCAAGACCAATCAGGTTTTGCTGCGCGACGTGCAGATGCACCCGTACAAGCAACTTATCCTGCACATTGACTTCCAGCGCGTGGATGCCAACACCAAGCTGCACATGAAGGTGCCTCTCCACTACAGCGGCGACGAGAACTCCCCTGCCGTGAAGACCGATGGCTGCATTGCCAACCACGTTGTCACTGAAATTGAAGTGATGTGTCTGCCGGCCGATCTGCCTGAATTCATCGCCGTTGATTTGAGTGGCCTGAAGAAAGGAGCTTCACTGCACCTGGCCGACATCACCCTGCCAAAGGGCGTAACGGCTGTAACCCACGGCAAAAACAACCCTGTCTTGGTGTCTGTGGTTGCCATCGCTGGTGCCGAAGCCGCTCCAGCAGAGGCAGCTGCAACGCCAGCTGCTGCCAAAGCCGCCGCGGGCAAGGAAGCTGCTGCCGCCAAGGCTCCAGCGGCTGCCAAGGCCCCCGCCGCCAAAGCACCTGCTGCGAAGAAGTAATACGAACATCTGCTTTGCAGACTCGTCAACGGCCCACTTTGGTGGGCCGTTTTTTTTGGAGCACCCACTGTCGGTCTTTCTTGCCCTGATAATTTCAACATGATCAAGCTGTTTGTGGGTCTTGGTAACCCCGGCCCTGAATACGAACACACCCGCCACAATGCAGGGTTCTGGTGGGTGGACGCCCTGGCGCGCGAATTGAAAGTATCGATGACCATGGACAAGAGTTACCACGGTCTGGTTGCCCGCACCCAGCTTGGCGGTCATACGATCTGGCTGCTGGAGCCACAAACGTTCATGAACCTGTCCGGCAAGTCAGTCGCGGCGCTGGTGCGTTTCTTCAAGATTGCACCCGAGGAAATTCTGGTGGTGCATGACGAGATTGACATCGTACCTGGTCAGGTCAAACTCAAATTCGGTGGCAGCCACGCGGGTCACAACGGCTTGCGGGATATCCACGCACAACTGGGCACGGACGACTACTGGCGGCTGCGCCTCGGCGTGGGACACCCCGGTGTAAAGGCTGAAGTCGTCAACTGGGTACTGAGAAAACCATCGCTGGACCACCGAATAGCCATCGACGAATGCATTGCCCGCTCGGTTAAAGCTGCGCCGGTGCTCGTGGCCGGCGAAATGGAAAAGGCAACGATGCTGGTGCACACCAGTAAACCACCACGTCCGAAGCCGCCCAAGCCCGAGCCAACGCCGGCTGTGGATACGTGAGCGAGTCAGTCACAGAGTTACCTGGCGAGAAAACAAAAGGGGAGAACATCATCATGCCAAAGTCAAAACCATACGCCTTCCGATTTGCTATATTTTTAATAGCTACCTGCGCCATATTGACGGAGGCTGATGCCCAAAAAGTCTACAAATGTGGCAACGTCTACAGCCAGATCCCCTGTACAGACGGAGTAGGTCTTGACGCCAAAGACAACCGCACCAGCGCGCAGAAAGCGCAGGCTGATGCCACGACAGCGCGCACAGCGGCCGTAGCCAGCCAGATGGAAAAAGAACGGCTGGCTCAGGAAAAGCGTGATCTGGCAGCGCAAGCCGCGCTGAACGCACCACCAAAATCAAAACCGGTGGCCGACACCAAAACTTCCAAGCCAGCCAGCAAGAAGAAAAAGAAGAAGGCAGACCCGGAATTTTTTACCGCCCAGGCACCCAAAGCAGCCGCCAGCAAGACCACCGGCAAATAGCGGAGTCAGTTCGCCCTCGATTCAGGGCTCTCGCTTTTACCCGCGGCTGCCTGCAACCTCTGAAACTTCTGCCACAGGGTTTCCCGGCTTTCAACAAACGCGGGATTCACTGGAATGCAGGCCACCGGGCAAACCTGCACGCATTGCGGCTCGTCAAAATGGCCCACACATTCCGTGCACTTGAGTGGATCAATCTCGTAGATCTCCTTGCCCAGATAAATCGCCTCATTCGGGCACTCGGGCTCGCACACATCGCAATTGATGCACTCGTCGGTGATCAGCAGCGCCATAAACGCTCCGACCATACCGACTGGTGGCCCTGCAAGCGACCGACACAGCGAGGAAATTGTTTGCCCATGATTCAATTATCGACGGAGGCAATACCCCGCATGCAATATCCACTTTGTCTGAGGGACTAAGCAATATTTGGCGGTATGCTGTCCGCCAACATGCGCTTTTTCATCCTGAAACGAGTCATCACGCTGCTGGCCACGCTGGCGGGCGCCTCGCTGGTGGTATTTCTGATTCTGGAAATTCTCCCTGGCAATGCTGCCCAGATGCTAATGGGTCCGGATGCCGATCCTGAAGCGGTGCAGGAGCTGGCAAGTCGCCTCGGATTGGACCAGTCGGCCATGGCTCGTTACGCCCACTGGTTAGGTGGCATGCTCACGGGCGACCTGGGCACCAGTTATGCCTACAGTTCGCCGGTCCTGGAACTCATTCTGGAACGTCTGGCCCTGACCGTGCCGCTGGCCTTGATGGCGATGATCCTGACGACAGTTCTGGCCATTTCCGCCGGTCTGTATGCTGCCGCCCGGCATAACCGGGCAGGTGACCTTGGCATCATGGGGCTCACCCAGATCGGCATCGCCATACCCAATTTCTGGTTCGCCATTCTGCTGATCCTGCTTTTCTCGGTTCACCTCAACTGGTTTTCGGCAGGCGGTTTTCCAGGCTGGGAAGACGGTTTCTGGCCCGCATTTCAATCACTGGTGCTGCCCGCCATATCGCTCGCGGTGGTGCAGGCAGCCATACTGGCACGCATCACCCGATCAGCCGTGCTGGAGGTGTTGCGGGAAGACTTCGTGCGCACGGCGCGCGCCAAGGGCCTCACACAACGAGCAGCCTTGTGGCGTCACGTACTGCGCAACGCCATGATCCCCGTGATCACGGTCATGGGCCTGCAGTTTGCCAACCTGCTGGCCGGCACCATCGTGGTGGAAAACGTGTTTTATCTGCCGGGCCTGGGGCGCTTGATCTTTCAATCCATTGCCAATCGCGACCTGATCGTCGTACGCAATTGCGTGATGCTGCTGGCTGCGATGGTCGTTGTCGTCAATTTTGTGGTGGACGTGCTGTACGCCGTGATCGATCCGCGCGTCAAGGCTAGTGATATATGACGGCCAGTTTCAGCCAGCGCGCCCTGCGTCATCCCAGTTTCCTCGTAGGTGGCGCATTGACGATGCTGCTGTTACTGGCAGCCACTCTTTCGCTGGTCTGGACGCCCTGGCCTGTTTTTGACGTCAACATGCCGGGCAAATTGGCGTCACCTTCGGCTGCGCACTGGCTGGGTACAGATCCGTTTGGCCGCGACGTCGCGTCCTTGCTGCTGGTTGGCGCGCGCAATTCCATTCTGGTCGGCGTGATTGCTGTCGGCATTGGCATGACCATCGGCACCTTGCTGGGCTTGATCGCCGCCGCCTGCAAAGGCTGGGTCGAAGAGCTGATCATGCGGCTGTCAGATTTCACCTTCGCCTTTCCGGCAATCCTGTCTGCCATCATGATGACTGCCGTGTTTGGCGCTGGTATCGTGAACTCGATCATCGCCATCGGCATCTTCAACATTCCCACATTTGCCCGGGTAACGCGGGCTTCGGCCAATGCCATCTGGTCCCGCGAGTTCATTCTGGCGGCACGCGCCTGCGGCAAAGGCCCGGTGCGCATCACGCTGGAACATGTTTTGCCCAATATCCTGTCGGTTCTGGTTGTGCAAGGCACCATCCAGTTTGCGCTGGCCATACTCGCAGAGGCAGCCTTGTCCTATCTGGGGTTGGGCACGCAGCCGCCACAGCCCTCGTGGGGAAGGATGCTGAGCGAAGCGCAATCCCTGTTGTTTCAGGCACCGTTACTGGCGGTCTTTCCTGGAGTGGCCATTGTGCTGGCAGTCCTGGGGCTCAATCTGATGGGCGACGGCCTGCGCGATGTGCTCGACCCGCGTCTGGCCAGAAAGCGCTAAGGGGACAGGTCGCTTCATGCCCTTGCTCGAAGTCAATAACCTCAGAATCCGGCTGCAAACGCATCGCGGGCCGGCAACGGCCGTGCGGGACGTGAGCTTCTCGCTGGAACGCGGCCATACGCTGGGTCTCATTGGAGAATCCGGTTGTGGCAAGTCCATCACGGCGCTTTCGCTAATGGGTTTGTTGCCCGAGCGCGCGCAGGTGTCTGGTAGCGTCCGGTTCGATGGGCGTGAGCTTACCGGAGCTGATGAAAAAATCTGGTGTGACTTGCGGGGCAACCGCGTCAGCATGGTCTTTCAGGAGCCCATGACCTCCCTGAACCCTGTTCATACCATCGGCCATCAGGTGGCCGAGCCCTTGCGACTGCACAAAGGCTTGTCGGCCCGGCAAGCTCGGGAAGAGGCTTTGGCGCTGTTGAATCGCGTGGGTATCCCGGACCCCATCAAACGCATCGACGCCTATCCCCATCAGTTCTCGGGTGGTCAGCGGCAACGTATCACCATCGCCATGGCGCTGGCGTGCGGCCCCGACCTGCTGATTGCAGACGAGCCCACCACTGCCCTGGATGTGACGGTGCAAGCGCAGATCCTCGACCTCATTCAAGATCTGGTCAGTGAACGGAACATGGCCTTGCTGCTGATATCGCATGATCTGGGCGTGATCGCCCGCAACGTGTCGCGCATGATGGTCATGTACGGGGGCGGTGTCGTGGAGAGCGGTGCCACCCACAGCGTGTTTTCACGCATGGCACATCCCTACACGCAAGGGCTTTTTGCTGCCCGGCCACGGCTGGGCCAACGCGACACCAACGGGCGTCCGCCACGCCTGTCCACCATTGTCGGTACCGTTCCGGAACTGGCGGATCTGCCATCGGGTTGTTCATTTTTCGGCCGCTGCCCCATTGGTATTGAAGCCTGCGCGCAAACGGTGCCGGCCCCTGTGGAACTGGATGGCAAACACGTCGTGCGATGCATCCGGACAGGGGAGAACCCATGAGTGCACCCCTGTTGCAGGTCACTGACCTGGTTCGCCACTACAGCCTGCCCAGAGAACGGTTGCTTGAGGCGCCGGGGAAAGTCCATGCCCTCAACGGCGTCAGCTTTGCTGTCGAAGCAGGTCGCAGCCTGGGCATCGTGGGGGAATCCGGCTCGGGAAAGTCCACGCTGGCGAGACTGGTTATGGCACTGGAGCGCCCTACCACCGGCACGGTGCAGTTTTTGGGCCGCGATCTGAACAGTCTGCAACCAGCGGCGCTGCGCGAAGCGCGACGCGATTTTCAGATGGTCTTCCAGGACCCCTACGGTTCGCTGGACCCGCGCCAGCGCGTGGAACGCATTGTGGCGGAGCCGCTCAGCGCGCACGGCATCACCAGCCGCGAGGAGCAACGCGAGCGTGCCACGACCGTGCTGCTGTCCGTTGGCCTGCGCGGGGGCGATCTCGACAAGTATCCCCATGAATTCTCTGGAGGGCAGCGTCAGCGCATTGCCATTGCGAGAGCCTTGATCACCCGTCCCAAACTGATCGTGGCGGACGAGCCCGTCAGCGGGCTGGACGTGTCG
Organism: Candidatus Egaibacter danicus; assembly: GCA_016707075.1. Taxonomy (GTDB): domain Bacteria; phylum Pseudomonadota; class Gammaproteobacteria; order Burkholderiales; family Burkholderiaceae_C; genus Egaibacter; species Egaibacter danicus. The sequence continues at coordinate 213,702 of JADJII010000007.1, forward strand.
GTTCAGGCCCAGGTGTTGAACCTGCTGGACGATTTGCGCAGCGAATTCGGCATCACCTACCTGCTGATCAGCCACGATCTCTCGGTGGTGGACCATTTGTGCGACGATGTTGCGGTCATGACGCAAGGGCGCATTGTGGAGATGGGTACCGCGCAATCGATCTTTCAGTCGGCCGCCCACCCCTACACCCAGGCGCTGCTCAAAGCCGTGCCTCACACGGGAGCGGCGTAGTCCAAACCTGCTACAGGCGCGTTCAGGCCGGGGATGATGTAAATTCACAATAACTGTCAGGAGAACACCACCATGATGAAACGACGCACCCTGCTATCAGGCACAGCGGCCGCCGCTGCCACCACCCTGCCACTGGCTTCCTACGCTCAGCGTAAAAAAGACGCCATCGTGCTGGCGATGGCGCTGGAGCCGCCAGGGCTGGACCCCACAGCCGGCGCTGCCTCCGCCATTGCGGAAATCGTGCAGTACAACATCTTCGAGACGCTGACCAAGATCAACAGCGATGGTACGGTCTCGCCCCTGCTTGCAGAAAGCTGGGAAGTATCGCCCGACCTCAAGACCTACACCTTCAAGCTGCGAAAGGGCGTGAAATTCCAGAACGGTGAGCCGTTCAACGCCAATGCTGTCAAGTTCTCGTTCGAACGCGCCGGTTCCGAGAAAAGTACCAACAAGGACAAGCGCACCTTCGCCAGCATGGACCGCGTTGCGGCAGTCGATGACCACACGGTCGTGATTCTCAACAAGGCGCTCGATCCCGATTTTCTGTTCCTGATGGGACAGGCTACCGCCATCATCGTCGAGCCGAAAAGCGCGGACACCAACGCGACCAAACCCGTGGGTACCGGACCGTTCCAGCTGGACACGTGGGCCAAGGGCTCATCAGTCAGCCTGAAAAAATGGGATGGCTTTCGCAATGCGGCCGCCGTCAAGCTGAACAAGGCCATGTTTCGCTTCATCAGCGACCCCGCCGCACAAGTGGCGGCGCTGCTGGCAGGTGATGTGGACGCGTTCCCGCGTGTTACCCCGCGCAGCGTGCCGCAGTTCAAGAGCAACCCGAAGTTCCAGGTTGTCGTCAGCGGTTCTCGGGCCAAAACGATTCTCGCCATCAACAACAAGAAGAAGCCGTTGAACGACGTGCGCGTTCGCCGCGCCATCGCTGCGGCCATTGATCGCAAGGCCGTCATTGACGGCGCTGGTGATGGCTACGGCGCGCCCATCGGCAGCCACTACGTTCCCGGCGCATTTGGTTATGTCGATACAACTGGTGTGAACCCGTTCAACATCGAAAAAGCCAAAGCGCTGCTCAGTGAAGCGGGTATCAAAACCCCGCTGGAGCTGACCTTGACATTGCCGCCACCTCCCTATGCCCGCCAGGGCGGGGAAGTCATCGCTGCCCAGTTGGCCAAAATTGGCATCGTCGCCAAGATAGAAAATGTGGAATGGGCGCAGTGGCTCAGCGGCACCTACACCAACAAAAACTACGACCTCACCATCATCTCCCACGTCGAACCCTTCGATCTGGGCAACTTCGCCAAGCCGGGGTACTACTGGGGCTACGAGTCGCCCAAATTCAACGAACTGTTCGACAAGATTCAGAATTCGCCGCGCCCTGCCGACCGTGCAAAACTTCTGGGTGACGCCCAGCGCATGATTGCCAACGACGCCGTGCATGCGTTCCTGTACCAGCCGCAATGGATCACCGTGGCCAACAAGAACATCAGGGGTCTGTGGAAAGACATGCCCATATTTGTGAACGACCTGTCAGCACTTTCATGGTCATGATCCGAACTGATAGATGACCGGCACCCCTTCCCAGCTGTATGAACTCTCGGCCAGTGAGCTGATTGACGCCTACAGCCGGGGCACCATTTCGCCAGTTGAGGTGGTTCGCTCCGTGCTGGATCACATTGACCGGTGGGAGCCTCACCTGCAGGCCACCTACCTGCTGCGCCCCGACCTGGCGCTGGATCAGGCGCATGCATCACAAGCCCGCTGGCACCGTCGCGAACCCTGTGGCCCGCTTGATGGTGTTCCCACCACCATCAAGGAAAATATCGCTACGGTGGGTGATCCTTTGCCTGCCGGAACCGCCGCTGTTGACCTCGTGCCCGCCGCAGTTGATGCACCACCGGCGGCCCGCCTGCGGAAGCAGGCGCCATCATGGTATCCAAAACCACCATGCCCGACTACGGCATGTTGTCCTCCGGTTTGTCCACCTTTCACTCACTGGCACGCAATCCCTGGGACTTGAGCAAAACCCCCGGCGGCTCCAGTGCCGGGGCGGGTGCAGCCGCTGCGGCTGGATATGGCCCGCTGCACATCGGCACGGATATCGGTGGCTCGTTGCGGCTGCCTGCGGGCTGGTGTGGCATCTTCAGTCTCAAACCCAGCCTGGGCCGCGTTCCCATCGATCCACCTTACACTGGCCGCGCCGCAGGCCCCATGACCCGGCGGGTGGCCGACTCTGCGCTGATGATGCAGGTGCTGTCAAAGCCCGATGCACGTGACAGCATGAGCCTGCCGTTTCAGCCCATCACGTGGGACCAGTTTGATCAGGGCGCGGGGTTTCTGAAGGGTCTCAAGATTGGTTTGCTGATGGAAGCGGGCTGTGGCCTGCCCGTGGAGCCCGAGGTGCAGAATGCTGTCCTGCGCGCCGCACAATTGTTCGAACAGGCCGGCGCCACGGTGGAATCGATGAAGCCGTTCATGACCCAGACCATGCTGGAAGGGCTGGACCATTTTTGGCGCATGCGCTCCCACCTGGATCTGGCTGCCTTGCCACCCGACAGAAAAGCCAGAGTGCTGCCCTACATCCTGCAATGGGCGGACAGCGCGGCCGAATTTACCGGGGAACAGGTTTATTTTGCAGCCAGCCAGTCCCATGCCACGCGGCTCGCCAGCGTCAACGCCTGTCGTTCGTTTGACTACATCATCTCGCCCACCGCCCCCATGCCCGCGTTTGCGGCGGAGTTACCCTCGCCGACAAATGACCCTTTGCATGGATTGGAGCACATTGGGTTTACGGTGCCCTACAACATGTCGGAGCAACCGGCCGCCTCCATCAACTGTGGCTACACGCTGGACGGCTTACCCATCGGCCTGCAGATCGCCGGACAGCGCTTTGATGACCTGGGCGTGTTGCAGGTAGCCCGTGCATTTGAGCTGATTCGCGACCCCCAGCGGCCGTGGCCGCAGCCGCCCGTCTGAGACGCCCTACAAGCCTCAAACGCCCCCGTCAGGTTTGTGGCTTGGCCAGACGGGTCTGGTCGTAAACAGGCTGCGGTGGCATATCTGCCAAGTGCCGGGTTTCCGCCCAGCTCAATATGTGGACTGCGCTACCCGACAGGCGGACCCGGTTAATACCACCGTTGGGGATCTCGGTCTGGCGCGGCCCGGACAGTGGCAGCGCACGCGCCGTGCGGTACACCATGTCCAGCACACCACCATGGGTAACCACCAACAGGGTCTGCTCGGGGTGAGCTGCCGCCAGTCGTTGCAGAGCCTGCATCACCCGCGCATGAAACTGGCGCGTACTCTCGCCTCCGCTGAATGCGTAGTCAGCCTGAAACTTCACCCATTGCTGCAAGGCATCCGGAAACTGCGATTTGATGTCTTCCAGACGCAAACCGTCCACCACGCCAAAATTCTGCTCACGCAGCGCCGCGTCGGGCAGGCTGTTCAACTTGAGCTGTTGTCCAGCAGGCATTGCCGTTTGCCGGGTTCGCGTCAAATCGCTGCACACCAGCTGATGGACTGTTTCACTCGCCAGGCAAAGACCCACGCGGCGAGCCTGCTCATGGCCCACGGCATTCAAAGGGATGTCAGACTGTCCCTGAAAACGCAGCTCGCGATTCCAGTCAGTTTCTCCGTGGCGAACCAGTATCAGCTCGGTCATCCCGTGACGCTCATGCCTCGGCCTCGCCCTCTGCTTCAGCCGCAGCCTTGACAATGATGACCGGCACCCCGGAGGCATGCAACACCTCGTTCGACACCGATCCCAGCAATGCGCTGCGCAAGGTACTCATGCCACTCGCCCCCATCACCACCACATCACATTCAAAGCGCTCCAGAATGTCGATGATGGTGTGCGCCGGGTCTCCAGACGACACCTCACACTGGTATGGGATATTGGCCTCCTTCAGCAGCGCCTCGGCGGGTAGCAGCGTGTGAGCCCCGGCGGCCGCGCTGACCTGCTCCAGCACCTGGGGGTCATGCGCCACCACCAGTTCGTACAAGGTGGCCGGCTCCTGCACGTTGGCCAGCACGACGCTGGTCTCCAGCCCCGAGCGTGCCAGGCGAATGGCAAAGCGGACCGCTTCCAGCGAAACGTCGGACCCATCAACCGGCAACAGTAATTTCATGATATTTCCCTTATTTCTGGCTGCGCACCTTGTCCATGATGCGCTTCAAAACCATGGGTTCCACAAACTTGTCCACCTCGCCGCCCAGCAGGGCAATTTCGCGCACAAACGTGCTGGAGATAAACTGGTATTTATCGCTGGGTGTCAGAAACACGGTTTCAACATCCGGCATCAGCGAGCGGTTCATCCCGGCCAGCTGGAACTCGTAGTCAAAGTCGGTCACGGCGCGCAGGCCCCGCACCATGGCCTTGGCCCCCCGAGCAACAACGAAATCGCGCATCAGTCCATCAAAACTCTCAACAGTTACATGAGGGTAAGACTTCACCACTTCGCGGGCCATGTCCACCCGCTCGGCTAGCGTGAACATGGTTTTCTTGTGATGTCCGGCCGCCACGGCCACGATCACGCGGTCAAACAATTGCGCGGCACGCCTCACCACATCTTCATGACCCAGCGTCATGGGATCAAAGGTACCCGGGTAGACGGCGATCACTTTATTGGACATGTTGTACTCCTTCTACGTCGGCACAATGGCCTGCTGATGCGCCGCATTATGCAGTGCCTGAAGCAGATGGCGCGGATAGCGGGGCCAGCAGGTGGGCATGGACAGCACCCGCCTTCAAATGCCGAAGTGATTTGAGCCCAAATGGCTGCAGCGCCTCGTCTGCCCAGGCCGTCGGCGCTTCGAGGTACACAAACCCGCCGGGCTTGACGGCACGCCCGGCCGCCTGCAGCGCCGAATCAAACAGGCCACCATCAAATGGCGGGTCCAGAAACACCAGGTCCAGGCTGGCGGGTGATGCGTGCTTGAGCGTGGCCACCCCATCACCGCGCTGCACATTGACTGCGCTGGCCTCCAGCCTGGTCTGAATCGTTTTGAGTTGCGCCACCAGAACTGCGTCATGCTCCACCACCTGCACATCGGTAGCCCCGCGCGACGCAGCCTCAAAACCCAGTGCACCGGTACCGGCAAAGGCATCCAGGCAGCGCCAACCCGTCAGGTCCTGCCCCAGCCAGTTGAAGAGCGTCTCACGCACGCGGTCGGGCGTGGGCCGCAGGCCAGGCTTGTTCGCTACGGGCAACTTGGTGCGTTTCCACTGGCCGCCGATGATGCGGACTTCGTTGGCCAATGCTTTGGCCGGGCGTTTGACCACAGGTTTGCGGTTGGTACTTTTATCGGTTGCTGACTTGTTTTTTGGTTTCATGGTGCCTAGCGTACCGGGTATTGCGGCGCCGTAAACGCCCGCCCCGCAATTCCTTCCTGCTCACAAGCCCGCAGAACCGATGGACGCTGCTCCAGGGTTTCCAGCAAACGGCGAACATGGCTCAAGTTCAAAATGGCTTCAGGTGCCAGACCGTCACCGCGCGGATAGATCTGCGCCCAGCGCGCGCAGACGGCCAGATAGATATCGCAGGTAGTGAGTGTCTCACCCAGCAGCCAGGGGCCCCCGTGACGCGCCATCTCCGCGTCCAGCAGCGCAAAATGCTTCGTCACACGGGCGCGAAGCCCTTGCCGCAGTGCCGGAATGGCGCCAGCGTCCGACACATAGCGATCGCTGTAGAACAGGCCCCGCAAATCGGCATGCAAGGTGTTGGACAGGAAGAACAGCCATTTCAGGTAACGCCCCCGGGAGCGCGCATCAACAGGCTGTAGCACGTTGTGCCGTTCACCCAGGTGCAGCAGGATGGCGGCGGTTTCGAACAAGGGTTCATCCTGCTGCGGGTCAATGAGAACCGGTACCAGCCCTTGTGGGTTGAGGGCGAGAAACGCTGCGCTGCGATTGGTCGCACCGGAACCTTCCACCAGCAAGGCTGCAAAAGACACCCCCAACTCCTCCAGAGCGATGCGCACGATCAGATTGGCGCTGTCGGGAACATAAAAGAGTGTGTAAGGCGTGTCGTGGGTGAGGGGTGTCTGGCTCATGAGACCGTCTTTCTGGCTTGAAAGTGAATGCTACTCCCGTTGCAGCATGTTTCATTTGCGTCCGGCGCGCTGAAGGCCTATGCTTGAATTGAATTTTCCTGAAAATCCAATCCAACAGGAGTACATCATGTACAAGCGAATTTTGCTGGCATACGATGGTTCAGAGAGTGGGCAAAAAGCTTTGCTGGACTGTCAGGACCTGGCTCAGTGGAGCCAGTCCGAATTGACGCTGGTGGCGGTCATGCCACTGCACATGGACTTGATGGGCATGGGTGGTGGTGTGTACGACCCCCAATTGATGGAGCAGGAAAAGGCAGCGCTGCAGGACGTGCTTGATGATGGCCTGCAACGAATGCAAGCCGCTGGTCACAAGGCCACAGGCACGGTGCTGGTGGGGGAAATCGTGGACGAGATCACCAAACACGCGCGCCTGATATCGGCAGACCTGATCGTGGTGGGCCACCGGCATCTGGACAGCTGGGCCGCCCGCTGGTGGCGTGGCTCCATTTCCAAAGTGCTGATTGAACACGCCCCCTGCAGCGTACTGGTGGCCATCATCCGCTGATTTCGCCAGGCGGGGTTTCGCGGGGTTCTATCAGGGCGCGCCGCCCACCACCACGGTCACCATGCGGACCGGCTGCAACTTGCGGGAAAAGGCTGCGCGGATATCCGCGATGGTGATTTTTTCCACCTGCTGTGTCCAGGTATCCAGGTAGTCCAGCGCCAGGCCGTTCCAGGCGATGTTGGCCACGTTGTCCAGCAACTTGCGGTTGCTGTCGATGCGCAGCGCAAAACCGCCGATCAAGTTGTCTTTGGCGGCTTTCAGTTCGGCGTTCGTCGGTCCATCAGCCACGAACCGGGCCACCACATCGCGTGACACCTGCACGGCCTGGCTGGCCTGGTCTGGCCGGGTCTGCAAGCCCAGCGTGAACGCACCAGCATGCAGACCCGGCGCAAAGTAGCTGTAGACGCTGTAGCTCAGACCCCGTTTTTGCCTTACCTCTTCAGACAAACGCGAAACGAAGCCGCCTCCACCCAGGATGTAGTTGCCCACGGTCAGTGCAAAGAAATCAGGGTCATCGCGCTTATGGCCTGGCTGACCTATCAATACATGGGCCTGGGCCGAGTCAAACGTCACACGCTGCTCTACCGGTTTGCTCAAGGGCGCCACTTCAGCAACCGCTGGCAAAGGCGGGCAAGCAGCTCCCGCTGACGACGACGGCAGCCGTGACAACAACTGCGTCACCAGTGAGTCTGCCTGCGCGCGGTTGACCGCCCCCACCAGCGTCACTTTCGCGCGGCAAGGCAAGATCAGGCGGCTGTAAAGCGCCTGCATGTCAGCTACGCTGATGCGCGCCAACGTTTCCTGTGTGACCTCATAACCATAAGGATGCTGGCCGTACACCGCCGCACCGAAAGCACGCCCGGCCAGAGTGGCGGGGCGGGTGTTGGACTCCTTGATGGACGCATTCAACGTTTCACGCTGTCGCTGCCAGATCGTTTCAGGAAACGCAGGATCGCCCAGCTGCCGCGCCGCCAGCGCAACCGCTTTCGGTAGCAGGTCCGGGTAGGTCAGTGAGCGCAGCGAAAAACTCATGCGGTCGGCGCTGGCACCGCCGCCAAAAGACGCACCCAGATCAGCCCAGGCTTCGCTGAGCGCGTTTTCATCCAGTGCGGGCTCTGCACTGCCTTGACCATTCAGCTTACCCGCCAGCACACCCTTGCCTGTCATGCTGGCGGTGACGCTGGCCAATCCCGCCTTGTCTGTCGGGTCGCGGCGGCTACCCGCGTCAAAGTCTATCTGCACATCCACCATCGGGATACCGGGGCTTTGCACCAGATACACCTGCGCACCCGAGGCTTGTGTCCATTGCTCAATCGGGATGCCCGCGAGTGAATTGTTGGAAAAAATAATGCAAAAAAGGCCTGTAACTCTCGTCAATATTGCGCGAGCAGCTATATTTTTAATAGTAATCATGGGTTGACTCTCTGCGCCTGATCAGTGCCGGGCACCAACGGGTGGCGTGCGTGGCTTGCGGGTTTTGTCCAGCGGCTGTGGCTGCAGCACAGCCACCGTGAGCTGGTCGTCCCCAAAGTACTTGCCGGCAACGGCCTTCACCCGGTCCGCCGTCACTGCGCGCAGGCGGGCAATCAGCCGCTCGTTCGCGTCCAGCGGCAGGCCCTGCACCCAGTTGTTGCCCAACGCACGCGCCTGATTGAAGACCGAATCCAGCTGATACACCTCACCTGCCACCCATTGGGTTTTGACGCGGTTCAGCTCGGCCTCGGTCACGCCCTCACGGGCCACACGGGCCACCTGCTCGCGCAGCGCCGCCTCCACCTGCTGCACGGTTTTACCCGCTGCCGGCACACCGCCCAGCATGAACAACTGCGGCCCTCGACCCCACAGGCCGTTGTAGGCACCGGCGCTATCGGCCACGCGGTTGTCGCCCTGAGTCAGCGCCCGGTCCAGCCGCGCGCCGCTGTAGCCGTCCAGCACGGCGGCCAGCACCGTCAGCGCCAGCGCGTCCTGGTCACCCGGCCGAGTGCCTTCCAGCGACTGAACACCCGGCACCTTGAACGCCATCGACACATAGGCCTGCTCGGCGGGTGCCTTGAAATCAATACGCCGCATGCCGGTTTGCTCGGGCTCAAGGCGCGCCTTGCGTAGCGGTACAGCCCGCGCCGGGATGCCGCCGTAATATTTTTCGGCCAGCTGGCGCACCTGCGCTACATCCACGTCGCCCGCCACCACCACGGCCGCGTTGCCCGGCACATACCAGCGACGGTAAAACTCGCGCACATCGGCTGCGGTCATGGCGTCCAGATCGCTCATCCAGCCCACCACCGGCCTGCGATACGGCGATGCTACAAATACCGTAGCTGCCAGCGCTTCACCCATAAGGGCTCGGGGGCTGTCTTCCGTTCGCAGGCGACGCTCTTCTTTTACCACTTCAATTTCTTTGGCAAACTCTTCGTCGCTCCACTGGTTGTTGGCAAAACGGTCGGCTTCGAGTTTCATCACGTCTTCCAGACGGCTGGCCGGAATCTGCTGGTAATAACCGGTGTTGTCCTTGCTGGTGAAGGCGTTTTCGCGCCCGCCCAGCGCCGCCACCCGGCGCGAGAACTCGCCCGCCTTCACGCCGGGCGTGCCCTTGAACATCATGTGCTCCAGCACGTGGGCCACGCCCGAAGTGCCGTCCACCTCGTCCATGGAGCCGGTACGCACCCACAGCATGTGGGCGGCTGTGGGCGCGCGATGATCGGGTTTGACAATCACCGTCAGGCCATTGGCCAGCGTGAATTGTTCAACTTTGGGGGGCGTTTGAGGGGTGGTTTGGGCGGTGGCGTTGATGCAGGCGGCAAGGCCCATCAACACGCCCAGAAGGGATACAAGACGTTTCATAGAATGGTGTGATTCTAAGAACGCATGCAATGTTCAGCTTTTTCAAAAAAAAATCCCCTCCAGAAGCGCCTCAAGTCACCCCGGCGGCAGCCGCCCCCGTCCCGCCAGCCGTTGCAGTAGCGCCTGCACTGGTCGCTCAGCCACCTGCCATCGAGCGCAAATCCTGGCTGGACAAGCTCAAAACCGGCCTGCGCAAGACCGGCTCCAGCATTGCCACCGTGTTCACCGGCACGCAGATTGACGATGCGCTGTATGAAGAGCTGGAGTCCGCCCTGCTGATGGCCGACACGGGTGTGAAGGCCACGCAGCACCTGCTGGACGACCTCAAACGCCGCGTGAAAGAAGCCAAAACCACCAATCCCGCCGACGTGAAAGGCCTGTTGGCTGAAGGCATCGCCGATTTGCTGGCGCCGCTGCAAAAGACACTGGTCATTGGCGAACACAAACCCACCGTCATCATGGTGGCGGGCGTCAACGGCGCCGGCAAAACCACCTCCATCGGCAAGCTGACCCGCCACCTGTCTGCGCAGGGCGCTACGGTTTTGCTGGCGGCAGCGGACACCTTCCGTGCCGCAGCGCGTGAGCAACTGGTGGTCTGGGCCGACCGCAACACGGTGGAAATCATCAGCCAGGAGGGCGGCGACCCCGCCGCCGTGAGCTTTGACGCCGTGACCGCCGGCAAGGCACGCGGCAAGGACGTGGTGCTGGTGGACACCGCCGGGCGCCTGCCCACGCAGCTGCACCTGATGGAAGAGCTGAAAAAGATCCGCCGCGTGGTGACCAAGGCCGACGCCAGCGCGCCACACGAGGTGCTGCTGGTGATTGACGGCAACACCGGCCAGAACGCCCTCACCCAGGTCAAGGCGTTTGACGACGCGCTGCAACTCACCGGACTGATCGTTACCAAGCTGGACGGCACGGCCAAGGGCGGCGTGCTGGCCGCCATCGCACGTGAACGGCCCATTCCTGTGTATTTCATTGGCGTTGGCGAAAAGCTGGAAGACCTGGAAACCTTCAACGCCCGCGAGTTCGCACAGGCGCTGCTGTCTTAAGAAATCACGGCTTGTGTAAGAAAGCGGCCTGCCTGGCCGACTCATGACGATTTATACCTTGCTCAAAACATGACCCAACCTACTCTGCCCAACCAGAAACTGAATTTGACCCGCCGCCAGACACTCGCCCTGCTGGGCGCAGGCATGGCCAGCCCCTTCCCTCTTTTTGCGCAAACCGGCGCCGCCTGGTCCGCCATCGAGGCGAAAGCCCGCGACCAAACGGTGTATTTCAACGCCTGGGCCGGCAGCGAGCAGATCAACGCGTATTTGCAGTGGGCGGGCGCGCAGGTGCAAAGCCGCTACGGCGTGAAGCTGGAGCACGTGAAAATCTCCGACACTGCTGAGGTGGTGAAACGTGTTCGCGCCGAAAAAGCCGCAGGCAAGCTGACCGATGGCACGGTGGACATGATCTGGATCAACGGCGAAAACTTCCTGAACATGAAGCGCGAAGCCATGCTGTTTGGCCCGTTCGCCGAGAGCTTGCCCAGTTTTCAGTATGTGGACGTGGCAGGCAAACCCACCACCCGGCTGGATTTTTCCGAGCCAGTGGAAGGCATGGAAGCGCCCTGGGGCATGGCCCAGCTCACCTTTTTTGCAGACCGCAAGCGCGTGCCCAACCCGCCGCGCAGCATGGCCGCGCTGCTGGACTTTGCCAAAGCCAACCCGGGGCGCATCACCTACCCACGTCCGCCCGATTTCCACGGCACCACGTTTGTGAAGCAGGCGCTGGTGGAATTGAACGCCGACCGTGCGGTGCTCTACAAGCCCGCAACACCTGAAGCCCTGGCCAAAGCCGGTGCACCGCTGTGGGCCTATCTGGATGCGCTGCACCCGCACCTGTGGCGCGCGGGCAAGCAGTTCCCGCAAAACTCGGCGGCTGTGCGCCAGATGATGAGCGACGGCGAACTGCTGATTGCCCTCACCTTCAACCCCAACGAAGCCGCCAACGAAATCGCCGCCAAGCGTCTGGCTGACAGCGTGTACAGCTATCAATTGACTAGCGGAACGCTGGGCAACACGCACTTTCTGGCGATTCCGTTCAACGCAAAAGCCAAAGAAGGCGCGCAGGTGCTGGCCAACTTTTTGCTATCACCCGAGGCGCAGGCCCGCAAGGCCGACATCGCGCAGTGGGGCGACCCCACCGTGCTGGCGGTGGACAAACTGCCCGCCACCGAGCGCGCCCGTTTCGCCGGTGCAGCGCTACCCGGCCAGGTGGAGCAGGTCATGCCCACCATCCCCGAGCCGCACGGCAGCTGGGTGGACCCGCTGGAGCGGGAGTGGTTGAAGCGGTACGGGTCGTAGCCGTTACGCCGTCGCCCAGGGGTTGATGACTTCCAGACCCGCGTAGTCAAAGTCGCGGGTGTTGCGGGTAACCAGCCGTAAGTCATGGTGCAGCGCCGTGGCGGCCAGCAGGCTGTCAATGGCGGGCACAGGGCGACCCGCCTGGGCCAGTAATCGGCCCCAATGGTCGGCCACATCCGGGCCAATCGGCAGGATGCGCGAGCCGAACCAGTCACGCAGGTCATGCTCCAGCCACAGGCGCAGTTTTTCGCGACGCGGGGCTTCTTCGGGGTTGGTCAGTTTCTCCACCCCTTTGCGAATTTCGCCCAGTGACAAGACGCTCAAAAACAGGGCCTCATCAGGCGTGCGGGAAAACCAGTCCAGCACGATGGCATCCGGTTTCGGACGCACCAGCTCCGAGATCACATTCGTGGCTATCAGGTAGCTCACAGCGTAATCTCACGCGTCAAGCCCGGTGCGCGTGAGGTATCCAGCTCCAGACCGGTCATGGGAGAGCCGCGCATGAACTCGACAAAACCGGGTTTGGGATGCGTCAGGCGCGTGTATTCGGCGCGCGAAATCAGCACGGCCACAGGCTCGCCGCGAACCGTGATGCCCTGTGGCCCTTCGCTCAGCGCGCGCTTCACCACTTCGCTGAATTTGCCCTTTGCTTCCTGCAGTTGCCATGTTGACATGTTGATCTCCTAACTGGTCAGTCTAGTCAGATTGTAATTCAAATGCCGTTTTAGGTGACTGGCAAGCGCGCCGGGCGTCCGCGTCGTGTCCACTGCGCATCTCGCGGGTGGCTGGGTTGGTTGTTTCGGGTTGCTGCGTTAATGCTGCTTGTGGGGCGCGGATTAGGTGGGAACCGCGAACAGCTTCGTTGCCCCGTCGCAGCCACCCGGCACGCCTGCGGGGGTGGTTTGACTGGGTTGGATGAAATCCCTTTCATCCAACGATTTGCTATAAATAGAGTAGCTATTCACGCATATTCGACATGGGCTAGAGACATATTTTCCTATCAAATTTCAAGAATACTCGTTCCACTGCAAGAGCTGCTGCAGACTGACTACAAACCTTCGAGCTTCTGATGCAAAGAACCGCAACCAACCCAATGCACGTCGTCGGACAAATTATGTGAAAGCGAACAAGCCTCGCTCCGCTTTACCGGACACTTAGTTAAGGCAAGTAATTGACCATTTGTGCGAGACGTAATTTCGCCAATCCATGTATAAATCCAAAAAGATTTATATAAAACTCTATTTGGAGTATTATTACGCCATCACAAACTTCTGAGACCAGCATGGCAAAGACATCACTGAAGATAAGAGCAAAGGCATGGGATGTTTTCAATCGCGAGTGCAAAGCGGCTTCTCTCAGGCGTGACGATTTTCTAAACCGAGCACTCCCAGGTGAGATCGATATCTTGAAGAAGATCACACCCTGCGACTGGGAAGGCGAGAGGTGGCTCAAGCGCAACTGGATTGACCGGGGCGATTCAGATGACACCGAGTTGCGAGCCATCCCAATACTGCTGTCCGGCGACGTTCTTGACACGATGAACAACGTTTGTGAAGAGAAAAAAGTCCCGCGAGATGCCTTCTTTGACTGTGCACTTCGGTATTTTGTCCAAAGGCTATACGAAGCAGTTGTTGTCATCAAAAGCCCCCGTACTGGACTCGATTTGGTTGCTCAAATTGCAGAACAAATCAACGATACGCGTGAGGAAGTCACTGAAAAAGATACGGAAGTCTTCGTAGTTGGGACGGTAAATAAGTGGGCTAAAACCAGGCGGCTGGAGTATTTTTCTGATGACTATTACCAACAAAATCTGAGCATCGACGCTTCGAAGGTTCGGGAGCACAACTTCTTGTTGGAATTGGCTTCCGCCATGCCCAACAACGATTTGACGGCTAATCGAAAAGTTCGCATTAAACATTTAAGGGGTCAGGCATGAACAAGCAGACAGTCGTTACATTTCGAGTTCGAGACAAGGGTGGTCCATCAGGCGGCAAGACAATTTCCCAATCGGTTCCCGAGTTCGAGTTAGCGGATTTCATGAAAACCCCAAATGCTGAAGAGTTCGTGAAAAAGGCTTATTACGCCAACGTCAAGAAGATCATGCGCGAAGTAGAGGAGAGAAAGAATGGCAGCACTCTTTCAGACTTGCAATCCACGGAAGCCATAGTCGCCAGATCTTTGGCGTTCACCAAGGAAGAAATCAGTGATTGGGTGAGTTCGCGAGACTGGAGCAAGGCCTCACAAGTCAAGGATATTGAGAAGGTTAAGGTTTCGATGGTGAAATATTTACCGCAACTCGCGATGCGTAAGAACCCGTTCAGTACAGAGATTGCCGTCCGTATTGCCGACGTAGTTATCGCCGCAGTAGCTGATAGCCCAGACCCGGTAGCCGACTACCTGTTCTCCGTACTTACCTTGCCACAGAGTCCATCAGATGATTCTCATCTGATGCTCTAAATTGTGTTGTCAAGTTGGGCGCTGCGGAAAACCTGTGGCAGCGAAGTCTGGATCAAGGTGCGCGCCGAATTACCCTGCCTCTCCCACGCGATAATTAAGTCATGACTCAACTCCTCCCCTCCATCCAACTGGAAAGCGCCCCCAACCCCACCGCCACCGTGATCTGGCTGCATGGTTTGGGCGCTGATGGCAACGACTTTGCGGGCCTCGCGCCCGAGCTGGATTTGTCCGGCTGCGCGCCCATCCGTTTTGTGTTTCCCCACGCGCCCAGCATCCCGGTCACCCTCAACGGCGGCTACGTGATGCCGGCCTGGTACGACATTCTGGGCGCCAATCTGGTGAGCCAGCAGGACGCGGCGGGCATTCAAAAGTCGGAGCGCGACATCGTGGCGCTGATCGAAAACGAAGTGTCGCGCGGCATTGCTTATGAGCGCATCGTGCTGGCGGGTTTCAGCCAGGGCTGCGCGATGGCGCTGCACACCGGGCTGCGTTTTCCCCACAAGCTGGCGGGCATCATGGCGCTGTCGGGCTACCTGCCGCTGGCTGACCGCTTCCCGACCGAGCGGCAAACGGCCAACGCCACCACACCCATCTTCATGGCCCACGGCACACAAGACCCGGTGGTGGTACTTGCCCGCGGCGAAGAGTCGCGCGACGCACTGGCGGCCCTGGGCCACCCGGTGCAGTGGCACACCTACCCCATGCCGCACAGCGTGCACCCGCAAGAGGTGAAGGACATCAGCCGCTTTTTGCAAACCGTGCTGGCGGCCTGAGTGGAATGGCGGCTTCTGGCAACCTGACCCTAGGGATTGATTTCGGCACATCCAACTCAGCCGCTGCAGTTTTACAGGCCGATGGAAAACTGCACGCCATCGCGCTGGAAGGCGAACGCACCTCGCTGCCCACCGCGCTGTTCTTCCACGCCGACGACGGTCATGTGGAATACGGCTCGGCCGCGCTGGCCGCCTACCTGAGCGGCGCCGAGGGCCGGCTGATGCGCTCCATCAAGAGCCTGCTGGGCAGCAAGCTGATGGATGAGCAGACCGTCATCAACGGCCGGGCCACCAGTTTCTTTGACATCGTGGTGCTGTTTTTCAAGGAGCTCAAAAGCCGTTCCGAAAAGCGCATGGGCCACACGGTCACCAGCGCCGTGCTGGGCCGCCCGGTGCATTTTGTAGATGGCGATGCCAAGCGCGACGCACTGGCGCAAGCCACGTTGGGGCGAGCTGCCAAGGCTGCGGGCTTCAAAAACGTCACATTCCAGTTTGAGCCCGTGGCTGCGGCGCTGGACTATGAGCGCCGCGTAGAAGCCGAGACCACCGCGCTGGTGGTGGACATCGGTGGCGGCACGTCTGACTTCACGGTCACGCGCCTGGGCCCTGCGCGGCGCAACACCCTGAACCGCGCAAAGGACGTGCTGGCCACCACCGGCATCCACATCGCGGGCACCGATTTTGACCGCCTCATCAACCTGGACCGGGTGATGCCGCTGCTGGGCTACGGCCACGTGGGCCCCAGCGGGCGCGAGGTGCCATCGGGCGTGTTTTTTGACCTGTCCACCTGGCACCTGATTCATCATGCGTATGCGCGTAAGAGCGTGCACCACGCGCAGGAGCTGTGGACCGACTACACCGACCTCGCGCTGCACAAACGCCTGATGCGCGTGCTGAACGAACACCAAGGCCACCGGCTGCTCGCGCATGTGGAAGCGGCCAAGATTGCCTGCTCCGTCTGCAACGCCGATACCGCCATCGACGTCGCCTGCATCGGCGACGACCTGCAGGCGCTGCTGTCACCCGCCGCATTGGAGCTGGCACTACACGCGCAGCTGGAAAAAATTGTGGCCTGCGCACAGCAATGCGTTAGCGCGTCCGGCCTGGCCAGTGTGGACGCGGTGTACCTCACTGGCGGGTCTTCCGCGCTACGGCCGCTCATGGACGCACTGCAGCGCGTCTTCCCCGCCGCATCCATGGTGCAGGGCGACCTGTTTGGCGGCGTGGCAGCCGGCCTGGCCTACAGCGGGGCGCTGTGAAATCCATAACGCCTGATCGGCTGGTGTCTGCAGGGTTGGTCGCCACGCTGGGCGTGCCACTCATCTGGGCGACGTGGGGTGCCGTAGCTAGCGCGCTGGACGCACAGGCTTGGCAAAACCTGGCGGACGATTCGCAAGCCCCGCACGCGCTGCTGATGACGTTGTGGACCGGTTTGATGTCCAGCGTGCTGTCTGTTGCCACTGCCGCGTGGTTGCTGTCACGCGGGTTTCCGTCTGCCGCCTGGGCTCGCTGGGTGCGGACACTCAGCCCCATGCTGGCAGTGCCACACGCGGCGTTTGCTATCGGGCTGGCGTTTTTGATTGCACCCAGTGGCTGGCTGCTGCGCGCCCTCTCCCCCTGGGTGACCGGTTTTGATGCGCCACCGCCGTGGCTCACCACACAAGACCCGTGGGGCCTGGGACTTATTGCGGTGCTGGTCGCCAAGGAAGTGCCTTTTTTGCTGTGGGCCGCGGCCACGCAGTTGCAGCGCGCCGATGTGGCGCGTCGGTTGACCCGCGAGCTGCAGGTGACCCTCAGCATGGGCTACGGCCCACGCAAGGCCTGGTGGATCGTGCTCTGGCCGCAACTATGGCCGCGCCTGCGCTGGCCCATGCTGGCGGTGCTGGCCTACAGCCTGACGGTAGTGGACATGGCACTGGTGATCGGCCCCACCTCACCGCCCACACTGGCCGTGCTGGCCTGGCAATGGCTGCTGGACGCGGACGTAGCGCTCAACGCGCAAGGTGCAGCGGCGGCCTGGTTGCTGGCGTTTGCCCTCGCAGTGTCGGCCATGGTGTTGTGGCAATTGCCCCGGCTGCCGGTTTGGCACCGACGGTGGATTTCGGGCATTCGTGGAGCAAGGACTCGCTTCCCCGGCGCTTTCGGCAGCACCGCATTTGCAGTACTCGCTGGCCTGTACGGCGCTGTGATGCTGGCCCTCGCCGTGGGCAGCGTCTCGGGCGTGTGGCCCTTCCCGGCCCTCTGGCCGCAATCGCTCACGTGGGCAGCGTGGCAGTCGGTCGCCTCCAGCGCCGCCACCGTGGGCACCACGCTCACGTTGGCGCTGGCCAGCACGGCTGCCGCGATGCTGTGGTCAGTAGCCTGGCTGGAATGCGCGCCAGCCCGGTGGGACGCGCTGCTGCGCCGCGTGATCTATCTGCCGCTGGTGTTGCCCTCCGTCTTGTGGGTGGTGGGCGTGCACGCCATGGCGCTTCGCTGGGGTATTGACGCCACATGGGCTGGCGTGTGGCTGGCGCACAGCCTGGCCACCGCGCCCTATGTGCTGATTGCGCTGAGCCCGGCGTACACCGGGTTTGATGTGCGCTACCGTCACATTGCCGCATCGCTGGGCCATGGCCGCACCGTATTTCTGTGGCGCGTGAAGTGGCCGTTATTGCGTGCCGCACTGGCTTCCGCCTGCGCCGTGGGCTTTGCCGTGAGCGTGGCGCAGTATCTGCCCACGCTGTTTGTCGGCGCGGGCAGGTTGAGCACAGTGACGACCGAGGCCGTCACCCTCGCATCAGGCGCGCAGCGCTCGCTGACGGCGGCGTATGCGTGGCTGCAGTGGCTGCTGCCGGTAGTCGGGTTTGGTCTGGCGACATGGGTGGGCAAACCAAGACGCTATTGATGGGGTAGCTACCAGCCGTACTAAGATGCGGCGATGCTGCAAGTTCACCGTCATCGCCTTCCCTGGATTCTGCTCTGGTGCCTGTTGACCGCACTGGGTGGGCTGGTATTGGCCCAGGCAAAGCTGGGACAAATACAAACGGCGTTTGAAACCGACGCACGCATCGTTCACCGGCTGCTGAGCCAGCGCGTGGTGCAGCACGACGCGGTGCTGGCCACTCTGGCGCTGCTGCAGCCCGACGCTGAAACCACCGAGATTTCTCCGCCAGAGCAGCGCCTGCCGTCCGTGTACCCGCAAATCACGGGGGTGCAACGGCGCAACCGCGAGGCGAGCTGGCCGGACGCGCAGCTGCAAGTGGCTGAAACCCTGTCGCATGCGCTGCGCCGTCCGGCGCTGGCGGGTGCCGACCTGAATCGTGGCCATTACCAGCTGGTGCTGGCGGCTGAGCCCACCAGTTTCGCGTTGCAACTGGACTTGCGCGCCGTGGTTCCCTGGAGCGAATGGCCGATGGCGCCCGACACCAGCCCGGTGCGGGTCACGCTCACCCATGAGGGCCAGAGTTTTGTGGTGCAACCGGGTCTGCTACGCGGTGGCGGCTGGCTCTTCGAGTTCCACAAGCACCTGGCCACTGACAGCCAGCCTTTTGATGTGGTCGCGGTGCGGCAGGTGGGTTGGGGTGAGTTGCCTTGGGGCTGGATGCTGGGCTGGGCCGTGCTCGCGGCCGCCCTGTTGTTAGCCGGGCGTTTGCTGCTGCGCCAGCGCACCGAGCGCCAGCGCGCGGAAGAGCTGCTGCGGCTGGGTCAGGTGGCACGCTTGAACACGCTGGGTGAGCTGGCGGCTGGCATGGCGCATGAGCTGAACCAGCCGCTAACGGCGGTGCTGGCCAACACCCAGGCCGCCAGTCGCATGCTCAACGACGAGCCACCCGAGCTGTCAAGCGCACGCGGCGCCATGCTGCAGGCGGTGGAACAGGCCCGCCGTGCATCTGACGTGGTGGGGCGGCTGCGCCGCGCCGTGGAGCGTCCCGACAGCGCCGCGCACATGCAACCAGTGGAGTTGGAAGATGCAGTGCGCAACGCGCTGTATCTTCTGGAGCCCGAATTCAAGCGCCACCATGTTGTGCCGCAGATGGATGCCAGCACCGGCCCCACCATCGTGCTGGCTGAACCGGTGGCACTGGAGCAAATCATTCATAACCTGTTGATGAATGCGCAACAGGCGCTGGAACAGGTGGCAGCAAGCGAGCGCCGTTTGACGGTGACGGTCAGCACCCAGGGCAAGCTGGGCGTGATCAGCATTGCCGACAGTGGCCCCGGCATTGCGGCTGACGTATTGCCACGCATTTTTGAGCCCTTTTTCACCACGCGCGAAGCCGGCTTGGGGTTGGGGTTGAGTTTGTGTGAAACCCTCGCCAGCGGATTGGGTGGCAGCCTGACGGCGGAGCACAATGCCCCACGCGGCGCGGTTTTCAGGCTGTCGTTGCCATTGGTGGTCAGCCCATGAGTTCATCCCTGTCGCCCCTGATTCACCTGATTGACGACGATGAGGCCGTACGCAGCAGCCTGGCGCTGCTGATCAGCACGGTGGGTCTGCGCGTGCAAGCCTGGGCTGACCCGCAAACGTTCATGAACGGGTTTGACCGGCAGTCGATCGGCGCCATTGTTCTGGATGTGCGCATGCCGGGCATCAGCGGCCTGAGCGTGCTGGAAACCCTGAAAGAACAGCGCGTGGACCAGCCCGTCATCATGCTCACCGGCCACGGCACGGTGGAGATGTGCAGGCGTGCCTTCAAGGCCGGTGCGGCCGAGTTTCTGGAAAAGCCGGTCGATGACGAGGCTTTGCTTGAAGCCCTGCAAAGTGCCGTGCGTCAGCACGTGAAGTCCCGCGAGCGCAATCAGGCCGACCGGCAGGCGCAGGCGCGTTTTGCCCAATTGTCCGCGCGCGAACGGGAGGTGCTGGGCCTGATCACCGCAGGCCTGACCAACAAGGAAATTGGCCGTGCGCTGGACGTATCGCCACGCACGGTTGAATCCCACCGGGCCAACCTGTTTGCCAAGCTTGAAGCTGATTCGCTGGCACAGCTGATACGGCACTACGCTTCGCTGGTTGATGCGGATTCCTGAAACGACTTTCTGACCCGGCCTCCTGATACGGCAGCGCCCACTCCGTAGTTTTACGGAGCATTGGGCGTAGCGCTACGAATGGGCAACGTGCCCGCTATTTTTTACAGTTCTCCCACGGTTGATTGAACCGCGCATTTCTGAATATTCCGGAGAACACCATGCACAACGTCATCAAGATTTCTGCTCTTG
Source organism: Candidatus Egaibacter danicus (assembly GCA_016707075.1). Taxonomy (GTDB): domain Bacteria; phylum Pseudomonadota; class Gammaproteobacteria; order Burkholderiales; family Burkholderiaceae_C; genus Egaibacter; species Egaibacter danicus. The sequence goes on from JADJII010000007.1 coordinate 234,188, forward strand.
CCCTTTCCATCGCCGCTGGCACCGCCAGCGCACAGGCCGTACGAACCGAAAGAAACATCTCGCTGGACCTGGCCAACCAGATCGCCAGCGCAACAGTGGCCGCCTGCACGACCGGTGGTTATGCCGTGGCCGCCACGGTTGTGGACCGCGCCGGGATCGTGAAGGCCGTACAGCGAGCCGACAACGCCGGCCCGCACACACTGGCGTCCAGCCAGCAAAAAGCCTGGACATCTGCTTCCGCCAAAAGCAATACGCTGGCCATGATGGAAGGCGCCCAGAAAAACCCGGGGGCAGCCAACCTGGTGTACCTGCCTGGCTTTTTGTTGCTGGGCGGCGGTGTACCCATCAAGGTCGGCAATGAGGTGATTGGCGCTGTTGGCGTTGGCGGCGCACCCGGCGGTCATCTGGACGAGGCCTGTGCAGTCACTGCGCTGGACAAGCTCAAGGACTTGCTGAAATAAAGACTCAATCAACCCCGGGAAACACCGCCATGAAGCCAAGCCGCTTTCACCGGACTAGAGCATTGACATACGGGGTAGTTGCCGCAGCCTGCGTGCTCAGCGCCCTGGCGCCCCTGATTGCCGTTGCACAGGTCGCACCCAGCGCGGCTGAAGTGGCTGTCTACCAGGGTTTGCATGCCGTTGCCCACAAGGGAGACGTAGCCGGGATTGACAAACTCACCAGCGCCAGCCGCGACCTGAAAGCCGAGTTGAATGCCCGCGACGGCAATGGCCGCACCCCTCTGCACGTCGCGACATTCGCCAGACAATCCGGTGCCATCCGCGTGCCTGGTGAAAGCCGGGGCCAACATCGATCTGCTGGACCGGGACATCTACGACGGCGTAACCATCGCGGCCGTTGCCGACGACGAAGAAACCCTGCGGACGTTACTGGCTCTGGGTGCCAGCGCGAAACAGGTGACCAGCCGCTACGACGGCACCGCGCTGATCGCCGCTGCCCACTTGGGCCACGATGGTGTGGTCAGGCAACTGATTGCCGCTGGCGCGCCACTGGATCATGTGAACAACCTGCACTGGACGGCGGTGATTGAATCCGTCGTGCTGGGTAACGGCGGACCCCGACACCAGGCCACCCTCAAGGCCCTGATCGATGCAGGTGCCAATCTGCAACTGGCTGACCGGCAGGGCAACACGCCGCTGCAGCTGGCGCGTTCGCGGGGCTATGGCGAGATGGTGAAACTACTCGAAAAAGCGGGCGCCAAATAAATGTCCGCTTCAAGGCCGTCAGCAATGCTGAAGGCCGGACAAAGTGGCTCTGGTGTACTTACCAGTAGCTACGAGAGTTCATTTGCTGTCATCGCTCCCGCCTGATTTGCCAGACGAACCGGAACTGCCGGAGGAACCCGAGCTACCCGAACTTCCAGAACCTGAACTTCCGGAGCTTCCAGATGATCCGGAACTTCCTGAGCTGCCCGAACTGCCAGACTTGCCCGATGAATCCTTGTCATCCCCTAATTCACTCTCGTCAGACGAACCTGAGCGTCGCCGCGACGAGCCCGATTGACTGTCGCTGCCCGAGCCCGAACGGCTATTTCTGAACTCCACACGATCAACCTGCACACGCTGGTCAGAGCCCATGCGCCCCGTCACCCGCACCCGCTGATTGATCGTCATCTGTGCCTGCCCGCCGCCCACATACTGCACGTCAGCACTCAGGTTCAGTACGCCACGGCCCAAGCTCAGCAGCCGGTTACCCAGCACCTGCACATAGCCTTCGAACACCACACGCTCAACCTGTCCGATGCCGCCGCGCGTGGGCTCCACCTCCACCTGCTGCGCCTGAAGTCGACTGCCATCCCACTTGCCCACCGCGAGAACTTCCTGACCGATCTGGGGCCGAGCTGCCGGTTGCTGTCCGTCCAGCTGAACACGCGTGCCGTTCACCATGAAGCCCGTATCGTCTGATTGACTCACGGAACCATTGAGCTGCGCCTGCGCCTGTGGGCCAATGGATTCAATATGCGACGCGGCAATCTGGCCCTGCGCCTGCCGGTGCCCGCTGACGCGAACCCAGCCACCCACCTTCAGTTTGCCCATGTCGCCGGGCGTTTGCACGCGTGCAGTTTGCCCCAGAATGCGAAATTCACCGGTAGCCGTATTCACCGATTCCACTGGCCCCACGGCAGCGTGAATCAGCGCAATGTTGCGTGCAGAAACTTCGGGACCGAAACCGCTGGCCCGCACAGCCACGACCTGCCCCACCGCCAGTTGCCGCGCCGACACCGGCTTCCCGTTGTCCAGCACCGGTGTGTTGGCGTCAAAGTGCACTTCCACATCGTTCACGCAAATGCTGGCAAAGCCGGTAATGACGCCCACATGCCGGTGCCGCCGATTCCGCCGCCGGTGCCGCCGAGGCCTTTCTCGCCCTGAGCTGTCACACCCGTGCCGCCAATGCCCCCTGGATCTTCAGCGGCTCGCACGCCCACCAGGTTCAGCGCCGAGCGCCACACACCCTTCACCGTATCCACCAGCGCTTTGACCGGCGCGCCGGTACCGCCCAGACCTGATGGCTCCACAGTCATCGGGTTGACGAGGGATGCCTTGGTGGCACACACGTTTTGCGCCTGCACAGGCAACACCAGCAACGCGCCCAGCAGCACGATCAGGGCACCGCGTGCAGCCACTTTAGCCAGCCGCCGTGATGTTTTGACTGATCTCATTTTGGTTCGTCCCCTGCTGCCTGCGCGGGTGCATCACTGGCTTCGGCATAAAAGTAGATGCCGAAGGTCATGCGCTGGCGCGGCAGCGGGTTAGTCGCCGCCGGTTGGGCCGCGTCTTTCTCTTCGGCCGCCATGGCGCTCTTGTTCACAGCCAGCAGGGCTTTCATGCCCAACTCTTCCGATTGCCGCGCCAGTAGCGCAACCGTCTCGGGCGTGAGCATGTCGTAGTGCACGCTGCGCTCCAGAAACGGGGGTTTGCCCCCCAGCAGGTTGTGTGCAGCGGCAGCGGCATGGTCGTGCAGGTTGTGGCCCAGATAAAAAGCTTTTTCATCGAACCCTTCGGCTGGCACAAAAGCCTCGGCATTCAGGCAGACGCGGCGCTCTTCATCAAAATGCACAACACCCAGACGCAACCACTCGTCCAGCACCACGCGGGAACGGATGTCGCTGTTCACACTGGCCACCAGCGCCTCGAATGACAAATCGCCACCCTCGCTGACGAAGCGCGGCAGCGGCCTGGGTTTGCCGGCCTCGTCCAGATAATGCCCGGAGCCCATCCACACCGCCACGAGTTGTGCACCCAGTGACACGACTGAAGGCACCGTCTCGGCGCTTGAATCCAGCGCCTGACGCAAACGGCTCACATCCTTGCGATGCACACCGGTTACCAGGCTCACGCGGCTGTCGGTCGGGGCCTTGGTGCCGATGCGAAATTCCTTGTCGGCCACGTCCACGAACAGCCCTTTGAGCAATTCCCCAAGATAGGGATAGGTGACGCCACGCGACACCATCAGCCGCACCAGCGGGCGCAACACACGGCGCAACGCCAGCACCAGAGCGGGTGACGGCGTGGCAGAAGGTGATTGCGGGTCAGACATGGTTGCACTTTAACACGATACGTGGGAAATATTTACACGTTTTAATTGACGTGTGATTATTTCCCACATATTATTCATTCATGTGTGGGAAATAATCACACATTCAGGGCCCCGCAAGGAGCAACCCAACCTTAACTTTCAGGAGAAATGACATGATGAACTTCAAGAAAAACTCAACGGCATGGTTCGTAGCAGCAGTGGTCAGCTTGGTGGCTACGGCCGCCATGGCACACGGCGGCAGCAGTGGCGGTGGCGGCAACAGCGGAAATAGCGGCCGCGGCGATGGCGGAGCCAGCAGCAGCGGAGGCAGCAGCGGCCGCAGTTCGGATGACTCCGCAAGTCGTAGCCGGGGCCGTGGCGCGGACGATGCCCTCGGCCACGTCCGCGGTGGACACGGCGCTGATGACCTGGTGCCACACCTGCGTCGATCACGTGGCGCAGACGATGCGCCCGGGCATGTGCGTGGCGGTCACGGTGCTGATGATGCGGTTGGGCACATCCGTCGCAGCCGCGGCGCAGATGACGTCGTAGCACAGTAATCTGCCGCTGCCGCATTTTCCCTGCGACACAGCAACAGGACTGATCACCCCGTTTGCTATGTATTTGATAGCTACTTACGCATATTCCACGTGGTCCAAGGCCCTATTTTCCTTATAAAAAGAGCCGTTTCCAGCTCCTGATTGGCCTGCTGGGCGCAGCGCTATCATGCAGTCATGCTGATCGAGACTCTGGGCGCCGCGCGTGACATGGGGCGCCTCAACGAAATAGCCGGTGTTCTGATTCGCCACGGCTTTGGCGACAGCGTGCGCCGCCTGGGCCTGGCCGACCGGCTGGAGCGCGCGGGTCACGCCATCCGCTGGGACCACGCTGCCGATCTGGCGCGCATTGAGCCGCCCGTTCAGGTGCGCCTGGCGATGGAAGAACTGGGCCCCACCTTCGTCAAGCTCGGGCAAATACTGGCGGGCCGCGCGGACCTGTTTGGCCCGGAGTGGATTGCAGAATTCGAAAAACTGCACAGTCACGTGCCTGCCCTGGCCTTCGATGTGCTGCGCCCCCAGCTGCGTGAAGACCTGGGTGGCGAGCCTGAAGTCGTGTTCGCCCGCTTTGACGTGGAGCCTTTGGCAGCGGCGTCCATCGCACAGGTGCATCGCGCGCAGCTCCAGGATGGCACTGAAGTCATCGTCAAGATTCGCCGCCCCGGCATCACCGACGTGATTGAGGCCGACCTGCGTCTGCTGGGCCGCCTGGCCGCACTGGTTGAAGCCGAAATACCCGCGCTCAAGCCCTATCGCCCACAACTGCTGGTGCGTGAGCTTGCCAAATCACTGCGCCGCGAGCTGGACCTCGCTGCCGAATGCCGCCACGCGGAGCGCATTGCCACCAACATGGCGCCGCTGCCGCATATCGTGATTCCGCGCGTGCACTGGGCTCATACCAGCGAGCGCGTGAACGTGCAGGATTTTGTGGGCGGCATTGCCGGCAACCAGCTGGACCAGCTCACGCCGGAGGCCGGGTATGACCGGCGCCTGCTGGCAGAGCGCGGAGCCCATGCGGTGCTGAAAATGATTGTGCAGGACGGTTTTTTTCATGCCGATCCGCACCCTGGTAACGTGTTTTACCTGAGCGACAACCGCATCGCGTTCATCGACTTCGGCATGGTGGGCCGACTGTCGGAGCGCCGCCGCGAAGAGCTGTTGCAGTTGCTGCTGGGCCTGGTCGAGCGCCACCCGCAAACCGTGGCCGACGTGCTGCTGGACTGGACCGGTGACGACCATGGCGTGAACCTGTCGCAACTGGAAACCGAGATCGAAGCCTTTGTGGACCAGTACCACGGCACGCCGCTGGCGGAGCTGAGCCTGGGCCAGATGCTGGGTGATGTGACCGCCATCCTGCGTGACCATCGCCTGGGTCTGCCGTCGGACCTGGCGCTGCTGATCAAGGCCTTTATCTCGCTGGAAGGCATGGGTCGCGGGCTGGACCCCGACTTTCACATGGCTACGCAGGCTACACCCATGTTGCGCCAGGTGGTGCGCGAAGGGTACCGGCCCAAGGTCATTGCCACACGCGCATGGAAAACGTTGCGCCGCACGCTGGCAATCGCCGAGCAGTTGCCGCACGACGTATCGCGCCTGCTGCGCAATGCCCGGCGCGGCCGCGTTCACGTCGGCATTGAGCTGGCCCACCTCAAGCGCGTGGGCGACCAGATCGACCGCGCCGCCAACCGGCTGGCCATGGCGCTGGTGATTGCGGCCCTGATCATTGGTTCGTCCATCGTCATGAACGTTCAGGGCGGCCCCAGCCTGTTCGGCCTGCCGGCTTTCGGCTTCCTGGGATTCATCGGCGCCGTGGTGGGCGGCATGTGGCTGGTGCGCTCCATCTGGCGCAGCAGCCGCGGGCGCAACCTCGATGACGAGGATTGACTCACCCGCCCCGATGACTTGAGGCGTCAGGCTTTGATGGACTGCAAAACCCGGTCCACCATCACACCGGCCTGCCCCAGGTTGTTCATGGGGTCGCAGAATCCAGCCAGTTGCTCGCGCGATACGTGTTTATTGATTTCGGGATGTTCAGCCAGCAGATCAATCAGGGGGCGTTTCTGTTTCAGCGCATCCCGGCAAATGTCGTAGACCAGATCGTGCGCGTATTCGCGGCCAATATAGGGGCCCAGGCCCATCATCACGGCCTCGGACATGACCAGGCCGTGGGTGAGATCGATGTTGTGACGCATCTGGACAGCGTCCACCTCCAGGCCCGCTAATATGAATTTGGTTTGCTTGAGCGCACCGGACATCAGGCAGAAAATCTCCGGCATCGCTACCCATTCGATTTCCCACGGCCCGGTTGAGCGCTCGTGATCGGCCACCATGGCATCCATCAGTGACGCTGCCAGTTGCCGCACCACCGAAATATTGGCGTGGATGTACAGGCAGGATATGGGGTTGCGCTTTTGCGGCATGGTGGAAGATGAGCCCCGGCCCGGTGCGAAAGGCTCGAATACCTCAGCCACTTCGGTTTGCATCATCAGCTTGACGTCCATGGCAATCTTGCCCAACGAACCACCCACGATACCGAGAAAGGCGCCGACTTCGGCAAAGTTGTCGCGAACGGTATGCCAGGAAATCAGGGGCTGCCCCAGCCCCAGCTCTTTCATCAAACCTGCCTGGGTTTCCATGGCCCCAGTTTCCAGAGAAGACAGCGTGCCGGATGCACCACCAAACTCACCCACCAGCACGCGGGGCTTCAACTGCTGTAGCCGTTCGCGGTGGCGCTCGATACCCGCCAGAATGCTGGCCATCTTGTAGCCAAAGGTGATGGGTGTTGCCTGCTGCAGGTTGCTGCGGCCAATCACGGGCGTATCACGATGCGTTTTTGCCAGCTTCGCCAGTGAATCGGAAATATCTTTCAGGTCCTGCTCGACCAGCGCCAGACCTTCACGAATCTGCAGTACGGCAGCGGTATCGGTGATGTCTTGTGTGGTGGCACCCCAGTGGCAGTACTCACCCAGCTTGTCGCGACAGTTCGCGTTGATCTGGTTCACCACGGCAATGATGGGGTAACCAATCTGTTCGGTTTTGGCTTTGAGCTTGACCCAGTCAATTTGGTCCAAATTGCAGTTCTTGACGATCTCTGCAGCCGCTTCTTTGGGGATGATGCCCAGCTCGCCCTGCACTTTCGCCAAAGCCCGTTCGATGTCGAGGTATTTGGCGGTGCGGTTTTCATCTGACCACACGTGACGCATCGCGGCGTCGCTGAACATGTCGCCGAATATTCTGGAATCAATGATGGTTGAGGACATGGTTTTCCTTGAAGAGTGGTTATGGACTGAGGGTTTGGGCGGTGCGCGAAATAATGCGCTCCGCCTTGAGGACTACAGGGCGATCGACCATCTTGCCATCCACTTGCAAGACACCGCCTGTGCCAGCGTTCCAGGCCAGCAATACACGCTGCGCCCAGGCTACTTCCTGCTCGGTGGGTGCGATGGCCTGGCGAACAACGGCAATCTGCATGGGGTGGATGCACATCTTGGCGCCAAAGCCCAGGGCCATGGCCTCCCGCATATCACTAGCAACCCGCGTGGTATCCATATCGGGCGTCACACCGGCAATGGGTTTCGCCAGGCCAGCCGCACGCGAGGCAACAGCAATCTGTATCGCCGCCTGAGCCAATGCCGGGCTATCTGCAGGAATGTCCAGGTCAACCATGTAATCAAGTGCGCCAAATGCCAGACGACTCACACCCGGCGCGCCAGCAATGCGCTGCAAGGCTTCAACACCTCGCGCCGATTCAATCAGCGCGACTAACGTGGCGGGTGGTGTCAGGCAACTGTGCACAGCGGCTATCTGGCGCTCGTCTTCACATTTCGGCAACATCACCGTGCAGGGTTGAATCTGGCGCAACAGGTTCAGGTCTTCGACATGCCACGGCGTACTGGTATCGTTGATGCGAACCAGAATTCGGTCGCGTGCAGCAGCTGATTGATCCAACCAAGCTGCAATCGAGCTTCGGGCAGCTGCCTTGTCGTCAGGAGCCACCGCATCCTCCAGATCGAGGATGACCCGATCCGCCCCGCTGGCCAATGCCTTGTCAAACCGCTCCGGCCGATTGCCCGGAACAAACAGGTAGGTGAAAGGAGAAAAAGGGACCGTGGCGCGCATGCTCACACCACACCGTCTTTGCGCAGTTCTGCAATGCGCTCTGGGCTGTACCCAAATTTGCCAAGGATGGCTTCTGTATGCTGGCCCAGCGCCGGCACGGCGTCCATGCGGGGCGCGCCATGCTGCCAGGAGCCGGGCGGTATCAGCGCTGGGATGTTGCCAGCGGGTGTGTCAACTTCGGTCCAGCGACCGCGCGCCTTGAGCTGCGGATGGGCCCAGACTTCAGCCATGGTGTTGACCTGCGCATTGGCAATGCCGGCTGTCTCCAGACGCTGCGCTACTTCAGGGGCCGTCAGGGTTGAGAAGGCCTGCAAAATCAGGCAGGACAAAACCTCACGCTGGGCACTGCGCCTGGCGTTGGTGGAGAAGCGCTCTTCCAGCGCAAGCCCGGGCTGCAACAGCACTTTCTCGCAAAACACTTTCCATTCACGCTCATTCTGCAGCCCCAGCATGACGGTCTTGCCATCACCCGCAGCAAAGGGGCCATAGGGGTAAATGGTTGCATGGCTGGCACCGGTGCGCGGTGGTGGCGAGGCCCCGTCAAAGGCGTAATACAGCGGGTAACTCATCCACTCCGCCAGCGACTCCAGCATGGAGATGTCAATGCGTTGACCTTGCCCGGTCTGCTGCCGGTGCATCAAGGCTGCAAGGATATTGGTGTAGGCGTACATGCCCGCAGCAATGTCGGCAATGGAGGGGCCTGCTTTGGAAGGTGTATCAGGCGTGCCGGTAACCGATACAAACCCGGCTTCACTCTGAATCAGCAGGTCATAGGCTTTCTTGTCGCGGTAAGGGCCGTCACTGCCGTAGCCGGATATATCGCAAACAATAATTCCAGGTTTCAGCTTGCTTAGCGTTTCATAAGAAAGTCCCAGCCGCGAAGCCGCACCGGGTGCGAGATTTTGCACAACGATGTCCGCCTCTTCCAGGATCAGGCGCATCAATATTTTCTGCGCTTCATCGTGTTTCACATCCAGTGTGAGGCTTTCCTTGGACCGGTTGGTCCACACAAAATGTGATGCCAGACCGTGCACGCGCTCATCGTAGCCACGCGCAAAGTCACCCACACCCGGGCGCTCCACCTTGATAACCCGCGCGCCCATATCCGCCAACTGGCGCGTAGCAAAGGGCGCAGCAATGGCGTGCTCCAATGTGACGACTGTAATTCCTTTGAGTGGCTGCATGGTGATAGGTGTAATGAATGGCGAATGACGCGTCGCTTCAGGCTAATGTGGCTGTGGCATCCATGGTGAGCCATCCTTCGTGATCCCGACCCCACAGGCGCACAGTCTTTCCATCAACTGAAGGTTGTCCATGTACTGAAAATGGATGGATATCAAATGTGGGCCGAACCGCCTTGAACTCAAAGCGGGCGACCTGGGCATCAGGCTTTTGCCGTCGCAGCAAGTCCATCAACAGCGTTGCAATCAGGGGGCCATGCACGATCAGCCCGGGGTACCCCTCAACTTCGGTTACATACTTGCGGTCGTAATGGATGCGGTGCCCGTTGAATGTCAAAGCGGAGTAGCGAAAAAGCAAAACATCATCCGGAACGATGTTTCGCTGCCAGGCCCATCCAGCAGGTGCGGCCTGGGGCGTAGGCGTGACGTCTCCAGGCTTGGGTGCGTCGCGATAAACAATATTGTGGTGCTCGGTCAACGCCACCGTTTTCGCACCGTTGCGTCGAATCTCGTGGCGAACCTTGACGAAAATCAGGTTACCGGTTCGGCCCGATTTTTCCTTGATGTCCACAATGGTTGACGTACGCGACAACGCATCGCCTACCAGCAGTGGCTCATGGAATTCAAAGTCGCTACCCGCCCACATGCGACGCGGCAGCGGGACAGGTGGCAAGAAGCCTCCGCGCTTTGCATGCCCGTCCGCGCCAATTTCTGATTGCGGGTAGATCGGCAAAAAATACAGCCAATGCCACAGGTAAGGCAGGGCAGTTCCGGCGGGTGGACGGCCTGCGCTGTCGCGATGCACGCCCTTCTTTACCGGCCAATCGAGCGTAGCAGACAGGGCCGCATAAGGGGTAGCAGTTGCCACGTCATCCAGCGTTTCGCTGCGTCCTGTCCATGCTTGCAAATTCATAACTCTTTACTCCGCGATGTGGGCTCAATCAATCTTGATTTTCGCCGCAGTCACGACGCTTTTCCAGTGAGTAACTTCCTTTTGTACCAGTGTCTTGAGTTGGTCCGGTGTTCCTGTCTCGACTTCGGCACCCTGGTCTTCAATCTTCTTTTCCGTCGCTTTGTCATTCAGCACAGCGTTCATTTCCATGTTCAGCCGGTCAATCACCGCCTTGGGTGTTTTGGCAGGTGCGAACATGGCATACCACTGCGACAGGTTGACGTTGGGCACCCCCTGTTCAGTCAGTGTGGGCAGTTCCGGCATCACACGGGAACGCTTCTCGCCCGCAATCCCCAGCGCCCTGAGCTTGCCGCCTTTGACCTGCGGGTAGCCCGTGAACAAACTTGGAAACATGTATTGCGTGGTTCCACCAATGGTATCCACCACTGCAGGTGCAGACCCCTTGTAAGGCACACCCACAACGTCCAGACCAATCGATAGTTTGAACAACTCACCCGCAATGTGCGGCGCCGTACCGTTACCAGCAGTGGCGTAGCTGAACGAGTCAGGCTTCGCCTTGATCAATTGCACCAGTTCCTTGACGTTCTTTGCGGGTACAGCGTTATTGACGACCAGTACAGTGGGCGAGGCGGCAACCATGCCAATGGGTTCAAAGTCTGCCACCGGGTCGTACCTGAGTTTTTGCAACGCGGGGTTGATGCCGTGCGTTGCGATGTATCCAAACATGATGGTGTACCCATCCGGAGCAGCCCGGGCAACAAATTCGCTGGCGATGGCGCCGTTAGCGCCTGCCTTGTTTTCCACAATCACCGGCTTGCCCAGCCGGGCACTGAGCCCCTGTCCGATGATGCGCGCCATGGCGTCATTGGCCCCTCCGGCGGCAGTGGGAACAACGATGGTGATGCCTTTTTCGGGCCAGGATTGCGCGTGCGCCGGTAACGCGCCCGCAACTGCCAGTGCCATCGCAGCAGCGAAAGGAATTGACCGTTTGGAAAATGACATGAAACGCTCCTTTTGTATGTGGTGGACCGCATCTTGAGGGAGCCCGGAGGTTCTGTGAATTGCAACATTTGCTACTATTAGTGCATGCCACGCATTAATTTCGATCTTCAACAACTTCAGGCGTTTGTGGCGGTTGCGGATCGCGGCAGTTTTCGCGCGGCCGCCGAGCAGATTCATCTCTCCTCACCCGCTCTGAGCCGGCGTATTGAAAAACTGGAGACCATTCTTGGGGCACGTCTTTTCAACCGGACAACGCGTGATGTCGAGCTAACCCCGTTGGGGCGTGTTTTCCTCGAGCGCGCCCGCACAGCACTGGACGATCTGGAATCTGCGATGCTGAGCATCTCGGACATCGCTGGCAGCCGGCGCGGGCGGGTAACCGTCGCCTGCGTTCCATCCGCCGCCATTCATTTTTTGCCTGCAGCGGTGCGGTCATTCTCTGAAAAATACCCGCTGATCCGTGTGCGCCTCATTGATGAGGCTGCGGGCCAGACGTTGACGAGCGTAGTATCTGGTGAATGCGACTTCGGCATCAGCTTTATGGGCAACCAGATTCCGGGCGTCGACTTCGAACCCATTCACATGGACCCATTTGTCCTGGCGATGCCGCGACAGCATGTGTTTGCGCGTCGCAAGTCTTTGTCCTGGGCCGACCTGGGAAACGAACGCCTGATTTCAGTTGCGAGGTCCAGTGGCAACCGGCAACTGCTCGACGATGCATTGGCCAAAGCTGGCCAAAACCCGTCTTACGTTTTTGAAGTGAACCACATTGCTACGTTGCTGGGAATGGTCGATGCTGGACTGGGGCTTGCCGCAGTGCCTCGCCTCGCACTGCCTGTCTCGCACCCTACCCTGATAGGGGTTGCTCTTAAAAACCCTGAGGTGTCGCGCCAACTGGGCCTGGCAACACGTCACGGGGCGTCACTTGGCGCCCCATCCCAGGTGTTTTATGAACATCTGCGAAATACGCTCAAATCCAGAAAGTAGGCTGACAGCAGCAGATTCGGGTGCCGGCCATAGGTATGGGGCAATTTTTTGGAATTCACCCATGACTCGCCGAAGTCCGTCGGAAATTGTCGCTGAACCCGTCCCAAGCAGGGCCTGAGAAAAGCCCCACCATCGACTGACGCAGCCACATGTTGCCCGCGTCCGCGTTGAAGCGCTCGTGCCAGTGTTGCTTGACTTTGTAGGCGGGCAGCGGCAAGGGCGGCTCCAGCACCTTCACGCGCTCCTGTTGGGCCAACGCATTGCCAAGTTGCCGTGGCACGATCACCAGAAACTCGGTCTGAGCCACGATGCGGGCTACGCCCAGAAAGCTTTGCACGCGCAGAACCACGCGGCGATCCACCCGGTTCTTGGCCAGCACCTTGTCCACAATCGCATGGCCCGTGCCTGAGGCCATGACCAGGATGTGTCCCTCTGCCGAGAACGCCTTGCGCGTGAGTTTTGTGCCAATGCGAGGGTGGTCGCTGGATGCGAGGCAGACAAAGTCCTGCGCAAACAGGGCCTGCTGGTAAAAACCAGCCTCCAGATCGGGCGTGAAACCCACGGCCAGGTCGATGTCGCCTGACTCCAGCCTGCGACGGCTTTCAATTGAAATCTTCTCAGCCTCGACAACGACGCCCGGCGCAGTTTTTTGAAGATGGTTGATGAGCCGCGGCAGCAACACAATTTCGCTGATGTCGGTCATGCAGATCCGGAATTCGCGCACGGCCTGCTGGGGCACGAACGCACCGGTTGCCCCGCGTGCCTTTTCAAGCCACATCAGCGCTTCCAGCAAATCAGGGTAAATGGTTTGCGCGCGCGGCGTTGGTTCCATACCAGCCGACGTGCGGCAGAAAAGTGCATCATCAAAATGTCGGCGCAGCTTGTTCAGCACCATGCTGGCGCTGGCCTGCTCCATACCGAGCACCTGCGCCGCACGCGAGACGCTTTGCGTTTTGTAGACTTCAATGAAAACGCCGAGCCAGTCCAAGTCAAGCTTTGCCATGGCGGCAGTGTACTGCTGTATATCAAAATAATATACTGAATATTAGATATTCTGCTTTGACGCAATAGTCCGGGCCTGCGATAGTCTGGAACGGTCTGTCAAAGGAAAGAATTAAATGCAATTTCATCTCAATGGATTTCGAACCGGGGATCCCGGTCTTCTGGACGCTGCCGCGTCGCCCCTGGATATGCCTGCGGGGAACACCCTTCCCGCTGAGGCAGATGTATTGATCGTCGGCTGCGGACCTGCCGGCCTGACCCTTGCCACGCAATTGGCAACCTTCCCGGACATCCGTACGGTGATCGTGGAACAGAAAACGGGTCCTTTGCAGTTGGGCCAGGCTGATGGCGTTGCCTGCCGGACGATGGAGATGTTCGAGGCCTTCGGGTTTGCCGAGCGCGTGCTGAAGGAGGCCTATTGGGTCAATGAGACGACCTTCTGGAAGCCAGACGATAACAACGGTGGGAGTGACCGCAGCCACATTGTGCGAAGTGGACGGGTTCAGGACGTGGAGGACGGCCTGTCGCACATGCCCCACGTGATCCTGAACCAGGCGCGCGTGCACGATTTCTATCTTGAGACCATGCAAAGGTCGGCCTCGCGGCTGGTGCCGCACTACGCCCGCCGCCTGGTGGGGCTTGAGCGTGCGCCCGATGGCACGTCAGATCACCCTGTCACGGTCCGGTTCGAGCGGCTGGACGCGGAGCACGCTGGCCAGGTCGAGACCATCCGTGCCCGTTATGTCGTGGGTTGCGATGGCGCGCGCAGTGCGGTGCGCCAGTCCATCGGTCGGATGCTGCAGGGCGATTCTGCCAACCATGCCTGGGGCGTGATGGACGTGCTCGTGGTCACCGATTTTCCCGACATCCGCTTCAAGTCACTCATCCAGTCCGCGGATGAAGGCAGCATCGTGCTCATCCCGCGCGAAGGCGGCTACCTTGTCCGAATTTATGTGGAGCTTGACAAGCTCAAAGAGAACGAGCGTGTTGCGGCCCGCAACATCAGCATTGACCAGCTGATTGCAGCCGCCCAGCGGATCTTTCATCCCTACAGTCTGGATGTGAAAGAAGTGGCATGGTGGTCGGTCTATGAAATCGGCCAGCGGCTATGTGACCGGTTTGACGACGTCGAACCTCATCAGATGGATACACGCCTGCCACACGTTTTCATTGCGGGCGATGCCTGCCACACCCACAGCCCGAAGGCGGGCCAGGGCATGAACGTCTCCATGCAGGACACATTCAACCTGGGCTGGAAGCTCGCGGCGGTGCTGCGGGGGCGCTGCCCGCCGAGCCTGCTCCATACCTATTCTGCCGAGCGGCAGGCCGTGGCCAAAGAGTTGATCGACTTCGACCGTGAGTGGGCTGCGATGCTCAGCGCGCCGCTGAAGAAACCTGGTGATCCTGCAGGCACGGGCGTGGAGCCGGCTGACGTGCAACGCTACTTCGTGCAGCATGGCCGCTACACGGCCGGCACCGCAACGCACTACAAACCTGCGCTGCTCACAGGTCCGTCCACCTATCAGCATCTGGCCGGGGGGCTGACGATCGGAACCCGTTTTCACTCTACGCCGGTCGTTCGCGTGGGTGACGGCAAGCCAATGCAGCTGGGCGAGGCCCTGGCGGCAGATGGTCGCTGGCGCCTGATCGCCTTTGCGGGCAAAAGCGATGATGCCGGGCCTGCGTCGCCCGTCGGCAGGCTTTGCAGCCACCTCGTCGAATCCCTCCAATCCCCCCTCAAGCGCTACACCACGGCGGGCGCTGACCTGGACACTGTCTTTGATGTGCGGGGCGTGTTCCAGCAGAGCCACCACCAGCTGGCCATCACCGCCATGCCCGAACTGCTGTTCCCGCACAAAGGTCGCTATGGGCTGCGAGACTATGAGAAGGCATTCTGTGCGCTGGATGATGCGAACCAGAACATCTACACCCTGCGCCATATCGACCGCGAGCACGGCTGCCTGGTGGTGGTGCGCCCCGATCAGTACATCGCGCACATCCTGCCACTGGACGCGACGAATGCGCTGGCGGCGTTTTTTTACGGCTTCATGCTGGATGCCAAAGCGGCTTTGTCCTAGTAGCAGTAATGGGAACTGACCGACAACAGATGTGTCTATCGCGAATCCGGGTATCAACACAGGCCCAAATGGCTTGCTTGCAATGCCAGATTTTTCACCTGCCATGTGGAGGATCACGCACATCCTTCTGCTCTTCGAATTCGATGTTGTAGAGCTCGTTATTCGCGTCGCGCACGCGCTCGGGCATCTATCCGAAGCCACTATTTTGAAGTGCTACGGTTGCCATTTGCGGCGTTTAGTCGTGCAGGTGCTCATGCACAAACTGACGAAACCATGCCATCACCGGGGCTTCAGTACGCCCTGCCAGCGTGACGTAGGCAAACCGCGCAGAGGCCTGCAGCTTGGGCTTGATGGGTAATTCGACTAGTGACCCATCCTGCAAGCCCGCCCTGGCCGTCGCCAACACGCCCAGGTAAATCGCCTGAGTTCGCGCCACCGTTGCCAACAAGCTGGCGACGTCCTCACACAAAAGCGTGACCATTGCCGACGGGTTGGCCAACACACCGTATTGATCGACAAGCAAGCGCACCACTTCATCCGACAACGGCGTAGACGCCACCGGGTACTGCGTGATGTCCTGAAAGCTGACAGCGCGTTTTGCGGCCAGGGGGTGGGCGGAATTGACGATGAAACCTGCGCGAACCTCTCCAAGGGACTCAATGTTCAAGTCAGTGGCGGGTGTGACCCGGCGCATGTCCACCACCATGGCATCGAGCTGGCGGCTGCGCAGTTGCTGGATCTGCAACTCGGTGGAGCCGCGTGTAATGGCGACCCGCATGCCGGGGTAATGCCCGGCAGCACTGCACATCAGCGGTATCGTCAGCAATGCGCCCGGCCCCGAGCCCAATCCAACGCTAACAGACCCCTGGCCGCCTTGCTGCAACAGCTGTGCGCTGTGGCGCAACTCAGCCGTATCGCGCACGATATGGCGGGCACGCGCCACCACGTCCAGGCCCAGCGGCGTGAGCTCATTGCGCTTGCCAATGCGGTCCAGCACCTTGGCGCCCAAATCACCTTCCAGGCTCTGAATGCTGCGGCTGAGAGCCGATTGCGTGATGAACAGTTTTTCGGCCGCGCGGCTGAACGAGCCGGTGTCAGCCAGGGCCAGCAAGTGTTCCAGATGTTTGATATTCATCTTTTGCAGCGCCTCAATGGGTAGAGAACGAGTCGAAAAATAATGAGAAAAATGAATGATAACGAGAAAAATAAGTCATTGGACACATTGTTTTCGCTCCCCTACCATTCACTTCACCCCTTTCTTTTGGAGCCCGTCATGGATCTCACCCCCCGTTCCTTGATTCGTCACTGCAGTGCACTGTTTGCCGGCTTCGCGCTGGCAGCTTCGGTTGCCGCGCAGACCTATCCGTCCAAACCCGTCAGCATGATCGTGGCCTTTCCCGCGGGCGGCGGATCGGATGTACTCGGGCGCGCCGTCGGCAAAGGCATGGCTGAAGTGTTGGGACAGCCCGTCATCGTTGAAAATGTGGTGGGCGTGGGTGGCTCTTTGGGTGTACTCAAGGCAGCCAATGCCCAGCCCGATGGTCACACCATCTTGGCGGGCTCTCCTCTGGAGCTCATTTACACACCGCTGGGTATGGCTGCGGCCAAAAACAAGCCGGAGGACATGCGCCTGGCAGCCCTGGTGGGGCACACGCCGATTGCGATTGTTGTGCGCAAGGATTTGCCGGTGAACACGCTCGAGGAATTTGTCGCACTGGCCAAGAAAGCTGAAAAGCCACTGAGCTTTGGCTCCACGGGCATCGGCTCCCTCTACCACCTGATGGCAGAAAAGGCGCTGCAAACCGCAGGGGCCCAAGGCCTTCACGCGCCATACAACGGTTTGGCGCCCTACCTCAAGGATTTGATGGGTGGCGTGATTGATTTCGCAGTAGTCCCCTTGGTCGGCCCGGTGTTAGGTGCCATTGAGGGCGGCCAAATCAAAGCGCTGGCTATTGCCTCCAACCAGCCATTGGCGCGCTTGCCCAAGCTGCCATTGGCAAGCGCCACCAAGGGCTTTGAAGACTACCAGTTCAGCATCTGGATTGGCATTCAAGCCAGCGCCAAGACACCTGATGCGCAAATGGCAGCGCTGCACAAAGCCGCCTACAGCGCACTGGGCAACCAGGACATTCGCAAAATCATTGAGACAGCCGGCAGCACAGTGGCAGAACCCATGAGCTTGGCGCAACTCGACGCCTTCTACAAAAAGGAAGCGGCCACGGGTGTTGCCATTGCCAAGTCGATCAAACTGCAACCCCAGTAAATCCATGTCAACCTTGCTGTCTGCCATGCATGCGCGTGCAGGCGCCTTCACAGCGCTGCGCCGCGACATTCACCAACACCCGGAGATTGGGTTCAAGGAATTTCGCACCAGCGACCTGGTGGCCGAGCGCCTGCAGCGTTTGGGCTACGAGGTCACGCGCGGGCTGGGTGGCACGGGTGTGGTGGGCCAACTCAAACGTGGCAGTGGCACGCGCAGGCTGGGCCTGCGGGCCGACATGGATGCGCTTCCCATTCACGAGACCACGGGCTTACCTTATGCGAGCAACTATGCGGGCACGATGCATGCCTGCGGCCACGACGGGCACACCGCGATTTTACTGGCCGCAGCCGAGTATCTGGCAACGTCAGCCACATTTGATGGCACGCTGAACCTGATCTTTCAGCCAGCTGAAGAAAGCCTGGGTGGTGCGCGAAAGATGATGGAAGACGGTCTGTTTGATCGCTTTCCCTGCGACGCGATTTTTGCCATGCACAACATGCCGGGCTTCCGGCAAGGCCAGTTACTGCTGCGCGAAGGTTCGGCCATGGCGTCCAGTGAAAACATCCTGGTGCACATTGAAGGCAAGGGCGGCCATGGCGCCATGCCCCACTTGAGTGCCGACCCGGTGGTAGCAGGTGCATCCATCGTCATGGCGCTGCAAACCATCGTGTCGCGCAACGTGCCTCCGCTGCAGATGGCGGTGATCACGGTGGGCTCTTTCCAATCGGGTGTGGCCAATAATGTCATACCCCAAAACGCCACGCTCAAGCTAAGCGTGCGGGCGCTGGACCGGAGTGTGCGAGAGTTGCTGCGAACGCGAATCGTTGAGATCGTCGAGTTGCAGGCGCAAAGTTATGGCGTTACGGCGCAGGTTGAGTTTTTGCCGGGTTACCCGGTGCTGGTCAACACGGCCGCTGAAACTGAGCTGGCCCGCGAAGTGGCGATCGCGCTGGTAGGTGCAGACAACGTGGTGCTGCAAACCGAACCGCTCAGCGGCAGTGAAGATTTTGCTTGCATGCTTGAAGAAGTGCCCGGCAGCTATTTGTTCGTCGGCAACGGCGATGTCGCTAACGGTGGACACGGCGCCTGCATGGTGCACAACCCGAACTACGACTTTGAGGATCGCAACATTCCTGTGGGTGCTGCTTTCTGGGTTCAACTGACGGAGCGTTTTCTGGCATAGTTGTAGCTTGTAGAAATTCAGATCGGGAGAGACAAGATGACGCTACAGAGTTATCTTGCGCCGAAGGAGCAACCACCCCGGAAACTCTCAGGCAAAAGGACCGATCTGAATCGTTGATATCTCTGAAGAGCTGCCAGGCTTAGTCACCCGGCACACCGCAGGAGCAAGTGGCACCGTCACACACGGTTGGCCATGAATCTCTCAGGTTCCAAACAGAGGGGGTGCATGCTGCGCATGGTGCGTGCGCGTGCTATTTGTCACTTTGACATCCCCGACTTGTATGGAGATCTGAATCATGAAATCAATCGCAGTTGTGGGCGGCGGCATCACAGGCGTCACCACCGCTTACGCTTTGGCAAAGCGCGGCTTTGCAGTCACCCTGCTAGAGAAAAACCGTTATGCGGCGATGGAAACATCGTTTGCCAATGGCGGCCAGTTGTCCGCGTCCAACGCCGAGGTGTGGAATCACTGGTCCACCATCCTCAAAGGCGTGAAATGGATGCTTAGAAGCGACGCGCCGCTCTTGGTCAACCCCAAGCCCAGTTGGCACAAGCTTAGCTGGTTTGTGGAGTTCATCAGGAACATTCCGCACTACGAGCGCAACACAATTGAGTCCACGCGCCTGGCCATTTCAGCCCGCGATCATTTGTTTGCCTGGGCACAGGCGGAAGGGGTGGATTTCGACCTCAAAAAGGAAGGCATCCTTCACATCTACCGCGACAAAAAGGGTTTTGACCACGCCGGTGAAGTGAGCAAGATGCTGGCCCAGGGCGGTTTGCCGCGCCGTGCCGTCACCCCAGTGGAAATGAAAGCCATTGAGCCCACGCTGGCCGGTGATTACTACGGCGGTTACTTCACAGAGAGTGACTCCACCGGTGACATTCACAAGTTCACCACGGGCATGGCCAAGGCTGCAGAGCGCCTGGGCGTGCGCTGCCTGTACGGGCAAGATGTCTTGAGCCTGCACAGCAACGGTACCAAGGCCGAGGTGACCGTGGCAGATGGCGAAGGCCACAAGACGCACTACTTTGACGGGCTGGTGGTGTGCGCAGGTGTAGAGAGCCGCCGCTTTGCCGCCCAGCTGGGCGACAGGGTCAACATCTACCCGGTAAAGGGCTATTCGATCACCGTCAATCTTCCCGACGCGCAAAGTCAGGTGGCAGCGCCCACTGTTAGCCTGCTGGACGACGAGACCAAGCTGGTCACCAGCCGTCTAGGCGTTGACCGCTTCCGCGTTGCGGGCACGGCCGAATTCAACGGCTACAACAAGGACATCCGCGCTGACCGCATCCGGCCGCTTGTGGGTTGGGTGAACCAGTGCTTCCCCGGCGTCAACACCCGCCAAGTAGTACCCTGGGCCGGCCTGCGCCCCATGATGCCCAACATGATGCCGCGCGTGGGCCGGGGCCGCGCGCCCAACGTGTTCTACAACACCGGCCACGGCCACCTGGGCTGGACGCTGTCAGCAGTAACGGCAGATATGGTGGGGAGTGTGGTTGCTGAAAACTTCGAGGCTCAAACACTTGGCACTACTTCAGCTGGAATCGACCTGCGAGTTAGACCGCAGCCTTAAATATTAGTCTTGCTGATTTGACGACCGCAAAGCTACAGGACAAAGTCTTTGCGGGTCCCACAAATTCGATCGACTTGTCACCTCGACTTCGGTATGGGCCAACTCGAAAAGCAGTAGTTGGTGATGAAGCTGGTTCGGGTATGGTGCGTTGAATTTGGCGTTTGCTGCGATCGGCATGCTCAAGGCTGATGTTCACCAATCCTTGCACAGGAATCCCCGCCCTTTTTGGCGGGGAGGATATCAGACACGCTCCAATATCAGTGCAATGCCTTGGCCCACACCGATACACATCGTGCATAACGCGTAGCGGCCTTTTGTAAAGTGCAGTCGGTTGATGGCGGTGGTGGCCAAACGGGCACCGGACGCACCCAAGGGATGACCAAGTGCTATGGCGCCACCCCAAGCGTTGACCCGCTCGTCATCGTCTTGAAGTCCTAGCATGCGGAGCACGGCCAAGCCTTGAGCGGCAAAGGCTTCGTTGAGTTCAATCACATCCATTTGTGCCAGCGTAAGGCCGGTCATCGCAAGAACTTTTTGAGTGGCTGGAGCAGGGCCAATGCCCATGATGCGCGGTGCCACGCCGGCGGTAGTCATGCCAACCACACGTACTCTTGGGTTCAACCCATTATTGCGTGCCGCGGCCTCATCGGCCAGCAAGAGAGCGCAGGCACCGTCGTTAACGCCGCTGGCGTTTCCAGCAGTAACGGAGCCGTCGGCGCGAACAATAGGCTTGAGTTGGGCCAATGCTTCCAGCGTGGTGGTACGAGGATGTTCATCGGCTTCAAACAGAATGGGATCGCCTCTTCTTTGCGCGATGGGAACGCTCACAATTTCCCGCGCCAAGTGGCCTGCCTGTTGGGCTGCGACGGCCCTAATCTGGCTGGACAAGGCCATGCGGTCTTGCGCCCCGCGCTCAATGGCGTAGTCCGTGGCCACGTTCTCGGCCGTCTCTGGCATGCTGTCGACACCGTACTGTGCTTTCATCAGCTTATTGACAAAACGCCAGCCTATGGTGGTGTCATAGACCGCGTTGTTTCGGCCAAACGCAGTTTCGGCTTTGGGCATGACAAAGGGGGCGCGACTCATGTTCTCGACCCCGCCGGCGATCATCAGATGGGCCTCACCGGCCTTGATGGCGCGAGCCGCTGTGCCCACTGCGTCCAGGCCCGAACCGCACAAACGGTTGACCGTACCCCCCGGCACTTCCAGTGGCAGACCCGCTAGCAGGCTGCTCATGCGAGCCACATTGCGATTGTCTTCCCCGGACTGGTTGGCGCAGCCCAAAATCACATCCGTGAGAGCGTCCCAGTCCACACCTCGGTTGCGTTGCATCAGCGCCCTCAAAGGAACAGCACCCAGGTCATCGGCACGCACGGAGGACAGAGCCCCGCCATAGCGCCCGAAAGGTGTGCGAATAGCGTCGCAGATAAAGGCTTGGTTCATGGTGATGAAGCTGTAAAGTTATTTGGACAAGTCGAACAGGCTGGTAGCTTCCAGATCCAGTACCGCAACATCCAGGGCGTTATGCATCTGCCAGCGCCAGCGAAGAATGCCCATGCCGGGCTGACTACGAGCCACTCGGGCTTCCAGCACCGTGGCTTGCACCGTCAAGGCGTCGCCAGGGCGAACGGGGTGCGGCCACTTGACGTACGCTAGTCCAGGTGAAGCAAACGACTCGGAATCGTGCAAGGCGACGTCTGCAAGCAGGCGCATAGCAATGCCACAGGTATGCCAACCGCTGGCAATCAGGCCGCCAAAGCGGCCTTTGGTCGCCGCGACTGGGTCGGCGTGAAACCACTGCGGGTCGTATGACTTGGCGAACTGCAATACTTCGGCCTCTAGGACTTTGTAGGGGCCAGCCGTGATGACCATGCCTGGCAGGAATTCAGCAAATTTCACGGGCTAGTTCTTCCACAGGCTATGCCGAAGACCCGGGCTTACGCGGTAACGCTCGCCACGGTATTGGGTATCTAATACGTCCAACAGCGCGCAGACCGGCGCGGATCCCCAAGTAGCCAACCACTCAAACGGACCGGCTGGGTAGTTCACACCGAGCTTCATCGCGGCATCGGCAGCTGGGGCGCTACAAACGCCCTGGTGTACGGCGTCTGCTGCTTCATTGACCAGCATGGCAATCGTCCGAGCCACAACCAAGCCTGGCGTGTCAGCCACCTGTTGTGGAATAAAGCCCATCGCTTCCAGCCACTGAGGCGCCTGTTTTGCCCAAGCGGAGGAGGCACGACCTGACGGTGCCCAGGCTAATACGGAGTTGGCAGTGACTGCACGACTGCTCTGAGTCAGCACAGGCAAGTCAAAGACACAGACTTCTTTGCCGAGCTGGGTTGCACATCTGCCATCGGTAAGACGCAGTTGACAACCTGCTACTTCCAGGCCTACCCAATCACTGTCTGGCGCGTATTGCACAGTAGCCCTTACCAGGCTGCTATTTACCAAGGAAGATTCAATGGCATGGAGCAGCGCCGCCTGCAAGGCGTCGGCCAATGCGCCCGTGCCATGCAGACACACGTCTTTAACCGTAGGCAGGACTGCGTTTGCGCGGGGGCTGACCACAGGTCCGCTGGCAACTGACGCGTAGCTGTAAAAGCCCTGCCCAGACTTGCGACCCAACATCCCGCCATCCACCATCTCGCGTTGAACCAACGAGGGCACATAGCGCTTGTCAAAGAAGTTGGCCTCGTAAACAGACTGCGTTACTGCAAAGTTGGTGTCGTGCCCAATTAGGTCCATTAGCTCGCATGGGCCCATGCGAAAGCCAGCTGCACGCAGACACGCATCAAGGGCGACCGGTGTGGCGGCTTGTTCCTGTAGCAATGCCAGTGCCTCGGCATAAAAGGGCCGGGCGATGCGGTTAACAATAAAACCTGGGGTAGAGCGGGCGTGTACCGCCGACTTACCCCAGCGCTCCGACAAGGTAAAGATAGCCTCAGCAACAGCAGGGGCGGTCTGTAAACCCGACACCACTTCTACCAGCTTCATCATTGGTACTGGGTTGAAAAAATGCATACCAACCAGACGTGTGGGGTGCTGCAATCCATTCGCTATGGCAGTGACAGAAATGCTGGAGGTGTTGGTGGCCAGGATGCAGTCAGGCGCCACGATTCTTTCGAGCTGCTGAAACAGCCCGCGTTTGGCCTCCAGCTTTTCCACAATCGCTTCCACCACCAGGCCCGCCGAAGCAGCCTCCTCCAAAGCGACAATCGGGACTATCAGGGAGAGGATTTTCGCTACATCGTCAGACGTGAATTTCCTCTTGGCTACCATGGCCTGCAGACTGGTACCCAGCTTGTCCCGGGCCTCTGCTGCCACACCTGCGCGCATATCAAAGAGCAAGACAGTGTGACCCGCTTGGGCGGCCACTTGGGCGATGCCCAAACCCATGATGCCCGCGCCCACCACCAGCACTGGCACTGGTGTTGGGCCCAAGTTAAGGGCGGTCATTGGGGAATCCAGTTGGCAGAGCGTTTGGCCAAAAAGGCCGCAAAGCCTTCGCGCGCTTCGTCGGTGCCTCGCACGCGGCTGATAGTTTGGGCAGTAAGTTCGCGCACTTCTGGACTAATGGGACCGACTGCCAGTTGCGCAAACAAGGTCTTTATCTCTCGCTGGGCATTCGGGCTGCCGGCCAGAAGTTCTTTCACAGTATCGTCCACAGTGGCATCGAGCGCATCAAGTGACACGACTTGCTGCACCAATCCCATGGACAGCGCCTCAGGCGCTGCGATACGGGTGGTAGTCAAAGCCAGACGCTGGGCCTGGCGCTTACCCACAGCGTTGGTTACATACGGGCCGATGACGGCGGGGAGAATGCCGAACTTTGCCTCGCTTACGGCAAAGCTGGCGTTATCGGCAGCAATGGCGATGTCGCAGGCGCAGGCGAGGCCCACACCACCTCCCATTGTCGCGCCTTGTATGCGTGCGAGTACGGGCTTTGGGGCGTTGGCAATGCGATGCAGCATGCCAGCAAAGCGCCGAGCATCGTGCAGATTCCATTCCACCGTGGCTGCCGCCGCACGCTGCATCCACTGCAGATCGGCACCGGCGCTGAAGTGCTTTCCATCCCCGGCGAGCACGATGACGCGCACGCTGGTGTCGTCACTCATGGCGGCGAAGGCGGCATCCAGTTCGCTGATCATCAGCTCATCGAATGCGTTGAAAACGGCCGCTCTGGCCATGGTAATTTGCACCACACCGGGTACGCGTTGGCTTAACTTCAATGTGGAAAATGTAGGTGTTGTGATGCTGTGCATCAGTAGGTCTCCAGATGCAGACGACCTTCGCGCTTGAGCGATGTGCCTACGGTCTCCCAATTCAATCCCGCAGACGTGGCAATGTCATGCAAGGCCAGCACCACGCCCTCTTCCATGCTCTTCAGACCGCAGACATAGAAATAGCTATTACCGTCCGCCAGCAACGGTGCCAAATCGGCGGCGCGCTCCCGCATCAGGTCTTGAACATAGCGTTTGGGCTGGCCTGGCGTGCGCGAAAAGGCAAAATTGATGTCAATAAAATCCTTTGGCAGGTTTTGCAACGGTCCGAAGTAGGGAAGTTCCTCCTGGGTTCGTGCACCAAAGAACAGCATCAGCCTGCCACCTTCAAACTTGCCCGAGGCGCGTAAGCGCCTGCGCCACTCGGTCATGGCACGCATGGGTGCGCTACCGGTTCCGGTACAGATCATGACGATATTGGAGCGGGGGTGGTTGGGCATCAAAAAGCTGCTGCCAAACGGGCCAATTACCTGTACGCTGTCACCGATTTGCAGGTCACACATGTAGTTGGAGGCTACTCCGCGCACGGGTTTTCCACTGTGGTCTTCCAGCACCCGTTTGATGGTCAGTGACAGGTTGTTATAGCCGGGCCGTTCGCCGTTGCGCGGGCTGGCAATTGAATATTGGCGTGCATGGTGGGCACGGCCGCTCTCGTCCAGGCCCGGAGGCAAGATGGCAATACTTTGGCCCTCCAGTACCGGAAAAGGCATGCTGCCAAAGTCCAGAACAACGTGGTGTGTGTCGTAGTCGGCGCCAGCCGTGGCGCCCACTTCGGTGACGCGCACATTGCCAACCACCTTGGCGCTCACCGTTTTTTCTGTGGCTTTGGGGCCGTAGATGTTGGTATAAGCGTGTGCCGCAGACCAGGGTGGTAGCGTGGCGCCAAAGGCCGCTGAGCTGAAGGTTTGTTGACCAGCGGGATCTGTCTGTGCGGATGGTGTTGCCTGCTGCACTTCTGCAACAGCAGTCTCTGCCACACCGGCATCTGCCATTTGCTCCGAGCTGAGCTCTGCGGGCAATTCGTCCCACTTCAACTGGTCCTCAATGCCATAAGCCAGCGCCTTGGGCATGGTGCGCCAGTTGTCGATGGAACCGGTGGGACAGGGGGAGATACAGGCCATGCACAGATTGCAAACATCGGCCTTGACCACATAGTTACGCGAGTCGTGCGTGATGGCGCCCACCGGGCAGATGGCCTCGCAGGTGTTGCAACGTATGCAGATCTCGGGGTCTATCAAGTGTTGCTTGATCACTTGGAAGTCATTGGTATCCATGGCGCTGGTCTCGGTTGGTCTCTCAGGACAAGTAAGGGGCCAAAGAGGCCCCTTCTTACTATTCAGATTTCTATTTTGCTTAGTTAAAACGAATGTACTGGAAATCAACAGGCTGTCGGTTGATGCCCATGACTGGAGGGGCGATCCAGTTGGCGAACTTGCCGGGCTCCACCACGCGGCCCATCAGGCTGGCCACAAAGGCGCGGTCAGCACCGCTGGGCAGCCAAGTGTCCACGTTGGCCTTCCATTCGACGTCGCTCACGACACGGCCATCTGGCGATACCTTTGCGCCCGAGAGCCCACCGATGTTGCGGTGAAAGGCCTTGTGAGGGGTCTTGAGGCGGAAGGGGATTCCGGCCTTCTCAATCACCTTGTTCCAGCGGTTGACCCCTCTCACCGAATCCTTGATGTAGTCGTCGCGCAGCACTTCGTTGAGTGCGTTGAGCATTGGCACCTCGCGTTCCACCAATTGGCCGTTCAGCACCTGCAAAATCTTGTAGGTCTGACCCTTGAGCAGGTGGTCGTCGTTGCGTTTGCCTTCTTCATAGCGGCCTTTCAGGCCGGTGTTATAGAAGGTAGCGGCATTGCTGGACTCGTCGGCACCGAACAGATCGATGGTTACGCTGAAGTGAAAATTGAGGTAGCGCTGCAGTGTAGGCAGGTCGATCACGCCAGCGGCGCGCAGCTTGGTCACGTCATCGGTCTTGAGCTCGTTCATCGCGGCGCAGGTGCGACTGATCACGCGGCTGATGCCGGACTCGCCCACGAACATGTGGTGCGCCTCTTCGGTCAGCATGAACTTGGTGGTGCGGGCCAGCGGGTCGAAGCTGGATTCGGCCAGGGCGCACAACTGGAACTTGCCGTCGCGGTCGGTGAAGTAGGTGAACATGAAGAAGCTCAGCCAGTCCGGTGTTTCTTCGTTGAAGGCTTGCAGAATGCGCGGGTTGTTCTCCTGGCCGCTGCGGCGCTCCAGCAGCGCTTCGCCCTCCTCACGGCCATCGCGGCCAAAGTATTTGTGCAGCAGGTAGACCATGGCCCACAGGTGGCGGCCTTCTTCCACATTCACCTGGAACAGGTTGCGCAGGTCGTACTGGCTGGGGCAGGTCAGGCCCAGGTGGCGCTGCTGCTCCACGGATGCGGGTTCGGTGTCGCCTTGCGTGACGATGATGCGGCGCAGGTTGGCGCGATATTCCCCGGGCACGTCTTGCCAGGCGTCCTCGCCCTTGTGGTCGCCGAAGTGGATCTTACGGTCCTTCTCGGCCGGGTTCAAAAAGATGCCCCAGCGGTAGTCGGGCATCTTCACATGACCAAACTGCGCCCAGCCCTGAGGGTCCACGCTGACGGCAGTGCGCAGGTAGACGTCAAAGTTCTGCGAATCATCGGGCCCCATGTCGCCCCACCATTTCAGGTAGTTGGGCTGCCATTGCTCCAGCGCGCGCTGCAGGGTGCGGTCTTCGCTGAGGTTGACGTTGTTGGGGATCTTGTCGCTGTAATCAATGCTGGACATGTGTGTCTCCTTGTAAAAGAAAATGGGGGGGGGTTAAACGCGGTTCCAGTCAAAAACCGCTTTGTCGCCTTTGCCGTACACCTTGAGTGCACCCTTTTCGCCGACGGCATTGGGGCGCTGAAAGATCCAGTTTTGCCAGGCGGTCAGGCGTCCAAAGATGCGGGTGAACATGTTCTCGGGACCGTTAAAGCGCAGATTGGCTTCCAGTCCAGTGAGCGCGTCGGGCGACATGGAGACGCGCTCCTCCACGGCTATGCGCACTTCGTCTGTCCAGTCAATGTCATCGGGGTTGGAGGTCACCAGCCCCAGGGCAAAGGCGGCGTCGGCGTCCAGCGCTTTGCCGGCTTGCTCGCGCACGGCGTTCAGTGCCGGCTGCTCGTCATAGAAGCGGCGCTGCAAACGGCTTTGCTTGGTGACCATGGGGAAGAGGCCAAAATTCACATCCGAGACGGTGATCTTCGGCGTGGCAGCTTCGTCATCGGGCAGGATCAGCATGTAGCTGCGGTCGCAAGCCAGGGCCAGCTCAAGGAGAGTGCCAGCAAAGCAGGAGCCGGATTCGATCAGAGCAAACAGGCTGCGCGAGGACACGTCCAGGCGGGCCAAGGTACGGCGCAAGAGACCAATGGTTTCGCGCACCAGCCAATGGTTCTGGTGGGCAACCAGCGTGGCGTCCGATGCCAGCACGGCGCCAGCGTCGCCATGGGTCTTGATCAGCCAGATGCCGATGTCGAGCTCATTGGTGCGCATTTGCAGAATCGCATCTTCCAGTTCACGTGCCATGGCCAGTGGGTACCACTGGTCACCGGCGGCCTCAATGCCGGCGATGTCAGTGGGCTGTGCGCCGCTGGGACTCTTCACGGTGAATGTGGCGGTGCGCTTGGCGCGGTCGATTTCCACGTTGACATGCTGGTAGCGCAGGGCATCTGCTTCGACGGTGCGCTGCAGCGGGTTCAGCGTCACACCTTTGCCGTTCGCAGGGCGGTCACTTTGAGCTGCCAGGGCCAGAGCGCGCTCCTGCACCTTGGCGGCAAACACAGCGGGCTTGGCAATGTCATCTACCAGGCGCCATTCTTTTGCCTTCTGGCCGCGCACGCCTTCCACGCTGGTGCAGAAAATATCGGCCAGGTCATGGCGTACATGGCGCTTGTCGGTCACGCGGGTCAGGCCGCCGGTGCCGGGCAGCACGCCCAAGAGGGGCACTTCGGGCAGGCTCACGGCGCTGGAGCGGTCGTCCACCAGCAGGATTTCGTCGCAGGCCAGGG
This sequence comes from Candidatus Egaibacter danicus, assembly GCA_016707075.1. Classification (GTDB taxonomy): domain Bacteria; phylum Pseudomonadota; class Gammaproteobacteria; order Burkholderiales; family Burkholderiaceae_C; genus Egaibacter; species Egaibacter danicus. The sequence goes on from JADJII010000007.1 coordinate 262,909, forward strand.
CCAGCTCGTAGCCGCCGCCAGCGCACGCGCCGTTCACGGCCGCCAGGAATTTGAGGCCGCTGTGCATGGAAGAGTCTTCAAAGCCGTTACGCGTCTCGTTCGTGAACTTGCAGAAGTTCACCTTCCAGGCGTGGCTGGAGACACCCAGCATGAAGATGTTGGCGCCGGAGCAAAACACTTTCTCCTTGGCACTGGTGAGCACCACGGTGCGCACCTCGGGATGCTCAAAGCGGATGCGGCCCAGGGCGTCGTTGAGCTCGATGTCCACGCCCAGGTCGTAACTGTTGAGCTTGAGTTTGTAGCCTTCGCGCAGGCCCGCGTTCTCGTCAATATCGATGGCCAGGGTGGCAACCGCTCCGTTGAAGCGCAGCTTGACGTGGCGGTACTGGTTGGGGTGGGTCTGGTATTCGACGCGGGGAGGGGTGGCGGTAGTCATAGGTTTGTCTCCAAAGGAATGGCAAGTCAGTGCAGTTGTTGATTTAATAATGTGAATAATAATGCATATTCGTAAATATGGTCAAGCACTTTGTTGCATATTTTAAAAATAGTTCAGGCTGGGGAAATCAGGCCGACAGCTGCAGCAGCTCGCGCACCATGGTACGCAGGGCCTGAAAGGTGTCGTCCAGCGGCTGGGCGCTGGTGTCGAGCTTGAGTTGGGACTTGCTGTAGAAAGCGGCGCGCCCGGCCAGGATGCTCTTGAGGTCCTCCATGGCCTCGCGGCTGTTGGCCATGGGGCGCGTGTCGCCCTGAGCCAGCACCCGCTTCATATGGTCTTCCGGGTCGGCATGCAGCCAGACCGTGGTGCAGTGGGTGAGCAACTGGTTGAAGGTGGCCGGGTCCGACACCAGGCCGCCGGGCGTGGCAATCACCGCCTCGGGGTAGATCTGAATGGCTTCCTCCAGGGCGCGGCGCTCGTAGCGGCGGTAGGCGTTCATGCCATACAGGTTCTGGATTTCGTTGACGCTGCAGCCGGCAAATTTTTCGATTTCGCGGCTCAACTCCACAAAAGGGTAGCCCAGGTCATCGGCCAGCATCTGGCCCAGCGTCGATTTGCCCGCGCCGCGCAGCCCCACCAGGGCCACGCGCGGGTTGGCGTGCGGCGTGCCACCGCCTGTGCCCAGGGCCTCGCCAACGGCAATGCGGGCCTTGCGCAGATTGGCCTCGCTGGCGTTTTCAAGCAACTCGCGAATCAAGAGCCACTCGGGATTAAGGGTGGTGACATCGCCCAGCAGCTCGAACAGCGAGCAGTGCAGGGCACCGGCCACCTGCAGCAGCACCAGTATGGAGGCGTTGCCCTCGCCGTATTCCAGATTGGCCAGGTGGCGCTCGGAGACATCGGCCGCCGCCGCCACGGCTTTGCGCGTCATGCCACGGCGCGCGCGTAGCGAGCGCGCGCGCTCGCCCAAGCTCACCAGAAACGGGTTCTTTGCGACCGCCCGCCCGGGGGCAGCAGGGGTGACGGGGGCCACAGAGGCGCCCCCACCGAGCAGCAATGCTTCAGATGTCATATGGAAACTCAGTGTAAACCCGGATACATGCAATATAGTGCTTGACAGCGAGCGGCTCGGGCTTTATCGTTCATATTTGCACAATAGTTCATATTATGCGACTTGGCAAGCCCGAATCTCAAACTGGAGTGATTTGTGTCCCCCACCGCTGCGACCCCTTCTGCCCCCGATGCTAGCGCCACGCCCCCGGCTGTTGCCGCCTTTCGCATCCTGCTGGCCAACCTGACCCGGCTCGTCGCCGGCCGCGCACTGGATGCAAACCTGGACGCCTGGCTCAACGAACACCATGGCATGGGCAGCGCCAACTACCAGCAGCTTAAGGCCGCCTGCATACAGGGTGTGGCAGAAAGCTGGCTGTGCAAATACGAAGGCGGTGGCCTGCGCTATGGCCGCATCTTCAAGCCCGCAGACGATCTGCAGGGTTTCTCGGTCGATGTGGTGGATATGAAAGATGTGGCCGGCCCCCACCATGTGCACCCCGAAGGCGAGATCGACCTCATCATGCCCCTGGACGAAGGCGCGCTGTTTGACGGCCGCCCCGCCGGCTGGATGGTCACCCCCGCTGGCAGCGCCCACTGCCCCACTGTCAGCGGTGGCCGCGCACTGGTGCTGTACTTGCTGCCCCAGGGCCGCATTGAATTTACCGCCCGGGCCTGAGCCCTTGTCATACCTAGTCCTTTCGCTATTTCCACTCATCGTCCCGCTCGCGTTCCTCTCAAGCACCTCTCCATGACACCATCGACTGAACTCCTGCCCAACTTCCTGGGTGGCCACTGGCAATTAGGCACCGGCTCGGGCAGCACCCTGCAAGACCCCGTGAGTGGCGCCGACCTGGTGCGCGTGGACGCCACCGGCCTGGACCTGGCCACCGGCTTTGCCTTTGCCCGCGAGCAGGGAGCGGCGGCCCTGCGTTCCCTCAGCTACAAGCAGCGCGGCGTGCTGCTGGGCGCCGTGGTGAAAGTGCTGCAAGCCAACCGCGACGCCTATTACGACATCGCCACCGCCAACAGCGGAACCGTCAAAAACGACTCGGCCGTGGACATAGACGGCGGCATTTTTACCCTGGGTCTATACGCCAAGATGGGCGACACGCTGGGCGATCGCCATTTCCTTCTGGACGGCGATCCCGCCCGCCTGGGCAAAGACCCGTTGTTCCAAAGCCAGCACATCCTGTCCCCCACCCGCGGCCTGGCCCTTTTCATCAACGCCTTCAACTTCCCTTCCTGGGGCCTGTGGGAAAAAGCCGCACCGGCCCTGCTCTCGGGCGTGCCAGTCATCATCAAGCCGGCCACGGCCACCGCCTGGCTGACACAGCGCATGGTGCGGGACGTGGTGGACGCGGGCATCCTGCCCGCTGGCGCCCTGTCTGTCATCTGCGGCAGCTCGGCCGGCCTGCTGGACCAGCTGAAGTCCTTCGATGTCCTGTCATTCACCGGGTCGGCGGAGACTGCCGCCGTGATCCGCTCGCACCCTGCAGTAACGCAACATTCTGTGCGCGTGAACATCGAGGCCGACAGCCTGAACTCCGCATTACTCTTGCCCGGCGAGGCCGCCGGTAGCGAATCTTTTGACTTGCTGGTCAAGGAAGTGGCGCGCGAGATGACGGTGAAGTCCGGCCAGAAATGCACCGCCATTCGCCGTGTCTTCGTGCCCGAAGCCATGTACGCCGCAGCCGCACAAGCCATCAGCGCGCGCTTGGCCAAAACCAGCGTGGGCAACCCGCGCAACGAATCCGTGCGCATGGGTGCTCTGGTCAACCGCAAGCAGCGCGATGCCGTGCTGCAAGGTCTGGATTACCTGAAGGCGCAGACCGAAGTGCTGCACGACGGACAGAGCCACACGCTGGTAGATGCCGATGCTGCGTCCTGCTGCGTAGGCCCCACCCTGCTGCGTAGGCCCCACCCTGCTGGGTACGCGCGACGCCGCCGGCAGCGATGCCTCGGGCCGCGTGCACACCATCACGCCCGATGTGGCGGCCCTGCACACCGGCCACGGCAATGTGATGCCGCAGTCCCTGCACGGCGGCCCAGGCCGTGCTGGTGGCGGCGAAGAGCTGGGGGGCGTGCGCGCCCTGAATTTCTACCACCGCCGCAGCGCGCTGCAGGCCAGCTCCGCAGTGCTGGCGCAGCTCAATTCGGCGGCTGCCACATAAAACCAAAACGAGGAGACACCCCATGTCTGCAGACACCCCCACCGAAGGCCCGGTAGCACTGCCCGCCGTCTTCAACTTCGCCCAGCACTTGCTGAGCGAAAACGCCGCGCGCCCTGACAAGATCGCCTTCATCGACGACCACGGTACCTTGAGTTACGGCCAGCTCGACGAGCGCGTGCGCCGCGTAGCAGCCAGCCTGCGTTCGCTGGGCATACGCCGCGAAGAGCGCGTGCTGCTGCTCATGCACGACTGCTGCGACTGGCCCGTGAGCTTTCTGGGCGCCATGTACGCCGGCCTGGTGCCGGTAGCAGTGAACACCCTGCTCATCGCTGACGACTACGCCTACATGCTGGAACATTCGCGCGCCCAGGCCGTGCTGGTCTCCGGCGCCCTGCTGCCGGCGCTGACCGCCGCCATGACCAAATCCGATCACGAGGTCACCAAGGTGGTGGTCTCGCACCCGGCCGCACCCCTGCATCCGGCCGAGGTCGAATTCGAGGCCTTTGTGCAAGCCCACCAGCCGCTGAACAAGCCCGCTGCCACCAGTGGCGACGACCCCGGCTTCTGGCTGTATTCCTCCGGCTCGACTGGCCGGCCCAAGGGCACGGTGCATTCGCATGGCAACCCCTTCTGGACCAGCGAGCTGTATGGCAAAGGCATCCTCAAACTGCAGGAGGATGACGTCTGTTTCTCGGCGGCCAAGCTGTTCTTCGCCTATGGCTTGGGCAACGGCCTGACCTTTCCCATGGCGGTAGGCGCCACCACGATTTTGATGGGCGAGCGCCCCACGCCCGACGCCACCTTCAAACGCTGGCTCGGGCAGGTCGGTGCAATGCAACCCACAGTCTTTTATGGCGCCCCCACCGGCTTTGCCGGCATGCTGGCAAGCCCCAACCTGCCAGCGCGCAGCGACGTGAAGCTACGCCTGGTGTCCTCCGCTGGCGAGGCCCTGCCGGCCGATCTGGGCGAGCGCTTCAAGGCCCACTTCGGCGTGGACATCGTGGACGGCATTGGCTCCACCGAGATGCTGCACATCTTTCTGTCCAACACCCCGCAGCGGGTGCGCTATGGCACCACCGGCTGGCCCGTGCCCGGCTACACCATAGAGCTGCGCGGCGACGACGGCGCTGCGGTTCCTGACGGTGAGACTGGAGACCTCTACATCCAGGGCCCCTCTGCGGCCATGATGTACTGGGGCAACCGCGCCAAAAACGCGCGAGACCTTCCAGGGCGGGTGGACCAAGAGCGGCGACAAATACATCCGCAACGCCGACGGCAGCTACACCTACAGCGGGCGCAGCGACGACATGCTCAAGGTCAGTGGCATATATGTGTCGCCCTTCGAGGTAGAAGCCACGCTGGTGCAGCACACTTCCGTGCTGGAGGCAGCCGTCATCGGCGTGCCCGATGGCGAGGGCCTGACCAAGACCAAAGCCTTCGTGGTGCTCAAGCCCGGCGCTGTCGCCACCACGGACGAGCTCAAGGCCTTTGTAAAGGACAAGCTCGCGCCTTACAAATACCCGCGCCAGATCGTGTTCGTGAACGAGCTGCCCAAGACCGCCACCGGCAAGATCCAGCGCTTCAAACTGCGCGACCAGGAGTCCGCGAGCTCATGAACACCGCCAGGGCGAACATCACCGCGCCCAAGGCCGCTGTGGCCCGCGGCACACCCACGGGTGCAGCTGCAACACTGCAGTCCGTCACCTCCGAATGGGTGGAACTGGACTGGGCGGGGCGGCGCGTGCGCATAGGAACACCAATGGCTGCGCCGCGAAGACCAGGCAGCGCCCCTCATGGTGTTCCTGCGCGAGGGTCTGGGTTCGGTCTCCATGTGGCGTGATTTCCCCATGCAGCCGCGCGGCCCTAGGCTGTCGCGGGCTGGTGTATTTGCGCCCCGGTAACGGCCAGTCGCAACGCATACGCAATCTGTTCTTCGGAAAATCTGGACCTCTTCATCACTTCTCCTTCCAGCCCTGTCGGGCCCACCGAGAAGCTACCTTACCTTTAGTTTTAAACTGCCCCCCAATTTGGGGGGGAACGTCACGAACTTTGTAACTCTAAACCGGATTTCCGACCGACTTTATTACTCCAATCACCTGCAAACACTATCACCCCAATTGAACTAATGAGTTAGCACTCCCTCAAAGAGAGTGCTAATATTCAATTATTGATGAAAAGGAGTTCTGGTATGACTAATCAAACTGGAGTTTCCAGCTCTGCGCTGGCAGTGGCTAATCCGTGGGCCGTGGTGCCCTCGCTGGGCAATCTGGATGCCTATATTTCGGCCGCCAACCGCCTGCCGATGTTGACGCTTGAGCAAGAGCAGGAGTTTTCGCGCAAGTTCAAAAATGATAACGATCTGGAAGCTGCCGGTAAGTTAGTGCTCTCTCACTTACGCTTGGTGGTGTCGGTTTCCCGCCAGTACCTCGGTTATGGTTTGCCACACGGCGACCTGATCCAGGAAGGCAATGTCGGCCTGATGAAGGCCGTCAAACGCTTTGACCCCGATCAGGGCGTGCGTCTGGTGAGCTACGCGCTGCACTGGATCAAGGCCGAGATTCATGAGTACATCCTGAAAAACTGGCGGATGGTGAAGGTGGCGACCACCAAATCCCAACGCAAGCTGTTTTTCAACCTGCGCTCCATGAAGCAGCGTTACAAGTCCGACGACGCGGCTGCCGACGCCGGCACCCACCGCGAGACGCTGACCGAAGACCAGATTGATTCGATGGCGCGTGACCTCAAGGTCAAGCGCGAAGAGGTGATCGAGATGGAAACCCGCCTGTCGGGTGGTGATGTGTTGCTGGACCCCAGCCCGTCCGATGACGGTGACGAGGCGTTTGGCCCCATCGCCTACCTGACGGACACCACGCACGAGCCAACAGCCATGATCGAGTCGCGCCAGCGCGACGTGCTGGCAACCGACGGCATCGCTACCGCGCTGAACGCGCTGGACGAGCGCAGCCGCAGGATCGTGGAAGAGCGCTGGCTCAAGGTGAACGACGACAGCTCGGGCGGCATGACGCTGCACGACTTGGCCGCTGAATACGGCGTCAGCGCCGAGCGCATCCGGCAGATCGAATCTGCGGCGATGAAGAAGATGAAGAAGGCGCTGGCCGAGTTCGCGTGAGCCGCCCCCGGTGAGGCTCAGGAAGCCTCTTTCAACAGCAATTTGATGTCTGAAACCAGCGGCTGTACACCTGTGCCATAGCGGGTGTACAGCCGCAGTGCACCTTTGGTGTCGTAGATGTAGCTCCCCGCAGAATGGTCCATCGTATAGCTGGTGGGTGTCTTGCCTTCCACCTTTTTGTAATAAACCTTGAAATCTTTGGCTGTTGCCGCGAGCTTGTCGGGCGTGGCGTACAGAGCCAGGAAGGTTGGGTCAAAGTTGCCCATGTAGCCCTTGAGCACTTCGGGCGTATCCCGCTCGGGGTCCACGGTTACAAACAGGGCCTGTACTTTCTCGCCGTCCTTGCCCAACTGTTTGCGAACTTCTGCAATCTCGGCCATGGACGTGGGACAAACATCCGGGCACTGGGTGTAGCCGAAGAACATCACGACCACCTTGCCCTGAAAGTCCTTGATGCTGCGTGCCTGGCCGTTGTGGTCGGTCAGGGAAAAGTCTTTGGCGTAGTCTGCACCGGTGACATCAATCGCTGCGAAAGCCGGCTTTTGTTCGGAACAGGCCGTGAATAGCACGGTTGACGCCAACATCATTGCACAGGCAGCTATTGATTTGATAGCAGTTCGTTTATTCATCAGAAATTCACCATGCATAGTGATCCACCAGCAGCGCTGCAAACAGCACACTGAGGTGGATGAGGGAAAAGCGGAAGGTCCTGCGCGCCAGCGCATCGGAGTAGTCGCGCCACAAGGCTAAAGCATAGCCACAAAAACCCACGCTTAACACCACGGCGGTGGCCAGATAGATCCATGAACTCATGCCATAGACAAACGGCAGCAGGCAGGCCGCGAACAGCACAAAGGTGTACAGCAGAATCTGCAGCCGCGTGAACTCGCTGCCGTGGGTAACAGGCAGCATGGGCAGACCGGACTTGCGGTAGTCCTCCACCCGGTACAGCGCCAGCGCCCAGAAATGCGGTGGCGTCCACAGAAAGATGATCAGGAAGAGGATCAGGGCCTCGGGGCCGACGTTGCCCGTCATCGCCGCCCAGCCCAGAACCGGCGGCATGGCGCCCGACGCGCCGCCAATCACAATGTTTTGTGGCGTCAAGGGCTTGAGGATGACGGTGTAGATCACCGCATAGCCCACAAACGTGGCAAACGTCAGCCACATCGTCAGCGGGTTCACCCACACGTACAGCAGCGCCGAACCAGCTATGCACAGGACGGCGGAGAACAGCAGGGTCTGGCTGTCGCGCAACTCACCTTTCGCTGTGGGGCGCCAGGCGGTACGCTTCATCTTGGCGTCGATATTTTTTTCGACGATGCAGTTGAACGCTGCTGCCGCTGCGGCTACCAGCCAGATGCCCAGACAGGCAACGGTCGCCAGCTTGACATCGGCCAGCGTTGGCAAGCCAGGGACCGCCAGCACCATGCCTATCAGCGCGCAAAACACGATGAGCTGAATGACACGTGGCTTGGTGAGTGCGTGGAATTGCCTGAACACGGATGGCGGAGCAACTGCGGTTGCAATGTTGCTCATGCCACGACTCCTGACGCTGATACCCTTGCCACGATCGCCGGCGCCGATGAACGGCTGGCGGCAACAGTCCAAGTCATCACACCCACCAGCGCAGCCGCACCACCGGTATGCAGCACGGCTGCAACCAAAGGCCAGTCCAGCACCACATTACTTAACCCCGTGATCAGTTGCAGCACGGACAGGCCAATCAGCCAACGTGCCTGGCTGCGCAAAGCCGCAACAGCCCGCAGACGCCAGGCTACTGCCAACAGCAGCACCAGCACCACGACGGCCATCACGCGGTGGACAAAGTGAATAGCCGTGAGCGCTGCAAACCCGATCAACTGCCCATCGGCCGTATGGCCCAGTTCGCGCCAGACCTGGAAGCCCTGCGCGAAGCTCATGTCGGGCCACCAGCTGCCCTGGCACATGGGGAATTCGGTACAGGCCAGCACGGCGTAGTTGGTACTAACCCATCCGCCCAGCGCAGACTGCACAACCAGCAACGCGAAAATTGCCCATACCCAGGCCCGCAGGCCCGCATTGATCGGTACAGGGCCCGCGCCAGCTGCGATCTGGGCATGACGCACCGCTTGCATACCCAGCAAGGCCAGCAGCGCAAAACCACCCAGCAAATGAAGGGTCACGATGGCGGGAAAGAGCTTCATGGTGACCGTTAGCGCACCAAAAGCACCCTGAATGCAGACCCATACCAGTGTCAGCGTGGGCCACCAGGGGTTGATGGCGACGTCGCCTGCGCCACGCGTGCCTGATCGCCTGCGCATCAGCCAGGCTGCAGCAGCGAGCACCAGAATCAGCACCCCCACGCTGGTTGCCAGATAGCGGTGGACCATCTCAACCCAAGCCTTGCCATGAGTCACCGGCCCGGTGGGCATGGCCGACTGGGCTGCCGAGATATCTGCCGTGGCTCCCAAAGGGCTGGCATGGCCGTAGCAGCCCGGCCAGTCAGGGCATCCCAAGCCGGAGTCAGTCAACCGGGTGAATGCACCAAACAGCACCAGATCAAACGTCAGGAAAAGCGTCAGTACTGTCAGTGCGCGCAGGCGCTGCCCAGCAGACGCACCGCGGTGACGCAACCACACCCACACCAGGGGGCCAAGCGCCAGGGCAAGGCCCATGAGCATCATGCGCAGCAACGGAGACAGGTCATAAAGGGCTTGTGCTTGCATGATGGCTCAGGGTTTGCTCGTGCGGCCCGCCTCGTCCCAGGACGCGGACGCCCGCATGAGCCGCTCCAGATCACGCTTGGCGTTTGCGGCAGTCTTCAAATCCAGATTCGCCGGGAACCGCATCATCCAGTTGCCCAACGGATCAACGACGTACAGATGGGATCCCAGCAACTGGCCACTGGCCGGCTCCAGCCAGCTGGCCAGACTGGCCGACGGAACACGCAGCACGGTTGCATCTTTCAATGCGGGCAGCAAGACTGGTGCGACCGGTACGTCATCGGAAATCAGCCAGACCCGGTCCAGGCGCTCCTTGTCCTTGCCCAGGCTTTCGCGCATCTGGCGCTGCAAATACAGGTGCCGCGTGCAGACCTCGTCACACCCCCCCCCGGCAACAGTGACCAGCAGCCATTGCCCCTTGAGTGCGCGCAAATTGGCTGGCTGGCCAGACAGATCCACCGCGGCTTGATCGGGTAATGGGCGTTGCGGATTGATCAACTCGCCAAAATTACGGCGACCCTCCGGACGGATAACGTAGTACGTGAAGTACGACGCGATAACCGGTGCGGCGCACACCAACAGCACGGCGATCATTTTCCAGCGCCCTTTGACGGTACGCTGTCCGTCCGCTACCAATGACGGACCGGCCTCAGGCATGGAATACACGGTCATGCCCAACGGCTTATCCTGATGACCATGCGGCTTATTCATGGTGCTCTGCACTTCCATGCTGGGACCTGCGGGGAAAGAATTTTCTGACAATTTGAAACCAGACATAAAGAACCGTGATCAGGGCACTCAGCCCGAACCACTGAAAAGCATAACCATGGTGTTTTTCCACCCCTGCACTGACCTGCGGCCAGTCACGTACAAGGCCGTCACTCGCTTCACCCATTTGCTGAATGGAGACAGGCATCAGGGACAGCCCTGACTCCAGCATGAATTCACCAATATCCAGATTTTGCCGGATGACGCCCTTGCCCGGGTGCCCCAACTCATATAGCTTGGCCGGCGGCGGGGCAATTCGTCCGCGAATCTGCACGACGCCTGAAGGCGTTGGTATGGCCGGTACGGCCTCACGATCCACAAAATTGCGTTGCACCCAGCCCCGTTGAACCAGCACCACCGCTGCACTCCCCTCCAGACGCAAGGGAGTCACCACATAAAAGCCGACCTTGGTGCCCATGGGGCGGTTCTCCAGGAAGACCGTACGCTCAGCCTCCCAACGCCCGCGCACCTCGACCGGGCGGTAGATTGCCTTCATCGGCTCAGGCAGCGAGGTCAGCACAGATTCCGTCATACCCGGGAGATGGGCATTGTTATCCATGGCCAATTGCATAGCCTGCTTCTCTAAAGCCCTTGAGAGCTGCCACAGGCCCAGCGAAACAGTCAGGCTCCCACTCAGAACAGCTGTGAGCGTGATCAGCCAGAATCTGCGATTCACCCCATAATCCTTTTCATGAAATACCTTGTCATTGCAGGCTTTGTAGCCATTCTGGGCAGTTTGGGTGCCGCTCTCTTTTTCATGTTGAAAGGTGGCAAGGGGGAAAGCACGGACAAATCGGCAAATATGGCCCGGGCTTTGGCAATGCGGGTTGGTTTTTCCGTGTTGTTGTTCGTTTGTGTGCTCATTGCATGGAAACTGGGCTATATCCACCCGACCGGAATATCAGCCGGACAATAGTCTCCCAACCCGCCCTGCCCGCTAGCCACCGGCAATCAAAAAGGCACCGCAAGCGGTGCCTTTTTTTCGAAGCTCGCCAGCCGTTACAGCCAGTAAACCAGGATATACAGACCCAGCCAAACCACGTCCACAAAATGCCAGTACCAGGCGGCACCTTCAAAGCCGAAATGACGCTCCGGCGTGAAATGACCTTTTTGCAGACGCAGCGTGATGAAAAGCAGCATCAACATACCCACAAACACGTGGAAGCCGTGAAATCCGGTGAGCATGAAGAACGTGGAACCGTAAACGCCAGATGACAGTTTCAGATTCAGCTCATGGTAGGCATGGTAGTACTCGTAGCCTTGGACGCACAGGAAAGTGATACCCAACAAGACCGTCAACCACATGAATCCGATGGTCTTGGCACGGTTGCCCACAATCAGTGCGTGGTGCGCAATCGTCAGCGTGACACCCGAGGTCAACAGCAAGGCCGTATTGATGGTTGGAAGCCAGAAGGGACCCATCGTCTGGAACGGCTCAACAATGCCTGCTGGTGACGCGGTAGCGCCAGCAACGACACTGGGCCAGACCGCCTTGAAATCCGGCCACAGCAGTGCATTTTCAAGACTGCCAAGTGCTGGCACGGAGTGCATGCGCGCCCACCACAGAGCCGAGAAGAACGCCCCGAAAAACATGACTTCGGAGAAGATGAACCAACTCATGCTCCAGCGAAATGAGAGGTCAATCTTGTGTCCGTAGAGGCCGCCCTCACTCTCCGAGACGGCCTGGCTGAACCACTGATACAACACGCCAAGCCACCATAACAGGCCGAACATCAATGAATATTTGCCCCAATCAGCGCCATTGATCCATTGGCCTGCACCAAGGATTACAAAAAACAGTCCCAAGGCTGCCATGGCCGGATGCCGTGACGGGCTGGGCACAAAGTAGTGAGGCGTCGCGCCGTGTGTTGTTGAACTCATTTCAGTCCCATTCCTTACAGTTCTCTTCAATCAATTCTGATCAGGGTTCAGCCTTACTTGGCCACCACCCAATTCACCAAAACAATCAGGCCAACGACCAGCGTCAGCGCCGCACCTACTCCGACCGCCATCACATGCAGCGGATTGACTTTTGCGAGGTCTTCCTGATACTCGCTGTTCTTGCGAATACCCAGAAAAGACCAGGCCACCATCTTCACACTCCTCAGGAAGGATCCTTTGCGCAGATCACTGGTGCCATTCGCACCTTTCATGAACCCACTCCGGTTTTGACTGCATCCGTTACCGCAGCAACAGGCGCAGCAGGCGTTTTACCGCCCACCTCAAAGAAGGTGTATGACAAAGTAATCGTCGTAACGTCTTTGGACAATTTCGGGTCAATGATGAATGCAACGGGCCAGGTTTTCTTCTCACCGGGCTCCAGTGTGTACTGGTTAAAACAAAAGCATTCCACCTTGTTGAAGTGGGTGCTGGCCTGCTGGGGTGCGTAGCTGGGAATGGCCTGGGCCGACATACGACGGTTCTGTGTGTTCTGGAACTCGTACATCACCGTGGTCAGCTCGCCAGGATGCACCTGAACCGACCGCTGCGCCGGCTTGAAGTCCCACGGGCCACGGGCATTCGCATCGAACTCCACCGTGATAGTGCGCGAAGTATCGATCTGGGTGTTGGCGGGAAGCTTGGCCTTGGCACCCGGAATATCCTTTTCGCCCAGCGCGAGGATATTGATTCCGGTCATTTCGCAGATCGCCTTGTAGACCGGTACCAGCGCGTACCCAAAGGCAAACATGCCGGCTGCAACGACAGCCAGCTTGCCCACCATCCTGACGTTTTCACGGCGCAGGCTCATCGCTTATTTGCCCAGAACAACCATCTTGACCATGAAGCCGATGAAGAAGACCACCGCAACAGACGCGAGTATCAACCCGGTCTTCATATTGGCCTTTTTTTGTTCAGGAGTCATGGTTTTACCGCCAGGGAACACTGTCAATGTCAGCCAATCACCTTGGTAGCCGTTGCATCGAGCCGTGGCGGAGTCTCGAATGTATGGAATGGCGCCGGAGAAGGCACTTCCCATTCCAGACCTTCAGCGGCTTCCCACGGCTTCTGGAAGGCTTTCTCGCCTTTGCCCATCATCGTCGGCAATACGATGAACAGGAAGAAGTAAACCTGCGCCAGACCGAAGGCGAAGGCGCCCACGGAAGCAATGGCATTGAAGTCGGCGAACTGCATGGGGTAGTCGGCATAACGACGTGGCATGCCGGCAAGGCCCAGGAAGTGCATCGGGAAGAAGGTGATATTGAACGCAATCAGCGACCACCAGAAGTGAATCTTGCCGCGTGTTTCGTTGTACATCACACCCGTCCACTTCGGGCTCCAGTAGTAATACCCGGCAAACATGGCATACAGGGAACCGGCCACCAGCACATAGTGGAAATGCGCCACTACGTAGTAGGTGTCCTGATACTGGATATCGATGGGAGCCACGGCCAAAATGAGGCCTGTGAAGCCACCCATGGTGAACACAAAGATGAAGCCCACAGCAAACAGCATGGGAGTTTCAAAGGTCATGGAGCCTTGCCACATGGTGGCAATCCAGTTAAAGATCTTCACAGCGGTAGGAACTGCAATCAGCATCGTCGCGTACATGAAGAACAACTGACCCGTCACCGGCATACCGGTGGTGAACATATGGTGTGCCCAGACAATGAACGACAAAATCGCGATGGACGAAGTGGCATAAACCATCGAGGCGTAGCCGAACAGCTTCTTGCGTGAAAACGCCGGAACGATCTGGCTGATGATGCCGAAGGCCGGCAAAATCATGATGTACACCTCGGGGTGGCCGAAGAACCAGAAAATGTGCTGGTACATCACCGGGTCGCCACCGCCAGCGGGGTTGAAGAAGCTGGTGCCGAAGTGGCGGTCCGTCAGCGTCATGGTGATGGCGCCAGCCAGCACAGGCATCACGGCGATCAGCAGGTAGGCGGTAATCAGCCAGGTCCAGCAGAACATCGGCATCTTCATCAGCGTCATGCCAGGGGCGCGCATGTTGAGGATGGTCACGATGATGTTGATCGAACCCATGATGGAAGACGCCCCCAGGATGTGCATCGCGAAAATGCCGGCATCCATGGAAGGACCCATCTGCAGCGTCAACGGCGCGTACAGAGTCCAGCCGGCAGCGGGGGCGCCACCGGGCATGAAGAAAGAGCCCACCAGCATCAGACCGGCCGGAATCATCAGCCAGAACGAGAAGTTGTTCATGCGCGCAAACGCCATGTCAGCCGCACCGATCTGTAGCGGAATCATCCAGTTCGCAAAACCGACAAACCCCGGCATGATGGCGCCAAATACCATGATCAGGCCGTGCATGGTAGTGAGCTGGTTGAACAGCTCAGGGTTGACCAGCTGAAGACCTGGCTGAAACAACTCGGCGCGAATCAACAGCGCCAGAACACCACCGACCATCAGCATCGTGAAACTGAACAGCAGGTACAAGGTACCGATATCTTTGTGATTGGTGGCATACACCCAGCGGCGCCAACCCGTGGGGGCATGGTCGTGATGATCGTCATGGGCGTGGTCGTGATGGTCTAGTACGGCGCTCATCGTGGATTCCTTATCAATTCTTTAAACTGGTCAGACTATTTGCGGGCAGCAACGATTTCGGCAGGCTGCACGAGTTGGCCCGTCTTGTTGGACCAGTTGTTCTTGGTATAGGTGATCACGGCAGCAATTTCGGTATCGCTCAATTGCTTCCATGCGGGCATGGCGCCATTGTTTTGACCGTTGAGCAGCACTGCAATCTGCTTGGCCTTATCAGCATCCAGGACCACTGCAGCGCCGTCCAGCGCCTTGATCGGACCGGCACCCTTGCCATTGGCCTGGTGGCAGGCGGCACAGTTGGCGGCATAAACTTTCTCGCCGCGCTTCAGCATGTCATCCAGCGTCCAGACCTTGGACGGATCATCAGCCTTGGCGGCCAGTTTTTTCTTTTCGCCATCGACCCATTTGGAGTAGTCCTCGGCAGAAACCACCTTGACGTGGATAGGCATGTAGGCGTGTTCTTTACCGCACAACTCGGCGCATTGACCGTAATAGTCACCCACCTTCTCGGCGCGGAACCATGTATCGCGCACAAACCCGGGAATGGCGTCCTGCTTGATGCCGAATGAAGGCACCATGAACGCATGAATCACATCATTCGCCGTTGTGATGATGCGAATTTTCTTGTCAACAGGCACGACCAGGGCGTTATCCACCTTGAGCAGATAGTTGTCGACCACTTCACCCGCTTTCGGCCCGCCAGCATCGGACATCGCCCGATGCGTGCTATCCAGCGTCGAGGTGAAACCAATGCCCTCACCCTCACCCTTGAGGTAGTCATAACCCCATTTCCACTGCATGCCGGTGGCCTTGATGGTCAGGTCGGCATTCGTGGTGTCCTTCATGGCAACAATCACCTTCGTGGCCGGCAAGGCCATCAGGATCACGATGACGAACGGAACAATCGTCCAGACGATTTCAACCGTTACCGACTCATGAAACGTGGCGGGCTTGTGACCCACCGACTTGCGGTGTTTCCAGATGGAATAGAACATGACGCCGAACACCGCCAGGAAAATGACAGTGCAGACGATCAGCATGAACCAGTGCAGCCAGGCTTGCTCCTCGGCAATTTTGGTCACGGCAGGGTGAAGGTTCAACTGATTGACGGCGGGCCCGCCGGGCAAATCGCTCGTTGCGTGTACCGCTGTCAACACCGCGGTGCTGCCCCAGACGCCCGCTGACAGCAGCATGCGAGCCAGATGGTTTGAAATGCTCTTGATCATGTTCACTTCTTCAATGCCTCAAAATTACCCAAATCTGCTTAAACCAATCTGCTGGATCCGGTCAGGCACCCCGAAGGGCCAGCCTGATTTCCCGGGCCAGCACAGGCCTCAATTCCGGTCTGACAAATCGCCCCACATCAATGGAACGGCCCTGGCCAGACACCTCAATCAATGAACGGTGCCCCGCACGCGGCTCCACCCTCACCCAATCCCGCTGAAACTCGGCGCGTTCCAGTTTGCCGCCGTTTTCAAACTCCACAACCAATTGCGAACCCCGGAGAAGAATTCGCTCACCGTCCGTCGCGTGCCGGGCATACACCATAAAAGCAATGCCAACGGCCAGCAACTCCAGCGCCGCATACGGCAAAACCATGGTGGCCCCCTGAGCCCAAAAAACGGATCCAATGCCGAGCGATACACAACAGAGCGACACGTACAGCAAGCCCAGTTGTCTGGGCGTGACTGAACAGTTGCGCCTCAAAAACCACTGAATGTGCTGACCCTGCACTGTCGCAAAGCGAAAAACCGGATTCGTCACGCGTCCTGCCTGGAAACTCCCCGAACACTGCCGTGTCGGGGCGAGCCTTTTGGGGGAAATACCCTTAAATCACTTCCGGCTTATTGTAGCCGACACCTCCGACGGAGCCGTCAGCGTCTTACAACGCTGCACCTCCCAACACATGCTCAAACTAGCCCCCTCCCGGCGTTTTTGCCTTGCTGCAATGCAGCACGCATGTCATCCAGCGACAGGGTGGTTTGCGGCGCCACCTTCAGCCGCGGCGGTGGTTTGAGTGCGTGGCCATAAATGATCTCGAATGTCAACCGAAGTCGCCCGCCCTCAGCGGGTACAGCCAGTCCGCGCTGCAAACCCTCATGCAATTGAGTCAGCCAGCGCCGCCCTCGCAAACCCGCAAATCGCCGGGAATGAAGGTTCCGGCCCAATTGGCGCAATTCATCCAGCAGGCGCCTGGGGGAGTCAAAGGTCAGCGTAATGCGTTCCATGTCCAACACCGGCTCGGCAAAGCCGGCGTTAACCAGCATGTCGCCCCAGTCATGCATATCGGTGAACTCATGGGATGGCGCGGGCCAACCCTGCGCCTGATACAGATCACGCAGTTCTGAGAGTGTGTCGGGGCCGAGGCATGAAAACATCAAAAATCCATCGGTCGCCAGTGCACGGTGCCATTGCGTGATCAGCGCTTGCGGGTCAGCCGCCATGTGCAATGCCATATTGGCCCACAGCATCTGCACGGAGGCATCGGGTGGGGTCTGAAACTGCACAGGCGTTGTGCGCCAGCGAGATGGATTCCACCAGTGTTTTGCTATTTCCTTGATAGCTACCTGTGCCCTGTTTTCAGGGGCTTCAATCACAAAACAGGCAGCATCCGGATAACGCCGGCCAAGTGCGGCATGGGTTTGCAGGCCACCCCGTACAGGCTCCCAATGCGCCCAGGCGCCGGGCCGCAGCTTGATCCACTGCAGGCGCTCCTCCATGCGGCGCGCCACTTCCTCGTGCAGCCAGGGCGATTCCCGGGCTGGTGCGGCCGCCCAGCGCAGTGCAGCGCGGGGATCAATGGTGGGAGGGCGTTCTGTAGACATGACACGTTGGAGGAGGATCAGGCCGAGTATATTGATCCGATGTTCAGCGAGCTGATTCAACAGGTATCCAGAAAAGTGACGGGCCGCGTACCCAGCCAGTGCGCGGTGTGCCACGCCTGGCCGTCACAGCCGGTGTGCGAGGCCTGCGTCAACCGGTTCGCCCAGCCCAAACTGCGTTGCCACACCTGCGCGCTGCCGCTGGCAGCCAGCATAGTGGACGGCGTCACCCAGTGCGGCGCCTGCCTCAAACAGCCCCCGGCACTGGACCGTTGTCTGGCCGCCGTGTCGTATGCGTACCCATGGTCCGACCTGATTGTTCAATACAAATTTGGTGCACAAACCGGCTGGTCAGACACCTTCGCGCTGTTATTGCGCAGCGCACCCTGGGTCGAACCGGCACTGGAGAGTGCTGATCTCGTGATCCCGATGCCACTGACCCCAGCGCGCCTGGCTGAACGGGGTTTCAATCAGGCACTGGAACTGGCAAAAGCGCTGGCCCCCGGCAAAACACACGCACGGCTGTTGCTGCGCATCAAGGACGGTCCCGCGCAAAGCCTGCTCGCACGGGAGCAGCGGCTGCGCAATGTGAAGGACGCCTTTGTCGTGGAGCCGCTGCGCACCGCGCAGATCAGGGACAAGCGGGTCGTGTTGATTGACGACGTCATGACCAGCGGTGCCTCTCTGTATGCCGCCGCCACCGCACTAAGGGCTGCCGGTGCCAGCCACATCACCGCCATCGTGATTGCCCGTACTGAATAATCTGGGCATGTTTCACATCGTTCTGGTTGAGCCCGAAATCCCGCCCAATACGGGCAACGTCATCCGGCTGGCAGCCAACACGGGGTGCACGCTGCACCTTGTGGAGCCGTTGGGGTTTTCCATGGATGACAAACACATGCGCCGCGCCGGGCTGGACTACCACGAATACGCTAAAACAAAGCGCCATACGGACTGGCCATCTTTCCTGCGTGATGAGCAACCCGCGGCGGACCGGCTATTCACCCTTACCACCCGCGGCACACTGAGCCCTTATGAAGTCAGGTTTCAGTCGGGCGACTGGCTGGTATTTGGCTCGGAAACCAAAGGCATTTCCGACGCAGTGCGTGCCTCCTTTGCGCCCGGCCAGAGCTTGAAACTACCCATGCTGGCGGGTCAGCGCAGCCTGAACCTGTCCAATGCGGTGGCCGTCACCGTATTTGAGGCCTGGCGGCAAAACGGGTTCGGCGTTCAGGGATAACGCCGCACTATCGACTCCGCCACACACACCGGCTTCTCCGAGCCCTCGCGCTGCACCGCCACTTCCCAGACCATCTGCACACCCTGGTTGTCGATGGCTCGCACTGCAGCAGCTTCATGCGGGCGCGCAGGCGGCTGCCCACCGGCACTGGCGCCATGAAACGCACCTTGTTGAGCCCGTAGTTCACGCCCATGCGCGGCTGAGCAATCTCGAACGATGACTCAAAAAACTTCGGAATCAGCGACAGCGTCAAAAAACCATGCGCAATCGGGCCGCCAAACGGCCCGGCTTTGGCGCGCTCCACGTCCACGTGAATCCACTGGTGGTCACCCGTGGCCTGGGCAAACTGGTTCACCTGCTCCTGCGTGATGGTGATCCAGTCGCTGACCGCCACCTCCTGCCCCACCAGCGCCGCAAGTTCGGCCAGGGTCTGAAACGTCCGCATGCTGCTTATTTGTCCAGCCAGCGGCAAATGCCCAGCCACTGCTCCAGGTCCCGCTCCACCCGGTTGGGCGACACATCGAACACCGACAGGCCACGCGCAGCCAGGTGAATGTAGTTTTGCGTGTCGCGCAGGTAGCCCAGCACCGGCAGCCCCAATTTGTCCACGTAGTCGTGCAACTTGTCGGCGGAAATCGTGCGGGCGTCCACCCGCATGCCGACCAAGCCCACCTGCGTGCTCTCGGCGTGGCGACTGTGCGCCAGCTGGTCCAGAAAAGCGCGCGTGGCAAAAATATCAAACACGCTGGGCTGCAACGGCACGATGATCTTGTCGGCCATCTTCATCACTTCCTTCAGGCGACTGCCATGCAGACCCGCTGGCGTGTCCAGCACCAGATGGGTCGTCCCCTTGGGCGGCTTGGCGATCAGGTCGGTGCCTACCTCCCACGTCGTGATGGTTCGGGCGCCAGCGGGTCGCAGGCCCAGCCAGAGCTTCGAGGACTGCTGGCGGTCTGCATCGCCCAGCATCACCGAGTGCCCTTTTGATGCCAGATACCCGGCGATATTGGTAGACAGGGTGGACTTGCCTACGCCACCTTTTGGATTGGCTACTACGACCACTGGCATGAAGGACTCCTCTAAATTGAACGTTGAGACAGAATGATTAAGTTTGCGCTATGTTAGCGGCATGAAAGACCAAAACCAAACAACGTCGGCGACTTCGTCGGCCCAACCGGGTATTTACGTCATTGCCGCCCACCCCAACTGGCGCGACTCCCGGGTCAACCGGCTGCTGCTGCAAACTGCTCGGGACGCCGCCGCGACCACCCCCCGCGTGACTACCTGTGACCTGTACACGCTGTACCCCGACTACTGCATTGACGTCGCCACCGAGCAGGCGCGCGTGGCTGCGGCTCAGCTAATCGTGCTGGTGCACCCCATCCAGTGGTACGCCATGCCCGCGCTGCAAAAACTCTGGCTGGACGATGTGCTCACCTACGGCTGGGCTTACGGTGGCGATTCAGTCACGAATGCAGGCACAGCCTTGCGTGGCAAAGACCTGTGGCTGGTGGCCACCACCGGCGGGCCCGAAACGTCTTACCACCCGCAAAGCTACAACCGTTACTTCTTCGATGCTTTTTTGCCACCGTATGAGCAAACCGCTGCCCTGTGCGGCATGCGGTTTTTGCCCCCACTGATCCTGCACGGCGCCCACAGTGCCAGCAACGCCGAAGTCCAGCAACACGTGGCCACCTTTGGCGAGCGCCTGCAAAGCTACCCCAACTGGTCGGAGCTGGACGATCTGGAAAGCTGCCCGCTGTGCGAGGTACCCGCGGCAGACCGGCCGGAAGAAACGCTTGTGGGAGCCAGATAGTTTTATGGAACACGCACCTGCCTGGCTGATCAACAGCTTCATTTACCTGAGCGCGGCGGTCATTGCCGTGCCGCTGAGCAAAGCCGTGGGCCTGGGCTCCATCATTGGTTACCTGGCTGCGGGCATCGCCATTGGCCCCTGGGGGCTGGGGCTGGTCACCAATGTGGAAGACATCCTGCACTTTGCCGAATTTGGTGTGGTGCTGATGCTGTTTCTGGTCGGGCTGGAGCTGGAGCCCAAACGCCTGTGGAGCCTGCGCCGCCCGATTTTCGGCTGGGGCAGCGCGCAGGTGCTGGGCTGTGCATTGGTGCTTACCGCTGCAGCCATGGTGTTTGGCGTGGGCTGGCGCGTGGCGCTGGTGGCCGGGCTCGGCCTGGCGCTGTCCAGCACGGCCATTGCGCTGCAGGTGATGGGTGAGCGCAACCTGCTGCCCACCAGTAGCGGGCAGGCGTCGTTCTCCATCCTGCTGTTTCAGGACGTGGCCGCCATCCCGATTCTGGCGCTGCTGCCGCTTTTAGGCGTAATTTCAGCAGAAAAAGAGGCTCTGGCCCCTGTCAATCATGCGTGGGAAGCTCTCAAAATCATAGCAGTCATTGCCGGCATCATTCTGGGGGGCCGCCTGCTGCTGCGCCCGCTGTTCCGCTGGATTGCCCGCTCCAACACGCCCGAAATCTTCACTGCCGCCTCGCTGTTGCTGGTGGTGGGCATTGCAGGGCTGATGCAGCTGGTGGGCCTGTCGATGGCACTGGGCGCCTTTCTGGCTGGTGTGCTGCTGGCCGAGAGCGAATACCGCCGCGAGCTGGAAACCGACATCGAGCCGTTCAAGGGCCTGCTGCTGGGCCTGTTTTTCATCGCCGTGGGCATGAGCATCGACTTTGGCGTGTTGCTGCAATCGCCAGGCTTGATGGCGCTGGTGGTGGTCGGCTTTCTGGCGGTGAAGGGCGTGGTGATTTACGCCGTGGCCCGGGCGATGAAGCTGCCGTTTCAGGAGCGGCCCGTGTTCACGCTGCTGCTGGCGCAGGGCGGCGAGTTTGCGTTTGTGGTGTTTCAGGCGGCTGCGGGTGCCAACGTGTTCCCGGCGCAAACGGCTTCGCTGCTGATCGGCGCGGTGGCGGTGTCGATGCTGGTCAGCCCGCTGATGCTGGTGGCCATCGACAAGCTGCTGCTGCCGCGTTACGCCCGGCTGGGCAAAATCACGCTGGAAGAAATTTCAGAACCGCAGGAGGCGCCCATCGTCATTGCCGGGTTTGGCCGTTATGGGCAAATCATCGCCCGCATGATGCTGGCGCAAGGCATTCCCTGTACCGTGCTGGACCACGATGCGGAGATGATCGAGGCCGCACGCAGCTTTGGCTACCGCGTGTTTTATGGAGACGCCACCCGGCTGGATTTGCTGCGCACGGCCGGTGCGGCGCAGGCCAGAATTCTGGTGGTGGCGGTGGACGATGTGGACCAGTCACTGGAGATTGTGGACCTGGCCAAGGAGCACTTCCCGCATCTGGAGATCGTGGCCCGCGCCCGTGACGTGACCCACTGGAACAAGCTGCGCGACCGGGGCGTGATGCGGGTGGAGCGAGAAATGTTCGAGTCCAGCCTGCGCAGCGCCCGCAGCGTGCTGGAGCTAATGGGCCATGGCGCCCACGAAGCCCGCCAGAGCGCCATGCGCTTTCGCCAGCACAACCTGGAACTGTTTGAAAAACTGCACCCCCACTACAAAGACCGCGCCAAGCTGATTGCCGTGGTCAAACAGGGGCGCCAGCAGCTGGAGCAATGGAGGAGCAGATGGGGCTGGGCAGGAACGCGAACTGCGCGCGGGCGCGGCCGAGCCAATGGGGCGGATGGGAGAACCCCGCCTAGGGCTCCCCTTGATTTCGCTGCACCATCCGCTGGGCAGACTTGCAACACGGCTACCAGACTCAGGTCGGCGTGGCACTCAGCGCAGCGGCATCAAGGAGGAGGCCAACGTCCGGGGGACAGCCGCGGAGTCTGAGTGCCGCGCCGACCTGAGTCCGCCAAAGGGTGAAGTCAACGCACCGCGTCCCACACCAGCTTCACGCCGGTGAGAAACATGCCCAGGTACACCAGCCGGTAAAACAGCACCGGGTTGATTTTTCGGGCCATGCGCACGCCCACCAGCACGCCGATGGGTGCGATGGGCAGTAGCACCAGTGATGTGGCCATGTTGCGCATGTCCAGCAGGCCCAAGAGCCCATAGGGAATCCACTTGGACAGGTTGATGACGAAGAAAAAAAACGCCATGGTGGCGGTGAATTTCACCGGCGACAGGCGCAGCGGAATCACGTAGGCGTTGATCGGCGGGCCACCTGCGTGCGCTATGAAACTGGTGAAGCCAGACGTGGCGGTGAGGATGGCGCCCAGCCATCTGGGCGGTGGTGGGCTGTCGGGCTTGGGCGGAAAAACCAGGCGCTGCGCCAAGAACAGCAGCGTGAACACGCCCACAATGCCGGCCACCGTATGCGCAGACAGCGCCTTGAACAGCAGCGCGCCGATGACGATGCCCACCAGCCCGCAGGGAATCAAAAACTTCAAAAACTTGAGGTCAAAGTCCTTGCGAAACGCGGCCATGCCCAGAATGTCCATCAACAGCAGCACCGGCATCAAAATGGCAGCGGCTTCCGGCACGGTGACGGCCAGCGCCATCATCGGCACGGCCAGCGAGCCAAAGCCCGCACCAAAGCCGCTTTTGCTCACACCCAGCAGCAACACGGCGGGAATGGTGACGGCGTAAAAGTAGGGGTCGGTGATGATGGGGAGTGTCAATCTGGGAATCATCTGAAGGTCAACGGCTGGCGATTGTTTTTGTGTGAAGCGAAAGATCGGTGATCAGCGCAGCGCCAGCACCATGTGAACCTTCGCGTAGTATCGCCCGCCCACCCGGATGGCGCGCGGCAGCACGCCAAAGACCTTGAAGCCGCAGCGCGCATACAGGCGCTGCGCGGTGTCGTTGCCCTCGGTCACGGTCAGGTCCAGTTGCGTCAGGCCGGGCAGCGCCCGCGCACGTGCCAGCAGGTCGTGCATCAGCGCCAGCCCCACGCCACGGCCACCCGCTTCAGGCGCAACAAACATACCGACCACAGTGGCGTTGTGTCGCTCTTTCGGGCGATAACGGCCCTGCAAACCGACCATGCCAACCAGCTCGTCGTCCAGAATGGCGCCGAGAAAAAGGTCGTGGGGTTTGCTTGCATCCGCTCCCAGGCGCGTCTCGGACCAGCTCAACGGCCTGTCCGCTTCTTCTTCCGCGCTGGACGTGAACGCCTCAGGATGGTCCATCAGCGCCCGCAGCCGCAGCGCGCAGTAGTCGGGGGCATCTTGCGGTGTCAACAGTCGGATGGAAACGGATTTTTGAGGTATTTCAGGCATGAAAAATGGCCTTAGCCCCCGTGGAATATGCGTGAGCAGCTATCAAAAATATAGTAATTCAAACCCGCTCCAGAATCGCGGCAATGCCCTGCCCCACCCCGATGCACATGGTGCACAGCGCATACCGGCCCCCGGTTTGATGCAACTGGCTCACCGCCGTGGTGGCCAGCCGCGCGCCCGATGCACCCAGCGGATGCCCCAGCGCAATGGCGCCGCCCCACCGGTTCACGCGCGGGTCGTCGTCGGGCAAGCCCAGCAGGCGCAGCACGGCCAGACCTTGTGCGGCGAAGGCTTCGTTCAGCTCGATCACATCCATCTGCCCGATCGTCAGGCCAGTCAGCGCCAGCACCTTTTGCGTGGTCGGTGCCGGGCCAATGCCCATGATGCGCGGCGGCACACCAGCGGTGGCCATGCCCACCACGCGGGCGCGGGGTGTCAGGCCGTTTCTGGCGGCGGTAGCTTCATCGGCCAGCAACAGGGCGCAAGCGCCATCGTTCACGCCGCTGGCGTTACCGGCCGTAACCGTGCCGTCAGGTCGCACGATGGGTTTGAGTTTGCCCAGCGCGTCCAGCGAGGTTTCACGGGGATGTTCGTCCCTGCTGACGATCACGGCGTCGCCCTTCTTTTGCGGGATCGTCACCGGGGTGATTTCTGCATCGAAGTAGCCCGCTTGTTGAGCGGCGACGGCCTTCATCTGGCTGGCCAGCGCCATCCTGTCCTGCGCCTCACGGCTGATGTTGTAGTCGTTCGCCACGTTTTCGGCGGTCTCGGGCATGGCGTCCACGCCGTATTTTTCTTTCATCAGCTTGTTGATGAAACGCCAGCCGATGGTGGTGTCGTACACCGCGTTGGTGCGGCTGAAGGCAGCGTCCATCTTGGGCATGACGAACGGCGCGCGGCTCATGCTCTCGACGCCACCCGCTATCATTAACGTAGCTTCCCTGGCTTTGATGGCACGGGCTGCCGTGCCCAGAGCATCCAGACCCGAGCCACACAGCCGGTTGACGGTGGCGCCCGGCACGTCGACCGGCAAGCCCGCCAACAGTGACGCCATGCGCGCCACGTTGCGGTTGTCTTCACCCGCCTGATTGGCGCAGCCGTAGATGACGTCAGTGACCATCTGCCAATCCACCTTCGGGTTGCGCGCCATCAGCGCCTTGAGCGGGATGGCGCCCAGATCGTCGGTGCGCACACTGCTCAGGGCGCCGCCATAACGGCCAAAAGGGGTGCGGATGGCGTCACAGATGAAAGCGTGGGAAGTCATGTCGGTCCTCGGGGTGATGCAACATTTTCACCGATGGATGAACCCACAGACAGCACAAACGGGACAGTACGGGACAATACGAACCATGTTGATGCAGCCCTCTCAAGCCGATGTTCGCCGTTTTTTCTGCTCGGTTTATGCCAAAGCCCTTTCCGGGCAAACGCTGGAAGCTATTGAAACCATAGCGAGCCTGTGGATTGACGAGCACCCCGAATACCACGCCGAGCTGGCGGATGTGGATGCGGCGCTGCGCAACATGGCGGTGGCGGAAGAAGGTAAAACCAACGCATTTTTGCACCTATCCATGCACCTGTCCATCAGCGAGCAATGCTCCATCGACCAGCCACGCGGCATCCGCCAGGCTGTGGAGCTGCTGACGCATCGGCGCAATTCCCTGCACGAGGCGCACCACAACACCATGGAGTGCCTGGGCCGGATGATCTGGGAAAGCCAGCGCGCCGGGCGCCCGCCGGATGGGGATGCGTATATCGCCTGTGTGCAGCGGTTTGCTACACGGGACTAAACCCGCCCAGAAACAAAAAGGCCGCTCAATGAGCGGCCTTTCAGGACACTGGATACGAAAGTTACTTGAACTTGTTCTGCGGCACCGTCTTCAGATCGGTCGGCAGCGAGTGCACGTAGTTGGCCAGTTCCTTGAGTTCCGCATTCGAAAACTGCTTGGCAATGCCCGCCATCACGCCGTTGGAGCGGCCCCAGGTGGCGTTGCCCTCGGTTTTGTAGGATTTCAGCGCCACAAACAGGTAGTCCGCATGCTGGCCAGCGATTTTCGGGTAGGTGGGGTCAATCGGCTTGGCAAAGTTGTCGCCATGGCAGGATACGCAGGCGCCTTTGGTCAACAGCTCGGCTACCTTGCCGCTGGCTTCGGCTTTGCCGGCTACCGGGGCACCCTCAACGTTGCCGCTGGCTTCGTAATAAGCAGCCACATCGGCCAAATCCTGATCATTCATGGAATCCGTGACACCGCGCATGGTGGGGTGCTTGCGGTCGCCTTTTTGTAGGCGTTCAGGGCGGAAACAATGTACTTGGCACCCTGACCGGAGATCATGGGCACCTTGTAAATCTCGGGGAAACTGGCTTGATAGCCCTTGATGCCGTGGCAGCCGATACACATGGCGATTTTCCCCTGGCCAGCCTTGGCATCACCTTTGACCTCCTGGGCGTTGGCGGAAAACGCCGTCACGCAAGCGACAAGCAGGGCAGACATCGACAAGAACAGTTTTTTCATTTTGCGAGGACAATCAATCAGTGACTGGAAAACGGGTGTACGAGATTATATCGACCACTCTTTTCCACCGATTTGACCATTTGGTCTGCCATTTTTCCTGCCACCCACCATGACCATGAAATTCAAGGGAACCAAGAACTACGTTGCCACGCAGGACCTGATGCTGTCCGTCAACGCGGGCATTACCCTCAAGCGCCCCCTGCTGGTGAAAGGCGAGCCCGGCACCGGCAAAACGATGCTGGCCGAGGAAGTGGCCCAGGCATTGAACATGCCGCTGCTGCAATGGCACATCAAATCCACTACCAAGGCTCAGCAGGGTTTGTATGAATACGACGCGGTGAGCCGTCTGCGTGACTCGCAGTTGTCTGACGTGGACGGTGGCGAAAGGGTAAAGGACATTCACAACTACATCGTCAAGGGCGTGCTCTGGCAGGCATTTACAGC
>JADJII010000008.1:0-224196 GCA_016707075.1 Candidatus Egaibacter danicus
GCAAGGCAATGAAGGTCACGGTGAAACCAAAAACAATGCTTTTGAGGACACCATTGCCCAGGTCTTTCCAGACATCGACACCCTCCTGGATCTGGCTCCAGAACGAACCACCATCGACACCGATCATGAGCACGCCCACCACCCAGCCGCCAATAATGCCCATGGCGCTGAAGACAGCTGCCAGCAAGGGCATGGTGATGACACCGGCCCAAAACCGGGGCGCGAGGATACGTTGCACCGGATCAACCGCCATCATCTCCATCACGCTGATTTGCTCACCGGCTTTCATGAGACCAATCTCCGCCGTCAGCGAAGTCCCGGCCCGACCAGCAAACAGCAGAGCCGTCACCACCGGCCCCAACTCCCGGACCAGCGTCAGCGTCACCAACAGACCCAGAGCCGACGACGATCCGTACCGCTGCAAGGTGTAGTAGCCCTGCAAGCCAAATACAAAGCCAACGAACAGCCCGGACACTGCAATGATGGCCAGCGAGTAGTTACCCAGAAAATGTATCTGGTCCCGCACCAGACCAAAGCGCCGGAAGGTAGGCACCATCAATGAGATCAGACGGAAGAACAGGCGGGCACCAAGACCCAGATCAGCCAGTTTTTTGCGCGTCGCAAAACCTACGTCTGAAGGCTTGTACCAACTCATGACACTTCCCCTGACGAACCGTGATCAGATTGCAGCCCGAGACTGAAGTCCTCCTGAACACTGGGGCCCGGGTAATGGAAGCGCACCGGGCCGTCAGACAGGGCGTTAACGTATTGATACACCAGGGGGTCGGTACTGACACGTACTTCATCGGGTGTGCCCTGCGCCGCGATTTTCCCGTTGGCCAGAATGATCACATGATCGGAAATTCCAAATGTCTGCTCCAACTCGTGGGAAACAAAAATGCTGGTCAACCCCATGGAATCGTTCAGCTGGCGAATCAACCTCGCCGCTGTGCCGAGCGAGATGGGGTCAAGCCCCGAAAAGGGTTCGTCGTACATCACCAGCTCAGGGTCTAGCGCGATGGCACGTGCCAAGGCAATACGTCGGGCCATGCCGCCCGAAACTTCGCTGGGCATGAGATCGCGCGCACCCCGCAATCCCACGGCGTTGAGTTTCATCAGCACAATGTCGCGAATCAGGGCTTCCGGCAGATCAGTGTGTTCGCGCAGTGGAAAAGCCACGTTTTCGAAAACATTCAGATCAGCAAACAGGGCACCAAACTGGAACAGCATGCCCATGCGGCGGCGGGCTGCATACAGTTCAGGCTGATTCATCACGGTGACATCACTGCCATCAAACAGCATCTGGCCCGATTGCGCCCGGCTTTGCCCGCCGATCAGTCGAAGAATGGTTGTTTTTCCACCACCGGACGCCCCCATCAGGGCAGTCACCTTGCCGCGCGGGACTGAAAGCGAAATATCGTCAAGGATGACGCGGTCACCGTAACCGAAGGTCAGGTTGCGAAGTTCTACGAGGGCTGAGGGAGGAGTTGAGGCCATGAAAGCAAAAGGCCGGGTGTTGTCCGGCCTTTGCATGATAAGGGATTCCCCTAGGTGCGGTTCTCTGTGCGGAGTTTCGTTACAGCTGCTTACCTTGGCAAATCACTGCACCCCATCAGGAATTCATCCACTGCGCGGGCAGCCTGACGGCCTTCCCGGATCGCCCAGACCACCAGACTCTGGCCGCGTCGCATATCGCCGGCGGCAAATACCTTGGGTACATTGGTGGCATAGCCACCCGCGAAGTCAGTGCTTGCTTTGGCGTTTCCTCGCGCGTCTTTGTCCACACCAAAGGCTTCCAGCACCGTGGCGACCGGGTTCACAAAACCCATGGCCAGCAGCACGAGGTCCGCTTTGTAGGTCTTCTCGGTGCCCGCCACTTCAACCATCCTGCCGTCCTTGAACTCAATCTGAACGGTCTTCAAACCAGTGACCCTGCCCTTTTCACCAATGAACTCCTTGGTAGAAATGGCAAATGCGCGCTCGCATCCTTCATCATGGCTGGAGCTGGTGCGTAGCTTGATCGGCCAGTATGGCCAGGTCATGGGACGGTTTTCTTCAACCGGCGGCTGGGGCATCACTTCAAACTGGGTGACGCTGACCGCGCCGTGGCGGTTGCTGGTGCCGACGCAGTCCGAGCCGGTGTCACCACCACCGATAACGATAACGTTTTTGCCATCGGCACGCAGCTGGCCCTTGAGCTTGTCGCCCGCGTTGACCTTGTTCTGCTGGGGCAAGAACTCCATCGCGAAATGGATGCCGTCCAGTTCGCGGCCTAGCACTGGCAAGTCGCGCGATTGCTCGGAACCACCCGTCAGCACCACGGCGTCAAAGTCTTTCTGGAGTTGAGCAGGTGTGATGGTTTCTTTCGCCCAGTTGGTCACTTTGCTGCCTTTGGGCAGCTCACCCACCATCACGCCGGTCCGGAAAGTAACACCCTCTTTTTCCATTTGTGCCACACGCTTGTCGATGTGGGATTTTTCCATCTTGAAGTCGGGAATGCCGTATCGCAGCAAGCCACCCACGCGATCGTTTTTCTCGAACAGGGTTACGTCGTGGCCGGCGCGCGCCAATTGCTGTGACGCAGCCAGGCCCGCCGGACCGGAACCCACCACCGCGACTCGTTTACCGGTCTTGTGTCTGGCGGGACGCGGCTGCACCCAACCCTCGGACCAGGCCCGGTCGATGATGGCGTGCTCAATGGACTTGATACCCACCGCGTCATCGTTCACGTTCAGCGTGCAGGCGGCCTCGCAGGGGGCGGGGCAGATACGACCGGTGAACTCGGGAAAGTTGTTGGTACTGTGCAGCACTTCAATGGCATTTTTCCAGTCACCGCGGTAAACAAGGTCATTGAAATCGGGAATGATGTTGTTGACCGGGCAGCCGTTGTTGCAGAACGGCGTGCCGCAATCCATGCAACGCGCAGCCTGCACCCTGGCCTGCGCATCGTCCAGCCCCACCACAAATTCCCTGTAATGCCTGACGCGCTCGGCTACCGGCTTGTAGCCCTCTTCGATGCGCTCATACTCCATGAAGCCTGTTGTCTTGCCCATGATCTGGTCCTTGAATTACTTGTGAGTTCCGGCTGGCTTATTTGGCAGAAACCGCTACTTTTTTTGTAGCTGCCTGCGCAGATTTGGCGGGGGCCAAGGTCGTTTTTCGAGCCGCCATTTCACCCAGGGCACGCTTGTATTCGTTCGGAAAGACCTTGACGAACTTGCCGCGCGACTCTGACCACGTATCCAGCAACTCGCGTGCGCGCTTGCTACCGGTCCAGCGGTTGTGATCTTCCAGCAGCTTCTTCAGCTGCACTTCGTCAGACTGACCGGCGTGCCAGATGGATTTGTCTTGGCTGGCTTCCTGTTCGGCGGTTGTCAGCACCTTGTCCAGTGACACCATGGCCGTGTTGCAGCGTTTGGCGAACTGGCCATCTTCATCAAAGACATAGGCAATGCCGCCACTCATGCCCGCAGCAAAGTTGCGGCCCGTCTTGCCCAGCACGGCCACGGTGCCGCCGGTCATGTATTCACAACCATGATCACCGGTACCTTCCACCACCGTCGTGGCGCCCGACAAACGCACAGCAAAACGTTCACCCGCCACGCCGCTGAAGAAAGACTCACCACTGGTGGCACCATACATCACCGTGTTGCCCACGATGGTGTTGCGAACGGCATCACCCCGGAAGTCAATGCTGGGGCGTACAACGATACGACCGCCACTCAAACCCTTGCCGGTGTAGTCGTTGGCATCACCAATCAGATACAGCGTGATGCCCTTGGCCAGGAACGCACCAAAGGACTGACCGCCGGTGCCTTCGAGCTGGATGCGGATGGTGTCATCCGGCAAACCTTCAGGCCGTGCCTTGGTCAAGGCACCAGACAACATGGCACCCAGCGAACGGTTCACATTGCGTGCCACCTCCATGAACTGGACTTTTTCTCCGCGCTCGATGGCCGCCCTTGATTTCTCGATCAGCACATTGTCCAGCGACTTCGCCAGGCCGTGATCCTGCTCTTCGATATGGAAACGCGACACCTCAGCGGGCACGTCAGGCTGGGCAAACAGGCGACCGAAATCCAGACCCTGCGCCTTCCAGTGCGCCACGCCCTTGCGGGTGTCCAGCAGGTCGGCACGGCCAATCAAATCGTCAAACTTGCGGATGCCGAGCTGGGCCATGATGTGGCGAACTTCTTCAGCGATGAAGAAGAAATAGTTCACCACATGCTCGGGCTTGCCACTGAACTTCTTGCGCAGTTCCGGATCCTGTGTGGCCACGCCGACCGGGCAGGTATTGAGGTGGCACTTGCGCATCATGATGCAGCCTTCCACCACCAGCGGGGCGGTGGCAAAGCCAAACTCGTCGGCACCCAGCAGTGCGCCAATGGCCACGTCGCGGCCAGTCTTCATCTGACCATCAGCCTGCACGCGAATCCGGCTGCGCAGGCGGTTGAGCACCAGCGTTTGCTGTGTCTCGGCCAGACCAATTTCCCATGGACTGCCTGCGTGTTTGATGGACGACCAGGGCGACGCACCGGTACCGCCGTCATGCCCCGCAATCACCACATGGTCGCTCTTGCACTTGGCCACACCCGCGGCAATGGTGCCCACACCGATTTCCGACACCAGCTTCACGCTGATGCTGGAATGCGGCGCCACGTTTTTCAGATCGTGAATCAGTTGCGCCAAATCTTCAATCGAATAAATGTCGTGGTGTGGCGGTGGCGAAATCAGGCCCACACCCGGCACCGAGTGACGCAGCTTGCCGATGTATTCCGATACTTTGCCGCCGGGCAACTGGCCGCCTTCACCGGGCTTGGCACCCTGCGCCATCTTGATCTGGATCTGATCGGCGCTGTTGAGATACTCGGCCGTCACGCCAAACCGGCCGGATGCCACCTGCTTGATGCGCGAACGCAGAGAGTCCCCGTCCTGCAGCGGGATATCCACTTCCACGACGTCTTTGCCAATGATGTCGGCCATGGTCTGGCCCTGCTTGATCGGGATGCCTTTGAGCTCCTGGCGATACCGCGCAGGGTCTTCACCGCCTTCGCCCGTGTTGCTCTTGCCGCCCATGCGATTCATGGCGATGGCCAGCGTAGCATGCGCCTCCGTGCTGATGGAGCCCAGCGACATGGCTCCGGTAGCAAAGCGCTTGACGATTTCTCTGGCCGGCTCCACTTCATCCACGGGGATCGCTTTGGCCGGATCAATCTTGAACTCGAACAGGCCGCGCAGCGTCATGTGGCGGCGGCTCTGGTCGTTGATCAACTGGGCGTATTCCTTGTAGGTGTTCCAGTTGTTGGCACGCGTGCTGTGCTGCAGTTTGGCAATCACATCAGGCGTCCACATGTGCTCTTCGCCACGCACGCGCCAGGCGTATTCGCCGCCGGTGTCGAGCATGGTGGCCAGTACCGGGTCGTCACTGAACGCCGCCTTGTGCATGCGGATAGCCTCTTCGGCAATCTCGAAAACGCCAATGCCTTCCACGCGGCTAGGGGTGCGGGTGAAGTATTTGTCGATGGTGTCACTGTTCAGGCCAATGGCCTCGAACAGTTGCGCACCACAGTAGCTCATGTAGGTACTCACGCCCATCTTGGACATGATCTTGGACAGACCCTTGCCGACAGCCTTGACGTAGTTGTAGATGGCTTTTTCCGCACTCAGATCACCTGGCAAATCCTTGTGGATACTGGCTAGCGTTTCCATCGCGAGGTAGGGGTGTACAGCCTCTGCGCCGTAACCGGCCAACACGGCGAAGTGATGCACTTCGCGCGCCGTGCCCGTTTCCACCACCAAACCTGCCGTGGTGCGAAGACCTTCACGTACCAGGTGTTGATGGATGGCGGAGAGCGCCAGTAACGCGGGAATCGCCACTTGCAAAGGGCTCACACTGCGGTCGCTGATGATCAGGATGTTTTTCCCGCTCTTGATGGCATCCACCGCTTCAGCGCATAAGGACGCCAGCTTGGCCTCCACACCTTCGCGACCCCAGACCAGCGGATAGGTGATGTCCAGCGAGTAACTGCGGAACTTGCCCTGCGTGAATTTCTCGATATCACGCAGCTTGGCCATGTCGGCGAAATCCAGCACCGGCTGGCTGACTTCCAGCCGCATCGGCGGGTTCACGTGGTTGATGTCCAGCAGGTTGGGCTTGGGGCCAATGAAGGACACCAGCGACATCACGATGGCTTCGCGAATCGGATCAATCGGCGGGTTAGTCACCTGCGCAAAAAGCTGCTTGAAGTAGTTGTACAGCGGCTTGTTCTTGTCGCTCAATACAGCCAGCGGGCTGTCGTTGCCCATGGAGCCAATGCCTTCTTCGCCGTTGGCAGCCATCGGACTCATCAGGAACTTGATGTCTTCCTGCGTGTAGCCAAAGGCCTGCTGCCGGTCAAGCAGTTCCGGGGCGACCGGCTCAAAGCCAGCGGTCTGCGGCTCTGTGGCGCTGGCAGGCTGCTCCTGTGGCGCTTCGCCCGCCACGGGGGTTTCCACATCATCCAGACGGATGCGGAGGTTCTCAATCCACTGTTTGTAGGGCTTGCTGTTGGCGAGGTTGGCCTTGAGCTCTTCGTCGTCAATCATCCGGCCCTGCTCCAGATCGATCAGAAACATCTTGCCCGGCTGCAGGCGCCATTTGCGCACGATCTTGTTCTCGGGCACGGGTAATACGCCGGACTCGGAACCCATGATGACCAGATCGTCATCGGTGATGCAATATCGCGAAGGGCGCAAGCCATTGCGGTCCAGCGTGGCACCAATCTGGCGGCCATCGGTGAACACGATGGAAGCCGGGCCGTCCCAGGGCTCCAGCATGGCGGCGTGATATTCATAGAAGGCCTTGCGGCGTTCGTCCATGGTGGTGTGCTGCTCCCACGGCTCCGGGATCATCATCATCACAGCCTGGCTGATGGGATAACCCGCCATCGTGAGCAATTCCAGGCAGTTGTCAAACGTGGCCGTATCGGACTGGCTGGCAAAGCTGATGGGGTACAGCTTTTGCAGATCCGCGCCCAGCACGGGGGATGACATCACGCCTTCGCGCGCCTTCATCCAGTTGTAGTTGCCCTTGACGGTGTTGATCTCGCCGTTGTGCGCCACATAGCGATATGGGTGAGCCAATGGCCACTCGGGGAAGGTGTTGGTCGAGAAACGCTGGTGCACCAAACCCAAGGCAGACACGCAGCGCACGTCTTCCAGATCCTTGAAGTACACGCCTACCTGGTCGGCCAGCAGCAGGCCTTTGTACACAACGGTACGGCTGCTCATGCTGGGCACGTAGTACTCTTTGCTGTGCTTGAGCTTGAGGTTTTGAATGTGGGCGCTGGCCGTCTTGCGGATCACGTACAGCTTGCGCTCCAGTGCGTCCTGCACGATCACGTCGTTGCCGCGGCCAATGAAGACCTGCTTCAATATCGGTTCTTTTGCGCGCACGGTGGGCGACATCGGCATCTCGCGGTTCACCGGCACATCGCGCCAGCCCAGCAGCACCTGGCCCTCGGCCTTGATGGCGCGCTCCATCTCCTGCTCGCAGGCCAGGCGACTGGCATGCTCTTTGGGCAGGAAGATCATGCCCACGCCGTATTCACCGGGTGGCGGCAGCATCACACCTTGCGCGGCCATTTCTTCACGGTACAGCGCATCCGGCAACTGGATCAATATGCCCGCGCCGTCGCCCATCAGCTTGTCCGCGCCCACCGCGCCGCGATGATCCAGGTTCTCGAGAATCTTCAGCGCATTTTTGACGATGTCATGCGACTTGGTGCCCTTGATGTGGGCCACAAAGCCCACACCACAGGCGTCATGCTCGTTGTCGGCCGAATACAGGCCGGTCTGTTGGAGGTGGGAAATCTCTGCTGCCGTCGTCATGGCGCACTCCTATATTTCGTGGCAAATCGTCGTGGGAGGGTGAGTTTAGTGCACTGCAACAACAATGCCAAGACAATTAATTGGGGTCAGATTCCAATTATTGGTCTATGAAACTTGTCACAAAATAATTGGGGACATATCAAATTTGATAGCTGTTCACGCACTATCCACGAGGGAAAAAGCCCAATTTACCTCTTATTTCTTGCTCAAAACCGGTCGCCCAGCTGATCCTTTGGCAACCCGGCGTGCCGTCTTTTTTTGTAGATCAGCCACAAAATCGCCTTCGCCCAGAGCCCAGCCGCTGAGTACCGATTGCGTCAAATCAGCCCGCTGCTGATCAGAGACCCCCGCACGCACCAAATCGGCGTATGCGGCTTCCCTGGCAAAGGGCGTGTTGCCCAGCTCCCAATACAGCGGGTGCGGCGTGATCAGCTTGTCAGTTTTCCGCCCGATGTAGTGCCCGTGGCTGGACCACACATAGTCCCCAGCCTGGGCCACCAGGCCCGCGCGCACCGGGTTGAGGTCGATGTAGGCCATGCAGGCCAGCAGATACCGGTCCGTCTGGATCAGCGTGGACTTGTAGCGCCCCTCCCACAGCGTGCCGGTACGACCCTGCAAGTCGTTGAAGTAACGAACATAACTGCGCCCCACCGCCTGCATCATCTGCGGCAGGGCATCAGCCGTTTGCGGTGTGGCCAGCAGGTGAAAGTGGTTGGTCATCAGCACATAGGCATGAATGGCCACGCCAAATCTTTCGGCGTTGATGCGCAGCAGGTCGAGCAGTGTCTGGTAATCCGCCGGGGACGCGAAGATGGCCTGGCGGTTGTTACCGCGCTGGATGACGTGGTGCGGGTAACCGGGGAGTGTCAGGCGGGGAAGGCGGGCCATTTGGATGCAGGGGATGATTTTTGCATCATGATAATTGGAATCTGACCCCTATTACCTACTGTTTCAATAATTGATCGGTATTTAGCTTGTTTGTTACCTCGATCCAATCTTTCGGCCAACAAGATGTTGATTGACCAAGACCCAGTCCCAGACGGCCGAATAAGAAGCCACCATACGTATGAAATGCTTTGTAGGTCAGGAATGGTTTCCCGGTATCCACATCAACATACTCAACACGTTGAACCCTGACCGGAATGACGTAACCACCAACCTCAGCTATGGGGTCGTCGTTACGTCTAGCCCGCTTCACCCGCCCCGAATCCGGACTCAACGTCACCACCGCCTCGCGCTCGCACAGTCGATTGAACTGCCAGCGCCCAATCAGTTCGTCCGCAATGGGGGCTTTAGCACCAGCGGAAACAACAGCACGCTAGCTGCCGTCGTATGCTTCGCGACACCCACCCAGCGTGGTATGCGTTTGCTGAGCCAGATGGCAGCAGCAAACCAAAGTGCGACGCCCATCAGAAATATCAAAAAACTCATGCTTCGGTCCTCCAGTAGGTAGCGTTTGCAGACTGCATTGCTTGATCAAATTGGCCTTTATCCCTTGTCGAATATGCTTTAGTAGCTATTGATTTAATAGCGTTTTCATCTCCATCGTTCTCCGTGCCGCGCAAGGCGCCTAGGCTGTAGGTGCTGCTGATCGTGGTTGCACCGGCTACCGTGCGCTGGCCGATCAGCAGGTCGGCTCCGCGCTGGACGTAGAGGTAGGCTTGGTCATCGGATTCCCACAGGCCGTCACTGATCTTGTGACCCCCGGTCAGAGTCGTGCTGCCGATCCTGATCTGGCCTGCTCCGTCTGCGTCTGCGTCCAGCACGGTGTAGTCCCGGCCGCATTTGGTGGCGATCCATTTTCGAGTATTGTCAATCTCTTGCATGTTCTCTCCTATCGTTCTCGCAGACTCTCAGACCCTGCCCGCTGCACCGGCGAGAGCAAAAACTCAATAATCCGCCGCTGCCCGGTCTTGATCTCCGCCGTGATGTTCATCCCCGGGCTCAAGTTCACCCGCTTGCCATCAATCAGCATGTCTTTCTGGCTCAGGGTCAGGGTGGCCGGGTAATAACTACCCCGCTTCTCGTCGGTCACCGCATCCGCTGTGACCACATCCACCTTGGCCTGCACCGTTCCATACTTGGTATACGGAAAGGTCTCCAGCTTCACCTCCGCCATCTGCCCCGCATTCACAAAGCCGATGTCCTGATTGGCAATGGTCACTTCCGCCGTTACCGTTTCACTGTCTGGCACCTCAATCATCAAGGGCTGGGCGCTGGTAACCACACTGCCAACCGAGTGAATGGCCAGTTGCTGGATGACCCCCGCGACAGGGGCGGTGAGTTGAGTCAGCTTTTGCCGTTGGTAGCCTTTTCGTGCAAAATTTGGGCATTTTCATGCCTAAAATCACCTCCAGCCCTTATGGAATATGCGTGAATAGCTTCTTTTTTGATAGCAAATTCAGACGCGCCAAGGGGTGCACAGACTGCGGCGCGAAAGGCTAGTTTGCTTTGTAAGGCTGCAAGGGCGGAATCCTGGCACTGCCGTTGTCCAGGTAATTCTTGATTTCAATGCCTGCCGCGTGAACCCAATCTTTTACGTAAGTCGCGTATGCCGCATCTTTCAGGAAGTCTCCTTCCTTTTTGAGAAACATCACGTAGTTCACCCGCCGGCCATAGTCTCGCGAGCCGCGCACGACCACGCCAATCGCTTCTTCCGGCAGGCTCGCCGCATAGGGCGCCAGGGCCGAGTACGACTCCTTGACACCCGGTGCAGTGCTATTGGGTGCTTGTGCAACGAAACTTCGAAATCTCTCTCCGGGGAATACTAAGGCGCAGGCATACAAAGTACCTCCAGCGCGGGTATCGAGTGCATCAAAGTGGCTAGCACTCCCTAAATCGCATTTCCCGTTGTTAAATATCAGCGGCAAGGAATCTGGGTAAAAGGACACCACGATAGCGACCAGCGGATCGCCCCCGGCGTTATTTTTCGCCGTAATGGTCAGCGTGGCTGTAGAAGTGACTCCTTGCGTTATGCCGCCGGAGACGCCCGCTTCGCCTCCCGTCTTTCCAACCACCTCCCACTGCCCGGGTGGCAGCGGTAGCGACTTGGTCAGAAACCCCATCCCGATGGAATCGGTCAGCACTGTTCCCACTTCAATCTGACTGTATTTGGGTTGTGCGTGTGCGCTGCCCAGTGCGAAAAGCGTGACGATAACGCTGGCAGTTTTGGCCAGAATGCCCATGTTTTGCTCCCGTTTGTTGTGACTGATTTTGCGAGAGCTTAACCCGGGCCCAAATGCCGGCACAAGCCTAGTGAACGTTAAACCTTGCTGGCATCAGCGCCCACAACCCAAACTCCGCCCCAATCGCCTGCAACCGCTCCGCCGCACTGCGTTTCTTCTGCCCGGTATAACGCGCCAGAATCAGCTCGTTTTTCATGCTGTGCTCCCAGCCCACCAGCTCGGTCACGGTGACCTGATAGCCCATGGCCTCCAGATACAGGCAGCGCAGCACGTTGGTGATCTGGCTGCCCATTTCGCGGGTGTGCAGCGGGTGGCGCCAGAGTTCGGCCAGCGGTGTGCGATTCAGTGTGAGGGCTTTGCTGGCGTTGAGGTGGCGGGCCACTTCGGCCTGGCAGCAGGGCACGAGCACCATGAATTTGGCATGCTTGGCCAATCCGAAGGCGATGGCGTCGTCAGTCGCGGTGTCGCAGGCATGCAGGGCCGTGACGACGTCAATCTGCCCGGGCAGTTCGCTGGACTGGGCGGACTCGGCTACCGTCAGGTTCAGGAACGACATGCGGTCAAACCCGAGACGTTTTGCCAGCTCGCGGGACTTCTCCACCAGCTCGGGGCGGGTTTCAATGCCGTAGATGTGCCCGGTGTTCAGCGCCTTGAAAAACAGGTCGTAAATGATGAAGCCCAGATACGACTTGCCGGCGCCGTGGTCAGCCAGTGTGATGCCGGCTTCACTTGGTGGCAGCTCCTGCAGCAGCTTCTCGATGAACTGGAACAGGTGATACACCTGCTTGAGCTTGCGCCGCGAGTCCTGGTTGAGCTTGCCTTCACGGGTGAGGATGTGCAGCTCTTTGAGCAGTTCGATGGACTGGCCACGGCGGATTTCGGGCGCGATGGATGAGGCGTCCTGCAGACGGGTCGTCTCCTGTAGCGATTTGTTTCTGGCTTTCATGGCTTCATCTTGCCATGCGTGGTGGAAGGCCCCACGCCCAACGCGTTCCACCCCTCGTGACCTAACTGTTCCATCGTCTGCATGTTGGCCTCGAAAATGGTTTCGGCCTCTGGAAACGCCTTCACTGCACGGTCGATACTGGCTTCACGGATCAGGTGCAGCGTGGGGTATGGCGCGCGGTTGGTGTAGTTAGTGATGTCATCCACGTCCGTGCCAGCAAACTGGAACTGCGGGTGAAAGCTGGCGATCTGGATGACGCCGTCCAGCTTCATGGACTTCAGCACTTTGTCTGCCTTGGGCAAAAAATCATTGAAATCCAGAAAGTCTTGCAGACAGTGAGGCGCTATCAAAAGCGTAGTGTCCCGCACACTGCTGTCAAGGGCCACGAGGTCTTTTAGCTCTCCCTTCAGGTCGTCCAGCAGGTCTTGCGGACTGGTGGCGGCACTCACCGAATAGTGAATCTGCCCTTTGACCTGCACGCCTTTGGCAAAGGGACACAGGTTCAGGCCGATGACGGCACGCTCCAGCCAGATGCGCGTGTCGGACAGCACCGTGTCGGTTTGCGGGGAATCGTTGGCGTGGTTCTTCATCACGGCGCCATCTTAAGTGACGGACCCGCGCAGGGCACGGCCAATGCGCCGTGCCAGCACAATACCCAAAAGCGAACAGGTGACGGTAACGGCCCATGTCCATTGCCAGCCCCCCACCCGACTGGCCACCACCGCCACCAGGGGTGGACCGGCGAGCTGGCCGAAGGCGGACCATTGCTGCATCCAGCCCACCGTGGTGGAGATGGTTTTTTCGCCCGGCGCCATGCGCACGGCGAGTGAAAACAGCGTTCCCGGAATCACGCCACCCACCGCAGAAAACAGCAGGACTGCCAGGTAACGAACGACCGGCGGCAAACCGGCGCCGCCACTCTGCAGGGGCCAGGTGGCAAATGCGAGCACGGTTCCCAAGGCCATGGCAGAAAAACCCACGGTCAACAACACTTGCGGATCTACCCCCCGTTGCAGCAAGCGGCCCGACGCAATGTTGCCCACCATATTGACTGCCGCAGCGCCGGCTGTCAGCACGGCCATGACACCGCCCGATACCCCGGCCTGGGTGTAGATGGACGGCAGAAACCCGATCACCGCGAGCCACTGCCCTGAATACATCGCAAAACTCAGCGCCACCAGCCAGGGACCGCCTGCAGTGAGCGTCTGGCGCAAACGCGTAGCCCACGGTGTGGGCGCATGCGGGTGCAAGCGCGTGGCGTCCGGCGGCACCACGCGCCAAACCCAAACCGCCATGATGAGGGACAGCACGGCGAGCAACCACCACCAGGCCTGCCAGCTGAAGGTCGCAATGAACAGCGGGCCGCACAACAGCGAAGCTGCCGCCCCAAACGGCATGTAGGCCCCCCAGAGGCCCAGCATGGAATTCATGTTCGCGGGAGCGACCAGGTGACGAATCAGGCTCGGTGCTGGCATGGAGACCAGCAAGAAGCCAACACCCTCCAACGCCCGAAGCGCTAGCAAATCTGTAGCACTTTGCGCATAACCGCCAAGGGCTCCAGCCCCAAAAAGAACCAAAAGACCAACAATCAGGCTGCGTTTGAGGCCAAAGCCATCGGCAGCCAGCCCCACGACCAGACCCAGAGCCATACCGGCCAGCTGAACCAGTGACAGCAGGAACCCGGCTTGCAGCAACGAGATGTGCAGGGCATCACGCAAGACCGGTAGCGCTGGCGACAGCTTGCCCACGTGCAGCGCGGCGCTGACGCCCGCGAGGATGACAACCAGAGCAGGCATCAGCGACGGGGTGGTGGCCCGGGTGGTCATGGCGCGAGCAATCGCTCCCCGGTGAGGCGCTCATGCTCGCGGGAGGCAAAACGGTCAGTCATGCCCGCGATGTAATCCGCTACCACGCGGGCTGCTGAGTCTGCCGCGTCTTGCACACCACGCGCGGCGTCCGATCTGGCAGAAAACCCGGCCTGCATTTCCTGAGGCGCGCTGGTGTAGGCTGCGAACAATTCACGCACGACCTGTCTGGCCTGGCCCGTGGTATGCACGACCTGCGGATGGCGATACAGGTTTTGAAATAGGAATTTCTTCAGCATGGTTGACTGGTGGCGCATGTCGTCGCTAAATTGAACAAGCGGCGGCAAACGCCGGGCGGCATCAACAGTTTGTGGCCCGTGCTCGTCAATTGCACGCTGCGTGGAAGCGATCACGTCATACACCTGCGCGCTGAGCATGCGCCGGATGGTTTCGTACAGCAAGCGCCGTCCCTGCGACCCATCTTTCAGGTGCGGGTGATCGATCAGGGTTTGCCTGCGAAAATCATTGACCAGCGGCACTTCCTGCAGCTGCTCCAGTGTCAACAGGCCTGAGCGAACACCGTCATCAATATCGTGGGCGTTGTAGGCGATCTCGTCGGCCAGGTTGCACAACTGGGCTTCCAGACTGGGCTGGGTGCGATCCAGAAACCGCCTGGCAACGCCACCCAGGGATTCTTTTGTCGCCCCTTCTGCCACCTCCAATCGCTCGGCATTGGCACGCGAGCAGTGTTTGAGAATGCCCTCGCGGGTCTCGAACGTGAGATTCAATCCGTCGAAAACCGGATACCGCTCTTCCAAGAGATCGACCACGCGCAGACTTTGCAGGTTGTGCTCAAACCCCCCGTGGGCCGACATGCATTCGTTCAGGGCATCCTGACCAGCATGGCCAAAAGGCGTATGTCCCAGATCATGCGCCAGTGAAATGGCTTCGACCAGATCCTCGTTCAAACACAGTGACCGCGCGATGGAGCGACCCAGTTGGGCGACTTCCAGTGAATGCGTCAACCGCGTGCGGAACATATCGCCCTCGTGATTGAGGAATACCTGCGTTTTGTAAACGAGCCGGCGAAAGGCCGTGGAATGAACAATCCGGTCGCGGTCCCGTTGGTACTCGGTACGGGTTGGTGCCGCCTGTTCCATGTGGCGCCGACCACGGGTCTGGCCGGGGTCACATGCGTAGGGTGCCAATTGCGTCATTTCATCAAGGAAATATGGCCTTAGACCTTGCTGTATATGCGTAATCAGCTACTTTTTTTGTAGCGATTGGCTGCAACATGAATTGATGACTTCGCGTACCAGCGCGTCAGGTGCACTTCGCACAGAAGCGCGCCCGGGTCCATCAATCACCACAAACTTGATTTCACCCGCTTCGGCTTTTTTGTCAACGCGCATCAGGTCCAGGTAGCAGCTGGCATTATCTGCAGCACCGTCCGCAGCCGGTGCCCTGGCTTTGCCTTGCGTCAAAAGGTCGGGACCGACGACGGGTAAGCCCGCTCGTTGAATCAGCGACGTCAGCCGACCAACCAACGTACTGTCGATCAGTCCCAAACGTTGCGAAAGATGTGCTGCCATCACCATGCCACAACCCACGGCTTCACCATGGAGCCAATGGCCATACCCAAGACCGGCTTCCATGGCATGTCCGAACGTGTGCCCGAAGTTGAGAATCGCCCGCAGACCTGATTCACGCTCATCCTGCCCCACTACCCAGGCTTTGATTTCGCAGCTTCGTTTGACGGCATGGGCCAACGCAGCCGGGTCACGCGCCATCAAGGCGTCAAGATTCAATTCAATCCAGTCCAGAAAGGCCATGTCGGCAATGGGCCCGTATTTGATGACCTCTGCCAGGCCGGCGCTCAGCTCGCGCGTGGGTAGTGTCTTGAGCGTGTCCAGATCGCAGACAACCTTCACCGGTTGGTAGAAGGCGCCAATCATGTTCTTACCCAGCGGATGGTTAATGGCCGTCTTGCCACCCACCGAGGAATCCACCTGCGCCAGCAGCGTAGTGGGCACTTGCACAAACGGTACACCACGCATGTAACTGGCCGCAGCAAAGCCTGTCATATCACCAACGACACCACCACCCAATGCAAAAAGAACGGTCTTGCGGTCACTCCTGTTTTCGAGCAGCGCATCAAAGATCAGGTTCAGCGTTTGCCAGTTTTTGTGTTCTTCACCATCCGGCAGGGAAACAACGTGGATTTGTTTGAACCGGGCAGAGAGGGCTGATTTCAGGCGTTGGGCATACAGCGGCGCTACCGAGGTGTTGCTCACAATCAGCGCCGTAGCCGCTCCTGGAACCGACGCAAAAGTCTGGGGATCACTCAGAAGTGCCGGGCCAATCAGGATGGGATAGCTGCGGTCAGCCAAGTCGATAATGACTGTTTCATTGGAACGTGAATTCATAACCGGGGAGTTTAGAGCCTCTTGGCCTCGCGCCGGATGTCGCGGACTATTGTTCCTTGCGAGGCAAGACGCCAGCGAGTTCCAGTTGCATCACGATCATGTTCACCAAGGTTGCTACAGAAGGGCGTCCGGTTTCCAGTACGTAATGAGCCGTTTCGCGATACAGGGGATCACGAATGGCGTACAGGTCACGCAATCGGGTAAGTGGATCGGCCACTTGCAGCAGAGGTCGGTTCACATCATGGCGCAAACGCCGGAACAGTTCGTCAGGCGACGACTTCAGATAAATCACTTTGCCGCGTTCACGAAGATGTTTGCGGTTCGCCGCGCGCAACACCGAGCCACCACCCGTGGAGAGAACGCCTTCCTGGTTCAACGTCAATTCATCGATCACCGACTCTTCAACATCGCGAAAGTTCTCCTCGCCTTCCCGCTCAAAGTATTCGCGAATGGAACAACCCAGACGAGCTTCGATCTCGTGGTCGGAGTCAACACAGGGGAGCTGGAGCCGCCGGGCGAGTTGGCGCCCGACGGTGGACTTGCCTGATCCGGGCAGGCCGACCAGACTAAATATCAATTTGCACGAAGCATGCGGGCAGGTACAGCACAGGGTTCAACTCAACGCACGACTGCCTTGTCTGCAATCATTTTGGGAGTGATGAAAACCAGCATTTCCTGTTTGTTGGACAAACGGGCCTTTGCCTTGAACAGGTTTCCAACCCCAGGCAAATCACCCAGGAAAGGCACTTTGGTTTCGTTCTCGGATTCGGTCAGTTCAAAAATACCGCCGATGACAACAGTACCGCCATTCTCGACCAGAACCTGGGTTTGGATGTGCTTGGTATTGATGGCAAAGCCGGCAGAGGTTGACTGGCCCACGGTGTCCTTGTTGACGTCCAGTGTCAGGATAATATTTCCTTCAGGGGTAATCTGCGGCGTGACTTCCAGCTTCAGATTGGCCTTACGGAACGCGATGGATGTTGCCCCACTGGATGTGGCCACCTGATACGGCAATTCCGTGCCCTGTTCAATCAAGGCCTTGATCTGGTCCGCAGTAACCACACGTGGGCTGGAAACCACGCGGCCCTTGCCATCCGCTTCCAGAGCTTGAATTTCCAGATTCAGGAAGTTGCTCTTCGAAGCGTTGAACAAGGAAATGGCAAAGCCTGCAGGGCTGTAACCACCTTGCCCGACAGCGGGCAAATTAACGAAGTTACCGGAGGTAGTTCCGGCGACTCCTGTGACGTAGCTGGAGCCAAAGCTGGCATTGGTGCCACCAGGAGAACCTCCCCCGAGCCGAACACCCAAGGATTTACCAAAGGTATCCGAAGCCTCCACAATGCGCGCTTCAATCAGCACCTGTCGCACCGGGATATCGATCTTGGAGATCAATTGCTGCAC
The DNA here is from genome assembly GCA_016707075.1 of Candidatus Egaibacter danicus. GTDB lineage: Bacteria > Pseudomonadota > Gammaproteobacteria > Burkholderiales > Burkholderiaceae_C > Egaibacter > Egaibacter danicus. Next base: position 17,633 of record JADJII010000008.1, read on the forward strand.
CTGCTCCAGCTTGGCAGCGATATCTGTCACAAACAGCTGGTTGGTCCGGGTTTCAAAAATCACGCTGCCACGCGGGCTCAAAATCCGGCTGGTATTGGTCCCCGTGCCACCACCGGTAGCTGTCAAGCCCCCTGCAACCTCTGCCGCTTTTGTATAGTTCAACTGGAACGACTGTGTGCGCAATGGCTCCAGATTTTGCAGCGCAGCGACCGATTCGAGCTCCAGTTTTTCCTTGGCATTGATTTCGTCCTTCGGCGCGATCCAGATCACATTGCCTGTCTTGCGCATCCCGAGACCTTTGGCCTGCAAAATAATATCGAGCGCCTGATCCCACGGTACGTCCTGCAGGCGCAGTGTGACGGCACCGTTCACTGAATCCGACGTAATGATGTTGAAGTTGGTGAAGTCAGCAATGACTTGCAGCAAAGACCGAACTTCAATATTCTGAAAATTCAGGGACAGCTTCTGACCGTTGTAGCCAATGCCCTGCGTCAGCTTGGAAGGATCCACTTTCTGGGGTTTAACTTCCACAACGAATTGGTCATCGCTCTGATAGGCACTGTGAACCCACAAGCCTTTAGGCTCTATCACCATGCGAACCCGGTCACCCGACTGGAATGTTGTGACAGACTGCACAGGGGTACCAAAATCGGAAACATCCAGGCGCCTGCGGAGGCCTTCAGGGAGAGTGGATTTCATGAACTCCACAACCAGGGTTTGACCTTGCTGCCGGATGTCCACACCGACCTGGTTATTTGGCAACGCCACAATAACTCGCCCAGATCCTTCAGCCCCACGACGAAAGTCAAGATCCTTCAGTGGCAGCGTATCCCGGTTCTTGTTTTCCGCAAATACAGAGGGAGCGGCTGCGGCAGCAGGCGTAGAGCTGACGGATGCATCCAGCACCACCAGCAGAGACTTGCCTTGTATCTGCGTCTTGTACGTGGTTGCCTGCTTCAGATTCAGCACAACGCGCGTCCGATCACCCGCCTGAACCACACTCACTGATTTCAGGTTGCCTTGATTGATGTCAATCGTCGAACGACCCATCCCATTGGATATCCCAGGGAAGTCCAGCGCTATTCGTGCCGGAGACTGAATCGAGAAACCAGTAGGTACTGCAGTCAGCGGCTGGGACAGGTCTATTCGCACAACCTCGGTACCACCCGAAGTCGAGCCAGTTACTGCATCAATGGTTGTCTGTGCATGAGAAGCAACCGAAGCCAGAACCATCGCCGCAGCGATCACCAGTTGTTGCAACATGCGCATTCCCTTAATACCATTTTGGTTGTTCATTTCGACTTCTCCTGCAGCTGCAACGTAGCTGTGCGTTCAATCCATTCACCTACGGCGTCCTGCACGATTTCCCGCAAGGTCACCTCCGTCTCATTGATTTTGGTCACGCGGCCATAGTTTTGCCCAAGATAGTTACCCGGCCGAACCTGATAGAGCAAGCTGTCCACCTTAACCAGCGCAACGGGTTTGCCCGCCTGGACCAGACTGCCGACGAGGGCCATGGAATCCAGCGGGAAGGCTTCGAGCGGCTCTTTGCGACGCGCCAATTCGGGGGCCACCAACGCGCCATTCGAAGCCACCTGTGAAGAATCTCGCCTCAAGGCCTGAGTCAACTTTTCTCGGCTGAACGGTTCGACTGCGCTAACTTGGGTATAACTCTCCGGCTTGAATTGCTTCGGCTCGGAGATCGGTACAACTTTGGGCTTGGTTTGCGCTTTTTGCTCAGCCATCCATTGCAACAGATCCTCATCACCGGCGCCCGTGCAACCGGAGACCAAAAAACCTGCGACTAACAGAACACCAATATGCATGGGGGTCATTTTTTGGCTCCCGCTGGCTTGGTGGCTTTACGCTGCGCATCAATTTCGCCAGAATCAAGGTAGCGAAAAGTTTTGGCAGTCGAATCCATTGTCAAATTACCATCCGCCCGTGGCGTTATCGTGAGATTATTCAGCGTCACGATCCGGGACAAATTCGCAATGTCGGAAGCAAAAGACCCAATGTCATGATAGCGGCCGACCACCTTCAAGGTAATTGGCAACTCAGCGTAATATTCCTTCACCGCAACCTGCCCAGGCCTGAACAAATCGAATTGCAGGCTACGCCCAAGTCCCGCCTGATTGATATCTGACAGCAATGCGTCCATCTCGGCCTTGCTCGGCAACTGCTTTTCAAGCTGGGTCACATACTGCAATACCTGCTCACGCTGCTTCTTCAGCGCTTCGAGATTGACCGCCTTAGCCAGCTTGACTTTGTAGTCTTCCCTCAATTTGACTTCCGTCGCCCGCTCCGTTTCGAGCTCAGCTTCAGACGAATTAATCCACAGAAACCACAGCGCAACCACAATAGCTACAGCAACTACAACAAACAGCAGATAACGAGGCAACGCTGGCCAACCAGACGGGTCTTTGGTATCCAGTCCACGAAACTGGCTAGCCAGTTTTTCCTGAAGGGCAGGAAACTCGGTGAGAACAGAAGGATTATTTGCCATACATGTGCCTGCTATTTTTTGACGGGAGCCGAGGCAGCAGCCGCGGCTACTGGCACAACTGCAACCGCACCACCTGCCGCTGCCTGGGCGGCCTTTTCAGCCTCGCTGGCACGCATCAATCTAACCCTGATCGTGAAGTTCGCCACACGCTTCTGCTCACGCGGGCTCAGCGCAACACTGCCTGCAACAATTTCGATCAGCTCTGGTTTGGCGAACCAAGGCGTGTTGTTCGCCAGATTACGGAGCAATTCGGAGACTCGTTCATTGGATTGAGCCACGCCACCCAAAGTCACCAACTGGTTATCCTGCTTCATACTGGAGATATACACCCCGTCAGGCAACTGCTTTACCAGCTCGGTCAGCAGATGAACAGGAATATTCCGGTCAGCCTGCAAATCTTCCACCGCCTGCTGACGAGCGCGCAAGCCAGCGATTTCCGCCTCCAGGGCAGCAATATCCTTGATCTGCACTTCGAGCTTTTTAATCTCGCTGGTCAGCATCTGGTTTTTACCCTGTTGCGACGAGATTTGCGCCTGATACCAAAGGAAAATGCCTCCGGCGATGAGGCCGCCAACCAATGCAGAGGTTCCGAGGGAAATGTTGAATACATCACGCCGACGCTTGCGTGCCGCCTCGCGGTGCGGGAGCAGGTTAATCAATATCACTTAGACAAACCTCCGCAACGCCAAACCACAAGATGTCAGATAAGAGGGCGCTTCCCTCGTCATCTTCTTGAGGCGTACACCATCGCCCATTTCCATGCCTTCGAACGGGTCCACCAGCGTGCATGGGAAAGTTGTTTGATGAGTCACCGCAGCAGTGAGTCCCGGCAAAGCAGCCGAGCCGCCAGCCAGCATGATGTAGTCCACCTTGTTGTGTGGCGTACTGGTAAAGAAGAATTGCAGTGCTCGTCCGATCTCCTGCACCATGCTATCCACAAACGGGCGAAGCACACTGGATTCGTAGTCATCCGGCAACTCGCCACTGCGCTTCTTGCTTTCAGCTTCTTCCAGGGAAAATCCATACTGACGCACAATTAATTGTGTCAGTTGCGCCCCGCCAAACGCCTGATCCCGGTCATACAGAACTTCATCATCCCGAATAACCTGCATGCTGGTGGTCATCGCCCCCACCTCGAAAAGCGCAACAATCGCTCCCGCACCTTGATTGGGCAAATTTTCAATCAATCTACTGGTGGCAAGGCGCGACGCATAAGACTCGACATCCACAATCACTGGCTTGAGGCCCGCCGCTTCAGCCAAACCCTGAATATCCTGGACCTTTTCCCGCCGAGAAGCCGCGATGAGGACATCCAGATCGCCGCTTGAGGAAGCACTGGGGCCGACCACGCAAAAATCCAGGCTGACTTCATCCAAAGGAAAAGGTATGTACTGATTAGCCTCGGTCTCAACCTGAGACTCAAGCTCCTGATCGCTAAGCCCCCCGGGGAGAATGATTTTCTTGGTGATTACCGCAGAAGGCGGCAGCGCCATGGCCACATTTTTGGCTTTGGTGCCACTTTTCTTGACCAATCGACGAACGGCTTCTGCCACCTCATCGAACTTCTCTATGTTGCCATCGGTCACCCAGCCCCGCTCCAAGGGCTCCATCGCGCAACGCTCAAGCACCAAAGCGCCTGATTTGTTTTGACTCAATTCAACCAGTTTGACGCTGGAAGAACTGATATCCAAACCCAACATAGGCGCCGGCTGGCGGCTAAACAAAGACCCCAAAGAGATCAAGACTATCCCCTGAAACAAACCGATTGAGAACCGGCGAAACTTAAGACTTCACATGAATGCTATCAGTAAGCCCCTTGTCCCGCAAAGACATTTGCCTGATTAGCAGGTCAGAAGCGTTGTCAAAAGCAGACGTTTCAATTCGGGTACGTGACCAGGATACCGTTCATCCGATATGCACTACCAGTCAGTCAACAATGACAGCGGTATCCGCATTAACTGAGGGCCACTCCTCATTTCTATAATGATGACGCGATCTTACATAGGTTTTTATGCCCCCCAAACCCGATCAGAGAGACTCCAGCCCGAAAACCATGCATTGGCTGTTGCGCCTGAGCCTTTGGGCAGCAGGGCTTGCGACAGCTGGTCTTGTCTCGGTCCTCATGGCGATTGCGCTCGCGCTCTCAGTGGCCTTTCCGAACCTTCCTGACATCTCCGACTTGTCCGATTACCGGCCCAAGTTGCCTTTAAGGGTGTTCTCCGCAGATGGCTTGCTCATCGGGGAGTTTGGTGAAGAACGTCGTAGCCTGACCCCGCTCAAGGACATCCCCAAAGTCATGATCGATGCGGTACTCGCTATCGAGGATGCACGCTTTTATGAACATGGTGGCGTAGATTACAAGGGCGTCATGCGCGCGGGCCTGGCCAACCTGAAAAACGCCAAGAGCCAGGGCGCCTCCACCATCACGATGCAGGTTGCCCGCAATGTCTATCTGTCATCCGAGAAAACCTTCACCAGAAAGATCTATGAGATCCTGCTGACGTTCAAGCTTGAGCACATGCTGACGAAAGACCAGATTCTTGAGATTTACATGAATCAGATCTTTCTGGGCAATCGGGCTTACGGGTTTGCAGCGGCGTCAGATGCCTACTTTGGCAAACCGCTCAAGGACATCACCATAGCCGAGGCAGCCATGCTGGCTGGCCTACCCAAGGCGCCGTCCGCCTACAACCCAATCAGCAACCCCAAGCGTGCACGCACCCGCCAGGTGCACATCCTTGACCGCATGGAAGAAAACGGCTTCATCACTGCGGCACAGGCTGAACTGGCAAAAAAGCAGGAACTCAAGGTCAAGACAGGATCTGAAAACACCCGGATCCACGCTGAATACGTAGCTGAGACGGTCAGACAGCTTATTTACGCACAGTATGGGGAAGAGACCTATGTGCGGGGCCTCAATGTCTACACAACGCTGCAGTCTTCCGATCAGGACGTCGCCTACAAGGCACTGCGCCGGGGCATCATGGATTTCGAACGCCGCCAGGTTTATCGCGGTCCCGAGAAATTCATTTCGTTGCCAAACGACCCCCAGGAACTGGACGATGCCATCGATGAGGCCCTGGATGAGAACCCCGACAACGGCGATGTGATGTCAGCGATTGTTCTCGAAGCGGATGCCAAGAAAATCAAGGCCGTACGGCAGAACAGTGAACTTGTAGAGATCACGGGTGATGGTCTGAAGCCAGCTCAATCGGGTCTGGCGGAAAAAGCACCTCCCAACATCAAGATTCGCCGTGGGGCCGTGATCCGGGTTTCAAAAACGTCCAAAGGCACTTGGGAAATCACCCAGTTGCCCGAAGTTGAAGGTGCATTTGTGGCTTTGGACCCCCGTGACGGGTCGATCAAGGCACTGGTGGGCGGGTTTGATTTCCAGAAGAACAAGTTTAACCATGTGACCCAGGCATGGCGCCAACCGGGTTCGAGTTTTAAGCCATTCATCTATTCCGCGTCCCTGGAAAAGGGTCTGACGCCATCGACCGTCATCAACGACGCGCCCCTGTTTTTTGATGCTGGTGTAACGGGCGGGCAACCGTGGGAGCCCAAGAACTATGACGGCAAATTTGACGGCCCGATGACCATGCGTACTGGTCTGGCAAAGTCCAAAAACATGGTCTCGATCCGGATATTGCAGTCCATAGGGCCCCAATATGCTCAAGAGTGGGTTCAGCGATTTGGTTTCGAGGCAGACAAGCACCCCGCCTACCTGACCATGGCGCTGGGCGCTGGCTCAGTGACACCCATGCAGATGGCGACGGCCTACTCGGTATTTGCCAACGATGGTTTTCACATCGATCCCTGGCTGATCAGCAAGGTCACAGAACAAAAAGGGAAAGTGCTGGTTGACTACAAACCGGCGGTGCTGGATCCGGCAACACGCGTGATCGACGCACGCAATGCGTTCATCATGTCCAGCCTGTTGCAGGAAGTGACACGTGCCGGCACAGCGGCGAGAGCCAAGGTCGCGCTCGGACGGGGAGACATCTACGGGAAAACAGGTACGACCAACGATTCCATGGACGCCTGGTTTGCAGGCTTTCATCGCACCCTGACTGCCGTCACGTGGATTGGCTACGACACGCCCCGCAAAATGGGCAGCAACGAGACCGGTGGAGGCCTCAGTCTGCCGGTCTGGATCAGTTTCATGCAGCACGCGCTCAAGGACGTACCCGTGCTGGAGCCCACCGTGCCCGAAGGTGTGGTGAATTCGGGTGGCGAGTGGTACTACGATGAATACGCCAGAGGTGCCGGTGTAAGTAGTCTGGGTCTGGAAGACTCGACTGGCGTGCCTGGCACGGGTCAGCCTACCCCACCTGCTGACGAGAAGAAAAGCATACTGGATCTGTTCAGGAACTGATCAGGCCATGAAGAGCAGGTCGCGGCCTGCCTGAGCGCTCGCGTCACGTGAGAGGCAGGCAAAGAATTCGCCCTGCCCTTTCGTGTCTTTCCAATTCGTACCATCAAACTTGTAGTGATATCCACCCGACCTGGCAGCCAGCCAGACCTCGTGCAGGGGTTTCTGCAAATTAATCACGATCTGGCTCTTGTTGGAAAACACCAGCGTGATCATGCCGCCAACACGCTGGTTATCAATATCAGCGTCCGTCGTTTCATTGATGCGGTCACAGCACAGCTCAACTGCCTTGAGCAAGGTTTCTGCGTGGTCCATGAATTCAAGGTCGGTCATTACAATTTAGCCATGTTGCGTATTCACCAAATTCTAGTCCGGCGCCTGTTCACGTCCATTGCCCCTGCCGTCTGCATGGTGAGCCTCGCCGCATGTGGCCAAAAGGGTGCGCTTTACATGCCCGCTACGCCACCCGGCACCCAGCGCGCTACTTTGCCAGAGACTTTGATGCTGGGTACCACCAGATTCGCGACAACTCCTGCACCCAGTGCTTCTTCCCCCTCTCCAGCAACGACGACCCCATGACCTTTCAGAATTTGCCCGGCCAACCCCATGTCGCCTATCGGGATGGTGAGTTGTTTGTCGATGATGTCCAACTTGGCAAGCTGGCCAGGGAATACGGAACGCCACTGTTTGTGTACTCCAGGGCGTCCATGCTGGCCGCGCTGGCAGCCTATCAACGCGGCTTTGCGGGGCGCAACGTCCAGATCTGCTACGCCATGAAGGCCAACTCCTCCTTGGGTGTATTACAGGTTTTTGCCCAGGCGGGATGTGGTTTTGATATCGTCTCGGGCGGAGAACTGGAGCGGGTTTTGGCTGCCGGCGCAGCACCGGCAAAAATCATCTTTTCAGGCGTGGGCAAAACGCGTACTGAAATGCGCCGCGCGCTGGAAGTCGGTATTGGCTGCTTCAACGTGGAAAGTGAGCCCGAACTGGAGGTTCTCAATGAAGTAGCCCTGTCCATGGGCAAGCGTGCGCCCGTCAGCATCCGCGTGAACCCCAATGTAGACCCCAAAACCCACCCCTATATTTCAACCGGTCTCAAGGGCAGCAAGTTCGGCATCGCCCACGAACGCACGCTGGGGACCTATCAGCGCGCATCGGGTTTGGCGGGTCTTCAAGTTGTTGGTATCGATTGCCACATCGGTTCGCAGATCACGCAGGAAGAACCGTACCTGGACGCAGTGGATCGCATGCTCGATCTGGTTGAGGTGATTGAAGGTGCAGGTATCCCCATTCATCACATCGACTTTGGCGGTGGTCTGGGCATCAACTACAACGGCGATCAACCGCCCCAAGCTGATCAGCTTTGGACCCGGCTGCTGTCCAGGCTGGATGCGCGTGGTTTCGGGCAGCGTCAATTGATGATTGAACCCGGCAGGTCACTGGTTGGCAATGCCGGCGTTTGCCTCACCGAAGTGCTGTACCTGAAGCCGGGCGAGCAGAAAAACTTCTGCATTGTCGACGCCGCCATGAACGACCTGCCCCGCCCCGCCATGTACCAGGCGTATCACCAGATTGTTCCGGTGACACCCCGATCCGTCACGCCCACCACCTGGGAAGTGGTCGGCCCGGTTTGTGAGAGCGGCGACTGGATTGGCCACGACCGGGAGCTGGGCGTACAGCCTGGCGACGTACTGGCGGTTTTGTCTGCTGGAGCCTATTGCATGAGCATGGCCAGCAACTACAACTCCCGTGGTCGCGCGGCCGAAATCCTGGTGGACGGCGCACAGACCCATGTCATTCGCCAGCGTGAGACGATTCAGGATCAGTTGCTGCGTGAGCGTCTCGTGAAGTAAATTGCTATTAATATTATAGCTATTTACGCATATTCCACGGGGGCTAAGGCCTTTTTTTACTCATAAAACGGACCGAACGCCACCCCAAAAGGGTTCCCAATATTGCGGCGTAGACAAACACCTCGGCAAAGTTGTTTTTGCCCGCGCGCATCCAGAAAAAGTGCAGGATGGCCAGGCCCGCCACCCCATAGACCAGCCTGTGCAGGGTCTGCCAGCGTTTCGCACCCAAGGCCTTGATCGCCCGGTTAAACGACGTCAGCGCCAAAGGTGTGAGCAGCAGGAAGGCCGAGAATCCAACCAGAATGAAGGGGCGTTTGATGATGTCCTTGGTGATGTCAGGCACGTCAAACCCCATGTCGAACCAGCTGTAGCTCAGCAGGTGAATCACGACATAAAAATACACAAACAGGCCCAGCATCCGGCGAAATCGCACCAGCGCTGGCGTGTCGGTGATCACACGCAACGGTGTCACCGTCAGCACCAGGCACAAAAACCGCAACGTCCAGTCGCCGGTAGAGCGAATCAATGCTTCGGCTGGATTGGCCCCCAGGTTGTTCGTAATGGCCGCATACAACAACCAGCAAAACGGCAACAGGGAGAGGCCGAAAACAACCGGTTTGGCGGCAGGGTGAAGCAGCAGGGATTTCATCCGGACCCGCACAGCTGGCAGGGCAAGCACGGGCATCAGTAGAACTTTTTCAGATCCATGCCGGCATAGAGCTGCCCGACCTGGGCTTCGTAACCATTGAAGATGAGTGTCTTGCGTTTCTTGGCCAGCAGCCCGTCATCACCAATGCGCCGCTCGCTGGCCTGGCTCCACCGGGGGTGGTCCACATCGGGGTTGACGTTGGAATAGAACCCGTATTCGTTTGCCGCAGCCTTGTTCCAGGCGGTAGCAGGCATCTTGTCAGTGAACCGAATTTTGACCAGGCTCTTGCCGCTCTTGAACCCATACTTCCAGGGCACCACGAGTCGCACCGGCGCACCGCTCTGATTGGGCAGCACTTCACCGTACATGCCAAAGGACAACAGCGTCAACGGATTCATCGCTTCATCCAGGCGCAAACCCTCTACGTAGGGCCAGTCCAGCACCCGCGAACCGACAAAGGGCATCGTCTTGGGGTCGGCCAGCGTCACAAACTCCACGAATTTGGCATTGCCCAGCGGCTCGACCTTTTTGATGAGTTCGGACAACGAGTAGCCCACCCAGGGAATCACCATGGACCAGCCTTCGACGCATCGCAGGCGGTAAATGCGCTCCTCCTGCGCACTGAGCTTCAGCAAATCTTCCAGCGCGTATTTCGCAGGCTTCTTCACCAAGCCCTCAATTTCCACCGTCCAGGGCGTGGTTTTCAGCGTATGGGCATTTTTGGCCGGGTCCGACTTATCGGTGCCAAATTCGTAGTAATTGTTGTACGTGCTGGCGTCTTTGTAATCGGTAATTTTTTCCATTGTGGCCGCACCAGCGATGGCCGATTTGGCACCTGACAACGGTGCCAACTTGCCCGGGCGAGCCACTTGGGCTCGGGCATCCCGAGCCGCCCACGAAGCCATGGCCGCACCAGCAACGCCCGTAGCCATCAGCTTGATCATGTCGCGCCGGCCCTCATAAACGCGGGCCGGAGTTATGTCGCTGGCAACCGGGTGGATGAATCCGTCTCGATGTGTCTTGATGATCATGTCTGGGGCCTTTTCAAACTGCGGAAACTATTCAATTACCGGGTAGTCGTGCCACCGGGGCCGTTCTTACAACATGACGAACGCTCTTTACAGCTCGCCGTAGCTGTGCAGGCCGCTGAGGAACATGTTGACGCCCAGGAAAGCGAAAGTCGTCACGGCCAAGCCGCCCAGCGCCCACCAGGCCGCCACCGTCCCGCGCAGGCCCTTCATGAGCCGCATGTGCAGCCAGGCGGCGTAATTCAGCCAGACGATCAATGCCCAGGTTTCCTTGGGGTCCCAGCTCCAGTAACCACCCCAGGCCTCGGCCGCCCAAAGAGCACCCAGCACCGTGGCAATGGTGAAGAAAGCAAAGCCCACCGCGATGGATTTGTACATCACGTCATCCAGAATTTCAAAGCTGGGCAGACGGGAGGCAATGCGCTTACGGCCCATCAGGATGCTGCCGACGATAACCGCCGAGACCACCAGGTAACCGATCCAGTAAGAGCCGCCCGCCTCGGACGAGCTCTTGCGAAACACCAGCGGCAGGAAACACAGCACGATGCCCAAAAGCCACAGCGGCGTCAGCTTGTGCCAGCGGGTCTCTGTCTCCTGTTGCTTGATCAGGTAGGCAAATGCCACCATGGCGGCCAGCGCAAAGGTGCCGTAGCCAATGAAGTTGGCGGGAACATGCAGCTTCATCCACCAGCTCTTGAGTGCGGGTACCAGTGGCTGAATCTCATGTGCCCCGCGCACCACGGAATACCAGAGCAAAAAACCCACCGCAGCGCTCACAATCAGCATGACAAATGCGCCCAGAGCACGGGTGTCATACCGCTCCTCAAAATAAAGATAAAACGCAGCCGTCATCCAGCAAAAAAGCACGAATACTTCGTACAGGTTGCTCACGGGGATATGCCCGACGTCTGAACCAATCAGGTATCCCTCATACCAACGCACCAGCGTACCGACCAATGCCATGCCCACCGCCACCCAGGTAATACGGGAGCCGATCATTTCCATGGTGGAGCTCTGACCTTTCGCAAACGTGCCGATCCCGTAAAAAATCGTGGCCATAAAAAACAGCACGCTCATCCACAAAATAGCCGACTGGCTGGACAGGAAATATTTGAGCCAGAACACCGTCTCTGCTCGAGCCAGGTCACCCTGATAGGAAGCTATACCCATTAGCGCAAAACCTGCAACCACCAGCAGCAACAGCCGCACCGGGCGCCAGAACCAGCCCAGCCAGATCACTGCCGGCATGGCACCGAGCAGAATGCCTTTCTCATAGACATCCATGAAAGCGCTATAACGTGAAAATGCGAACAAGCCACCGGCAATTACCACGACGGCAAATACCCAGTCGAACCAGTTGCGCCTGGACATGAAGCTCTCGTTCAACGTCAGTGTCGTTGTCGCGGAAGGGGTTTGGGTCATCGTATTCATTGTTTCAATCCTTCACACCAATCAGTTTCAGCTTGAGTTGTTCAAACTCACGGTCACCGTCCATGGTCTTGCGGTTGGTTGATAGCGCCATGGTCGCCACGGAGCCGCCGCCATGCGATCCGCTGGCATTGCCTTCAGCCTGCGGTGCCAACCATATCCACAAACGCCGTTCACGCACATACAGCATCGCAAAAACACCCAGAATGAGCAAGAGGCACCCCAGATAGACCACATTCTTGCCCGGGGCACGCGCCACCTGGAACACGCTGGCCTGCACCTGGGTGAAGTCGCTGAGCTGAAGAGCCAACGGCGCGGGATAGGCATTGACATCACTCAAGGCCAGCACAGCCTGCGTCATGAAGGCTTGTGCTTTCTCACTGGGCTCAAGGGGTTTCAGCCCAACCTGTTCGCGTGCGGTCTGGAGCAGCTCAAACAGGGTGCCATTCAGAATGCGAACCAGCACTTCACCAGCTTTGGCCCGTTCGGCCTCCGGCACATTGGCTTCGATGAAGTCGGCGACGGCCTGAAGGCCGGCCGTGGGTTTGCCATCCTTGCCGGCCTCGTCGCCAGCAAATAAACCCAATGCCCGCGTAGCAGAAGCTGCCAGTTGCTGGGCCAACTCCGGCTTGGATTGATCAATCGCTTTTGCCGAATACCGCTCAATAGCCCGCTTGCGGGTCGCCGGATCCGCCAAAGCAGCTCTCAGCCTGACAAACTCATCCATGGAGCCTTGTTCGTCTGCCGGCACCCGCAGGTAGCGAAACCGCTCAGCCGGCGTATCGCGCAGACCCAGCAGGAAGACAGGAATTCCATCACCCGTGTCCACTGGCAGCATGTAATTGTGAAACTCTCTCGCCTGACCTGCTGCATCACGCAGTTTGTACGTCACGCTGGGACCGACATTGCGAAGCTCTTTTTTTGTGGCGGTCTTGTTGGCCGCACCCATGCGGGATTGAATCGATTCGCGCAGATCCACCTTGCGCACATCCACACCATTGCCACCCGCATCAGCCCCCGAGAAATTTTCAACGTTGATGACCCGCAAACCAGTGTATTCCACGGTCAGCTTGTCGCCCGTGTCACCGGCTCCCCGTGTAAGCTGTGATGAGCCGCCCACCACGCCTTCAAGTTCGAATGGCTTGGTGGCCGCATTCATGGGAATGGCCTTCATGCGAATGGTTGAACCACCGTCGTCAAAACTCGACTGGTAGATTTCGACACCCTTATAACTTGCCGGGTGATTGACCTCAACACGGGCCGGGATTTTTTCACCGGTTTCCTTGTCGTGGATGATGATGTCACTGGCAAAAAGCTTGGGCATACCGGTGGAGTAAAACTCGACAATGAACTTCTTGAGTTCAATGGCAAACGGCAACTCCTGCAGCAGGATACCGTCGGACTGGTTCAAGATCGCCGTGCTGGACTGCGTGCCTTCAGCCACCAGCAGATTGCCGCGAAAGGTCGGGTTGCGCTCACTCAGGCGGTGTTCCTGCTTCACGTCGGCAATCATGCCACCACCGGTATAGGGCGTCTTCCCGTTAAACAGCATTTGCGCGCGCACGATGAGATCCCCATCGAGCAAACCACCCAGGCACACCAGAACAATGGCACTGTGCGCAGCGATGTAGCCCAGTTTGTTGGCTGCGCCTGCTTTGGCGGCCACCATCCAGCCACCGCCCGAAGGCGTGTCCCGCTGCTGCAGTTTGACTTTCCAGCCGCCCCCCACCAGCATGGCACCCAACCGACGTGCAGCCGCTTCTGGTGCATCCACAAGTGTGGCTTCAGCCCGGTGTCCAAAAGCCTTCAGGCTTTGTTCGCGGATATTTTCCTTATAGGCCTTCAGGTCCACGAGGATCTTGGGGGTGTTGCGCGCAATACAAAGTGACGTACTGATAACCAAAAAAGCGAGAATGAGCAGGAACCACCAGGCGCTATAGACCGAATACAGGCTCACCCGGCCAAATACTTCGGTCCAGAAGGGTCCGAACTGGTTGACATAGTTGTTGATTGGCTCGTGCTGCTTGAGGACTGTGCCAATCACTGATGCGATACAGATCACGGTCAGCAGCGAGATCGAGAACCGCATGCTTGAGAGCAACTCCACCGCAGCGCGCATTGCGGGAGATCGCGTCTTGAGCTCAATACCTTCGGTGGAAACGGTCATGGGTGAATTGTCACGAACTCAAACAAAAAGGGCGGGACTATCTGACGATACCCGCCCCTCCTTGGGGTATTTTCCCGAAAATTAGTTCAACCAATCATCGGTGCCTCGGCAAATAAAAATCAGCGCAGGCCGGCGATGTAGTCAGCCACAGCTTTGATCTCGCGATCATTCATCTTGGCGGCAACCTGGGTCATCTGGACGCTGTTCTTGCGCGAACCGTCGCGAAAACCGTTCAGTTGCGCCGTTACGTATTCAGCATGCTGGCCACCCAGACGCGGGTACTGGGCCGGAATGCCTGCACCATTGGGGCTATGGCAACCAGCACAGGCGGCAATCTGACGATCGGCGATACCGCCGCGATAAATGCGTTCGCCCAAGGTGACGAGTTCCTTGTCTTTGGCAAAACCAGGCTTGTTCTTTTTAGTAGCCACCCAGTACGAAATGTTGCGCATGTCGTCGTCAGACAGTGTTGCTGCAAAACCGCTCATGATCGCATTGGCGCGTTTGCCGGACTTGAATTCCTGCAGTTGCTTCACCAGGTATTCGGGGTGCTGCTGTGCCAGCTTGGGGTTGGCAGGGGTACCGGAATTGCCATCCGCAGCGTGGCAAGCCGCGCACACAGCCGTAAAGCTGGCTTCGCCTTTGGCCAGATCAGGCTTCACCATTTTTGCAGGCGCTGCTTTGGCATGCGCTGGAGCCGAAGCTGCTTCAGCAGCTGGTTTGGCTTCCTGTGCGAACGCAGAAACGGTGGATACGGCCAGAGAGGCAACCATCAACAGGTGAGCAATCAACTTCATGGGATAGAACGTGTCAAGTAGCGTGGCGAAAGATATTGGCGGGGCAAAACAGCATGATTCTACAATGCGCCCTCGGGTTTCCCCTTTAAAACAATGACTACCAACCTCAAGCCGCCGGCTGCAAGCACCAAAACCGGCACGGACGCGAAGACCGCGGCCACCATCGCACTGGGTTGGTTACACACCGCCAAATTCCTGACCACAGCCCCACAACTGCACTTTTTGCCGGCGCTGGACGTGCCCGAAATCGCGTTTGTAGGCCGGTCCAACGCCGGCAAATCCACCTGCATCAACACCCTGACCCAGCAGAAACAGCTGGCTTTTGCGTCCAAAAAGCCAGGGCGAACCCAGCACATCAACCTGTTCTCATTAGGCAAACAAGGCATTACCGACGCCGTGCTTGCCGATTTGCCGGGCTACGGCTACGCGGCCGTGCCCAAACAGGACAAGATTCGCTGGCAACAGGTGATGGCCAATTACCTGGTGACCCGGGAAAACCTCAAAGGCATCGTGCTGCTGTGCGATCCACGCCACGGCCTGACCGAGCTGGATGAAATCCTGCTGGACGTGATTCGTCCCCGCGTTGCGGAAGGATTGAAGTTTCTGGTTGTTTTGACCAAAGCTGACAAGCTCAACAAAACGGAGCAGACCAAAGCACTGTCCATCATGAACCTTCAAGCAGGCGGTGGTGAGGTGCGGTTGTTTTCGGCCACCAAGCGAATCGGTATTGATGACGTGGCCGAGTTGCTGTGGAAGTGGGCGCACCCGGTTGATTCGACTGCCGTTGCCGCAGCGCCTTGAGACTTCGAGTCGTAGTAAAGCAGGTCAGCGCAAGCAGTCGAAAATGCTATTAATTTAGTAGCGACTCACGCATATAATACGAGGGTTTTAGCCTAATATTGCATATAACTAAGCGCTATTTTCCATCCATTTCAGCGTAAACCGAAGGCGCGCCTCCAGGCCTTAACTTGAAACGCTTGTGCACCCAGTAGTACTGGGCAGGCATTTCGTCGATGTAGTCTTGCAGGCATTCGTTCATGTAGGCAGCATCCGCTTCCAGGTCATTCGTCGGATATCGCTGCCAGGCAGCCAGAATGCGCACGTCATAACCCCGGTCCGTCATGCAGGTCACCACCGGTACCACTTTGGCACCACCCAGCTTGGCGAAACGGGACAGTGAAGGCAATGTCGAAGTCAACACACCGTAAAACGGCACAAAAATCGACTCTTCCAGACTGAAGTTCATGTCTGGCAACAAGTACAAAGGCGCTCCACGGCGCAGGGCAGAAACGATTTTTTTGGCCCCGTCAGCACGGCCAAATAGTTTGGACTGACCGAAACGCCGACGTCCAGCCAGAATCCAGGCATCCAGAACTTTGTCAGACTGGCTGGAGTAAATGGTGGTGAATTCGCGCGGAATTTGTTGCGTCAGCGCCGTCCAGCCAGCATCCAGACCGACAAAATGCGGGGAAAAAATCACGGTCGGCTGCTGACCTTCCAGTTCGTTTTTTGCACCAGTGATGCGCAGCCGTTTCTGAACGGTTTGCGGCGGCCCATGCCACAGCCATCCGCGGTCCAGCCATGCCTGCGCAAAATAGATGAATGTCCGGATAGTCAGAGCGCGGATTTGACTGGACGAGCGTTCCGGATAACACAACTGCAGGTTCACCCGCACGACATGCCTGCGAGCAGCCGCCAGCCCAAAAAGCGCCCAGCCCAGCACCCAGCCCAGCGCGCGCACCCAAGGCAACGGCAGTTGCCCCAGCAGGCGCATGACAACGATTCCGATACGGCTCAACATGAAACGGGGTTCGCTTTCACTTTTCCTGCCTGGGCTGCTTGTAGCGGGCATAACCCCACAAATATTGTTGCGGACATTCGCGAATCAATTGTTCCATGACCTGATTGATCTGAAGCACTGCGATGTCCAGGTCGGATGACAGTGGCTGCATCAGTTCCCGAACGTGAATGCAAAACCCCCTTCCCCACGACAGTCGTTCGGCCCATGCCACGAGCACCTTGGCACCAGTCTGCTGAACCAGCCTGGCCGCCAGCGTCATCGTGTAGGCCTTGCGACCAAAAACCGGCGCCCACTGCCCCATGCCTTCCGGTGGAACCTGGTCTGGCAGCAAGCCCACGGCCCGGCCATTGCGTAGCGCACGGATCATCTGGCGCACGCCAGCCAGATTGGTCGGTGCGGTTTCCAGACCCGGGCGGTTGCGGGCAGACGCCATGACTTTTGCCAGCCAGGGCTGCCGGGCCGGGCGGTACAGCACCGTCATCGGACCATACCGTTCGTTGTAGCGCTCGGCCGCACTTTGGGCGGATATTTCGAAACAGCCCATGTGAGGCGTAAGGAAAACAATGCCCTGGCCTGCCGCGTAAGCCTTGTCCACCGCCGCATCGTTATCCCATTCGTAATGAATGGGCGCCCCCATCCACAACCGGGGCAACTCCGCCACCATGCGTCCAGCGTGCCCGATGGCGCCGCGCACCTGCGCTACGCTGTAACCTGCCAATGCAGCATTCTCCGCAAAACGCTGGCGATAGGTGGACGACAAACCATAAGCCAGGCAGCCCAATACCCACCCAATGGAATGCAATAACCACAAAGGCAGGTATGAAAACAGACGGAACAGCAAAGACATGCGAATTGTTAGAATACAGGCGTCGCTGAGTTATGAACTACTTGCAGGGCGACGTGAGTCCGTATCTTAATGAACGGCTTGAAAAATAAATCTGCTAAAGCGTTCGCTAAAGGCTCCAAAGCTCAAGGCAACGCAAAACGTGTGCTTTGAAACAACAATTGGAGCTTAACCAACATGGCGAACGACTTTCTTTTCACTTCCGAATCCGTATCT
This sequence comes from Candidatus Egaibacter danicus, assembly GCA_016707075.1. Lineage (GTDB taxonomy): Bacteria > Pseudomonadota > Gammaproteobacteria > Burkholderiales > Burkholderiaceae_C > Egaibacter > Egaibacter danicus. The sequence continues at coordinate 35,294 of JADJII010000008.1, forward strand.
GAAGGCCACCCTGACAAAGTGGCAGACCAGGTGTCTGATGCGATCCTTGACGCAATCTTCAAGCAGGATCCGCGCAGTCGCGTAGCCGCCGAGACGCTGTGCAACACCGGTCTGGTGGTGCTGGCGGGCGAGATCACCACCAACGCCCATGTGGACTACATCCAGGTCGCTCGTGACACCATCAAACGCATCGGCTACGACAACACCGAATACGGCATCGACTACAAGGGCTGCGCCGTACTGGTGGCTTACGACAAGCAAAGTAACGACATCGCCCAGGGCGTGGACCATGCGTCTGACGACCACCTGAACATTGGCGCTGGCGACCAGGGTCTGATGTTTGGTTATGCCTGCAACGAAACACCTGAGCTGATGCCCGCGCCCATTTACTACGCACACCGTCTGGTTGAGCGCCAGGCGCAACTGCGCAAGGATGGTCGTCTGCCCTTTTTGCGTCCTGATGCCAAGAGCCAGGTGACCATGCGCTATGTCGACGGCAAACCTCACAGCATTGACACGGTGGTGTTGTCCACGCAGCACAGCCCGGACCAGTCTGAAACACAGCACAAGATGAAGGCCAGCTTCACCGAAGCCATCATCGAAGAAATTATCAAGCCTGTGTTGCCCAAGGAGTGGCTGCAAAACACGCGTTACTTGATTAACCCCACGGGCCGTTTCGTCATTGGTGGCCCTCAGGGGGATTGCGGCCTGACTGGGCGCAAGATCATTGTGGACACCTATGGCGGCGCCTGCCCGCACGGCGGTGGTGCGTTCTCCGGCAAAGATCCATCCAAAGTGGACCGCTCAGCCGCCTATGCTGCGCGCTACGTCGCCAAGAATATTGTGGCTGCTGGTCTAGCCAAGCAATGCCAGATTCAGGTGGCTTACGCCATTGGTGTGGCCAAGCCCATGAACGTCACGGTCTACACCGAAGGCACAGGCGTGATCCCTGACGACAAAATCGCTGAGCTGGTGAGTGAACACTTCGATTTGCGTCCAAAAGGCATCATCATGATGCTCGACCTGCTGCGTCCGATCTATGAAAAGACGGCAGCTTACGGTCACTTCGGTCGCGAAGAACCCGAGTTCACCTGGGAGCGCACCGACAAGGCTCACTTCCTCAGGGCCGCCGCCGGGCTTTGATTTCCTTCCGCCAGTTCGGCCTGCAGCCAGCTGGCAAACGCCTGAACCAGCCGCACGCGCCGCTTGCGCCCCGGCAGGATCAGGTGGTAGCCGTAGCGGGAGACCACACGGTCGTCCATCAGGCGACAAAGCACCCCCTGATCCAGTAAGTCATCCACCAGGTGTCGCCAGCCAATGGCGACGCCCTGCCCCGCAATGGCGGCCTGAATCAGGAGGGTGTAGTTGTCAAAGGTCAGCGGCGCAAATGTTGGTGGTTGCGAAATGCCCAATGACTGGAACAGACCGCTCCAGTCGAACCAGCGATGGCCGGGGCCTGTCCTGAGCTGCAGCAGCGGCAAACTGGCGAGGTTATTTCGCGTTGGTGGTGGGCGCCCCGCGAGCAATTCAGGACTGCAAACCGGAAACACCTCTTCGTAAAAAAGCAGATGCGATTCGCCGTGTTTGACCTGTCCGTCGCCAAACGTGATCGCCACATCTACATCGGCGGGTACTTCGCCAATGCTGCGGTTGCTGGTGATCAGGCTCACATCCACCTGAGGGTGGCGCTGATGAAACCGGGCCAGCCGTGGCATAAGCCAGTATGCCGCAAAGGCGAAATCTGTCGCCACCTGAAGCACGTCGCTTGGTGTTTGTGCGCGCACCAGCCGAACCCCTGTATCGAGGAATTCGAGCCCCCGCTGCACATGCGCCAGCAACAGCTGCCCTTGCGCCGTCAATTCAATGCCACGGTACACCCGGTCAAACAGCCGGGTGGCAAGCTCCATTTCCAGCCGCTTCATCTGCTGGCTGACCGCTGGCTGGGTGGTGCCCAACTCATCAGCCGCCGCCGTGAAACTGAGCAGGCGTCCACAGGCTTCAAAAGCGCGCAATAAATCGAGCGGTGGATTGATGATTGGCATAAGCACTGATTATCCAAGACATGCCTGCAGCCATCGTTTACCACCCGACAGATAACAGCGATGATTACGGTTCAGGGTCACCTTCACATCACCTGATCCTATAGTTCAGGAGTTTTCATGGCAACCAAACGTCCCAACATCCTGTTCATCATGGCCGACCAGATGGCCGCACCGCTACTACCGCTCCATGACAGCAGCTCGCCTGTCAAAATGCCGCATTTGAGCGCACTGGCTAGCAGCGGCGTGGTGTTTGACTCGGCTTACTGCAACAGCCCGCTGTGTGCGCCATCACGCTTCAGCCTCGTCAGCGGCCAGTTGCCCTCCAAGATCGGCGCGTATGACAACGCGGCTGATTTCGCGGCCGATGTGCCCACTTACGCGCACTACCTGCGCCGCCTGGGTTACCGCACGGCGCTGTCGGGCAAGATGCATTTTTGCGGCCCGGACCAACTGCACGGCTACGAGGAACGCCTGACCAGCGACATCTACCCGGCCGACTACGGCTGGGCCGTGAACTGGGACGAGCCCGACGTGCGTGCGAGCTGGTACCACAACATGTCCTCTGTCTTGCAGGCCGGGCCCTGCGTGCGCACCAACCAGCTCGACTTCGATGACGAAGTGGTGTTTCGCGCGAACCAGTATCTGTATGACCATGTGCGCAACACGCCCGGGCAACCGTTTTGCCTGACAGTGTCGATGACGCACCCGCACGACCCCTACACCATTCCCGACGAATTCTGGAGTCTCTACAACGATGATGACGTACCCATGCCACGCCATGTCATCGCGCAGGATCAACAGGACCCCCAATCGCAGCGCATCCTCAAGGTGATCGATCTGTGGGGGCAAACGATGCCGCCCGAGGCTGTCAAGAAAGCGCGTCGTGCCTACTTCGGCGCCTGCAGCTACATCGATTCGAACATCGGCAAACTGGTCAAGACCCTGAACGACTGCGGGCTGGGTGACGACACCATCATCGTGTTCTCGGGCGACCATGGCGACATGCTGGGCGAGCGTGGCCTCTGGTACAAGATGCACTGGTTTGAAATGGCAGCGCGAGTGCCGATGGTGATCCATGGGCCGGGTCGCTTTGGTGCGCGCAAGGTCGCAGCCAGCGTGTCCACTATTGACCTGCTGCCGACGTTTGTTGAGCTGGCCGGCGGCAGTCTGGATGCTTCGCTGCCGCTGGACGGCCGCTCGCTCGTTCCCCATCTGCACGGCAACAAGGGGCACGATGAAGTCATTGGCGAATACATGGCTGAGGGCACCAACACCCCGCTGTTCATGATCCGCCGTGGTGACTTTAAATTCATCTATTCAAAACAGGACCCGAGCCTGCTGTTCAACGTGAAGAGCGACCCGGATGAGCTCAACAACCTCGCCACCTCATCCGACCACAAGGATCTGATGGCCAGCTTCATGGAAGAGACCGGCAGGCGATGGGATATCCCCGCCCTGCACGCGCAGGTCATAGCCAGTCAGCGCCGTCGCCGCTTTGTGGACGGCGCGCTGACTAAGGGCAAACTCACCAGCTGGGACCATCAGCCGTTTGTGGACGCCAGCCAGCAGTACATGCGCAACCACATTGATCTGGATGATCTGGAGCGGCGGGCGAGGTATCCGAAGCCATAAATCAGGTTGATGGACAGTCTGGAATAGGGGCGGCCAGTCTGGGTGTCGGAGAAATTGACACTCCCGCCTATCAAATACTGGCCACAGCCCCCGAATAAGCCCAAGTCATTGATTCGAAATGAGTTTTTTCTCCGGGCTCATTATTTGCTTGTCTTTGGCTGTCGTTGCGTTATGAGACGTTCGGCCATCTATTCCAACAACTAATCGAGAGACAAGATGATATTCAAACGCCTTCGTTCCCTGCTGTTACCTTTGGCTGTGTGCTTGCCGCTGGGTGCCCTTGCCGGTCCTTACAGCAACCTTTTTGTGTTTGGCGACAGCCTCTCGGACAGCGGGAACAATTACTTGGCCGGTGCGTACGACCCGACACAGAGCGTGTCCGGCAACACGTATATCCCTTCGTATACATATGATCGCGGTACCAACTCATTCGGCACCTACAGCAACGGACCTACTTGGGTGTCGAGTTTTGCATCAGCTCTCGGCCTGAATGTGTTGCCATCGCTTGCGGGCGGCACCAACTATGCCTTTGGTGGAGCACAGACGAGCATAGACGGCCCACTTCAAACCGGTGGTTTTCCCTACAGTTTGACGACTCAGGTAGGTCAATTCCTTGGGGGACTCAGCGGTCCTGCCGATAGTGGGGCTCTATATGTTGTTGCTGGCGGTGGCAACAATGCAAGAGCCGCCGCGGCGGCACTGGCCCAACCCGGCCTGAGCCAAGCGCAACAGTTAGCCATCATTGCCGCAAATGCCTTCAATTTCGCCACCGATATTGGCAAGATGGTCGACGCTTTACAAGCGGCAGGCGCAAAAAATATCATTGTCTGGAACGCACCCAACCTCGGCCTCACGCCCTTTGCTGGCGCCACCGGCGGCCAGGGTGTAGGTGCATTTCTTGCCCAAACGATGAACGCACAACTTGGCTTGGAACTGGCCGATGAAATCGACGTCAAGATTTTTGATCTTTACGGGCAGATCGGCAATATCTTTGCCAACCCGTGGGCATACAACCTGACCAACGTGACAGATGCTTGCGGTGCAGCAATCAACAACTGCGATCCTGCTACGGCCTTGTTCTGGGACGGCATTCACCCGACTGCCGCCGGCCACCAAATCCTCGCAGGTGCAATGCTCGTTGCCGCCGTGCCAGAGCCCAGCGGAATCGCCTTGTTCGGGCTGGCTATATTCGCCTTGGCTGTGGTGCGGAGGCGAAATACTGCTTAGCCAGATCGTGGGCGCAGAGACAAAAAAAGAGCCTATGCTTTTGCGCAGGCTTTTTTTTCGCCCAACTCAGGCCAACCAGCCATTGACCATCACCACCACAACCAGCAGCGCATAGGGATAAGCAACCGTTGGCTTGCAGGCGTTGACCCCATATTCAGCCAATAGACCCAAGACACCCTTGCGGCCAGCGAGCCACTCGGAGTGCAATTGAAATGGCATATTGGAGCCTGCGGCTCGTGAAGACAACCCGTCAATCGCTCCAGCTCGCACGATCAATTCTTCCACCCGCAGTATCCGCTGCCCAATCCGGGCCTGAAATGTACGGCAAATGCCTTCCTGCACCCATATCACAAGCAAAAGCAAGATGACAAAGGCTGTATTCAGGCCCAACGCAACGCCGAAGGCAGCAAACGTAAGGCCAACCAGTTTGATGAGCAAGCCACCTGCTTCATACCGCTCATGGTTGTTGTGCAGGGCAATCCATTCCTGGCCCAATAGGTCTTTCATCTCCACAATATTTGTATTTAAAGGTGTTCAGTGGGCCATGGACTGCGTACGGCCAAGTCCGGACTTCAAATCTATGTCGATGAATTTTACAGCTCATGGATTTGGTAGACGGGAATAAACTCACAAATTCAATTGCGGTTACGCGGGTAGATGCTTAATGACATGCATACTTCACGAAACTTTGTACAGGGTAACCAGCCATGACAAACACCTTTGCCGCAGCGCTCGCTTGGCGATAGCGGCTCCGCCAGCCATGTCGTCACCACTAGTCCAGCGCTACCGCATTGGCAAGCGATGGGGCAGGGCATGACCATCAGCAATGCTCGCTGACCAATGCCCACAGCAGGCACTCATGTGGTGCGGGTCTGTTGGTTTTGAGGGGCACTGCCACAGGCACAACAGGCTGCGTTGCAGGTCCAACCACTGGTTGCGGTGGCGGCGCTGACGATCGTTTACACGGTTCGTCTTTTTAAAATGTTGCACGGGAGTACAACGAGTACGTTACTGCATTGCTGTTCTGCTTGAATGGCATCAACATTGCTTTGTTGCCAGGTGCCGGCGGCGTTGTGTCGATCAACAACGTCAACTGCGGGTCTAACTCGGCTTATTACAAGAACAACTCTTCTGGCGGGTCTACCGGCTGTGCTAATCAAAACCTGGACATTCAGTACGACGGCCTCACTACCGTCTTGACAGCGGCCAATTGCTCGCAGGCATCAACCATTTGAATTCGTCTCACGGATATAGGCGACAGCATCTTGGATTCAGGTGTGTTTATCCAGGCTGGTTCCTTCCCCCCAGGGTCCGCTTTATGGCTCTGGCCGGCGCGGGCTGCAAGCTGACGGGCCTTGATTTGATTGAAAGGGCTTCGGCCTCCTTTTTTGGCGCGTTGTTGTCTGTCAGTTTACAGTCACCGTGAAAAGCATCACGGATGATCACTTTTAACCGCCCATTTAGCGTAAGGCGACAACAAATAGCAATTTTAGAAGTTGGCGATGCTGGCACGAACTATGCTGTTTTTACTTGGGGTTCATCCAATCAACTAGCAAAGAGGTGATTCAAATGGGTATATTACGTCGAGGCGTTGCCTCACTACTTGCAGGCGCGGCACTCGCGCTGACGTCCCTTGGTGCGTGGGCAGTTCCGGTTAGCAGCGGTCTGGACGCGTCCGGTAGCGTTTCTCTTCAATTACAACTTGTTGCGCAGGGACTTAACGCTGCACTCGCTGGCGCCAGTCGACGGACCATCGAAATCGGCGTCCTACAGCGCAGTTGCACCGCGGCCAGGCGCCCGCCGCCCCCGGGGGGGGGGGGGGGGGGGGGGGGGCGGGGGGCGGGGGGTGGCAGGCACCAAGTCAACACTAGCTACAGACGGTTTCCCGAATAGCCAGGCAGCTGCTGTAACGGCGGCGGCGGCAGCAGCTGTTGCAGGTATCGATGCACTTTCAATCGAAGCAATCGGCTCTGGTGTGTCGAGCGCCAGCGCGCTCAACGATTTGAAAGCATGCGTTCCAGGCTATCCATCACCCATCGCGCGCCAAAGTTCAGGCTGCGGTAAACTAACCATCCACCGTCGTCGCTCCAAATAACCAGTATCTATCAACTTGATCGCGCTTGACCCCTCGCGATCAATGCCCACGTGCTCAGTGAAGTAATCCCGCCAAAAGCGGGATTACTTTTTTTGTAGATAATTCAAAAGGAGGCTGACTATGTCCTATCGAAACCTTTTGTTTGCCGCTTGCCTGATTGGGTTAACGCAATTGTCTTATTGGGAACTGCATGCATCCAAAAGCGCGCTCTGGGTTCGCTCAAAAGCCTGTGAAACTGAAAAAAACCAATACCTCGAAATAGGTCAAACGACTGAGCCAAGACTTGGCTTTTCAATGAAACTCGCGGCTTTGTGTCGCGAGTTCACCCAGCAGATGGGTAAGGTCAATCAGATGATGCGCGATAAGATGGCGGACTTCACCCTGATGTTTCTCGGCAGGGATCGCCGCATCTTCCGTATTGCGCTGCCACACCCCGTAAACCGCGAGCAGGCGCGACTTCAGCACCTGTTCGCGCTGCTTTTCGCGCTGGCGCCTCCACACGATCACATTCATGGTGCCGGTCTCATCTTCCAGCGTGATGAATACGACACCCTTGGCGGTGGGCGGCTGCTGGCGCGCGGTGACGATGCCACAGGCACGAACCAGCCGCCCATGCGGCAGGTCACGCATCTGCACGGCGGTGAGCAGCTTCATTTTTGATAGCTGCTCACGCAGTATCTGTAATGGATGACGGCGTAATGTGAGGCCAACTGACGCGTAATCGAAGACCACTTCTTCGCCTTCGCTGGCGGCATTCAACAGCAGGGGCACTTCGTCGATGGGCACACTTTCGAGCAAGTGGGGCGCCGTTTGAAGGGCCGCAGCGTCCCACACCTGTTGACGTCGATGGCCGGACAGAGCTGTCAGTGCGTCGGCAGCGGCAAGCGCCTTGAGTTCGTCCGGGTTGAGTGCGGCGCGCAAAGCAAGGTCTTCGGTGCTGGTAAAGAGGGCTTCGCTGCGCGCCGTGACGATGCGCCCTGCGGCGGGTTTGTTCAGACCGGAGACGAGGCACAGCCCCAGACGCACCGCCTGACCTTCCAGCGTGCAATCCCACCCACTCACCATCACATCCACAGAAAGCACTTCCACACCGTGGCGTTTGGCGTCGTACACCAATTGCGCGGGCGGATAAAAACCCATGGGCTGCGAGTTGAGCAGCGCTGTCAAAAAACAAGCCGGGTGATGGCATTTGAGCCAACTGCTCACGTAGGCCAGTTGCGCAAAGCTGGCGGCGTGGCTCTCGGGGAAGCCGTATTCGCCAAAGCCCAGCATCTGCTTGAAGATGGCCTCGGAAAATGCTTCTTCGTAGCCGTTTTTGACCATCTGATTTACCAGCCGGTCATGAAACTTGTGCACGCCGCCTGAGCGCTTCCACGCGGCCATGGAGCGGCGCAGCTCGTCTGCCTCGCCCGGTGAAAAGTCAGCAGCCAGAATGGCGATCTGCATCACCTGTTCCTGAAAAATCGGGATGCCCAGGGTGCGGCTCAACGCCTCTTTCAGCGCTTGGCTCGGGTACTTCACGTTGTCCGGGTCCTGACGGGCCTTGAGGTAAGGGTGCACCATGCCACCCTGGATCGGGCCCGGGCGTACGATGGCGACTTCCACCACCAGGTCGTAAAACTTTCGGGGTTTGAGGCGCGGCAACATGCTCATCTGCGCCCGGCTTTCGATCTGGAACACACCCACCGTGTCGGCGGCGCAGATCATGTCGTAGGTAGCTTCATCTTCCCTGGGGACGTCCTGCATACGCTTCGGGCCACCGCATTGGCCCACCAGATCAAGGCAGCGGCGAATGGCGCTGAGCATGCCCAAGGCCAGCACATCGACCTTGAGCAGGCCCATCGCGTCCAGATCGTCCTTGTCCCACTGGATGATTGACCTGTCCACCATGGCTGCGTTTTCAACCGGCACCAGCCGCGTGAGCTTGCCCTGCGTCAGCACAAAGCCGCCCACATGCTGGCTCAGGTGGCGCGGAAATCCCAGCAACTGTTTGGTGAACGCCAGCCACTGGTGAATGTGCGCATCGTCCAGGTCCAGCCCCACGCGCACCAGGTGGTCGGCCATGGCATCCTCGCCATCAAACCAGAAGTGCTCCTTGGCAAGGCGGTCGATCAGCGCGTCGTCCACACCCAGCGCCTTGCCCACATCGCGGATGGCGCTGCGGGGCCGGTAGGTGACCACGGTGGCAGCAATGGCCGCGCGATCACGCCCATATTTCTCATAGATGTACTGGATGACTTCTTCGCGCCGGTCGTGTTCAAAGTCCACATCAATGTCGGGCGGCTCGTTGCGCTCGCGACTGATGAAGCGCGCAAACAGCAGGTTGCCATCCAGCGGATTCACCTCGGTGATACCCAGGCAGTAACACACGGCCGAGTTCGCCGCCGAGCCACGGCCCTGGCACAGGATGTGAATGCTGCGGGCGAAGCGCACGATGTCATGCACGGTTAAAAAGTACATCTCGTACTTCAGCTCGGCAATCAGCGCCAGCTCGTGTTCCACCTGCTGCCGCACTTCCCCGGGCATGCCATCCGGGTAGCGCCCCAGTGCGCCTTCATAGGTGAAATGCCGTAGCGTCTGTGCGGGGCTCATGCCGGGCAAGACGGTTTCCACCGGGTACTGGTAACGCAGTTCGTCCAGATTGAACGTGCAGCGCGCGGCCACTGTCAGCGTGTTGGCCAATAGATCGGGCGGGTAAATGGCTGCGAGCCGCTCGCGCGAACGCAGGTGCGCTTCGGCATTGGCCTGCAACTCAAACCCGCATTCAGCGACCGATTTTCCCAGCCGCACGGCGGTGATCACGTCCTGCAACGGCTTGCGCGAGCGCACATGCATGTGCACATTGCCTGCGGCCACCAGCGGCACGCCAGTGAGTGTTGACACCTTCTGCAAGCGGTGCAGCACCACGTCATCGTCCAACCCCAGCTGCAATTCCACAACCAGCCAGATATAAGTACCAAAAAGGGCCTTGGCCCTTGTGGCTATTGCGCAAGCAGCTTCTATTTTGATAGCGGATGGCAACACCAGCAAGATCTCGCAACCCTGTAACGAAGCCAGATCACCGTCATGCCAAGATACACAGTTCGTGCCCTTGGCAGCCCTGCCCCGCACGGCGGAGATGAACTCGCATAGATTGCCCCAGCCGGTAAGGTCATGCGCCAGCGCTACAAACTTGAAGCCCTCCTGCACCGCAAACTCGGCCCCCGACAGCAATTTCAAGCCCCACTTTTTCGCCGCCACATGCGCGCGCACCACCCCGGCCACCGAGCATTCGTCCGTGATAGCGAGCGCCGTGTAGCCCAGTGCATGCGCGCGTGCTACCAGCTCTTCTGCGTGCGAGGCACCGCGCTGGAAGCTGAAGTTGGTGAGGCAGTGCAGTTCGGCGTATTCGAGCGTCAGCGCGGCGGGTTCCATTACATGCGGGTGCCATCGACCCCGGCCATAAGGCTTGCCAGTCAATGGCCTCAGTTAATAACTGGTTAAATATACAGTTATTAACTGCTTGCTGCTACCCCACCCGTCGGATGCGTCGGGTCCACCCACAGCACCTGCTCGGGCTTTTCCACCGGCTCAATGTCCAGGTTGATCGCCACGGCCTGGCCGTCGCTGCGGCACAGCACACACTCCAGCGTTTCCGTGGGGCTGGCGTTGATTTCCTGATGCGGCACAAACGGCGGCACGTAGATGAAATCGCCCGGCCCGGCCTCGGCGGTGAACTCGAGCTTCTCACCCCAGCGCATGCGCGCGCGGCCCGCGCACCACGTAAATCACGCTCTCCAGCGGCCCGTGGTGGTGGGCGCCCGTCTTGGCGTTGGCATGAATGGTCACCGTGCCCGCCCACAGCTTTTGCGCGCCCACCCGGGCAAAATTGATTGCGGCTTTGCGGTCCATGCCAGGCGTGGACGGCACGTTGCCATCCAGTTGATTGGCCGGGATGACGCACACGCCCGCGGTCTTCCAGTCGGGTGGCGGCTCAGTTTGCCGGGAATGTAATGAATCGCTCACGTGCAAGCTCCAAAAATTGCCGTATGGCTGGTGGCATCGTAAACTGGCAAGGACTATTCAGGGCAAAAAAACTTGCATACAAGCCGCGGTAGGGAGTGAAACCATGTACCTGTCACCACAGCAGATTCTCATCATCGCCGTTTTCGCGGCGGTCGGCTGCGGCCTCATGGCGGGCCTGTTTTTCGCGTTCTCCAACTTTGTGATGAAGGCCCTGTTGCATCAGCCCACGGAAAGCGGTGTTCGCACCATGCAGTCCATCTCGGCATTCATCCAGAACCCCATCTTTTTTGTGCTTTTTTTTGGCACCAACCTGGCTGCCGCCATCCTGGCGATCACCGCGGTGTTCCGGCTCTCTGAACCCGGCGTTGAGTTGCAACTGGCCGGGGCCGCGCTTTGTCTGGTGGGCACGTTTGCTGTAACCGTTTTGGTTCACATTCCGCTGAACAACCGGCTGGCCCAAATCCACCCGGCGTCTGAAGAGATGACCCGGTTCTGGGCTTTCTACGTGGCCAAGTGGTCGAAATGGAACCACGTGAGAACCATCACGGCCATGGTGGCCACGGCACTACTGGTGATGGCGATTGATCAGGCACGCGCCGGGACAGGCTAGCAAGTGCCGTCCAAACTGCGTGCGGGCAAAGCGCAAACTCAGTATGGGCTTTGCATGAAAGAAATGGGCGCGCGCCTTCTTAACCCAAATGCCTTTTTGTATGAACTTTACGAAGGTGCCAGTGGAGATTCTGCATTCCGCCAATACACCTCCTCCTATCTAACCTGATACTCGCGCCCGTAGAGTAAAAGCATCAAAACAATGACCGCACCATAAATGACGTGCCGCGCATATTCCTCGATTTGCATTACCGACAAAATGGATTGCAATAAGGTAATAAGGATGACGCCAGCGACTGTGCCCAAATATTTCCCGCGTCCACCAAGGATAGAGGTCCCCCCCAACACGACTGCGGCGATAGCCGGCAACAAATAGGCATCGCCCATAGACTGCGCTGCCTTGCTGGCATAGCCTGCCAGTAGCACCCCGCCGAAGGCCGAGAGACCTCCAGAAATGGCGAAGGCGGTCAGTATTACAAACCGCGTTCGCACTCCCGACAGGTAGGTGGCACGTTCGCTATTCCCAATGGCATAAATGGAGCGACCAAATGTTGTGCGAGACAGGACGAATACCGTAATGCCGCCAACCAGGGCCCATATCCACAGTGCATTGGGAATGCCAAAGACCGAGTGACCGGTTGCTATAAAACGCATCGCCTTTGAAGAAGCATCTTGCGGCGCAAAGCCCCCGGTATGCACCACCATCAAACCTTGCGCCACGGCGTTCACGGCCAACGTAACAATCATGGACGGAATGCGCATATACGCTACACCAAAGCCATTCACAAGGCCCAGCGCAACACCACAGATGACTCCAACAGGAATGGCAAAGAACTCCCCTGCAGGGCCCCAAGCCGTTGCGGCCGTAGCCATCATTCCGCCAACGGCGACCACCCATGGTACTGACAAATCGATCTGACCGATCAGAATAACGAACATCATCCCGGTTGCAATGACGCCCAGGAAAGCGCCCACCTTGAGCTGCTGCAAAAGATACTCAGGCGATAAAAAGCTGCTGGAATAAATGCTTCCAACCAACAGCAACGCCACGATACAGGCAAATGCAGTCGCGATAGCTGGATCGATATGTCGCACGATGCTCTTCACGGCATGCGGGGATTGCGTATTTTCAGTCATACAGTTCCAATCGATTTCGAACCTGGAACAGCCTGACCGCGCCCAATGAGATTGCAGCGAGCAATATCAAACCCTGGAATAGTGGTTGCCACAGTGGCTCCAGATTAAAGACAAACATAAGGTCGCCGATCGTGCGGAACATCAGGGCGCCAAAAACCGCCCCTATCGCACTCCCGGACCCGCCGAACAGCGACACCCCGCCAAGCACGACTGACGCGATCGAGAACAACGTATAGGTGCTGCCGTTCGCAGCAGAAGCCTCCCCCGAGTACGTGACAAAGGTAACGAAGAGTCCCGCCATGGCAGAGAGCAAACCTGATAGCGTATAGGCTGTGAACTTGGCGGCCTTGATCGGCACACCAGACATGTAAGCAGCGCTTTCTGACGAGCCTACCGCATAGGTTGCTCGTCCGATCATTGAGCGCCGGTAGGGCACCCAGACTAGCCCAATAATCGCAGCAAGAAGCACCAAACTGGCTGGAATGTCAAGCCACAGCTTGCCCGTCAAGGCCTCCGCCAACTGGGCATTCACATCACCTCCCGGAACCGGTCGCAAGGCCAGCGCAATACCGTAAAACACTGCACCAGTGGCAATGGTGGTCACAATGGGTTGCAATCTGCCATAGACAACAATCAGACCATTCAGCGCACCGCACAGACAGCCCACCAACAGCACGCCAACAACTCCCATTCCAGTGCTTATGGGGTCACCCAGGACGATGCGCGAGGCCAGGCAGTTGGCCAACACCAAAATAGCACCTACCGAAAGGTCTATCCCGGACGTAATGACAACCACGGTCTGTGCCATGGCAACCAGAGCCAGTAGCACACCCTTATTCGCAGCAGTAGTCGCAACATTTGCGTTCAGGCCGACAGGATGGTTGAACGAGTAGATTGCGAACATTGCGACGAAGGCGAAAATCGCCAGCAGGGTACCTCTATGCTCGCGATGCCAGTAATACCAATCTCCCATGGTTCAATCCTCAGTTTCTGCAACAGCGGTTTTTGCAGAGTCGTTCGATGCGGGTTTGTCATCCATGTTCAAGGCACTGGCAATCAATGCATGTTCAGTGATTTGCGAACCCACCAACTCGCTCCTGACTGCTCCGTCGTACAAAACCAGCACCCGGTCACAGCAACCAACCAATTCATCGTAATCCGTTGAATACAACACGATCACCGCACCAGCAGTCGCAAGATCTCGCAGAAGCTGGTAGATTTCCTGCTTGGTTCCGACGTCAATTCCACGCGTAGGATCATTGAGCAATATGATGCGGGGCGCAATCATCAACCACTTGCCAATCACGACTTTCTGCTGATTGCCTCCGGACAGCGAGTTGACTGGAACGCTGGTTCCCGCGCTCTTCACTGCCAGCAGTCGCATGATGCGGTCAATCTCGGCTTGCTCGGCTCTGCGATTCACCACCCCGAAACGGGACACTCTATCCATTGCGGCAAACGTCAGGTTTTCAGCCACCGTCATGGGTAGCATCAAACCTTCTGTTTTTCGATCCTCTGGAATGAGTGCCATGCCGATACGCGGGCTTTTGGCGATGCCGGGGCTGCCGATATTGACGGGTGCACCGTCGATCAAAATTTGCCCACTCGTGCCACGCAGTACACCGAACAAGGCCAAAAGAAATTCGCGCTGGCCTTGGCCATCAAGACCACCAAGCCCCACCACTTCACCAGCGCGCCCTTGCATGGATATATCCCGCAGCCGGTTGGTCCAGCACAGCTTGCGCACTTCCAGAAGCGGGGGTTCAGTCGACGACCGTGGGGGAGATTTTGGAGGAAATGCGCTGCTGTATTCCCGACCAATCATCAACTCAACCACTTCATTGTCGGTCTTGGTTCCGGCTTTGTAACTTGCCACATTACGGCCGTTGCAGAATATGGTGCAATCGTCCGCCAGTTCAGCGATTTCATGCATGCGGTGTGAAATATAAAGCAGGCCCATTCCCTCGGAGCGCAGTCGTTTGAGAACCCCGTAGATATTGGCCACATCGCTGGCTGTGAGGGCAGAAGTTGCCTCATCCAGTATCAGAATGCGGGGGTTGCGTCCCAATGCCTTGGCAATTTCGACCATTTGACGGCGTGAAAGTGAAAGGTCTTTTACCAGCGCCAAAGGATGAATATCCTCGGCTCCTGCCCGGGCCAACGCCTGTTCCGCCATGGCGCGCTGCGTCTTTTTGTCGATGATTCCAAAGTGGGTTGGTGGGTTGGAGATTGAAATATTGTCAGCGACCGACAAATGTGGAATGAGCGACAGTTCCTGGAAAACACATACGACACCTGCCCGGTTTGCTGCCGCTGGATCACGAAACCGCACAGGCTGTCCGTCAAGAATCATCTCGCCTGCATCAGCTTGAACAACACCTGACATGATCTTGATAAGAGTCGACTTGCCAGCACCGTTTTCACCCAGCACGGCGTGAATACGTCCCCTCTCCATTGACAGTGTTGCATCTTGAAGAGCGCGCGCACCTCCGTAGCGTTTGGATACGCCCCTCATGGTAAACAGACTCATAGAGCCACCCTCTTTGAACAAGTATGCAAAAAAAAGTGCCGTGGGCTTTTTCACCCAACGGCACAACAGATAGCAAGCTATTCCTGTTTACTTGTTAGCCTCACTCTGACCCATGATTTCCTGAGCGGTAAAGTTGATCCCACAGGTTGGGAAAGCATTGCCGACAAAGAAATTGTCAGATTGCGCGCCGTAGTAGTTAACACCATCCTTAAAGTCGGGATGGTTAACAGTAGACAACGGCAATTTAACCGATTGGGGGATGACCTTGCCCTCCAATGCGGCAATGGCCGTCTTGATGGCCACGGCTACTTGCGCCGGTCCCGTGCCACCTGATGCACAGTTCAAACTTGGATTCTTTGCGCAGGCTTTGCGAAATCCGTTTTCTGTTTCACCGGCAAAAGGCACCATGGGGTGCTTGGCATCCATCAGGGCTTGCACCACGCCAGTATCGCCACCTTGCGCCGCAATACCCACGAAACGCTTGTGAACCGCGATGGCGTCTGCCACCACTTTTTGTGCGACCGCGTCGTCCCACTTGCCAATAACCTCGACAGTCTCCCACTTCTTGCCAGAGGCCTTCAATGCCTCCTGAACACCCTCGTGGCGATCACGATCAACCGAGGTACCAGAAACACCACGGACTTCAAGGACTTTGCCGCCGCCAGGGATATGCTTAACGAGCCACTCACCCCAGTACTTACCCAGGCCCTTCTGGTCCACGTTCACGTTGATGGCTTCTTCTGTGTCAAGCGTGTTGTCAAATGCTATGAGAACAACGCCGGCATCATTTGCGCGCTTGATAACGGGTTTGAAAGCCGCAGGGTTTTGTGCGTTGACGACAATGGCGTCATAGCCAGAGTCAATGAAGTTGTTGATGGCAGCGATTTGTGCCGCCACATCTTCACCCGTAGAAACAACCTTGAACTCTTTCAGTTTTGCCGCTACGTCCGGTTGTGCGGCATACGCCTTCGCTGTCTTGATCATCTGAATGCGCCATGTGTTGGCAATGTACCCATTGGCCAATGCAATGCGGTACGGCCCCTTTTTGACCGGGTACTGGAACAGTTTGGTATTGGCCGACCAAGGTGCGAAGCAGCCAGGATCTGAATTGGGAGCGGTCACTACTTTCGGAGGTGCCGCAAATACCGCACTCTGGAAAAATACCAGCGCCAATGCGGCTGAGAGCGGCGCGATTTTTGAAACGCGAGACATTGAATTCATTAAAGCTCCTCTTTGTGGTTTGGGAAGCGCAAGTATAACGATACACTAAATCGATGCACAAGCTCTTTTTTCTAAAATATCAATCTATATTTACCGGCGTTGACTCGACTGACCTGCTCGGCCGTCCAGCCCAGGAAATTTCCAGAATGATGGCTTCTGGCCCGGGAGAATCGCTGCTCCTCATCGTGTTTGCGACGTACGGAATTACCGGCAGTGAGGTAAGGGTGTAGCACGCCCTGTGATGAAATACATCACCTTGCTGACGATAACGCTGGTTGTTCTGGTCCCTGCTCCCATGCAATCTCATTGGCTACCGAACCGGCTCGGGTTGTAGCCGACACCAGGAATTACTATGGCCACAATTCAGGACGTCGCGAAGCGAGCAGCCGTCTCGGTGAGTACCGTGTCCAACGTCCTTAACGGCAGAGCTGATCGCATGCGCCCAGGGACGCTGTCCAGGATCGAAGATGCTATTGAGGCGCTCCAGTTTCGACCCAGCAAACTGGCGCGACAACTCAAAACTGGACAGACTCCATTGATTGGGTTGCTGGTTCCCTCCATGACCAACCCCGTTTACGGACACATCGCCCGCGAAATCGAATATTTTGCGCAGGAGCTGTTTGGCTATCGCTTGCTGATCGGCAGTACTTATCGTGACCAGAAAAGAGAGAGTGCTTTTTTTGACGATCTCCTGTCGCAGGGTGTACGCCGCGTCATTGTGATCTCATCACTGGCGGATGAACGACACGTTGAGCATGCGGCAGAACGTGGCATGACTGTCGTGAGTTATGACCGTGGTGCGACGCCAGGAAGAAGCTCAAGCGTTGACCACGTGATGCCGAACAATTTTGAAGCTGCACGCCTTGCAACCAACCACCTGATCAGCAAAGGGCATCGAAAGCTGGCTTTTGCCACTGTTGCCGGAATGACAATAAGCCGCCGCGCCAAGATTGATGGTTTCCATGCGGCAGCTGACTCGGCAGGGTTGCAAAGCAGCACGCAGGTGATTGAAGGCGGTCCTCTGAACGAGTACGGTGACTCGGTGATAGCAGAGGTGGGGCGTACGTTGGCCTTGCAAATTGCAGGCTCCTCGAAGCGGCCAACGGGGATTGTGGCGCTGAACGATTTAATGGCATTCGGATTGATGGCCGGTCTGCGTGAGGCGGGTTTGCGCGTGCCTCAGGATGTCTCCATCGTGGGAATAGATGGCATGTTCCTTTCAGCTTTTACCAACCCGATGCTGACCACGGTGCAGCTTCCAATGCGTGAAATGGCGCGTGTCATGGTGGAGAAGGTAATGAGTACACATACCAATGGCAATGATGAAATTCGGGAAACGATTTTCATGCCTACGCATTTGATTGAGCGTGAATCCGTGAGCTCGCCTTCGCCGTTGCGCCGCCTGCCGCAAAAAGCCGGTTCAAAGTAGTAAAAATTTGAACCGTCATCTCCCATGATTACAGTTTTCCTGTCTCATCCGAGAGACAAACTGGACTCCTATTTTGGTTCCAATGCGATTCAGGCTTTACAGAAAATAGCTCACATTCGTTTCAATCCTGAATTCCGTGAACTCACAACGCAGGAACTCATTGCCGCTGCGCAGGGCTGCGATGCCTTAATTGCTTACCGCCAGACACCTGGCCCCGAAATTTTGTTTCGCGAATTGCCAAGGCTGATTGCTTTTGTGCGCAGTGCAGTCGATATCCGCACGGTTGACGTCGCGGCGGCCAGCGAGCATGGTGTGTTGGTGACTCAGGCCAGCCCCGGCTATGTTCCTGCAGTATCGGAATGGGTCATGGCCGTCATGCTGGACCTCGCACGGGGAATCAGCCTCTACGCCAATGCCTACCGGCGTGAACGGCTCCTGGCTCCGTTCATAGGTCGTGAGCTCCGTGGATCGACGCTGGGCATCATCGGTTTTGGGCAGATTGGGCAATACTTGTGCGATGTGGCTCTGGCGTTCGGCATGCGTGTGATGGTGACAACACCTCAGCCATTCACTGAACGCAAAGCCCTGCTTCGGTCCCCGCTGGCCGTATTACTGGCCGAGTCTGACTTCGTTGTGTGTTTGGCTCCAGCCAACGCGCAAACTGCAAAAATGATGGGGGAGCAAGCTTTTTCAGCCATGAAGCGAGGCGCCTTTTTCATCAATGCTTCACGGGGAGAGCTTGTAGACGAGGCGGCGCTGCTGCGAGCCCTGGATTCCGGACATCTAGGCGGTTGTGCACTGGATGTGGGCAGCGCACCCGATCAAATGCCGACACCCGCTTTGGCTGCTCACCCGCGCGTGCTGGCTACACCACATATCGGTGGGCTCACGTTGCCAGCAATTGAGCACCAGGCACTTGAAACTGTTGCCCAACTCGCATCGCTTATTCAGGGTGAACTGCCAGTAGGCGCAGTAAACGCAGCACAGGCCACGCGACTGAAGGCTCGGTGGCACGATATCGTGACTCGCACCTCTCAGTCGGACCGGACAACTTGACTGTATTGCAAGCCATAGCCGCAGTGGCCGAAGCAGGGGATAAGGACGCCGGCAGCTATGGCAACTGGCATTGCGAGCGCCATGGAGCAGCCTCTTGAGGCATGCACTTCGAGAGTTGAGCAAGCTCTACGCAAACAACCCATGCAAATACCAGTCTACCCCCTCGCTGACCTTGCCTTCTGCCCTGCCCTGCCCGCCTAACCGCTCCTGATACACCCACAGCAGCCCCATCTGCTCGCTTCGGGCTACCCAGGTTTCACGTAATTTAGGACCTTATCCCTCGTAGAATATGCGTAAGCAGCTATCTAATTAATAGCAACTAGACGCATTCAAACCCGCCCCTGACCCGCGTCAGGCTCAGGTTGCTTTCCCCCTGAAGGTACAAACGCATCGAAGAAGCAGGCGTCATCGGCCAGCCCCCGCGCGATGAAGGCAGGCACCGCAGCTTCGACCATCTTGACCGAGCCGCACACATACACCTCATGTCCGCTCAGATCTGGAAAGTCAGCCAGCATGGCCTCGTGCACCAGGCCGGCGCGGCCGCTCCAGGCATCTTCGGGGCTGGCGTGCGACAGCACCGGTACCAGATGAAAGTTGGGGTGCTCGCGCGCCCAGTGCTGTGCCAGTTCAAGCTGGTACAAATCGTGCCGGTGCCGCACACCCCAATAGAGCCACATCGGCCGCCGGACACCACGGTGGAACGCATCTTCGAGGATGCTCTTCACCGGCGCGAAGCCGGTCGCACCCGCAACGAACAGGATCGGCATTTCGCTGTCACGCAGCGTGAAGTCGCCCAGCGGGCCCTCGAAATTAAGCGTATCACCAACCTTCATCTGCGTGAACACATGCGTTGTGAAGCGGCCGCCGGGGATCCGGCGCACATGGAGTTCGACGTGGCCGTTGTCATGCGGTGGGTTGGCGAATGAAAATGCGCGCCGCTGCCCGTCGTCGAGCACGATGTTGATGTACTGGCCGCCGGCAAATGCGATGCGCTCGCCGCCCGGCAGAGACAGGGTGAGGCGAATCATCTCCGGAGCTAGACGCTCGATGCGCTCGACACGGCTGCGATACTGCTTGTGCGACGGCGTGGTGCCGGCAAGTTCGACTTCAATCGAAAGGTCCGACAGCGGCATGGCGCAACACATCAACGTTTTCCCATGGGCGCGCAAGGCATCCGGTAGCGCGCTGCGCTGGTAAATGCCATGGTCCACGTTGCCGTGAAGCACCGTGCACAGGCACACGCCGCAGCCGCCATTTCGGCACTCAAAGGGCAAGGCCAGTCCCTCGCGCAAGCCGGCCTCCAGCAGGGTTTCGCCAGCGCGCACGGTGACGGGCTGAACGCTCACGTCTGAATGCACCTCCAGCGTGAACTCACCCTTTTGCCGGCGCCCAAACCGTGGCGGCAACCAGGGCAGCAACACGAGCAGCAAGGTAGCCACACTGACAAGCGCCCACACCTGCGCCAGTGGCCACTGGTAGAACAGGGGCAGTAACGCCAGGAAGAACCAGTCGAAATGCAGCGTACCCACCGCCACCGCCATGTTGGCCGCGCCGCCCTGGCTCAGCACGGGCTTGAGCAATGAGAGCGCCAGCAGCGTCACCAGCAGGCTGGTCATGATGGGGCGTGGCGGGTTCGTGCGCGCCTTGGGCACGCGCTGCACATGCACCCACATCAGCAGCAGCACCAGCAGCGGAATGCCGATGTGCATGAATGCCAGCAACGAAAAAAAGCGGTCGTTTACGCTGCTGGCGTAGATGAAGTTGCGCATCAGCGTGCCACCGAAGCTAGGCAACCAGTCGAGCCACTCGAAAGCTGCCGTGATGACGAACTGCGCCAGCTTGTCCCACGGGAGCATGTAGCCATTGATACCCGACGCGTAGACCAGCCAGATCAGCGCCACGCCGGTCAGCCACGAGAACCAGCGGAAACCCCGGAAGCGGTCAAAGGCAAAGTGCCGCAGCATGTGCAGCAACATCGTCAACACCAGCGCGTCAGACGCGTACCGATGAATGCTGCGCAGAACGCCACCGGCCCACCACTGACCATGTGTCAGCGCCTCAACCGATGCGTAGGCACCGGCGACGCCGGTCTCGAAGAACGCATACAGGTACAGTCCGCTGGCCGCAACCACCCAGAAAAGGAAAAAGGTGATGGCGCCCAGCTGGTACAGCGGGTTCAGCCGATCACCGAAGGCAGCGTTAAACAGCGCCTCGACGCGCATGAACAGCCATTGCAGGCCGCGCTGGAACCCTTTGATGATCATCCTAGACGGCCACGCCGTGCCGTACGACCGGCTGCCGTAGTGACTTGGCGACCACCACCACGAACAACAGCCCGCCGATAATGGCGATCAGCCCCCCCAGGCCCATCAACCCCATGCCTACCACCTCCGCCGTACTGTGCAACACCTGCTCGGCGCCCGCCACCTTGCGCTGCACGCCGTAGCCACCCGACCAGACCAGACCCACGATGTGCATCAACTGGCCAAACCCGTAAAGCCTGGGCTGCAACGTGGCCAGGCGCGAGGCTGGCGCGGCATAGCCCAACTGCGGCAACAGGTGATACACCAGACCCATCAGCGCCAGCGTGACACCTACGATGCACCCGTGGTAGTGCGCCGGAATGCGCACGTTGCTGCCACTGATGAACAGGCCGATGACCCCGCCCGCAGCAAACAGCAGCACCGAAGAAACCAGCGCTGCCCGTAGCGGCCGCGCCTCGGCCGTGGGCGTTGGTGCGCTGGCGAGCGCCAGCACAACCGCCAGACTGATCGGGAAGATGGCCACGCCGCCGCCGAAGCGCATCGCCCACGTCAGAAGCTGGCGGTGCTCCACGGATGCAATGTCGTACGCGAGGTAGGCGTAGGGCGTCACAAACACACTCGCCAGCGCGAGCGCGAACATCAGCAGGGAAATGCGTGGCGAAAGGCGAAGCCGTGCACCGCTGACACCGGCAAGCCACAGCCAGGCCACCAGCATCAGCAGCGTCCAGGTGAACTGCAGTGCATGGCCGCCGCCCCAGAAGACGATCTCGTAGTACGCCTTGCCTTCAAGTGTCTGTGGCACGACAGCCAGTGACCATGCAAAGGCCAGCAATGCCACCGCGGTGGCCACGACGCTAGCGTTCAGGCCAAAGCGCAAGGCGCCGCCACCGTCAAACGACACGCCGAGCTTTGGTGCGAGCCACAGACTGCGCAGCACCAGAACTGCCACACCGGCAGCAAACACGGCCAGCCCGACGAGAAACAGTGGCCCGTCCAGAACCGGAATGTAGTTAGCCATGATGGCCTCGCCATGCCCGAGAAATGACGCAAGCGACATCAATACCGTGCCCGCTCCGGCCAGGCCAAGCGCCGACCAGCCCGAGACCATGCCAAGCGGCGAACTATTCAAGCTCCATAACACGCCGGCAATGGCGATGAACCACACCAGCACCGACAAGTCCACATGCACCACCAACGCCACGCGAAAGAAGTCGGCAACCGGCAGCCACTGGTTCACCATCGGCGTGCGCGACAACACCAGTAGCACCGAAAACAGACCCGAACCGACGAGCGACAGCAGACCCAGCCAAAGCCAGGCGCGCGCGAGCCTGCGCCGCGCACCATCCGGGGTAGCCAGTGTGTAGGCGGCACTCCCTGCCGCAGGTAGCGCTCGGGTGTGCATGGGGAGAGTGGTCGTGTTCATTGGAGTGTGATGCCGCCCTTCTCGGCGTCAAAGTCGATCACCAGAATTTGTGCCGGTATGAGCGTTACGGTCTGTTCTCGCTGGTAGTCGAATCCATCCGGGCCGGCACTATCCTTCAGGCGTACGGCGACACGGTGCACGCCGGCTGCCACGCTCTGTCGGTGATAAACCGACGAAGCGCCATCCTTCGACAGGCCAGACGGCGCAGCCACATGGCGAAACGCAGGCACGCCATCGATGTCTACCTCAACGCGCACCGGCGCACGCTCCCGCTCGCATTTCATCGGCGCACGCATGTTGGGTGGCAACTTGTTGAGCTCTTCCGCGTTGAGTTGCCGGCACTCGGCGACACGCTTGCCAGCGTGGGTGAAACTCAGCTTGATCAGTGCCTGATCAGGAGCCAGGTGACGGTACACAGGCCAATGTGAGAACACGCCGATGACCAGCGCGAACAGGCCATAGAGCAGCAACTGACCTGCCCAGGTCAGTGGCGTCTGGCGTTTGGTGATGCTATCCATGCTGCATGCTCAAAATAGCAGGTTGCCGCGAAGCGGTAATGCGCTGACGCAAAGCGCCCAATGCGTCGAGCAGGGCAGTCTCGTCACCGATATCTGCCCAGACCACACCCAGCCGCTCGCGTGGCACTGATGTCCGCAGGTGAGGCTCGCGTTGGCCCTGCAGGCGCTGCTCGGTCCAGAGCTGGCCGAGGCGGAACTCGCAACCACCCCCACTGCAGCCCGTCACCAGTACGCCGGCCGCACCAGCGCGCAGCGCATACTCGATGAAAGACGGCGGTAGCATGCCGGTGCAGATCAGGCTCATGCTCATGACGTCAGCGCCGGCCAGTGCTTTCACGTTGGCTCCGCGGTCACAGCCAATGACGACAATACGGTCTTCCACCTGCATGGCGCTGAGCTGGCTCTCAAGTTGCTGGCGCAAGCCATTCAGCGGCATCTGCGGCATGTCGATGCCGGTCACCAGCTCGGCCGCGCTCCGAAATGGCGTCGACGAAGGGCACGATCCAACACAGATACCGCAACTGGCGCACAAGTCGGCGCTCACCTGCGCCAACTGGCGGCCGATTTTTGCATTGGGATGCGGCACCATCGTAATGGCCGCATAAGGGCAATCGTCAAAGCAGCGCCGGCAGCCGTTGCAGTTGGCCGGATCAACCTTCGCCACCGCAACGGGAAGCGGGCGCGACAGCCAGGGCAGCACAAACAGCAAAGTCATGGCTGCGGCGACCAAAACCCACACCACGCCAGCCGACGTGCCGTACATGAGGGGGTGAATGAACAACAACCACCAATCCAGCGCCAGCGTTGCGGGCACCCGTGACAGGTCAGCTTCGCCCTGGCTCACGACCGGCAGCGCGACAGACAGTGCCACCAACGTCGATGTCATTCCGACCGCCAGTCGACGTGGCGGGAACACTGCCGCGCGGCTGATGCGCTGGATGTGGAACCAGAGTCCAAATACCAGCAGCAGCGGCACGCCAAGGTGAATAAATACAAACAGTGAAAATAGCCGGTCGCCGACGCTGGCGACATGGAGAAAATTACGCGTCAGAGGTGATGCAAACACCGGCAGCGCGTCGAGCCACTCTGCCGTAGCGATAGCCGAGAATTGTCCGAGCCGGTCCCAGTTCAACCAAAAGCCACCAATGGCGCAGACAAAAGCGAACGGCAGAAGTGGTACGCCAGTCAGCCAGGAAAACCGGCGAAAGCTGAGGTAACGTCCAAACAGCCATTCACGTGCCAGATGCGCCATCGTGAACACCACGAAGGCATCGGCCGCATAGCGGTGCAGGCTGCGAAGCCATCCGCCCAGGTACCACGGCTGACGGGACATCTCGTTAATCGACCGGTACGCACCTTCGGCCGACGTGTCCAGTACAACATACAACACGCTGCCGCTCAGCGCCAGCAGCCAAAAGCACAGGAAACCCAGTGAACCCAGGTGGCGCAGCGGGTTGAGTGCGCCGCCAGATACCGCATCGATGCTTCGTTCGGTCCACCGCCAAAAGGCCAGGCCACCTTCGCGCAGAAGAAAGGGCGAACGCATGCTCATACCGCTCATCCATGCGGCGCCGACAGGGCAACCGGAGGCTGCGCTGCAGACGCGGCGTGATCCCGCCGCAAGCGCCGCCGCGTGCGCCATTCGAGGGCAAAGAACCACAGCATCGATACCGCGAACGTCACCCCGCCGGCGACCTCGAAAGCGAGCGCATAGCTGACCCGGTATTTGCCCGTCTTGGGGTCATAGACCGAACACAACACCCGTACACGATCAACAAGGTCCGACAGGCTGGGTTGCCTGGGCAACGGCTGATTGCTGAGAAGTTGGCGCAACGGCTCACCAATTCGATCCGCCCGGAAATCGTCGCCGTAAACCTGCGCGGCAATGCGGCCATCGGCGTCAACAATGCTGATCTGCAGCAAATGGTCGAAACCTGCCTGTGTCGGTTTGAAGACAAATCCGAAGTCGCGCGTCAAATCGTCCACGATTGCAGCGTGTGGGCTCAGGAAGTCCCAGCTCGCAAATGAAATGCCCTGCTGCAGCGCAAAAGCTTTCATGGCCTGCGGCGAGTCGGCTGGCTGGTTGAAGCCGATACTCACAACGTGGAACTGGTCCAGGTCAATGCCGCTACGCACCGCCTGCAAAGCCTCAAGCAGAGCACGCGTGCTGGTTGGACAGACCTGGAAGCAACCGGTGTAAATAAAACTCACCAGCAACGGCTTGCCCCGATAGGTGGCCAGACGAACTGGCCGGCCTTCACGGTCGAGCAGGGTGTGGTCGCCGATCGGCTTGCCAATCACCACCTGACTGACTCGCAACGCCTCTTTCGCATCGATCACGGACGATTGCGCTGCTGTGGTGTCTCCAGCATGCACGGGGGCCAGCAGGACGAATGTAAAAATCGCCAGCAAGCCCAAGAGCGTCTTGACGCGCAACTTGGCAGCAACCATGAACTCGCTACCGCAACAAAGCGTCGACGCTGGCCGCAGAGAGAACCAAGCTGAGCTGAACCAACGACGCAAAGAACGACCCCATCGCGGTCTTGCGGCTCGGATGACGCGCAAGCGCCCACGCCTTGCGCAGGAAGAAGAGCCCGCCTGCGAGCGCCCCGGCCAGGTAGATGAAACCCGCGCCGAAGAATACGGGCAACAATGACGCCCCGACCAGCGCAACCGTACTCCACAACACGACGACCGCCGCACGCTTGGTCCCCACCACGACGGGCAGCATGGGCACGCCAGCAGCAGCATAGTCAGCCTCATTGGCAATGGCCAGGCTCCAGAAATGCGGCGGCGTCCAAAGGAATAGCACCAGCGCCATCAACAGCGGCAAGGCACCGGGCGTGGGATCGACTGCGGCGGCGCCAGCCAGCACCGCAAAGCTGCCAGCCAACCCACCAACAACAATGTTGAGCCAGGTCCGCCGCTTCAACCAGACCGTATAGACAACGGCGTAGAAGAACGCGCCGAGAAAGACGTACAACGCCGCCATCACATTCAGCACCCACCAGGCAGAAGCGACCGACACCGCCAGCAGCAGCGCGATCAGTACCAGCCAGGCTGGCGTGTGCGGCAGCGCACCTGTAACGAAGGCACGGGTGCGGGTACGTGCCATCAGGCGGTCGGATTCAGCTTCAACGTACTGGTTGAACGCACCGGCACTCGCGGACGAAATAAAAACTGACAGCGCCAGCACCAACACCTGTGCCAGACTGGGTGCCGGACCGGGCGTTACCGCAAAACCCACAAGCGCGGTGATCATGATCATCAGGCCAATACGCAGCTTGAACAGACCCAGCACGTCACGCACGAGACGCGCCGGTGTACGGGCAGTGAGTACGAGTGTCTGGTTCATGACCGGCACCTCCGGGTCAGCTGAGACCCCAAACCTGGGACAGATACTTCCAGTTGATGAAGTAATACAGCACAAAGGCGGCCAAAAACACCATCGCCAGTGCGAACGTTCCCGGAGCTGCAAAGCCTGCCGAGCCGTAGTTCTGCACGGCGACCCCGGCTGGTGTTGGGGGAATCGGTGTGAAGCGGGCGCTGACCGCACCACTGTCAAGCCTCTTGCCCCACAGCAGCGAGCCGACCGTGATGTAGATGTAGATGGCGCCACCGAGGATCGCCGCGAATGCCCGCGATGCCGACCAGGCCCATCATCAGGTAGGCTGCACCGGGCCATTCATAGGCTTGTGCCGCGCCGCTGAAGGCCATATCCCAGTGCCGACGCGAAACACCCAGTGTGCCAGCGCCCATCATCACCAGGCAAAAGAAATACATCGATAGGCCAAACAGGTAAGGCTGGGCCTTTGCAAGACCGGGGTTGATCATTTCGCGCCGGAACAGCACGGGGATCAGGAAGTAAGTCAGTGCCATGAACGACAACGTCGTGCCCACCACCACAGTGGCGTGGAAATGGCCCGGCACATAGATCGTGTTGTGGATCAGCATATTGAGCTGCTCGGTACCCATCATCACGCCGGAGATGCCGCCCAGGAAGCCGAAACCGATCAGCGAGATAAACACGCCTGAGAACACCGGGTTGCCCCAGGGCGCCTTGCGCAACCATTCGAACAGCCCTTTGGTATAGCCCTTTTGCCGCTGTGCCACCTCAATCGCGCCAGGGATGGTCAGGCCATGAATCATTGAGGCCAGCACGGCAAAGTACATGAAATAGCTGGTATTAACGACCTTCCAGGCCGTACTCACACCAGGGTCGGCCAGCAGGTGGTGCGCACTGGCCAGTTGCAGAAACAGGATGTAAAGCAGGAAGGCACCACGGCTCACGCGCTCGCTCATTGGCTTGGCACCGAACGCAATGGCCGCCACGGCGTACCAGATCGAGATGTGTGCCGCGACGTTGATCTGCTGCGACGAGTGACCGAAGGCCCACCAGATCGTCCGGTAAACCAGCGGGTCAACCTCCTTGACAATGCCCACGGACATCAGGAAGGTGGGAATCAGGATGATCGCACCAGACGTGATCGTGAACACCGCGATAATCGCTGCCGTGATTGCCCCGAAAGTCACCAGCGGCACGGAACCTGTATAGGTTTTGTCGCGCTTGGCGATCACCAGTGTGCCAAAGAATACGAAGCAGGCGATCAACGCACCTACGGCGAACAGGATCAACCCCAGGTAAAAGCTCGGTGCCGCCATCATGGGGACGTAGCTCGTCATCATCACGCTGGAACTGCCCTGGAAAACGGCGACATTGTTGGTAATGGCACCAATGAGCATCAACGCAAATGCCAGCCACGCAATTTTCGGTGTAGCGATGCGGCATCGCAGCAAAGTCGATGAACAGAAGTAGAGGACGGCAACCTCGAAAAAGATGATCCAGAAAATCAGCATGTCGATGCCGTGTGCGGTAAGAACCTGGTAGAAAGTGTCGGCCGCGAGCCAGTGCACGGCCGGCCAGCGGGTCAACACAACGCCGATGGCGAGGATGCCGCCAATCAGCAGAAACACCACAGCCACGAAGGCGTTGGCAATCATCAGCTTCTCGGCCTGGCCTTCAAACTGCAAGCCCGATCGCGGGCAGGTCCGGTAAGTCACAGCACTGGACATGGCACGCTCCTTATTTCACGTACATGCGACCAACCATCGTGTGATGGTTGATGCCGCAGTATTCGTTGCAGACGACAGAAAATTGCCCGGACTGATTGGGTGTGACATTCACCACGTGCTCAAAGCCGGGTACGACCTGAATATTGATATTGGTCGGCTGCAACGAGAACCCATGGTTGTAGTCCAGGGAGGTCAGGTGGAGCCGGTAGGTCTTGCCTTTCTCGAGCTCAATGATGGGCCACCAACTCCACAACCGGGCAATCAGGTACACGTCGCTTCCCTCCGGTGGGTGTACCACCGGAATTTTTGCGTCGGTCTCGGTACGCACCGTGTACTTGTCAACCACCGCCTGAGCCTTTGCGGTAAACATTTCGGGTGTGGTGCGATAGGTTTCAGTAGAAAGGTTCTGCTTGCCGTAGATATGCCAGCCAACCATCATGAAAAACATCACCATGCACCAGACGAAGGCGATGGCAATCCATGTGCCTTCCACACGATCAAGTGGGTGTTTCCACCAAAGGCGTTCTGACGGGGGCAAGATGGCGCTCATGATGGGATCCTTCGCGTTAAATGAATTGGGCGGTGACGCGAGTCACTATTTCGCGAGCGGCACGGTCAATATGTCGATCACGCCCCACAGCGTGTAAACGACCATCGGCACCATGACACCAATGAACAGCAGCAGGAACGGGTTGTCCAGCAGCTGTTGCATCCAGGGAATGCTCTCTTTGTCCTGCTCAGTCGTATTCATGCTGTCTCCTTTGGGTCGCAATGAATTTGCGCGACCATCCGACGAAATTCTGCGGCGCGAGCCCATAAATGAAATTGAACCAAGATAAGAAAGCGCAATTTACCGATCGGTGTCATGCTGCAGCCCGGGCACAATCCAGCCGTATGGACGCCCGTACTAACATGGCAAACGACCGCGATCTACCTTCCCCGGCAGCGCCGCCAGAACACCCGGCCGTGGTGGTCCATCATGGGCCGCGTCTGATAATTTTGCGGCGCATGGCATGGGTTTGTACCGCGCTCGTGCTGATGGTCATCTGCCTGAGCGCATTTATCCGACTGTCCAGAGCCGGCCTGTCCTGCCACTACTGGCCGCACTGCTATGGCCAGAGTCTGCTCGAATTGCAGCAGGGCTTGCCGGCTTCAGGGGGCGAAAATGAAGCCACAGCCCTGGCCCGGCTGGCCCATCGCATCGTAGCCAGCACCGCACTCCTGCTGGTGATCGGTATGGTGCTGGTCTGCGTGACCACACGCCCGGTGCGGTGGCGTGAGGGGCGCGTGGCGCTGGCGCTATTGGCGCTGGCGCTGTTCCTCGCAGTGCTCGGCCGCTGGTCCAGCAACTCGCCATTGCCGGCCGTGGCGATGGGCAACCTGCTGGGCGGCTTTGCGATGCTGGCGCTGTGCTGGCGCCTGGCGTGGCACCCAGACCCTCCCGACACCCCCCGACTGCGGGCATGGGCCGGGTTGGGTTTAGCCCTACTTATATGTCAAGTATTACTGGGCACACTGGTGAGCGCATCGTATGCGGCAACGAGTTGCAACAGTCTGGCCGACTGCATCGCCGCTTCCCACACTGCGTCGTGGCAGGCGTTAAACCCCTGGCGTGAGCCAGTGCTGGCGTCGACGCCACCGCTGAATGCCTCGGGCGCACTTGTCCAGACGGTCCACCGGATGGCGAGCCTGTTCGTAGTGCTCGTTCTGCTGCCGGTTGGTCTGGCGGCGCCAGGACAGGGGCGACGTGGCCCAGGTTTGCTGTTGTTGTTGTTCCTGGCGGTGGAACTTGCGTTGGGCTTGTTGCTGGCCGGAAATGGGGCATCGCTCCCCTTGACTCTGGCGCATAACCTCATCGCAGCACTACTGCTGGCCACGGCATTCGAACTGACGCGCGGAGCTGGCGTCGGAACGTAACCTTGATGTAGGTCAATTTGGCGGCGAAGGTGCTTCACCACAATCGCGCCATTGCCCATTCAGGAGATACGCCATGGATCCGCGCCCGTTTGACGTGCCGAGATACCTTTCAATGCTGCCGTTGTTCAACGACCTGAGTCCGGCCGAGTTGAAACACGTTGCTGATGCCTGCATTCTGAACCGATTGGTGCGCGCTGACATGGTGTTCCGCCTGGGTGAGCCCTGCAACGAGTTCCATGTTGTGGTCACCGGGCAAGTCAAGCTGTTCGTGTTGTCGCCAACAGGGCAGGAAAAAGTGGTGGAATTGATCGGCCCTGGACAGAGTTTCGGCGAAGCCATCATGTTCACGGACCGCCCCTACATCCTGAACGCCCAGGCACTTGCCGACACGTTGCTGCTCACAGTGTCGAAGCAGGCCGTGCTGTCCGAGATTGAACGCGACCACCGTTTCGCACTGCGCATGCTGGCCGGACTGGCTCGCCGCATGCACGGGCTGATACACGACGTTGAGGCGTACGCGCTGCACTCCGGGTTGCAGCGGGTCATCGACTTTCTGCTGCGAGGCCAGACATTCGACGACTGCGAACCTTCCGAGGCGCGGACCGTTTCGCTCCAGGTCAGCAAAGCCACGATTGCGTCCCGCCTTTCGCTCACGCCAGAGTACTTCTCGCGCGTGCTGCATGAGCTGGAAGGACATGGCTTGATCGAAATTGACCGGCGCGATATCCGCATCCCCAACCTGCAAAGACTGACCGCGTTTCAATTGGCTGCAGCCTGAGTTGCTATCAGGCGTGCGAACACAAAAAAAATGCCCCACCAGAATCGAAGCCATACCTTCAAGCAACTCACCCGATTACTTGGTTTCGCATTTGGCACACTGGTCACCGCACATGCCCAAACCGGGGTGCCACGCGCCGTAGCCACGCTCAGGGAGGTCGTTGTCAGCGGCTCGCGCAGCGATCAACTTGACGACGACTTGCCCCTATCCCTGGACGTCATCAACGCCAGGGAAATTGAGGAGGGTCAGATTGGTGACATTCGGGGTGCGGCTAAAAACCTGCCAAATGTGTCCGTCAAACGAGCCCCCGCCCGTTTTAGCGTAACGGGACGAGGTAATCCCGTAGGAGCGGATTCGAATGCGGGTTTCAATATCCGCGGCCAGGGTGGAAACCGGGTGGTGATGCTGGTTGACGGCGTGCGTCTGCCACGAAGCTATATCAACGGCAGCAACGCTTTTGGCCGTGACTCGGTGTCCATCAGCCTGCTTAAGCGCATCGAGATCCTGCGTGGACCCAGTTCCGTGCTCTATGGATCTGACGGTTTGGCCGGTCTGGTGAACTTCATTACCCTGGAGCCTGCTGATTTTTTGAATCTACCCAACGGTGAACGCAAGGCTCTCGGTGGCCGGGCCTGGGTAAGCTACAGCGGTGACGACAGTGGGAAAACAGTCGGCGGCACAGTGGCGGGAGCCGCGAGCGACACCGCAGAATGGCTACTCACCGGCACCAGGAATCGTGCCGGAGCCATGAGCAATATGGGTACGAACAATGCCGCCAATGTGGACCGCACCACACCCAACCCCCAGACCAGTTGGGGTGACTCGTTGCTGGGCAAGCTCGTACTGCGCCCTACCGCAGATCAGCGACACGTGGTGACCCTGGAGCATGTGACGAAAGACGGTGACTTCAACCTGTTGTCCAACAGAGCCAAGCCCCCCTACGTTGCTGCGTCTGTCGTCGATGAGACATCCTCAAAAACCATGGACCGCAATCGACTCACCTGGGTCGGTCGGTACCAGTTGAAGGCCTCTCTGGCTGACGAATTACAAACGGTGCTGAGCCGGCAAATCGGCGCTGCGCAAGACAACGGCCAGACCGTGCGCTTTGACGGCGGCGTGCGGGTGCGTAAAACGTCCTACAACGAACGTGCCTGGCAGGCCAACGTGCAGGCCAGCAAGGTAACGACTCTGACGTCCAGATGGTCACAGAAGGTCACCTACGGTGTGGATCACGTCAGCACGGGTCTGTCCAGCTTCGCCGACGGCAGCGATCCCGCTCCCTTGACTCCCTTTTTACCCAAGAAATACTTTCCCGATACCCGCGATACCAGCAATGCCATCTATGTCCAAAGTGAGTTGATCAGTGACGACTGGAGCATTACCCCTGGCGCGCGCATGGACTGGTTTTCGCTAGCGGTATTGAGCCAGGATGGCTATTACCCCAGCCCGTCCACAATACCCGGCACGTCGCTTTCGGGTTCGGCTTTTTCTCCCAAACTGGGCGTGATGTATCGGGCAACGCCCCAATGGTCGGTCTATGGCAATTACGCCAGCGGCTTTCGCGCACCTGAAGCGCAGCAAGTCAACAATGTATTTGAGGGCTTCAACGCCAAGCTCTTGCCCAATCCGAATTTGAAACCCGAGAAGAGCCAGAACGTCGAGATTGGGTTGCGTACACGGCTGGATCAACTGTCGCTTGATGTGGCGGCTTTCACAGGCCGTTACACCAACCTCATTCAGGAAAAGAAAGATCTGGGCACAGCGAACGGGCTTGTGGCCTCACCGGCAAACCCCACTCTTTTTCAGACTGTCAACATCGACAAGGCCACCATCAGCGGATTTGAGATCAAGGGCAACATGGCTTGGGGACGTTTTGCGGGCGGCATGTTGAGTTCACCATTCAGCTATGGACAGACCCGCGGGACCAATGACACCAATGGACTGCCACTCACCTACATCGAACCCGCCAGGTTATCAGTGGGTCTGAAGTATGAGACCTCCGCTTGGGACTGGCGCCTGGACCTGACTCACCATGCGACGAAAAAAGCCAGCGAGCTTGAAAGCAGGTACATACCGAAATCCACTTCGCAGTTGCAGTTCCTGGTTCCCGCCGCCAACACACTCGACCTCAGCGGCCAGTGGAGAATTCGCAGGGACGTGCGTCTGAATTTCGCCATCACCAACCTTACCAATCAGAAATACTGGAACTGGTCTGACGTACAAGGGCTTGCTTCCAACGCGGTACCCGTGGTGGTAGATGCCTACACGCAACCGGGTCGGCAGCTCAACTTGCTGCTCATGGTCGATTTTTGAAGCGACGTGTACGGGCATTCAGGGATCGATGGGAACGCTGGCGACCTGTAGCAAGGTGTGCGCGTCATACACCCGCCGTAAGTTGTCGCGCCCTGACAATCGGACCACAGCATATTTTCCGGCGTGGCTGAACGTGATGTGATCCACCGTGCCAGTCAGCTCTTGTGTCGCACCCGCATACGCCAGCGTATTCTTGTCGACAAACGTCAGCGTGCTCTTGCCGGCTGAATCCACCGGGGTGCTGACCCAGATGTAAGCCGATGAGGGATGGCTCCACAGAAGTACATCAGGCGCAGGCGTATTCAAGACCCTGGTCGTACGCCAGCTCTGGATGTCGATCACGCTCACGACCGATTTCGTGCCGTGAGGCATTGCAATCATGCGGGTTCCTTTGCTCTGGAAAGCCACAGCCGCACCAAGGTGAGGCTGACCGGAAAGGGCCAGGGGAGCGACACGCCGGCGTATGTCAAGGTTCACCACCTCCACGCTGTCATCTTTCAGGCGTGCCAGGCCCAGCACATAAGGACTCCCGGATTCAAGAAACAAGTCATCCATCGGGATATCGAGCAGTGTGCGCCGAATACCCAGAAAACCTGGTCTGCTGATGGCCTCGCCATTGCGGTAGTCGTGGACCAATCCGTCGAAGATGGGCCCGGCATTCGGGTCATAAGAGATTTCCCACAGATCCGGGCTGCCAGCGCAGCCAATCACAAAGCTCTTGCGAGCAGGTGCATCACGCGCGACGGGAATGCAGGCTGCGCCTTTGGCTGGCGCTTGAGGCGCGGGATAGCCAAGTACCGGCTGTAAATCGGCATCCAGCAGCTTTAGACCGCGCGATCGGGAATCGACCACCAGAACCCAGCGACCGTCACTTGACACGGACGGGGCACCAACAAGTTTTCCGATGTGGACTCTTGCGATCTGAGAACGATTCTGCAGATCGGATTTGACAATCCATCCATCTGCAGAACCCCAGTATGCGTAACGGCCGTCAGGTGAAACTGCAGCACCACCGTCGACCAGCGATACCTGCCGACCATCCACTTCGGCGGTAAAAACCGGATTCGCATAACACCCTGCGATACCCGCGAACCCAATCAACAAACCCAGCCACAGATTTCTCAATCTGCGCCCCTGGACGTCATGACTTCAGGATGTACTCCACCGCCACCTTGAGGTCACCGTCATTAATCTTGTCAGGACCGTTGGGGGACATGGGAATTGGACCAAAACTTCCGGTCCCGCCCTTGCGGACTTTTTCCATCAACTTCGTCGTCATGTCCTGGCCCTTGTATTTGGCTGCGATTTCCTTGAAGGCCGGACCTACCAGTTTCTTGTCCTTGGTATGGCACGCCATGCAGCCAGCCTTGTTGAGGATTTCATCAGGCGTTGCAGCCTGCACACCCAATGCCAGCAAGGCAGCTACCGCGAAGATCATCGGTTTCATATGATTTCTTTCTGTAGACCGCGGAGCCGCGAAGACCTCGCTGGTCATATGTTTCAGAATTAATAGACGTCGTTTTGTGTGTTGAACACGTTGAAGTGGCCGGTAGGCGTGATGAGACGCGGATCCTTGATCACGGCTTTGAGCTTCAGGGTCTTGTCATCCACGATCACCAGTGCCGATTGCTTGTCTTTTGCAGACCAGACCGCAAACCACACTTCATCACCCGCCTTGTTGAACTCGGGTTGCACCACGCGCATGGCACCTCCATCGGGTTTGATGCCAGCCCATTCTGCAATCGGCAGCACCTGATAGCCTTTGTCCAGGTTCTTGATATCAAACACCGCGATTGATTGCGCCAGCTTGGGGTCCGGATTCAGCGGTGTATCCGAGTACAGGTGCTGCGACTTGGGGTGGCTCTTGATGAAGAGGGCACCACCACCCTGGCCCTTGAGGGTCTGGACCACCTTGAATGCCTGGGCCTTGTGCTTGATAGGGTCGGTGCCAATCAGGGAAATGGTTTCATCACCCAAATGGCCGGTTGCCCACACAGGGCCGAACTTCGGATGCACAAAGTTGGCGCCACGGCCCGGATGGGGAGTCTGGCCCACTTCCACAATGGCAGTAACCTTGTCTTCCTTGGAGTCAATCACGCCAATCTTGTTGCTGTTGTTGGCCGCTACCATGAAGTAGCGCTGGGTTGAATCCCAGCCACCGTCATGC
The DNA here is from genome assembly GCA_016707075.1 of Candidatus Egaibacter danicus. GTDB lineage: Bacteria > Pseudomonadota > Gammaproteobacteria > Burkholderiales > Burkholderiaceae_C > Egaibacter > Egaibacter danicus. Next base: position 70,730 of record JADJII010000008.1, read on the forward strand.
AGGAAGCGGGCGGATCCCAACTCAGTCACCTTCAAAGCATTGACGTCTTTGTAATCAACCATCAGCGTTTTGCCGGTTTCCTTGACGTTCACAATGAACTCCGGCTTGAAGTGTGATGCCACGATAGACGCCACGCGGGGCTCGGGGTGGTATTCCTGCTTGTCTACCGTCATGCCACGGGTGGACACGATCTTCAGGGGCTCCAGGGTGTCGCCCTTCATGATCACGTACTGGGGCGGCCAGTAAGCACCGGCAATCACCAGCTTGTCGGTGAAGTCGCCCTCCTTGCCCTTGTACTTGGAGGTTTCAACCGAGCGGGCTTCCAGGCCGATGCGGATCTCAGCCACGTTGTCGGGCTTGGGCATCCACAGGTCAATCATGTTGATCTTGCCGTCGCGGCCGATTACGAACAGGAAGCGCCCGGACGCCGACGTGCGCGAAATGTGCACCGCATAACCGGTCTTGACGATGTTGATGATCTGTTTGGTATCCCCGTCGATCAGCGCCACTTCGCCGGTATCGCGCAGCGTGGTGGAGAAGATGTTGGCGATGTTGTAGCTGTTCATCTTCCTGGTTGGGCGATCCTTGGGCGCGACCAGGACTTTCCACGTGTTCTTCATGTCCGCCATGCCCCACTCGGGTGGCTGCGGTGGCTCGTGCTGGATGTAGCGGGCCATCAGGTCTACCTGGGCTTCGGTCATTTCACCGGAGGTCTGCCAGTTGGGCATGCCGGCAGGAGATCCGTAGGCGATGAAAATCTTCAGGTAGTCGGTACCTTTACCAACCGTGAGGTCGGGCGTCAGGGGCTTGCCGGTGGCGCCCTTTCGCAGCACACCGTGGCAACCGGCACAACGCTCGAAATAGATCTTTCGTGCGACGTCAAACTCTGCCTGCGTCATGGCAGGCGCCTTCGGATTGGTGCTTTGTACCATCGGTTCGGAAACCAGCGGCGAGGAACCTGCCTGATAGTTCAATTCGCCTGGTGTGACGCCTTTCTTTTCCTGCGCCGACGCAGAAATAACCATTGTCGTCAGGAGAGCTGCCATCAGGCAGGAGAGACGTGGAATATGCATTTTTAACTCCGTTACGCGCCACCACCAAACCACCGAAAACGGTGGAATCCGGGCTCACCGATGGTCGCTACAAATCTGTTTGAGCCAATTCATTCTCGTTGTGGGTATCGGCTGACTCCTTAATCTATGTCAAGAGATTCAGCATTGCATGCCTGGAAAAAGGAGACCACGCTGCTGTAGTAATCAAGCGGATGGACTCCGGGTTTCTACGCAAAAACCCCATGCAAATACCAGTCCGGGCCTGTTGCGGTTCTGCCTCCGGCTGCGCCTTGCCCCGGCAGCCTCTCCTGATAAATCCACAGCAGCCCCATCTGCTCGCTGCGCGCCAGAAAATAATCGCGCAGGGCACACGCACCGTCCTTCTCACTGACACCCCACCAGCCCGCCTCCACCCGCTGCGGACCAGCCAGCAGCGTGAGCGGGCCGCCTTCATCAGCGCACTGCGGGGTGTTGTTACGCACAGGCAGCTTCAGGGGTTGCGTCAGCAGCCACGTGGGATACAGCTCATCTGATCTGGCATCGGTTTTAGGCTGTTTTGAGGTATCTTTTTGGCTTCCAGCCCTTACCGGATATGCGTGAGCAGCTATTGAATTTGTAGCAAATACCGATGCAGCAGGCGACGCGGCCTGCCACACCTGCATGCGCTCGGGCCGGTGGTCGGCATAGGGCACGGCGCGCAGCACGTGGTCTGCGCCCAGCCGGGCACTCAGGCGCTCCAGCAGGTGGTGCAGGCTGTCACCCACACGCACGTCGTCGGGCAACAGGCTGGTGGTCGTGCCGGGCAGCGCGGCGGTTTCCAGCGAGCGCATATGCAGGTACAAAGCCGGTGCGTGCAGCGTGACACGCGCCAGGTTCTCGGCCAGCAGGCGCTGCACGTGGGCCATGTCCAGCGTGGGCTCAGCGGTACGCACAGTAAGTTGACCCCGGGGCGCGTCTTGCCGGCGGGCGTCCAGCTCCCAGCCCAGCTCCAGCGCCAGAATGCCGCGCTGTCGCGCCTGCAGCCACACGTGCAACTGCGCCAGCAGGCGGCGCGCGCCAAACATCAGGGCCGGGGCATTGTCGATGCGCGCGGTAAGTTCCAGTCTGGCCTCAAACACAGCGGGCAATTCCAGCCAGGGGTACAGCTCGGGTTTGGCACCATAGGCGCGGTCCAGCGCATCGACAAGCCCCGCACCAAAACGCCGCACCAGGCCGCCACGCGGTAGCGCGCGCAACTGGCCCCACGTGGCGCAGCCGATGCGCGTCAGCGTGGGCAGGTGCGGCCGGGCAGCAAGCAGGGTTGTTAATGGCAGGTCATCGGGTTTGCGCGACGCAGACTGGGACAGTTGCAGGCGGGCAATTGCTATCAAAGATGTAGCTGCTTGCGCATAGTGAACGAGGGCTACAGGCTTATTTTCTTTATAAATTTTATCAAGTAGCGGTTTACGACCACCAAACAGGCGTTCGCTGGCGGACACCTCCATCAACACCGCGCCGTCCACCTGCGCCACCCTGGGCGTGAACTGCAACGCCCACCAGCCCAGGGCAGCGAGCGCGTCTATCAGCGCGGCGGCGTCATCATCACCCTGCAGTCCGGCGGCATCACCATCCGGCCCGGTGGCATCAGGCAGCGGCTGCAGTGCGATCCAGTGCATGGCCGTGGCCCGGGAAAGGCGTGATCCGGGCGACAACCGCGTGATGACTTGCTTCGTGTAGCTCTTCATCACCGTCTTTTGCACTGATGATGGGCGGCGCTGCCCCCTGTCGGCGCGTCACCGCCAGCAGCGCGGCCAGTCGCGCCGCGCGGGCGGGCAGACTCAGCGGCTGCGCCAGCGGCGGGCCGCGGCGCTTGAGGATGTGCAACGCCAGACCCTCTTGCCCACTCCCCTGCCCACTCCCCTGCCCGCTCACCAGCACCCGCAACGCAGCAGGCGACGACTCTTCACGCGCGGCCAGGGGCCGCATCACAAACAACAGCTTGCTGTGAGTGCTGGCAGCCATCTGCAGACGGCGCAGTTGTTCGGGGCGCACCTGAGGCACCCAGGCCAGCACGGCCGTTACATCAGCGCAACGCAGGGCCTGCTCACACGCCCACAGGCGCTGGGCCGTGGTCTGGGCGGTGACGCACAGCAGGCGCTGCGGGTCCAGCCCCTGTGCGGCCAGCCCCGGCCCGAACGGCTGGTGCGGCGCCCCCACCAGCAGCACCGGGCCACTGCAACGCGCCAGCGCGGGCAGCAGCAAGCGCCATTCATTCAGGTTGTTTTTGCCCTGCAGCACCTCCACCAGCGCGCCCACGGGCCAGCCACCCGCAGGCAGCTGGGCGTCCAGCGCGGCATGGCCGGTGGCCACCACGGCGTCCACCGGGCGCGCCAGTTCATCGGCCCGCCAGACGGAGGGCATCTCTCTTGCAAACGTTATGGGCAGGGGCTTGGCCATATATACTGTATAAAATATCAGTATATTCTGAAGACAAAACCCTACGCAAGCGATTTGCGAAAAGGTGTTTACCATGATGTCATGAAAACTCTGCAACGCATCTTTTTGGCATGGGTTCTGGGCACCAGCGGCTGGGCGATCAGCACCGGCGCCGTGGCCCAGACTGCACCACCGTCATCCGCCTGCCCGCCCCTGCTGGCGCACCAGTTCCCGCGCCTGCAAGACGAAGCACCGCAAAATCTGTGTCAATACGCAGGCAAGGTGGTGCTGGTGGTCAACACGGCCAGTTATTGCGGCTTCACCGGCCAGTATGAAGGACTGGAGGCGCTGTATGCCCGGCACAAGTCGCGTGGCCTGGTGGTGCTGGGTTTTCCGTCCAACGATTTTGGCCAGCAGGAGCCAGGCAGTTCCAAACAGATTGCCGACTTTTGTTTCAACACCTATGGCGTGAAGTTCCCGATGTTTTCCAAATCCGTGGTGAAGGGCAAAGGCAAAAACCCGCTTTATGTGGAGCTGGCCCAGGCCACCGGCAAAGAGCCGCAGTGGAATTTTCACAAATACCTGATTGATCGCAGCGGCAAAGTGGTGGCCAACTTCCCTGGTGAAGTCGTGCCAGACAGCCCGGCGCTGGTGGCGGTGATTGAAAAATCATTGCACGCGAAATAGCCAGTTCCCTATCCGACATTCCCACATGAACGCGCCCACCTTGCCGGTGCTGTATTCGTTCCGGCGTTGCCCCTACGCCATCCGGGCGCGCATGGCGCTGCGTTATGCGGGTGTGCCGGTGGCTGTTCACGAAGTCGCCTTGAGGGAGAAACCTGCGGCACTGCTGGCCGCATCGCCCAAGGGCACGGTACCGGTACTGGTCACTCCGCACGGTCAGGTGATTGACCAGAGTCTGGGCATCATGAACTGGGCACTGCAGCAGAACGACCCGGATGGCTGGCTGATGGGCAGCGATACGGATACCGCTCTGTACTGGATTGTCCTGAATGACGAGACGTTCAAACCCCTCCTGGACCGCTACAAATATTCGGGGCGCCATCCCGAACTCACGCCTGCTGAGCACCGCAGTCGCGCGCTGGAAGCAATGATCCAGCCGCTGGATGCGCAACTGCAAGAAACCCAATGGCTTCTGGGCCCGCACATTTCCATGGTCGACGTTGCGCTGTTCCCTTTTGTGCGGCAGTTCGCTGGCGTGGACAAGGCATGGTTTGATGCACAGCCGTTGCCAGCCGTGCACAACTGGCTCCGTTCGTGGCTGGACTCCAGGCTGTTCAGTGATGTGATGGAGAAGCCGGCGACCCTTTCGTCTCCATTAAACTGACAACATGAAAAATCACTCTACCTTCCTCTCGATTCTGGCCTTCGTTGCCGTGGCCCCACTGTCCACCCATGTCAGCGCTGCTGATACGGAAACCCTGCCATCCGGCGTGAAGGTGCTTCACACCACTGTGGGCACAGGCGCCAACCCCAAGGCGAGTGACTCGGTGAAGGTGCATTACCGCGGCACGCTGGCTGACGGCAAAGAGTTCGACAGCTCTTACAAGCGCGGCGCACCGGCCACCTTTCCGCTGGGCCGCGTGGTGCCCTGCTGGACAGAAGGCATGCAAAAGATCAAGGTGGGCGGCAAGGCCACCCTCACCTGCCCGCCCGCTACCGCTTATGGCGAGCGCGGTGCTGGTGGCGTGGTGCCACCGAACGCGACACTGACGTTTGAAGTCGAGTTGATTGCTATCGAAAAATAACCGGCTCACTGTAAGCCGGGTCGTTGTGTAGTGCCCAATACGCGGCCTGAAGCTGGCACGTGACCGGACCAAACTCGCCAGCTGGCCGGCCCGCAATGGGCTGTCCATCCAGGTGGCTTACGGCGATGGCGCCGCCCCCGGTGCTGGAGAGAAACACTTCATCGGCCTGCCGGAGGCGCTCCACCGTCAAAGGCTCCACCCGCATGTCGTGACCCAGCCGCGTGCACAAGTCAATCATCGTACGGCGTGAGACGCCTTCGAGCACGCCGCGGTTGGGCGTGGTCACCACTTTCCTGCCACCTTCACCGTTATGCACGGCAAACACATTGAAGCCGGGGCCTTCCGCGACGTTGCCCGCAGCATCCACCAGCAGCGCCGTTTCGCCACCACGCTCATAGGCCTGAAAGAGGGCCATCACCATGTCCAGCCAGTGGTAGTTTTTTACCGTGGGGTCCACGCTGGACGGGGGAATGCGCTGGTAGCTGGTGACGATCAGGTTGATGCCCGCTTTCTGCTTCTCCGGGTTGGCAATCCATACAAACGGAATGGCAAAGGCCATGAACTGATTGGTGGCGCTACGCGGGTCACGGCTGCCGGGGGCCGGCATGCCGCGTGTGCAGAGAACTTCCACATACGCATCGCGCAAGCCCGAGCGGCGCACGCACTCGTGCATGATGTCGTGAACTTCATCTCTGGTTTTCCCGCAGTTCAGACGTAGCGTCTGCATGCTGTTGAAAAAACGGTCCAGATGATCGCCCAGCCGGAAAAAATTTCCCTGCCAGACATGCGCGACGTCGTAGGTGGCGTCCGAGTGAAGAAAGCCCCAGTCGAAGATGGAAATCTTTGCCTCGGAGGGCGGCACAAACTGGCCATTTACATACGCGCAACCCTGCATAGTTAACACCTCTTTATGAAATCATGGCCCGGCGCACCTCGTGCTCATCAATCGAGCGTGCAGCGCCAAAGCCTGCAACATGGCGAGCCTGCGCCGCGGTAATCGCAAAGAATACAAAGTCACCCAGTTGAGTCATCGGCTCGGCCTCTGGAAAGCGGGCCAGATAGGCGTCGTGACTGGCCTGCCAGGCTTCACTCCCCGACTCCAGCTTTTTGGCCGTTCCCTCCAGCGTGACCCGGGCCAGTGCGTGCACCGGCTCGCCAGCGACTTCAGATTCCATCACCATCAACGACACGCTAGGCCGGGCCAGCAGGTTGGCAGTGTGGGCGGCCAGACCACTGACGTGAATGATGAAGGCCCCCTGGATGGGCTCCAGCGCAAAAGGAACCATCGACACAAACGCCGTGCCGTCGTCACCAACGGTTCCCAGCGACGCGACGCGCCGGGTATGCAGCAGCACGCGCAAAGCCTGGGTCAGTCTGGAATCATGGGTCATGTCTGTTGCCTGTCCTTGATGTGCCGGGTCACGTGTTGAATCAGCCCCTGGCAGGCATCTTCCACGAGATCGAGCACATGCTCAAACCCCTTCTCGCCACCATGGTACGGGTCGGGCACAACGGGACTGTCATGGATCAGGCAAAACTCGGTCAGGCGACGCACCTTGCGCTGATGCAAGGGCGGGCATTCATCCTGAATCAGCGCCAGGTTGTCCCAGTCCATGGCCAGGATCAGGTCGTGCGCTTCAAAGTCCGCATCCTGAATCTGCCGGGCGCGCAGGCCCGACAGGTCATACCCGCGTTTGGCAGCATGCTCCTGAGAGCGATCATCGGGCGGGCTGCCGGGGTGGTAGTTATGTGTGCCGGCTGAATCGACCCGAACCCATTCAGCCAGACCATGATTGATGACTTTATGTTGAAACACGCCATGCGCAGTCGGGCTGCGGCAGATATTGCCCATGCAGACAAAAAGGACCGAAAAGGCTTGTTGCTTCATGTAGAACCCGCTGACGCAGTGCTGCGGTCCCGCACACGCTTTGCGCCCGGCACACCGAGATGCGGGTGCAAGTGCCCGGCCACGGCCCACGCTGCAATCAATCCGAGCCCACCCATGACAAAAACACCTGCCACCGGTGCAAACTGCAGCGCCAGCCAGGCGATACCGGGAGAAATGATGCCCGAGACATCGCGAAAGCTGGAGTACACCGCAGACATTTCGGTGCGTTGCGATGGCTTCACGGACATCAGGAAAGGCAGACCACCGCAAATATCCAATAGGACCAGGAAGAGAGAACCCGTCACCAGCATCGCCACCGTGGCCCAGGGCCATGGCGAAACCAGCGCAGCGAGAATGAAACACCCGCCGCCAAGGAGAAAGCCAGAGCGTACCGCCTTGCGCACCGAGTGGCGCTGTATCCAGCGCAGCATCAGTGGAGCGACAAACAAACCCGCGTTGGCCAGCGAAGTGGCCATGCCACCCACTTGATCACCCAGCCCGTTTTGCACAGCAAAGATGCCAACATAAACGATATACACCCACCAGCCGCAAGACCGCATGACGGCAAAAAACCAGCCTGCAACCAGTCGGGGCTGGGCGAAAAACCGCCGCAGAAACACGATGGGGTTGTGCGATACCTTGCGGTTGTTGGCCAACACGTGCACACGGGCATTGCCCAGGCGCATCCTCCAGATCAGGCCCAGCATGCCCATGGCACCGAGTGCCACGATGACAAAAGGCGCACCGCTCCAGAGCTGCATGAGCCAGACACCCAGCAACGGGCCCACTGTCCAGCCCGCCCCGCCGTAGAGCAACCGCAGCGACTCCAGTCGCCCAAAGTCGGGCTTGGCAACATGGTCCAGCACGTAAGCGTTGAAGCACACAAATGCGGTCGCTGCTGCCATGGCATGGCATAGCAGCGCAGCGGTAGTTGCTTTACCACCCACCATGCCAAAAACTGCTGACAACAGATAAAGCGAAAGGCCCAGCGCATAGACCCAGCGCCTTGACAGGTAGCGCGTCAACATCGGAACGGTCAGCGCTGTAAGTAGCGAAAACAGACCCACGCCCAGGTACCATTTGGAGACCACCACTGCATCGCCCCAGGCGCGGTACATCAGCAGGGGATAGACTGCGAGAACAATGCCCCGCACAACGGCTTCAAACCCGGCGATGACCGCAAAGCCGAGCACCCCGGGTGCAGGAGGCCGATGCAGAAATCTGGCTATGGACATCAGGTGCGCGCGCATTGTCATGAGTATCCCACCAGGAAGCCTGAAGCAACTCCGAAAAAAACCGGTTAAAGGGTGTGAGTCACCTTCTGGATTCGCTTGGGCGTGTCCGGATTGCGCTGTCGAAGACGTGCCACATCATCTACAAGCGGGTAGAGGGTCGCCAGGGCACATGCCGGGTGCAGAACGAAATGGGATGCGGGCACGAGTTGAATATCCGCCGAGATATGCGTGCCTGCGATTTGCACCTGAACGCCTTCGCCTTTGAGAAAAGCTGCACACTCAAGCAGTTCCGCCTCACCCGGGCCCGCCAGCGCCAGCACCAGCGCATGGGTTCGGGCATCCATCAGCTCCATGGGGCCGTGTTTCAACTCGGCGGAAGAAATGGCCTCAGCGTGGATACCGCAGGTTTCCTTGAATTTCAGCGCGATTTCCTGAGCAACGGGGTATCCCGGGCCACGGCCAATCACAAACAGGTTGCTGGCTTTTGCCAGGATGTTTGCCGTGAGCAGAGAGTCAACCTGGGTAGATGCCCGGAGCTGTTTCAGGCCACGCGTGCAAGGCTATGGGCCATTTGACAGCGTGCGCCAATGGCGAAGCCATGTCATTCACGAATGCCGCGGTGCGCAAGTTTTGCGCGCCAAAAGCATGGGCTACCGCCAACAGGTCCGGACTTTGGCCACTCTGCGAGAAGGCCACCAGCCAGGCGTCGCCGAAATTCAGGGGCGCATGGTAGACGGAGACCAGCGACGGAGGAAGGGACGTCACCAGGCGCCCGGTAAGCAGGGCCATCGCAGTTGAAAAATACGCTGCCGCGCAATCAGAGCTACCGCGCGCGACAGTCAGGCACGCGCCGCCGGGAGAGGAGCGCATCGCCTGGGCCAGCTTTTCAATTCCGGTGGTTTCCGATTCAAGAAATTTGGCGACACAGTCTGGAGACTCTTTCGCCTCACGCCTCATATTAGTGGTCATCGATTGAGACTCCGTCAATGCAAACGCGTTTGACGTTCAGTTGCCCATCGAGCACCACTACGTCGGCGCAGGCACCGATCCGCAGCCGGCCAATCGCGTAATTGCCCAGAAAGTCTGCGGGAAAGGTGGACAGCCGCTGTACAGCTTCCTGCAGTGGAAGCCCCAACCCCACCAGATTGCGCAATGCCTGATCCATCGTCAGAGCGCTGCCAGCCAGCGTGCCATTGGCCAGACGCACGGAGCATTGGCATTTGTAGACACTGTGTGTGCCAAGTCGATAGGTGCCGTCCGGCATGCCGGTGGCCGCCGTTGCGTCGGTCACCCCATACAGCTTGGGAATGGCGCGACGTGCTGCGAGGATGGCTCCGGGGTGAACATGCTCAAGATCTGGGATGATCTCGGCATATTCAGCGTGTGCGAAAGCCGCACCTACTGCGCCGGGACTACGATGGTGCAAGCCGGTCATCGCATTGAAGAGATGGGCAAAACCGGTAGCACCGCAGTTCATCGCTTCCTTGACCTGTTCATAGCTGGCATTGGTGTGACCAATCTGAACAAGAATGCCTTGGGCTCGCAGCCATTTGATTGCCTCAACATGGTCGGACACCTCCGGCGCCAGCGTGACCAGCTTCACAGTGACAAGTTGATGCAAATACGTCAGTTCAACCGGGTCGAACGGCCGTGAGTGGCTGGGTTGCGCCCCAAGCTTTTCGGGGCTGATGTAAGGCCCTTCCAGATGCATGCCGAGCGTCCGTGCGCCACTGACCCGCAGTTCTCGCTGACAGCTTTGAATGGCCTCAACGGAGCGACGGAGTTCCTGCGGATCTGAAGTGACGGTTGTAGCCAATAGAGAAGTGGTGCCGTGCCGTGCATGAAAGGCTGCAATGGCAATGGATGAGTCTTCTCCTTCCATGAAGTCACGTCCGGCGCCACCGTGCACGTGCAGGTCAATGAATCCTGGCACGATCAACGCATCCGACTTGAGGGCAACATCTTCAGTAACGGGAACCCCCTCCACGCCAGCGACGATTCCATCGCGCATCTCCAGGCGGCCCAATATAAACCCCTGCGGCGTAAGAACAGCACCGTCGAGATACTGGACTGAATTCCGGTTCGGACCGTTCAAAATGAAGTTTCCATTTGATCTACCCAATGTCCAACGCCGATCAGACCCGCGTCTGCTTGCAGTGCTGCTCGCCTAACGGGAACCTGAAATAGGAGTGGGAGCGATTTCTGCGCGGCCACGATGGCCTCAATCATGCCGATCGCAAGACCTACACTGCCGCCAATGCGCACCTCTTCCAAGCCTAAGGTTGCGTGGGTATCGGCGATTTGATGAGCAACCGCCAACGCGGCCGTTGAGATAATCCTCAGGCAGATCGGGTCTCCTGCGTGAAACCCGGCAAATACGGCGGCAGCCTCCATGCTGGTTCCGGTTATGTGGCTAGCCTGGCGCGACAGCGCGACCCCGGATGCGACAGTCTCGATGCAATTGAGTCGCCCACAACCACAGAGGGAGTCACCGTCCAGGGGCTTGACGCGGGAAGTGACATGCCCCACGTGGCCAGCCATACCGAGGTGGCCCATGAAAAGCCCCCGATTGAGTACGAGACCACCTCCAACCCCCGTCGAAAGTGTGATGAAAAGCAGGTTTTTCGGTCGCCTTCCGCTGGCAACAAATTCACCCCAGGCGGCGGCTTGGGCGTCATTGAGCAGATAGACCGGGCAGCCCCAGAGTTCCTGCAAAAATGGCGCAAGCGGGTAACCGTTCCAGTACGAAATTACATTCTGGTTGATCGCTTTCATGGTGCGGCCATCCGTAGAGCCGGTAACCGCAACACCCAGGCGACCCGCGTCAGGGAATGCCTCTGCGATTGACTGAATGGCTGAACGCCACTCGCTTTCGCGAGCTGGCATGCCAATCTGCTTTCTATCACGCAGCGTGCCCTTAACCCAGCGGGCGACGGCAATCTTGGTGCCACCAATATCAAGGACAACCATGGGCGTTCGATGCGGTCCGGACAGCTTTGACAAACCAATCGGTGATGTGTTCTATGCGTGTGATGGCCGAACCAACTGTAACGGCTTGCGCTCCTTCACGCAGCGCTTGCGCGGCCTGCTCAGGCGTTCGTATTCTGCCCTCCGCAACCACCCAGCAACCCTGTTTGCTGAGCTGGCGTATCAAGGGCCAATCCGGCGGCGCGTCATCCGCGCATAAAGTCTCAGCAGTGTAACCAGACAAGGTACTGCCCACGAAGTCGAAACCCAGGCGATGAGCGGCCAGCCCGTCAATGTTTGATGAACAGTCAGCCATCGCACGGCGCCGGTGGTAGCGTATCCGGTCGAGCAGATCCTGAACCGGCACAGGGCGTCTGCGCTGCGTGGCGTCCACGGCGATCACCGCCGCACCAGCGTCACATAACGCGTCGACATCATCCATACCAGGCGTGATTCGCACGTCACTGCCCGACAACTCCCGCTTGATGATGCCTACCACGGGAAGTTTTACGCGGGAAACCACCTTCTGCACGCGCTGCGCACCTTCAATGCGCAAAGCATGTGCACCGCCGGCCTGCGCTGCCAGAGCCATGGCCACAACAATTTCGTCGTGGTCCATTGGGCTTCCGGCCAGAGGCTGGCAAGAAACGATCAATCCACCTCGCAAGTCCTTCAGCAAAGGGGACATCAAGACAAACCCAGCGACACGAGGTGTTCCTTGATACGGGCCTGGACGCTGTCGGGGATAGGGCGATTCGGGCGTCGCATGTGGCTGTATTCAAAAATGCCTTTGTGCTTCAACGCCACTTTGAAACTGCCCACTCCTGCGGCGCCGGGGCTCAATTCAGAGCCGCTCCAGAACACCATTTGAAACAGGTTTATCAAACGCTCCTGCTCACGCCGGGACGCCACAGCATCGCCACGGGCGGCGGCTTCATAAAGACGCACATAGCCATGAGGGTCAACGTTGGCCAGGCCGGGCACGCATCCACTGGCACCGGACAGGATGGCGGTATCTGCGACGATCTCTGACCCGGTAAAGAGCCGGAAGTGCGGTTTGTCCTTGAAGTCGTGAATCAGCATCCGGAAACCGCCTTCATCCCCACTGCTATCCTTCAAGCCACAAATCAGACCCTCACGCGCCAGGTTGTGCACTGTGTCGCGCAAGAGCTTGATATTCACGCACGCAGGTATATCGTAGGCCACAACAGGCAGGCCAATTTCACCATGTATATAGCGAAAGTGATCTATCGTTTCGGCCTGGTTGGTGCGCGTGTAGTAGGGCGCGGTGACGACCAACCCGTCAACCCCAAGGGACTTCGCTAGACGGGCGTGATTTAGACAAACGTCCGTGGCGGCATCCATCACGCCAGCGACAACCGGGATCTTCCCATTGACTTCGGCCAGCGCTGTTTCGAGCACCCTGCCCCGTTCTTTGGCGTCGAGCAGAACGCATTCGCTCGTAGAGCCGAGCAGAAACAACCCATGAACACCGCCATCGAGCAAATGACGGATCAGGCGTTTGAGAGAACGCGTATCCACAGAGCCGTCAGCGTGGTACGGCGTCGCAACAGGGGGGACGATACCTTTGAAACGATCGGTGAAATTCATGTGGGGCTTTCTGGTTCAGGAAAGAAAGAGATTTGGCAGGAAAGTGACCGTACTGGGGAAAAAAATCATGATTCCCAACACCACCAACAGCGGTATCAGCCAGGGTAGTACGGCCACGGTGAGCCGATGCACAGGCAACTGATGGCTTTGGGCGACGACAAAAAGCACCATGCCCATCGGAGGTGTCAGTGTGCCGATCATCAGCGTGAAAATCACAATGACACCAAAGTGAATGGGATCAATACCAAAACTTGCCGCGACGGGAACCAGCGAGGGCACCAGCACCAGTAACAAGGCCAAAACCTCGATAAAGCAGCCCAAGACAAGAAGCATGATGCAAACCAACAGCAGGAATCCCACAGGGCCACTGGCCATGCTGAGAAAAAGACTGGACATTTGTTCTGGTGCCTTTTCCATGGCAAGCACCACACCCATCATGGACACGCCACCAACAATCAAGGCGATCGTGGCGGAGATGATCGCCGTGTCGTAGACACATGCCCAAAAACGTTTAATACTCATGTCGCGATAGATGAAGCGACTGACCAGAATGGCATATAGCACGGTGACGGCTGCCGCTTCTGTTGGCGAGAAAAAACCACCGAAGATGCCGCCGATGATGACTACGGGTGTCATGAGCGCGGGCAATGACTTGACGAACAGATGGCGTACGTCAGCCATTGATTTCCGGTTTTCAATGGGAAGTTTTTCACGAGTAGCCACGATATAGAGCATCACCATCATTGCCAGGGTGCATAGCAACCCGGGCACAATGCCACCCAAGAAGAGGCCTCCAATTGACGCGCCAGACACCACCCCGTAAATAACCATCGGGATGCTTGGTGGGACCAATGGACCGAGGATGGATGAGACCGCGGTCAGGGCGCCCGCCAACTCGGCTGGATAGCCCACCTTGTGCATGGCTTCCGCCTCAATCTTTCCGAGCCCTCCAGCATCAGCCAATGCCGACCCCGACATGCCCGAGAAGAACAGACTGGCCAGAATATTCACGTGACCCATGCCACCCCGGATGTGACCGACCAGTGAATTGGCAAATCCGAAAATGTGGTGAGTGATGCCTGAAGCATTGAAGAGATTGGCGGCCAGAATAAAAAGAGGCACCGCAATGATGGGAAAACTATTCAGGCCATCCACAATTCGCTGCGCTGCAAAGTTCAGACCAACTCCGTTGTACAGGAAATAGCCCAACGAAGACACGATCATTGACACGCCAATGGGCGTACCCACGAGGACCAGCACGAGCCAACAAACGATAAAGACGGTCAAAACCATACTGCTCTTTCAGGAAGAAAGGTGATGGGTGGGCTCAGGTACGGGAGTTCCAGAGACGGCATATCAAGCGATATGCCCACCACGCCATCGCCAGGGGCAAGGCCGCATAGAGAACAGCGTCACTTACAGGCAACGTGACCGATTCGTTACTCCAGGTCCGAAGGACACCTTTGTAGCCCTGCCAGCACAAATACAAAGCCACCAGGGTTGCCAGCAGGTCCTGAAGGCGGCTCATCACCGTCTGCACGTTACGGGGCAAAAACGAGGTAAGTATCTCCATCCGGAGGTGCTGTCGGTGGGTTTCTGCAGCGGCACACCCGATCAGTGCCATCCACACCCACATCCACCTCGTAAGCTCTTCGGTCCAGACTTGGCCAGGGAAGAGCCCAAACCGCCCCAGAATTTGCAGAAAGATGATCAGACACAGCCCACACAGCAGTGCAGCGCTAATCCGGCCCTCGATATTTTGCTTGAACCCCGAGTCGGATTCAGTTTCAACCTGATCTTGCATGGGGTTCTACCTTCAGGAAAAGTCTGGATCGTATCGATTCATCGGGTTGCGATGATTTTCTGAATCTCTCCTTTGCCAAACTCTTCTTCCAGTTTGTCGTAGTAAGGCCTCATCGCTTCACGGAAGGGCGCCGTGTCCGGGCTTGAAATCGTCAACCCCTTGCTCTTGAAGAACTCCACGAGTTTGCCTTCAGCTTCAGCGACCAGACCACTGCTGACAACTCCACCAGCCTTGACCGCATCAGTGACCCATTTCTTCTCGTTATCAGACAGTTTTTTCCATGTTTTGTCACCCAACAGAATTGATGAACTGGCTATGAAGTGCCCCGTCAAAGCAATGTACTTTTGCACTTCATACAGCTTGGCGGCTTCAATGGTGGGCAGCGGGTTCTCCTGAGCGTCGACCTGCTTGGTTTGCAGGGCCAGGTACACCTCGGCAAAAGCCACTGGCGCTGGCGTGGCACCCACTGCACGCGCATACTCAATCAAAAATGGCACATTAGGTGTGCGCATCTTCAAACCCTTAAGGTCGCTGATAGATTGAATGGGCTTGTTGGCGGTGGTGTGCCGTGCGCCCTCGTACCAGACATCAGCCACCCGAATTCCCTTTTCCAGAAATTTCGCGTCCATCTTTTGACCGTAGGGGCCCTTAAGCACCGCTTTGAGATGGTCATAGCTGGAGATCACATAGGGCGCCCCGATCAGCTTGAGGTCAGGGATGATGTAGCTCATGTCAGGGTAGCCCGTCATGGCCATGTCGAGATCGCCCGCCTGCACCTGGCCCACCATGGCCTTGAAGTCGCCCAGCTGGGAGTTCGGGAAGATCTGCAGCGTCATCGCCCCCTTCGACGCCTCTTCGAGCTTCTTCTTGATTTCCAGCGCGCCCTTATATGACGGATGGGTTTCGGGCAATTGCATGCCCAGCTTCAGCGTGGTTTGTGCGAACGAGACACCAACGGCGCAGGCCAGTGTCACAACTGCAAACAATCGAGAGATGCGCATGATTTGTCTCCTTATGGCCAACATAAATCCTCGTTCAGCCTGGGCCATCTTCAAGTTCAGGCTGACGGGTGAAAAACTAAACCTCTGCCTTCGCCGGACGTTTTCTTGTCCGGTTGGCAGGCAGTTGAACAGCGGAAGGCATTGCACCGTCCGGATGATTTCGCAGCTTCATGATGCGCTTGTGAATCTCTTCGAAATGCCGTTCGTGGGCCTGCTGAAGACCAGCAGCATCTCCACGCTCCAATTTTTCGACAATGGCAATGTGTTCAAGGGCAGTCTGGCGTCTCGAGCTTGAGTCTGACCTGGGTAGCGAATCCGACATGCGGTGAAATACCTGCCAGAACAGATCCACGAGGCGATTCAGGAATGGATTATTGAGACACCCAAAAAGGGTGGCGTGGAACTCGCGGTCCTCATCTTCGAAGCTGATGTCCCTGAGCGCCAGCTCATGCATGCGCGACGCCAGTTGTCTCAGCTTGATGAGGTCTTGAGCAGGAACGATCTGAACGATCTTCGGGATCATGCCGACTTCGAGTGCAGTTCGCACTTCCAACAAGTGCAATAGCTGTGCATCATCGGCCAGCAGGGAGTAAGGCAGGTTGTCGACGATCGGGTCGAATGAGAAATCAGCGACGAAAACTCCTTCGCCATGGCGGGATTCCAGCACACCGACCGACTCCAGCGCCTTGACGCCTTCACGCAACGAAGGTCTGCTGATTCCCAACTGCTGCGCAAAAGCAGCCTCTGCAGGTAAAGCGTCACCTTTCTTCAATCCATTCGATTCGATGAATTCCTTGATGGCAAGGGCCACCAACTTGTAGGCGGGAAGACGGGGCGGGAGTTTCACGGATTGTTGACGTCAGAGGTCAGAGGTCAGAGGAGTTGATGAATTGTGGTTCATCTTGCGCTTCCAACAACTAGGGGAATCCCTCGGTATGGTGGGTCGCTTCGATCAATGACTTGTCGCCCGGTGGGGCATAGGCGCTGATTCGACTCAATTACCTGTTCAGTCGCGTCTTCTTCGGCATCTGTTCACGCGGCATAGCACCACGAAATTTTTCGGTGATGACCGTCAGCTTCTCGCGAGCCTGCGCTTCGCCACACTGTTCAGACAGGAACGCCATCAAATCTGTCCGCAGGTACCACAAGGTTTGGATACTGGTTGCATAAATGACCCTGTTCCACACAGGAGGACGCGTGGTCTGGCCTTTCAGCGCCTCCAACATGGACGCAACCATGGCCACGCGAATGTCTTTGGTAAGGCTCTCCGCGTCGCTTTCACTCAGCCATCCACCCAACTGGCTCATCAGGCTGGACGTGAAGCGGGAAATGGTCGCTTTCATGGTTTCATGACCTTGGTCTGACCTTGGTCATTGCTTGTTACATCTTGTAACTGTATCAGGCTAGCCTGCAAAATTCGGGCAAATACAGGTAGTTCTTCACGCCTATCGAGCGGGTTTCTTCTGAACGTATCGAGGGCGATTCGGGCGAGCGTCAAATTCAGCTGCAAGCACTGCGAACAATGCAGCAGGGTTCAGTTCAAGAGCGCGTACCCAGGCGATAAATTCCACAACATCGAGGCGGCGGACACCCGATTCGACTTTAGACACGTGGGATTGATGTTTGCCTAATTTTTCAGCAAACTCCCTTTGCGAGAGCCCCGCAGCCAGCCGGGCAGCTATTAAATGGCGCTGCATGCTTCTATGAACGGGAAGGTTGATTGAGTTCACGGCAAAGGCAATTTGCAGAGCGGATAGACGGCGCCCAAAAATCAGTGACTGGACAGCCCTGGCTTCGGCATTTCAGCAGCTGGCAAAGCACTCCTTCCTGAATCGCTCTAGAGCTGGCCGTCAATCAACGCTGTCAACTGTGCCTTGGTAACTGATCCCACTTTGGTTGTCTTGAGCTCACCGCCCTTGAAAATCAAGAGAGTAGGAACGCCCCGAACACCTAGCTTGGCTGGAATCAAGCGGTTTTCGTCAACATTGATCTTGACGATCTTGAGCCTGCCGTCGTAGGTCATGGAAGCCTCGTCGAGCAATGGCGCAATGGCCTTGCAGGGGCCGCACCAGGTAGCCCAGCAGTCCAACAGAACAGGTTCACTGGACTGCAGGACGTCCACTTCAAAAGTGGCATCGGTGGTATTGGTGATCAGGACTGAGCTCATGTTGACTCCGGTGGTGTTGGTTTGCAATTTTTGGGATTATTTCCCAAAATTCAGTTTGCCACCCAACAATTACCTGGCCAATTTGTATCCGGGTGTTACACCAAATCCGGGTCGACGTCAGCCGTGAAGAGAAGTCTGATGTGCCGCGCGGTGCAAATGGGCGATGAAATGACGAATTGCAGGAGACACCGCAGAGTCACTTCGAATGATGGCCCCTACCGTCAGATCCAGCCCTCCTTCGATGACCGGTACAACAGAAATGAATGGCGCAGCCAATGGATGAACAGCGATTTGCCGCGGCATCAAAGCCAGCGTTTCGCCCGTCGAGACGATGGACAGCAGGGCCAATGTGGAATTGACCAGCGCGCCAACGGGCGGCGCCGGCATCCCGTGCGACTCGAACAGTGCCTTGGCATAACCTGAATCGGCCTTTGATCCTGTGTAAACCCATTTGGCCTTTAAAAGTTGCTTGAGCGAAGTAGCCTTGGCAAACTGGCCACCTTTGCGGGCAACGACGACCATACTGGTTGTCATCAGCGGCTCCGCCGCGAACTCACCTGAGACCAAACCCGCCGGAATCCCGCCAATCGCAACATCAACTTCTCCCCGGCGCAGACGCTGCAACTGTGCGATGTAGAGTTCCTCACTGATCTTCAGGCGAATATCGGGGAACTCTCCACCAAAAGTTCTCAGCGTTTCCGGTATCAGAAGCATGACCGCCAGAGGAACAGCGCCCACTGACAATTCCCCAGCCATGCGACCAGAAAGCTGGCTGATCTGGTCTACAGCAGAACCCAGTTCCCGCGTGACTTTGAGAGCGTGCTCATAGAGAACCTTGCCCTGAGCAGTTGGCAAGACACCTTGAGTCGTGCGTACCAGCATGCTTGCACCCAGCTCCACTTCCAGCTCGCGGACAATCTTGGTCATGGCTGGCTGGGACAGGCCCACCTGCCTGGCGGCGCCACGCAGGCTCCCCTCTTCTATGGCAGCGACCAGAACCTTGAGTGCAAGAAGTTTCATGAGGAATGATGATAACCAGGAGTTATCGCGCCAGCACTGAAGACATCTTCACCAAAGTGAGCCCGCTACATAGACTCCGCGCAGCCGGTTTGATGTAGATCAATCAAGGCAACGCCTGTGTGGCCTGCCTGCCCTGGACACAACATTCCGAATGACTGGCCGTCGGGGGCCATACCCGAAATTTAACTACTAAAGGAGACAGCATGAAAACACTTGGAAAATCTCTCATATTGGGCGCGATGCTGCTGGCAGGCGCATCCCAGGCGCAGACAGTGCGTATCAACGGTCTCGTCGAGCTCAGCGGCACCGGCGCCACCTCCGGTACCAACTTTGACAATGGCATCAAACTGGCTGTCAGGGAAATCAATGCCGCTGGCGGCATTCTGGGCCGCAAGGTCGACTATGTTTCCTACGATACCCAGTCGCAGCCCGGCGTAGCCAAAGCGCTCGCACAAAAAGCTGTGGACGAAAACGCTTACGTCGTGATGGGACCTGTCTTCACCGGCTCCATCATGGTCAGCATGGCCGAGACACGACGTGCCGAAATCCCGAACTTCACGGGTGGTGAGGGTGCATCCATCACCCAGCAGGGCAATCCCTACATCTTCCGCACCTCATTCACGCAGGCCACTGCCATGCCGAAGATCGCCAACTACATTCGCGACGCGGTCAAGGCGAAGTCAGTCGATGTCATCTATGTGAACAACGACTTCGGCAAAGGCGGTCTGGACTTGATCAAGAAGGAACTGGAGTCACGCGGCATCAAGGTACCCAACACCATTTCGACTGAACCCGGTCAAATTGACTTCAGCTCCGCCGTGATCAAAGCCAAGCAATCCGGTAGCGATGCCGTCTTTGTTTACAGCAACGAAGAGGAATCAGCACGCGCATTGCGCGAGTTGCGCAAACAGGGTTACAGCAAGCCCATCATTGGCGAAACGGTGCTGACCAGCCAGAAAGTCATCGAATTGGCGGGTGAAGCAGCCAACGGTGCCGTAGCGCACGTGGGCCTGACCGCAGATGCGCCACAGCCACTGATCAAAAAATTCAGCGATTCATTCGTGGCGGAATACAAATCCAAATCCGACCACAACGGCCTGAAGGGATACAGCGGCATGTACATCGTGAAAGCTGTAACAGAAAAGATCGGCAAATTCGATTCCAAAGCTTTTGCAGCGGCCATGAAAGGCATCTCGCTCGCAGTCAAGGATCATCCTGGCATTCTGATGGACGTCAGCTTTGATGCCAATGGCGACCTGGATCGCGAGAGCTACATGACCAAAGTGGAAAACGGGAAACAGGTTGTCAGCGCCATCCTGCCCCCCGTCAACCGCAAGTAAGGGCTGGGCAAAGATGAGTCAGCACCCCTTCGGACTGGCCGGCGTCATGGGCTGGCCGGTGTCCCATTCACGATCGCCCAAGCTGCACAACTACTGGCTGCAGCTGCACGGCTTGCCGGGCTCCTATGTGCAACTGGCGGTGGCACCCGGCAAGCTGGAGGTTGCACTGCCAGGTCTGACAGCTCTGGGCTTTCGGGGCTGCAACGTGACCATTCCGCACAAGGTGGAAGCGATGCGGCTGATGGACGAAGTTGATGCCAACGCAAAGCGCATAGGTGCCATCAACACCATCGTGGTCCAGCCCGACGGCTCTTTGAAGGGGTTCAACAACGACGGTTTTGGCTACATCCAGAGCCTGATTGAAGCCAAGCCGGACTGGCGGGCCGACGCCGGGCCCATCACGGTACTGGGAGCCGGGGGCGCGGCGCGGGCTGTTGTTCTGAGCCTGGCGGATCGTGGCGCAAAGGAGATCAGACTGATCAACCGTACCTTTGACAAGGCGCAGGCATTGGCAAAAGAGTTCGGCGGGCCGATCAGGGCCTTGCCCTGGAGCGAGCGCCACGAGGCTCTTGCTGATGTCGCGCTGCTGGTGAACACGACAAATCAGGGTATGCACGGGAACCCGCCGCTGGACTTGAATCTCGATAGGCTGCCTCGCCATGCTTTTGTATCCGACACCATTTACGTCCCGCTGGAGACACCGTTGCTCTCAGCGGCGAGGCAGCGCGGCAATCAGACGGTGAATGGCTTGGGCATGCTGCTCAATCAGGCGCGGCCAGCGTTCCATGCATGGTTCGGCGTGATGCCGGAGGTAACAGCAGAACTCCGTCGGGCCATCGAAGCGACTCTTTGAAAATACGTGCAACAGCGATGGATCCGGCAGACAGGGAGAAGATTCTCTGGAACACGCCGAAGCGCCTTTCTGGATTCAACACGGACTGACCAGAATTCCCTTTTTACCGGTCCGGCCTTGAAACTTGGCCAAAAACCATTATGATTAGCACTCTATGGCAATGAGTGCTAGCAGCATTCAAAACCTTAAGTTAATAAGCACCAACTTATACAGGTTGGTGTTTTTGATTTATCAACCCTGTTTCAAAAACGCAAGGAGCTCCTATGAAACTTCGTCCTCTCGCCGATCGTGTGATCGTCAAACGTGTGGAAAACGAAACCAAAACCGCCTCTGGCATCGTCATTCCTGACAGTGCTGCCGAGAAGCCTGATCAAGGCGAAGTGCTGGCCGTAGGTCCCGGCAAGCGCAACGACAAGGGTGAACTGGCCGCATTGACCGTGAAGATCGGTGACCGCGTGCTGTTCGGCAAATACAGCGGCCAGACCGTCAAGGTTGACGGCGACGAGCTGTTGGTCATGAAAGAAGACGACCTGTTCGCAGTCGTCGAGAAGTAATTTCTCAATCACTTCAAGCCTTATCAATCAACTGAATCTGGAGTCATAACATGGCAGCAAAAGACGTAATTTTCGGCGGCGAAGCCCGCGCACGCATGGTCGAGGGTGTGAACATCCTGGCCAACGCCGTCAAGGTAACCCTGGGCCCTAAAGGCCGTAACGTGGTGCTGGAGCGCTCATTCGGCGCCCCTACAGTGACCAAAGACGGTGTGTCCGTCGCCAAGGAAATCGAACTCAAGGACAAGCTGCAAAACATGGGCGCGCAGATGGTCAAGGAAGTGGCTTCCAAGACTTCTGACATCGCTGGCGACGGCACCACCACCGCTACCGTGCTGGCCCAGTCGATCATCCGCGAAGGCATGAAGTATGTTGCCGCTGGCATGAACCCGATGGACCTGAAGCGCGGTATCGACAAGGCGGTGCACGCCCTGGTTGCCGAGCTGAAGAAAGCTTCCAAAGCCACCACCACCTCCAAGGAAATCGCACAAGTTGGCTCCATCTCCGCCAACTCGGATGAGACCATTGGCAAGATCATTGCTGATGCGATGGACAAGGTCGGCAAAGAAGGCGTGATCACCGTTGAAGACGGCAAGTCACTTGAGTCCGAGCTCGACGTGGTGGAAGGCATGCAGTTTGACCGTGGCTACCTGTCACCTTACTTCATCAACAACCCTGAAAAGCAAGCCGCTCTGCTGGACAATCCGTTTGTGCTGCTGTACGACAAGAAAATCAGCAACATCCGTGACCTGCTGCCGACGCTGGAATCCGTGGCAAAAGCTGGTCGTCCTCTGCTGATCATTGCAGAAGACGTCGAAGGCGAAGCCTTGGCTACGCTGGTGGTCAACACCATTCGCGGCATCCTGAAGGTTGTGGCTGTGAAGGCTCCTGGCTTTGGCGACCGTCGCAAGGCCATGCTGGAAGACATCGCCATCCTGACGGGCGGCAAGGTCATCGCTGAAGAAGTGGGCATGTCGCTGGAAAAAGTGACTCTGGCTGATCTGGGCCAAGCCAAGCGCATCGAAGTGGGCAAGGAAAACACCATCATCATCGACGGCAACGGCGCTGCTGCTGACATCGAAGCCCGCGTCAAGCAAGTGCGCGTGCAAATCGAAGAAGCCACGTCCGACTACGACCGTGAAAAACTGCAAGAGCGCGTAGCCAAGCTGGCTGGCGGTGTTGCCGTGATCAAGGTTGGCGCTGCGACCGAAGTCGAAATGAAAGAGAAGAAAGCCCGCGTTGAAGACGCACTGCACGCAACCCGCGCTGCCGTGGAAGAAGGCATTGTGGCTGGTGGTGGCGTGGCTCTGCTGCGCGCCAAGCAGACTGCTGGCAAGATCAAGGGTGACAACACCGATCAGGACCATGGTATTGCTCTGGTGCTGAAGGCTATTGAAGCGCCTCTGCGCGAGATCGTGTACAACGCCGGTGGCGAAGCCTCCGTGGTGGTGAACGCTGTTTTGGCCGGCAAGGGCAACTACGGCTTCAACGCTGCCAACGACACCTATGGCGACATGATCGAAATGGGTATCCTGGACCCCACCAAGGTGACCCGCACCGCACTGCAAAACGCAGCGTCTGTGGCCTCGCTGATGTTGACGACCGAATGCATGGTTGCTGAAGCTCCGAAAGAAGAGTCAGCTGGCGGCATGGGCGGCATGGGTGGCGGCGACATGGGTGGCATGGGCGGTATGGGCGGTATGGGCATGTAATTGCCTCTGCTGTACCGGAAGCCCTCGGGCTTCTCGCACACACACAAAACCCCGCAAGGCTAGCACCTTGCGGGGTTTTGTTTTGCTATCTATTTAATAGCCTCTTGCGCATATTCCATAAGGTCTGGAGGCTTAAAACCCTTAGAAATCGTATGATTTCAGGTCTGATTCCATTTGCGCGGTCGATTCAAAATGTATACCGTGCCAGCCACGCTTTTTTGCTGCTTCCACATTCGATTTCAGGTCGTCAATGAACAAGGTGTGGCCGGGGTCGAGCAGATAACGGCTCTCAAGCAATTCGTAGATGGCGGGATCGGGTTTGATGAGTTTCACATCGCCTGAAAAGATCCCGCCGTCAAAATTCTTCAAGAAGGCGTGACGTTGCTCCAGCACCCGGGCGTACGGCATGGGCATGTTCGACAGGAAGTACAAGCGCAAATCGTCCTGCTGGCTTCGGCGATGTGTGAGCCGGTTCAGGACCGATACCGTCTCCTCCACCGGCGTCAGTCGCTCCCCGATGTGAGCCACGAGGCCATGCAGTGGCGCGTGGGGCAGGTTCAGTCGCAACGAGGTGCGTTGCACCACGTCATCGATCTCCACGGTGCCCCGATCAAAGCTGTGCCAGTCTTCGTGGCCAAAGATGGCGTGGGCGAGATGTCGGGCTTCCTCCGCAGTAGGCGTCAACTCGGGAAAGGTGGATGCCACCAGTTGGGCAGGCTGCCAGTTGAACAGAACAACGCCAAAGTCGAATACAAGGTTCATGGTGTGACCAAGGATAGTGCTTTTCGCAGCCGGGTGCGCAAGCCAGCCGGAGATGTGCGCAGGACCTCAACGCGAGGTGTTGCATGCCACGCCGCACAGCGGGAAATGGTGCTGGCCACATCTGCAACGGAGTCGTCAGACAGCTTGACTGAAGGCTCCAGGTACAGCGCCTTCACCTCGAAGACTCCCAGCGCCCGATGCGCCTTGGCGTCCAGCCGGCCGATCAGCTGGCCGCGGTGCAGGATGGGCAGCACAAAGTAGCCGTGGGTCCGCTTGGCCTCAGGCGTGTAGCACTCGATGCGGTAGTCAAAATCAAACATCGCAGAGGCCCGCTCCCGGTCCCAGACGATGGGATCGAACGGCGACAGCAGCGCGGTATGGGTTGCCTCCAGTTTTCCAGCCAGCGCTTTCTTCAGCAGGGATGCATTGGCTATGTGCACGTAGCCCGGTACCGGCCAGCCCTCAACGGCCACGCGCAACACGGTGCCCTGCTCTACCAGCGCGTCCAGATCGGCGTCCTTCAGTCGTGGCTTGATGCGAAAGTAGTCATGCACCCAGCGGGCCTGCGTCACGCCCAGCGCCTGAATGGATTTCTCGATGAACGTGGTGTGCACGTCGGTGGCACACGGCGCATCCATCTCGTGCAGACCAGGGCAGACGCGATGTGCCAGGTCATACACACGGTGAAAATTTTCCCGCCGCGCAACCATCAAATCACCATTGGCAAACAGGGCTTCCAGCCAGAGTTTTTCGTCTTTCCAGCCCCACCAGCCACCGCTCTGACCGGTCTTGCGTTCAAAGTCCGATGACTTGACCGGGCCATTGATCTCAATGAAATTCAGCAGCTTGTCCAGATGGGCGCGCTGTCTGGCATGGCTTTCCTTGCCGCGCTTCAAACCCCAGTGGCTGCGGGCGTGCTGGTTGTAGCTGCGATGCAGTGCAATATCCTGCATGGGCGCGAAACAGGCCTCATGGGCCCAGGTCTCAAACAGATGGGCCTGCGCCAGCGCCTCGTCCAGCCATGTGGCGGGGTAATTCCCCAGACGTGAAAACAACACCAGATACGGACTGCGCGCCACCACGTGAATGGTATCGATCTGCAGCAGCTGCATGCGATTGATGCAGCGGCGCAGGATCAGGCGTGTGGCAGCGCGGTCCGGCGGCGTCAGCAAGTCCTGCGCAGCCAGCTGCAGGTAGCGCGCCTGAGTCAGCGTCAGCTCATTCACACCTGGCCCGGCGCTAGGCGCGCATGCGGCCCAGCAAGCCGGCCGTGGAACCATCCAGTCCGGTGGTATCGCCGCTGTTCAGACGCGCTTCCACGTCTTTGGCCAGCACCTTGCCCAATTCCACGCCCCACTGGTCAAAGCTGTTGATGCCCCACAGCGAGCCGCTGACAAACACGCGGTGTTCCTGCAGCGCGATCAGCGCGCCCAGACTGGTTGGCGTCAGGTCGTCCAGCAGCAGGAACGTGCTGGGCCGGTTACCGGGAAAGTTTTTATGGCCACCGGCATCGGCTTTGCCCAGCATCAATGCCTGGGCCTGCGCCAACACATTGGCCTGCAGCAGGGTGTGGTGGCCAGCCAGATCGTGCCGCGGCTTTTTCACCGCAACAAACTCCACCGGCACCACGTCGGTGCCCTGGTGCAGCATCTGGAAATACGCATGCTGGCCGTTGGTGCCGGGCTCGCCCCACAACACGGGTGAGGTGCCAAACGGCAATGCAGCGCCTGTGGCATCGACCTGCTTGCCGTTGCTCTCCATCTCCAGCTGCTGCAGATACGCGGGCAGCGGCGCAGGGCGCTGTGGTACGGCGCAATCGAGCGGCTGGTGAAGCCGTGGAAGTTGCGGTACCAGACATCCAGCAGGCCCAGGCGCACCGGCAGGTTGCTATCCAGCGGGGCCGTGCGGAAGTGCTCATCCATGTCATGCGCACCAGCCAGGAACTCGCGAAAACCCTGCTCGCCAATGGCAATGGCCAGCGGCAGCCCGATGGCTGACCAGAGCGAATAACGCCCGCCCACCCAATCCCAGAAACCAAATGTGGTGGTAATGCCAAAGGCATTGGCGGCAGCCACGTTGGTGGTCAGCGCCGCGAAGTGCCGCGCAATGTCGGTGCCACCATTTGCCGCAAACCATGCTTTGGCAGATGCCGCATTAGTCATCGTCTCGATGGTGGTGAAGGTCTTGCTGGCAATCAGAAACAGCGTGCTCTCGGGCTTCACGCGCTTGAGCGTGGCAGCCAGCTCATGGCCGTCCACGTTTGACACGAAATGAAAACGCTTGCTAGGAATCACAAATTCATCCAGCGCCACGACCGCCATCTGCGGGCCCAGGTCCGAGCCGCCGATGCCGATGTTCACCACGTCGGTGATGGCTGCGTCTGCACGCACTGTTTGCGCATAGGCCAGCATGGCATCCAGTGTGGCATGCACATCAGATAACTCTTTTGCTACATTTTTAATAGCTTTTCGCGCACTGTTGACGTGGGCTAAGGGTGGATTTCTCAGCAACCAGTGCATCACGGCCCGCTGCTCGGTGTTGTTGATCGCCTCGCCGGCAAACATCGCGTCGCGGTGTGCCTCCACACCTGACTGGCGCGCCAGATCCATCAGCAGCTTCTCGGTGGCTGCGTCCAGCCGGTTTTTGGACAAATCGGCAAAGACATGGGGTGCCTGCTGGCTCAACGCACCAAAGCGGTTGGCATCTGCCGCGAATGCGGTCCGGGCATCGAAGCCCTTGCCATGGGTACGATAGGCTTCCTGAAGGGCACTCCAGGCGGGGGTACGGTCGCAACGCAGTCGTGTGGTCATGTTCATGCTGCCAATAAGAGTTGTTCCAGTTTCACGGCGTCCACGCAGAACGCGCGAATGCCTTCGGCGAGTTTTTCAGTAGCCATGGCATCTTCGTTGAGCGCAAAGCGGAATTGCGCTTCGTCAAAATTGACGGCCGGCAGGTCCAGCGATTGGGCAGCCCCGGCATTCAACGCCTGGCTCAGCGGCGCCTCGGTGGCAGCCAGTATGGCCAGCAAATCAGGGCTGATGGTCAGCAGGTCGCAGCCCGCCAGTGCGGTGATCTGCCCCACATTGCGAAAACTCGCCCCCATCACCTCGGTGGCAATGCCCCACTTCTTGTAGTGGTTGTAGATCTGGCGTACCGATTTCACGCCAGGATCGTTAACGCCCGCATTGTCGGCTTCGACCCAGGCGGCCCCAGCAGATTTTTTATACCAGTCGTAAATGCGGCCGACAAAGGGAGAAATGAGCTGCACTTTGGCCTGGCCACAAGCCACCGCCTGACAAAACGAAAACAGCAACGTGAGGTTGGTGTGGATGCCCCGTTTTTCCAGCCGGGCCGCGGCCTGAATGCCTTCCCACGTGGCCGCCACCTTGATCAGCACGCGGTCAACCGGGATGCCCTGCGCCTGATACAACTCGATGATGCGTTCACCACGGGTGAAGGTGGCTTCGGTGTCAAAACTCAAGCGCGCGTCCACCTCGGTCGAAACCCGACCCGGGATCAACTCCAGAATTTCGCAGCCAAAGCGAACCAGCAGGCGGTCCATGATCTCGTCCAGCGGACGGCCACGAAACCGGGTCACCGTGTCTTTGAGCAACGGCTGGTAGTCCGCCTTCTGCACCGCCTTGAGGATCAGCGACGGGTTGGTGGTTGCATCCTGCGGTTTGAAAACGCCAATTTGCTTGAAGTCGCCGGTATCGGCCACCACCGTCGTGAATTGTTTGAGCGCATCGAGTTGATTCATTGATTTTCCAAAAAACATCAGCCAGTCAGTGCTCCCAAGGGCATTTACAACGCTCCCGAAGCAACGATCTTGAATTATCTGTGAAACAAAGTTACATTAATAGAACTTTTTTATGTAACTTTATCTTTCCGGTCATCCCGTATGTCATTTGATCTTGTTTTGTTTGGTGGTACCGGCGACCTCGTCTGGCGCAAACTCCTGCCGGCCCTGTTTCAGGCTTTTCGGCATGGTTCACTCCCGCAAGGGGGCCGCATCATCGGTATTGGTCGGGACGACTTGACCCACGACCAGTACCGTGCGCTGATCAAGTCCCGCTTTGACAATGTAGAGCTGGCCAAACGTCCCAGTGAAGAAGAGTTCACCCGGTTTGCCGCCTTGCTGGAATTTGTGCGAATGGACCTGTCCAAGCCGGATGATTACGGCCGCTTGGCCAGTACGCTGCGCGAGCGCAACGCCGATACGGTGGTGATGTATGTGGCCACTGCCCCCACGCTGTTCACGACTGTGTGCGAACAACTGGCTGCCATCGGCCTCAATACCGCCAACACCCGCATCGTGCTGGAAAAACCGCTGGGCCATGACCTGGCGTCCAACCGGGCCATCAACCACACGGTGCGCCAGATATTCAACGAAAACCAGGTTTTCCGCATTGACCACTACCTGGGCAAACCGGCCGTACAGAACCTGTTCGCGCTGCGATTCGGCAACGCGCTGTTCGAACCGCTTTGGCGCCGTGAACACATCGCCAACATCCAGATCACCATCGCCGAAGAACTGGGCGTGGAAACCCGCGGCGCCTTCTACGAAACCACCGGCGCCTTGCGCGACATGGTGCAAAACCATGCCCTGCAGTTGCTGTGCGCCATCGGCATGGAGCCCCCCATCAATGCGCATGCCGATGCGATTCGTGATGAAAAGCTCAAGGTGTTGCGATCACTCAAACCGTGGACGAATGAATCCCTGTCACAAGACGTGATTCGCGGGCAATACGGTGCCGGCGCCATCAACGGCACCCAGCTGGCGGCCTATCGGGATGAGGCTGGCGTTGATCCGCAAAGCCAGACTGAAACCTTTGTTGCCCTGCGCACCGAGATTTCGAACTGGCGCTGGGCCGGTGTGCCCTTCTACATCCGCACCGGCAAACGCCTGGCCGGGCGCGATGCCCGCATTGTGGTGAATTTCCGGCCCACGCCACATGCCATCTTCAACTCGAACATCGGAGCGGCAAACCGGCTGGTGATCAACCTGCAGCCCAAGGACGGTCTGGAGCTGCATCTGCTGGCGCAGGGTCAGGACAACCGCCAGGGCAACCGGGCTGCGGCGCAGAATCTGGCCCCGGTACAGCTCGATCTGGACTTTGACAAACGATTCGGCTCCGAGCGCGTGGGAGCCTATGAGCGCCTGCTGCTGGACGTCATCGACGGCCGGCTGAACCTGTTTGTTCGTAGCGACGAACAGGAAGAAGCCTGGCGGTGGGTAGAGCCGATTCTGGACTACTGGAAGAACGATATGCAGGGCCCGCGCTCCTACGCCTCTGGCACCTGGGGGCCCAGCGCATCCAGCGCCATGATTGCACGGGATGGCTATTGCTGGTCTGAAGAATCCTGACCTGTCAACACTGGGCAATCACCATGCTGGACCGAATCAAAGCCTCCCTGCCCTCCCTGGCGCCTGCCGAGCAACGCGTCGGCAAGCTGGTCCTGAGCGACCCGCGCGCATTTGCCAGTCTGCCGGTGAGCGAACTGGCTGATCGCGCGCATGTGAGCAAACCCACCGTGGTGCGGTTTTGCCGCAGCGTGGGGTACGACGGCCTTTCGGACTTCAAGCTGAAACTGGCCGGCAGCGTGAGTGAAGGTGTGCCCTTCATTCACCGCAGTGTGGACGCCGATGACAAGACCGGCGACATCATGGTCAAGGTCGTGGACAACACGGTGGCGGCCTTCCTGAAATACCGCAATGATGCTTCCACCTTTGCCATCGAAAAGGCCGCGGTGGCGCTGGTGAACGCCTATACCACCGGCAAACGCATTGAATTTTTTGGCGTGGGCAACTCCGGCGTCGTCGCGCAGGACGCCCAGCACAAGTTTTTCCGCCTGGGTGTCAACACCGTAGCCTATAGCGATGGCCACATGCAGGTGATGAGCGCCTCGCTGCTGGGGCCTGGTGATTGCGTGGTGGTGATCTCCAACTCGGGCCGTACGCGGGACCTGATGGACGCCTGTGACATCGCCCGAAAAAATGGCGCGACCACCATCGTCATCACCGCCAGTGGCTCACCGCTGGCAGCTGCCGGGCACATCCATCTGTCGGCTGACCATCCGGAGGGTTTCGATCGTTACAGCCCGATGGTTTCGCGCCTGTTGCACCTGCTGATCATCGATGTACTGGTCACCTGTGTGGCGCTGCGCATTGGCGGCGGCAAGTTGCAGCCGCGCCTGCAGGAAATGAAAAACAACCTGCGCAACAAGCGCTACGCCTGAATCCTGCCCTCTTCCACCGCGTGGCAGGCAACCCTGTCTCCTGCGACCTCGTGCAATAGCGGCCTCTCCGAACGGCATCGGTCATTGGCTAAAGGACAGCGCGGATTGAACGCGCAGCCCGACGGCGGATTCAGGGGATTCGGCACTTCGCCCTGCACCGGCGTGCGCGCACGACCCGTGTCATGCAACTTCGGAATGGCATCCAGCAGCATGCGTGTGTAGGGGTGGCGCGGGTTGGCAAATAGTGTCTGTTTGTCTGCGAGTTCAACCAGACGACCCAGATACATGACGCCCACCTGGTCACTCATATGGCGCACCACGGCCAGGTTGTGCGAGATGAACAGATAAGTCAGGCCCAGCGAGCGTTGCAGGTCCTTCATGATGTTGAGAACCTGCGCCTGAACGCTCACGTCCAGCGCTGAGGTGGGCTCATCACACACCAGAAACTCTGGCCCGGTGGCCAGGGCGCGGGCAATTGAAATACGCTGGCGCTGACCACCCGAAAACTGGTGGGGATACTTTGGCCCATCCAGTGCGCTCATGCCCACGGACCGAAGCAGTTCGGCCACCCGCTCTCTCAGCCGCACCGGATCGCTGATCAGCCCATGCTCTTCAAGTGGCTCACCCACGATGTCTTCCACCCGCCAGCGTGGATTGAGCGACGCGTACGGGTCCTGAAAAATCATCTGGATACGCCGACGCAGTGTTGCACTCTGTGGCGTCTTGTAGACGGCGTGAGCATCCTGATTGTCAAAGGTCAAGCTGCCGCGCGTGGGCTCATACAGACCCACCAGCAAACGCGCCACAGTGCTTTTTCCGCAACCGGATTCACCCACCAGTGCCAGTGTCTTGCCCTTTTCAATTTCGAAGCTGACGCCGTCCACCGCATGCAGCAGTTGCCGCGGTTTGCCCTCCACCACCCGGTTGAGCCAGGGAGGTGACACATCGAAGGTCATCGCCAGATCGTGTGCCTGAACCAGGGCTTTCATACACCAGCCCCAACCGGTGCATGCAGCCAGCAGGCAGCGCGGGTGACGCCAGCGCTCATCAACTCGGGCCTGTCACTCCTGCAACGGGCGAACGTCTGCGGACAGCGAGGATTGAACGCACACCCGGCGGGAATGGCATTGAGCCGCGGCATGGCACCATCAATCTGATGAAGGCGCTCGTGATCAGCCATGATGTCGGGAATGGCTGCCATCAGCCCCGACGTGTAGGGGTGCGCCGGATGATGGATGACCTCATGCACCGGGCCCATTTCGACAATGCGTCCGGCATACATCACTGCTACCCGGTCACAGGTTTCTGCAATGACCCCCATATCATGGGTAATCAGCATGACGGCTGCGCCCCGTTCTTTGCAAATGGTTTTGAGCAGCGTGATGATCTGCGCCTGAATCGACACATCCAGCGCCGTGGTGGGTTCATCCGCGACGATAAGCCTGGGTTCGGCAGCCAGCGCCAGAGCAATCACCACGCGCTGACGCATCCCTCCCGAGAACTGATGCGGGTAGTGGTCCAGACGCTGTTCGGCCGCCGGAATGCCGGTGTCCTGCAGCAGGGCAATGGCCCGGGCGCGAGCCTCGTGGTCTGACACGGGCAGGTGGGTCTGGATGGTCTCTGTCAACTGGCGACCGATGGTGTACAGCGGATTCAGTGAGGTCAGCGGGTCCTGAAAAACCGCACCGATTTTTCGCCCCCGCAGATGTCGCATCTGCTCATAAGGCAAATTGTCGATCCGTTGCCCTTCAAGCAGGATTTGTCCGCCAGCGATTCGTCCAGGCGGTTCCAGCAAGCCCACAATGGCTGCTCCTGTGAGCGATTTTCCTGCGCCTGATTCGCCCACCACGCCCAGAATTTCACCGGGTGCGATATCGAAGGAAATACCATCCAGTGCGCGCAGCGTGCCGCGCCGGTGTGGAAATTCGACCACCAGGTTGTTGACTTGCAGCAGCGTCATTGCAGCCTCGGATTGAGCGCATCGCGCAGCCAGTCACCCAGCAGGTTCACGCTCAGCGCAATGACCACCAGCATCAAGCCCGGAAACACCGTGATCCACCACTCGCCAGAAAAAAGGTAGTCGTTGCCGACGCGGATCAGTGTGCCCAGCGAAGGGGATGTGGGCGGCGCACCCACACCCAGAAAAGACAGCGTTGCCTCCGTGATGATGGCGGTCGCCACCTGGATGGTGGCCAGCACCAGCACCGGCCCGGTGACGTTGGGCAACACGTGGCGGCGCATGATGCGAAACGGTGCCACGCCCGTTACCCGCGCAGCCTGCACGTACTCCTTGCTGCGCTCCACGAGCGTGGAGCCCCGTACCGTTCGGGCGTATTGCACCCAGCCCGTGAGTGTGATGGACACAATCAGCACCGCAAACGCCAGCGCATCCTGCGCATTGGGAAACAGTGCACGCCCAACACCTGCAATCAGCAAGGCCACCAGAATGGGCGGGAAAGACAGCATCACATCACACAGGCGCATCAACGCGGCATCCACCCAGCCACCATAGAAACCAGCCAGCAGACCCAGACTCACACCGATGAGCACCGACAGCACGACGGATGCAAAACCCACGGCCAGCGAGATGCGCGAGCCGTACATCAGCGCCGAAAGAATGTCGCGGCCCTGATCGTCCGTGCCCAACAGGTACTTCATGGAGCCTTGATCATTCCATGCGGGTGGCAGCCGGGCATCACCCAGCTCCAGTGTCGACAGATCGAACGGGTTGTGTGGTGCTATCCAGCCTGCAAAAACAGCGCAGATGATGCAGATCAGCGCCACCAAAGCCGCAGCCATCGCCAACGGAGACTGGCGAAAACTGTAGCCCACATCGCTGTCAAACCACCGGGACAGGGCGGCTTTCAAAATGTCTGCTTGCAGCGGGTCTTATTTCTGAACCGTCATCCACTTGAACGGCATGAAGTTGTCGGCCAGTTGAACCAGATTGACCTTCTTGCTCACACCCCAGGCCAGCGCCTGCTGGTGCAGTGGCAGGTGCCCGATATCGGCCGAGTGCAGTTCAAATGCCTCCTTGATCATGGCGTTGCGCTTGGTCTTGTCGGTCTCAGACTGGATCTTGCGCGTCAATTCATCGACCTTGGGGTTGCAATAGGCACCCAGATTAAACTGGCCCGCGCCCTTGTCGTCCACGCACGCCATCAGGCCGTTCAAGGCGTTATGGGCGTCATAGGTTCCGGGAGTCCAGCCCAGCAAATAAAAGCTGGTGTCACGGCGCAAAATCTTGGGGAAATACGTGCCTTTTGTTTCAGCCTGCAGGTTGATTTTCACACCAATACGCGAGAGGTTGGCTGCTACCGCCTGGCAGATTTCACCGTCATTCACATACCGGTCGTTCGGGCAGTTCATCGTGACTTCAAAGCCGTTCGGGTACCCGGCATCGGCCAGCAGCTTTTTGGCAGCTTCCGTGTCAAACGGCAAACGCTTGTTCAGTTCAGGGAGGAAGCCATTGATACCGGGGCCTACCATCAGCGCGGTCGGGTTGGAGGCACCGCGCATCACCACACGCTTGATGCTGTCAATGTCAATGGCCTGATAGAAAGCCTGGCGAACACGCTTGTCCTTGAACGGGTTCTTGCCTTTCACGCTGGAATACAGCAACTCATCACGCTTCTGGTCCATACCCAGGAAGATGGTGCGCAGCTCGGGACCCGTGATGGCGCGCGCATTGGCACTGGCATTCACACGGGCAACGTCCTGCACGGGTACGGGCTCCATCACGTCAATTTCGCCGGACAGCAACGCGGCCACACGGGTGGCGTCATTGGCAATCGGCGTGAACACGATGTCCGTCGCATTGCTCTCGATCGTGCCCCAATAGGATCCGTTGCGTGCAAAGCTGGTCTTCACACCGGGCTGGCGTTCGCGCAG
This sequence comes from Candidatus Egaibacter danicus, assembly GCA_016707075.1. Taxonomy (GTDB): domain Bacteria; phylum Pseudomonadota; class Gammaproteobacteria; order Burkholderiales; family Burkholderiaceae_C; genus Egaibacter; species Egaibacter danicus. Next base: position 105,008 of record JADJII010000008.1, read on the forward strand.
GCGGTAGGGGCCCGTGCCATTGGCGCGGAAAGAGGCCGCGTTTTCAATGCCCTTGCGGCGATCAACCGGCTTGGCGGCCTGATTCGTCTCGCACCACTTCTTGCTCATGATGTAGAGAAGGGAAATCACGTCCGGCAGGATGGGAAACGGTGCCTTGGTCTCGATCTCCACCGTGAGGTCGTTGATTTTTCGAACCTCTTTAACGTCATTGGTGTAGCTCTTCATGTCGGAGCCGTCACCCGACGCGCGCGCAAAACTGAATATCACGTCATCAGCAGTGAAAGGCGTGCCATCGTGAAACTGCACGCCTTTGCGGAGTTCAAAGCGCCACACGTTGGGCGATGGCTGCGACCATTTGGTCGCCAGCGCGGGCGCCAGGCTGAGGTCCTTGTTGCGCCCAACCAGGCCTTCATACACGTTGCCGGTGATGCTCAGCTGCATGGACTCGTTGAGCGAATGCGGGTCCATCGATGTGGCATCGCCCTGATTGGAGATGCGCAGGGTTTGCGCAGATGCTACAAAACTCATAGCTGTCAGTGCATATCCAACGAGGGCTACGGTCGTATTTTTCTTGAAAAACATCATCAACTCCTGTTAAAAAAACAAAACTGTCACGATGCCGCGATCGGCATGGCCTGCTCGGCCAGACTGGCATGCAGGGCCGAGCCCAGCGACAAAATATCGTCATTGAAATCGTACCGGCTATTGTGCAGGAAACAACTGCCCACGCCGTTCTCTTCGCCCTGCCCGATCCGCATGTAGGCACCGGGCTTGACTTGCAGCATGAACGAGAAATCTTCTGCCCCCATGCTGGGCTCCAGATCACGCACCACATGGTCCCGCCCGACCAGACTTTGCGCCACATCGGCGGCAAAGTGGGCTTCAGGTGCGGTGTTCAGTGTGGCCGGATACATGCGCTCATAGTGCACGGTGGCCGTAGCGCCAAAGCCCATGGCGACGGCCTGGCACATGTCATTCAGGCGCCGCTCCACCAGCGCCTGCACGGTCGGGCTGAAAGTGCGCACGGTTCCAACCAGCGTGGCAGAACCCGGTATCACACTCATGGCACCCATTTCGCCCGCGCGCATGGCACACAGGCTGATCACGGCGCTGTCCACCGGCTTCACATTGCGCGACACGATGCTTTGCACGGCGGTAATGATGTGCGCGGCCACCAGCACGGGATCAATCGTCTGGTAAGGGTGCGCGCCATGCCCGCCCTTGCCGGTGATCTCGATGGTGATCCGGTCGGCCGCGGCCATCATGGGTCCGGGGTTGATGCCGATGGTGCCCGGGCGCATGGCAGGCCAGTTGTGCATGCCGTAGACCGACTGCACCGGAAAGCGGTCAAACAGGCCATCCTCAATCATGGCCTTGGCACCCGCGTAGCCCTCCTCACCCGGCTGGAAGATCAGTACAGCGGTGCCATCAAAATTCCGGGTCTCCGCCAGGTAGCGGGCCGCCCCCACCAGCATGGTGGTGTGGCCGTCATGTCCACAACCATGCATGAGCCCGGGTTTGGCAGATTTCCACGCGAAGTCGTTGTGCTCTTGCATCGGCAGCGCGTCCATGTCGGCGCGCAGGCCAATCATCTTGCCACTGGTGTGCTGACGTCCCTTGATGACCGCCACCACACCGGTTTTCCCCATGCCCGAGTGAATCTCATCGACACCACACACTTTCAGGGCCTCGGTGACCCGCCGCGCGGTGTACAGCTCTTCAAAGCCCAGTTCCGGGTGGGCATGGAGGTCACGCCGAAAGGCCGTCAACTCGGGATGAAAGGCTGCAATCTGCGCGAAGGCGCGGCCTTTGGCATGCAGGCGCGGTCCCGGGGCATGTTGGGTTGGGTTTGTCATCAGCGGCTCCCGCCAGAAGTCAGGCTGGACAGGCGCAGACGCGGGTCCACCACAAAGTAGAGCAGATCGACCACCAGGTTGATCACCACAAAGATCAGCGCAATCAGGCACAGGTAAGCCGCCATCACCGGAATGTCGGCAAACGTCACCGCCTGGATGAACAACAGCCCCATGCCCGGCCACTGAAACACCGTCTCGGTGATGATGGCAAACGCGATGAGCTGCCCCAGTTGCAGCCCCGTGATGGTCATCACCGGCACCAGCGTGTTTTTCAGCGCATGGCCGAAATGAATGGCGTTATTGCTCAGGCCCCGCGCCCGCGCAAACTTGATGTAGTCGGTGCGCAGCACCTCCAGCATCTCGGCGCGCACCAGCCGCATGATCAGCGTGAGCTGGAAGATCGCCAGCGTGATGGCCGGCAGGATGATGTGATGCCAGCCATCCACCGTGGCGAGTCCGCTGTGCCACCAGCCCAGCTCCACCACTTCGCCCCGGCCAAAGCTGGGAAACCAGCCCAGACCGACGGCAAACACCAGAATCAGCAAAATGCCGATCAAAAACGTGGGCAGGGAAACACCCAACAGCGAAATCATCATCAGCAACTGGCTCGACCACGTGCCCCTGCGCAAGGCCGCGTAAACGCCCATGGGCACGCCAATCAACAGTGCCAGGGCAGCAGCCACCAAAGCCAGCTCCAGCGTGGCCGGGAACCGCTCTGCAAGAAGCCTCGACACTTTGGCACCCTGACGCAGACTCAGGCCAAATTCGCCCTGCACGGCGTTCAGCAGGAAATGCCAGAACTGGACGAAAAACGGCTGGTCAAGACCCAGATCGGCACGCAGGGCCGCAATCTGGTCGGGTTTGGCATCCTGCCCCAGCAGAAACACCACCGGGTCGCCCACGTATTGAAACAGCATGAAGGCGATGAACGCCACGCACACCATCACGAGGACGGCCTGAATCAGGCGGCGAAAAATGAAGACGGGCATCTAGCGGCCATCAGGCGAACTGCACATGAAGTGAATGTAGCAGAGCACACGCCTTGCCGATACGGGGTTTTCACGGGCCCGGCCCGCGTAACTGTTGCGTGAACAGCTATTGTTTTGGTAGCGCGCTGGCCACCTGGTTGTGAGCCATCAAGTTCACCGGTGAGAATGACAGTCGTACGCCAATTTGATTACAATGATTTCATTGCAATCAAATTGAATCAAAAATGAGCAGCATTACCGTTCGAAATCTGGATGAATCTGTCAAAAACGGCTTGCGCGTGCGTGCCGCTCGACATGGGTGGTCGATGGAACAGGAAGTAAGGCAAATTCTTCAGCAGACTGTTGCACCCGCGCAAGCTGGGGAAATCAGCTTTGCCGAACGCATTAATCGAAGGTTTGCCAACCTTGACGCCACAGCGATTCCAATTCCAAAACGCCAAACAACCCGAAAACCGCCTGAGTTCGGCAAACCATGAGCAGCGGTTTCCTGCTGGATACCAACGTGCTGTCGGAGTTGATGCGCGAGCGCCCAGCTGCAGGTGTTCAGGACTGGTTTGCCCAGAACCTGCACCTGCCCATGCACACCAGCAGCATCACTCAAGCTGAAATTCTGACCGGCGTCGCCCTTCTACCGGCAGGTAAACGCCGCACCTTGTTGGCTGAGGCTGCAGAGCAGATGTTTGAGCAAGACTTCCCTGTTGGGCACTGCCATGCATTCGATGCAGCTGCCGCGCATCACTACGCTGTCATCGTGGCGTCTCGTACGCGCCTGGGGCAACCGATCTCGACTGAAGATGCACAAATTGCAGCTATTGCCCTGGCTAACGGGTTGACCCTGGCCACCCGCAATACCAAAGACTTTGACAACATTGCGGAACTCACAGTAACAAACCCCTGGCTAGCCATCTCCCCACACTAACGCGCCGGAGGGAGGCTATTGTTTTGGTAGCGCGCTGGCCACCTGACTGGGCGGCACCAGCTTCACGGGCCCGTACCAGGCCTGCGTGGTGGACTGCGTGTTGTCGCTGTCAGTCATGATGCCAACGGCCAGCAGCGCGCCGGGCGCCTCGCCGAAGGCTTTTTCAAAGTCGGCCCGAATATCGCGCTCATAGTCCAGCCATTGGCCAAGGTTTCTGGAGCCCGACTCCATCACCAGCTTGCGGATGAGGTCAGTCCGCGGGTTGATGATCACCGAGCCGGGCTCGCGGTTGTTGCACCACACGTACATCAGCGTGGCATAGGGCAGCGGTTCACCGGTCAGCGCATGGGCCAGTTCGGACAGCATCGCGTTTTTGGCAGAAAACTTGGAGCGGTCGCCCTCAAAAGCCAGCACGATGCGCACGGGCGAATCACCCAGATCCCGCTGGGTCAGATCAGCCGCATCCATCAGGGCCGGCACTTTCCATGAAAACCGCAGCCGGTTCAGATCAAGGGGTTCGACACGCACCCTCTGGCGCAACATGCTGGCCGACGAGGCCGCCTGCACGGCCATGGCATTGCGCCCATCAAGCTGAACCAGGCTGTACCGGCTGGCCTTCTTGCCCGGGAATGCGGTGTGCTGCCACTGGAGCGCCGCGGACGGCAAGGTGACCGGCTCCGGGGTAGCAGGAGGCGTAGCGGCCTGTACCCACGGAATGGCGGCGACCTGGGTGGAGTCGGACAGCCCGTCTTCGTCTTCAGACGTGGCGACGGTCGCGACCGAAGCACAGCCACCCAACAGCAAATAAAAGAAAACCGGCAACAGCCGGAAAAACATCTTCATTGTGTTACATACAGTAACAGAAATTGTAGACCATCCCATACGTAGAAACCCCCTGCAACTTGCGCTGCAGGGGGCTCCGGTTTTGAAAGAGAAGCTAACTGACGTTAGCGCTCAATCAGAACTTGTGCATCAGGCGGGTACGGAATGACGTGACGGTATTCGCGGCGTTAGCATCTTCAGCCCTATAGGCCACCTGCACGCTTGTGCGCTTGCTCATCGAATAGTCAGCAACAGCTTCCCAGCCAGAGGTCGTTGCCGCAACGGAAGACTTGGTACGGATGTAGTTCAGACCAACAGAGGTTGAACCAAATGTTGCACCCACACCCAGAGCAGTATCTTTGAGTGTGAACGTCTGGTATTTTTCGCTACCAAAACCCGCACCGATCGTCACCATGCCCAAGGCATAGTTACCTGACAAGCGATAACGACTCTTCGAGCACTCCGCAAACTGGCCATTGCAATTCGACACGGCCGTAGTGCCGTTTGCGCCAAACGAGGTGTATTCAAAACCCGCATTCAAAGGGCCATTGCTATAAGCCAAACCGAGTTGGGCAAAGTCACGTGTGGCAGCGGCGGACTGCATACCACCTGCACCATTAGCATCGCCCAGCATCACGGTGGCTGTGAAACCACTCATGTCAGGCGTGGTGTACGAAATCATGTCAACAAACTCGTCACCATCATTGAAATTGGTGTTACCTGAATCAAGGCCCTGACCTTGCACAGGGTGAGCAAGATCAATCAAGGTTTGATACAGGGCATCAACCGAACCACCCTTCAGGGTACCAAAGCCACCGGACAGGTAGACGTAGGCATCACGACCGTCCACAACGCCAGCAGCGCCACGGCCACGAACGCGAACGTCCATGGAAACGCCAGCTTTCATGCCACCACCCAGGTCTTCAGAAGCAGCGAAGGTGATGTTACCGTCAGTCACACCGAAGCCGCTGGATCTGACGCCAGCGCCAGATTCGCCGTTGGTATAGGCAAATCCAAATTTACCAGACACAGTCGCGTTGGACTGTGCAAATGCGCCACCAGCAATAGCCAGAGCAGCAACAGCTACGAGGGTTTTTTTCATTTGTGAATTCCTGAAAGTTAATGAATGGGTGCTGACTCAACAGTTCCAACAACCCGGTGACACTGCGTATGAACAGAACACAAATTTATTTAACCAGACTGTCAAAACCCTGGCAAATGAAACTGCGGGAAAACCCTGAAAAATACATTCAAATAATTGAATTGGTTGCGCAGTTGCAACAAATTGAAACACCGCTCAAGAAAAAACCCCCGCAGCTTTCGCCACGGGGGTTTTATTCATTCAACTTGCATGCTGGCTTATGCCAGCGTCAAATCAGAATGCGTGGGACAGTTGAAGACGGAGAGTCGTCTTGTTGTCTGGCAGCGCATTGCTGTCTTCAGACTGGTAACCAGCCATCACGTAGGTGCGCTTGCTCAGGTCGTACTTAACGCCCAAATCATATGCTTTCACCTTCAGACCGGTATCAACCTTGCGGTTGGTGATGTTGGCACCAACGGTTACAGGGCCAAACGGAGCGGCAACGCCCAGAATCCACTGCTTGTCTTTCACGCCGCCAACCAGTTTGGATTGCTGATAGCCCAGACCCACGGTAGCAACACCCAGGTTGTAGTTACCAGACAAACGCACGCGGTTGTCAGCCAGAGGAGCTGCTGCTGCATTGGCGCCATAGCTCGTGTAGTCACCCTTGACGTTAATTGGACCGTTGGAGTAGCCGCCACCGATCAGCACTGCGTCTTGCGACACAGCGCTAGACTGCATACCACCAGCGCCGTTTTGCTGTCCGAGAGCATTTGCAATGCCGTCAATCATTTGAACGGTAGCGGTGAAACCACCCATGTTCGGCGTGGTGTATGCGAGCCAATCAACGTTTGTGCCGCCAGCCAGAGCCAAACCATCGTCCAGACCGATCACAGGAGCGCCAGCGCCGCCGTAACCGATGATGCCGTTAGCGGCTTCAACTGCACCGCCGACCAGGGAGCCGAAGCCGCCCATCAGGTACACAGTAGCGTCACGACCGTCAACCACACCAGCGGCGCCACGGCCACGAACGCGAACGTCCATGGAAACGCCAGCTTTCAGGCCGCCACCGAGGTCTTCAACAGCTGCGAATACGACGTTGCCGTCAGTAACGCGAAGGCCATTTGCCTTTGCGCCTGCAACACCAGTGCCACTGTTGGTGGCTTCATATGCAAAACGGAATTTGCCGGTCAGATTGACAGAGGACTGGGCAGAAGCTGCACCAACCAACGCCAGAGCAGCGATAGCTACGAGGGTTTTTTTCATTTCAGATTTCTCCAAGGTTAAACATCGGGCTCCGGTACGAAGACTTCGGATCCCCGGGCCAACCTCCTGCGCTTAGGAAGTTGGGTCTATTGCACCAGACGGAGCCTTGTTTGGCAAAGGAAAAAGCCCTAAAAGAGGGAGAAAAAAGGCTTTCGTGGTGGACTTGCAACAAAGTGAAACAAGGTATTTACATGCCTGCCGCTGAATGCCCCAAATTGGCGCATTTTGAACATTCCCGTCGCCAAATGAAATTTTCAGGCCAACTATTTACCGTGCTTTACGGTTTTGGGCATCGCCAAACCAGTGTTGAATACGGGTTTACCCCGATAAAAAGCCGAGGCGTAAGCAGTTGTAGCACGACAATACCGCCATGACCACCGCCCCACCGGAGACCCCTATGGATGCTTTTCTGACCACCGTTGACGCCGCCCTGCGCACCCTGTTTGTCACGCCGCATGCCAGCCAGCCCTGCCCGACGCTGCCGGAACAGGCCACCGAGCTATCCGCTGCCGAGAAAAAGCAGGCCGGCGCGCTGATGCGCGTGAACCACGTGGGTGAGGTGTGTGCCCAGGCCCTCTACACAGCGCAGGCTTATGCTACCAAAAATGAAGCGCTCCGCGCCCATTTCACCAAGGCCAGCCTGGAGGAAACCGATCATCTGGCATGGACCAAACAGCGCCTGGACGAGCTGGGCGACCGGCCTTCGCTACTGAACCCGCTGTGGTATGCCGGCGCCTTCGGGCTGGGGCTGATTGCGGGCAAGGTGGGTGACCGCCTGAGCCTGGGCTTTGTGGTGGAGACGGAAAAGCAGGTGGAAGCGCATCTGGAAAGCCACCTGACTAAATTGCCAGCCAACGACCATGCCTCACGCGCCATCGTGGCGCAAATGAAGGACGACGAGGCCCGCCATGCACTGGACGCGCAGCACGCCGGGGCGCTGGAGCTGCCGCAGCCTGTGAAAGACCTGATGCGCGCTGCCGCCAAGGTGATGACCACCGTGGCGCACCGGGTTTAAACTTCAGAAGGCACGTGCAGCTGCTATTATTTTTATAGCTACTTACGCATATATTCAAAGGGTTGAGGCCCGATTCATGCCTCAACCAGGTCAAAACTGGTGGTGATCGCCGCCGTCTTGCCCAGCATGATGGTGGCGGAGCAGTATTTGTCGTGGCTCATGGCAATGGCCCGCTCCACCGCCAGCGCGGGAATGCCTTTGCCGGACACGGTGAAGTGCATGTTGATGGCCGTGAACACCTTGGGGTCCACCTCGGCACGCTCGGCGGAGAGCTTGACCGAGCAGTTGCGCACATCGTGGCGGCCACGCTTGAGGATCAGCACCACGTCATAAGCGGTGCAGCCGCCTGCGCCCGCCAACAGTGTTTCCATCGGGCGCGGCGCGAGATTCTGGCCACCGTTCTCGGGTTTGGCGGCATCGGGGGCGCCGTCCATCATGATGGTGTGGCCACTGCCGGTTTCGGCCAGAAACCCCATGCCCGAGCGTGTGCCTGCGCCGCCGGTCCAGCTGACTGTGCATTCCATTTTCAACCTTTCAAATAGCCCCGCGCGGAGCAAATTATTGTGTGCCTATAATGACCGCAGGAGTTTACCCATCATGCCTGCACCCCACCTCACGCCTGCCGATTACCTCAAGAAAATTCTCACGGCCCGCGTTTACGACGTCGCCAGTGAAACCGCACTGGAGCCCGCGCGAGCCTTGAGCCGCCGCCTGCACAACACGGTGCTGCTCAAGCGCGAAGACCAGCAGCCGGTGCGCAGCTTCAAGCTGCGTGGCGCCTACAACAAGATGGCGCATCTGAGCACCGAGCAGCTCCAGAAGGGGGTGATTTGTGCATCCGCAGGCAACCATGCCCAGGGCGTGGCCTTGAGCGCCAGCAAGCTGGGCACCCGCGCCGTCATCGTGATGCCCACCACCACGCCGCAGGTGAAGGTGGACGCCGTGCGCGGCTTTGGTGGCGAAGTGGTGCTGTTTGGCGAAAGTTATTCCGATGCCTACGCGCATTCGCTGGACATCCAGAAGCAGCAGGGACTGACGTTTGTGCACCCGTTTGATGACCCGGACGTGATTGCAGGCCAGGGCACGATTGCCATGGAAATGCTGCGTCAGGTGCAAACCCTGGGCGCCGACAAGGCTGCCAAAGCAGGAAATAAAGCCGGGCAAAAAACACGCGGAAAGAACAGTGCCGGCGTGGACGCCGTCTTTGTAGCCATTGGCGGCGGCGGCCTGATTGCCGGCGTGGCCAACTACATCAAGGCCGTGGACCCTTCTATCCGCGTGATTGGCGTGCAGATGAACGACTCGGACGCGATGATCCAGTCCGTGGCCGCCAAAAAACGCGTCACCCTGCCCGACGTGGGCCTGTTCTCCGACGGCACCGCCGTGAAGCTGGTGGGTGAAGAAACCTTCCGTGTGGCCAGCAATCTGGTGGATGAATACATGACCGTGGACACCGACGCCGTGTGCGCGGCCATCAAGGACGTGTTTGTGGACACCCGCAGCATTGTGGAGCCCGCCGGTGCGCTGGCCGTGGCGGCCATCAAGCAATATGTCGCCAAAAACAAGACCAAGGGCGAGACCTATGCCGCCATTCTGTGCGGCGCGAACATGAATTTCGACCGCCTGCGCTTCGTGGCCGAGCGCGCCGAGGTGGGCGAAGAGCGCGAGGCGCTGTTTGCCGTGACCATCCCTGAGGAGCGCGGCAGCTTCCGGCGGTTTTGTGAGCTGATTGGCGAGCTACCCGGTGGCCCGCGCTCGGTGACGGAATTCAATTACCGCATCAGCGACAGCGCCACCGCGCACGTGTTTGTGGGCCTGACCACGCACGGCAGGGGTGAATCGCTGAAGATCGCCAACAACTTCGACAAACACGGCTTCAAGGCGCTTGATTTGACGCACGACGAGCTGGCCAAGGAGCACATCCGTCACATGGTGGGCGGGCACTCCAAGCTGGCGAAGGACGAGCGGCTGCTGCGCTTCATCTTCCCCGAGCGGCCGGGTGCGCTGATGAAGTTTTTGAGCCTGATGCGCCCGGGCTGGAACATCAGCCTGTTTCACTACCGCAACCAGGGCGCCGACTATGGGCGCATTCTGGTGGGCCTGCAGGTGCCGCCTGCGGACAACAAGGCGTTTGACAGGTTTCTGGAGACGCTGGGTTACCCCTGTGTGGAGGAGACGGCGAACCCGGTGTACCAGCTGTTTTTGAAGAGCGAATGACCGGGCTTTGACGTGAACTTTATCCGCCACTTTCTGCTGGCCATCCAGTTCTTCACCCGCATCCCGGTCACCGGGCGGCTGGCGGACTGGGTGGGCTACAGCCCGGCCATGCTGCGCGCCAGTGCCGCGCACTTCCCTGGCGTGGGCTGGGTCGTGGCCGTGGTGGCGTGCCTCGTTTATGCGGCGGTGTACATCGCCTTCCCGGACAGCGAATTCACGCCGCTGGCAGCTGCGGCGTTTTGCACCATCGCCACCGTCATGCTCACCGGCGGCTTTCACGAAGACGGACTGGCCGACGTGGCGGATGGTCTGGGCGGCAGTTACGACCGGCTGCGCGCGCTGGAGATCATGAAGGACTCACGCGTGGGGGCCTTTGGCTCAATGGCGCTGACGCTGGCGCTGCTGACCAAGGTGGCCCTGCTGGCGGTGCTGGGCTCGATGGGGCTGGACGTGGCGCTGGCCGCGCTGGTGGGCGCGCACGTGCTGTCACGCTTCTGGCCGCTGGTGCTGGTGCGCACGATGGCGCACGTGGGCGATGCGGCGGGATCCAAAAGCAAGCCGCTGGCGGACCAGATGACCAGCAGCGCCCTTTTTGCGGCTTTTATATGGTGTTTTATGCCTCTAGCCCTCGTGTACTATGCGCAGGCAGCTCTATTTTTGATAGCAAGCGTGGTGTGCAGCGGCGTGGCACTGTTGTGGATGTGGCGTCTGTTTGCGCGCCGTTTGCAGGGTTTCACCGGAGACTGTCTGGGCGCCACGCAGCAGGTATGCGAGATCGCGTTTTACGTGGGCTGCGCGGTGGCGACGGCTTGGGCAACATCAACTGCCATGAAGCTCTGGCTGGTGCGCCACGCCCGCCCGCTAATTGACTCGGGCGTCTGTTACGGCGCACTGGACGTGCCCGCGGACGATGCCGCTACCCGCAGTTGCGCTGCCCAGATGGCGTCCACTCTGCCGATTCAGGGTTCAGGGTATGTTTCAATGCGCACTTCACCGCTACAAAGATGTGAGCTGCTCACGCATTACCTATGCGGGCTGCGGCCTGATTTGAAGCCAATTTCTGATGCCAATCTGGCCGAGATGAATTTTGGCAGCTGGGAAGGCCAGCGCTGGGACGCCATCGGTGAAGCGAATGTGGCCCGCTGGACCGAGCAGTTCGCGACACACCGACCGGGCGGGGGTGAATCGGTACAGGAATTCATGCGACGGGTCGAGGCTGCCCTGTCCAGATTGCAGGGGGACAACGCGGTCTGGGTCACCCACGCCGGCGTCATCCGGGCAGCCACCTTGATTGCAGGCGGCCTGCGAATACTTGCCAGTGCAGATCAGTGGCCTGTCAATGGGCCCGCCTACGGAGAAACAGTGCTTCTGGAGATGTGAAGCTAGCGAGACGGAGGAGGCGGCAATTCCAGCGTCAGGGTAGCCGGACCGTCTGCATCAGAACCCAGCAACGCGCTACGCGTTTTGACGGACTGCAAAATGAGCCCTTCGTCCACCTGCGCACCCACGCGAAACGGCTTGGCGGGCTTGTCGCCCACGGTTATGAGTGCAGTACCCTGGCTGGAAGCGTTGGCCAGAACGCCAATCAGGACAATACGGCTGGGAGCGGCGGCAGCTTGAGCCACGGGCGCAGCGCGGACCGCCCCAAGCAATTTGGAAATGACAGACGGGTCGCCCGCACTGACCTGCGCAAAGCCATCCGGACCGCTGATGGCGCCGCCCGAGGACAGATCGCCCCCCTGGGACGACCCGACCCACTTCAGCACCCAGAAGACCATGCAGGCAGCCACCAGCGCCCACACGCTGAACGTAACAAAATGCGACAGTTGCCTGCTTTGTGAATTTGTCAACATGAGCGGATTATGATTGACGTCACCCCGGGAAGGATATGCCAGCAACATGAAAAAACTACGATTTGCCTTCAAGACAACATTGGCGCGCGGCTTCACGCTGATCGAATTGATGGTGGTGCTGGTCATCATCGGTGTGCTGGCCGCACTGATCGTGCCTAACGTGCTGGACCGCGCCGATGACGCCCGCGCCACCGCCGCCAAGACGGACGTCAACAACCTGATGCAGGCGCTCAAGCTGTACCGTCTGGACAACCAGCGCTATCCCACGGCAGAGCAAGGCCTCAAGGCATTGGTCACCAAACCCACCGGCGGTGGCCCGATCCCGCCCAACTGGAAGTCCTATCTGGAACGCCTTCCCAATGATCCCTGGGGCCAGCCCTACCAATACCTCAACCCGGGCATCAAGGGCGAGATCGACGTGATGTCGTTTGGTGCCGATGCGCAAGCCGGGGGCGAGGGAAAGAATGCTGACGTTGGAAGCTGGCAGTAAAAATATTGCCCCCACGCTTGCGCGGGGTCCTTGGCGGCGGGGAAGTTTTCGCACCGCCAACACGGTTTCACGCTGATTGAACTGCTGGTGGTCATCGCCATCATTGCCATGGGCACGGCCGGCGTGGCATTTGCCATACGCGACAGCGCCGACACGCAACTGGAGCGGGAAGGGCAGCGGCTGGCGGCGATGCTGGAGTCGGCCCGTGCGCAGTCCCGTTCCACCGGGGTGCCGGTGAACTGGAAGAGCACCGATACCGGTTTCAAATTCACCGGCTTGTCCGGCGGCGACCGGTCGGAGAGTTGGCAAAGCGAGGGCGTCACGGTTGACGCGAAGGCCGTCCTGAATCTGGGCCCTGAGCCGCTGATAGGGCGCCAGGAGGTGTTTCTGAGCCTGAAGGAGCAACCTGGAAAAACTGTCCGGGTGATGTCTGACGGGCTGCGGCCCTTTGCCGTGGTGCCGTCTGAGCCCATCGTGAGTCCGCAGTGAAATCCATGCGCGCCCGTCATCGTTCATTGGGATTCACCCTCATTGAGGTGCTGGTGGCGCTCTCCATCGTGGCCATCGCGCTGATGGCGGGCATGCAGGCTACCAATGCGCTGACCAATACCGCTGCGCGCCAGTCGGACCTGTTGCTGGCGCATTTGTGCGCCGAAAACGAGCTCACACGCATTCGCCTGCTCAAACAGATGCCGGTAGTGGGCAACAGCGATTCACGATGCGAACAGGTAGGTATCACGTTTGATGTGGCTGTCACGGTAGTGCCCACGCCCAATCCCAATTTCAGGCGTGTGGATGCCCGGGTCACCAACGATGAAGTGCCCGTGCTCAAACTGTCTACCGTGATTGGCCGGTTTTGATGAAACCAGCTCCATCACGCCACTGTGGCTTCACGCTGATCGAGGTGCTGGTGGCCATTACCATCATGTCGCTGATGGCGGTATTGAGCTGGCGCGGGCTGGATGGCATGACACGGGCGCAATCTCAAACGCAAACCCGGGCCGATGAGATCCTGACCCTGCAGGCTGGCTTGATGCAGTGGCGCTCGGACCTGGACAACATCACCCAGTTAACAGGCACAGGCAACGCAGCGCCCATGGACTGGGATGGCCGGGTGTTGCGCGTGACCCGGCGCAACACTGTTGATCCGACACAAGGCGTGTTGGTGGTAGCCTGGTCGCGGCGCGTCACCGATTCGGGTGGGCAATGGCTGCGCTGGCAATCCAGCCCGGTACGCACGCGCAATGAGCTGGACCAGGCCTGGCGGCTGGCTGAACTGTGGGCCCAAAACGCAGGCGACGAAGAGAAAAAGCAGGAAATAGCCATCACGGCGCTGGACCAGTGGCAGGTGTATTTTTATCGGGGGGACGCGTGGAGCAATGCGCTGTCCAGCGATGCATCGGGTGGTCCGATCACCGTTTTGCCCGATGGCGTGCGATTGACGCTAACCCTCCCCTCCGGGCAAACGCTGGTGGGTGACCTGACGCTGGACTGGATCCGGCCCACCTTGAGCGGAGGCAAATCGATATGACGCCTTCGAACATGAACCCTGGCAAACATGGGAGCCATGCCCGTGGCGCTGCGCTGCTGGCAGCCATGCTGACTGTGACACTGGTGGCGACTCTGGCAACTGCGTCGCTGTGGCAACAATGGCGCGCAGTGGAAGTGGAAGCCGCTGACCGTTCGCGGGTGCAGTCAGGCTGGATTTTGACGGGCGCCATGGACTGGTCACGGCTGATCCTGATTGAAGATGCGCGCGCAGGTGGTGCCGACCATCTGGCCGAGCCCTGGGCCATTCCGCTGCAGGAGGCCCGCCTGTCAAGCTTTCTGGCCGCCGACCGGTACAACACGGTGACCGACTCCGATTCCACCATGGAAGCATTTTTGTCTGGCCAGATCATTGATGCGCAAGGCCGCCTGAATGTGTTGAACCTCATGGATGGCAACAAGGTGTCGGCCCGCGCCATGGCTACCTTCACCAAATTGTTTGAGTTGCTGGGCCTGCCGCAACAACAGCTGGCGGATCTGGCTGAGAACCTGCGACTGGCCGCTGAAGTGGCGCCTCCGAAGCCGCCACGCCGGCCAGCAAGGGCAGCGCGTCCACCGCACTGATGCCCCAGCGACTGGAGCAACTGGTCTGGATGGGCCTGCCGCCCCGCACACTCGCCATCATCACGCCGTTTGTCACCCTGCTGCCTGCGCGCACGCTGCTGAACGTGAACACCGCCTCGGCAGAAGCGCTGTATGCAGCCGTGCCAACGATGGCCATGGCCACGGCCCAAAAGCTGATTGCAGAGCGCGACCGGTCCCACTTTCGCACGCTGGGTGATGTCATCAAATATGCGCCGGAAATCAGCAATCCCGGGAATCAGGACGCGTTAACCGTGACCACCCGGTTTTTTGAAGTGAAAGGCCGGTTGCGCATTGACGACACGACTTTTCAGGAGCACTCCCTGCTGCAACGTGATGGTCTGGACGTCAAAATCCTCTGGCGCGAGCGCGGTGTATTGCAGGAAGGCTTGCCTGCCGGATCAACAACAGTGGCCTCCAGCCGATAACATCTGCGAAGGCCACCTCACTACAATGAGCCCCCTCACCTCACCATGACCACGCTCATCGTCAAACTTCCCCAGCAGGCCGCCACTTCGGCTACGGAGTTCGCGTACGCCCTGAGTTCAGACGGGGTGACCGTGGACCGTCATTCCAAAGCGGCTGCCAATTTACTCCCCCACCACAATGGTTCGGGTGATGAGGTGGTGGCCGTGGCACCGGCACGTGCCCTGTCATGGCATCAGGTCGAGCTGCCACAGGGCGTGAGCACCAGTTCCACCCGGCTGCGGGCGGTTCTCGAAGGCTTGCTGGAAGAGCGCCTGCTGGACGATGCCGAGAATCTGCATTTTGCGCTGGAACCCACTATTGACCCGGGGCTGCCGTTCTGGGTGGCGGTGTGTGACAAGGCCTGGCTGCGTGCCAGCCTGTCGATTCTGGAAGGTGCGCAATGCCCGGTGTCGCGCATTGTTCCGGAATTCGTACCAGGCGACGCCTTGACCCCGCCCTCCGCCATTTACCTCATCGGAGAGCCGGATCAGGCTGACCTGGTCATCCCCGACGAGGGCGGCGTGACCATCCTGCCTGTGACGACCGGCGCTTTGTCACTGGCCCGCAGTTTGGGCAACCTGCCCGCCGAGGCAGAAGTCATGGCCGAGCCTGCGGTACTGGAACTGGCGGAGAAACACCTTCAGCGTCGCGCTACCTTGCAGACCTGGCCCGAGCGGGCCCTGCGGGCAGCGCAGTCTTCATGGGATCTGGCGCAATTTGAGCTGGCCAATTCCGGCGGCAAACGCGCCCTCAAACGCCTCTCGTCCGGATGGGTGGAATTTCTGCAGTCACCCCGATGGCGTGCTGCACGCTGGGGGGCGGCCGTTCTGGTTGGTGCCAACCTGATTGGCTTGAATGCCATGGCGTGGCGGGAAAAATCGGCGCTGAACACGAAACGCGAAGCCATCCGGTCGGTGCTGACCCAGACTTTTCCGGGCGTTCAGGTCATCGTCGATGCACCCGTCCAGATGGAACGGGAAATGAGTCTGCTGCGCCAGTCTGGCGGAGATCTCTCCATGCGTGATCTGGAGGTGATGCTGGCCGCTATTGGGGACGCGGCACCCATTAACCGCAGCATCTCCGGTATCGAATTTGTTGCTGGTGAAGCCCGATTCAAGGGGCTGGGTCTGAGTGGCGAGGAAGCATCGGCCATGACCACCCAGCTGCAGGCCCGGGGCTTTGCCGGACGGCTTGAAGGTGAAACGCTGGTCATGCGGCCCGCAAGCCCCACAGGAATGCCATGAAGCTGCCCGCCTCGCTCCAGTCCACTCTGCAAACCCGTTGGGCTTCAGTAGCTCCGCGCGAGAAAGCCATGCTTGCGGCGGCTGCAGGTCTGATCGTTCTGGCGGTGGTGTGGTGGCTTTTTCTATCGCCCGCCTTGACGGTGTTGCGCGCCGCTGACGCCCAACACCGCGCGCTGGACGCCCAGCTGCAATCCATGCGGGGTATGCAGGCGCAAGCCCAGGCCCTGCAATCCCGGCCCAAAGTCAGCTATGACGATGCGTCGCGCATGCTGGCGACGCTGGTGAAAAAGAATCTCGGGGCTCAGGCACAGATCACGATGGCAGGAGAACGTGCCACCGTCACCATGAAAGCCGTGCCACCCGAAGCACTGGTGTCCTGGCTCGCCCAGGTCCGGGTTGATGCGCATGCCCTGCCCATTGAATCACGGCTGACGCGCAACACCACCGATACCAAATCTGGCTGGGATGGTGTGGTGGTACTGGTGCTGCCAGCGCGATGACATTGATGAAACCGAACCGTCGCCCTTCCACATCCGTATCCAACAGAACACCCTGGGGGCTGGCCATCGTCGGCATGGTGCTGGGCGTGGCATTGACGGTGCTGGTGTTTGCACCGGCATCGTGGCTGGCGTCGGCCGTGAGCAGCAGCTCGGCCGGGAAAGTGTTGCTGACCGATGCACGTGGAACCATTTGGTCGGGTTCGGCCCAACTGGCATTGACTGGCGGTGCTGGAAGCCGTGACAGGGCTGTCTTGCCTGGTTCCCTGCAATGGCGTATTTCACCGGCACTGACCGGCTTGAACCTCGCGGTCAGTGCCGAATGCTGTACCCCGCAACCAGTAGGCATACAGGCCGCCGTGCAGTGGGGTGGCGTCAAAGCAACGGTGCTGAATGGTGAATCCACCTGGCCTGCGGCATTGTTGACTGGCTTGGGCACGCCCTGGAATACCATGCAACCTGAAGGGCTCATGAAAGTGACCACGACGGGCTTTTCAGCCACGTGGATTGAGGGCCGGCTGACCATTGAGGGGCAGGCGGTGCTGGATGCCAACAACATGTCGTCGAGGCTGTCCACTCTCAAACCCATGGGCAGCTATCGCCTCACGGTGTCCGGAGGCGAAACGACAAGACTGCAGCTTGAAACCCTGGATGGAAGCCTGCAGCTAAGTGGAACTGGCGAGTGGGTGGGCTCGCGACTGCGGTTTGCAGGCGAAGCTACCGCAGCGCCCGACCGCGAAGCGGCTTTGTCCAACCTTCTGAATCTGATCGGGCGGCGCACTGGAGCCCGATCCGTTATTACTGTAGGCTAACGCTATGAGTACATTGATCCGACAAGCCCGCCTGGTGACCCACCGCGCATTGCTGCGCACGGTGCCAGCTGTGGTGTCTGCCCTGATTCTGGGTGGGCAAGTCGCCATGGCGCAAACTGCGCCATCTGGCCGTAATGAGCCCATCACCCTGAATTTTGTGAATGCCGATATTGAAGCCGTCGCCCGGACCATGGCCACGGTGACCGGCCTGGGCGTCGTGGTTGATCCACGGGTCAAGGGAACCATCAGCCTGGTAACCGAAAAACCGGTGAGCCGTGCCGCCGCCATGAACCAATTTCTCGCAGCTTTGCGCCTGCAGGGTTACACCATGGTGGAAACAGGCGGCATCTACAAAGTGCTGCCCGAAGCCGATGCCAAGCTGCAAAGCGCATCAGTCGGTGTGAGTACTGGTGGCGCACCGGTGCGTGCCACCAGCAACCAGATCATCACGCAGATCATCAAGCTCAATTACGAGAATGCGAACAATCTGGTGCCGATTTTGCGTCCGCTGATCAGCCCCAATAACACGATCAATGTGAATGCGAGCAACAATTCACTGGTTATCACCGACTATGCAGACAACCTCCAGCGCATTGGCCGGATCATCGCTGCGATGGATGTTGCCCCGGGAACCGACGTTGAAATCATTCCGCTGAAATACGCCATCGCCAGCGATCTGGCTCCGCTGGTTCTGCGGCTGATTGATTCTGGTGGAGCTGCTGCCGGGGGGCAGGCGGATGCTTCTTACAAGACCACGCTGGTCGCCGAGCCGCGTGGCAACTCACTGATTTTGCGGGCAGCCAACCCGGCTCGTGTGAACCTGGTGAAGTCGCTGATCGAGAAACTGGACCAGCCTGCATCCCAATCAGCGAATGGGGCAGCTGGCAACATCTATGTCGTCTACCTGAAGAATGCAGACGCCACCAAACTGGCCGCTACCCTGCGCGCAGCCATGGCTGGCGAGACGCGTGTCACCCTCACGCCAGCTGCCACGGCAGGCGCAGCCGGTGCGGCGGCGGCAACTGCCGGCCAGGCCACAACTGGTGGACAAATTCAGGCTGATGCATCGACCAATTCGCTCATCATCACCGCAGCAGAGCCCCAGTACCGACAGCTGCGTGCGGTCATCGACAAGCTCGACTCACGTCGGGCCCAGGTATTTGTGGAAAGCCTGATTGCTGAAGTGAGTGCGGACCGCGCCGCGGAATTCGGCATCCAGTGGCAGGGCGCGCTGGGCAACGCGGGTAGCCGAAACATTGGTTTGCTGGGCACCAACTTTGGCTCCAGTATCAGCAATATCATCAATTTGTCGACTTCGGCCGCAGCTGGCACGCCGTCCGTGGCGCGTGGTGCAAACTTCGGCGTTGCCCATCAGACCAATGGGGTGTATGTATTGGGCTTCTTGGCGCGCTTTCTGGAAGAAACCGGCAGCGGCAATGTGCTGTCCACGCCCAACCTGCTCACACTGGATAACGAAGAAGCCAAGATTGTTATTGGTCAAAACGTTCCCTTCGTCACGGGTCAGTTCACCAACACCGGCAGCAGTGCCAATACTGTCAATCCGTTCCAGACTATCGAACGCAAGGATGTGGGCCTGACACTCAAGGTCAAGCCGCAGATCAGCGAAAACGGCACCGTGAAAATGTCCATTTACCAGGAGATTTCCAGCGTGCAGGCCTCAACGGCCAACGCCAGCAATGGCCCCACCACCAACAAACGGACGATTGAATCCAATGTGCTGGTGGAAGACGGCGCCATCGTGGTGCTGGGCGGGTTGCTCCAGGACGAATACACCGGCAACCAGGAAAAGGTTCCAGGCCTGGGTGATGTCCCCTTTTTCGGCAACCTGTTCAAGAGCGAAACCCGCACGCGCAAGAAAACCAACCTGATGGTCTTCCTGCGGCCGGTGGTGGTGCGTGATGCTGCAGCGCTGGAAGAATTCTCCATGGACCGCTACGACCTGATGCGGGCTGGCCAGAAAGCGGCGCAACCCGTGTCCAGTGTGCTGGTGCCGGTTAATGAAGGACCTCTCATGCCACCCAAGGCAACGCGTGCAGCTGCGCCAGCGTCGGCGGCCTCGGCACCCAAAGTCACCCCTTGAAGCTCTGACCACTTCGTTGGCCACCAGCCATGCGTTACCCCCTGCCCTACGCCTTTGCCCGCTCCCAGCAACTGCTGCTTGAAGAAGACGCGGGTGTGCTCACGCTGTGGTTGCACCCGGCTTCCAAGCCGGCCGGCATCAGCGAAGTTACCCGCAAGTACCCCATACGCCAGCTGGAAACCACCACACAGGATCTGCTGGTGCAGCGCATCAGCACCGTGTACGCACAAGGTGAGTCCAATGCGGCTGATGTGGTGAGCGAAGTGGAAAGTGATGCCGATCTGTCACGCATGATGCAGGACCTGCCAGCGGTGGAAGATCTGCTGGAAACCTCGGACGATGCGCCCATCATCCGCATGCTCAATGCCTTGCTGACGCAGGCCGCGCGGGATGGTGCCAGTGACATCCACATTGAGCCGTATGAGCGGCACAGCAGCGTGCGCTTTCGCGTGGATGGCGCGCTGCGCGAGGTGGTGCAACCCAATCGCGCTTTGCATGCAGCGTTGATTTCGCGCCTGAAGATCATGGCCGAGCTGGACATTTCGGAGAAACGCCTGCCGCAAGATGGCCGCATTTCCCTTCGCATCGGTACCCGTGCCGTGGACGTGCGCGTGAGCACACTGCCGAGCTCACATGGTGAACGCGCAGTATTGCGTTTGCTGGACAAGAGCGACAGCAAGCTGAACCTGGAAGCCGTTGGCATGCAGGGCGACTCACTCGCCCGGCTCAAGAAACTCATCTCCCAGCCACACGGCATCATTCTGGTGACCGGGCCTACCGGCTCCGGCAAAACCACCACGCTGTATGCGGCCCTGAGCCAGCTTGACGCCGCGCACAGCAACATCATGACGGTGGAAGACCCGATCGAATACGAATTGCCCGGGGTTGGGCAAACGCAGGTGAACGCCAAGATCGACCTCACCTTTGCCAAGGCCCTGCGCGCTATCCTGCGGCAAGACCCCGACGTGATCATGATCGGTGAGATCCGCGATTTTGAGACAGCGCAAATCGCGATCCAGGCATCACTCACAGGCCACCTGGTGCTGGCCACGCTGCACACCAACGATGCTGCCAGCGCGGTAAACCGCCTGATCGACATGGGCGTGGAACCCTTTTTGCTGAGTTCCAGCCTGCTGGGTGTTCTGGCGCAACGGCTGGTCAGAAAGCTCTGCCTGCACTGCCATGGTGCGGGTTGTGATGCCTGTGGCCAGACGGGTTATCAGGGACGCACGGGCGTGTTTGAGCTACTGGTGACGGACGACGCGATTCGCGCCCAGATTCACCACCGCGCGTCGGAGGCCGATATTCGTGCTGCCGCCATCAAGGCCGGCATGCGGCTCATGCGCGACGACGGAGAGCGCCTGGTGCTAACCGGCATCACGTCGCAGGAAGAGCTGATCCGCGTTACCCGGGACTGAAGTCAGGCACGACTGACCTGAGACCCACAAGGCCATGCCCGCGTATTCCTTTGAAGCCATCAACCCGCAAGGGCAAACCCGCAAGGGCGTGATCGAGGCTGACACTGTCAAGTCGGCGCGCAACCAGCTGCGCGCGCAATCACTCGTGCCGCTGTTGGTTGAACCCGTTGGTGCGGGCGGCATGACCGACTCGGGCAGCGGGGGGGGCTGGCGTGACCGGTTGATGACGCGCCCCGTCTTCAATACCACGGGGATTGCCATCTGGACCCGGCAGATCGCCGGGCTGGTGGCCGCCGGCTTGCCGCTGGAACGAGCCTTGTCGGCACTATCAGAAGAAGCAGAGGACGAGAAGCAACGCAATCTGGTCGCAGCCCTGCGTGCCGAGGTCAACGGTGGCTCGACGTTTGCCAAAGCGCTGTCGCAACACCCGCGCGAGTTTTCCTCCATCTATACCGCCGTCATTGGCGCCGGTGAGCAGAGTGGCAACCTGGGTCTGGTACTGGAGCGTCTGGCCGATGACCTGGAAGAGCAGCAGGTTCTCAAGGCCAAACTGATTGGCGCCGCGCTCTATCCGGCCATCGTGACGCTGGTGGCCATCGTGATCGTGATGTTTCTGGTGGGTTACGTCGTGCCGCAGGTGGCCAACGTCTTCGCAGGCTCCAAACGCGCCCTGCCCATGCTCACCACCATCATGCTGGCCATTGGCAGCTTCGTCAAAAGTTATGGATGGCTGGTTCTGGTTGCTATTATTTTGGGAGCTATCGGCGCACGTTTTGCGTGGGCTAACGCCACTTTTCGTGATAAGTTTGATGCGGCCTGGCTGAATTTCCCGGTGTTGGGGCGTCTGGCCCGCGGCTACAACGCAGCGCGTTTTTCCAGCACGCTGGCCATGCTGGCTGCAGCCGGCGTGCCCATCCTCAAAGCCTTGCAGGCGGCTGCGCAAACGCTGTCCAATGGCGCCATGAAGGCCGATGCGATGGATGCACTGATCCTGGTGCGTGAAGGTGCCCCGCTGGCTTCTGCCCTGTCTCAAAAGAAACGCTTTCCAGCGCTGGTCAGCATGTTTGCACGTCAGGGTGAGAAAACCGGCCAGCTGCCGGCCATGCTGCAGCGTGCTGCGCAACAGCTCAGTGGCGATGTGCAACGCCGCGCCATCCAGTTGGCCACGATTCTGGAGCCCTTGCTGATTGTGGTGATGGGACTGGTGGTGATGCTGATCGTGCTGGCGGTATTGCTGCCCATCATCCAGCTCAACCAGCTTGTGAAATGAGCGTCTCCCTCGACGGCAAACTGGTCGTGGCGATCTCGTCACGTGCGTTGTTTGACTTTGAAGAGGAAAACCAGATTTTTGAGCAGGGTGATGACCGGGCCTACATGCAGCTGCAACGCGAGCGTCTGGATATTCCCGCCAAGCCCGGCGTGGCGTTCTCGCTGGTAAAAAAACTGCTGGCTTTCAACGAAACGCCATCCCAGCGGGTTGAAGTTGTCATCCTGTCGCGCAATGACCCCGTGAGCGGCTTGCGTGTCATGAGGTCAGCCGCGCATTACGCGCTACCCATCATCCGTTGTTCCTTCACCCGGGGAGAGGCACCCTGGCGCTACCTCAAACCGCTGCACGCGAACCTGTTCCTCTCCACCCACTTGAGTGATGTACGCGCCGCACTGGCTGCTGGCGTCCCCGCTGCGCAGGTATATCCCTACTCGGCCCATGCCAGTGAAGCCCATCCATCGGAAGTGCGCATTGCCTTTGACGGTGATGCCGTGCTGTTCAGCGACGAGGCCGAGCAGGTGTACCAATCTCATGGTCTGAATGCTTTTCAACAGCATGAGATGGACAAGGTGGCATTGCCGCTGCCAGACGGGCCCTTCAAGCCCCTGCTGGTGGCCCTGCACCGCATGCAACAGGCTGAAATTCCCCACATGCGCATCCGCACTGCGCTGGTCACTGCCCGTAGCGCCCCGGCACACGAACGCGCCATCCGCACACTGATGGACTGGAATATCGAGGTGGACGAAGCGATGTTTCTCGGCGGACTCGCCAAGGGCGAATTTCTGCGAGAGTTTGAGCCTGATTTCTTTTTTGATGACCAGACCGGTCACGTGCACTCCGCCGCCCAGCATGTACCGGCTGGCCACGTGGCTGCGGGTACCCGCAATCCCTGAGATCCCTGCGGCAAAACGCCGCCTTTTGGGCGCGCTACCATGCAACCTTCATTCAGGAAGGCTGTGCTTCATGACAACCATCGGCAAATTGACTGCGTTCAGACACTTCCTGGCCAAGGCCTGGTCGCTGTCAACCCCCTACTTCAAATCTGACGAACGCTGGAAAGCACGCGGCCTGCTGTTGGCCATCATCGCGCTGAATCTGGGTCTGGTCTACATGGCGGTCTTGTTCAACGAGTGGAACAAGCTCTTTTATGACTCGCTGCAAAACAAGCAGGCCGACGTGTTCTGGACGCAGCTGGGGCGCTTCACCTATCTGGCGTTCGCCTACATCATCATCGCTGTTTACAAGTTCTACCTGACGCAGCTGCTGGAAATGCGCTGGCGTTCCTGGATGACGGGCCATTACCTGCAGCGGTGGCTGAGCGCTCACGCGTATTACAAGCTGGAACTCTCCCGTTTCACCCGTCCACTCAATGCCGAAGCGACCAACCCGGACAATCCGGATCAGCGGATTCAGGAAGACCTCAATCTGTTCACCAGCTACACCATTGGCTTGTCGATGGGCTTGCTCAATTCCGTTGTAACGCTCGCCAGTTTTGTCGGCATTCTGTGGGGACTGTCTGGCGGGTTTGCGTTTTCGTTTCAGGGGAATGACTACAACATCCCCGGCTTCATGGTGTGGATGGCGGTCCTGTATTGCGTGACGGGCAGTGTGCTGACGCATTACATCGGGCGCCCGCAGATCAAGCTGAATTTTGAACAGCAACGGTATGAGGCCGACTTTCGCCACCACATGGTGCGGGTGCGGGAATACAGCGAATCGATAGCTCTGGACCAAGGCGAGGCTGTGGAGCGCATGCAACTTGACAGCCGCTTCTCCCGGCTGCTGGGCAACTACCTGCAACTGATCAAGGCGCAGAAAAACCTGATCTGGTTCACCAGCTTCTTTGGTCAGGCAGCCGTGGTGTTTCCTTTTGTGGTGGCGGCGCCGCGCTTTTTCAGCGGCGCCATCCAGCTGGGTGAGTTGATGCAGATTTCCAGTGCGTTTGGACAGGTACAAGGCGCACTGAGCTGGTTTGTTGACAGCTACAGCAGTCTGGCCAGCTGGCGCGCCACAACCGACCGGTTAACCAGCTTTGAAGAGGCTGTTTCGGCTGCAGCCTCCGACAATCATGCGCTGACAGCTACTGATTCGGTAGCACTCCAGACGTCAGACCTCACGGTTGCCTTGCCTGCCGGGGCCGTGTTGCTTGAGCGGACCGCCCTGTCCGCCCAAAGTGGCGACCGCGTACTGCTGCAAGGACCCTCGGGCAGCGGCAAGTCCACACTGTTTCGGGCTTTTGCCGGCATCTGGCCGTTTGCCAGCGGCAATCTGACCCGCCCTGCCGACGCCATGTTCATTCCGCAGCGGCCCTACTTCCCGAACGGCCCGTTGCGCGAGGCTCTGGCCTATCCGCAGGCTGCGTCCATCTACACGGATGAAGCTCTGCGTCAGGCGCTGACCGAGGCACTGCTACCCAACCTGCTGGATCAACTGGACAAGGCTGATGCGTGGGGCCAAAAACTGTCCGGTGGCGAGCAACAACGTCTGGCTCTGGCACGCGTGTTTCTGAAAAAACCGAAATGGGTGTTTGCCGATGAGGCGACCAGCGCCCTGGACGAAGATGCAGAAAATACCATCTACGAAAGGCTTCTGGCTCTTGTCAAATCTGCGCAAGGCGCTCTTGTTTCCATAGCGCATCGCCCATCTGTTGCAACGTTTCACACTACACGCTGGCAACTGGAAAAAAGACCTGAGGGTTCAAGTTCGCTGTACCAGCTGCGTCAAACCAGCCTATAGCCAGCCGACAACGCTACAGGTTTGCCGCTTTTCTGATTTTGGCTGGTGAATAGGTCAGATCTTCCTTGGCCAGCTTGCCCGGCTGCGCATCGGGGTTCACCGGCAGGGCCTGGTGTTTGGCAAGCGCCGCCTCAATAGCGCTGCCGCTGGCCCGCCACATGGTCTGCAAAAACTCCAGCATCATTTTGGAGATGGGCTCAGGCGGGGGAGTCTCCACCTTGTCGGCTTCAGGCCGGTGGATCGTCCAGTCTTTTTCGGCAGTAGCAGCTTCGGAACCCCGCCGCCCGGGATCCGATACGCTGGTGTAAACCGCTTCGCCTGAGTGAGTCCTTTTCGTTTGATTAGCGGCGTCGATCTGGACGACCACACCTGGAGAGCTGTGACTGGAAACCGGGTTGACCGGCGCCACAGGCATCACTTTCAAACCGCTGTCCGCCACCGCGCCTGCGCCGCTGGAGCGCAAACTGGGGATTCGGTCAAGGGTCTGGAGCTGCATGATGGGGTCCGGTTTTTGGGTTCGCTGTCCTGGGTTTTTCCTGTACTCGTACGATTCTTAACGGCAGATTTAGGGGGTTATTTAGGCCTATTTCAAAAAAAGTAGAATTATTTTATTAGTGAGTGCTGACTTAACCGCCGCAACAATTCCAGCCACAGGCTGCAAATACCCAACAGGGCAACTCCAGCCATCAGCCCGGCAACGCCCGGCCACACCGTCCCCATCACCTGCTGCAACCAGGGAATGCCCAGCACTGCGGCCACCGTCAAGCCAACAGCAACCACCATGCGGTTAAGCCAGGGGTTCGGGCCAGAACGGCCGAACAGCGCTGGGCGACCCAGATCGCGATTGGCCAATATCAGCAGCAACACGCTCAGCATCAGAGCACCAAACACCACGCTACGGCCCTGGGACGCACTCCAGCCCTGGTCAACCAGCCAGAATTGGCCGAGCAGCAGCACACCGGCAACGCCCAAACCTTGCAACACGGCGTGGCCCAGCGGACCGCTGGCAAATGGCGAATCGGATACCGGGCGCGGTGGGCGGTCCATCAAATCAGGGCTTTCTGTTCAGCCCCAAAAAATGATGGAACAGGCGGGATCAATCAGCAGTTCCAGCAACACAATATGTACCGGTAGCAGCAGCACCGGCCACTGCAGCAGCGCGGGCACCAGTGTCAGCGCGATGATAGGTATATGCACGGCAAAGACAAAGCGCGTGGCTTTGCGGATGTTGTCGTCGATACGACGGCCCTGCCGGATGGCCGCGACGATACTGGAAAAACTGTCGTCCAGCAGCACCAGTGCTGCTGCCTCCCGGGCGACGTCAGTGCCCCTTTCACCCATGGCAATGCCGATGTCAGCGGCCTTGAGTGCGGGCGCGTCATTGACGCCGTCGCCTGTCATGGCCACCACTTCGCCCGCTGCACGCAGCACGTTCACCAGCCGCAACTTGTGTGCTGGAAGAAGCCGTGCGCACAGGTCAACGTGTTTGAGGCGCTCGCGTAGCTCAGCGTCATCCATGGCTGCAATTTCTGCTCCCGTGATCACATCCGGGCGGTCTGGCAATCCCACCTGGCGTGCAATTGCACGGGCCGTGGCGGGATGATCACCCGTCATCATGATCACACGCACCCCAGCACGCCGGCATTCCGCCAGCGCGGCAGGTACTTCAGGGCGTGGCGGATCGGCCAGCGCCACCAAGCCCAGAAATTCGAAGTCAAAGTCGTGCTGGCTCAGCGGCCAGGCAGGCAAATGGTCTGGCGCGAGGGCTTCGCCCAGCCATCGCCCACGGGCCACACCCAGCACCCGCAGGCCACGCGCGGCCATTGCCTCCACCTGGCGGCGAATGGCGTCACGCCGCTCCTCGCCCAGATGGCACAGGTCAGCCACCGCTTCAGGTGCCCCTTTGGTAGCCAGTAAATATTCCGTGGGGTTGGCACTGGCGAACACCCTTGTCATCGCCAGAATTTCGCCTGACAAGGCGTATTCAAATTCGGGCAGGCGCCCATCGTGCACATGCTCGGTGCCCGCCAGCCAGCGGTGGCCAAACTGCTGAATGGCTTTCTCCATCGGGTCAAAGGGGTCACCTGGGGTAGCCAGCATGGCAAATTCGGCCAGCGCGTGAAAGGCCTCATCCAGACTGCCCGCACCTTCAGGCGTAAATTGTTCGGTCGCCGTCGCGAGTTCCACCACCGTCATGCGGTTGACCGTCAGCGTTCCGGTTTTATCTACCGCCAGTACCGTAATGGCGCCCAGCGCCTCGACTGCGGAGACGCGTCGCGTCAATACCCTTTGTTTCGAAATGCGCCAGGCCCCCAGTGCCAGAAACACCGTCAGGATGACAGGAATTTCCTCCGGCAGAATGGCCATGGCCAGCGCGATCCCTCCCAGCAAACTGTCCAGCAGTGAGCGGCCATCCCACCACCACCCCAGAAAGACCTGAAAACTGGCAAGCAGGAGCGCTCCCAGCCCCAGTCTTCGCACCAATTTGCGAGAAGACTGCTGCAGTGGCGAAGGTGGCTCGGTCGTTGCTGCCAGATCGGCACCAATACGCCCCACCGCGGTGGCGCTTGCTGTGGCACATACCTCGGCCAGACCTACACCGCGTGTGACCACCGTGCTGGCGAATACCGCGCCTGAATCGTCATCACTCAAATTGCTTGCAGATGGCTGCCTGGTGACCGGAACCGCCTCGCCGGTAAGAAGGGATTCATCGATCTCCAGGCGCCCGTCCAGCAACATCGCATCTGCTGCGATGCGGTCGCCTTCGCGCAGCACCAACACATCGCCACACACGACGTCACGTCCGGCAATTCGTTGTTCCTGCCCGTCGCGAATCACGAGGGCTCGCGGCGCTGACAGATCACGCAGGGAGTCCAGCGCGCGCTGGGTCTTGCGTTGCTGAGCCAGCGTGATACCAATCACCACGAACACAAACCCCAACAGGAAAAGCGCCTCTGCCCGATCACCTAGAGCGAGGTAAATACCACCAGCGCAGAGCAGCATCAGGAACATCGGCTCCGTCAGCACATCCCGCACGATCATCAGGTTGGATTTGGGTAGGCTACCAGGGAGGAGATTGGGCCCGTCCGCCAGAAGCCTGCTGGCGGCCTCGGCACGGCTCAACCCCGAAATGGACGGGGCTTTGGAAATAACTGGTGCCATCCGCATATGGTACGCAGGAACGCCAGTTTTCAGTCGACGACTGTCCCGCCTGATCTCGCTGCTGAGTTGGTCACATCAGACTCACTTCGAGATCGAACACACCAAAGCAATTGCCATCAGCAGCCCATAGAGGTTGGCGGCGGCAATCGTCGCCTTGATCGCTGGCGTCAGGCGCGCCGGGTGATCGCCGTTTTTCACCACTTCCTGACAGGCTTTGAGTGACAGCAGCCCCGCCAGGAAACCAGCTGCGCCCAGCGAGGGCACTGCCTGAGCGATTACCGATGCCAAAAGCCACGAATACGCCCCAGCAACCCAGGCCACGTAAGCCAGACGAGCCACCCGGGTACCCAGACGCACGACCAGTGTGTGTTTGCCCGAGCGAGAGTCGGCCAGACGATCAGGAAACTGGTTCAAAAACAGAATAGCCGCCACCAGCATCGCGAAGGGGACCCCTGCGACCAGGGGGAGCATGGAGAAAGTCCCCCGTTGAACATAGTCTGAACCCACAACCACCATCAACCATCCCGCGACAATGGCCACCTCGCCCATGCCACGTGTCATCAGTCGCAGCGGGGGTGCCGAATAAGCCCAGGCAACCAGCAAGCCCGTCAGTCCGATCACGAAAACACCACCGGCTGAATGGGCTGTCAGCCACAGCCCTGCCGGAATAACTGAAATCAGCAGTGCGAAACCCAACCAGCGGGTCTGATTCAGACTGAGTACGCCGTTCTGAATGAATCGGCTGCCACCCGTAAAGGGAAAAATCCGTTCTTCGTTGGCAGCATCCGATCCGTTCAAGGCATCGTAGTAATCATTCACCACATTGGCGCCGGCATGGGCGACCAGCGCGAAGAAAACCGTCAGGACAGCCTTCAGAAAATCTGTGGGCACTCCGTCTGCGAAGGCCGTTGCCAAGCCCATCAGGGAACCCACAAAGGTAACGCTCAGGAAGGCTGGTCGAGTCGCCAGGAAATACTTTGCCCACGGATTGGCCAGGCGATCGGGAAGAGGTTCAGTTGGCGGCATGAGGATTCAGCAAATAGTTTCCGATTCTTGCTGCAAAGCAATGTTGGACATGCATGACCGCTGAGATGTACCTAATTGACAACACCTTCACACACCATTTAGTCAAAACTTGATCCGTGCGTTTGCAGCACATGCCGGGGGGCATGCGACACTGTAAATCTAAGGAGTTCTTGTTCATGCGTAAAGCCATTGGTTTCCTGTCAGTTTTCCTGAGCGTTGCACTGATCAACATCCCGGCCCATGCCCAGGACGGCTGGGTAATCGGGCAGTCCGTGCCACTCACCGGTGGCAATGCCGCCTTTGGCAAAGATATTCGGGACGGCGCACTGGCCTATTTCAAGTCGGTTAACGCCCGGGGTGGTGTCAATGGCCGCCCCGTTGAGTTGATCTCTCTGGATGATAAAAATGATCGCAAACTGGCGGGTGAAAACGCTCAAATCCTGCTGAAGGAAAAAAGGGCCGTGGCACTGTTCGGTTTTGCATCTGCCACCCTGAGCCTGGATGCCATGCCGCTTGCCGAAAAGGCCGACGTATTATTTTTTGCCCCCTTCTCCGGGGCGAATCCCGTACGCAAAGCCAGTCCGGTCGTGTTCACACTTCGCGCTTCTTACGGCGAAGAGCTGGAAAAAATGCTGTCGTTCTGGACCGGCCTTGGCATGAAACAGGTCGTCGTGGTTCACTACGATGACGAGGTGGGCAAACAAAACCTGGCCGTCGTGGTCGACTATCTGGCCAAACAGGGCAAACAACCCAAGTCCATCTCTTTGCAGCGCAATGCCAAGATCGAAGCTTCCACCATCAACGAACTGATCAAGCTGCAGCCTGAGGTGTTAATCAACACGGTTTTATCGGGTCCAGCGGCAGAAATCAGCCGTCAGCTCGTTAGTCGGGGGATGGTGGTCCTGACATCAAGCCTGTCCTTTGTGGGAGCGCAGCAGTACATCACGGCTGCAGGCGAAGCCGCTGCCGGTGTATCCATCGCCCAGGTTGTTCCCAACCCATCCTCACCCATGTCCATCGTTCGCGAGTGCGCGAAAGCCCTGCAGGATTCCGGAGTCACGGTCGCCATGAACAGCACGCATCTGGAGGCTTGTATCGGGGCGAAAGTATTGACCGAAGCCATGCGGCGAGCCAAAAAACCGGGTAATGCCGACTCGCTGCTGGCTTCCATCGCCAATCTGGGCGATTACGATACCGGTGGCTTCGTCGTTTCCTATGCGCCTGACAAGCACCACGGCAGCAAATATGTTGCTCTGGGCATGGTGTCGCGCGACGGGCGCATGAGGAACTAGCCGACTCTATTCGACGGTGACACTCTTGGCGAGGTTGCGAGGCTTGTCGACATCTGTCCCGCGTGCACAGGCCGTGTGATACGCCAGCAGCTGCAGTGGCACCACGTGCAGCAGCGGCGACAGCTCGCCATAGTGTTCGGGCATACGGATAACGTGCAGGCCTTCACCCGATTCGATCTTCGTTCCTGCATCTGCCAGCACGTACAACACGCCCCCGCGGGCCCGCACCTCGTGCAGGTTGCTTTTGAGCTTCTCCAGCAACGCATCGTTAGGAGCAACCGTTACCACCGGCATCGCACTGGTAACCAGCGCCAGCGGACCATGCTTGAGTTCACCGGCCGGATAGGCCTCAGCATGGATATAGCTGATTTCCTTTAGTTTGAGAGCACCCTCCAGGGCAATGGGGTAATGCAGGCCACGGCCCAGGAACAGGGCATTCTCCATACGGGCAAAATCCTCCGCCCAGCTGATCACCTGGGGTTCCAGCGCCAGTACGGCCTGCAGGGCGGCCGGCAGGTGGCGCATGGCTTTGAGGTGGTGGGCCTCTTCTTCGTCGCTCAGCCGTCCTTTGGCTTGCGCCAGCGCCAGCGTCAGCAGAAATAGTCCTGCCAGTTGCGTTGTGAAGGCCTTAGTGGACGCCACGCCAATCTCGATACCCGCGCGGGTGATGTAGGACAGTTTGCACTCACGCACCATGGCACTGGTGGCGACGTTGCAGATCGTCAGCGTGTTGGTCATACCCAGCCCTTGTGCGTGACGCAGAGCTGCCAGCGTGTCTGCAGTCTCACCTGACTGGGTGATGGTGACCACCAAAGTCCTGGGATTAGGCACCGAGTCGCGGTAGCGGTATTCACTGGCAACCTCTACCTGCGTAGGCACTTTGGCAATTTTCTCCAGCCAGTACTTGGCTGTGCAACCGCTGTAGTAGCTGGTGCCACAGGCCAGAATGAGTACGTTGTCGATGTCCTTGAAGATGCGGTAGGCACCGTCGCCAAACAGCTCGGGAACAATACCTTCCACACCTTCCAGTGTGTCTGCAATGGCGCGAGGCTGCTCAAAGATCTCCTTCTGCATATAGTGGCGATACGGCCCCAATTCAGCTGCACCGCTGTGTGCTACTACCGTCTTCACCGGACGGTGGACTGGTGCCACGGCTTTGTGCGCCTTGTCCACCAGCCAGTATTTACCCAGTTGCACATCGACTACATCGCCCTCTTCCAGGTAGACGATTTGATCGGTCACGCCTGCCAGTGCCATGGCGTCACTCGCCAGGAAGTGCTCATTGCCATCCTTGCCCACACCCAGAATCAGGGGCGACCCCGCACGCGCACCGATCAGTCGATGCGGCTCGTCTTTGCAGAACACGGCAATCGCATAGGCGCCATGCAACTGACCGACGGCTGCCTTGACCGCCTCGAACAGGTCCCCGTCGTACAGACTGTCGACCAGATGAGCAATCACCTCCGTATCGGTCTGGCTGACAAACACATAGCCGCGGGCTTTCAACGTTGCGCGAAGCTCATCATGGTTTTCGATGATGCCGTTGTGCACCAGGGCAACACGGCCGGGGCGTTTGTCCGAGTCGATGCCGGTACCGTGGCTGAAATGAGGGTGCGCATTGTGCACCGCAGGCGCACCATGAGTAGCCCAACGGGTATGTGCAATGCCGGTCGTGCCTTCCAGTTTGCCTGAACTCACCTGCTCGGCGAGTTCAGCCACCCGCGATGTGCTGCGAGCCCGCTTCAGACCATCGGCATAGACGGCTACGCCACAAGAGTCATAACCCCGGTACTCCAGGCGCTGCAGACCCTGAACCAGAATGGGAACGATATTGCGTGTTGATACGGCGCCGACAATGCCACACATAGGATGCTCCAGAGAAAGGAAGTCTGAATCGTACCGGGGGTCGAGTAAAATTTCACACCAAAAAAGTCACACTTTTCGGCAAAAATTTCATGAATCAATGATTCCGACTATTTATTTCATAAATAATGAAAATATGGAACAAATATCGCTTGATGAAACAGATTTGCAGTTACTGGATGAACTGCAAAACGATGCCTCCCTGACTAACCAGGAACTGGCACAGCGGGTCAACACATCGGCCCCCACCTGCCTGCGACGGGTCAAACGCCTTCGCGACGCGGGACTGATTGAGCGTCAGATCGCTGTGCTGTCCACCGAAAAGATCGCTGACGTACTGGGGCACGGATTGAACGTGATCGTGGAAATCACGCTGGACCGTCAGGGCGCTGAAGCACTGGATGCTTTTGAGCAGCGCGCGGTCCAGGACGAAGCCGTGCAGCAGTGTTACCGTGTGTCGCCCGGGCCCGATTTTGTGCTGGTGGTGCATGCCCTGAACATGCCGGACTACCTGTCGTTGGCGCAGCGGCTATTCAGCGGCGACGCCAACGTGCGCAACGTCAAGGCCTTTTTCAGCGTCAAGCGCAGCAAGTTTGGTGCACGTGTGCCGATGCCACCACGGTCGCTTACACCCCTGCTTCCACGAACAGCGGCAAGGTAAAACCGATATCGCAGCCTGCATCGACATCACCTTCGGCCCACACGGTGCCACCGTGTCGCTCCACGATCTTGCGCGTCAACGCCAGTCCCAGACCTGTCCCCTCAAATTCGGTTGCACTGTGCAGGCGTTGAAACACCTTGAACAGCTTTTCCTTGAATCGCGGGTTAAAACCCACGCCGTTGTCCTTGATGTGAAACACGCACAAACCATGGTTAGCCAGAGCGCAACTGATCTCAATGCGTGCCACCGCTCTTGACCGCGTGTATTTGAGCGCATTCGACAGCAGCTTGCTCCATATCTGGCGAATCAACACCGGGTCTCCACTGACAGGTGGAAAATCCGGCGCAATGTTCCATTCGATCTGGCGACCGGCCATATCGGCCATGTGCGTACCCATCAGTTCATGAAGCAGTGCGCTGGTATCAATTCGTGCCGGATTCACGCCGGTGTGGCCCACGCGGGAGAGTTCCATCAGGCCATCAATCAGGAGTCCCATGTGTTTGGCCGCGACACTGACCGTGTCCAGACTCGTGGCGATCCCTTCGTCGGTGTTCCCACCCAGGTCCTCCTTGATGATCTGGACATAGGCCGTGACATGGCGCAATGACGCACGAAGATCGTGCGAGACGGAATAGGTGAATTCTTCCAGTTCCGCGCTCGCCCGGTTAAGTTCCAGTTTCAGCTGGGCAATCTCCCGTCGCGCGGCGTCCAGATCATCGGGCATGAAATTACTCCTCGTATCCAGACGACGTGGCTCAGGTTTTAGCGGCTTTTTTTGCCGGCCGGGACCACCCATCAATGCTCACTTGCTTGGCGCGCGAAACAGTCAACGCGCCAGCCGGCGTGTCTTTGGTGATGGTAGAGCCACCACCCACCGTTCCACCAGCACCAATGGTGACAGGGGCCACCAGCACACAATTGCTCCCCACGTGGACATCGGCCTCAATCACCGTGCGGTGCTTGTAGGCGCCGTCGTAGTTGGCCGTGATGCTGCCCGCGCCATAGTTCACACGCTCGCCCACCGTGGTGTCACCGAGATACGCCAGGTGATTCGCTTTGGCCCCTTTGGCCAACGTTGAATTCTTGATTTCAACAAAATTGCCGATGTGGACCTCGGCCCCCAGCACCGCGCCGGGGCGCAGGCGGGAAAACGGCCCAACCAGCGCGCCCTCGCCGATGCTGGCCCCCAGCTTCTCGCCGTCGATATACGTGAACGGAAGAATGTGGGCTCCAGCAGCAATACTTGCATTGGCGATCACGCAGTTGGCACCGATGCGCACATCGTCGGCCAGTGACACGGCTCCTTCAAACACACAATTGACGTCAATCGATACGTCTTCGCCACAGGTCAATGACCCTCTCACATCGAATCGCGCCGGGTCAGCCATACGAACGCCTTGTTCCATGAAGCGATCGGCAAGGCGACGCTGATAGGCACGCTCCAACTCAGCCAGCTGAACAGGGCTGTTCACGCCATCCACCTGAACCTTGTCGGCAGTCCGGGTAGCAACCACACCCACACCATCACTGACGGCGAACTTCACGATATCGGTCAGGTAATACTCGCCCTGCGCGTTGTCGTTGCGCAACCGGGCAAGCCAGTTTTTGAGTCGGGCGGTGGGTGCGGCCATCACGCCGGTGTAGATTTCGCCAATCTCGCGCTGTGCAGCCGAGGCGTCCTTATGCTCCACAATGGCCCGGACCGCGTCGCCATCACGAACAATGCGTCCGTAGCCGCTCGGGTCCGGCATATTGACCGTCAGCAAGGCGAGTTTCTCCCCGGCACAGTCCGCAACCAGACCACGCAATGTGTCGGCCTCAATCAGGGGCACGTCGCCATTGAGGATCAGCGTCACGCCGTCGTCAGGCAGGACGGGCACCGCCTGCTGCACGGCATGCCCGGTTCCCAACTGGGGCTCCTGGCGAACAAATTTCAGCCCGGAATTGGTGCCAAATTGCCCTCCAGACCCCGTGGAATATGCGCAAGCCGCTTCAACTTCTGTAGCACCATGACCGGTAACCAGAACCACACCACGCACGCCCAGAGTCGCCACGGTGTCCAGAACATGCTGTACCAAAGCACGTCCGGCCAAGCGGTGCAATACTTTGGGCAGTTTGCTCTTCATGCGGGTCCCTTTGCCCGCTGCCATGATGACCACATCCACTGCTGCCATGTCTGATTCCCTCAAATCCGTTGTTCGATGGCTCCGGATTATCGGCCTGATAGGGTCGGTTGTTCTGCTGGCAGCGTGCAGCGCCATCAAAATTGGCTATAACACCGTGCCAGATTTGGCATATTGGTGGCTGGATGGGTATGCCGATTTCAATGAAGTCCAGACGCTGCAGGTTCGGGATGAACTCAACCGTCTCCACCAATGGCACCGCGTCACCGAATTGCCCAAGGTGGCAGACCTGCTGCAGAAAATGCAGC
This sequence comes from Candidatus Egaibacter danicus, assembly GCA_016707075.1. Lineage (GTDB taxonomy): Bacteria > Pseudomonadota > Gammaproteobacteria > Burkholderiales > Burkholderiaceae_C > Egaibacter > Egaibacter danicus. Next base: position 140,627 of record JADJII010000008.1, read on the forward strand.
GACTGGCACCCGATGAGGTAACACCAGAGCAGGTGTGTGGTCTTTTCTCGGACGTACGAGCCCGACTGGAGGCTATTCATGCACAGGCCGAGCCAGGCATCATTGCGCTGGCGATGAGCCTGGGCTCATCGCAACTGGCGCATATCGAAGCAAAATTCCAGAAGACCAACACCGGGTGGCGCGAAGACTGGCTTGACGGTACCCCTGCCGAGAAGCAGGAAAGGCGAATGAAGTCTGCCCTAGACCGGGCTGAACAGGTCTACAACACACTGGAGGAGCGCCAAAAGACGATTTTGCAGGAATCCATCGCCAGTTCCGGCTTTGATCCACAACTCAGCTACACCGAACGCTTGCGCCGCCAGCGGGATCTGCTGCAAACGCTACGCCAGATTCAGGGAAACAAGGTACCCGCCAGCCAGGCCACGGTTGCACTGCGGGGCTATAAGGAACGATCCATCAATTCGCCCAACCCTGCCTACCGCGCCTACAGTGACAAGGCCCTACTGGACAACTGCCGGGCCTTTGCGCAGCTTCATAACAGCACCACGGCAGAGCAGCGCGAGCGCGCGGTACGGCGTCTGGCAGCGTATGAGCGAGACATTCGTGAACTGGCAGCGCAGCGTTAGGTCCTGTCATTGTTTACAGATGGACGCGCGGAGCACTGGTATCCTGCCCGGTGTCATGAATATTTTTCTGGTTGATGAGCACACGCTGTTTCGCGAAGGCATGCGCAGCCTGCTGCACCCGCTGGCTGAGACGGTGGCGCTCACCATGTTTGACGTCTGCGAGCAAGCGCTGGAACTGCCGGCCGACACGCCAGCCCCGGACCTCATTCTGAAAGACTGGCATCGGGGGGGCAGCAGTTTTGCCACCCTGAAGTCCGTTTGCCAGCGGTTTCCCCTCAGCCCCGTGGTGGTGGTATCGGGCGAAAGTGGGCCTGAGTTGATTCGCAAGATCATCGCTCAGGGCGCTGCCGGCTTTATCCCCAAGCAATCGACGCCGCAAGAGCTGATCAATGCCCTGCGCCAGATTCTGAATGGCGAGGCGTATATGCCAGAGACAGCGCAGGATGGCCATGCAAACCGCATGGGCAACCCCCGTCGGCAGTCACGCATGCTGGAGATGGCCACCGTCTGGCCTGCCCTGACTGAACGGCAGCTTGAGGTGTTTCAAGGCGCCCTGCGTGGCCTGGCCAACAAGGAAATTGCGCGCGAACTGGCCATCTCCGATGGCACCGTCAAGCAGCACTTAAGCGCCATCTACCAGATACTGGGCGTCGCCAGCCGGGTAGAAGCGGTATCGGTAGCCGCCCGACGCGGCATTCGGGCCGACTAACATCATCCAGCGCCAGGGCCAGTCAGCCCTGCAGCGCCGCCCACATTTCCTTGTCGCGCTCAGCCGTCCAGATACGCGGGTTCTTGATGCCGCTGGCCTCGTCAAACGCCCGGGTTACATCAAAAGGCAGGCAGTGCTCGTAGATAAACACCTGGCCAAAGACCGGGTCCATGCTCTTGCGCGCGTGCGCCATGGCGGCCTTGAGGTCCATGCCCTGCGCCACGGCTTCACGGCCGCAGCGGTACAGCGTTTCAACCCAGCGTTTGGTGTAGTCCAGCGCCTTGTTGACGTTCGTGTTGCCCTTCATCGCCTCGCCACGGCCGGGTACGATGGCCTCAGCCTTGAGCGCGCGCAGCGCCTCCAGCGTGGCGGGCCATTCCTCCAGTTGCGCGTCGCCGGTGTAAACACCGGCCTCATACTCGACCAGGTCGCCCGAGTACAGCACTTTTTCTTCCTCCACCCAGGCGATGGTGTCACCTCGCGTGTGGCCAGAACCGGGGCTCCATATCTGCACCACGACGCCGCCCAGGTTGATCGACAGCTTGCCTGGCACCTCACCTTTCACCGGATTGCCTCCGCCAATCACCATAGTGGGCCAGGTCAGGCCGGGCACCGTCTCAGCGTTGCGGAACAGGCGCGGGAAGCGCTCCATCTCGCTCTTCATGTCCTGTGCACCGCGCTCGTGGATCAATTCCAGCGTGCCCTGGCTGGCAATGATCTCGGTGGCACCTTCGGCGGCGTAGGCATAGGCACCCAGCACGCGCACCGCGTGGTAGTGCGTCAGCAGCACGTACTTGATGGGCAGGTCGCTGACGGTGCGGATCTTGGCGATGAGGTCGCGCGCCATGGCCGGCGTGGCGGTTGCGTCGCTGACCATGATGAAACGGTCACCGATGATGACGCCCGAGTTCGGGTCGCCCTCGGTGGTGTAGGCCCAGCAATGCTGGCTGAGCTGCTCAAAGGTGGTTTTCTTGTCGGTCAGGTCAGCCTGACTGGCAAATGCCTTGGTGGCGGTTGGTGTTGGGGTAGACATCTGTAACTCCTGAGAAGCTTTAAATTTTAACTAATCGTAACTAATTACGCATTGTTGAACGATGACTTGAGATTCAGAGCAACTCTGGATTGACCCGCGCTTTTCCAGAAACATCATGTTTGAACCCAATGAAGCGGCGATTGCCTTGGCCGACAGTCTGGGTCTGCAAGTGATCGCTGAAGGTGTGGAAACGACTTCCCGGCGGGACTCTATCGCCGTCCAAGGCTGCTTCAGGAATACCCGTGGTCCAGCGTGGCAATTACCTCCTCGGCAAAAGCCGCATAACTCATGGAGCCGTTGGGACGCAGCCAGGTGAAAGTCCAGTTGATCATGCCAAACAGCATCATCGTGGCAGCCGTCTGGTTGGATGCATTCACCCGTTTCGGATAAGCGCGACGCAAAAACCGGGTGACGGCCGAAACCAGGTCGCGTTGCCGGTTCAGGATCAGTTCACGCTGCTCTTCTCCCAGAAACTGGGTGTCGTGCAGCAACGCAACATGGCGCGTAGCCGAGGTTTCGTATTCCTGCAGGAAACTGCGGATCAGTTCATGCAGTGCGGCACGGTCGTCCAGGTTTCGCCGCTGGGCGGTGGCCTCGGTCTTGCCAATGAGGCTGAGCAATCGCTGTGTGTAGCGGTCCAGCAGGTCAAACAGGATGGCCTCTTTGGCGCTGTAGTAGTGGTACAGCCGCGCCTTGGATGTGCCATTGGCGGCAGCAATATCGTTCATGGTGGCTGCAGGATAGCTTTTGTCGGCAAAACACTGCGCAGCGCGGTCAAGAATCTCGTCGCGCTTGAGTTCGTGTGTAGCGGATTTGGGGCGGGCCATGGCGCGTATTGTGACGTCTGGCGGCTTCTATACTGCACCCATGGCCGCCAACCGGGACTTTGCCGACTACTGCTGCGAGTTGCTCGCCAGCGTGGGCCCGTGTGTGCCTAAACGCATGTTTGGTGGTTGGGGCATCAGCACCGACGGACTGACGATTGCCATCATCGCCGACCTGGGCTCCGGCGAAAAACTCTGGCTCAAGGCCGATGACGACACCCGCAGCCAGATGGAGGCTGCGGGATGCGAACGCTTCACCTACGCGTCCACCAAAAGTGGTGAGCCGGTATCACGCAGCATGAATTACTACAGTGCCCCGGAAGACACGCTGGAGTCACCGCATGCCATGGCGCCGTGGGCCAGAATGGCCTTGAATTGCGCATTGAAAGTTCACATAACCCCCGCCAAATATGCGCGAACAGCTACTAAATCAATAGCAAACAAAAAGAAACCAAAGGGCACAACGTCACGTCGCTAGCCCTTAGTCATCAGTTTTATGGCTGGTTCGACTCCAGACCCGGCAGCACCCTGCCCCGGCCAGCAACCACAAACTCGCTGTAGCCGAGCAACCCGGACGCAAGACGTCTGGCTGCACCCATAACCAGCACCAGCGCAGCGCCCATATCGCGCGCAGGCTGAACCACGGCCATCTGCCATCTGGATGCGTTGCCCACCGTGCGGCCCTGCTCCACTGAAGTTGGCTCCCACTCAAAGTAGGCCGGCCTGTTGACAGCATCGCCCCTGGGTTCGATCACCACACGCTGGCCGGGCTGCAGGTTCAGCCGCTGGCCTTTGGTCAGAAACAGATCACCCCAGTCATTGGCTGGCCCCGTGTGCGGGCCGTCCAGCGTGGCCCATACCTGACCTGCATTAATGCGCAAAACACCAGCTTCACGGGGCTGCAGGGTCATGGCACGTCCGCTGGCCAGTTTCCAGCAGCCGCCCAAGGTTTCAGAGGCAGCAGGGGAGTGCATTTTCATTGATGGTTGAGATGTCATGGCAGTTTCCTTATTGATCGGCTTGGCATTGAATGATCAGGCCAACGGGTGCCGTGGTCCAATGAAATCGGGCTACACTATTCATTCCCTATTCGCATCAATCGATCATGGCCAAACTATCTTCTGGCGCACTGCAGCATTCCGAAAACCACTTGCGCACCCGGCCCATCTCGGCCGGGCATCTGCGCGCATTTGAGGCTGTGGCGCGCCACCTGAACTTCCGGGCGGCATCCGAGGAGCTGTCGCTCACCCAAAGTGCGGTGAGCCGCCAGATTCAAGCCATGGAAGAAGAAGTAGGTGTGGGCCTGTTCCTGCGTCACACGCGGGCGGTGGAGCTCACGGGCGCGGGCGCGCAGTTGTTTCGCGCCGTGGTGCCCTCGCTGGAGCGTCTGGACAGTGCAGTGCGCATGATCCGGCGCAGTGCCGGGCGCAAAAGTGTGGCCATCACCACCTGGGCATCGTTTGCATCCATGTGGCTGATCCCGCGACTGGAGGCGTTTCAGAGCGAACACCCCGACATCGACATTCGCATCGATGCCAGCGATGTGCCGGTTGACCTGGAAACCGCGGACATCGATGTGGCTCTACGGTATGTGAAGCCCGCCAATGCACCGGCGAACGCGATTCGGCTGTTTGGCGAGCAACTTACACCCGTGGCCAGCCCCTGGTTGCTCAAAAGCGGGCACGCACTCAAAAAGGGCGAAGATCTGGCGCATTTCGCGCTGATTGAGGCCGGTGACGCCCATCGTTCCCAGAATCTGGAGGTGCTGTCCTGGCGGCGCTGGCTGGACGTGCATCACTTCACCAGCCTGGAGCCCAAACGCTGGCTATATTTCAACTACGCCCACCAGATTGCGCAAGCCGCCCTCACTGGACAAGGCGTAGCACTGGCGCGCATGCCGCTGGTGGCCGACAGTCTGGCCAGTGGCGACTTGGTGGAAATACTACCCAACATGCGGCTGGATTCGCCACTCGTCTACTGGTTGATCGTCGGTCCGCGCGCATCGGCCCGGCCCGAGATTGTGGCGTTTTGCAACTGGCTGCAGGCGCAGGCGGCACTCACACGAATCGCCATAGGCGACGTGCCTGACCCCGACACCGTCGACAACTTCGATTGATCAGAAGCAGGTGGTGATGGCGTCGACCACGGTGTAGCTCGCATCGACCAGCGGCATCCATCGCCACTTATCAAAGGTGGTGCAGGGATGCGAGATGCCCAGACAAACCAGGTCACCCACTTGCAGGGCCGCAAACTCCGGGGCCCGTGCCGCGCAAGTGTGCATGCTGGTCGTTCAGGCCGGTGATTTTCCAGTCTGCCGATGAGGCGGCGATGACAGGCGGGCCACTCTGAAGGCTGCTTCTGGAACACACAGCCTGCGGGATCGGCATCTCCCAGTCATATGACAGGTCCCGCTTGCCAGCCGCACCGCCGGGCTGGCGCCGAAACAATTGTGGCGACAGGGTCGTTTTCCCGTGGGGTGCCAGCCCAACCCCCTGTGCATTGGCAAAGTCCTGCATCCATTGCAGGTTATGGCGCAAAACGTCCTGCTTGATGACCGCCAGTGGTAGAGGCAGGTCCCCGCGCAGCACATTCCAGCGTTTCGCTCCGATTTCTAAACGGCGCAACGGTGCGCTGTGGTGCGGAAACCCCTTGAATGACGCGTCAATCAGGAGGTCAAGCAGGTCTTGCAATGTCGCGATTTGGCATGGTTAGACCGGCCAGACCACGCCGTTGTCATTCAAAATGGCGTCCAGCGGCAGATCGTGGGATTCGGGCTCGAAGTCGGGCAGGAAACCGTTCGAGAAGCCCAGCCCCACGGTGAACGGGCGCGGCTCCAGTGTGGCCAGCATCCGGTCATAAAAACCACCTCCGTAGCCGAGCCGGTAGCCGCCCGGCGCATAACCGACGCAGGCGACAAACAGCAAACTGGGCACAATCACCTCGGTATCCTTGGGCTTGGGAATCCCATACGCGTCATCTTCCATTGGGCAACCGGGGTACCAGGCGTGAAAAATCATGGTCTTGTGGACCTTGTCCACCACCGGCAGGCCGATGCGCCGCGGTTGTGGCTGGTCGATCAGTTCGCCGTCCTCCTTCCAGCGATGCAGGGCCGGCAGGGGGTCAAATTCACCCTTGATGGGCCAGTAGGCGCCAATTACCGAATCGGGCCGGCCCACCAGCCAGATGCGCATCACCCGCTGCAGCAAATCGGCGCGCTGTAAACGATCCGGCATCTCCAGACGTTGTTCAATAAGTGCCTTGCGAAGGGCTTTCTTTTCCTGCGCACGCTTGTCGTCCGAGTTCTTCATAATTCCCACATGCAGTTTTCAACCATTTTGACATCGTTCGCACTCGCTACAGCCTGCGTTTTTTCGACTGGAAACGCAGCTGGAGTCCCGTCTCGCGAGACCGCCAAGGTGGACGAAACCATTCTGGAAATGAGCGATGCGTTCAAAAGGGGAGACCGCAGGCGCCTCACCCTCCTTTTGCCTCAGGTCCGTGGCCATGCCCTGGAGCCATGGGGGGCCTACTGGGAAATACGAGCCCGGCTTGAAGAAGCCAGCGCCCAGGACATCCAGAGCTTTTGTACCGCTACAGCGGCACATACCAGGAAGATCGTCTGCGCAACGACTGGCTGCTGCTGCTGGGCCAGCGCCGCGAGTGGGGCACCTTCATGGCTGAATACCCCAAGTTCCGCATGAACGATGACCGCTCGGTGCGCTGTTATGCATTGCTGACTGAATACAACGCGGGTGATCTCGACGTAGCGGGCCAGGTTGAAGAGTTCTGGCTGGCGCAGCGCGACGTTGAGGAAGGCTGTGCGGCCGCTGCAGACCAGCAGCTCAAGGCTGGCAAGCTCAAACCCCACACGGCCTGGCTGCGCGCGCGCCTGGGCATGGAGAATGACCGCCTGCGCATCGCTACACAGGCCATTGGCCTGCTCAACCCCGAATGGGCCATCACCGCAGGCAGCATTTACGCCAACCCTGAGCGTTACCTGAACGAGAAAATCACCGCTTTGCGGCCTCGCACCAAGGAACTCGTCACACTGGCGCTGATTCGCCTGGCAGTCAGCGACCCCGAAGCAGCAGCCATCGAGGCCGACAAACTGCGGTGGAAAGCCCAGCTCACGCTGGAGGAGCGCAGCTGGGTCTGGGGTGTGATCGGCAAACGTGCTGCACAAAAGCTGTCGGATGGTGCGGTTACCTATTTCCTGAACGGCCAGGACAAGTTCATGCACGACGACCATCTGGCCTGGAAGGTTCGTTCTGCGCTACGCGCCGGCAATTGGGACCAGGTCACCACCGCCATAGCCGCCATGAGCGAAACCCAGCGTAAAGACCCCACATGGGTCTACTGGCGCGCACGTGCGCTGCTGAACCGGGCCCAAACTGAAGCCGACCGAGCTGAAGCGTCCCACTTGCTGGGGAGCATTGCCAGTACCCGTGGTTTCTATGAGCAACTGGCGCTGGAAGAACTGGGCCATCGTGTGACGGCACCCGAGCGACCACTACCCCTCACCGACGAAGAAAAAGAAGTTGCCCGGCTCGACCCGGGCCTGAACCGGGCGCTGTACGCCATCGCCATGGGTCTGCGCACGGAGGGCGTACGCGAATGGAATTACACCACCAACCTGCACGCCCGGGGCGGCATGGATGACCGGTCACTGCTGGCAGCGGCCGACCTCGCCTGCCAGCGCGAGGTCTGGGACCGCTGCATCAACACCAGCGAACGCACCAAGGGTGTGGCCGATTTCGACCAGCGCTTTCCGACACCGTTTCGCGCGGCGGTGGCAGCCCGCGCGGCACAAATTGGTCTGGACCCGGCCTATGTGTATGGGCTGATCCGTCAGGAGAGCCGTTTTGTCATGGATGCCCGCTCAGGCGTGGGCGCAGCAGGCCTGATGCAGGTCATGCCCGCCACGGCGCGCTGGACCGCCAAAAAGATCGGTCTCACCACCTACACTGCTGACCAGATTACCAACCACGAAACCAATATCGCCATTGGCACGGGCTACCTCAAGCTGGTGCTGGATGATTTTGATGGCTCCATGCCCATGGCCGCGGCCGCCTACAACGCCGGCCCCAGCCGGCCGCGCAACTGGCGCAATGGCCCCGTGATGGAGGCGGCCATCTGGGCCGAAAATGTGCCTTTCGCCGAAACCCGTGACTACGTCAAAAAGGTTCTGAGCAACACCACCAACTACGCTGCTATCCTGACCGGCGCACCGCAGTCGCTCAAGGCCCGTCTGGGCTCGGTTGGTCCCCGGCTGAGTCCTGCTTCTGCCGAGAGCAGGGAGCTGCCATGAAGCGCATCCTGGTGCTGGGTGGTTCGGGTTTTGTAGGCCGCCATTTTTGCGAAAAAGCCGGCCAGCTGAACGCTGCGTTCAATACACGGCTCACGGTGCCCTCACGCCGGGTGGCCAGTGCCAAGCACATCCAGCCCTTGCCCTGGGTTGATCTGGTTGAGGCCGATGTGCATGATGGCGCGTCCCTGATGCGCCTGGTTGCCGGCCATGATGCTGTGGTGAATCTGGTGGCCATCCTGCATGGCACCGAAGCCGCATTCAACCACGTACATGTAGAGCTGATACAAAAGCTGGTTCGGGCCTGCCAGGCCACGGGCGTGCGACGCATCGTGCACGTCAGTGCGCTGGGCGCTGCGGCCAACGCGCCATCGCTGTACCAGCGCAGCAAGGCTGCTGGCGAAGCCGTGCTCACCGGTTCCGGGCTGGACGTGACCATTTTGCGGCCCAGTGTGGTCTTTGGCGCAGACGACCAGTTGCTGAACCTTTTTGCGAAACTGCAAAGCGTATTCCCGGTGATGCCACTGGCTGGGGCTGACACCCGGTTTCAACCTGTGTGGGTGGAAGATGTGGCGCAGGCACTGGTTAACATCCTGCTGCGCAAAACTTCCAGCGAGGTCGAAAATAATAGCGCCCTACGCAATATATACGAGGCCTGTGGCCCGAATATCTATACATTGAAAGAGTTGGTCCAGCTTGCCGGAACCCTGTCTGGCCACTCCAGGCCAGTCATCGGATTGCCCGCAGCGCTGGGCAGTCTGCAGGCCCTGTTCATGGAAATGGCGCCGGGCCAACCCCTGATGAGCCGCGACAATCTGGACTCCATGAAAGTGGACAACGTGGCCAGCGGCCGGCTGCCCGGCCTGCAGGCGCTGGGCATTCAGCCCGCGTCGCTGCAAGCTATTGCGCCGTTGTATCTGGGACCAGGCCCCGGTGACGCTGTTCTGGTCCGGCGCAAGACAGCGGGTCGTTTCTAGCGCATCAATTCCGCCGCGCTTTGTCATCAATGGCGTCGTCGCGTCGCGTTAGGATGGCGTTTTGGAGACACGCATGCTCAAACTCTACATTGGCAACAAAAACTATTCATCGTGGTCCATGCGGCCCTGGGTGCTGCTCAAGCAGGCGGGCATTCCCTTTGAAGAAGTCATGGTGCGCTTTGACTCGTTTGATACGGGTTCAACCTTCAAGAACACCCTGAAAGACCAGACCCCCACTGGCAAAGTGCCCGTTCTGGTGGAAGGTGACCTGGCGGTGTGGGACACGCTGGCTATTGCTGAATATGTGGCCGAACAATACCCGGACAAGCAGCTCTGGCCACGTGACAAGGCCGCCCGCGCCAGGGCGCGCAGCGTCTGCGCCGAAATGCACGCCGGATTCACCGCGCTGCGCGGGGCCTGCCCGATGAACATTGAAGCCTCACTGCAGGATATCGGTGCGCTGGCCTGGCGCGACAAACCTGCCGTGCGTGCCGATGTCTCGCGACTGGTGACGATGTGGAGCGAACTGCTGGCCGCCCACAAGGGTCCGATGCTGTTCGGTGCGTTCTCGATTGCCGACGCCTACTTTGCGCCGGTGTGCATGCGGCTGAAAACCTACGTCCTGCCAGTTCCTGCTGCGATTGGAGCGTATGTGGAGCGGGTGCGTGCGTTGCCGGGCGTGAAGGCCTGGATCGACGATGCGCTGGCAGAAAAAGATTTTCTTGATTTTGAAGAGCCTTACCGCCTGAAGCGATAAGGCTTCGGGATACCCCCGGTAAACTGCCCCCATGCAAATCTACATGGTGGGTGGCGCGGTGCGGGATGCCTTGCTGGGCTTGCCTGTGAAGGACCGCGACTGGGTGGTAGTGGGCTCCACGCCAGAGGAACTGGTGGCGCTGGGGTATCTTCCGGTGGGCCGGGACTTCCCGGTTTTTCTGCATCCGGTGACCAGAGAGGAATATGCGCTGGCTCGAACCGAGCGCAAAACGGCGCCGGGATATCGCGGCTTTGCCATTCATTCGGCGCCCGATGTGACGCTGGAGCAGGATCTGGCGCGACGTGATCTTACTATTAATTCAATAGCTGTTCACGCAGACAACATAAGGTCTGATGGCACTTTTGATACAGAAAAAGCCACGTTTATAGACCCGTTTAACGGTTTGAAGGACATTACCCACAAGGTGCTGCGCCACACGACGCTGGCATTTCACGAGGACCCTGTTCGCATCCTGCGCGTGGCCCGGCTGGCCGCCCGCTTCACCGACTTTTCGCTAGCGCCCGAAACACTGCGATTGATGCGCGAGATGGTGCAGCATGGCGAGGCAGATCATCTGGTGAGCGAGCGTGTCTGGCAGGAGCTGTCCAGCGGTCTGCTGGAGGAGCTGCCCTCGCGCATGTTCGATGTGCTGAACCAGTGCGACGTCCTTCCCCGACTGTTTCCCGAAGTGTTGACTTTGGTCGCCCCCTTTCGAACGGCCGTTCTGGACCTGGCTGCCAGCCGGCAGGCACCTTTGACAGTATCTTTCGCCTGCCTGTGCGCCTGTCTTGAGTCGCCGGACTTGTCTGGCGGCAACATCGCATGGATCAAGAACCTGTCAGAGCGCCTGCGGGTGCCCACCGAGTGCCGTGAACTGGCAGAGGTGGTCGCCCGGGAACGTACCGCCATTGCGCGGTGCACCGAATTCGATGCGATGGCCCTGGTCAACCTGCTGGAGCGTTGTGACGCCATCCGCAAGCCGGAACGCCTCAATGACATCCTGCTGGCATCTGAATGCATCCATCAGGTAGGCCAACCTCCTCCCGATAAACCCTATCCGCAGCGGGAACGCCTCCTGTCTGCCCTGACTTCCGTGCAGACAGTTGCTACTGATTTAGTAGCTTCTCACGCAATCGCCGCCGGGGCTGCGGGGCCAGAAATAGGTCAGATGATCCATGCTGAGCGGGTAGCGGCCGTGAACCGGGATTTGCGACCCTAGCGTTTCCCCCAATACCGGGATTCACGTATTCCAGCGATACTTGGTTTTCTGATCGAACTAAATCGTGCGACCGACAAAACGCACTCTTTGGGATCGACAGGAGGCACATCAACAAGACGCCCGTTCCGGGCTCATTTACTGGAGACAAGTATGCAATTCAAACGTCACCTGACCGCATTGGCTTTGGCCATGGCCGCGGGTTCATCATTCGCTCAACTGGTCGTGGGCGTGAGCTACGATGCGTTCCAGGAAGAGCGCTGGAAAACCGACGAAGCCGCCATCAAGGCTGAACTCGCCAAATCAGGTGCCAAATACATCATGTCCGACGCAGGTGCATCTTCCGAGAAACAGCTGGCTGACATCGACGGCCTGATCGCCAAGGGCGCCAAAGTGCTGATCATCTTGGGCAAAGACAAAGACGCCATCCTGCCTGCCGTGAACAAGGCCGCCCAGCAAAAAATCCCCGTCATTGCTTATGACCGCCTTTTCGAAGCGCCTGGCGTGACGTACATCACGTTTGACAACAAGGAAGTTGGTCGCATGACCGCACGTGCCATTCTGGCCGTCAAGCCAAAGGGTAACTACGCCATCATCAAGGGCGATCCAGGTGACAACAATGCTGCATTCCTGCGCGAAGGCCAGGGCGAAGTGCTGGCAGATGCCATCAAGAAGGGCGATGTCAAAATCGTTGGCGAAGAGTTCACTTCCGGCTGGAATCCCCAGAATGCCCAGAAGAACATGGAACAGATCCTGACCAAGAACGCCAACAAGGTTGACGCTGTGGTTGCCCAGAACGACGGCATGGCCGGCGGCGTTGTGGCTGCTCTGACCGCCAAAGGTCTGCAAGGCATTCCAGTTTCTGGCCAGGACGGCGACCACGCCGCTCTGAACCGTGTGGCATTGGGTACCCAAACCGTGTCGGTCTGGAAGAACTCTGCTGACCTGGGTACCGCTGCTGCCAAAGCCGCTGTGGAACTGGGCACGGGCAAGCCCGTAACCGGCGCTGCCGACTGGGCTGGCGGTCCAAAGAAGATGACTCTGAAGTCCATTTTCCTGAAACCAATTCCTGTGACCAAAGACAACCTTGACGTGGTTCTGAAGGCTGGCTACATCAAGAAAGACGCGCTGTGCAAAGGTGTTGACGCAGCCAAAGTCGCTGCCTGCAAATAAGCGTCGAATCTGACGATTTTTGAGGAGTACACCGCGGGCTTCGGGCCCGCGGTGTCGTTTGTAGCTCTAGGAGAAATCGATGAATACGATGATGCAATCGATTAAACGCGCGCAGCTGGACTGGCGCATGGTTCTGATGTCCAGCGTACTGGTCGTTATCGCACTGGTTTTCAATATTCTGTCGGATGGCATCTTCCTGTCGGCAGAAAACCTGTACAACATCGCACAGCAGACGGCTGTGGTGGGCATTCTGGCAACGGTCATGGTGTTGATCATCGTGACGAGACACATTGACCTTTCTGTCGGATCCGTACTGGGATTTGTGGGCGTTTTGATAGCGTATTTGATGTACACCGAGAACTGGTCCTGGCAAGCAGCCAGTCTTGCCGGACTCGCCGCTGCAATTGCCGCTTCCGTGTACCAGGGAGCGCTCGTAGCATTTGTCGGGGTGCCGGCATTCGTGGTCACACTCGGTGGCTTGATGTCTTTCCGCGGTGCGGCCTATCTGGTAGCAGATGGCAAAACCCAACCCCTGTCTGACCCTTTCTTTCTCAAGCTTGGTGGTGGCTTCAATGGCGGCATTGGCACCCAGGCCAGTTGGGTGATCGGTGTCATCTTATGCCTTGGTTTGATCGTTTCCATGGTCACCAAGCGACGGGCAAAAAAGGCCTATGGAGTTCCTACTAACTCAGCGCTGGTTGACGCAGTCATTGTCCTGATTCCAATCGCCATCGTTCTCGCTTTTGTAGCGGTCATGAACGCTTACCAAATTCCCAACAAGCCCGAGCCCCAAGGCATACCCATCCCCGTGTTGATTTGGGGTGCTGTGGCTCTGTTCATTTCGTTTCTGGTGCATAAAACCCGGTTTGGCCGATACATTTTTGCCATGGGAGGCAACCCGGACGCTGCGGCTCTGGTCGGTATCCCCGTTCGCAAAGTAACCATTTTGTTGTTCCTGCTGCTCGCTGTTTTAACCACCATTGCAGCCATCGTAGCCATCTCCCGGCTCAACGCAGGCACCAATTCGCTTGGCAACAACCTGGAACTGCTCGTCATTGCAGCGACGGTCATCGGTGGCACCGCTCTTGCGGGTGGCAGTGGCACCATCATCGGCTCCGTGTTGGGCGCCTTGATCATGCAGTGCATTGACAGCGGCATGTTGCTGCTGGATATCTCGATCGGCACACGCTACATCATCATCGGACAGGTCTTGATCGCTGCCGTCGTCTTTGACGTAGCCTATCGCAAATGGACAGGAGACGTGTTGTGAATACGCCTTTAGACACCGCAGCAGCGTCTGCCAAACGGGCCGTGGATACATCCAAGTGTCTGGTCGAGCTACGCAACATCAAGAAGGCCTTTGGCGGCGTGCATGCCGTGGACGACGTCAGTCTGAACCTGTATCCGGGGGAAGTGGTAGCCGTGCTGGGACACAACGGCGCTGGCAAGTCCACGCTCATGAAAATGCTGGCAGGTGCGTACCCCATCGACAGCGGTGATGTGGTGATCTCAGGGGAGAAAGTGCATGTACGCACGCCGGCTGACGCGCAAAATCTGGGCATCGAGTCTATCTACCAGACTCTTGCGTTGGCGGACAATCTGGACTCTGTGGCCAATCTGTTCCTGGGCCGTGAGCTTCTGACCAAGTGGCGCACGCTGGATGATCACCGCATGGATGCCGAAGCGCGCAAGGTGTTTCATCGGCTGAACAAGAATTTCACCAACGTCCGGATTCCCGTTCGCCGCTTATCTGGTGGCCAGCGGCAGGTGGTCGCCATTTCGCGCGCCATCTATTTCAATGCCCAAATCCTGATCATGGACGAGCCCACTGCTGCCCTGGGACCTGAAGAAACGGCCATGGTAGGCAATCTGATCCAGCAGCTCAAGGCTGAAGGCGTTGGCATTTTTCTGATCAGCCATGACATGCACGATGTGTTTGCGCTCAGCGATCGCCTGGCTGTGATGAAGAACGGAAAGCTGGTTGGCACCTACCGCACCCAGGACGTAACTGAAGACGAAGTCTTGGGCATGATCATTCTGGGCAAACAACCCACCGGCAAAACCCAGACGGAACGGTCCGCCCGTTAATTGGCATGCGAACGACGGGCGATCAGCACCTGTTGAAGCGTATCAACCGCAGCGTGTTGTTGCGGCTGTTGCGGGCACAGCCGGGATTGTCCCGGGCGCGGCTTTCCCAACAGAGCGGACTCACTAAGTCCACCGTCAGCGCATTGGTTCGGGAGTTGCTCGACGAACACTGGCTCAATGAAGCCAGTGCGCCCGTGGCGGCGGATGGGATGGGTCGGCCGTCTACCCCGTTGCGCCTGAATGAAGACGTGCGTGTATTGATCGGTGTTGAAGTCGCCGTGGAGTTCCTTCGCATCGTCTGTGTATCGCTCACCGGGATTGTGATTTCCAAAGCAGAGGTACCGCTTGAGAGCACGCAGCCGGATCGCGTGTGCAAACAGACAACGGCCATGGTTCACGGCCTTTGCCAGCAGCTGCATAGCAGCAAGCTGGTGTTGTCAGGGGTGGGCGTCTGTCTGCCAGGAGCCATCAACGATGACTCGGGTATCGTCCGTTTTGCGCCGAACCTGGGTTGGCGTGGCGTCAAATTTCTCGACATGATCTCCAGAGCCTTTGCTGATGCGGGCGTACCCGCAACCAGCATTCATCTGCAAAATGATGCCGATGCCGCCGCACTGAGTGAATACGAATTTGCAGCCGGTGAAGGGGAAGACCCCTTGATATTCATCAACTGCGACGTGGGTGTCGGCGCTGGCATTGTGTTGAATGACCGGTTGTTCACCGGCGCAGTCGGTACGGCTGGTGAAATCGGCCACACCATCATGCAAATCGACGGGCCACTGTGCTCATGCGGACGCCGGGGGTGTGCCGAAACCTTTATCGGCTCCCGGGCACTAAGTACGGACGCACGCATTGAGCGGGCAGGGCAATATCTGGGTGTGCTCGTCCAGAACCTGGACGTCATGTTCAATCCATGCACCATCGTGCTGGGCGGTAAATCATGCGTGAACAACCCCGATCTGATCGGCAATGCCATCCAAACACTTTCCGGCTATGCACAGCGTGCGGGCGTGCCTGTACCCACTGTGCGGTCGGCCAGATACGGCTTGCTAGCCGCTGCAGTGGGCGCTGCCGCGCTGGTCTTGCATCGTTTCCTGCGCCCCATACCTGTTGGTGCACCCGTGATGGCCGCAAGCAATGCGATTGAACCCGCCTCCGATTCAAACCGCCAAAAGAAAGTTACCCACCGCGAACCGACCCGTGATCAGGCAAATGGAGTGAAAGATGTTTCTTGGCATTGATATGGGCACGTCCGAGGTCAAGGCACTATTGCTTGACAGCGAACACCACGTAGTCGGGACAGCCGGTTCGGCCTTGCAAGTCTCACGGCCTCATCCCGGACATAGCGAGCAGACACCCGCCGACTGGTGGCAGGCCACACAAAATGCATTGGCCTCTTTGCGCCTGAAATACCCGCGCGAATATGCATCCGTGAAAGCCATTGGACTATCCGGCCAGATGCACGGTGCGGTATTGCTGGACAGGAACAACGCCGTCCTGCGACCCGCCATCCTCTGGAATGACACCCGGTCTTCACTGGAGTGCGAGCAGATGATGGCCGAGTGCCCTGCCTTGCCCCAGATTGCTGGCAGTCTGGCCATGCCGGGCTTTACGGCACCCAAGCTGCGCTGGGTAGCCATGCACGAGCCGGCCGTATTTGCCCAGATTGCCAAGGTATTACTGCCCAAAGACTATGTCCGTCTGCTGTTGACGGGTGAACACGTATCAGACATGTCGGATGCCAGTGGCACGATGTGGCTGGACGTGGAGAAGCGGGCCTGGTCACCAGAACTGCTGGCCCTCACTGGTCTTGATGTGAGTCAGATGCCACGGCTGGTTGAAGGCCATGAAGTCAGTGGAATACTTACACCCCAGGCCGCGCATGCTTTGGGATTACCTTCAGGCATCGTGGTGGCAGGTGGCGCTGGTGACAACGCGGCCAGTGCCATCGGCATGGGCGCCGTGAACGCCGGAGAAGGTTTCCTGTCGCTAGGCACCAGTGGCGTGCTGTTTGTCGTCACCCCACGTTACCAGCCGAATGCCGTCAGTGCGGCACATGCTTTCTGCCATGCCGTACCCGATCGGTGGCATCAGATGAGCGTCATGCTGTCAGCGGCCAGCTCCCTGCAATGGGTTTCCCATTTGCTCGGTGCAGATTCAGAAGCGACGCTGGAAGCCAAAGCCCGGGCTTTGAATCAAAAACAGCGTGCCGGCGCGCCGCTGTTTTTACCTTACCTCAGCGGTGAGCGCACGCCCCACAACGACGCCAATATTCGTGGGAGTTTTCATGAACTCAGCCACGACACCGACGCTACTGCATTGGCCTATTCCGTGATGGAAGGTGTCACCTTCGGTCTGACGGACGGTTTGCGTGCATTGAAAGCAGCGGGAAGCATGGTGCAACGCCTGTCACTGGTCGGTGGTGGTGCGCGCAGCGAACTATGGGCACAACAACTCGCAACGATGCTCGACGTGGAAATTGTTACCCATGAAGGTTCGACAGCTGGTGGCGCACTCGGGGCGGCCCGGCTGGCGTGGCTGGCAACTGGCGCCCCCATCACATCGGTTTGCACGGCACCAGAAATCACCCGTACCTACAGACCTGACCTGCACGAGCGTCCGTTGCTGACGCCTCGTTATGAACGCTTCCGGGCGCTGTACCCCGCAGTACGCGCAATTCATTAAACCCACACTCCGCTTTTCAAGGAAAACCCATGAGCTCCTACTTCAACGCCGTCGCCCCCATTCGTTATGAAGGGACAGACTCAACCAATCCGCTCGCCTTCAAATGGTATGACCGCGACCGACTGGTGATGGGCAAACGCATGGAAGATCAACTTCGCTTTGCGGTTTGTTACTGGCACAGTTTTTCCTGGAACGGTTTCGATCCGTTCGGTTACGACGGCACATTTGAACGCCCCTGGCAGCATATGGCTGACCCGATGGCGGCAGCACGTGCCAAGGCTGATTCGGCGTTTGAGTTTTTCCAGAAACTGGGAGCGCCTTACTACTGCTTCCATGACCGGGACGTGGCGCCGGAAGGCAGCACGCCCCGGGAGAGCGTATCCAACCTGCACGCCATGGTCGATGTGCTGGCGGCCAAGCAGCAGGCTACCGGCATGAAGCTGTTGTGGGGCACCGCCAACCTGTTCAGCCACAGACGCTTCATGTCGGGTGCGGCGACCAATCCGGATCCCGAGATTTTTGCCCTGGGAGCACTGCAGGTAAAAGAAGCGATGGACGCTACGCTGAAGCTCGGCGGTGAAAACTACGTTTTATGGGGCGGCCGTGAAGGTTATGAAACCCTGCTGAACACCAACATGGGGCAGGAACTGGACCAGATGGGGCGCTTTCTGCACATGGTGGTGGACTACAAACACAAGATCGGATTCAAGGGCGCCATTCTGCTGGAGCCAAAGCCCCGTGAACCGACCAAACACCAGTACGACTTCGATGTCGCAACGGTGTATGGTTTCCTGCTCAAACACGGCCTTGAAAAAGAAATCAAGGTCAATATTGAAGCCAACCACGCCACGCTGGCTGGCCATAGTTTTGAGCATGAAATTGCCACCGCGGTTGATCTGGGGATCTTCGGCTCGATTGACATGAACCGCGGCGACATGCAGTGCCAGTGGGACACCGACCAGTTCCCCAACAGCATCCCCGAGACAGCCCTGGCGATGTACCTGATTTTGCAGGCTGGCGGGTTTACTACCGGTGGCTTGAACTTTGACAGCAAGGTTCGCCGCCAGTCCATCGACCCGGAAGACATGTTCTATGGCCATGTGGGCGCCATGGACGTTTCTGCACGCGCTCTGCTGATTGCCGAAAAAATGATCGTTGATGGTCGTTTTGCGCAAAGCAGCAAGGACCGATATGCTGGCTGGCAGTCGGGTTTTGGCAAAGACTTGATGAGCGGGAAAATGGGGCTTGATGCCGTTGCAGTGCGTGTCTTGCAGAACAACACCGATACCCGCCCTGTTTCCGGCAGGCAGGAGCACCTGGAAAACCTGCTGAATTCATTTATCTGACTGGAGTGCAGCTTCATGAAGAAAGTCGTTTGGGGGGTATTGAGCACCGCAAAAATCGGCTGGGAAAAAGTGATCCCGGCCATGCAAAAGGGTGACTATTGCGATATCCGCGCCATTGCCTCACGCTCCCTGGAGAAAGGGCGCGTGCTGGCCGACAAACTCGGCATTGCAAAAGCCTACGGCAGCTACGAAGAACTGCTGGCGGACCCTGAAATTGAAGCCGTCTAC
This sequence comes from Candidatus Egaibacter danicus, assembly GCA_016707075.1. GTDB lineage: Bacteria > Pseudomonadota > Gammaproteobacteria > Burkholderiales > Burkholderiaceae_C > Egaibacter > Egaibacter danicus. The sequence continues at coordinate 159,594 of JADJII010000008.1, forward strand.
AACCCGCTACCCAACGACCAGCACGTACCGCTAACGCTGATGGCCGCGCGTGCCGGCAAGCACGTACTGTGCGAAAAACCGTTTGCCATGAATGCAACTCAGGCCGCTCAAGTGCGTGAAGTCGCCAACAACGTGCACATCATGGAGGCATTCATGGTGCGCTTTCACCCGCAGTGGCTGCAAGTTCGGGAGCGGGTACGCAATGGCGATCTGGGTGATCTGCGAGTGATTCAGGCCTACTTTGCGTACTTCAACCGGGATGTCAACAACATCCGCAACAAGCTGGATACAGGCGGCGGCGCTTTGTATGACATCGGCTGTTACCCCATTGTTGTGGGCCGCTTTCTGTTTGAGTCTGAACCCAAACGGGTAATGGCCATGTTTGATCGTGATCCGACCTTCAAGACCGATCGCACGGTCAGCGCCATGCTCGATTTCGGAGACGGGCGACAACTGAACTTCACGGTTTCCACCCAGTCCGTGGTGTATCAGCGGGTGCAGGTGTGCGGCACGAAAAAGCGCATTGAAATCCAAATTCCTTTCAATGCGCCGTTGGGTGGTGAAACCAGAGTCTTTCTGGACGATGGCTCCACACTGGATGGCTCCTCGGTGTCGACCCAGACACTGCCTGCCTGCAATATGTACACATTGCAAGGTGATGCCTTCTCCCGAGTGGTTCGGGGTGAACTCGCTCTCCCGTACGGCGTGGAAGACGCCATCAAAAACATGCGGGTCATTGACGCCCTGTTTGAGTCCGGGAAAAGCGGCCAGTGGATCAATATTTGACAAGGTAGCCATGCTTATCCGGGTTCGAAACCTCTCTCACGTTGTTCTGGCAAGCATCACTGCGCTCCAAGGTGCTGTGGCGGCTGATGTTCCTGCGCCCGCCATCCCACGCTTCGTTGAGGAAACCGACAGTGCAGGCTTGCAAAGCCGCTTTGAAGGTGAAGTCGAGTTCATGGTGGGCGGAGGTGTCGCGACGTTTGATTGCGATGCAGACGGCCTGCCCGAGGTCTACGTCACCGCCGGGGTCAACAAGGCCAAGTTTTATCGCAATGGAAGCACACGTGGCGGCCCCCTCAAACTGAAGGAAGAGCGCTCCGGCCTGGAATTGACCAACGCGATTGGTGCCTACCCACTGGACGTGGATGGAGATGGCCAGACTGATCTGGTAGTGCTACGTGTGGGCGAGATCGAGGTTTTTCGCGGGCTGGGCGCCTGTAAATTTGAGCGCGCCGGTGAAAAGTGGGGATTAAGTTCCAGCAATGCCTGGCACACCGCCTTTTCTGCAACCTGGGAACGTGGCCAGAACTGGCCAACCCTGGCTGTGGGTACCTATGTAGACCGCAGCAAACCTGATTTCCCTTGGGGTAGTTGCACGCCGGGGAGCTTGATGCGTCCGGCTTCATCGGGGAAACAATTTGCACCGGCTGTTGCACTGACACCCGGTTACTGCGCACTGTCGATGCTTTTCACCGACTGGAATCACAAAGGAGAACCTGCCCTCCGGGTGAGCAATGATCGGGAGTTCTACAAAGGCGGGCAGGAACAATTGTGGAAACTGTCGCCAGGGCAAGCGCCAGCGCTATACACCGAGGCTCAGGGCTGGAAACCATTGCAGATCTGGGGTATGGGCATTGCCAGTCACGACGTGGATGGAGATGGTTTGCCCGAAGTGTTTCTCACCAGCATGGCCGACAACAAGTTGCAAAAGGTGGAGGGTGATGGAGGACGGCCCACATTTTCGGACATGGCCTACAAGCGTGGCGTCACTGCACACAGGCCCTACGTTGGTGGCGATATTCACCCGTCAACGGCATGGCATGCGCAGTTTGCTGACGTGAATCACGATGGCCTTGCAGACCTGTTCATCGTGAAAGGAAACGTATCGACCATGCCCGATTTCGCGACGCTGGATCCGAACAATCTGCTGCTCCAGCAAACTGATGGTCGCTTCGTGGAAGCGGGCCAGCAGGCGGGCGTAGCCAGCTTCCGGCGCGGTCGCGGTGGCATGCTGGCCGATCTGAACGGCGATGGACTGCTGGACATGCTGGTAGTCAATCGCTGGGACAAGGCCCAGGTCTGGCGTAATGTGGGGACTGGCACGGCTGAAAAACCTCTGCCCATGGGACATTGGCTGCAACTGCGTCTGAAGCAACCGGGGGGCAATCGCGATGCAATTGGAGCCTGGGTTGAAGTCAACCTGGGCGACCGCGTGATCCGACAGGAGTTAACCATTGGTGGCGGGCACGCCAGTGGGCACTTGGGCTGGATGCACTTTGGTCTGGGTCAGGCAAACTCCGTCAGACTCAGAGTCCAGTGGCCCTACGGGGACTGGGGATCGTGGCAGACGGTTCAATCTGACGGCTTCTATCTGATTGACAAAGAAAACGGCGTCGGCACCTGGAGAGCGCCATGAGAATCCTGTTGCCCCCTGCTCTTAGCTGCAGCTTCCGCGCAATCTGTTTTGCGATGGCCGCCGTATTCCTTCACCCGTTCAATGCGGTTGCCCAGACGCAGCCCGTTGCCGCCTCCAGGACGGCCGACACATTCAGCTCCGGTGTTGCAAACGAATGGTTTTCGCTGGCGATTCAACTCGTTCAACAGACCCCCGGGTTCAGTCCCCCGGTAGCGTCCAGAGCCTTGGGATACCTCGGTCTTACGCTTTATGAATCGATTGTTCCTGGCATGCCGGGCTACACCAGCCTGGCCGGGCAACTCAATGAACTGAGCTCCCTGCCCTGGGCACAACCTGATGAGCCCCTGCACTGGCCCACCGTGGCCAATGCGTCGATGGCAACCATGACCCGCATGATGTTCAGCAACGCCTCAGCGGAAAACAAGGCGCGTATCGATTTGCTGGAACGCAACCTGCCGCTGAAATATGGTCAGGACTTCGACCCCACCAGCATCACGCCGGATATTACCAATCGCTCGGAAACGTTTGGCAAGTTGATGGCCATGGCCATCATGACCTGGGCCCGGACCGACGGCGGTCACGAGGCCTGGGGGCCGATTCGGCGCAGCCGGGAAAACTATGTCCCCCCCAGTGGCACCGGGCGCTGGAGCGCCACGCCCCCGGCTTTTGCGCCACCGCTTTTGCCCTGGTGGGGAGAAAACCGTCCTTTCGTTCTGAAGAGCGGAAAGGAATGCCCGGCTCCTCCACCGCCTGCCTATTCCGAAGAAACCAACTCAGCGTTCTACAAGGATGCTCAGGAGGTCTACCGCGTCAGTAACCAGGCTACACAGGAACAACGCCAGTTCGCACTTTATTGGGCCGATGACCCGGGCAAGACGCCCACACCTGCCGGACATTGGGCTTATATCGCCAACGATTTGCTGAAAATGGGCAAAGCCAGTCTGGCGGTAGCCGCCGAGACCCAGGCACGGCTCAACATGGCGATGGCCGATGCCTTCGTTGCAGGCTGGGCCACCAAATACGCCGTCAGCCTTCTGCGGCCCGTCACCTACGTTCAGGTGGTGATCGACAGCAATTGGGTGCCCACCCTGATGGCCACGCCGCCATTCCCGGAATACCCTTCCGGTCACTCGGTTCAGTCCAGTGCCGCAGCCACTGTTTTAGGCAAGGTATTTGGAACTGAAACCAGTTTCACCGACAACACCCACAACGACCGTGGCTGGGGGCCACGCACCTTCAAGAGCTTCAAGGCCGCGGCCGACGAAGCGGCTATTTCCCGAATGTATGCCGGCATTCACTTCGGATTTGGTATTGAAGGTGGCAAAGTGCAGGGGCAGTGTGTAGGAGCCAAAATACTGGCGCTGAAGTTCAAGCCCTGACCTCATCGCACATCAAATCTGGTTTTGTGTCAGCATGAGGCCATGAACCGGCTCAATCTCCGGCTGGCAGAAGGTATTCGTCGCGTCGGATTTCGCAAGTGGTACGAACGCGAACTCCTGTCCAGCCATGCTCACATGTTGCTCGCCTTCTTGTGCGTGATTGCGCTGATGGCGAGCATGGAGGCGTTTCGCGATGGTTCGCCGGGTGAAAAGTTGCTGGATGTGATGCTTTGCATCATCAGTGGCACTACAGGACTCTGGGCTTTGCGCCGGTATTTATTCTTGCTGATGCATGCTGAGGAGGTGGCCAACCAGGCTAATTGTCCCCATTGCGGTACTTATGGTCGCCTGACTCTGGTAGAGGAGGACCGGCGCAATGGTGCGGTACTTGTTCACTGCAAAAAATGTACGCACCAGTGGACCATGACGCCCTGATTTGAGATGCCATGGCATGCCCATCCTGGCGTGCAAACCCAATGGCCGATTTGTTGATGGTTAGAGGCAATTGCCAGGACTCAAACCTCCAGGCGCAACCCCGTGGTGCAATGAAACCAGTTGGTATGTTTTCCGCTGATCTCCAGCCCGATTGGATCACCTTCTTTCAAAGGCGCATGGGGCTTGGTTCGGGACGTCAAATCACCTGCAGGTGTTCGCACCACGACATAGGTGTCAGCACCGGTAGGCTCAACCAGATGCACGACGCCGCGCCACGAAGACTCTGCCGCCACATGCAAATGCTCCGCACGCAGGCCCAGGATGGCCTCGCCCACAGCAGGACAAGGCAATGTCAACGAACCACCTTCGAAAACGAAACGTCCGTTTTCACCCGCCACTTCTACCCGGCCCTTGATCATGTTCATGGTGGGTGAGCCAATGAACGACGCCACATAGGTATTCGACGGGCGCGTGTACACCTCATCGGGCGTACCAATTTGTTGCAGGATGCCGTCCTTCATCACCGCAATGCGGCTACCCAGCGTCATCGCCTCAATCTGGTCGTGCGTGACATACACACTGGTGATACCGCTGACATGGTGCAACCGCTTGATTTCAGCGCGCATCTCCACACGGAGTTTGGCGTCCAGATTGGATAGCGGTTCGTCAAACAAGAACAGTTGGGGGTCACGCGCCAATGCACGGCCCATCGCTACACGCTGGCGCTGACCACCGGAAAGCTGCGACGGCCGCCGGTCCAGCAAGTGCTCGATCTGCAGCATGGCTGCCACTTCCGCGATACGTTTGGTACGCACCTCCTTGGGCACTTTGCGCATTTCCAGCGCGAAGCCAATATTGTCAGCCACGTTCATGGTGGGATACAAGGCATAGCTCTGGAACACCATGGCAATGTCACGCTGTGCCGGCGCAATGCCAATGACGTTTCTCCCGGCAATGAGAAGCTCGCCTTCAGTGGGTTCTTCAAGACCAGCGATGATGTTGAGCAAGGTGGATTTGCCGCAACCTGACGGGCCGACCAGGATCAGGAATTCGCCCGGCAAGACGTCAATGTCAATGCGTTTGAGCACTTCGACTGCTTTGGCGCCTTTGCCAAAGACCTTGCGAATACCCGCGATGTGGAGGGAAGCGGCCATGAGTGTTCCTATCCTTTCACAGCGCCTGCCGTGAGACCTTTGACGAAGTATTGCCCCGCCAGCACATAAACCAGCATGGTGGGCAAACCTGCAATCACTGCCGCTGCCATATCCACGTTGTAGCTCTTGACACTGCTGGAAGTATTGGCCATGTTGTTCAGGCCCACAGTGATGGGCTTGCTGTCGGCGCCGCTAAAGGCCACACCAAAGAGGAAGTCGTTCCAGATATTGGTAAATTGCCAGATTAGCGTCACCATCATGATGGGAGTGGACATGGGAATGACGATGCGATAAAAAATGAGCCAGAAGCCTGCACCATCCATCCGCGCTGCATTGACCAGTTCCCGGGGGATGGCCGTGTAATAGTTTCGGAAGAACAGCGTTGTACCCGCCATGCCTGCCAGGCAGTGCACCAGCACCAGACCTGCAACCGAACTGGAAAGGCCGAGAAAACCCAGCACCTGGCTCATGGGTAGCAACACAACCTGAAACGGCATGAACACACCAAACAGCATGAAGCCAAAAAGAACATCGCTACCCCTGAATTTCCACATGCTCAACACGTAGCCGTTGACAGCTCCCCATGCGGTGGAAATCAGCACCGCCGGCACGGCCATGCTCACCGAATTCCAGAAGTAGGGCCGCAAGCCCCGACAATCCACCCCAGTACAGGCAGTTGACCAGGCCAGCTTCCACGACTCGAAGTTGATCGACGTCGGCAGGCTCATCAGGTTGCCCGCGCGGATCTGGTCAGCGTCCTTGAAGGACGTAGCCAGCATCACATACAGGGGCGCCAGAAACAGACAGGCCGCGACCAACAGAATGCTGTAGATGAGAATGCGGGGCAGATGTTTAGCGATCATGGGGCCTGGCTCGAAGTTCGCTGTACAGGTAGGGGACCACAATGGCCGCCACGGTGGCCAGCATCATGGTGGCGCTGGCTGCCCCAAGGCCAATCTGGCCACGGTTGAAGCTCATCACGAACATGAACGTTGCGGGCACATCGGTTGCGTAACCGGGCCCACCGGCGGTCAAGGCCATCACCAGATCGAAACTCTTGATCGACAGATGTGACAGCACCAGAATGGTGGAAAACACCACCGGACGCAGAATGGGAAGAATGATGCGCCAGTAAATTCGGGGAAGTGAAGCGCCGTCTATTTGTGCCGCCTTGATGATGCTGTCGTCGATGCCGCGCAAGCCCGCCAGAAACAAGGCCATAGCAAAACCGGCAGACTGCCAGATACCGGCAATCACCACACAATAGATGGCGGTCTCGGACTGCACCAGCCAGTCAAAATGAAAGCTCGACCAGCCAAGGTCGTGCATCAATTTTTCCAGCCCCAGGCTGGGATTGAGAATCCACTTCCAGGCGGTACCCGTCACGATGAATGACAACGCCATGGGATACAGATAAATAGTGCGAAGGACCCCTTCAGCACGCACTTTCTGGTCCAGAAAAATGGCCAGCAACATACCCAGCAACATGGAGCCGCCTACATACAGCACGCTGAAGATGCCCAGATTTTTCAGGGCAACATACCAGCGGTCCATGTCCCACAGTTGGGCATATTGCGCCAGCCCCACAAATTCGTCGTAATTGGGCAGCATGCGCGATCCGGTCACGGACAACACGCCATTCCAGATCATGAACCCATAGATGAACGCAAAGCCCAGCACAAAGCCCGGGGCCAGCACCAGCTTGGGTAACAGGTTCTCAATACTTTTCATGGAGGAATACCTGGTTCGACCCACCCCACCGAACAAATTACTACGGGCAAGGCACAAAGAATAACCCCATCCTGAATTGGATGGGGTTATTCAGGTTGAACGGGCCGTACCGGTACTACTTGGTTGCAGCAGCTTTGGCGATGTTCTTCACGCCGTCAGCCACGGAGATCTTGTCGTCATTCCAGAACTGGCTGACTGCATCCTTGATGGCGCCTTCAGCAGCTGGCTTGACAGCCATGCCGTGAGCGATGGAGGGCACCAGACCACCGGTCTTGGCGGTATCTACAAAGTCCTTGGCCGACAGTTTGGCGCAGTCGTCAAACTTGCCCATGTCCATCTTCAGACGCACCGGGATGGAGCCCTTGTTAAGGTTGAATATTTCCTGAAACTCGGTACCCATGATGGCAGCGGCCAGATCAGCCTGAGCTTTTTGTGAACCTGGGTCCTTCAGCTTGAACATCGCAAAGGAGTCCACGTTGAAAGTGTAGGCCTTGTCGGTACCAGGAGCTGCAGCGCAGATGTAGTCCTTTCCGGGAACCTTGCCGGCAGCTGCAAATTCTCCCTTGGCCCAGTCACCCATGAACTGGAAGGCCGCTTTTTCCTGAATCACCATGGCTGTGGCCAGATTCCAGTCGCGGCCAGGCGCCGCGGCGTCGGTGTAGCTTTTGATCTTGCGGAAGGTCTCCAGCGACTTGGTCATGGTCGCGCTGGTCAGGGCTTTCTGGTCAAGCTTCATCAGTGCGTCGTTGTAGAACTTGGCTCCCCCCACACCCAGCACCACCGATTCGAACGTGGTGAAGTCCTGCCAGTTTTGCCCACCGTGGGCCACCGGAATCAAACCAGCTTTCTTGACCTTGTCAGCCGCTGCAAAGAACTCGGGCCAAGTCTTGGGGGCGCTCTTGATGCCGGCTTTGTCCAGTACTGCCTTGTTGGCCCACATCCAGTTCACACGGTGCACATTGACCGGCGCAGCAATGTAATTGCCTTTGTATTTCATGACGTCTGCAACCCCCTTGGGCAGCAATTCATCCCACTTCTCAGCCTTGGCGGTCGCATCCAGATTGGCCAGCACGCCTTCGGCAGCCCACTCCTGCAACGCCGGGCCCTTGATTTGAGCTGCTGCCGGAGGATTCCCGGACACGACGCGGCTCTTGAGCACGGTCATGGCATTGTCACCACCCCCACCAGCCACGGCAAAGTCTTTCCACGTGTGGCCCTTGCTCTGCATGATTTTCTTCAGTTCGCCGACCGATTTGGCTTCACCGCCAGAGGTCCACCAGTGCAATACCTCCACCTCACCGGCCAAAGCCGCAGACCCTGCCACCACCAAAGCCACAGCCGTGGCGAGTTTCGAAAGTTTCAACATGATGTCTCCAAAAAGGGTTGACTCCGCTGACCGACATGGCCAAGAGCGTGACCGGACTCAAACCAACACCATGTCAGTCTGAATTCATCAATTTTTCCAAGTCACTGGAATCAGTTTGCTCCGATTGGGTTCTTTTTATTTGATTTAACTCAAAACAAGCGCGAGTGCGGCATAGTCGCCAACCCGGTCACCCAAACCGGCCGGAACCAGTTCAAACGAGTCCGTCAGAGCACCCAGCTTGCCTTTGACATGCAGGCGCAATTTGGGCAACAGAAAGTCCCGGTGGTGCCAGAACACGCTGCCGCCCATGCTGATGCGCTGCAAGTCCAATGTGACCACGAGGTTGTACAAGGTGCGCCCCATCACCCGACACAGATCATCAATAATGGCATTAGCCCTTGTATCACCTGCATAAGCAGCTATAAAAAGAGTAGCGGCATCAGCATAACCAGCAGACCCAAAACGTCTGGGAATGGCATTGCCGGCAATTAGCCCCTCGACATCGCCAACATTGCCGCAGCCACACAGGGCGTCATCGTTGTCGCTGACAAACATGTGGCCCGCATGCCCAGCGTTGCCATTTTTGCCATGCAATACCCGGCCGTCCACGCACAGTCCCATGCCAATGCCGGTACTCCAGGTGACGTAGGCGCAATGATCCAGAGGCTTGCCATTGACTTGCAGCGCACCCCATCGGCGTTCGGCTTCCAGCGCGCCAATACCGTCATTCGCCACCCGAACCTGGCCAAACCGGGCACGCAGTGGCGCTTCGAGAACGGCGCTGGGCCAGTCATTGGGAAGGCCACGCGCCTTGCCCGCCATACCGCCACAGATATTGGGTGCAGTCAGTTCGATGCAGCCGTCATGAATGACAAACGGCCCGCAGGAGGACACCCCGACCGCTGACACGTCTGCGGCTGACAAGCCCACGCTGACGCAGCTTTCACCAATCAGCCGGATGATCTGGTAACCCAGAGCATCGTTGTTGCCTTCTTTGGCGGTGGGCTCGGTTACGCGGCCTCGAATGCCTTGTGCATCAGCCACGCTGACAGCCACTTTGGTGCCACCAATGTCGACGCAGGCTCTAAGTCCAACCAAACCTGAAAAGGCATCAAAGCCTTTGTCCTCGTCATTCTTCAATCCGCGATCCAATGCAAGTAAGTGGCCGCAGTCCATGAAAAGCTTTTCCCGCCAAGCCCCTGACCTGACAAAGGATCGTAGTACTCATGGAACCCTGAGGCCGAAAACAACTGTTCGGAACGACTCCGAATTTCCAGCGCCTCAGTATTGTGCCCTTGATCTTGCAGCCCGACCGATATCAGCATGTTGATATGTTGCCATACGGGTCCACGCCAGTAACGCAGTGGCTCGAACCCGTCAAAGCTACTGCGAGTGGATGGCAATCCAAAAGGTGTTTCGCGCAGCCACTGTTTCACCGTGGGTGCCAGATTTTCGCCAAAACCTGCATAGGCTCCGAGCAGACCAGCCGATGTAGGGACTTCCAGCAACTCTCTAGTGATCACGTCTCTGGATACGAATTGCTGCCACTTCGAGGACCACAAGGCCTGCACGCTATTGTGCGTGAGGTGTACATGTTCGGCCATTTCGCTCGCCTCAAGCTTCAGTCCAAATTCTTCGCAAAGCGCAATCAGGTCAATAGAGCCACGCTGCAGGATGCTGATGATCCCGATGTCGTTGACCTGATAGGGGCAAGTAGCGAGAATTTTTTGAGGATCAAAACCCTGCGCGCGGTTGAAGTCCATCAGGTACACGACCCGGTCATAGAAACTCTTCGGGGGGCGCATTGATGCGTCAACATGCCCCAGATCCCGTCGGGTATAGGGTCTCGTGGTTTCGGGGACGCGGGCCAGGGGAACATCCCAGGCTGGCGAGTTGTCCATGCCCGTTTCCCACGGATGGATGTTCACAACAAGGCCGGTATTGTTCGGATCACGGGCGCGATACCACCAACGATGATGAGCCAACAACTTCGGAAGCAGCTCGCGAATCTGCTTTTGGGCAAATGTCTTGACAGATGGGTCGGCAGAAGGCCTGCATGCGCGCATCCACATCCACCGGACCATCGTCGCATGCAACGGTGGCTGGCTGATACTGCTCGTTCGCGTGCTCAAGCCCTCAGTGCCCGGCGCTCCATCAGTGCCCCATTCGTCAGGACCCGGAAAATAGCTGTCGCTTTCGGCGTGGAAGTTGATCTGGGCAACAAAACCGTTGTTGGGTCCGCCTTGCCACTGCCCCTTGAACAGCCATCGCAACTCCTCCCATGCTCGCGGCGGGTTGAATGTCATCCAGCCCAGCGCCGTCACGCTGGCGTCCCAGTTCCACTGAAAGGGATAAAGACCAGCAGTCGGCAGGGTGTAGCCGCCACGGTCGTTTGCCAGGAGGATGGCACGAGCCTGTTCTTGAAGTGACATGCGCAGTCTCAGAAACTAAGAATGTGAATAGATTGCTGCAGAAACCACAGCTTCAAAAAGCCAACCGTCAGGCCATCAAATGGCCGGCGGCATCGTACCAGCGTGCCTTGCCAGGCTTGGCAACGACTTGAACCGTCTGGTCGGGTGAAATCGCAGGAGTGGCATTCGTACTCAGGCGGATCAACTCGCCGTCTACACGACTGTTCACTTGCTGCGATGCGCCCAGCATTTCGACAACCTTCGCCTGAAGTGCCAACCCTCCACCTTCAACAATATCAAGGTCTTCAGGACGTATTCCGAGTGAGGCTGCTTTGGGCGGCGCTGTAAGTCCCAGCGCCAATTGTGTTGCCGCAGAAGTAATGAAATTCATCGGTGGATTGCCTATGAACCCACCGACAAATGTTGTTGCTGGTTGAACATAAACGATGGGTGGCGCGTCGTACTGCACGATCTCGCCGCCGTGCATCACGGCGATACGATCACCCAAGGCTCATGGCCTCCGTCTGATCATGGGTCACATAGATGGTCGTGGTCTTGATATCGCGCAACAGCCCTTTGAGCTCGCTACGCATTTCAAGCCGCAAAAGCGCATCGAGATTGCTCAAGGGCTCGTCCATTAACAGCACGTCCGGCTCGACCGCAAGAGCGCGCGCGACGGCAACGCGTTGACGCTGACCACCTGAAAGCTGGCCGGCATAGCGGTCCAGCAAGTGTTCGATGTGCATCAACTCCGCTGCACGCCGCGCTTGCTTTCGCACCTTGTCTTCGGGTGCCTTTTTCATGCGCAACCCAAAGCCGATGTTTTCATCGATGGTCATATGGGGAAACACGGCATAGTTCTGAAACACCATCGCGATATTGCGTTCGCGCGGGGGCAGTCCGTTCATGCGCTTACCGCCAATCAGCACATCGCCAGATGTTTCTGTTTCCAGACCCGCAACGATGCGCATGAGCGTGGTCTTGCCACAGCCCGAGGGGCCGAGCAGCACGCAAAACTCCTGGTCCTTGACCTCCAGGTCGATAGATTTCAGGGCTTGATGACCCTTGAAGTCCTTGCGAACTCCCTTGATGGAAATGGCCGACATGAATTGCTCCCTAGCGGTTTGAAATGCCCCACATGCTGAACAGGTATTTGCGCACCACAAAGATGAAGATGAGTGAGGGAAGAATCAGGAAAAAGCCACCGGCATAACGAAAATGCAGGGGACTTTCCTCCAGACTGGCAAACAAAAAGGCGGTAAGCGTTCTGTTATTCAGCGTGAGCACACTGGCGGAGAACACTTCATTCCATGAAATTACAAAGCTGAAAATCATGGTGGCAGCCATGCCGGGTAAGGCCAGTGGCATCACGATTTTCATGAACGCCTGAACCTTGTTGCATCCCAGCGTCCACGCGGCCTCTTCCAGTTCTCGCGGAATCCCCATAAAAAGAGAGGAAGAAACCAGAATGGAAAATGGCAATGCCAGCGCGGTGTGTACCAGTGCCACGCCCAACTGAGTGTCGTACAGGCCGACGCTGATGAAACGTGTAACCAGAGGCAACGCCAGAATCGCGAGCGGAAACGCCCGCGTCATCACAATCAGCACGCGATAGATGTTTTGCCCCTTGAAGTCGTATCGCGCCAGGGCGTAGCCTGCGGGTGCACCCAACACGATAGCAAACAACATGGTCAACAATGCAACGATCACGCTGTTAAGAACCGCCTTCCATACCCCTGTGTAGTGGACAAAGAAGCCCAGGGTGTCAAATGAAATATGCAGGGGCAATAGACTTTTAGGCCAAGCTGTGGCTGCGTCTTTTGGGCTTAGCGCACTGATGCCAATCAAATAGATGGGCACCAGCCAGCAAATGGCGAGCACAACTGCCATGGTGTACAGGAATTTTTGACTTTGTTTCAAGACAGTGTCTCCCGCTTGACCTTCAGCACCTTCAAGTACACCAGCGTGGACGCAATGGAAACCACCAGAATGAACAGCGCGTAGGCAGAAGCCACATTCGTATTCTGATAAGCGCCCTGCCAGTTGTAGGCCTCGCCCACCAGTACGGGCAGGTTCCGCCCCGCCAGGGCGTAGACCACAGCAAACACCTCGAAAGCCAGCACCGTACGCAGTATCAAGGCGCTCTGCAAACTGGGTTTCAGCAGCGGCAGCGTGATTTTCATGAATCGTTTCCACGGGCTGGCACCAAACACTTCAGCAGCCTCGTTGTACTCTTTGGGAATCAGTTGCACGCCCGCCACCAGAATGACCAGAACAATCGCGGTGGCACGCCAGATTTCGGCAATGATGACGCAGACAAACAGGGCGGCAGGGTTCTGGTAACTCAACCATGACGTCGGGCCGCTGATGAACCCCATGCCAGACAACACGGTGTTGAAGTAGCCCCGGTCATTGAAGATCGCCAGCCAGGCCAGGCCAGCCGCCAGATCGCTCACTCCTAGCGGAATGGTCCAGATATACAGGAAGGCCATCCGGCCACGGTCCATGTTCTGCAACATCATGGCCATGCCCAATGCCACCACCATTTGTAATGGCACCACGATAGCAACCAGGATCAGGGTGTTCTTAAGGGCAATGCCAAAGTTGAGGTCACCCAGCATCTTGGAAACATACTGGCTGGTCCAGGTGCCGTCAGCGGTTTTGAACGCCATCAGCGCAGTCTCCGCCAGTGGCCAGATGAACAGAACCAGCAGAAAAATCACGCTGGGCGCGATCAGCACGTAGGGCGCGCGTTGGGCGTTCATGGCCAGGCCAGGCTAAATCGTGCGATCAGTCTATTGAACGGGGCAAGGGGCAGTGCCGCTCCCGGCATCGGGAGCCCAGCAGGGTGCTCCAGCCTCCTTGATCAAGGCATCCATCAGCTTACCCTGCTCGCCTAGCACCACCTTAATGTCTTCGTTGCGCAGGACAATGCGGGTGAAGGTGTCTACAAAGAGCTTGTTGAACTCGCCGCCTTTGGCGCCCAGTTGCACCGGCAACAAGGATGCCCGTCCGTCTTTGGCAGAAAAGACCGCGCCCATACCCTGCGAGGCCATCTGAACGCCAGGGGAGAGTTGACTGAGATCAGATTTCACAACTGGAAAGAATCCAATTTCCTTCAGAATCAGCGCCTGCGTCGCAGGTTTGGTCATATGGTCAATCACACGCTCGGCAGCAGCTTTGTCCCCGGCATTCTTGGGAATGGCCATGCCCACGATGACAGGCATGAAGCCACGCCCCTTGATGCCCGACGGTGCAGGAAAGGCGACAAAGTCTGCCGGTTTGTCGTTCAAGGCTGGCAGCAAGCGAGCGGTGTGGTCAAACGCCACCCACACTTCACCGGTTTTCAGCGGTTCTTCCATGAAACCATAGCCCGTTGAGCGCGGATTCACATAGGCCCACATCTCCCGGAAATCTGCCCATGCTTTTTCTGCGTCGGCACTTTTGAACGTACGAACAATACCGCCGGTGTGGCTAGGATAGAAGGAGGCTTGGAAGTAACGATGCATCAGACCTTTGGGGCCTGCCGGAAAGCCAAGCTTGCCCTCGCCCGTGGCATCTTTCATCGCTTTGGCCCAATCACGCAGCTGTACATAGGTCAACGCGTTGATATTGGCACCTGCTGGCAGGTATTGCAGCGCCTTCTTGTTGGCCACCATCTGAAAGGTATTGGTCATCAACGGGATGAAGCGCTGGTTGGAGCCGCCCATCTTGCCGAGGTCCATGGCCGAGCTCGAAAACTCACGGGTGGAAGACAGTCTTTTGGCCAAATCATCCAGATCACTGAGGCCGCCGATCTGGTTCACGGGGGACAACTCACCGTCCAGAGCAATGGTCGCGTGCACCTTGCCTTGCGCGGCTCCCAGTTCCGCCTTCATGCGAGTGAAATAGGTGTTTCCATCTTCAGGGATGAAGTTCACGGCATCTGGCGCACCTTTGAGAATGATTGTTCGGACTTTTTCAGCCTCCTCTACCGGGCGCATCTGGGTAGACACCACATTGGTCTGTGCATGGCTCATGCTTGCAATGAAAAGGCTGGTTACGAGGGTCAGTTTTTTTAGTTTCACGGTTTGTCTCCTGTTGAAAGGTCTTGGTTAAGGTCGCACGGGTATATTTCAGGCTTCGACGCAAGGTCCGTCGGACTGACGGGCGATCAGGTGAACGGGCTCCAGACGGGTGAGGCCCTGTATTGGTTCCCCGTTGATCTCGCGCATGAGCAGGTCGGCCAGATGGCGTCCGTTGTCCACAATGGCGTGGTCAATCGTCGTCAGGGGTGGCTCGGCATACAGACCGGCTTCGGTGTTTCCATAGCCAATGACAGAAACGTCACGCCCAACGGTCAAGCCGGCGCGCCGGATGGCCGCCATGGCACCCAGCGCGATTGCATCGGTGGCACACAAAATAGCCGTAATTTGACCCGTATTTCCTGCTCCAGACCTCGTATCCATTGCGTAAGCAGCTATTAATTCAGTAGCAATCTGTTCCCCGCTGGCGGCCGTCACTTCACCGTGTCGGACCGGGCAGGCTGCTGCGTCCAGGCCGTGCGCGTGGATCGCCTGGCGAAAACCCTGCTCACGCAATGCCGCAAACGTCATGTTGGGGTGACCATTGATGAACGCGATGCGGCGATGACCCATGCCGATCAGCCGCTCGGTTGCGAGCAGGAATGCGCGCTCGTTGTCGGTGTCAACCCAGGCATGCGGCTCATTGAACTGGGTGCGTCCGTGGGTCACGAATGGCACACCGCGCTGCTGAAGCAGTGCGACCCGCGGGTCATTGGTACGGGTGCGGGCCAGCAGAATGCCGTCAACCAGACGCCCATCCAGAAACCGCGACAGTTCGGCCAATTCGTTTTCCCCCGTAGGAAGGACGACAGACAACGCAAAGTACCCCTGCTCTCGCAGCGCTTCCGCGGCCCCCGACAGCAGGGCAGCGAAAGTAGCATCCAGAAAATTGCCCGCCCTTACCGATGACACCAGGGCAATGGCCCCGGTGCGCCCGGTTGCCAGCCGATGCGCCACTGGATGTGGTTGGTACCCGATGGCCTTGGCCGCCGCCTCGACTCGCGCCCGTGTCTTGGCACTGACATCGGAATACCCGTTCAGCGCCCGCGAAACCGTGGAGGTCGATATTCCCAGTGACTCAGCAAGTGCAGCAATTGACATACAAATCCAGAAAATTTAACAAAAGCGGTTTTGTTTTCCGAATTATCAAATCAAAAGCGGTTTTGTTTATCGGTATTTACCCGGATGAGTAGGTCAGCAGACTGCTTTGGGGGGGGTTGGGCCAGCCGGCTTGGCTTCACCCGGAGGCTTCAGGAGCGGCCGTAGTCGTCCTGCAGACGGACGATGTCGTCCTCACCCAGATAGCTGCCAAACTGGACCTCGATGATTTCCACAGGGTTGGTGGTGAGATTGGCCAGGCGGTGCACCTCGCCGATGGCAATATCGATGTGTTGACCCGGCAAAAGATCGACTTCCCGTTCACCTACAGTAACGCGCGCCGTACCTTGCACAACCACCCAATGCTCGGCCCGTTGATGATGCTTTTGCAGGCTGAGTTTTTGACCAGGATGCACCCGAATGCGCTTCACCTTGTTACCTGATACCTCGGAAACGGTCTCATACCAACCCCAGGGTCGCTCGGTGCGTTCAATCGTTTCGGTGCGGCTTGTGGTGTTCATGCGGTTCTCCGTCAATTTGGCGAAGCGCCGATGCTAACGCCAAAATCTAAATCAGTTTGGCCACCAGGCCAGCCACCAAGCTGAGCAATACGGTGGTGGTGATGGGCAGAAACCACTCACGTCCAAACAACCGGAAACGGAAATCGCCTGGCAGCTTGCCGAATCCCAGCCGGCCAAGCAGAGGCGTCAACCCATTGATCAGCAACAAAGCCAAAAAGACCACAATCAGCCAGCGAAACATGGTGCCTTGCCTCGGGTTCTACAGGGTATGGGTGCGATCACCCTGCGAAAAACCGAGCGCATCCCACGGCTCGCCCTTGAAAAAACCGATGACCTTGAACAGCTCACCCATCTCGTGCTCCATGATCAGTTTTTGCGCCATGCTGCGCTCAGCCACCGGGGCACCATCCATCAGACTGACCAAGCCGCAGTTCATCAGAAAACGGGCCTGCGTGGCGTAGCCCAACACACCAAAGTCAGGAATGTCCTGCGCAGCCAGCGCAATACCCGTGAAATTCACGTGCGCCGTGATGTCCTTAAGCCCGACGTCGGCCAGCGGATTGGCGTCCATCAGATGGGCACGATGACACATCACGGTTCCCATATGGCGCTGGGGGTGGTAATACTCCCCTTCCGGGAAACCATAGTCAATCAGGAACACGGCACCCTGCGCCAGTCGCTCGCCCAGCGTCCGCACAAAACTTTCGGCCTGGGGATGAATTTCCGTCACGTAGTCGTAGGCACCGGGTATCTCCACAGGTGGTCGCAGATCAGTTGCCTGATCCCGCCAAACCAGAGCGGGTTCAGATTGGGACAATTCCAGAGAAACACCACGCTCATGCCAGATACCCTTGACGCGGGCCAGCAATTTGACCGGCATGGCATCCAGCACCTCATTGCCCACCGCCACGCCGCTAAAAGTCGCCGGCAACTCGCTCACCCAGCGCACTTTGCCGGTGTGGGCTGAGAGCGTTTGCTGCTGCAGGGCTTTCAGCGATCCGGACAAATCAACGATGGTGTAGCTGCGAATCTGCTCACCCAGGGCCTCCAGCAACTGCAGCGCCAGCGCGCCAGAGCCTGCGCCGAACTCCCAAACGTCGCGGGTTTGGGTAACTGAAAGAGCCTGTGCCACCTGTGCCGCCAGAGCTTTTCCAAAAAACGGTGACATCTCGGGCGCCGTGACAAAATCACTCCCCTGCCCCTTCACTCCTCTGGGCATGGTGCCAAAAATCGCGCCTTCGTTGGTGTAGTAGCCCAATCCCGGTGTGTACAGGGCCTGACTCATGAAGGTATCGAACCCGATCCAGCCTCCCTGCGCCTGAATGGCTTGCGTCAGGCGGGAGTGAAGGGCGGTCGTTAAACTCTGGGGTGTTGTCATTGCAGAGCGAATTGTCCCCGAATGCCCGTCCCTTCCACCACACAACCCGTCAAACGCACCGTTCTGGTGACCGGCGCTGCCAAACGCCTGGGTCGCGAGATTGCGCTCGCGCTGGCCAGGGACGGCTGGCAGGTGGCCGTGCACTACCGCGATTCGCTGGAAGATGCTACCAAAACAGTAGCTGACTGCGCACGACTGGCGGGGGCCAGTGCCCCATTTCGTGCCAATCTGTCAAATGAAACCGCGGTGCGCAACCTGCTGCCCAGCGTGATCAGCCATTTTGGGCACGTGGATGCCGTGGTCAACAGCGCCTCCACGTTTGAGCACGACACTGCGGCCAGCTTTGGTTTCGCCGCCATGGAAAAACACATGCGCAGCAACGCTGGAGCCGCCATTTTGCTGTCGCAGGCGCTCTGCAGCCACGTGAAGGCCAGACCTGGAAGTGAGCATGGCGACCCGGCCACGGGCGTGGTGGTCAACCTTCTGGACCAGAAGCTGTGGAACCAGAATCCGGACTTTTTTAGCTACACCTTGTCCAAGGCGGCGCTTGAAGCCGCCACAACTATGTTGGCGATCGCGCTATCACCCCAGATTCGAGTGGTGGGCGTGGCGCCGGGTCTGACCTTGACCAGCCCGATGCTTACTGATGAACAGTTCAAGGCGCGACACAAACTCTCCCCGCTGGGGCGCTCATCCACCCCGGCCGATGTTGCAGCAACCGTCAAATTCGCGCTGGACAACCAGTCCATCACCGGCACCACCTTGCTGGTGGATGGCGGCCAGCACCTGATGAAATTCGAACGCGATTTTTCGCTGATGTAACCAGCGGCTGGCCGCTCATACCCCCATGAACAAACTCGACGGCAACCAGACACTGACGCTGACCGGCTTGCGCTTTGACGCCAGCCTGGGCATTCTGGAATTTGAAAAAACAGCGCCCCAGCCTATTCAGGTGGATGCGGAACTGAACCTGGGAATCCAGCCGTTGCTGCCCCTCAACGACGAGATCCTTCATGTATTGGACTACCGCAAGGTAAGAAAAATCATCATCGAGGAATGTACTGCCGAGCACATGAACCTGCTGGAAAGCCTGATTGGCAAACTGGCCAACCGGCTCATGCAGTTGCCGGGCGTACTGGGCGTGCGGGTCAAGATTGCCAAGCTGGAGATTTTTGACGACTGCGAAGTGGCCATTCGCGTTGAAACAGGGCAATGGGTATGAGCGCCGTGTGGGTTGAGCCTGAAATCGTCCCATCGCCAGGGGACGCCAAAGTCGACTTCAAGATTGAGCGCGAGACGCACAAGCTGGAAAAGCGCCTGTGCCGCCAGGTGGGCCAGGCCATCGTGGACTTCAACATGATTGAAGAAGGCGACCGCGTGATGGTGTGTGTATCCGGCGGCAAAGACAGCTACGGCATGCTCGACATCCTGCTGAAGATGCAGGCCCGAGCCCCCGTGCGGTTTGAACTGATTGCCGTCAATCTGGACCAGAAGCAGCCCGGCTTTCCCGACCACATCCTGCCCGCCTATCTGAAGCAGCTGGGCGTGCCGTTTCACATTGAAAACCAGGATACCTATTCCATCGTCAAGCGCGTCATCCCCGAAGGCAAGACGATGTGCAGCCTGTGCAGCCGTTTGCGCCGGGGCATTCTGTACCGGGTGGCCGATGAACTGGGCGCCACCAAGATTGCGCTGGGCCACCACCGAGATGACATGCTGCAAACCTTCTTTCTGAACATGTTTTTTGGCGGCAAACTCAAGGGCATGCCCCCCAAGCTGGTCAGCGACGATGGCAAACACATTGTCATTCGCCCCATGGCCAACGTGGCCGAGAAAGACCTGACCCGCTGGGCCACGCACCGCGAGTTCCCCATCATCCCCTGCACACTGTGCGGCAGTCAGGAGAATCTGCAGCGCAAACAGGTGGGCCAGATGTTGCGGGAGTGGGAGAAAAAACATCCCGGCCGCATCGAGAGCATGTTCAGCGCGTTGCAAAACGTGGTGCCGTCACACCTGATGGATGGAACCCGTTACGATTTCAAGGGTCTGAAGATAACCGGCGTGGCCAGTGACGATGGCGACAAGGCATTTGATGCAGACGAGTTCCCAACAATCACGACCCGAGCCCTGCCGGGACTGCAGGTCATAAGGGGTTAAGGGGGCAGATTTTTCAGCACAGGAGGGGAGTCATGAAACGTTCCATCTCGTCTATTTTTGCAGCGGTGGCACTGTTTGCAGCCGCCAGCCTGTTGAGCGCCTGTTCCACGGTCATGATGGTGGATTCAGAAGTGCGGTCCTACGCTACCCAGCCTGCCATTCCAGCCGGCGCGACGTACCGGTTTGAGCGCCTGCCATCCCAGCTGGGTAACAGCCGGCAGACTTTGCTGGAAAGTTTTACCGAAAATGCCCTTGGCAAAGTGGGTTTGCGACGTGATGACGCCGCTGCCCAGTACAGTGTGCAGGTCAGCGAAGGACTTATTCGCGAAAACAGGGCACCCTGGAATGACCCATGGCGTCAGGGCATGTGGTCGGGCAGTGTTCAATTGAGTAATCATGGCAGTGGTGTTGGCCTGTGGTTTCCGATGTATCCGTTTCCAGATCCGCCTTGGTACGTGCGCGAAGTGAGCCTGATCCTGCGCAATCTGGCCAGCGCAAAAGTCGTCTACGAAACCCGGGCCGTGCATGACGGGCCGGCGGCACACAGTGATGCGGTGTTGCCGGCCATGCTGGAGGCCGCACTGCGAGATTTCCCGAATCCGCCGCAAGGCGCGCGGCGCATCAATATCGAGGCGCCACGCAATCCGTAAAATCCGGCTGATGCAAGCCACCCAAATCATCGCAGTACGCCACGGAGAAACTGCCTGGAACGTTGAAACACGCATCCAGGGGCAACTCGACATACCGCTCAATGAGACCGGCCGCTGGCAGGCCCAGCGCGTCGCCCGCGCGCTGGCTGCCCGCGAGCCGAATGCCGCGCTCTATAGCAGCGACCTGCTGCGCGCTTGGGACACGGCCATATCGATCGCCGACGCCACCGGCCTGCAGCTGCAGACCAATGAAGGCCTGCGGGAACGCGGCTTTGGCACGTTTCAGGGCAAGACTTATGCCGAAATCGAAACCACTTGGCCTCAGGAAACGCTTCGCTGGCGCAAACGTGAGCCGGAGTGGTCGCCGCCCGAAGGTGAGTCGCTGCTGCAATTTCGCCAGCGTGTGCTGGACACAGCCCACGCCCTGGCAGCGCGGCACATGGGCGAGCAGATTGTGATGGTGGCCCATGGCGGCGTGATGGACATCCTGTACCGTGCAGCCACCGGGCTGGACCTGCAGGCCCCCCGAACCTGGGCACTGGGCAATGCAGCCATCAACAGATTGCTGTGGACCCCCGACGGGTTCACGCTGGTGGGTTGGGCCGACACATCCCATCTGGATGACGAAACCATGGACGAAACGACGGCATGAGCCCCAGCCAGATCATCGTTCTGGCAACTCCTGTTTTTTTGTTGCTGATCGCGGTGGAATTTGCCTGGGGTTATGCCCACGGGCGCAACACGTATCGCCTCAACGATGCCATCAACAGCATCAGCCTGGGCGTGCTGAGTCAACTGGGTGCCCTGTTCACCAAACTGCTGACGCTGGGCATCTACACTGCGGTCTATTCGGCTGTGGCGTTATACCCAGATACAGCGTTCTGGAGCACCTGGTATGGCGCGCTGCTGGCGCTGGTGTTTTACGACTTCTGCTACTACTGGCTGCACCGCGCCGGGCATCGCAGCGCCATCTTGTGGGCGGCGCACGTGGTGCACCACCAGAGCCAGTGTTACAACCTGTCCACGGCGCTGCGCCAAACCGGCAGCGGCCCGCTGCTGGCCTGGGTCTTTTACCTGCCGATGGCGATAGCCGGCGTGCCACCCCTGATCTTCGCCATCGTGGGGCTGGTCGACCTGTTGTATCAGTTCTGGGTGCACACGGAGCAGGTGAACAAACTGGGCTGGTTCGACCGGGTGTTTTGCTCGCCCTCCAATCACCGCGTGCATCACGCGGTCAACGACGGCTATCTGGACAAAAACTATGGTGGCATCCTGATCCTGTGGGATCGGCTGTTTGGCACCTTTCGCGAAGAAGATGAGCCCAGCGTCTATGGCACTCGTGGCCCGCTCAACAGCTGGGACCCGTTGTGGGCCAACGCCGAGGTCTACTGGGGTTTGATGCAGGACAGCTGGCGCGCACAGAACTGGGCAGACAAAGTGCGGGTTTGGTTCAGGCCACCGGGCTGGCGCGCGAACGATGTGGCGCTGAAGTTTCCCAAACCCACATTCGAACTGTCCCGCGTGCAGGTCTATGACCCGGTTGTCAGCCGTGGGGCAAGCCTGTTCGCGGCTGCGCAGTTCACGCTGCTGTTGTCAGGCGTTTCCGCAGTCCTGTGGTTTGCCGATGTCATGCCACTGCGCAGCAGTGCCGTGTGGACTCTGGCGCTCGTGACGGGCTACTGGGTCGTGGGCGCGCTATTGCAAGGCCGCATCACCGTGCTGGAGGCGCTGATGATCGACTGCGCCGCAATGGCCACAGTTACCAGTGCGCTGGGCTTGCTGGATCTGCACTACGCGTTCAAACCTCTGACAATGGCAATTGCTATTATTTTTGCAGCTACTTACGTATATTCCACGAGGTCTGGAGGCCGATTTGGCACTTATTTCTATGCTTTTCTGACCGCTGCATTGACATGCTCCCTGCTGGGTGACGTATTCCTGATGCTGCCCGGCAACTACTTCATACCCGGGCTCGCATCGTTTCTGGTAGCGCATCTGTTTTACATCGCCCTGTTTCGGCAGGGTCAGGCCTGGTTTCCAAGCCGAAGGGCGCTGCTCATCGTTGTTGCCTTCGGCGCGGCGATGTATGCCTTGTTGTGGCCCAGTCTGCATGACCCGGTGCTGAAGCTGGCGGTGGCTGCCTACGTGGCGGCGATTTCACTGATGACGGCGCAGGCGATTGGGCGGGCTGCGGTGGTGGGCGATCACGCGTCACGCTGGGCGGCCGTGGGCGCCGGTGTGTTCATGCTGAGCGACTCGCTGATCGCCATTAACAAGTTCCTGCAGCCTGTTCCGCTGGCACCCCTGTGGATTCTGGCCTCTTACTACGCCGCGCAGTTATTGATCGTTCACAACGTCTGCCGGACACAATCCGCCAGTTTGAGGCATCAGGACCGGCGCACACCTTCAGCCTGAAGGACAGCCTTGAGGCGGCGTACCTCGTTTTGCAAAGCGAGTATCAGCGCTGCCGCGTCCAGCCCGACGCCAAAGTCACGCTCCAGACGACGCACCTCCAAAGCGCTTTGCAGATCCGCGCTTTGAAACCGCCAGTCATCGGGCGAGGCGCCGGGTTCGGGCACGCCGACGATGCCAAGTTCCACGAGCTGGACGACCCAGTCGATCTCTGCTCCACACGCATGGGCCAGCTCACCGGCGGCGAGTGGATACGCATCGCCCACGATCGTTGCTGTAGCTGTAATAACGGTATGACTGGACACGTTCACCCTCCTGAAGTGCCAAGATGGCGGCGCGGATTGAACGGCGCAGCCTTGGCCAGTTGTTCATACGCCTGACGTGCGGCCTCACTGTCTGCCGGCGGCAGTGCGATTTCCAGCAACAGGTAAAGGTGACCCGCGGGTTTGCCTGGCAGGCCACGCTCCTTGAGGCGCAATTTGAGGCCGTTTCGCGCATTGGGCGGCACTGTGACTTCCACCACGCCGCCGCCTGGTGTTGGTACCTGCACCTGCGCACCCAGCGCCGCCTCGGTTGGCGTGACTGGCAGCGTCATGTACAGGTCACGCCCTTCCACACGATAGAGCTTGTGCTGCGCAATGCGAACTTCAAGGTACAAGTCCCCCGGCGCCTCGCCGCCGTGCCCCGGCATGCCTTGGCCCGCCAGCCGGATGAACTGACCCGGACGGACGCCCGCGGGAATCTTGACACTGAGCGTGCGGTTGACATACGCGGGTTGTCCCTTGGTGTCCACCTCCAGTGCACGCAGCACGATTTCCCGCTCGGCGCCCTTGATGGCATCTTCAACAGATATCTCGATGGCGGCGTGGTGATCCTCCCCGCGTGCGCGGTATTGGCGGCTCTGCGCGCCCCGATGCTCACCCTTGCCAAATACAGACGAAAAGAACTCACTGAATTCAGCATGATCTGCCGGGCCTGCCCCGGGGCCGCGATGAAACTCAAAACCCTGATCCCATCCTGGCGGCGGCTGGTAGTTGCCATGGCCGTCACCGCCTGTCCCGTAGCCCTGTGCAACCCGATCAGCCAGCGCGTCATAGGCAGCACGCTTCTCCTTGTCGCGCAGCACGTCATTGGCTTCGTTGATGTCGCGCATGCGCGCCTGTGCATCCGGCTCCTTGCTGACGTCCGGGTGGTATTTGCGGGCCAGCTTGCGGTAGGCCTTGCGCACGTCCTCCTCCGACGCGGTGCGCTCGATGCCCAGGGTTTTGTAGTAGTCCTTGAAGTCCATTGTTTTCTTTGAGGCTGCAGTTCAGCGTAACCAGTATGCGCTTTTCGCGTCAACAAAACTTGATGGAAATCAAGGCCTGAAACAAAGGTCAGGTCGGTTCATCCCGCGCGATGCGCCCATCGATCAGTTCTACGAGACGGTCGCAGCGCGCTGCCAGGCGCGGGTCATGCGTGACCACCACAAAGGAGATACCCAGTTCGGCATGCATGCGGCGCATCTGCACGAACACCTCGTCCGAAGAAGCCGTGTCAAGATTGCCCGTGGGTTCGTCAGCCAACACGAGCGGGGGCTCATGAACCAGTGCCCGGGCGATCGCCACACGCTGCTGCATGCCGCCTGACAGCTCGGACGGCCGCTTGTTCATGGCATCAGCCAGACCCACGGCAGCCAGCAGTTCGCGCGCGTGCGCCAGCCGCCTGGCGCTGACACGGCCCTCACTCATCAGCGCGGGCATCGTCACGTTTTCCAGCGCCGTAAAGGCGGGCAGGAGGTGGTGAAACTGAAATACAAAACCCAGTCGGGTTCGCCGGCGCATGGTCAGTTCCGTATCGCCGAGCCCCTGCATCTCCTCGTCCTGCAAGCGGTAACTGCCAGAGGTCATGCGCTCGAGCAAACCCACGATATTGAGCAGTGTGCTTTTGCCGGAGCCGGATGGCCCGATCAACGCCACGAACTCACCGCGATCCACCCGCAGCGACAGGCCATGCAGCACTTCAGCTTCGCTCGGCAAACCCGGGTTATAGGTTTTGCGAACGTCGCGCAATTCGATCAGCGCGTGCGAAGCCTTGGCCGGATTCATGGCATCAGATCCGGATAGCCTGCGCCGGGTCCATCGCGGCGGCCCGGCGTGCCGGCGCGATAGCGGCCAGCACACCGCATACGGTCGCTATCATCGCCACCTGCACAGCCGTGGACAAAGGCAGGCCGATAGCGAAGAGCGGCAAGCCGTCAGAACCACGCACAAAAGTCGTGAACAGCCAGATGAGGGCTATGGCCAGCAACACGCCCAGCAAGGACCCCAAGGCACCTACCACGGCCCCTTGCACCAGGAAAATCCGCAGAATCTGTCCGCGCGTGGTTCCCATGGCCCTCAATATCCCGATCTCCCGATGTTTCTGCACAACTGACACCACCAGGACGCTGGCAATGCCCAACACCACGACGATCAACACCACGCCACGTATCAATGCGGTACTCACCGACTGGGCGTTCAGGGCGGAAACAAGCTGGGCGTTACTCTCCTGCCAGCTCTCGATCTTGTAGGGAAACTGGCGACGCAAATCCTGCGCCAGTGTCTGGGCCGACCAGACATCCCTGACAGTAAGGTCCAGACTGGTGACGCCTCCAGGCAGCCCCAGCAGGTTCTGCGCTGAGCGCAGCGGCACAATGACCGTGCGCCGGTTCAGCTCCCGCACACCCAGATCCACCAGCGCCGTTACGCGCACGGAGTCACTGACGGTGCCTGTCTGAATAGTCAGACGGTCACCCGCACGCACGCCGAGATCGGCCGCCAGTTCCCGGCCAACAATGGCTTCACCAGGCAACAGGCGCGCGACACCACTGATCACCTTGCTGCGCAAGCCGACGACGCGGTCGTAACGGTCCAGTTCAACACCGGTCAGTGCGATCGCTTGGGTAGCCTCACCTCGCAGGGCCAGTCCTGCGCCCGATACAGCCGGAGAAACCCCGGCAATGGCAGGCATGCTTTCCAGCAGTGGCACCAGCGCCTGCCAGTTGGCAACCGAGCGCAAGCGCTGCGCACGGGGCTGCGTCTCGGTCAACAGGGTGCTGCCTGGTTCCGGCAACGCGGCAGGCGTAACCAGGTCATCCGGCGAGCGTATCGTGATGTGGGCCTGCGCCCCCAGTGTTTTGGTGAGCGTGCTGCTTTGCAGTCCGTTGATTAGCGCAGAGATGTAGGCGATGACGGCCACACCCGCCGCGACGCCCACAATAATCAGCAGGGTCTGCATGCGCCCTTCGCGCAAAAAACGCAGCGCCACGCGGATTTCAAAGCCGAGCCAGGGCGACATGGTTGCCAGCCGTCAGCGCCCCATGGCGTTGGTCAAGGCTGATCCGGCGTCCTGCTTGCTGGCACCTGAAGCGGCGGACTTGCCCGGTTGCCAGGCCACCGGTTGCGGGCGAACCCTCGCCCCCAACTTGACATTGCCCTCGAGCAACACCACATCGCCTTCGGTCAGTCCTTCAAGAGCTTCCGCAGCATCCAGCGTTCGCAGGCCCAGCTTCACGGCACGCTCCTGTGCACGTCCATCCTGCGCCACCCAAACTGTCACGGACGAATCTGAAACCTGGGATCGCACCGAACTCAGGGGCAACACCAAAGCCCGGTCGCGCCGGGCAGTCTCCACTTCGACTGACAGGGTCATATCCTCCCGCAGATAAGCCGGCGCTTGATGCTCAAGGGCAAATTTCACTTCAATTGCGCCCCGTTGCGCATCCACCGCCGGCGCAATCGTCATGACCCGTGCAGAAAAGCGCTGGCCGACAAAGGCATCCGCGACGACAGCGGCACTCTGGCCCGGCTGCAGTTGATCCAGAAAGCGCTCATCCACCTGCGCACTCAGCTGTGTCGGCCCGGTCAATGCCAGACTCATCAATACCTTGCCGGGCTGAACAATCTGGCCAGGCTCGACATCGCGTGACAACACGCGGGCATCGGCAGGTGCCAGTAAAGCGGATTGGGCCAGCCGTGCCCTTGCAGCCGCCGTGGCGGCGCGGGCAAGGGCCAGTTGGGCCTGCGCCTGCACCATGTCCGTACCAGCCTCGTCGTTGGCCTGCGTCTGCGCTTTGGCACTGGTCTGCTGCGCCTTCGCGACGTCAACGGCCCGACGCGCATCGTCAAGCCGCGATGCACTCAAGAATCCCTGTGCCACCAACTGTTGGGTACGCTCCAATTCCGTCTCAGCGGCCTTTAAAGTTGCTTCGGCTTGCGTCAGCACTGCCCTCGCGGTGTTTCTGCCGGTGCTGCGCAGTCCGGCAATGCGCGCCTCAGCTTGCCGCTCCGACGCCGTTGCCTGCACAACAGCGGCACGCAACTCATCAGCCTCCAGCTCAATCAGCACGTCATCTTTGCGAACCTGTGCACCTTCGGAGACAAGAACACGGGCAGCGCGAGCTGTAACCGTGCTGCCAATGTCCACGCGTGACAAACTGGCAACACGCGCAGAGAACTGTAATGTTCGAACCAGTGGGGCCTGCTTGAGCGTGACCGCATCCACGAGGGGCGCACGAAGTGCCCACACGGCAACCAGGGCGATGGCCAGTACGAGGACCACGACACCGGTCCAGATCAGGCCGCGTTTCAAAGGGAAGCGATGAATCATGCAGGTTTCAGACGCCGGACTCAAACAATCCACTGTCCGTGCGGGGTGGCGCAACGCCCAGGTGCCGATAGGCGGCTAGCGTGGCAATGCGACCCCTCGGCGTGCGCTGCAGGAAACCCTGCTGAATCAGGTAAGGCTCAATCACATCCTCAATGGTCTCGCGCTCCTCGCCGATGCTGGCGGCGATGTTGTCCAGCCCCACAGGGCCACCATCGAATCGGTGAATCACGGCTTCCAGCAGCTTGCGGTCCATCACGTCAAACCCTTGCGGATCGACATCGAGCATGGCCAGCGCCTTGTTGGCGATGTCCAGCGTGATTTCGCCGATCCCTTTTACGTCGGCATAGTCACGTACCCGGCGCAAGAGGCGGTTGGCGATGCGCGGTGTACCGCGCGAACGGCGCGCAATCTCGAACCCGCCCTTCTCGTCAGTTGGTACGTTCAGCAGGCCAGCACTTCGCTTGACAATACGTGCCAACTCCTCGGAACTGTAGAACTCCAGCCGCGCCACGATGCCAAAACGATCCCGTAGTGGATTGGTCAGCATGCCAGCGCGCGTCGTTGCCCCTACCAGAGTAAAAGGCTGCAAATCGAGCTTGATGGAACGGGCGGCCGGCCCTTCCCCGATCATGATGTCGATCTTGTAGTCTTCCAGTGCCGGATAGAGGATTTCCTCGACCACCGGCGAGAGCCGGTGAATTTCATCAATGAAAAGAACATCGTTCTTCTCCAGATTGGTCAACAGCGCAGCCAGGTCCTTGGGTTTTTCCAGCACCGGGCCACTGGTCTGGCGCAAATTGACACCCAGTTCATGCGCAATGATGTGGCTCAGCGTGGTCTTGCCCAGCCCGGGTGGACCAAACAACAAGACATGGTCTAGCGCTTCGCCGCGTTTTCGTGCCGCTCCAATGAAAATCTCCAGTTGTTCGCGGGCTTTGGCCTGGCCCACGTAGTCATCCAGCAGCTTGGGTCGTAACGCACGCTCAATCGCCTCCTCGTTTGGCGATGAGGGTGCTGCCGATACCACTCGGCCGGCCATGCCGGCGCGGTCGGGTTCGGGCGCGAAATCGTCAGTCTGGATGGTCACGGAGGGCTTGGAATTAGGGCTAACAGTTGAAAATCAGGCCAATGGACAGCCGTTTTGCCGCCTTGACGCCAGACTATAGCGCGCGGCCAGCCCAATAGGTCTCAAGTCCATGCCCAACGGTGCCGATAGAGCCTTCAACAACCCCGTTCCGTCTTTTCCGGGTGGGTTGTGCATTGAACCTGACAACAAGGCCTGGCTCAGCATGAAAACACGCACTCTCAATCACCCAATCAGCCGCATCACCTTCGGCGCACTGCTCACCATGAGCCTGCTGGTCGCTCTGGGCGCGCTGCGTCCCGCCTGGGCATCTGGCGATCATGATGCTGTCCCGACCAACTCACATGGCGATACCAAGGCAGTCCCCAAAAAACAGGCCTCCGCCTCCAACCCCAAAGAAGTGGGTCTACAGGTGCGGGAGGCCCTCGACAACGCGCCGGGCATCAACAAGAAGCTCACACTCGTCATCAACGGCAAGGAAAAACCCCTGAATACCGTTAGTGCAAAAGATTCACATGGCGCCGTTCCGGTTCATGCCGCCGAATCGGTCCGCCCCGTGAGCAATCCCCGTGAGGCCGTAGCCGTCGTCAATCCGCAGGCCAGCCGCCAATACATCCGCGCCAAAGCGGCTGCTCTGACCGGCCACGAGGCGCCGGCTGCAAACGCCCACGGTCCGGGAGATGTGCACTGGACGTATGACGGCGAGACCGGACCGCAGGCTTGGGGTAATCTGAAACCCGATTTCAACGTTTGCGCCATTGGCAAGCGCCAGTCGCCCATCAATATTGAGGATTCAGCCACCCTGCAGGGCCCGGCCGAACCCATCGTGTTCAACTACTCCCCCAGCAACGGCGTCGTCGTGAACAACGGGCACACTATCCAGGTCGATCTGGCGGGAGAAAACTCCATCACGGTCCGTGGTACCAACTACAAGCTGGTTCAGTTCCACTTCCACCACCCGTCCGAGGAGCGCATCAACTACAAGGGTTTTGCCATGGTGGCGCACCTGGTGCACAAGAGTCAGGAAGGTCAGCTTGCCGTAGTGGCCGTGTTGCTGGAGCCAGGTGCAGTCAACCCTTTGATCAACAAGGTCTGGACCTATATGCCACTGGATTCCGGCGACAAGGTTCGTATGCCTGCCAGCCTGGTGGAGATGAATGAACTGCTGCCCAACGATCAACGGTATTACCAGTTCATGGGGTCCCTGACCACGCCGCCCTGTTCTGAAGGCGTACTCTGGCTAGTGCTCAAGCAGCCCATGACGGTCAGCCGGGAGCAACTCAAGCTGTTTTCCCAGCTGTTTCCCAACAATGCACGGCCGGTCCAGTCCGCCAACAACCGGGCTATTCGTAACGCGCAGTAGCCGTGCTCAAGCCCTGGACAGGGCTTTCAGTGCCAGCTTGATGCCATCGCTTACCCCCACATCGGCTGGTAGTGCCTTCAAAGAAATAGCTGCCTCTTTGTCGCTGTACCCCAGCGCCAACAATGCCTGCAGGATATCGGCCTGAGCATCACTGGCCACATTGTTGGGCAAGCCTATGTCTGCCCCGAGCTTGCCCTTGAGCTCCAGCAACAGCCGCTCGGCAGTTTTCTTGCCAATTCCTGGCACCTTCACCAGACGCCCGGCTTCCTGCAGCGTCACCGCCTGAGCCAACTCCGCCACACTCATGCCGGACAACACCGACAAAGCGGTGCGTGGGCCCACGCCGGAGATCTTGATTAGCTGGCGAAACGCCTCACGTTCCCCGGGTGAGCCAAAACCGTAGAGGATCTGCGCATCCTCGCGCACCACAAAGTGCGTGAGAAGCGAAACCTTCTCGCCCGCTGCGGGCAGGTTGTAAAAGGTGCTCATGGGCACATGAACCTCGTAACCCACACCGCCGCAATCCACCACAACCTGGGGTGGGTTCTTGTCGCTCAGCGTACCTGTCAATTTACCGATCATCTTGTGCCCAGCGTGAGTTGTGTGTTTTCTTGCCTATGATGAGGCACTCTTTTCAGGAATTATCAGCTTGATTCTCAGACACCTGTTTTCCCCACCCAACAACGCCCGCCTGACCCACTTGTGCGGCCCAATGGATGAACACCTGCGTACCATCGAAGTCGCTTTGGGCGTGAAGATTGCACACCGCCATGAGCAGTTCAAGGTGGACGGCCCCAAGCTCAAGGCCAAACGTGGCATGGAAATGCTGCAGGCGCTGTATGAAATTGCTGCCAAGCCCATCAGCGTGGCCACGGTGCAATTGATGCTGGCAGGGGACGCCGACATGGTGGATGGCGAAGCTCCGGGTCTGCAAACCCGGCGCGCCGACCTGCGTGCGCGCACCCCCAATCAGGCGACTTACCTGGACAGCATTGCCGGCCATGACATCACGTTTGGCATTGGCCCGGCCGGCACCGGCAAGACCTATCTGGCAGTGGCCATGGCGGTGGACGCCTTGCAGCGCAGCGCGGTGCAACGCATCGTGCTGACCCGCCCGGCCGTGGAAGCTGGTGAGCGTCTGGGCTTCCTGCCCGGCGATTTGAACCAGAAAATTGATCCCTACCTGCGCCCGCTGTACGACGCGCTGTATGACCTGATGGGATTCGAGCAGGTGCAAAAAGCGTTTGAGCGGCAGGCGATCGAAATCGCGCCGCTGGCCTTCATGCGCGGGCGCACGCTGAACAACGCTTTCATCATCCTGGACGAAGCGCAAAATACGACGACCGAACAGATGAAGATGTTCCTGACCCGCATCGGCTTTGGCGCCAAAGCCGTCGTGACAGGCGATGTAAGCCAGATTGACTTGCCGAAAACCCAACTCAGCGGCCTGATCGACGCCGAGCGCGTACTCAAGCGGGTCAAGGGCATTGCGATTTGCCGCTTCACCAGCGCCGACGTCGTGCGCCATCCGCTGGTGGCGCGGATTGTGGATGCCTACGATGCGCCTCGCAAGAGAAGCGATACGCTATCATAATAATAGCTGACTGCACATATATTCAGAGGGCTAGAGGCCAATTTCATACATAAACATGCTGAAAAACCTGTCCCTGTCGCTTCAGTTTGGCGAGTTGAAAGACGCAGCCCGTCACCGCGCTGCCTTGCCGCGCCACAAGGTTGCGCGCTGGATTCGCCATGCGCTGGACACAGATGCTGAAATCACCGTGCGGATCGTGGATGCCCAGGAAGGCCAGGCGCTCAACCGGGACTACCGGCACAAAGACTACGCCACCAATGTGCTGACGTTTGACTACACGCAGGCACCGCTGGTCACAGCTGATCTGGTGTTATGCGCTCCCGTTGTTGCCAAAGAGGCCCGGGAGAATCGCAAGACCCTGCAGGCCCATTACGCCCACCTGCTGGTTCATGGCACCCTGCATGCCCAAGGCTGGGACCATGAAACCAGCGAGGCCGATGCAATAGCGATGGAAGCGCGAGAAATTGAGATATTGACTGGGTTGGGGATCAAGAACCCTTATTCCTGAGAAAGCGAGTTGGCTGCATTGGCAGTGCAGCAAAGTCAGTCGGGGCTGATTCGCATCGGAATGGTGACCGGCCCATCATTCACCAGATGGACCTTCATGTCGGCGCCGAATTGACCGGTTTGAACGACGGGGTGAGCCAGCCGTGCCTGAGCCACAAAGTAGTCATACAAACGACGCCCTTCAGCAGGTGGCGCGGCTCCGGTGAAACCTGGCCGATTGCCAGCCGAGGTATCTGCCGCCAGGGTGAACTGGCTGACGATGAGCAAGCCCCCGCTCGTGCCAAGCCCATCCATGTTCTGAACGCTGTTGTTCATCTTCCCGGCGGCATCCCCGAAGATGCGCAGCTTGAGGATCTTGGCCAGCAGTTTGTCGCTGTGAGCTTCGGTATCGCGCGGTTCGGCACACATCAGCACCAATAGGCCCGGGCCAATTTCACCGGCGGTGAGCCCGTCAATCACCACCCGTGCCTCTGTTACACGTTGTATCAATGCCAGCACGGTTTTCCCTTATTCTGGTGGTCTGTTGTAACTGCGGAGATCGCCTTGAAGAACTTGTTGACTACTTTCACATTGACCATCGCTGCGCTATTGTGCGTCAGCCTGACCCCCACCATGGTGATGGCGCAAGCAGCGGCTCCGGCCTCGGCAGCCAAGAAACCAGCGCCTCCCAAGCCTCCGGTCAAACCGGTGGCCAAAGCCCCGGCTGCAAAAGCGCCAGCTGCAAAAGCTGTTGCTGCCCAGCCGGCGTGGCCGGCCCAGTTGGCCAGTTGCAAAACCGAAGCAGGCATGAACCCCATCAAACGCGAGATGTGTGTATGGAAGTTTTGCAAGGGTAACTGGGGTCAAGGCGGCTGTCCGGAAGAGAGCAAGCCCGGCACCAGCCAACCGTCCAATTGATATGACTGGCCTGCTAGATCAGGTCTTTCGGATCATCGAAGTGGGCTTCCACATCGCTGGGTAACAGCTGGATGGAAGCCCTCAGACCGGGTACGGCACTCATGAGTGCCTGCTCGACACTGGTGCGCAGGGCCGCGGCCCGGCCCAATGACCAACTCGCGGGCATGTGCATGTGCAAATCGACGAACCGGCGCTGCCCGGAGCGTCGTGTCGTCAAGTGATCAAACCGGATGGTATGGTGGGTAAAACCGTCCAGCGCTTTCTGAATCTCACCCAATACCTCGGGCTCCACTGCTTCGTCCATCAAACCCTGTGACGAGCGCCACATCAAATGGAAGCCCTCCCTGAGAATATTCAGCGCAACACCCATCGCGACAATGGCGTCCAGCCATAACCACCCCGAAATGGCCACCGCAGCAATTCCCACCACGACACCCACCGACGTCCATACGTCCGTCACCAGGTGACGTGCGTCAGCTTCCAGTGCAATGGATCGGTGCACCTTCGCCGTGCGGAACATCAACCACGCCAGCCCGCCATTCAGGGCAGAGCTGATTACGGACAAGGCCAGCCCCCAGCCTACGGCTTGTAGCGGTTGCGGGTCAAACAGCCTGTGACCTGCCGCCCAAATGATGCCCATAGCTGCAGCAATGATCAGGATGCCTTCAAAACCGGAAGAAAAGTACTCCGCCTTGTGGTGCCCGTAAGGGTGGTCTTCATCTGCGGGACGCTGCGCAATGGTCACCATCATCAGCGCAAAGATGGCGCTGGCGAGATTCACAAATGACTCCATGGCGTCCGACAGCAGACCCACCGAATCGGTGATGTACCAGGCCAGGGTTTTAAGCGTGATGGTGACGATGGCAACTGCCACCGAGGCCCACAGAAGTGTCCTGGGTGATGGCAGCTGCAGGCGCGAAGGCGTGGCCGTCATGGTCCGGTGACTCACGCCAAGGTAACGCGGGCAAATTTGCGCTTGCCCACCTGCACCACATACGTCCCGGACGCCAGCTTCAATCCCTTGTCGCTCACCACGCTTGAATCCACCCGGACGCCGCCCCCGTCTATCAAACGGTTACCTTCGCCGCTGGAGGCTGCCAGACCCGCCATCTTGAGAAGGGCGCCGATTCCCACCGGGGCACCGCCCTCCCCCAGTGGCAAGGTCAACTCGGCGATCTCATCGGGCACACCGCCCTTGCTGCGATTGATGAAATCCTGCTCAGCCTTGTCTGCGTCAGCTACCGAATGGAAGCGCGCCGTGATTTCCTTGGCAAGGGCGACTTTGGCATCTTTGGGGTTGCGCCCGCCTTCAACTTCCGCCTTCAAGGCGGCAATTGCCGCCTCACTTTTGAAGCTCAACAACATGTACCAGCGCCACATCAATACGTCCGAAATGCTCAGCACTTTGGCAAACATGGTGTTCGGATCCTCCGATATACCGATGTAGTTGTTCTTGCTCTTGGACATCTTCTCCACGCCATCAAGGCCTTCGAGCAACGGCATGGTCAGAATACATTGCGGCTCCTGCCCATACTCCTGTTGCAGGTGGCGCCCCATCAACAGGTTGAATTTCTGGTCGGTGCCTCCCAGCTCAAGGTCACTCTTTAGCGCCACCGAGTCATAACCCTGCATCAGCGGATACAAGAACTCGTGCACGCTGATGGGTGTACCCGCCTTGAAGCGGTCATGGAAGTCGTTGCGCTCCATCATGCGCGCCACGTTGTACTTGGCGGCCAGCTGGATCATCCCGCGCGCGCCCAGCGGGTCACTCCATTCACTGTTGTAGCGAATCTCTGTTTTGGCTGGATCCAACACCAAAGATGCCTGTTTGTAATAAGTGTCCGCATTCGCCTTGATCTGCTCAGGCGTGAGTGGCGGGCGCGTCGTATTTCTCCCCGACGGGTCACCAATCAGTGTGGTGAAGTCGCCAATCAGGAAGATTACGGTGTGCCCCAAGTCCTGCAACTGCCGCATCTTGTTGAGCACCACCGTATGACCAATGTGGATGTCAGGAGCCGTTGGGTCCAGCCCGAGTTTGATCCGCAGTGGTTTGCCCGTGGCCTCGGAGCGGGCCAGCTTTTTCACCCAGTCTTCCTGCGGAATCAGCTCCTCGCACCCACGCAAGGAAACAGCGAGCGCCTCCTTGACACGATCTGTTACAGAAAACTGGGGGTTTAGGGCTTGATTCATAAGGGTATTTCCGGACACGGCCAGAGCGCTACAGATATACTTGACGCTCGCTTTGCGCTGGATTTTAGTCGCGCAGGGCACTGCAAGGCAGCTCTTCAGTCCAGCTGGCTTGCCCGTTAATCACAAGGACAAGATTTGAATCACGGCTTGATCACCGTTGCACGCAGCCTTTTGTCGCTGGCAGGCACAACCATCCAGCGCCATCCTAAACACGTCGGAATGCTGGTGGCTGCATTGACGTTGGGCGCCGGTGGCGGCGCTTTTGCCGTTGCCTCGTTTGCTCCCGATCCCTCTGATCTGCCCGTTCGCGAAATCCTGGAAACGGTCCAGCCTGCGCCCTTTGCGCCGCAGGTCGATGCCCTTGACACCAATACGTTCAACCTGTTTCGCTCGGAGGTCACACGCTCGAGTGATACCGTAGACACTCTTCTCAAGCGGCTTGGGCTGGATGACTCGTTGGCTGCGGCCTTCATGCGAACGGATCCACTCGTGCGGCAAGGTCTGTTGGGCCGGGCCGGGCGAAATGTCACTGTTGAAGCATCAGATCGCAGCGCCCTGGTCAAATTTACCGCACGCTGGAGTCCTGATGACAACGGCACGTTCAAGCGCCTTGTGATCGAGCGTACGGCACAAGGCTTTGCCTCACGTATGGAGACGGCACCTTTGAGTACGTCCTCCCGACTGACAGGTGGCACGATTCAGTCCTCACTTTTTGCAGCCACGGATGATGCCAATATCCCTGACGCCATTGCAACGCAGGTGGCCGAGATTTTTTCAGGTGATATTGATTTTCACCGGGCGCTTCGCAAAGGTGACCGATTCTCTGTTGTGTATGAGACTCTGGAAGGTGACGGCGAGCCCCTGCGCACGGGACGGGTGCTGAGCGCCGAGTTCGTCAATGGTGGCAAAACCTTCCAGGCGGCATGGTTCCGGGATCCGGTTTCGGGCGGTAAAGGGGGTTACTACACACTGGACGGCCAGAGCCTGCGGCGTGCCTACCTCGCGTCACCCATGGAGTTCTCTCGCGTCACCAGTGGTTTCAAGATGCGGTTTCACCCCATTTTGCAGACATGGCGAGCCCATTTGGGCGTGGATTACGCCGCACCGACTGGAACGCCAGTGCGCAGTGTTGGCGATGGCTTTGTAGAGTTCGCGGGCGTCCAAAACGGATTCGGCAACGTGGTCATCCTCAAGCACCACAACAATCACAGCACCGTGTATGCACACTTGAGTCGAATCAATGTGCGCAAGGGCGAGAACATCAGCCAGGGCCAGAATATTGGCGCGGTAGGCGCCACCGGCTGGGCAACCGGCCCCCATTTGCACTTTGAGTTCCGCGTCAACGGCGTTCACCACGACCCGCTCACCATTGCCAGAGAAAGCGAGGCAGTGCCGGTATCCGCCGCCGCCAAACCTGCGTTTGACCGTATGGCGTCCGACGTGCGACAGGAACTGAGCGCCGCTGCCTCAATACAGGATAGTCGTGCGCAATAGGCCTGCAATGGCCACGGCCTCTGGTGACTGAGCTTTTTATCGGCCTCATGTCTGGCACATCGCTGGATGGAGCCGATGGGGTTTTGGTGGACTATTCCAGACACCCCCCGAAGGTGTTAGCGCACGCTTACAAAGGTTTCACCCCCGAACTTTCTGCGGATTTTCTGGCTTTGAACACCTCGGGACCAGACGAACTACATCAAGGCGCGTTGGCAGGAAACGCCTTGGCACGGGTCTATGCCGAAGTTGTAGGCGATTTGCTCCTGGCAACCAGAACAAGCCCCGCAAGCGTTGTCGCCATCGGCGCCCATGGGCAAACCGTGCGGCATCGACCCCGGGAATTTGATGCCACCGGTTACACGATCCAACTCAATAACCCTGCCCTGCTCGCTGAACTTACGGGCATTGATGTCGTGGCTGACTTCAGAAACCGGGATGTGGCAGCGGGCGGCCAAGGCGCGCCGCTGGTACCGGGGTTTCACCAAGCCGCCTTTGGACAATCTGGGGAAACCGTCTCCGTGTTGAATATAGGCGGAATCTCCAATCTGACCGTACTGGGCGACAGCATTGTGGGCTTTGACTGTGGCCCCGGCAACGCGCTAATGGATGGGTGGTGCCAGACCTACACTGGCCAACCCTATGACGCCGAAGGGCGGTGGGCGGCAAGCGGCAAGATCCATACACAACTGCTCAACTACTTGCTGGATGACACCTATTTTGCCAAGGAGCCACCGAAAAGTACGGGCCGTGATCTGTTCAATGCCGAATGGCTGTCTGCGCAGTTGGCCAGGTATCCGGGATTACCACCTGCCGATGTTCAGGCGACATTGGCTGAATTGACGGCCACATCATGCGCCACTTGCGTGACTCGCTATGGAAAAGGGAGCAAAACCCTTCTGGTCTGTGGCGGTGGCGCGCTGAACACCTATCTCATGCAAAGGCTGCAGGCTCACCTTACTTCAATCACAGTGGCGTCAACAGCCGCAGCCGGACTGCCACCCATGCAGGTCGAAGCATCTGCATTTGCCTGGCTCGCGCGTCAAGCGGTTAGACGCGAAACAGCATCCTTCAAAAGCGTCACGGGCGCCCAAGGCGCCCGTGTATTGGGTGCAATCTACCCGGCGTGAACGGGGCAGATTGTTCGGAAGACCCAACTCAGGTCGAGAAACTCGATCCGCAACCGCAAGTGGTCGTCGCGTTCGGGTTCTTGATCACGAACTGCGCACCCTGCAGGTCTTCCTTGTAGTCGATCTCAGCGCCAACCAGATACTGGTAACTCATCGCGTCGATCAACAGCGAAACCCCATTCTTGGTCATTGTGGTGTCGTCTTCATTGGTGATTTCATCGAAGGTGAAACCATACTGGAAACCTGAACAACCTCCCCCCTGCACAAAAACGCGCAGCTTCAGCTCAGGATTTCCCTCTTCAGCAATCAGGTCAGCAACCTTGGCCGCCGCGCTGTCGGTGAACAGAATCGGGGCGGGCATTTCAGTTTGAATGGTCTCTGCGACGGCGCTCATGGATGACTCCATACAAATTAATATCCATCAATACTACAGCAATTCGCTCGGGAATTCAGCTAGTCGTTATTTGCCGCCAGTTTGAGTGTGGGCTTTAGCTCTTCCGCCAGTGACGGCCGCAGCAGGCCGGAGATGGTAGCGCCCTGGTGCATTTCCAGAGCAATATAGTGCACATCACCGACGATGCGGGCTTTTGGTTGCAACTCCAGCATCACGCTGGCAAACACCGGCCCGTTCACTTGGCCGTTGACGATGATGTGGTCGGCGCGTATTTCGCCCGTCACCACCGCAGTCTCCGAAACGACCAGGATGCTGGGCTGCTCGTCACTCGAACGGATATTTCCGGTAACGCCGCCATCGACACGCAGGCCCTCAGAAAAAATATAGTTCCCGTTGATCTGACTACCGTGCGCAATCAGGCTCTTGATGGGGGGTTGCTTTTTACGGTTGAACATCTTGGTCTCCTCAAAAATTGAGATCAGAGCTTGATGGAGTGCTCTGCTCGGGTGACGGAACCTTCCTGAACCTTGGCGGACACGCTTTTTATGACAGTCTGCGGTGGCAGGTCAATCAGTCCTTCAAACCGGCTGTATTGTTTGAACTTGATTGCCTGCGGACCGCCGGGCATGCCGGCAGTCCAAGGTTTACCGTTTTGGATGCCGGCAAAAACAAGGTCCAGCCGGCCATTGAATTCGGGCGCTTTTTTTGTCGGCTGCATCACCAGGATTTGCCACTTGAGTTGCCCGCTATCCAGCACTTCCGCCTGAAGTCCACGGATAGCGATCCCCGCGACACCGGCGTTGGGAATCAGCGCTTCAAAAAACCCGAGATCGCTTCGCAAGCTCGCGTTGTCAGCCAACAATTGGCGATTTTGCGCAAGCACCTGCTCATGCGCTGACTTTTCTGCAGTGAGCACTGTACCGGACGTATTCGCAATGGATTGCGCCTGGTCCCGCTCCTCTTTGAGGACTGCATTCTCGGCGCGCAATGCCATCAGCTCATCTTTGGCGCCGCTGTCCAGCCCGGCAATATCCTTGCCAAACTCGAAGGCCCACAGGGCAATTGCGGCGCAAAAACCCAAGACAACCGCTGCCACCACCCATCGAAATGGCCATGGCAGCGCGCTACGGACCGCCATGCGGGGCGCACTGATAGTCAAGCGACGACGGAGAAGGCGAAAACGCATGTTTCAAATCGATCCATGACTCAATGGTGCCTCAAAAACAAAAGCCGCCCCAGGCAAACCTGACGCGGCTTTGTGACAACACGTAACCGGCATAAGGCCGTTCGTGTAGAGCAAATTAACGCTTGGAGAACTGCTTGCGACGGCGTGCACCGTGCAAACCGACCTTTTTACGTTCAACTTCGCGCGCGTCACGCGTCACGAAGCCGGCTTTGCTCAACTCTGGCTTGAGCGTTGCGTCATAGTCAATCAAGGCACGGGTGATGCCGTGGCGCACAGCACCAGCCTGACCCGACTCACCGCCACCTGCCACGTTGACCATTACGTCAAACGTTTCAGCGTGGTTGGTCAGAAGCAAAGGTTGCTTGCAAATCATGATCGACGTAGCACGACCGAAGAACTTCTCAATGGCCTTGCCATTGACAACGATCTGGCCAGAGCCTTTTTTCAGAAACACGCGGGCGACGCTTGATTTGCGACGGCCGGTGCCATTGTTCCATTCACCGATCATTTGGCGGCTCCCGTGTTCAAGGCTGCAATTTCCAGCACTTTGGGTTGCTGGGCGGTATGGGGATGCTCTGCACCGCCGTACACCTTGAGCTTCTTGATCATGGCGTAGCCCAGGGGACCCTTGGGCAGCATGCCCTTGACGGCTTTTTCCAGAGCGCGGCCAGGATGCTTGGCTTGCATGTCGCGGAAGTTGATGGCGGAGATGCCACCGGGGTAGCCGGAGTGGCTGTAATAGACTTTGTCGAGCGGCTTGGCGCCGGTGACGCGCAGCTGGGCTGCATTGATGATGACGATGAAGTCACCCGTATCGACGTGAGGCGTATAAATGGCCTTGTGTTTGCCGCGCAAACGGAGAGCAACTTCGCTGGCTACTCGTCCGAGGACCTTGTCGGTCGCGTCAAGCACAAACCACTCGTGAACGACCTCAGCGGGTTTTGCGCTGAAAGTAGACATGAGATTTCTCTTTTTAAAGGAGGGTTTGTCGGGCTCTTTTCCACGGTCGGCGTTCCTCTGACGGGAATCTCTTAGGTGGGGAACACTCAGCACACGGGCCAATCACTTACGATCAGGACGATACTAAGGCGCTTCGCCGCGGAGCCACAAATGCGCTGCGAAGCTTTCTATTATACGATTAGTTTGGGCGTTCGGGGTACCATTGAGCCATGTTCAGTTACCGCCACGCCTTTCACGCCGGAAACCATGCCGATGTGCTCAAACACACCGTTTTACTGGCGATTTTGCGGCACCTGACCCAAAAAGACACACCGCTGACGGTCTTCGACACCCACGCCGGGGCAGGTTTGTACCGGCTCGACGGAGACTATGCACAAACCAGCGGGGAAGCTGCAGAGGGATTTTTGCGGTTGATTTCGAAGCAAAAAGAGACTTCAGCCCTTGCCAAATCTGCACCGGCAGCTACGAAAAATGTAGCGAATGTGGCCGCGCCGGTCCTCTCGCCAGTCCTGCAGGACTATCTGGACATGGTGGCGAGTTTCAACACTGGAGGGAACCTGAAGGCCTATCCGGGCTCGCCGTTCATCATTCAACGCCTGCTCCGTGACCGGGACAAGCTCAAGTTATTCGAACTGCACCCGACTGACTCCAAAACCCTGTCTGCCAACATCGCACAACTGGAAGCGGGGCGCCAAGTGGCGGTATTGCGGGAAGACGGGTTTGAGGGGCTGAAGAAATTCCTGCCACCACCCTCGCGACGCGCGTTGGTGCTGTGTGACCCGAGCTACGAGGTCAAGACTGACTACCCACGTGTGGTCACCACGATGGCCGATGCCATGCAGCGCTTTGCAACCGGCACCTACGTGGTTTGGTACCCGATCATCCCGCGCACTGAAGCTCATGACATCCCAAAGAAACTGAAAACCCTAGCCGGAAAAGCCGGGAAAAGCTGGCTCAACGCGACATTAACCGTGAAATCAAGCAAATTGACGACAGATGATGCCGGGGAGACGCAACGCCCTGGTCTTCCCGCCAGCGGGATGTTCGTCATCAATCCGCCACACACCCTCAAGGCAGCCTTGCAGGCCTCGCTACCCCAAATGGTCAGTTTTCTGGGGCAAGACCAGCACGCAACGTTTAGCGTTGAATCCGGAGGCTGAGAGTAACCCTGGCATCCCAAGTGAGAGCAACACCATGACGATTCTCGTGACCGGCGGAGCCGGCTTCATTGGCAGCAACTTTGTACTCGACTGGTTGGCTCTGTCGGATGAGACGGTGATCAACCTCGACAAACTCACCTACGCGGGCAACCTGCAAAACCTGTCTTCATTGGCGGGTGATTCACGCCATGTGTTTGTACAGGGCGACATCGGCAATACGGCACTTGTCGCCAATCTGCTGGCTCAACACTCGCCTCGCGCCGTGGTGAATTTTGCGGCGGAATCCCATGTGGACCGATCCATCCTTGGTCCTGGAGCATTTATCCAGACCAATATCGTGGGTACCTTCAACCTTCTGGAAGCTGTGCGCGCGTATTGGGGTGGATTGAGCCCCGCATCGAAAGCGGCCTTCCGGTTCCTGCACGTCTCCACCGACGAGGTGTATGGTTCGTTGGCCAAGACGGACCCAGCATTCACCGAAGAACACAAGTACGAGCCCAACAGCCCCTATTCAGCGAGCAAAGCGGCCAGCGACCATCTGGTGCGTGCCTACCACCACACTTATGGTTTGCCGGTGCTCACGACCAACTGCTCCAACAACTATGGGCCTTACCACTTCCCGGAAAAACTCATCCCGCTGATGATCGTCAATGCCCAGGCGGGCAAACCACTGCCCGTTTATGGTGACGGTCAGCAGATTCGCGACTGGCTGTATGTGAAAGACCACTGTAGCGCCATCCGCCGCGTGCTGGAGGCGGGCATCGTGGGCGAGGTGTACAACGTGGGTGGCTGGAACGAGAAGCCCAATCTGGACATCGTGCACACAGTCTGCTCTCTGCTGGATGAGTTGAAACCCCGCGCCGACGGCCAGCCCTACAAAGACCAGATCACTTATGTGGCCGACCGTCCCGGTCACGACCGGCGCTATGCCATTGATGCGCGAAAAATAGAGCAACAACTCGGCTGGAAACCGGCCGAAACCTTCGAAACGGGCATCCACAAGACCGTGCAGTGGTATCTGGACAATCCTGAATGGGTGGCCAATGTGCAAAGTGGTGGCTACCGCGACTGGGTGAACCGGCAATATGGCAATACCCATGTTCCCGCCAAGGTAGACGCATGAAGATTCTGCTCTTCGGCCGTGGCGGCCAGGTGGGATGGGAACTGCAACGGTCTTTGAGCGTGCTGGGCGAAGTGGTGGCACTGGACTTTGATGCCCCGCACAACCCAGATGGCCTTTGCGGGGACTTTACCGACCTGGA
The DNA here is from genome assembly GCA_016707075.1 of Candidatus Egaibacter danicus. Lineage (GTDB taxonomy): Bacteria > Pseudomonadota > Gammaproteobacteria > Burkholderiales > Burkholderiaceae_C > Egaibacter > Egaibacter danicus. Next base: position 202,616 of record JADJII010000008.1, read on the forward strand.
CGGGCTTGCGCGCACGGTGCAACAGGTGCGGCCGGACGTGATTGTGAACGCTGCGGCCCACACCGCTGTGGACAAGGCAGAGAATACGGCCAGACCAAGCTGGAAGGCGAGCAGGCGGTGGCCGCGTGCCCGCGTCACCTGATTTTGCGTACCAGCTGGGTATATGCCACGCGGGGCGGTAACTTCGCCAAAACCATGCTAAGTCTGGCCGCGGAGCGTGAGACGCTGACAGTGATTGACGACCAGTTTGGCGCGCCCACGTCGGCTGAACTCCTGGCCGATGTAACGGCCCACACGCTGCGGAGTTTGCAATCCCGCCCGGAGCTGGCTGGGTTGTACCACTGCGTGGCCGGTGGTGAAACCACCTGGCACGGCTATGCCCGCTTTGTGCTGGGCCAAGCCCAAGCCTTGGGCCAAATCCTCAGGGCCAGGCCCGAGCAAGTGGCACCCACTCCCACCAGCAGCTACCCTACACCCGCCAGGCGCCCCCTCAATTCGCGACTGAACACCACCAGGCTGCAAACCGCATTTGGGCTGACACTGCCACACTGGCAAACCGGCGTGGCGCGCATGCTGACCGAGATCTCAGGAAAATAAAGCACCATGACCACCAAAAACAAGGCCCCGGCAAGCATGCTGCGCAAAGGCATCGTTCTGGCGGGAGGCTCTGGAACCCGCCTGTACCCCGCCACCCAGGCGGTGAGCAAGCAACTGCTGCCCATTTACGACAAGCCCATGATTTATTACCCCTTGAGCGTGTTGCTCCTGGCGGGGATTCGTGAAGTACTGGTCATCAGCACGCCACAAGACACGCCGCGGTTTGAGCAACTACTGGGCGATGGCAGCCAATGGGGCATGCAGATCAGCTACGCGGTACAGCCCTCCCCGGATGGCCTGGCGCAGGCCTTCTTGATCGGAGAGCAATTCCTGGACGGCGCCCCCAGCGCCCTGGTGCTGGGCGACAACATCTTCTACGGCCACGACTTTGCCGGCCTGCTGGACAGTGCCACCCGCCAAACTTCCGGCGCCACAGTGTTTGCCTATGCGGTGCAAGACCCGGAGCGCTATGGCGTGGTGGAGTTTGATGCGACAGGCCGCGCCATCAGCCTGGAAGAGAAACCCAAGGCGCCCAAGTCGCGCTACGCGGTGACCGGCCTGTATTTCTACGACGCCCAGGTGGTGGATCTGGCCAGGCAGGTCAAGCCTTCTGCCCGTGGCGAGTTGGAGATCACGGACCTGAACCGCATGTATCTGGAGCGCGGTCAACTCGATGTCAAAACCATGGGCCGCGGTTACGCATGGCTGGATACCGGCACGCACGAGTCCATGCTGGAGGCTAGCCAGTTCATTCACACCATTGAGCATCGTCAGGGCCTCAAAGTCGCTGCCCCCGAAGAAATCGTCTGGCGTCATGGCTGGATTGACGATGCGCAACTTCAGAGGCTCGCCGCACCGCTGGCGAAGTCCAGCTACGGGCAATACCTGCTGCGGCTGCTCAAGGAGAAGGTGTATTGATGAAGGTGACCTCTTGTGCCATCGCCGACGTGCTGCTGATCGAGCCCAGAGTGTTCGGAGACGAGCGTGGTTTCTTTTTCGAGAGTTTCAATCAGCGGGCTTTCAACCTGGCCACCGGGCTGGCCCCGTCGTTTGTGCAGGACAACCACTCCAAGTCGGCCAGAGGCGTGTTGCGAGGACTCCACTACCAGCTCCACCAGCCGCAAGGCAAGCTCGTGCGAGTAGTGGCTGGTGAGGTGTTTGATGTCGCGGTGGACATCCGACGCAACTCACCCACGTTCGGGAAGTGGGCTGGAGAGATTTTGTCCGCTGACAACAAGCGCCAGTTATGGGTGCCACCTGGCCTGGCGCACGGCTTCCTGGTGTTATCGGAGACGGCAGAGTTTTTGTACAAAACGACTGACTACTACGCACCGGAATTCGAACGTTGCATTGCCTGGAACGATCCTGATCTGGCCATTGTCTGGCCAACACCTCAGGGCGGCCCGCAACTGTCGGCAAAGGACGCAGCCGGCGTGACATTCCTTCAGGCGGAATTAACCGACTGATCGGTCGGTTAATTGTTATACTGCCCCGATCGAAGCGACACGCGTCGCAGGAGATGGGTATGTATACACAATCGATGGACATTCCTGAAGCAGGTGCAGATCCTGTGGCAGCATCACGATCCCATACGCCAATGCTGGAAGGCAATGCCGGTTTGGCGCCGCAGACCCGTTTTGATGCTGTCATAGACGCCGACGGCAAAATTGAGCCGCAGGACTGGATGCCCGATGCCTACCGCAAGACATTGGTGCGTCAGATCAGCCAGCATGCCCACAGCGAAATCATCGGCATGCAGCCTGAAGGCAACTGGATCAGCCGGGCACCCTCGCTCAAACGGAAAGCCATCCTGATTGCGAAAGTTCAGGACGAGGGCGGTCACGGCCTGTACCTTTACAGCGCAGCCGAAACGCTGGGCACCTCCAGAGACCAGATGCTGGATGCCCTGCATGCGGGCAAAGCCAAATACAGCTCCATCTTCAACTACCCCACGCTCACGTGGGCCGATGTGGGCGTGATCGGCTGGCTTGTGGATGGCGCGGCCATCATGAACCAGATTCCCTTGTGCCGCTGCACCTATGGGCCGTATGCACGGGCGATGATTCGCATCTGCAAAGAGGAGAGTTTTCACCAGCGCCAGGGCTATGAAAACCTGCTGACCATGATGCGTGGTACCGCCGCACAGCAAACCATGGTGCAGGATGCCGTGAGCCGATGGTGGTGGCCGGTGCTGGCGATGTTTGGCCCGCCCGATGCGGACAGTCCCAATACGGCCCAAGCCACGCGCTGGGGCATCAAACGCATCAGCAACGATGGCCTGCGCCAGCGCTTTGTAGACGCTACCGTGCCGCAGGCCAAAGTGCTGGGTGTGACCCTGCCCGATCCCGATTTGAAGTGGAACGACGCCACGCAGCAGCACGACTACGGGGCTATTGACTGGAACGAGTTCTGGACCACCGTCAACGGCAACGGTCCGTGTAACAAGGAAAGACTGAACACCCGGGTCAAGGCGCACAACGATGGTCAGTGGGTGCGTGACGCGGCGTTGGCCTACGCGGCGAAGCAAAAAGCCCGTGCAATGAAGGAGGCCGCATGACAACAGCCCAAACCGAATGGCCACTATGGGAAGTATTTGTGCGCTCCAAGCAGGGTTTGGAGCACAAACACTGCGGCAGTCTGCACGCCGTTGACGCAGCACAGGCATTGCAGATGGCGCGAGACGTTTATACGCGCCGCCAGGAAGGCGTGAGCATCTGGGTAGTGCCATCCAGCGCCATCACGGCCAGCGCGCCAGACACCAAAGCCGAGTTCTTCGACCCCGCTGGCGACAAGATCTACCGCCACCCCACTTTCTACACCATTCCCGACGAAGTGGGCCACATGTGATGGGAGTTGCTGCCAACTCGCAGGTCAATTACCTGCTTCACCTGGCCGACAATGCCCTGATTCTGGGCCAGCGCGACGCCGAGTGGTGTGGTCATGGGCCTGTGCTGGAAGAAGACATAGCCATGGCCAATATCAGCCTGGATCTGATCGGCCAGGCGCGGCTGCTGTATCAGCATGTAGCGGATCTCCAGGCTGATGGAGCCACGGAAGACTCACTGGCATACTTCCGTGACCCCGATGAGTTCCGTAACTACACGCTGCTGGAACTCCCTCATTTCCCCAGCGCGACGGGTCCTCTGGCGGGTACTGCCAGCGTAGAGCGTGATTACGCCACGACCATCGTCCGCAATTTTCTATACAGCGCCTTGATGCAATTGCTCTGGCCTGCTCTGGAGCAGTCCACCGATGCGCAACTCGCCGCCATTGCAGCACGCGCTGCAAAGGAGGTTCGCTACCACCTACGGCACAGCCGCGACTGGCTGGTGCGCATGGGCGATGGAACTGACGAATCACACCAGCGTGTGCAGTCTGCGCTGAACCACCTGATGCCTTACACGCAGGAGTTCTGGACTCCATCTGAGGTCGAGCTGGAAGCCATGCGCCTGGGTGTCGGCCCGGACGTTGCTTCCTTGCGGCCGCAGTGGGACGACCTCGTGAACGAGGCCCTGACTGAAGCCACCTTGAAGCGGCCGTCAGACATCGGCTACGTCACGCAAGGCAAGAATCGCCAGCATTCTGAACACCTAGGCTACGTGCTGGGCGACATGCAGGTGCTGGCTCGACAGCACCCCGGAGCACAGTGGTGAACACGTTGGCTGAGACTCGCAGCCTTGCCGAGGTTGAAGCCATCCTGTCCCTCATACCAGACCCTGAAATTCCGGTCATCAGCCTTCGTGAACTGGGCGTTCTGCAGGATGTGCAGTTGGGTACCGATGATGCCGGCAGTCAGGTAGTAGAAATCACCATCACGCCTACGTACGGCGGGTGTCCGGCCATGGACCAGATCCGGGACGACATCGTTGGCGCACTGGCACAAACGGGTTGGAAGGCACGCGTGACGACCCGGCTGGCGCCGGCCTGGACGACGGACTGGATCAGTGCTCAAGGTCGGGAAAAACTGCACACCTACGGCATTGCGCCACCGCATGCAGCGGGTGGCGCCCAACAGGCAACAATCCAGTTTGCTACCAAAAGGATAGCTGGTCACGCATATTTAACGGGGCCTAAGGCCATAAAAGATCAACAAAATGCGGCAATTCATTGCCCCCGGTGCGACTCTGCAAACACCACAGAAACCTCGCACTTTGGCTCCACCTCCTGCAAGGCGATGTACCGCTGCCTGGACTGCATGGAGCCCTTTGACTACTTCAAGCCGTATTGAAGCCAGGTATCGATGTCCATTCCTCACTTTCACACGCTGCCCATCGCTCGCGTTTCACCTGAAGCTGCCGGCTCCGTCGCCCTCACCTTCCTGGTTCCGATTGAACTCCGAGACACCTATCGCTTTAGACCCGGCCAGTTCCTGACCTTGCGCACGGAAATTATCGGCCAGTCTGTCCGGCGCAGTTACTCGATTTGCAGTAGCACGCAACGCTTCGCCCGCACGGGGGAGATCGAGGTAGGCATCAAGCCGGTGACGGGCGGCGTATTTTCCAACTGGGCGGTGGGGCTAAGAGCAGGGGATGCGCTGGACGTCATGCCACCGGATGGGCGTTTCACACCCCGCGAGCCTTCGCAGAAACAGGGGGTTCACCGAGTCGGGTTCGCAGCAGGCTCCGGCATCACGCCCATCCTGTCCATCATCGCCAGCACGCTGGAAGAAGAACCGGCATCGCGCTTCACGCTGGTCTACAGCAACCAGCGCGTGGGCAGCATCATGTTCAACGAGGCGCTACAGGATCTGAAGGACCAGTATCCAGCCCGCCTGACGTTGATCCATCTGCTGTCACGTCAGGAGCAGGAAGTTCCCTTGCTATGCGGCCGGCTGGACGAGGCGAAGGTGACTGACATCCTCAACACACTGGTGCCCGCCTCGCATATTGACGAAGCCTTCATTTGCGGGCCAGAGGCCATGATCGAAGCAACCGGGCAGGCTCTACTGGCAGCCGGCTTGCCCAAATCCAGCATTCACACGGAACGATTTTCGTCGGTGGGCGCCCAAAATGCTATTGATTCAATAGCTGCTCATGCATATCCGGTGGGGCCTAATGATCAATTTGAATCAAGAAAAGAGGCAGATTGCAGTCTGAAGGTGGTGCTGGACGGCAAAACCCATACGATGACGCTGACCTCCCAGGACAAAGTGCTGGACGTGGCCCTGGCCGCCGGGCTTGACCTGCCCTATGCCTGCCGTGGTGGCGTCTGCTGCACCTGCCGCGCCCGGGTACTTGATGGTGAGGTGGCGATGGAGAAGAACTTCACGCTGGAGCCCTGGGAGATCGAAAAAGGCTTTGTGCTCACCTGCCAGTCGCGGCCACTTACTGCGTCAGTCACGGTCAGTTACGACGAGCGGTAGATCAGGCCGTCTTAGTGGCCCGATCAGTAGCCAGGCAGGCCCAGGCTGCGAGCTAAACTCGCAGGCTGGTTCATCCTGGGTAATGCCTCATGATTTTTGTAACTGGTGGCGCTGGCTATATTGGCTCCCATACCTGTGTTGAATTGCTCAACGCGGGTTTTGACGTCACTGTATTTGACAATTTCTGCAACAGCCAGCCCGAAGCGCTTGCACGCGTGCAGCGCATCACGGGCAAGCAGTTGCAAGTGATTGAGGGCGACATCCGCGACCGCGGAGCCATGGCTGCCGCGCTGAAAAGTTGCGGTGCCAAGGCAGTGGTTCATTTTGCCGGGCTCAAGGCCGTGGGGGAATCTGTGGAAAAACCGCTTTCCTACTACGACAACAACGTGGTAGGGACCATTCGATTGCTGGAAGCCATGGTTGACTGCGGCGTCAAGACGCTGGTATTCAGCTCTTCAGCAACGGTTTACGGCGACCCGCAGCAGCTGCCCATTCCCGAAGATCACCCACTTTCAGCCACCAACCCCTATGGCAAAACCAAACTGGTGATTGAGGACATGCTGCGCGACGTGTTCCGCGGTGATCCCTCCTGGCACATCGGTATCCTGCGCTACTTCAACCCGGTTGGTGCCCATGCCAGCGGCCTGATCGGCGAGGACCCGCAAGGCACCCCCAACAACCTGCTGCCTTTTGTGGCGCAAGTTGCGGTCGGCCGGCGGGAGTTCCTCAATGTTTGGGGTAACGATTACGATACGCCGGATGGAACCGGGGTACGCGACTTCATCCATGTGGTGGATCTGGCGATTGGGCATGTGAAGGCTTTGCAGCGGTTGACGGAAAACCCGCAGTGTGTTTCCGTGAACTTGGGCACCGGAATCGGCTATAGCGTTCTCGACATGGTGAAGGCATTTGAGCTGGCTAGCGGCAAACCTGTGCCATTTCGGGTGGGAGCGCGTCGATCCGGAGACATCGCCGCTTGCTACGCCAAGCCTGACCTTGCGTCTGAGTTGTTCAGTTGGCGTGCTGAGCGCGACCTGAAAACCATGTGCGAAGATGCCTGGCGCTGGCAGAAGTTGAATCCAGCTGGCTATGCATCAAATAGCTGAATCAAGGGAACAAAAAAAATGGCAAAAGGAATGATTCTGGCGGCTGGGCAAGGCACCCGGGTTCGCCCGTTGACGCGTGACCTGCCCAAACCGATGGTGCCGATCCTCGGTAAACCAGTCATGGAATACCTGATCGAGCATCTGGCACGTCATGGCATCACTGAAATCATGGTGAACGTTGCCTTCCATCACCAGAGAATCGAGGAGTACTTTGGCGACGGGCACCGATGGGGAGTGGAAATCGGGTATTCCTATGAGGGCGTGCGCGATCACGGAGACATCCTGCCCAAACCAATGGGTTCAGCCGGCGGCATGCGCCGCATTCAGGATTTCAGTGGCTTTTTTGACGAAACCACGTTGGTTCTGTGTGGCGATGCCCTGATTGACCTGGACATCACGGCCGCATTGGCTGAACACAAGGCCAAGGCGCCATCGCCAGCGTGGTGGCAGCGGATGTGCCACGCCAGGACGTGCAAGCCTATGGCATTGTGGTCGCTGGTGAAGACGGGCGTATTGAGTCGTTCCAGGAGAAACCGAAACCGGAAGACGCGAAATCCACGTGGGCAAGCACGGGCATCTATATCTTTGAGCCGGAAGTTCTCGAAAAGGTACCGCCTGGCAAGCTGTATGACATCGGCTCCGAGCTGTTCCCCCAACTCGTCGCCGAAAAACTGCCCTTCTACGTTCAGAAGCGTCCCTTTCACTGGCTCGACATTGGCCGGGTGAGCGACTATTGGTCGGTTCTGCAAAGCGTTCTCAAAGGCGAGATCGCCGACATGAAGATGCCGGGTAAACAAATCAAACCCGGCATTTGGGTTGGACTCAACGCGTCCATACCATGGGACAAGGTGAACGTCACTGGCCCCGTCTACTTTGGCTCCAGCGTTCGCGTGGAGCCCGGCGCAACCATTACAGGCCCGGCATGGATTGGCCACGGATGCGTCATTCGATCAGGCGCCAAGGTCACCCGCAGCATCCTGTTTGAATACACCCGCATTGCCGCAGACATGCATTTCAGCGAAATGATTGTGTCGCGCCATTATTGTGTGGACCGCCACGGCGAAACGCTCTACCGCGGCGATGAAACCGCGCAATTGCGCTGGGGCGATGCACGTGCCTGAAACCTCTTCAACCGACACCATGTTGATTCAACCCGTTGTTTTGTCGGGTGGGTCTGGCACCCGTTTGTGGCCGCTCTCGCGAGAAAAATACCCCAAGCAGTTATTGCCGCTGATTGGCGATGATTCCCTGCTGCAAGCGACCGTGCGGCGTGTAGAGGGAATCGCGGGTTTTAGGCTTGCTGCACCCATGGTGGTGAGCAATGAGGAATACCGCTTCGTTATCGCCGAGCAAGCTGCGTCTGATGGGCCGACCTGGCACCGTCGTTCTGGAGCCATCAGGGAGAAATACGGCTCCAGCCCTTACGCTTGCTGCGTTGTCGGCTGTCAAAGATGGTACGGACCCCGTTTTGCTTGTCATGCCAGCGGATCATGTCATTGTGGACACTGCCGCATTTCAAAAAATTGTTGGGACAGGTGCAAGGCTAGCCTCAAAAGGCGCTGTGGTGACTTTTGGAATCACGCCGGACACACCAGAAACCGGGTACGGATACATACAGACTGGCGAGGTCTATAGTGAGGACGGTCTCGAAACCGGGGCCAGACTGATCGCCCGTTTTGTTGAAAAGCCGGACCTGGTCACCGCGCAGTCCTATCTGGACGATGGCTCGTACTTGTGGAACAGCGGCATCTTTATGATGCGTGCGTCCATCTGGTTGCAGTCAATCGGAATCTGTCGCGCAGACATACTGGCGGCCTGTCAAACCGCCTGGAGTCAAGGTTCGGCTGACGGTGATTTTGTCCGCGTCGGTGCGGACGCCTTCGCCCAATGCCCAAGCGACTCGATCGACTATGCGGTGATGGAGCGGCTGGCCGCGGGGCCACTCCAAAAAGAAAACCAACTACCTGTTGGCGTGGTTATTCCGCTTTCTGCTGGTTGGTCGGACGTTGGCTCGTGGGACGCGCTGTGGCAAGTGCTGCCCAAAGACAATGCGGGCAACGTGTTGCAGGGCGACGTGCTTATGCAAGACTGCAGCAATACACTGGCTCTCTCCGAAGGCAGGCTGGTGGCTTGCGTCGGTGTCAGTGACCTGATAGTGGTGGAGACGGCAGATGCTGTGTTGGTAGCCCACAAGGACAAGACACAGGATGTCAAAAAGATCGTAGACAACCTCAAAAAACAAGGCCGTTCCGAGGGCCATATTCACCGCAAGGTGTTTCGCCCGTGGGGCTGGTATGACGGCGTGGACGCGGGTGAGCGCTTCCAGGTGAAGCGCATTGTTGTCAAACCACTGGGGGTTCTGTCCTTGCAGATGCACCACCATCGTGCCGAGCATTGGATCGTGGTGAGCGGAACAGCCAAAGTGACGCGAGGTGAAGAGACCTTCCTGCTATCTGAGAACGAATCCACTTTTATTCCACTCGGAACGACCCACCGTCTTGAAAACCCGGGCCGTGTGGCGCTTGAGATGATTGAGGTGCAATCAGGATCGTATTTGGGCGAAGACGATATTGTCCGTTTTGATGATTTGTATGGACGTTAAGTACCGCTCATGGGCGCGGGCGATATGTTTGCCTCAAATACTCTACGAGTGATCGGATAAATTCCTTGCGAGGACCACCGTTGGCAAACGTGTGATTGGTTCCGTCGATAAACCAGATCGCAAGGCGTTTCTTTCGCTGTAACCGGCGCACTTCGGCACCGGCATGTGCCATCAGCAAACCGTATCCAGGGTCTGAGCGTGCAAACACGAATGCCAGCTTGCGCCCCGAGTCAACAATGTCACGTATATCGCGCGTGAGTGGCTCGTCTCTTGCGACTGCTCCCCGGTTGAACTGAATGCCCAATCGCTCGCTGACGGCGAGCCGTATCCGATGAAACATGGCCACAAGCAGTTGCCTCGTGTCGGAACGCGCGGTGAGAAGATTTCTCCAGTTGCGCGGATCGCGCATCCGGCCCAGGTAGTATTGCCAGAGATTGAGGTGCTCGATTTGCACTTGTGCGTCCGGCGCAGCGGGGGGAGGTTCGTCCAGTGACATGCCCTCTTTCCAGTAAAACGTGAGTGGATTGATGAGCACGCCCTCGACAATGGGCAATTGTTTCAGATCCAGCAAGCCGTGAAAGGAAGCAAACGCACCCGAGCATAGCCCACACAGCACAAATTGATGCGCACCGCGCTCCTTCTGCAACGCAGTCAGAAGCGATGCAATTTCATCACTATTGGACGGTTGATACGGGCGGTTCTCTATCTCCGGAGGTGCAATGACGCTGTCGCCGACCCCGGGGAAATCCATGCGGACGCAATACATGCCGGCTCGGGCAAGCGAGCGCGCCAGAAGCGTGTAAACCCGGTTGGGCCCCGCTGTATGGAGCGCACCAGAATTCAACAGCACGATCCACGGGGTTTGCGACTTGGTGGGGTGCAGTGGCTCGGAAATCAACGCAAACCGCGTACTGTCTTCTCCAAACCGAAAAACTGACTCCCTCACGTCAGCTTGAGTGACGCTCGCGTCGCCACGAAATTCAGCATACGTGCGCTGCTCGACAGGCACGGTAGAAGTGGTGGCCGGCTTTTCCGGCGTTGCAAGCTCGCAATCCACAATCCATTTCTCCCAAGCGAGCAATGCCGAATGTGGATAGCGATACTGCGAGTTATGGGGCGACACCAGCATGCCGGAGAATCCCGGCAACGTACGGGCTTCTGCTCGTCTCACTCCGCTCACCCAGCTGGCCGGTATCGATTGATCGGCTGGCAAATCGTCGCGCGCAGCATACAAAACATGCGATACATTCGGCTGCAACTGCTCAAGGGTCAGGCCCGAAAGATCCTGCACTGTTTGCGCTGAAAAAACGAATCCACCCGCTTCGATGGCACTGCCTTCCGGAAGCACATCGGCTTGCGGCCCTTCCCCGGTCAGATACATGGCGCGCATTTCACGCATATAGGCTCGCCCCCGCGTTACCGGCCCCCAGAGTGCCAGACAGTCCACGGGATGTTCATGCGCAGCTGCTGTCGCCAGCAATGCCCCGATACGCACGCCAAACAATCCGGTGCGTGCGCATCCTGTCACGTGCTGCAACGTTTCGCTCGCACTGCGAATATCACGAATCCAGTGTTTGACGCGTTCGCCATCGAAGTCGAAACCGGACGAGTTGCCGGTACCGGAGTAGTCGAAGCGCAACACCGGAATACCTCGCGCAGCCAGCCGGTCCGCAAGGTGGCGCAGCGCCGGATAGGTATTTACATAGTCGATACCCAAAGGTGGACACAGCACCATGCCGAAATCGCCAGCCTGCGATTCCCGCGGCACATGCAACCAACCGAACAGCGTCGAATCGTTGGAAGCGAAATAAAGGGGTTGCCTATTGACGCGGGTAACATAAGACAGGTCGACAGGCAGAGCGGTCATGATTGGTCCACAATTTTTATTTGAGTGGTCACTTCATCCAAGTTCAACTGATTGACGAGCTCACGCCCGCACTCTCTTCTGAATACCCTTGCAGAACCGGTTCTGGAATAACTTTGTTGTTTCATGGAATCAAAGGCCTGAACATTTTATTGGGGGCTTGTTCGGCGGCGAATCGATAGATGCCATCGGTGGACTTGCCTAGCCTGATGCAGTAAAGTTAAAAGAATGAAAAAGGGGCTTTATGAACCCAGCAATTTTAGATACTGCGAAACAGGCGCTTGAGCATGATCGCATTAATTCCGCTGTATTCCAATCCGCCGACATAACGGATCATTATCCCGTCAGGGTCTTGACATTGCAGAATCCATCGCGTTATTGAGACACCAGCCTGCCTTCATGGGGCGTGCCGTGCTTGATATCGGAATCGGAACAGGACGCACGACGAAAATCCTGGCATCCGTCTGCGAGCGCTACGTCGGCGTGGATTACTCGGAGCCGATGGTGCAGTATGTGAAACAAACTTTGCCGGAAATTGAAGTGCGTGTGCTGGATATGCGCGTATTGCAGCCCTTGGCGGATCAATCCTTCGATTTTGTATTTGCACCAAATAACGTCATTGATGCGGTTACACACTTAGACCGACTAACGGTGCTCAGTGAAGTGAGACGCGTGTTGCGACCAGGTGGACTGTTTGCTTTCTCGTCGCATAATCGACGCGCTGGGAGCGACGTCGCACAATCGATACCCAAACTAAATCGCTCACGAAATCCTCTCACTCAGTTATCGTATTGGCGTCATTATCGCCAACAGATGAAGAATTTTCGGCAGCTGCAACCCAGATTTCAATCCGCTTCGGAATATGAAATACACAATGACATAGGTCACGATTTCTCTTTGTTGTTCTATTTCATTGATCACCATTCACAACGGCGCCAGTTAACCGAAGCTGGCTTCACGCTTCTAGACGTCATTGATCGGTTTGGAAAAATATTGGACACAAAAGATCTTGGTGTCAACAGCGTTTCATTGCTGTATGTCGCAAGACGACGCGAAGCAAATGTCGCTACCTAGCGCGCAGGAAGCCTTTCATTTCGATGCCCTCCCTGCATCGGCTGCAGCTTGAAAGAAGTCCGCAGCAATGGACGCATATTTCGCCCAATTGGTCGAAAGAACGTTTCCGGACAGTGCACGACCACTGGTACCTCGAAGCAAGACGCGAATCTCGCTGTGTGGTTCCATATGGAAAAACTCGTTATCAGCTTGAAATCCAGGTACGTCAAAGTGCACACCTTGCGCCAGACGCCTGGTACGCACTGTCACTTCTGCGGTATGTGAGTCCACCATGGTCGCCTGCGCACTTAAACCAATATCGATTTCCCGCTGATTGCTCATGCCACCAGGAAAATGAAAAGCCTGTGCCAGATTCTTTCCCTCTTGACTACGAAGTGTTGCCACCACCGCGTCACAAGTCATCGGTCCAAACCGATAGGCATAGGTCAAGTCCATGAAATTCTCGAACAAATCCAGGCATGACAAACTTTGACTGCTGTGCGCCGGCATCGTCCATTTTCTTTGTCCCTTTGCAACCAAAACGTCACCTTCGCGCCAGACGTTTATCTCAAGCTCGACCTGCTGACTCTCACCAAGTTCATTGACAATGTGCGCAAAAAGCCCGTTCCCGCCTTCGTCTGAAAGCAGCACATTGAGTGGTTGCAGCACCCGTTTGAGATAGTGGTAGCAGGCCTTTGGCACGCCGGAGTCGTCGATCAACCCCCAGCCGGCTCCGGCCCACAAATCGCGCAAGAACAAAACCATGGCACCCCGGCAAGAGGAACCAGGTCGGCGCCATTCTGAAAACGCGGCCGCCATCATCTCGCCCGTGGCCATGCGACCCAACGTCAGGTAACGGTCATGATCCGCATAGCGCAACTTCTGTGGATCTACGTTGAAGGTCGTAGCCATGTAATGGTCGCGCACATCGTCAAAATCCCAGCCCGCACCCAGATCGCGCGGGCTTCGTGCCTTCCAGCCCGCATGGTGCACGCGCGTTGCCAAACCGCCAGGCATCCGCTCAAGGGTGGAAGTGGCGGGAATATTGGCAAAGGCCAGGCACTCCGTCGCAAACTTCAGGTTGCATCGCCGCGCATCGTCGAGGGTTCGCAAATACGCGCCCACACCGTAATACGATGAAGTGCCCTCGTTTGCCTGATGAGGAAAGTACCTCCGTGGGCACTGGAAGGCCAATACGGCGTGCCGGGGGCATGCTCGTTACAAAGTTGGGCCAGAGTGTCATCAAATAGGGTTGATCGCCAGAGTTCGCGCGACGCGCCCCACATGGCAGCCTGTTGCTCTACCTCGCTGTTGCCACACAATAAAGCCAGACTAGCGGCGGCCTGTCGGCGTTGAAGTTGCTGGCGCACTTCAACCGTTACGGATGCCATAAAGGCGGCATCATCGCCAGGGTAGTCCATATTGGCAAACATGAAATCCTGCCACACCAGCATGCCTTGTTCGTCACAAGCATCAAAGAAGTGATCGTCTTCATAGGCCATGGTGCCGGCTACGCGAAGCATGTTCATGCCAGCCACGCGCGCCTGTGCAACAGCGGCACGGCAATCGGTGGCAGAAGAGCGCAAGGTCACTGGGTCCAGTGGGGTCAGCAGGCGCCGCGGCAAAAACCGGCACGCCATTCACCGAAGGGAGAAATTCCCGTTGGCTGTATCCAGCGCGATAGTGCGAAACCCAACTCGGCCCAGATCAACAATTACGTCCCCTGCAACGCCCGCCATTCGCACTTTCAAAGTGACTCTGTACAGCGCCGGCTCACCGTGGGTGTGGGGCCACCACAGGTCCGCATCATTGATCCGCAGCTCGCCAGCAAAGTCATCTACAGCAGCGCTGCGTGACATTTGATGAGTAACAACGAGTGAATGGCGCTCCAGTTGCAGGTAAACAGACTCAACAGCCCGGGAATCGAGGGCCACTGCCTCAAGATGGCATTTGACAACCCCAACAGATCCCTGAACGCTCGCCTGTAGGGCTATGCGCCTCACATCAAGGAGGCTGCGTCGCTCAAGCCATATGTCGCGCCATGGGCCAACCACAACGGCAGGAGGCGACCACCCGGGGGTGCGGCCGAGCAAGGTTGTCCGGAACCAGCGCAACTGCTGATGTTCGATCATGGGTGCACGCCACCGGGGTCTCGTGCGCCGAACCGCCAGTTGTGCGTCCAGAGCAAGGAATCGAATCACCAGCTCATTGTCTTTAGCTTTCAGGGTGTTACTCACATCGCATTCGTGTGCAACAAACATATTGGTGCTGGTCAACAGCGCCTTGCCATTCAGCCATACCTCCGCAACTGTCGCCAGTCCATCAAACCCCAAAATAGTGCGTTCTGTAGTGCTTTCTTCGGGCGCATCAAACGCCAGCCGAAACCACCAGTCCTGCGCATCAAAGCGCCTTGCAGGCTCGTCAATAGACCATTGTTTGAGCTCCCGCAACGCTGCTGCGGCTGGCGCCAACCTGACAATGGAGGTCCATTCACACGCTGCATGCGGCACAGATTGCACTACGCCTGCCGGTGGAGTAGCACAGATGTACCAATTCTCCAGAAGCGGCTCACGCCTGTGATGGCTGACGCCCGCGCCGGCGTGTTCATGGGTGGCCTCAGGTGGTCGTCAACTCACTCAAGGCAGAGCGGATGGATTGAATGCTGTTGAAGACGTTGCGTTTGAGCATATGGTCCGGAAACTCGACATCGAAAGCCCCCTCCAGCGCCAGCATGACATTGACACTTGCGTGCGACGTCATGCCCGCCTGGTAGAGGTCTGTATCAGAATCCAGCAGCTCCGTTTTTGTTCAGCCGGCCATGGTCCCGAAGGACAGTCCGAATCTGGGCTTCAACTTTTTCAGTAGTGTTCATGGGCAGTATCTAGTCAAGGAATAAGTTGTACATGTCAAATAAGTGAAGTCGGGTCAGGTGACCGGCAAAGGGCGGTCACAAAGGCGCCTGCATAGTCTCCATCATGACTCAAACTCAGCGCAATCTGGTCCAAACCCATGCCTTTTGCAAGCTCTGCTGTGCGGCCATGCAAGGCCACCGCACAGCCGCCATCTTGAAGTTTGCAGACCTCAATTTCCCGCCATCCTATGCCTGCTTCGCTGAGTCGAAGGGCTTTGATGGTTGCCTCTTTGGCCGCAAAGCGTGCAGCCAGCCTCTCAGCGTACAGACCTTCACCACTATGAGCGTAATCCCGCTCGCCTTGCGTGAATAGCCGATGCGTGAATCGATTGCCAAATTGCTCAATCGAACCT
Source organism: Candidatus Egaibacter danicus (assembly GCA_016707075.1). Taxonomy (GTDB): domain Bacteria; phylum Pseudomonadota; class Gammaproteobacteria; order Burkholderiales; family Burkholderiaceae_C; genus Egaibacter; species Egaibacter danicus. The sequence continues at coordinate 218,464 of JADJII010000008.1, forward strand.
GCGATACGGCTGATTTGAACCAAATCAAACCCTACGCGCAAGCTTGCCGGAAGTTTGGCCGAAAAGGCAGCGGTAGCGCAAAGGACCAAGCGTCATGGAGATATTCTAGATTGGGTGATTCAATACTCTCCATATTCAGTGTGCATTACTGCACAGAATCCAAAAAAACCGGTCGTGGCACGCACATCCATCGCTGGGCGCGCAGTATTATCCAATTCAAACAAGGAGAAGCAGCCATATGAATCCACAATTGATGCGGCCTGATCAAAATTTTGCTGGCCTGATAGAGGCAACACGAAAAATTGCCGGTGAGGTGGCAGCCCAACACGCAGCTGATGTTGATGCCAGGTCCCGTTTTCCATCTGAAACCGTCGAAGCTTTGCGCGCTGCTGGCGTATTGTCCGCAGCGGTTCCCCGTGAGATTGGCGGCGCAGGGTGTGGCATGCTGGAGTTGGCCCAGTTGTGCTCCACATTGTCCCAAGCCTGCGGCTCCTGTGGCATGGTGCTGGCCATGCATTACATCCAGCTGGGTTGCATCGCACGCCACGGCCTGGAAAGTGATTTTTTCCGGAGCTACCTGAGTGATCTCGTTCAGCACCAATATGTGTTGGCGTCAATTACCTCAGAAGTAGGAACCTATGGCGACACACGTTCCAGCATTTGCGCCGTTGAGCGTCGAAATGGACAATTTTTTTTCTGAACAAGGATGCCACCACCGGTTCCTATTGCGCCCATGCCGACGCCATTTTGGTGACCTGCCGCCGAGATGCCGACGCATCGGCGAGCGATCAGGTGCTGGTACTCGTCAAGAAAGAAGACTGCACCCTCACACAAACGACCAGCTGGGACACCATGGGTATGCGTGGAACCGTCAGCCCGGGTTTCAGGCTCGAATCATCCGGGCCAGAGCATCAAATTCTCCCAGGCTCCTATGCCGATAGCTCCGCACAAACCATGGTCCCTTTTTCTCACATTCTGTGGGCGTCGCTTTGGTGGGGTATCGCTGCCGATGCGGTTGGCAAGGCAGCCAACTTTGTGCGCGGCCAGGCACGCCAGAAGCCGGGAACGGTTCCTCCAACTGCAACGCGACTGGCGGAAGTGTCCATGCAGCTGCAGACCATGAAGCAAAATTGGCAATCAGCTGCAACCGATTTCGATGCGCTTGCGCCGACTGCAGCAGGGCAGGAAGAGTTACTGACCATTGGATGGGCATTGCGGTTCAACAACCTGAAAATCTCGTGTTCGGAAGCCGCGCCCCAGATTGTGCATCGCGCTCTCCAGATTGTTGGCATTCTGGGCTACAAAAATGATAGCCCGTTCAGTCTGGGGCGCCAGTATCGCGATTCACTGTCGGCTTCGTTGATGATCTCGAACGACCGAATCGCAGCCAAGAGCGCTTCCATGCTGCTCGTTTTCAAGGATGCGCCATGACCATTTCATACGATATTGAGACCTTCTACGCTGGTCTGGTTGAGCATGGGCTGATTATTCCCACCGGCATCAAGGGGGGGTACGGTCGTGGCCCAGTCTTTGAAGACATACTACGTCGATTCAATGAACTTGTGACCCGAATTGCCGCACCCGATGGTGCTGAAGAGCTGATGTTTCCGCCAATCCTTCCTCGTGCGCTTATTGAGAAGGTGGGATACATGGATAACTTCCCACAATTGGCGGGTTCTGTGCACAGTTTTTTTGGCAATGAAGCTCAAGCCCGTGAGCTGTCTGCGCGTGTTCATGGTGGTGAACGCTGGGAAGACTTGCTCGATATCACCGAGGTGATGCTGACCCCCGCCGCCTGCTATCCGGTATACCCAACTTTCAGTGGTTTGCTGCCTAATGGCGGGAGGTTGGTGACCGTGCTCAACTGGGTGTACCGACACGAACCCTCGGATGAGCCTACCCGTCTGCAGGCATTTCGCATGCGGGAGTTCATTCGTGTGGGCAAGCCCGATGATGTGGTGGCATGGCGCGACGCCTGGCTGTTACGCGGGCTTGAACTGCTAAAAGGGCTTGGATTGCCGGTCCAGAGTGATGTTGCATCGGATCCGTTTTTCGGCCGTGTTGGCAAGATGATGGCCGCGAATCAGGTGGATCAGCGCCTGAAATTTGAAATATTGGTCCCCGTCATCTCGATTGAAAAACCTACCGCAATTTGTTCATTCAACTGGCACCAGGATCACTTCAGTTCCAAATTTGGCATTCGAAATGCTGATGAATCTGTGGCGCATACAGCCTGCCTGGGCTTTGGCCTTGAGCGTGTAACGTTGTCACTGATCAAGGCGCATGGCTTCGACCCCACAACCTGGCCAAGCACTGTGCGGGCCCAACTCTGGCCATGAGTCGGATAGAGGCGTTGCCAGGGCTCAGCGCTGGTAATTATTTGCGCCACCGCCTCCACGGCGACGAAGCGGTTTGGGTAGAAAAAAACTGCTACGGAGACTTGTGGATCGAGTTCATTCACGCGCTCGGTCTGGAACCTTTGGCGATGTTGCCGTTTACGCTTGCAGTGGACTTTGAGGGCGATCAGTGGACGTTTTTCAAACCATCACTCGAAGAACTGCGAGATTTGTATGGCATCGATGTTCAGGAACTGACTATCTGGCGCCCATTGATTGAGCATGCCGTAGAGCAATTAAGCGCCGGCAAATTCATCAGTACGGAAGCGGACGCATTTTGGCTGCCAGACACGGCAGGTACGGACTACCGCATCAAGCATTCAAAAACTACCATCTTGCTGGCGAGTCTGGACCTGGACAAGCGTCGCGGGCTATTTTCACAATGCTGGTTACTTTGAGCTTTCAGGCGACGACTTCACGCAATTGTTCCGTCTTGACACTGCTCCGGATCCCACATTCTTGCCACTGTTTGCCGAGCTGGTGCGCATTGACAGGCTAGTGAGGCGCCCGCATGCCGAGCTGGCTGCACGGTCGTGGGGCTTGCTGAAACGCCATCTTGACCGACGACCAGTGTCCAACCCATTTCGTCGGTTTGGTGAACGTTTTATGCAGGACTTGCCAAAGTTGCAGGCATGTGGTCTGCCCCATTACCATGCTTGGGCTTTCGCATCCATCCGGCAGACTGGTGCTGCATTTGATCTGTCCGCATCGAACCTTCGCTGGCTTGCGGGTTTCGGTCATCCCGCGTTGATTGCTCCTGCCGAATGCTTCGGCGCCATAGCCCAAGGCAATAAGGCCTTGATCCTCAAGGGGGCAAGGGCAGTGAATTCTGGTCGTCCGTTCGATTCAACCCAACTCTTCACTGACCTGGCGCTGGCTTGGGACAAGGGCATGGATCTGTTATCCCGCGCTTGTGAAGAAACTGGTCCAGGGGATCTGACGCAAACTGCCACCTTCGGCGCAAACTCAATGCCTGAAACCCGACGTTTCTCATCGAGCTAAATCAGACCTTGCTCCGGGAAATCATGTTTGCTCATCGCCCGAACTGACGCTATCGACAACACCAGAGATACCGCTACATAGACTAGGTCCCAAAGTGGGTTCTTTAGAAACACTCTTAAATTCACAAGGTTTTCCAAAAAGATGGGGTGAATTAAATATATTCCCAACGCCAGTCGCCCTAATCCCGCCATTGATTCTGAACGGAATGGCGATCCTTTCGAAAGTGCAGCCATTGCGACACCCACTCCGATAGACCAGGTGCCAAAGACATAGTGGTGAATAGGACGAATCTGCCAATCGCGCCAAAGCCAATAGACTTCGGCAAAGTGGAATGCAAATCCTGCCACGACCAATGAGACCCCAATCTTGAACCAGCTTTCACGTGGCGACCAGCCAGACATCATGTATCCAGTTACAAAAAATATCGTTCCAAAAAAGGGGCCGGTAAGTGTGTACGAAGCCAATCTCCAGACCCACGGGCGTTTTAGATAAGCAAGCGCAAGAATTCCGAAGACATAGGCCCGTTGCCACAGCAATCGGGCTTTTCCAACACGCAGGTAGATGAATGCTGTCGATATCGCGACGGCCCAAGCTTAACACAATCAGAAACCACAAGTGCTGACTGGTTGACTCAAACAATAAAAGGAGTGGATTTGCGGCCAGTTCCCGCACATGCCAATACCAGACTTTCAGGGGGCCAAGTGGGCCGTATTGAAGCATGGAGGCCATGTTGTAGGGCAACAAATAAACGAGAGACCAAAAAACGAGGATCAGCAAAATCCTCTTGAAGATTTGCTTCGCCACCAAAACCTCAGGCATACCACCATGTATTTTCAAACCCCAAAAATAGCCCGACACGGTAAAAAAAAATGGCACTCCGAAGCGCGCCAATTGATTCAGTATGACACCAAAAATATTGAACTGCCCCATTTGATTTTCGAGCACCGGGTCACGAAACACAGCAGCATGGATAACTATCAGCTATAACTGCAAGCAAACGCACGGAGTCAACTCCGGTAATCCTTTGAAATTCGCGCGACATGAAACGCCCTCAAGTTGAACCCATGAAAGACTGCATCATTCCTGTTTATGCCGCATACTGTTGTCAAACAGCTGCTGATTTTTATATATAAAACAATCAAAATCAATTGTCAAATGGTCCGACATATTTCAACGCCGTAGGCCTCCTTTTATGTGCGGAATTGCAGGAATATTGGCACTCACCTCCCGAGACTTGCCTCGACGTGAGGAGTTGGTCTGCATGGTGCAGACTCTGCGTCATCGAGGCCCCGATGGCGACGGCTTTCGAATGGACGGAGCTATCGGTCTTGGCCATGCCAGGCTCAGCATCATCGATATCGCCGGAGGTGCCCAACCGATTCACAACGAAGACAAAACCGTTTGGGTCGTGTTCAACGGTGAAATATTCAACTACATCGAGTTGCGCGAACTACTGAAACGGAAGGGGCATCGTTTCTATACCAACAGCGATACTGAAGTAATAGTGCATCTGTACGAGCAGTACGGCACAGGCTTCGTACAACATCTCAATGGTCAATTCGCCATAGCGCTGTGGGATCAAAACCTGCGCCAATTGATTTTGTGCCGCGACCGAGCCGGTGTCCTGCCTTTATTTTTTTCTGAACAACAGGGTCGACTGCTGTTTGCTTCAGAAATAAAAGCCTTGCTTCCTGTAATGGGCCATACGCCTGCACTCAATCCAGTCGCCCTGGACCAGGTCATGACATTTTGGTCCACTGTAAGTGATACCACCATGTTCGAGGGGGTTCGCCAACTTCCCCCCGGGGAAATGCTGATAGCGCAGGATGGATTAGTACGTCGCCAGCCCTATTGGGATTGGACCTACCCGACTACTGAAGACTACCACCGGACTTCTGTGGAAGAACAGGCTGACGAGTTAAGAGCACTTTTGAGTGATGCCACCCGTATTCGCCTTCGAGCCGATGTACCGGTAGGGACCTATTTGTCGGGCGGCCTGGATTCATCCGTACTGGCTGCATTGGTTCATGCCAATGGCATCCAGCCGGACACCTATTCCATTCGGTTCGACAATGCTCAGTTGGATGAAGGCACCCATCAATTGCGGATGGTTGAGCATCTTGGCGTGCCACATTATCAGGTGCAATGCACCGAGTCCAATATCGGCGAGGAATTTCCGCGAGCAATCTGGCACACGGAAACTCCCATTCTGCGAACCGCTCGGTACCGATGATGTTGCTGTCGGGACTGGTCCACTCGCGCGGAGCTAAAGTTGTGCTGACTGGCGAAGGCGCTGATGAAGTATTGAGGGGCTACGACATATTCAAGGAGGCCA